>CBFGUR010000017.1:0-140669 GCA_965652275.1 uncultured Polyangiaceae bacterium | reverse complement strand
GTCGTCGATTTCGAACCAATGGGAACGGTCGAGATCGCGTCGTCGATTTCGAACCAATGGGAACGGTCGAGATCGCGTCGTCGATTTCGAACCGATGGGACCAGTCGAAATCGCGTCGTCGATTTCGAACTGAATCGAATCAAAGGAAAAGGCGCTCCCCTGGGGGCGCCTTTTTTCGTGGTGCGGTCGTCCTCCTGGCGGCCCTCGCGCTGGACGCGTGGATTGAAGTTAACAGTGTTAACATTCCAAGGACGGGGCAGTCCCTCACCATTAGCCATAGGTCGCGAACTAAGCCGAAACAGCTTGTGCAGGCGGGGCCCCGGAGGAGGAGCCAAAATGGTCTTCAGGCGACGGAGGGGCTTGCCCCTCAAAAGAAGACAGAGCGCTCACTCAACCCACCACGGGCGGACGTTGAGAAATATTTGTGATGAATGTTCAGGGCACTCCGAGCTCGAACGGAGCGGGTTCGCTTGGGATTGGCGCAAACTCGGGGGAGACCTCACGGCACGACGCTAGCGTGCTGGTTCTGGACCAACAGATCATTGAGGTAGACGCCGCTCTTGAAGCACGCGGCGCTCGAGATTCTCCGGTGGGCGAAGAAGAGATGAACGACGTAGCGTCCGTGTAGATCGACGCGGACCGTTTGAACGACGCAGGTTCGGGCGCTTCTCAGTCGGTTGATGGAAAAATCGCGAGCGGCGCGTCCTCGGGATGAATCGATTTCCGGAGCGTTGACGCGCGCCAGGCGGGACCGCAGCTTTCGGGAGACACCGAACCCGAGATCGATGTCCAGATCGAGAGTGTCCCCATCCACGACTTGTAGCACTCGAGCGCCGTAGACATAGTCGGGCTCGGTCGGGCGCGTGAGAACGAGGCGGTGATGGGTGCCGAGATGGAGCCCGGCGGCGATCGCGTTTTCGAGTTGCCTGGAGGACCAGCCTTCTTTTTTGAGCCTTCGAATGTAAAAGGCGCGATCCTTCTTGGTGGAGAGGCGAAGCAAGAGCCGATGATGAGTCCAGGTGATATCCGCGTCTTCGGGAGGTTCGGCGTGGGCCTCGAAGAACTGAACGGCGTCGTAGAGAGTGCGTCCGGACAGGGCCAGGTCGGCGGCCAAATCCTTGATGACGGCTTTCCCGTAGCCGGCGCCACCGTCTAGATTCTCGGCGCGGATGCGCTCTCCGATGGACCAATAGGCGTCGAGCTTGGCGTCGGCGGGACGCTTTTTGCTCTGGGTGACGAGCTTTTTGATGTCTCGTAGAAGCGCTCGATACTCGGCGCGGCTCAGAGTAGAATCAATCGACATGTATCCCACCCTATGGAGGTGAGGGACATTTTGCACGCAGCGTGCGAAATGTCGGGGAGCGTCCCTCCACGCGGGCGGCAGTCCGCGTCAGGGGGGACACCCTCGTTCCGCAGGGCAAAAGCCCGAGGACACGAGGGAAGGGGGGCTCACGAAAATGAATAGCCGAATCGCTCGATATCGACTCGGTACCGCTCTCGTACCTGCTCGCGCAGGCTGTCGGTGTAGTACTCCCGGAAGTCCTTGTGCTCGGATTCGTTGCTGGAGCCGAGCTGAGGGGGCGGCAGGCCTTTCGCCTCGAAGACCCGGGTGACGTCTTTGGCGAAGGTCTCCATCCGGCACACGACATCGACCATCGTTTGGCCTGAGTCGTCGACGACGAAGTGCGACTGGGGGAGGTAGAGCGGGCGCCCCTCGTGCCACGGGTTGTTCAAGATGCGCTGCATCGTAGCTCGAGGGTCCTTCTTGAAGTCACCGCGCTTTCGCGTGATGAAGGAACAGTACGAGACGAAGCGATCCCAAGGATTGCGGACGACGCAGAACGAAAGGTAGCGCCCCCAGATGTCCGCGCCCAGCACTCGAGCGAGGTCGACGGCGGCCAGGTGACCGTGACGGACGCCCGCGAATTCGGGATAGGGGAGGCGCTTTTGCTCGAAGAGAAAGACCTGCTCTTCGTCCTTTTCGCCGAGGTGTGGGCGCAGTGCTCTTCTGACGGTGTGCGTGCCGGTCTTGGGGATGGCGATGAAGATGAGCTGATGTTGGTGCGAGATGATCGTCAAGATGCGGGCTCCCCAAGCGGCCTTTACTGATCTATAGCAGAGACGTGGCACAGCTCGCTGCACCAAGGCACCTCGAGTCGGTCCCGATCGACGACTTGAGGAGGGCGATTTTGGCTCAGCCTCCGGAATTTTGGGACTCCGACGCCGACATCAAGCGCGTCCAGGCTCCTCGGCGCGATGGAAAGATGGTTTGGCTGTGGAGGAGTGTGAGGAGCGAGGAGGGGTTGGTCCCGACCCCTGGATCGGCGCTGTCTTTGACCGAGTTTGCCGCACCCCTCATTGCGCAGCTCCTGGGGCATTACCCTCAGGGAGGGGAAGTCGTGAGCGCGGTTTTCGCTCTTCTGCCGGCGGGAGGGCGCATCCCGACGCACCGAGACGCAGCTCCGATCCTGGTTCGCTCGCATCGGATCCACATTCCTCTCGTCGTGGGCGACGGTGTCGAGTTCATCGTGGATGGTGAGACCATCCCGCTGACGGAAGGCGCTGCGTTCGAGCTGCCGAATCAGCTCCCGCACTCGGTGCACAATCGTGGCAGCGCCGACAGGATCCATTTGGTATTCGACTACCACCCGACGCGACGGGGTCGCGGTGAGAAATACAGCTGGTTGCCACGCGGGCTCTCGTGAACGACCCTCTGGGCGAAGGGGCTCTTGGAAACTGAACACATCCACTTTGCCGGTGTGTGTCGTGTGCTCGGTGCGAGCTCGAGGTGTGTCTCAATCGACGGTCGGCTGAACGCCGTTCGGACAGCGCCGTGACTCGCCGCCCGTCCAGTTGCAGCCGCGAGCGACTCCATTGGGTCCGTAGACCAAGCGACTCGAGCCTCCGCTCGCGTCCGCCGTCTCGATGAGAAGGCTGTCATCCGGGCCGAAAGAGACCGCGCTCACGTCCAGATGGGGTCGCGGCGCGTCGCCCCCCGCGCGCGGGTCCGGACCGTCGAAGTAGATCGGCTCCGCCCGCTCGCTCGCAGACTCCTCGGCGTCTTTTCCCCTCGGGCGGAGCAAGAAAACCATGTCCGTGCTGACCTCGGCGTAGATGAAACCACGTACGGCGAGTAGAGCGCGGCCCGTTTCCGGATCGACGCTCGCGGCCACGATGTCCGTACCCGACACCTCTTGGGAGATCATTTCCATCGAGTTGCCGGCGATGTCTGGGACCCGTAGCGTCTGAGTGAAGTCGCCGGGGGCCAGGGTTTCGATCACGGTGCCGTCACCAGAGAGGAGTTCGACGTGTCGTCCGCCCGCCGAGGTCTCGACGAGGCGCGCCGTGTGGGGGCGCGCTGGTTTGCTCTCGGCCGTGGCCCCCTCGGTGTTCGGTGGCGCGATCGGGTCAGTGTGATGCGGATCGGAAGTCGTCGTCTCGGCGGGCGAGTTTGGACCGCCCTGCGCGGGCGGTCCACAGGACCAAATGGAAAGAGCGAAGAGTAGCGTGGGAGCAGTGCGCAAATGGAACATGAGATAGGGCCACAAAGTGACACGGCACGTGACCGTTGTCCCGGGAGCCCGCGGGAGCCCAGGTGAGACGGGAGCCCACACGGTGCGCCTACGGGTCCCCCCACGCGCGGGAACGCGCGTCAGGGGGGACAGCCGCCCTCCGGAGCGCAGCGAGGACGGGCGGGGAGGGGGGCCGAAAACGAAGAAAATGACGTGAGTTCATCGAAAATCGACATTTGTTCGAAAATGGGGGGAACACGGAGACCGTTCTGGCCGTCTATCGAGTCGTGGCCCGTCAGATCCTCGTTCCCTTCGCGCTCTTGTCCGTGGTGCCGGTGACCGTCGTCATCCTTTTCGCCTTGCTCATCGAGAGTCCCGAGCCCATTGCCCCCAAAGCCAAGAAGACAGCGGACTCGGTGAGTGCCGTAGCTGCTGAAGAATCCTGAAGGTTCGAGCTGGGTCAGGCCGAGGGGTGTGCTCTAATGTGCACCCCGGTCCATGGTTTCTCGACGACTTGTCACCCTGTCGCTGGGCGCGCTCGCGGCTCTCTACGGCGCTGTCGTTCTTTGGTTCAAGCAGAACGAGGACCGCCTCATCTTCGCCCCGGATCGGTCAGCCGGCGCGGCTCCCGACGAGTCCCTGGGCCTCACGAGCCGTGACATCACTCTCCGTAGCGAAAGCCTCGAGCTTTGCGCGCGGGTGATCGAACCGCCGCCCTCCATCGATGCGGACACGGCGGGGTGGCTTTTGTATTTTCACGGATCTTCGGGAAACATCGGCCTTGCCGGATACAACGAAGCGTGGGCGAAGTTCCGCGACATCGGTCTTGGTGTGCTCGCGATCGATTATCGCGGATTCGGCAAGAGCGAGGGCGAGATCACCGAAGCCGGCATCTATCGGGACGCGCAGGCCGCCTACAATCATCTCACCCGGCAGATGGAGGTGCCACCGCGCCGCGTTCTCATCTACGGGTTTTCGATGGGCGCCGCAGTCGCTATCGAGCTCGCGACACGAGTTCAGGCTGCTGGTCTTTTGGTCGAGGGGGCGTGGCGGTCGATCCCCCAATTGGGCAAAGAGCGCTATCCGTTCCTCCCTGTGTCGTCGATGGTGAAAAACGAATTTTCCTCAGAGAAGCGAGTCGGGCGCATCTCCCTGCCGAAGGTCTTCCTTCACGCTCGAGACGACGGTGCGATCCCCATCAGCCACGGACGGCGCCTCTACGAGCTTGCCGCGGAGCCGAAGTGGTTTCACGAATTCGCGGGGGAGCACGGAACGGCGCACATCGTGGATCCTCGATTCTTCGAGGTCGTGCGCCAGTTCGTGAAGGAGCGCGGCCTCCCGACGCGGCCGCCGGGGTAGTTTCTCCGAGGCGCGCCGTGGCCCTCGGCGCTCCTCCCGGCTCGGTCGCTCGTCTGCTAGACCAGCGATATGGAAAACGTCGTCGATGACCTGATGAGGATCGTCGAATCCGAACTCAACCTTGCCCGCCGCGATCTCGAGGGGCGTCTCGGTCCGCTCCGGGCGGCGCTCGATTCCTACGAGCGAGCCGTGCTCGAACAGAAAACCCTCGACTACTGTCAGGCGCATTCGCTGCGCCGGCCGAAGACCGCGGGGATCCCTCCGGCCGCCGCCGCGCGAGCGCTTTTACATCTGGTTCGGACTCTTCCCGAACTCGGCGCCGATCCGGACGCGGCTCCCCAGCACTCTTTGGATCCGGAGGTGGCCACGGTGCAGCCGGCCACCGTGGCAGAAGACGTTGAGAAGCAAACCCCGACCGATCCCGTTTCGGCAATGTTCTTCGAGAAGTTTCCGGCGCTCAGTCGCGCTGCTGAGTCCGGGCGACTCCTCGTGTTCGGGGCGTTTTCTGGCCGAACGAAGACTTTGCCGGGGCCGCTCTCCGAGGTGACCGACTGGATCGACACTGCGTCGGACGGGAATCGCGTGGTCTCGGCCGCGGTCAGGCGGATGACCACCGGAGGAGTGTTCGCGATCATCATCTGCGATCAGGCCATTTCCCACCAACATTCCGATCCAGCGCTGCGAGCTGCGCGCAACCACAAGCTGCCTGTGGCCTACGCCGGAAAAGGGGGAAACGCATCGCTGGCGCGCGCCCTCGAATCGCTCGAAGAAGCTCTCGCCTGAGCGACGCGGACCGCGTCAAATCCCGAGGACTTGGATCGCCACACCGCTCAGGGCCATCGAGAGCCCCGCGAACGAGTGGGCGTGCCGGTGGAGGACTCCGTTCGTCTGCTCGCCACGTTTCAGGGCGGAGAGGCCCAGGTGGCCGAGCGTTACGAGAGTGAGCATCGTGACGAGCGTGCTGCCGCAAAAGAGCGCTCCGACCCAGATGGATTGCCACAGGTTCAGGGTCAGCCCGCTCGCGGTGAGGAGTGGCAGGAGCGCCTCGCAGGGACCGAGGACGAAGATCACGAAGAGTGCAGGCATCGTGCCCATCGCTCCCAGAGTGCGCCCGTGGACCTCGTGCGGGGTATCCCGTTCGAAAGGTGGCTTTCGGCTCTTCCAAAAGGCGACGGCCGCGTAGGCGAGGCCAAATCCGATGAGAAGTGCCGCGGCCCAGCTTCCACGTGTAGCCTCAATCCACTCGAGCCGACTCGTGGCAATGCCGAGGCTGAGTCCTACGCTCGCGATGATGACTGACGACAGCACGTGGCCGATGCCGCACAGGGTCGTCATCCAGAGAGTTTGGGCGAGACTCCATCCTCGCGCGCGGGCGAGAGCGATGAACGGCACGACGTGATCGACGCCGATCGCCGTGTGCACGATTCCCAGAGTGGCAGAGCTGAGGAGGAGGATCAGGTACGGGTCGGTCATCAGGCTTGAGGAGATTGAAGCTCGCGGGAGACGAGCTTTCAAATTTGTCGGGTCTTCGGAGACTTGCCGGCTTGCGTTACGTCGCGTTGCGTCTCGACGAAGCCGCAGGCACGTCGGAGCCCCGGGAATGAGCCCATTTCAGCGGTGATTCGCCGCCACGGAGGTGAGGGCGGCCATCTCGGGTAGAGCCTTGAGGGCGCTCAAGATGAGATCTCGACTGACGGAGCGCGTGGTGTCCACCCCCAGCCAAGGCTGCGGTTCGATCGGCCGAGCGCTCGACCAAATGACCCGAAACTGGTTTCCTTGGGCTTCGCCGATGACGGCGCGTCTTTCGACGTGGTGGTTGGCCTGAATTTCCAACTGGTCCTCGCCCAGCGACAGGAGACTACCCGGGAGGTGCGTAAGGATGTCCTCGGCGGCAAGCGAACCCGCCCGCTCGACGACGTCTTTCCACAGGTGCACCTGGGAGTAGGCGGTGACGCCGGGATCCGAGAGCACCTCGCTTTCTCCGTAGCGTCCTCGGAAGCGCGCGACCAGGTCGCGGTTCTTTTGTGAATTCATGCTTTGGAAATAGCTCCAGCATGCCAAATGTCCGCGGGCGGAGGAGCCGCATCGACCGAGCTCGAGTTCCGAGAGACTGAAGGACATCACGACCGTCTTTTTGGCGTCGATACCCGCCTTTTCGAGGGCGGCGAAGAGCGCGATGTTGTCGGCGCCGTTGACGGTGTTGTAGACGATTTGCGGTTTGAGCTCCGCGATCTCGGCCGCGATCTGTTCGAAGCGGGCGGCTCCGAGGGGCCGGTACGCGCCCCCGACGACCTCACCCCCGGCGGATTCGACCAAGCCGCGGATCAGGCGATTGGCTGTGCGCGGAAACACGTAGTCGGATCCAATGAGGTAGCAACGTTTGCGTCCTTCCTTCAGGGCCCAGCGAACGGCTGGTTCGATCTGCTGATTCAGACAGCTGCCCGTGTAGATGACATTTCGACTGGACTCGAGCCCTTCGTACTGCAGCGGGTACCAGAGCAGGTTGTTGTGCTGCTCCACGACGGGAACGACGGCCTTGCGGCTGGACGACATCCAGCAACCGAAGAGGCTACTCACTTCGTCCTGTAAAATGAGACGTTCGGCTTTCGAACCAAAGAGCTGCGGATCGGAGGCGCCGTCTTCGACCAGCGCTCGGACGGGGCGCCCGAGCACACCGCCGCTCTGATTGATCTCTTCGATGGCGAGCATCGCCGCGCTGACGAGATGCTTTTCACACAAGGCCATCGGCCCGGAGAGGGACTGAATGATGCCGACGCGAATCTCGCTGGGGACGGGCCGTTTCTTGGACGGGATGCGAAAGACGGCGTTTTCGGCGCGGCTTTTACCTGGTGTACCGATCCCTGCGCTCGACAGAGCTTCACGAATGCCTTCGGCCGTTTCCGGATGGAACAACACCTCGGGCAGGTTGCGCCAAAACCGCTTCGCCCAGCGCCCGTCGAGAGTCATGATTCGCGAAGCGGAGCGTCGTGCCTCAATCATGTGACCAAGACGGCTCTGGCAAGCCGTCATCAATAGCTCTCCCACAGGCAGTCCTTCGACCTCGATCTGTTGCGCCGACTCGAGTGCCGCCAGGGGATCTCCTCGCCCGTCGAAGTCACGCAGAAAACGCCCGATGAGAAAGTAGGTTGGCACTTCGGGGACCAGCGCCCTAGCTTGTTCCAGACGAACGAGGCCTTCCTCGTAGTCTCCGAGCAAGCACTGGAGCAAGCCGGCGACGCCGCGAATGATACCGTTGGCTACCGCGAGCTCGAACACACGGTTGAGCTCCCGCCTGACGCAGGCGGCCTCACGATGATGGTAGTGGATCAGAGCCTTTGCCAGGTGTGCCAAAGCGCACGTGGAGTCCTTGGAGACGGCGACACGAGCGTGAGCCTCCGCGCTCAGGATTTGATTCTTGCTGCCTGCCTGCTGAAGTATCGTCTCGACGGAGAGGATGCACGAGTAAGCGGCGTGGACGAGGGCCGCCCCACCTGCCTGCGGGAGGGTCGACTCCAGGATCCTTCGCGCTCTCGTGAGTCTTTCCACGGTGGGGTCTTGGAGGGCCTCGTAGAAATGATCGGTAGCGGAGATTACCTCGTCGACGATGTCGCGCTGCCTCATCGCCTTGGTGACGGCCCCGAGGGCCGGGTCGCCGACCCGACAGGCGATGCGATCCGCGAATAGGTCGAGCAGAGCCATGAAGTTGTCAGAGCTGAGTTCTTCGTCGAAACGTTCGGACCACAGAGTGTCCCCCGTTTCGGAGCACAAGAGCTCTGCCGAGAGGCGTACGTGCGACCCCATCCTGCTGAGGCTTCCCGAGAGCACAAAGCCCCCTGTTTCCCCGGCCTCGACCCGGTTGCGAACGACCTTCAGATTGGGGCAGTGGACGAGGGCGCCGACCACGTTGTCGCTCAGACCCCGACAGAACTGCGCGTCTTCGGTGAAACTCGAGAGCGCTTCGAAGTCGCACACGTGCACGCGCGGCAAGTCCGCGGCTTGGATCTCCTGGCTGCTCGAGAAAACGAACTGAGGCTCGTAGCTCCCCGACGGCAGCCGCACTAAAACTCGATCGTTGCGCCCGTGTGTCTGGTAGTACTTCTGGAGAAGTCTACGCACCCTGGTCGCTTGCATGCGAGCTGTCGTCTCGGGACAAGAGCGATCTCCGTGAACACCCAAGGCTTGAACGCCAATGATGTAGGCCTTGAGCTCTGGTCCCTTGCCGTCAGCCGTTTGTTCGACGACGAAACGCAGGAAGTTCCGGGCCTGGGGTGAGCGCGCGAAGCAATCGCTCGCGAGGACGCGTTGGACGTAGCGTTGGACGAGTTCAGGGTCGCGGCAGATGGGCTCCACGTGCAAGGGGTTAGCAAGACGGTTGTTTCTCTCGTGTTTCGATAGCAGCCATTTCGTGGGGCCGAGCACGTTACGGTAACGCCCCGGCGTGACGCTCCGTTCGTTGTGACCGCGACGACTGGGACGGCATAGTCGGCTCACCTCGACGGACATCGGTGGGAGCTTTCCCACATCGTCGCATCGAGAACGAATCCCCCAGCGGAAACACGACAAGAATGAACGTGACCCTACTCCCCGCCATTTCGGCCGCCCGCCTGGTCCCCCCCGACGCCGGACCGTCAGCACCGAAGTTGCCTCGAGCTTTGGCGAGTGGCGCCCGGGCGGCCGTGTCCGGACCTGTGCGATTCGAGAAACCTGTTGGAGACGAACTGCGCCGTAGAGGCTGGGTAGAGCTCGTGGGCTCCGATCTCGAAGTCGAAAAATCGCAGCAGAAGTCCCTGGGATGTTCCAACCAGCCCCTTTTCCTGAACCGTCAGCACATCGAAGCACCCGATGCGCTGTTCCCAGCACACCCGGCCACTTTTCGTGGCCAACATTCAGATGTTCCGAGTCGGATCCGACAAGCCAAAGGAGAATCAAAGTGAACCAGTTCATCAAGGCAGCAGCTCTGGCATGCCTCACGCTACTTACCGCCTGCGAGGGCCCTGGGGAAAAACCCAAGGAAGCCGCCGCACCTGACGAAAAGCCGAAGACCGAGGAGGGGACGGCCGAGAAGAAGGACGACACGGGCCCCATCAAGGTGGGCATTCTCCATTCTCTGTCGGGAACCATGGCGATCAGCGAAACGTCCCTCAAGGACGTCGCCCTGATGACCATCGAGTCCATCAATGAAAAGGGTGGTGTGCTGGGCCGCAAGCTCGAGCCCGTCGTCGTGGACCCTGCGTCCGACTGGCCCCTCTTCGCAGAAAAAGCACGCGAACTGATCCAGCAGGATGTCGCAGTCGTTTTCGGGTGTTGGACGAGCGTTTCTCGAAAATCGGTTCTCCCCGTTTTCGAAGAACTCAACGGACTGTTGTTCTATCCCGTGCAGTACGAGGGTGAGGAGTCGAGCTACAACGTGTTTTACACGGGTGCCGCTCCGAACCAGCAGGCGATTCCAGCCGTCGAGTACCTGATGAGTGACGAGGGTGGCGGCGCAAAGCGTTGGGTGCTGCTCGGTACCGACTACGTGTACCCCCGCACGACCAACAAGATTCTGCGCTACTTCCTCAAGGACAAGGGCGTCGCCGAGGAGGACATCATGGAAGAGTACACTCCCTTTGGCCACTCGGATTATCAAACCATCGTGAGCAACATCAAGAAGTTCGCCGCGTCCAAGAAGACCGCCGTGGTCTCGACCATCAACGGCGATTCGAACGTGCCCTTCTACAAGGAGCTCGCCAACCAGGGGCTCAAGGCCACCGACATTCCCGTCGTCGCCTTCAGCGTGGGTGAGGAAGAGCTGCGCGGTATCGATACCAAGCCTCTCGAAGGGCACCTTGCGGCGTGGAACTACTTCATGTCCATCGAAAGTCCCGAGAACAAGGCGTTCATCGACGAGTGGATGGCCTACGCCAAGAAGAAGAACCTCCCGGACGCCGACAAGCGCGTGACGAACGACCCGATGGAAGCCACCTACGTCGGCATCAAGATGTGGGCGCAGGCAGCAACCCAGGCCGGAACGACCGATGTCGATGCGGTTCGCCAGGCCATCAGCGGTCAGACTGTCGAAGCACCGTCGGGATTCACCTACACGATGGACGGCAAGAATCACCACTTGCACAAGCCGGTCTACATCGGCGAGATCAAGGGTGACGGCCAGTTCAACATCGTGTGGAAGACCGAAGGCCCGATCCGCGCCGAGCCGTGGAGCAAGTACGTCCCCGACAGCAAGGACAAGGTCGCCGATTGGTCGTATCCCTGGCTTTGCGGCAACTGCACCAAGGCCAAAGCCTCGGGCTTCTAGTCCCTCCACCCAGTGGGCGGGGGAGCATCCCTGCTCTCCCGCCCCGGGTGTCTTTTTCCATCGAATAACTTCGCTCGTCGCGATGGTGAACACGGCCGAGTTCGAAAGCTACCCGTCATGTTGCACAGTCTCCGTTACATCGTAAAGCTGGCGCTTTTTTGCGGCATCATCACCTTCGTACCAGGTGCGCTTCGCGCCGAAGATGCAGCAGGCGGGGATCTGAAGGCTACTGTCGCGCTGTTCGCGTCCGACGACCACTCCAAGATAGCAAGCGCAATTGCTCGCCTGGCGGCTTCTGGAGACGACGTTGCGCTGCCGATTCTGTCGGCCATCGAGGAGGACCGTCTCGTGTTCGACGACAAGGGAGCGCTCTACATCGATGGCGAGGAAGGATATCTCTCCGTCCCACGGATGGAGCCCGTCTCGACGATCTCGGGGACGAAAGGGGTCTCCCTCAACAACGTATCTCGCCGCGCGCTGCAGGAGGCTCTCGCGCGTCTACGCCTCACTGCCAAAGACGTCGAGGTGCGTCGCGAAGCCGCGCGCAAGCTGTCCGAATACCCCGACGACCAGAGCGTAGGACTCATTCGAGGCCTAATCGAAGCCGAAAAGGACCCCGAGGTTCGCGACTGGATGGCTCTTTCCATGGCGAAAGTGGATCTCACGAGCGAAGACCCCGAGCGTCGTCGCGCCGCTGCCATCGCGATTCAGAACTCGAGCGACATCAGTCTCGAGCAGGAACTCAAGGCGCTGGTCGGAAACAACAAGGGGACCGAAAAGGACCCCAAAGTGCGAGTGGAGATGCGCGCCGCCCTCAGAAGCGTGCAGCGCCGGATCTTCTGGGTCAACACGGTCTCGAACACCGTCTACGGTCTCAGTCTCGGGAGCGTGTTGGTTCTTGCCGCTCTAGGCCTGGCCATTACCTTCGGTCTAATGAGGGTGATCAACATGGCGCACGGCGAGATGTTGATGCTCGGAGCGTACTCGACCTTCTTCGTTCGGGAGCTCTTCCTGTCGTCGGCTCCTGGAGCAGAGAGCTGGTATTTACTCTTTGCCATCCCGTTCGCCTTCGCGACCACCTTTGCGATGGGCGTCTTGCTGGAGCGCGTCGTGATTCGCCATTTGTACGGGAGGCCTCTCGAAACGCTCTTGGCAACCTGGGGTCTCAGTCTCATCTTGATTCAGACGGTGCGCGTCATCTTCGGAGCTCAGAACGTGACCGTTGCCAATCCCGAGTGGCTTTCGGGCGGCTGGGAAGCGATGCCGGCTCTCACCATCCCCTACAGTCGTATCTTCGTCCTCTTCTTCACGGCGTGCGTGGTGGGCTTCGTCTGGTTCGTCTTGCGCGGGACGTCGGTGGGTCTCAAGGTGCGTGCGGTTACGCAGAACCGCGAGATCGCCTCCAGCTTGGGCGTGCCCGCTCGGCGTGTCGACATGTGGACCTTTGGGCTCGGTTCGGGACTTGCGGGCCTGGGCGGCGTGGCGCTGTCTCAGCTCGGGAACGTGGGGCCTGAACTCGGGCAGCAACACATCATCGATTCGTTCATGGTCGTGGTGCTGGGGGGGGTCGGCAACATCCTCGGCACGATTTCGGCCGGCGTCGGTCTCGGTATCGCGAACAAGGTGCTCGAGCCCAATGTGGGGGCCGTGCTCGGGAAGATCATTCTCCTCGCGCTGCTCATCTTGTTCATTCAATGGCGTCCCCAGGGGCTCTTCGCACTCAAGGGCCGGGCGGCGGAGGAATGATGAGTACACTTCTGAAGATGCATTCCGCGCGTGGATGGGCCGCTGTCGGCGTCCTCTTCGTCCTCTTTGGTGGGATCGTGCCCTTTGCCGTCGAGGATCAGTACGTGCTGCTCCTGGGTAAGTTTGCCTGCTTTGCGATGGTGGCCCTCGCCGTAGATCTCGTGTGGGGTTTCGCCGGGATCTTGAGCCTGGGGCACGGTGCGTTTTTCGCTCTAGGTGGCTACGCCATGGGCATGTACTTGATGCGCTCGGTTGGAACGAGCGGTGTTTATCGCAGCGAGCTTCCGGACTTCATGGTGTTCCTCGACTGGAAGGAACTCCCTTGGTTCTGGTACGGATTTGACAACTTCTGGTTCGCGGTTGCCATGGCGATGATTGTGC
The DNA here is from genome assembly GCA_965652275.1 of uncultured Polyangiaceae bacterium. Classification (GTDB taxonomy): domain Bacteria; phylum Myxococcota_A; class Polyangia; order Polyangiales; family Polyangiaceae; genus NIC37A-2. Next base: position 127,376 of record CBFGUR010000017.1, on the reverse strand, counting down.
CAGGAACGCTCGCCGGTATTTTCGGCTACCTGGCGTTCCGTTCGCGCATCAAGGGCGTTTACTTTTCGATCATCACCCAGGCACTCACCTACGCCCTCATGCTGCTCTTCTTCAGGAACGAGACGGGCTTTGGCGGGAACAACGGCCTTACCGACTTCAAGTCGATCTACGGATATCCAATCCGCGAATCGTCCACCAAAGCGTTTCTCTACTTCTTGAGCGTGCTCGCCGTGACGCTTTCGTATCTGTGCTGTCGGTATCTCAGCACCAGCAAGTACGGAGCCGTCCTCACGGCGGTTCGCGACAACGAGAGCAAAACTAGGTTTTCTGGCTACGACACCCTCCACTTCAAGTGGTTTGCCTGGACGTTTTCGGCGGTACTTTGCGGCATCGCTGGGGCGCTCTACGTGCCGCAGGTTGGCATCATCAATCCTTCCGAGATGGAGCCTGCCAATTCGATTGAGGCAGTCATCTGGGTGGCGATTGGCGGCCGCGGCACGCTCTACGGATCGATTCTTGGGGCGGTCGTCGTGAACGGGGCAAAGAGTGTGTTCACGGCGGCCGCTCCCGACTATTGGCTGTTCTTCCTCGGGGCACTCTTCGTGGTCGTCACCTTGCTCCTGCCGCAGGGCCTAGTGGGTCTCGGTCAGCTCAAGTTCAAACCGAGGAAGAAGACCGATGCCCCTCCATCCGTGGAGCAGCCGACGGAGGCCTCGGTGCCTCTCGCGGCTCTCGAATCCAAGCCTGACGCGAGCGAAGGGTGACATGAGCGAGTCTTCGGAAAAACTGGATGAACAGCAGGCGGAATCGCGACCTCCCGGGAACGGAAGGTCGCGCCGCGATACACCGAATCGGTTTTCGCGCGCGCCGAAGAAGGTGTCTTCAGAACACGCGGAGCGGGTCAAAGGCCAACGCAAGGACGCACTTCTCTGTATCGATGACATTTCCGTGAGTTTCGACGGCTTTCAGGCAATCACCGATCTGACTCTCGTTCTCGACAAGGGCGAGCTCCGCTGTGTCATCGGTCCCAACGGGGCTGGGAAAACCACGATGATGGATATCATCACGGGCAAGACTCGCCCCGACAAAGGGCACGTTTTCTTCACCGGAGATCTCGAAGATCTCACCGGCTTGCCCGAACATGAAATTGCTCGCAAGGGGATTGGGCGGAAGTTTCAACGCCCCACGGTCTTTCCCCACCACACGGTGCGCGAGAACATCGAACTCTCGCTCTCGTCGGAGAAGGGCGTCCTTTTGACATTGTTCTATCGTTTCAGCAAAGAAGAGCGAGAACGAATCGACTCCGTCCTCGAAACGATTCGACTGTCCGAGCTCGGAGGTCAACTGGCGGGGAATCTTTCCCACGGTCAGAAGCAGTGGCTCGAAATCGGGATGCTCCTGGCTCAAGATCCTCGGGTTCTGCTCGTGGATGAACCGATCGCTGGGATGACTCACCAGGAGATTGACCGCACTTCGGAGCTTCTCCGTGGACTCGCACACACGGTCGTGGTCATCGAGCACGACATGGACTTCGTTCGCAGTATCGCGCAAGACACGGTGACGGTATTGCATGAGGGTAAGGTTCTCGCCGAGGGCGCGATGGACGTGGTTCAATCCGATCCCAAAGTCATCGAGGTCTACCTGGGAGAATGACATGCTGAACGTGAGCGAAGTCAGCCAATACTACGGTGAGAGCCGAACCCTCTGGGATGTGGACCTGTCGGTCGATCAGGGAAAGTGCATGTGCCTCATGGGGCGCAACGGCGTCGGAAAAACCACACTGTTGAAGGCAGTGATGGGGCTCTTGAAGGTATCCGGTGGCACGATTCGGCTCGAGAACGCAGCGCTCGAGCAAAGCCCACCCGAGGCGCGGGCCAAGCTCGGGATCGGTTACGTGCCTCAAGGGCGGGAGATCTTCCCGCAGCTCTCCGTGGGCGAGAACCTCGAGATTGGGCTGCTCGGTCGGCCCGACAAGAGCACGTCGCCGCTCGACAAGATCTTCGAGCTCTTCCCAGTGCTCAAGGAAATGCTCCATCGGCGAGGCGGGGACCTTTCCGGAGGGCAGCAGCAGCAGCTCGCCATCGGTCGAGCTCTTGCTCTTCAGCCGAAGCTCCTCATTTTGGACGAGCCTACGGAAGGAATTCAGCCCAATGTGGTCAGTCAGATCGGGGATGTTCTCATTCGACTGCGCGAGGAGGGGATGACGATCCTTCTCGTTGAGCAGAAGCTGAAGTTTGCGAGGCGGGTCGCCGACGAGTTCACCATTGTCGACCGGGGCCGAGCGGTGGCGACGGGCCCCATGGGGGATCTGAGCGAGGAGCTCGTGAAGCAGTACTTGGTCGTTTGAATGGATGCGGTGAATGACCAAGGACCTGGGCTCGACGCCAGCCGCTGGGCGGCGAAACTCGACCTTCACTTCGCTCTGCGCGAGGGGAGAACGAAGCTGTCCCACGTGGAGCATTACGGCCCGCTGCGAGTACAGCGCCCCTTCTACCCAGAGGAAAACGGCACCGCCCATGTCTACATCTTGCATCCTCCTGGCGGTGTGGTGGGAGGCGATCTCCTCGAAACCCGAGTCGAAGCCGGGGAGCGGAGCCGCGCTCTCTTGACCACCCCAGCCGCCACCAAACTGTACCGTTCGAGCGGGGCGCCGTGCGGCGTTCACCAATCGATGACCGTTTGTGACGGAGGCATTGTCGAGTGGCTACCTCAGGAAACCATCGTGTTTTCCGGTGCTCGGGCGCAGCTATCGACTATCGTTCACCTCGAAGAGACCGCGGAATTCATCGGCTGGGAATCGATATGCCTGGGGCGACCCGCGTCGGGCGACGAGTTCGAGAGCGGCTGCGTCACCCAACGATGTGAGATCTGGCGAGGAGACGAGCCGCTTCTCGTCGAACGCCTGGTGGTCGAGGCAGACGGAGAGCTGAGGGGCGCGCCCTGGGGACTCGACGGCAACTGTGTGGTCTCGACGATGTGGGTGACGACCACCGATTCGGGACTGGTGGACTCCGTCCGCGAGGTGCTGAGCTCTCTCTCCCCCAACGCCGGACGATTCGCGTGCACTGCGCCTCATGGTTTGATTTCGGTACGATACGTTGGACCTTCGGTGCCCGAGTGCACGGCCGGCTTCGTGCGTGTTTGGGAGAAGCTACGCCCCGTTCTTTCGGGAAGAGTCGCTGGGGCGCCTCGGATCTGGAGCTGCTAAATCATGGAACTTACACCCAGAGAAAAAGACAAACTGATGCTCTCGATGGCCGCGATTGTGGCCGAGCGCCGCAAAGAGCGAGGCGTGAAGCTCAACTACCCCGAGGCGATCGCGCTCATATCATCGGCGATCCTGGAGGGGGCCCGCGACGGGAGAAGTGTCGCCGAATTGATGACGCTCGGGACGAAAGTCCTCAGTCGCAAGGATGTGATGGAGGGAGTCGCCGAGATGATCCCGGAGGTGCAAGTCGAAGCCACCTTTCCCGATGGCACCAAGCTGGTCACGGTCCACCAACCGATCGTCTAGACGAGTCGAGGCGACGAGAAGGCCACAGGCGAGCATTTTCAGAGAGAGCCCAGAAGACATGATTCCCGGAGAAATACAGGCGAAGAGCGGCGACATCGAGCTCAATGAAGGTCGCGTGACGAAGTCGCTCAAGGTGGCAAACGCGGGTGACCGCCCGGTGCAGGTCGGATCGCACTATCACTTCTTCGAGGTGAACCCGGAGCTCGTGTTCGATCGGGACGAGGCGCGAGGGTACCGTCTCAACATCGCGGCTGGCACGGCGGTACGGTTCGAACCCGGCCAAGAGAAGGTCGTACAGCTCGTGGCACTCGGTGGGGACCGAATCGTGTACGGATTCAATGGGCTCGTGATGGGCCAGCTGGAGGATGCATGACTCGCATGTCTCGAAAGGCCTATGCCGAAGTCTTCGGTCCAACCGTGGGAGACCGCGTTCGGCTCGGTGACACGGAGCTTTGGATCTCTCCAGAAAGGGATCACACAATCTTCGGGGAAGAGGTGAAGTTTGGCGGCGGAAAGGTCATCCGCGACGGCATGGGACAGAGCCAGAGAAACGACGCGGATTGCGTGGATTTGGTGATTACCAACGCGCTCATCCTCGATCACTGGGGGGTCGTCAAAGCCGACATCGGCATTTCGGGGGGCCGTATCTACAAGATCGGCAAGGCGGGGAATCCCGACATTCAACCTGGAGTGGACATCGTCATCGGCCCCGGCACGGAGGCCATCGCCGGGGAGGGGATGATCGTGACTCCAGGCGGTATCGATGCGCACATCCATTTCATCTGTCCCCAGCAAGTAGACGAGGCACTCATGTCAGGAGTGACGACCATGCTCGGGGGCGGCACGGGTCCCGCTACGGGAACCAACGCCACCACCTGCACTCCGGGTGCGTTCAACATGCACCGCATGCTTCAGGCCGCCGACGATCTCCCGATGAATCTCGGTTTTCTCGGTAAGGGGAACGCGAGCTTGCCCAGGCCCATCGAGGAACAAGTCGAAGCGGGGGCGATTGGACTCAAGCTTCACGAGGACTGGGGGACGACTCCCGCAGCCATCGACAACTGCCTCTCGGTCGCGGAGCGCTACGACGTGCAAGTAGCAATTCACACGGACACGCTCAACGAATCCGGCTTCGTCGAACACACCATCGCAGCGTTCAAAGACCGGGTCATCCATGCCTACCACACGGAGGGGGCGGGTGGGGGTCACGCGCCGGACATCATTCGGGCGGCCGGGCTTTCGTGTGTGCTGCCGTCTTCGACCAACCCGACACGTCCCTACACGATCAACACCATCGACGAGCATTTGGACATGCTGATGGTGTGTCATCATCTCGATCCCGGGATCCCCGAAGACGTCGCCTTCGCCGAGTCGCGCATCCGTCGCGAGACGATTGCCGCCGAAGACATTCTGCAAGACCTCGGAGCTTTCAGCATGATTGCTTCGGACTCTCAGGCGATGGGCAGAGTGGGGGAGGTCATCACTCGCACGTGGCAGACAGCCCACAAGATGAAAGTGCAGCGCGGCAGCCTCGCGGGCGATCCGAGTGAACACGACAATCTGCGGGCGCGACGGTACATCGCGAAGTACACGGCGAATCCGGCGCTCACTCACGGGATCTACGACGAGGTGGGGTCGCTCAAGCCGGGCAAGTTGGCGGATCTCGTGCTTTGGAAGCCCGCCTTCTTCGGTACCAAACCGAGCCTCATCCTCAAGGGAGGCATGATCGTGGCGGCTCCGATGGGCGACCCGAATGCATCCATCCCCACGCCGCAACCCGTGCATTATCGGCCGATGTTCGGCGCGCTCGGAGGCGCACGCCACGTGACGAGCGTGACCTTCATGTCCAAGGCTGCCATCGAACGTGGCGTTCCGGCGCAACTTGGCCTGAAAACTCGGGTGCACCCCGTCTCTGGCATTCGAACGGTACGTAAACAGGACATGATTCTCAACGATTACATGCCCCACATCGAAGTCGATCCGCAGACGTACGAAGTGCGCGCCGACGGCCAGCTTCTCACCTGTGAACCCGCTAAGGAACTCCCCCTCGCCCAGCGCTATTTCCTCTTCTGAACCATGTACCTGCTCATGACTCTCCAAGTCCCCGCCCTCCGCCGACGTGAGGAGAAACCGCGATGAAACACCTCGTTCGACGCTGCCCTCCGGTCGACAAGCCGCGCGCTCACTTGAAGATGGACTTCGACGCGCGTCAGAAGGCGCGAAGTCGGGTCGTCGCCACGAATGGAGAAGTGGTGGGAGTCCACATTCAGCGCGGGACGTCGCTCAAGGATGGTGACTGTCTCACCAGCGACGCTCGCGAGGTGTTCATGGTGAGCGCCGAGAGCGAGCCCTTGTCCGTCGTCCATTGCGCCGATCCCCTCGAATTGGCGCGCGCGGCGTATCACCTCGGTAATCGGCACGTGCGACTTCAGGTCGACCTGGGGCGCGTCAGCTACCAGACCGACCACGTCCTCGATGACATGGTCGAGCAGATGGGGCTGTCCGTGAGGCACCAGATGCTCCCATTCGAACCCGAACCCGGGGCTTACCATCGCCACGCCGCCGGGGGTCACGCGGAGCACGGCCACGGCCACACCCACGCGCACAGCCACACTCACAGCCGCGGTGCCATCGATGCGAGCATGCATGAGTCAAGTAACGGCGATGCAAAATTGCATACTGATGGCGGCCGTTCGCATTCTCACGACCACCACGCCCACGCCCACCAGCACACCCACGACCAACACCACACCCATCCGCCCGCCGAAGACGAAGAGCTTCACGTGCACCACGACCATGACGCCCCCGAGAGCAGTCGAATCGCCCGCATCAAGTAGCGGCCCGCGTCTGCAGTTGCTCCGGCTCGCTTCCCAAGCGCTGCCCACCGGAGCCTTCGCATATTCGGCGGGGCTCGAAAGCATGTACGAACTCGGTTACCTCGAGGACGAGACAGCGTGCGTGGCGTATCTCACCTCGCTCCTGCGCTCCTCGTTCGTGCACCTCGAGCTCCCGCTGTTCTCGAGGATGCGCGCGGCATTTCGCGAGGAAGACCGGAACGAGGCGCGTAGGCTGAGCGCCTACTTGCTCGCCGCCCGCGAATCTCGAGAACTCCAAGAGCAAGAACGTCAAATGGGAAGGGCCCTCGGGAGAGTGCTCGTCGACTTGCATGCTGATTCATGCACTGGCTGGCAGCCAAGCACGTTCACCGAGGCGCTCGCCTTCGCCAGCGTGCTCCACGATATCGACGAGACGGATGCAGCAACGCTCCTCGTCTACACGTGGCTCGAACAGCAAGTGAGCGCCATGACCAGACTGCTGCCGCTCGGACCCATTGCGGGACAACGGGTCATGGATGGTGTGCTCCGAGCCTCCCCCGCCGCCATCGAAACGGGCCTTGCCGTGCCCGATGACGAAATCGGAGCATCTTCTCCAATGCTGGCGATTGCCAGCTCCCTGCACGAAACTCAGTACACCCGAATCTTCAGATCCTAGGGAAGGAAGCCTCAAATGAACGGACCTCTACGAGTCGGCGTTGGCGGGCCAGTGGGCTCGGGGAAAACAGCCCTGCTGCTCTCGCTGTGCCGCGCCATGCGACAGAACTACAACATCGCGGTCGTCACCAACGACATCTACACACGCGAGGACGCCGAATTCCTCACCAAGAACGGCGCCCTTTCTCAGGACCGGATCGTCGGTGTCGAGACGGGCGGCTGCCCCCACACGGCCATCCGCGAGGACGCATCGATCAACCTGGATGCGGTCGAACAGCTCGCCAAGAAGCACAAGCCGGAGGTCATCTTCATCGAAAGTGGAGGCGACAATCTCAGCGCAACATTCAGTCCGGAGCTCTCTGATCTGACCCTCTACGTGATCGATGTCGCCGGGGGCGAGAAGGTGCCGCGCAAGGGGGGGCCGGGCATCACCAAGTCCGATCTCCTCATCATCAACAAGACCGATCTTGCTCCACACGTGGGGGCTTCCCTGGAGGTGATGGATCGCGATTCGAGGCGCATGCGAGGCGACAAGCCGTTCCTCTTCACGAGCCTGAAATCCGGCGACTCCGTGCGGGAAGTCGTGCAGTTCATCGTGCGCGAAGGGATGCTCGACGAGCGGCCGATCTTCGAACAACCGATCACCGCCTGAGCACGGTCCACGGCAAGTTCGGCCCCGCCCCTTTTCATTCCCAGTCAAACGGCTCCTTTCCGACCCTGCGCCTGACCCAGTCGAGGGCGGCGCGCACCTTCGGGCGCTTCAGGACTCGCGCCAAGTAGCTCTTCTTAGCTGGAAAATCGACGAGCAGTAGCCCTGCCAGGATCGTGAGAAGTCCTTGACCGGGAAGGATGAGCAGAAGCAGTCCGACCATCAAAAGGGCGATCCCGGCGAGATTGCGTGCCACACTCATGGCGAGGGACGACTTTCGAGCGAGTCGGCGGCTCATGACGTCCGACGCGAAGTAGTCGGTTGGAAGTCGTGCGATGAAAACGGGGCCAAGCGCCGCGCCGCCGACGACGAACACCAAGGACGTCACCGCGACGACACCGAAAGCGACTGAGTGTTGCTCGACGAACCCGCCGAGCTCCGAGGCATCCATCAATATCGTTCGTCCCCCCCGATTGGTTAGCCCTTGCAAATCGGGACTGCAACTCGCAAGTCGGGGTGACGAGGCTACGCCTGGGCTGCCCGGGTGGTAGCACCAGTGCCGCGACCGGGCCGTCGCGGCGCGGTCACGGCGAACAGCTCACGAAGACGAGAGAAGCTTCCGCGGGAGTGTCCTCCCCGACAAACCGGATCTTTCGACGTGCACTGGCCGGGCAGGATGCGACGAGCGGGTTCCCTCCAGAACCATCCCCTCCCGCGATCGGGCGACCGTTCGGATCCTCCAGAGACGAATCGATGTAGCAAAAGCCCGGATCGCCAAAAGTTGCGTCGGCCGATGTGTCCGTGAGGCACGCGTTTCTCGATGCGCCGCTCAGTTGGACGATTTCGCAGACCTCGAACTCGCCACAGGAACCGCTCTGACAGCGCCCCTGTTCGGCCAAGAGTTCGCGAATCTCTCCTCGCACCTCGTTGCTGGCTGGGCGTCGGCCGGGCGCATCGCAGTCGAGTCCCATCGAGGTCTCGATCATTTCGCACGTGACCATTCCTCCCGAATCCGTGGGCAGCTCCCGCGGGAGACAAGCTCCGGCGCGGTTTTGGGTGAGCGCTTGCGCGAACAACAGCATGGCCGGGTTGTATCCGTAGTTCGGATCCGTCGGCGCGCTCTGGGACGAGAGGGCTATTTTGGGACAGATGGAGGCAGCTCGTCCGTTTTCTCCCAAGGCTTCGATCACGCCCAGGATCCGCGGGCTGGGATACGCCTTGCCAAAATATTGGGTAGTCCCCGCGGGACCTCCGTTGGGGGGCTGGCATACTGGGCGATTGCGATCAGGCTCGGAACCACACTCACAGGAGACGTCCTCGGGAGTGCAGTTCTGCTTGGGCGCGTCGAGAGGGAAGATACAGGCATACTGCAGGTTGTCCCGAGCCGGCGCGCCGTCGAAGTGGGGCACGAAGTTGTCGTACTCGTGTCCGTTGATGGGGTTCGCTTGCGGATCCGTGCTCGTCGAGCTGACGATGACGGCGCCCGTGAGAGGGTGAACCAGACCCGGTCCGCGCTCGGCCACCGACTGGATCATGAATGGATCGAGTGGCAGCTCGGGAGCGTCTCCGCAACCGTCGGCGCGCGGGCTGTCGGTGCACTCTTTCGACGATTGCGCGAGACCGGGTTCTCCCAGGATGATCTGCCAACGGGAGCGCAGCCCTTCGCTCGTCTCGACATCGAGTCGGGCGAGTTGCTCGGGCTCGAGGTATTGCATCAAATTCGGATCGTTCAGGCTCTCGGTCGTCGCAAGGTCTTGCCAGGGTACGCCTACGATTCCGAGCAGGAATACACTTCCCGGGTTGCGGGACAGCGGTGAGTTTGGATCTCGGAGCAGAGGATTGGGGACCGTACCGCCGGACTGCGCGTCGATGATGTTCGGGGTCGTCAGGGCATCCACGTAGCGACTGGCGGGGTAGAGCAAGTCGACTCCGAATCGTCGTTTCTGCTGAAGGCAGCGCAGGTTGGCACGATCCTCCTCTGCGGGCAAGGGCGTCGTCGAGTCGCATTCGCTCGCAAACGCTTCACATCCGGAAGGTGGGCTGTTCGACTGCAGGCACGAAAAGCAACACGGGTCGTTGGGGTTCGCTTCGCACGCCGAGGTGGCGGGAGGCATCGCGAACGACGGTTCACCGGTGAGGTAACCGAAGCCCGCGTTGTCGTAGTAGTCGCCGCCCGTCATGAAGGAACAATCATCCTCGTCCGTGACAATCACGATGCCGACCGTGCTTTGCGGGCGGAGGAAGGCCTGGCGTTGGCTCAGGAGGGTTTCGTCGATGCCAACATGCTCCGAGCGCGAGGATGAATCGAGTACGATGTTTTCAGGTGGCGCCGGATCGACCAGGAAGCGGTACATGGCTTCCAGCGGCGCCTCGAGGCCGCAGCCCATTTCCTGCGCCCCCTCGATGTGGCTGGATAGCTCACTCGTGGGCGCTCCGTCACCCGTGTCGCTCCACGACAGGAACCCAAGCCCGTCGTCATTCACGCCAGGCCGCACGGTAGGGACGAGGCGCGCTCGATCATCGTAGTGGAAACCAGCCGTGTCTCGTGGGCACGCTCGGCCACCTGCGCTCCCGAGAGATGTCGTGATCACCCCGATGTGGAAATCATTGAAGCCGACTCCTTCCGGCGGGTTTGCCAGAAGCTCTAGAAGCTGCGGCACCGCGCGGGAGAGCAGCACCTGCTTGTCGGCCATTTGCTGGGAGTTGTCGATGACGAAGAGGAGATCGAGGGCGGTGTTTGGGCCGGACGTCAGCTGCTCGATGAAGGGACCTGCACCGTCACCGTCACCGTCACCATCGCCGTCGCCATCGCCGTCGCTATCGCCATCGCCGTCGCTATCGCCATCGCCGTCGCCGCTGTTTTGATGGGCCTTGCCGCCGCAGCCGGCTGTCAGGAAAAACGCCAGGACCAACCCAATGAAGGAAGAAGTTTTCGAACCAAAAGCAAGGCGCAGCATAGAACCTGGATCAGTATTCCCGCGTGCAAGTGGTGTCAAAACGGCGCGGCGGGTCCGAGTGGGGCCCCGGTGATCCCAAGCGGATTGTGCAAAGTCGGATCCGTCCATCCGTCCCCGCGCAACAATCGAAACAGGAGCGAAACCTGCTGGATTCCCTGCGCTTTTTTCTGCATGAAGTGTGTGCGCATGTGGGACAAAGGTGTCAGCTTACCGCCATGCAAGCGCAACCTTCGGCTGACTTCGTCTGGGCACTTGCGACGGACGAACCGGATCGGGAACACCTCCAAGTGCGGGAGCAAACGCGGCGCGCTCTCTTGCACGAACTCGGCCCCATCCGGCTCACTTGTCTGCTCCTCGCAGGCGTCGTCTACGTGGTGCCGCTGTTGCTCTTCCAGGACCAACTTCCCGAAGTCTATTCCGGAACGAGCGAGTGGCGCGCCAAAATGGGGGCGGGGATCCTACTCGGACTCTCGACGCTGATTGTCCTTCCACTCTTCGGCTATCTCCTGCATCTCGCCTCCGAATCGAAGATGCTCGTCGAAGCTTCGCGCCGCTACGTGGGCACCGTCATTCCGGCGTCGAAACCGGGGCACGCACGCGTGCGCATCGATGTCCAGGATGGACCGAACGAGGTCCTATTCAAGACGGCCTGTCCTCCGGCACTCGGAAGTCTGCTCGTCGTTCATGCCATACCCGAAGAGACGAACCTCGCGGCGGTCGAAACGGGTGCTGACGATCGGCGACGGATCCTGATCGGCCAGCTTGCTTGGTGATCGAGCGCGACACACTTCGTATCAGCTCTTGCGACGAACCTTTTGGGGCGGGACGTGCGCCTTTTCCACGAACGAGCGACCCGGATCGACGACGAATCGACGCCGTACCGCTTCGCGACCGAGCAACATGGGAAACCCCATGGATCCCCGCGGTCCGAGCGACATCTCAATCGGCCAGCTCTGCCCCCCCAGATCGATGAGCGGGCGGACAATCGGACGTTTCTGGCGATGTCCGTTCGAGCTCGTGATCCAGCGCAGGTCGAAGAGCGGAAGCTCCACCCGTGAGGGTGGAGTCGACAAGATGACGTCCGAACTGTGCTCGAGCTCGAACCCCACGAAGCGCGATCCATCGCGCTCGTAGATCTCGATGTTCTCCGCGTGCATCGACGAGCTGCGCGCACCCGTGTCGACCTTTGCCTTGATCCCCACGATCCCTAGCTCGGGGATTTTCAGCCATTCTCTCCAGCCCAGTACAGGCTTGGGACGCTTCGGCTTCTTGGTAGATTCCTGGGACACAGGCTGAGCTTCGGGGATCGACCCTGAAAGCCTTACCATGATTTTTTCGCAGCGGGGCTTTCCAACTGACTCTGCGCTCTGGTTTGGGGGCACCCCAACTCCCAGCGCCGCTCGATCGGCTCAGCTCGGGGCAAGTTCGACTGTTCCGCTTCCTGCGTGACCAAGTTTCACTGACACGGCAAAATTCCAGTCGACATCTCGTGGCGCTGGGGTCATCTGGCGGGGTCCTCGTCGGCGCTCATACTCGGCCCATGAGCGGCCCGTTTCCCCTTACTTTTTCGCAACTTCCTTATTCCTCCCTCCTGATCTTCAGCTTATTGGCGGGCCCCCTCGCTTGTTCGATCGACTCGGGCAACGAGGGGGACGGGACCGGCGGCACCGCCGGCACCGGTACCGGCGGCGACATCGCGACTGGCGGCACGGGCAGTGGAGGCACGAACGGCGGAGCCGCGACCGGTGGCACTGGCGCAGGTCCCGCCCCCGAACCGACCATCGTCGACCCGCCCACCGCCGAGGCGACGATCACGGTTGTCATCAACAGTCAGAGCTCGCACCCGATCTCGCCGAACATCTACGGAATGAACGTGGGTCAGATGCCGGCTGAGCAAGTTGCCGCCTTGGCCCAAGAGGTCGGCTTCGCTCTCGGTCGCTCCGGGGGCAATCGGTATTCCGCCTACAACTGGGAAACCAACGCCAGCAACGCTGGCAGCGACTGGATGTTCCACAACGACGGCTACCTTGCGCAAGGCGATGAACCCGGAGCCGGGGTCGATGGCGTGCTCAGTCAGGCCGAATCTGGATCCATCAATGCGCTCATCACGACGCAGCTCGGGGATTACGTCGCGGCAGACAAAGATGGCACCGACGTCACCCTGACGGAAGATTTCCTGCAAACACGCTTCCTCGAGAACGTCTTCGTCAAGGGCGCCCCCTTCGACACGACGCCAGACACGGCTGACGGCGTCGTCTACCAAGACGAGTTTTTGAACTGGGCGAGCGTCACTTACCCGAACGCCAACATCCTGGTGGCGCTCGACAACGAACCCGATCTATGGGCCCACACGCACTCGCCCATTTGGCCGGAAGACCTCGTCTCTTACGACGAGGTCGTCGCGCGCAACATCGCGAGCGCCAAAATGGTCAAGCAGACCATCCCGACCGCGGAGGTCCTGGGGCTGGCGAGCTTCGGTTGGTACGGCTGGAAGACCTTGACCGGCAGCCCAGATTTCGCGGAAAAAGGCGAGTTCCTCGACTACTACCTGGATGCCCTTGCTGAGGCCGAGCAGACCGAAGGCATGCGCCTCATCGACTACCTGGATCTGCATTGGTACCCAGAAGCAGAAGGTGATGGCGCTCGCATCATCAACAACGTCACCACGCCTGGTACGGTGGAGGCCCGTCTCCAAGCGCCGCGCAGCCTGTGGGATTCGACCTACGTCGAGGACAGCTGGATCACACGGGACAACATCCCGGGCCAAGCCATCGCTCTCATCCCCCGCATTCAGGCCCAAATCGCCGAGCACTATCCCGGTACCAAGCTGGCCATCGCCGAGTGGGACTACGGCGCCAACGATCACATCAGTGGAGCGATCGCGGCCGCCGACGTCCTCGGCATCTTCGGCAGGGAGCACGTGGGTCAGGCCAGCCATTGGTTCGCCGGCAGCGATCGCTACTTCACCTACGGCGCCTATCAGATCTACCGCAACTACGATGGCGAAGGCGGCGAGTTCGGAAGTCTCTCCATCGACGCGACGACGAGCGATCCGGAACAGAGCAGCGTCTACGCCGCGCTCGATCCGAACGACTCGTCCATCATGACCATCGTCCTCGTCAACAAGAGCGACAGCGCCAAGGTCACCGAGCTCGACATCACTCACGACAAGGAGCTCCTCGGCACTCGAGTGTACGTCCTCGATGCAAGGGCGGAGGACAAGGCCAACCTCACCGCGCGGCCCCAGGCACGAGACTCCGTTCGGGCAATTGGTGCCAATCACTTCAAGTACGAGATGCCGCCGATGTCGGTCTCCCTCTTGGTCGCCAGCACCGACAGCGAGGTTGCTCCGTCGAGCTCCTGGCCGGCGCCCACTGTCTTGGGCGAAGCGGTGGGTACGACCTTCGATACGGACGCCGAAGGTTGGACAGTCGTCGGTACGACCGACATCGATGCCCAAAGCACATTCACCTGGGATGGCGCAGAGGGTGAGCCCGACCCGGGCTCGATATCGGTGCTCGTGCCGTTCACGGCTCGCGAACAAAAGGTCGAGATCGGGCCGAGCGACGGCACGCTCAATCTCGAAGAAAACCGCCTCTCGCTCTCGGTCAAGCGCACGGGGGCGTTCGATGGTGGCGTGATGGTCTACTTCATCTCCGGAGAGTCGTGGACCGCCCACGGCTGGACGATGTTGCCGAGCGAGGACTGGGTAACGATCGATGTATCCCTCGACGCCCTTCTGGAGGCCGATCCGACGTTCGATCCAGCGGCGGTGACCGACTGGGGCGTGATGTTCAACACCGGAGAAAGCGGGAGCACGACCCCCGGCACCGTGACTTTTCACGTGGACTCGGTGCTCACCCAGTCCATCAACTGACCCGCGCGCGCGTCGCGCCCGGAGCGCCTCACTGAGCTGTTCTCGAATCCGGCGGAGCACTCAATTTCCGAACCGCTTGGCGGCGAGGGCTCGGCGCTTCTCCGCTTCTACATCGCGGTTCTTCGCGGGGGCGCTCGTCGTGAGCGATTCGATCAAGCGTCGCGCCACCTCGCTGATTTCGTCCACGGCGGCGTCAAAGGCCTCTTGATTGGCCTGCGAAGGGCGATTGAAGCCGCTCAGCTTGCGGACGAACTGAAGAGCTGCTGCCTGGATTTCTTCCTCTGTCGCGGGTGGGTCGAAGTTGAAGATCGGCTTGATGTTGCGGCACATGGTCCACCCATCTTCCCGATTCGGCGGAGGCTGACAAGGGAGGTCGCGTGGCGCGCTCCAGCTCTCGGCTCGACGATGAGTCTGCGAGCGCGTCGCATTCGAAAGACCCACAGAGTAGCTCGGACTGGGCCAGCCCCGACGGGGTGATTACGACGCGGGGCCCCGCGTTTCGTGGACGTGTCGTGGAGCCGCCGGATATCCGGCGAAAGATGGGAGCAGGAGCCTGAATGGTCAGATGAGTCTGTCCCCTCGATCACTATGGCTTGGTGGGCAGTTGAGTGTTTTTCTCTGCCCTACGCTTGCGCCACAACGGCGAGGTCGTTCACCCGGACGTATGCAGCTGAGCTCGAGGTGGAGTGACGAAGCCTCATGGAGATGGAGAAGAAGATGAAGTGGAGCAAATCTTGGTTCGTGTGGAGCTTTGCCGTCGCTCTCTCTGTTGCCTGTGGCAGCGGGGGCGACGACGGCGGTTCGAATGGTGACGGTGACGGCGACTCCGCCGACGGGGACGCGGGAGACGGCGATGGCGACGCGGGCGATGGTGATGCCGGTGACGGCGACACGGGCGACGGGGACGCGGGCGACGGCGATGCAGGTGGCGGCGACGCGGGCGATGGCGATGCAGGCGACGGCGACGGCGACGCGGGAGATGGCGATGTGGGCGACGGCGATAGCTCGATGGGCGGCATGGGCGGCTTCGGTGGGGCCGACCCGGACGGCTCCGGCGGAATGAACGATATGGGTTCGGGCGGGACTGCAGGAACCATCGAGGAGCAGATCGAGGCGGTCTGTGGCGCGGTCATCGACCGCTACACGGAAGAGGGCAATTCCATGTGCGCCGGCATGCTGGAGGGCTGCGTACGCGTCGCGACGATGTTCTCCCAGGGGTGCGAGGAGGAGTATGTGGCTTGGCACACCTGCCTTCTCGAATCGGACACTCTCGGGACGCCTACGTGCCTGCGCACGGAAGACTGTCTGGAGGTCGAGCAAGCGTGGCGCAGTTGTTCGGGCCCGGGGATGGTTCCTCAATAGGCTGCGCGTCAGCCGGGCCGGGTGAGGCGACGGTGGAGCAGGCGTGGGACGTACCTTGGCTCGTACGCGGCCTGCGCTAAACTCACAGTGTGAACGGAGAGAGCGAATTTCACAGCCTTGCTGACTTGCGTAGCTGGGCGCTTCATGTGGAAGTAGCTTCTCGGCTCGGTGACCACCCCGAGTGGGTCGAGCGTGCGCGAAAGCGGGTTCGAGGGTGGCTGAGCGAACCGGCGGAACATCCGTACGCGCGAGACTGGGAAGAGCTCCTGTCCTTACCTCTCGCCAGCTTGGCGGAAGCGCTTGCTGAAAAGGGCGACCGGATGTGCACCCTTCGACAAGCCAGTCCTTTCGCCGGAGCACTCGACAACGCGACGCGCTGGCGCATCCTCAAACGTCCGGAGCTTCGTCCCCGTGAAGCTCGCTGATCTCGAGCATCTCATTCGAGCAGCTGCGACCATCGCGGACGACGACGAATTGATCGTCGTTGGGAGCCAGGCCGTCCTTGCACAATTCCCAGAAGCTCCCGAAGAAATGCTGCGCTCGGACGAGGCAGACATCTACCCAAAGAACAAGCCCGAGCGCTGGGAGCTGATCGACGGCGCGATCGGTGAACTGTCGACCTTTCACGACACGTTCGGCTACTACGCGCGAGGGGTGGAAGAAGGTGTCGCCACCCTTCCGAACGGTTGGAAGGAACGACTCGTGCCCCTTTCGACCCCGTCGACCCGCGGCGCGACGGGCTATTGCCTCGAACTTCACGATCTCCTCATTTCGAAGTACGTTGCCAATCGGGACAAGGATCGGAGGTATTGCCGAGCAGCCGCGACGTCGGGCTTGGCGAACCGGCGGACTCTGGAGGCGCGCCTGGCCGAAACTCCGCTGGACGAACAGCTTCTTCATCTAGTCCAGAGCTTGATCGCTCAGGACTACGACGATTGAAGTTTGGCGCGACGGCGTTTGGGCGCTCATGATCATACAGAAGTTGCCAGGCAAAAGGTGCGTGGATGGCACAGGCTGCCTCCAAGGACTTTGAGAAGGCTGAGCTTGGAGATCCTCGCAGGCTGTGCGAGATCACTCGACGTGTTTCGGAGGAGCCAGCCGCGAGTTTTCCTGAAGTATTCTCCCGCCCTGCTGAATTGGAGGGCTTTTATCGGTTTATGCGCAGTGAGCATGTTGGATGGGAGAAAATTTTGGAGGCACATCTGAATGGCAGCTGTGAACGGGGGGACCTGCTCTCGGAGTGCCTGGTGATTCACGACACGACAGAGTTCAACTTTCGAGGAAGTCGGCGAGGAACTGGAAAGACATCATCAAATGGCCACGGCTTCTTCGCGCACGCGTCTCTCTTGGTAGCGACAAACAGTGAACGAACGCCACTTGGTCTTGGAGCCCTGCAACAGTACGCGCGACACACGCCAGGCAAGGGAAGAGAGCAGACCAATCTAGAGTGAGAAAGATGGCTACGTGGTGCGCAAATGGTGGAAGAGTGAGCCACTGGTCGCTTCCAATGCGTTCATGTGGCTGACTGGGAGGCGGACTCGTTCCACTTTCTGCGCGGAATGGTGGAAATGGGCTCTCGATTCGTTGCGCGCGTGTCGCAAGACCGAAACCTCGCGGATGAATTTGGGGACGTCGTGCGTCCCCATGAGCCGTTCATGAGGCTTGATGCAGCAACTCAATTCGAAGTCGAGATTTGCCAAAGAAGCGCATGGAAACCGGCGAAACGCCTACCCCACCACTCTTGAGGATGTGCAACCGTTCGAGGTATCTAGCAGATAGGCTTGAGCCGGCGTGTCAGCGCAGTACCGCGCGGGCCGATTCACGGAATCGGCAATACCAAGATATCCCGGCGCGTCGCCGCCGCCGCACGCGGCATCGAGATCGCAACCGTGTACCCGTCTCCGCTGATTTCGACCTCGTAGTCGGCGGCGCTACCCGAGTAGTTGTCGAGATTCTCCACGCCATCCACCGGCTGAACCGGCGCAGTGAGGCCGCCATCCGCCGTCCAAACGAGGACATGCGGATCCGTGTCCGCGTCCACTGTGACGAGGTTCGTCGCGTCGGTGGTCAGGATGACGCGGGTGCCGTCTTCGCTGATGGGGGCGGACGGTCCAGCGGCGCCGTCGGACGCCGCTCCACCGCTCGTTTGGGTGAGCAGCGTCGCCTCGCTCGCTTCTCGATCGTAGAGGTAGACGTCGGCGGTTCCGTTGTCGTCGGCGCCGTCCGAAAGATCCAAATCAGTGATAATGACCGCGACTTGCCCGTCGGCACTGATGTCGGTCGGGACGTCGGGCCAGACGTTGCTGGTCAGGGCGGGCATCGGATCGGAGACTTCGAGCTCATTCGTGCCTTCGTACTGGCCGTCGGCGTAGGCGAGGACTGAGCCGTCGTATGTCGAGGCGACGTAGTCCAAATCGCAGATGTCGGTGCCCGGCTCCCAATAGGTCCAGTCGGAGGGGGAGCGAGTCCAAGTCAGAGTGTCGAGGTACGTTCCCTCGAGACGTTCGTTGCTCGGCCGCTGACCGCCGAATGCGCTCGGCATGTCGCCCCAACACACGACGTCGCCCGAGTCGTCTTCGGCGCAGTGGCTGCTTGGGCCGTTGTGGTAGATCTGGGTCACGATCGACGAGGCAAGGGGCTCGCCCCCGTCTGTCGGCGAGTAGTCGGTCGAGCCGTTGATGGGGGTGGGGTGGAGACAGGAGATGCTCCCGTCAAGTTCCAGGGTACAGCCAGAGGCACCTGCATCCTGGAAGGGAATGCCGATCCCCGCGATGATGGGGCCGAGGTTGCCAAACATGGTGCTGCCCCAGCAGTAGACGTAGCCCGAGGCGGTGCCGGCGCAAGTCGACCTAGCCAGATCAGCGCCCACCCAAGTCACGTCTTCACCTTCGAGAATTGCACCCGTTCCCGTGAGTTCGTACCCCGCCGCGATGGGGTGGGGGCCTCCCGGCTGAACCTGACCGTCGGTGTTACTCCCCCAACAGAACAATCGATTCTCGCTCGTGATCGCACAACCATGACTGCCAGCGTGGGCAAACTGCACGATTGTGTGGCCAGGAAGGATGCCTAAATCGCCGTTGACTTGAGCCGGCGGGAGATTGCGACCGATGGTCGTGCTTCCGTTGCCCAGCCGTCCAAGCGTGTGATCACCCCAACAATAGAGATCGCCTGACGTGTTCAACGCGCAACTGTTGTGTTCGACGGCCACGAACTGTTTTATGTTCTGTCCGGGAAGAAGGCTCCCAGTGGCAGTGACCTCGAAGGGTGTGGTGCCGTCATACGCACCGCCAGCGGAGATCATTCCGTAGCCGTTGTCGCCCCAGCAGAACAAGCGGTCCTCCTCCGTCAGCGCGCAGACATGGTCGTTGCGGCGACTTACCTCTTTGATGAGGTGCCCTTGGAGAATCGCGCCAGGTCCAGTTCCCGTGACGTCGTGGGGGATGAGGACAGGTGACGTGGTCGTGCCATTTCCAACCTGACCTTCGGTATTCATTCCCCAGCAATACAGCCGGCCAGCTTCGGAAATCGCACAGGTGCCTTGAAGCCCCACAGCCACGTCCTTGAACGCTATCCCTTCTGGAGTCCCCAGCCTCCATCCCCTCGAGCTCATCAATCGTCGGAGCCCGAGTGTCACAAGCCGGTCCCCCGTCCCGCCGGTACGACACACGTCCATCCGTCATCTGCCACGCAGCGCCACTCGAGTACGGAAGAGACGCCGACGTCCCCCCGCTCACACTGTACGCATAGCGGAGCCCAGTGGAGGACGTTTCCACGTTGGTCGCTGCCGACTCGAAGGTGATCCATTCGCCGTCAGGGCTGATCGTCGGATCGTAGCTCGCACCATCGAGCTCGGTCCCGGCGTCACTCACGCTCGCACGGGTGAGCGCGTTGGCGCTCAGATCCAGAAGATAAACGTCGAGCTCGTCATTCGTGTCTTCGTCGGCGAGCTCGGCAGTGTTGGAGGTGAACGCGAGTCGGCTTCCGTCGCGACTCAAGCGCGGCTGGGTGGCCCAGCCGTAGGTCGTCGTGAACCCCGGATCCGGGACGAACGTCGGTCCTCCGCCTGAGCCGCCGGAACCTCCAGTTCCACCACTAGCCCCGCTCCCGCCGGTTCCCCCCGAGCCCCCGGTTCCCCCCGAGCCCCCGCTTCCGCCCGTCGCCTCCGGATCACTCCACCCGCCCGGGTCGTCATCAGACACCGGCCGCCCCTCTGGCGGATCACAATCGGGCCCCTCGTCGATCAAACCGTTGCAGTTGTTGTCGATGTCGTCATCACAGCGTTCGTCTCGGGCGCGGTGTTGCGCCACGTCGTCGTCGTTGCAGTCGGTGGGGAGAACGGAGCTTCCGAGGACAATTTCACACGAAAGGATCGGGGGCGCTCCGGCGTCGCCAAAGAGGTCCCCGTCCAGGTCCTGGTACCACTCGACTTCCTGCGTGTCGTTGTCGACCTCACCGTCGCAGTTGTTGTCCTTGTCGTCGCAGAACTCGGGCTGCTCGGGGCGCATCGTCAAGTCGTCGTCGTTACAGTCGACTCCGCAGTTGTCGCCATTGCAACACGCATCGGACACGGCGCCGTCTCCGTCGTGATCGAGGTATCCAAATGTCGATTCGTCGCAGTCTTCGTCGACGTCGTCCTCATCGCAGACTTCTTCGTTGCCGGGGTAGCGATTCGCGTCGTCGTCATCACAGTCGTCGCCCAGGGGCTCGTCGTCCTCGCCCAAGCAGCTCGCATCACCATGCCCGTCGCCGTCCTCGTCCGGGGCCAGATTCGCGCATTCCCCGGCCTCATCGTCGCAGCTGTCGTCGGTGCAGTCGATTCCGTCGTCGCAATCGGGTGGGGCGTCCGCGACGCAGCCGGCTTCGTTGGCGTCGGCATGCTCGGGATCGCAATATTCCGAGCCGTTGCAGAACGAGCCGTCGTCACAGTCGGAATCGCGGGAGCAAAGGTCACCGGCTACCTCTTCGTTGCATTCGTTTCCACTACATTTCTTCGAACCGGAGCCGCCGTCGTCACCCCCACGGGCGTTCAGGAGAGTGAAAAGCGTGGCGAGGGTGAGCCATTTGTTGATGCGCATGTGGTGGGTCTCCAGCGGAGAAAGGGATAGGGGCCAAGTATCCGCTAGCCTTCAACTCGGGCGCGCTCTATAGGTAATGAGGTGACAAGAGCCGCGCTCTCGTTCGACCCCGTTTCTCTGGTGGGGCTGGGATACCAACACCACGAGGGGCATACCGACTGGGCGCGGAAAATGATCGGACCGCTCTGTGGGCCGCTCAATCTGGACGGGCTCAGCGCGCACGGCTTCTTCTTGCACGACGGCCTTCCTCAGGAACACTTCGGAATCGATTCTGATGGGTCCCCCATCGGCGGCGCCGAGGTCTCCAAAATTCACGCAGAAGCCCTAGGTTCGATCTCACCCGAGCAAGCACGGTCCTTGTGGCTGGCATTTTCGGCGCCTGGCGTCGTCGCCACGAGTGATCCCACTGTGCACTCGTTTTTCCCGCCGACGGTTCAGAGTCGAGTCTTGGCCAAACCTGCATCGCTGATTGGAACGGCCACATCGGTGGGAGGGGGGATAGGGATCGCTCTGCCGATGGATGCTCGCAGACTGCTGGTGTTTAGTGTCATTCGCCTCGAAGCTCCCGAGGAGATAGAGGGTAGTCGCTCCCTTTGGCGCATGCTCTGTATTCACTTGAGCGCTGCGCTCCGGCTGAGCGAACGCCCCGCAAGTCTCGAGGGCGAAGACGTGGAATGCGTCTTGAGTGCCGATGGCCGTGTCCTGGAGGCGCGAGGAGCCGCAGGCAGCTCTGACGCCCGAAACCTACTTGGCACCGCCGTGCGTCGAGTCGATCGTGCTCGGACGAAAGCGGGTCGCGCTGACCCTCTCGAAGCGCTCTCAGCTTGGCTGGGCCTTTTCGATGGGCGCTGGTCGCTCGTGGATCACGTCGACACCGACGGTCGCCGCTTCGTGCTCGCGCGGGAAAACGCTCCTGACTTCTGGCCCATTCGCACTGCTGGTCGTCTCTCCAAACGCCAATCCCAGGTCCTGTATTGCGCGGCGGCGGGTCTTTCGAACCAAGAGATTGGCTATCTCCTCGGGATGAGCTCGCCCACGGTGGCGACGCATCTGCGCAGGGGGCTCGGCGTCTTGGGGATCTCGAAGCGGGAGGACTGGCTGCGCATGTCGGGGGAGGTCGAAGCCTTGCTCCGGGGTGGCGCTCCCGACGCGCTGTCGACCAAGGAGTTGACCGATGCAGAGCGAGACATCGCCTCCATGATCCTCGATGGCGCCTCGACCGAGCGCATCGCGGCGGAACGCGGCACGAGCGTGAGCACGGTCTCCAATCAAATATCGACCATCCTCGCCAAGCTGGGTTTGACCAACCGCCAAGCGTTGGTGCAGTACCTGGCGAGGCAGTGAATCGAATCTGCCGCCCGCCTCGGCTTCTGGCCCCACGTCATCCCCAACTGTGACGGGAGATCTCGACCCGTTCGCTGCCTTGGTGCGCGACGCCGATCGGTTTCAACGCAGCGCGTCAGTGATTTCGAAGTCGGGTATGGCCTCGTTCCCCGTCATGGAATCGAGTCGAGCAACCACGAGTAGGCGCCATCGAAAAATCGCCAAGAAGCATCCGTCTGGCACTGAGACGGCTTGAGGACCGAGAGCCCGACGCGAGCGGCCTGGAGAGGCTCCCCCACGACCTCTCCCGCCTTGAAGAAGAAGACGAGCGCGGCTGTTCCGCTCGTCAGCTCGACCACCCGAGCCTCGTTCGGGACCGCCACGCCCTGGAAACTCGCCGTCCCCGAACACAGGGTGACGGTTCCGCTCAAGCCCGCCGATATGGGGTGTTCGGGCTGAACGACCACGCCCTGGGTCTGCGCGTCGAGGCGCCGCGAATTGCCGAACCCCATCGCAATGGAGACGGAGGGCTCCAACAGGAGCATCGGAACAGGGACGAGCTTGAGGCTCTGCGGCGTTTCAACGCCGTCCGCGCTCGAGGAGACCACGATGAGATCGTATCCGATGGTGTCCGAGTCCGTGACCACCGATTCCGCGATTGGCACGACGTCCGCCCCTAGCTCGACGAGCCGTTGTTCAACGAGGCGGTCCGTCGAAATGGGCACGTCATCGACGACGAGAAGAACGAGGGGTGGATTGCTCATGGGCGCACCCGCTGCTCCTGCCGTTCCCATCGTCACCCCCGTCCCGCCGGATGCGGCTCCACCCGCACTCGCGCCCCCCGTTGTTGCGCCACCCGTGCTGGCACCTCCCGGGGCATCGTCGCCGTCCCCGTCCTCGTCCCCGAAAATGGGACTCGCGCCTGCTCCGCCGATCGCGCCTCCCGAACCACCCACATTCGAGACGCTGTCTCCTTCGAGCAGAGACACTGTCGCCGTCTTGCAAGCCGCGACCACCCAAATAGGGACGACCGCTGCAAAGGTGGCGCGCCGTCGACGTCGGAAGGAAAATCGAGAACCCACGGCTCAGAGTATCACGTGGGGCAGCTTCTCATGGGGCTTTGGGCGCTGGGCGTGTCGACAAGGCCTTTCTCTGTGCGCGCACTTGGCCTTCCAGAGGCGAGTGCGGGTATTTCGAGAGAAATTGACCGAGAAGCGCACGAGCTTCCTCGGTACGACCCTGACGTTCCGCCTCGAGCGCCCGTTGAAAGAGAGCATTTTGTTCTTTGAGCGAGGAGCTCTCCGTCGCCCGCTTCACAGTCGTCGGTCGAAGCGACGCGTCTGATGTGGCCTGCTCGGTGGGCCTCTCGATAGCCTCGACCTCCCTTGCCTTCGAAGCCGGAACCGGGTCCGGTAGTGCACAGCCCGTCGAGCCTCCTGCGTTCAGCCACACTGTGGAGCCGCCTTCGCGCACTTCGGCCCGTCCGTCATGGACGACGACGCACGCTGCGGCGCCCTCTTCCGCCACCGTCACGCGGAACTTCGTCCCGTGAACGATCACATCTGATTTTCCCGCGCGCACGGAGAAGCTCGAGCTCGGACCCAACTGGGGAACCTCGACCTCGACCGTTCCTACCCGCAGATTCACTTGCGCTAGGCGGGACCCCCGCGCGTCCGACCTGGAGAGCTCGAGCTCCGACCTTTCATGGATCTTGACCCAGATGCCACCTGCGGTCTTCATTTCGGCGCTCCCGGATGCACCCGTGCGCACCGACCCGCCCGTCGGGAGTAGCTCGCCCCCTCGCGCGAGGGACCAAACACCGTCTGCGTTCTTGATTTCGATCGCGGTGCCTCCCGCCACCAAGGAGGCGAGGGCCGGCGCGTCCGCAACGGGAGAGGATTCTTGCCCAGGAAGCAGCCAGAGGCTGGCCGAGGCTGCCGCTGCGACGAGAGTTCCCGCACCGATGAGCCGGCTCATCCGCCGTCGCTTCTCCGTCCGTACGGCCTGCGTGATCACCGAGACGCCGTGACCTCGAAGCAGCGGCGAGCGCGGGACCCGCCCCTCTTGCGCCATCGTCGACAACGCGTCGTCCAGAGCGGGATCTGCGTGGCGGACCGACTCCTTCGGATCGACGAGTCTCAGATCAGCGGCCATGAAGGTCTCCTAGCTTTTGCTTGAGGAGCGTCGCAAGTTCGCCGCGCCCCCGAACGAGGCGAGATTGCGCCGCCGCCAAGCTCACGCCGGTCATCGCGGCGATTTCGGTGAGGTCGTGACCCATCACTTCGAATAAGACGACCGCCTCGGCCTTTGCAGGCGAAATTTTTCCAAGAGACTGTCGCAAAGCGCCCAAGATTCTGGATCGCTCGAGATCGTGGTGAGGCGAATGCAACGTACCCGTCGGCGCCTCCGGCTCGTCGTCCTCCTCCGACTTCCGAAACCAGAAGAGCCCGCGCTCTCGTCGTCGTTGTCGCAATGTGTCGATCGCCAAGCGGCTGGTGACGACGGATGCCCAAGTCGAGAGACTGCACTTGCCGGCGAACTTGCCACGCACGACGCTCGTGGTGATCTTCTCGAGCGCCTGCTGGCTGAGGTCGTCGAAATCGGGGTCGGTCGCGCCCAGCACCTTCGACAGGGTGATGCTGACCGAAGGTTCGATGCGCTCGTAGAAGCGGCTTGCGGCCCCCGGTTCTTCCGCCAAGAGGCGTTCGATCAGGTGCTGGTCGTCTTCCCGCTGGGCCACCCGCGACGATGCGCCTTCGCCCGTCGACGCATCGATCGTCTTGGGGCTGGGGGGAGGGAAGGGCGTCGACATGACTGAGGCTTCTATTATCTGACGTTCCGTCTCCCGCGGTCAGGCAAGATTCTTCAGAGATCGAGCCAAAAACCGACATTGCCTTGGTACCCCACGGGGGATATCCGGGTAACCCGCTGATCTTCCACGAGAACTTCAACCGATGGGAAGAGCGCCGTGACAGCGCCTCCGAGGGAGAGCCCGGAGCGCTCGCCTAGCGGGATGTCGACGAACCCACCCCAGCTCACCCCGGCCCGGGTGCTCCAGGCCTGGTCCGAAGTCCCGCCTCTTCGAGCGCGGTAGCGACGGAAGGATGCAACGGCTTCGAGGGACAGCCCCGCGACAAGTGGCGCTTCCCAGGCAAAGTAGCGAAGCCCCAAGGCGGGTCGGAGTTCGAGGCGTTGGACGGGACGGTCGCCCAGTGTCAGCGACAGAGCCCCGGTGGGGCGGACGGCATGTCGAAACATCGACGTCGCGCGCAGGACCCCTCCACCGCCGACGAAATCTCCAGGACCACCGAGTAGCGTCCCGCCGAGTCCGAGGCGAACCGCAGCATCGAACTCCTCTTCCGGCGCGATGGGCTCGCGGCGAGCAGCCGCGGGCTCGACCGTTTTCGGTTCGGGTGGGGGAGGGCGCGAGCGTGCCTTCGACAGGTGCGTGTTGACGAGAGCAGCCACCACGAGCCCAATCGATTCCCAACGCTCGCTCTTGCCGAAGTGTTCCTGAAAGCGAAGCTCCCGCGAAAGAACGTCACCGGTTTGCCTCGCGGTCACTTCGATCGTCGCCACTAGGGCGCCCGCGTCCTCGCTCCAGCTGACGAGTACATCGTAGGATCCGTCGGGCTCCTCGAAACTGCATGCGTCCGTCTCGTCGCCGAAAACGGAGGAGCAGCCCTCTTCGAGCGCAGAAGATTCGGCCATCGATACCGGCGGGTTCGTCTGGAGCGACACCAAGGTCGAAAGGACGGCCGTCTGGATGGATGGAAGAAGCAATGGCTGGGATCCTTCACTCGCCCCGGCGAGTCCGCTTGTCACAACTCTAAACCGCATCCAACGATTGCGAAATCAGTTCTTCCACCAATTGGGGTCAGGGGACGAACCCAAGAATGCCTGCCTGCTGCGGAGGCATTCTACGTCTGTTGGTTCATGCGGAATGTCTCGGGTGCGTTGCTCGTGTGTGCGCTCACGCTCCTCTCGTGTACCGGCGAGCTGGGGTCTCCGGGCACGCGCGCCAGCAACGCGGGCGGCGGGGCGGCGGGAGGCGTGCCGGACCAATCTCTGGGGGCCGGAGGTCCCGGGGCGGAAGGGCATGCTCCCCGAGACGGGGAGGATGGGCATTCGGCCGCTCCCCTTCGGCTCGTAGATCCCCTCGTGCGCCGACTCACCAAGCACGAGCTCCGCTTTTCGCTCGAAGATACGTTCGATATCGAGATTGGTGACGACGATCTGTCGAGTCTCCCGGACGACCGTCCTCTCGAAGGCTTTGCGAACGTGGCGACGACTCAAACAGTACTGCCGGAACATGTTGCCGCGTACTTCGAACTGTCCGAAATGGTCGCCGATCGACTGCAAGCCGAGGGAAAGCTTCTGGCAGACGCTCCTTGCACCGAGGATACGAGCGAGTGCGCCGAGGGCTACGTTCGCGGCCTTGGAAAACGCCTGTTTCGCGCTCCACCGCGGCCTCATGAGGTAGAAGCGTTTGGAGCTCTCCTCCTTGGGTTGATCGACGTCGAGAGGATGACGTTCTCGGAAGCGGCGCACGCCGTGTTTCGCGCGATGTTTCAAAGCCCTCAGTTTCTCTATCGCTTGGAGTCGGAAACGGCGGCAGACAGCGGAACCGCGCCCGGAGAGGAGCGTCGCGTCGTCGGGTATGAAATGGCCAGTCGGCTCTCTTATGCCGTTTGGAGTTCTGCGCCGGACGAAGCGCTCATGGACGCTGCCGAGGCGGGACTCCTCGATACACCCGACGGCGTCGGGTCGCAGCTTTCTCGACTCTTGCTCGATACCGAGCGCTGCGCACGAGCGACCCGTCGTTACATGACCGATTGGGCACGACTCGAAGCGCTTCCGGACGATGGAGGCCTCAAGCGCGAACTCACCGACAGTCTGGTCGCCTCCTATGATCACATGATTTGGGAGCTCGGTCTCGGGCCTCTGGAGGCGCTTTCGGAGGATGAGCTACTGCTCACCGGGACGTTGGCCGAACATCTCGGTCTGGAGCCAGTGTCCCCCGAGATGTCCGTGTACGACCTCGGCGCGGCGCCGGGGCGCGTCGGGCTTCTGTCTCACCCCGGACTCATCGCGGGGATGACCAATGCCGACGGCGGCGCCATCGTGGCGCGCGGGTTGTTCCTTCAGTCGCAGCTTTTTTGCGGCGAAACGCCCGAACCGCCTCAGGCGATCCAGGACGCCATCGATGCGTTCTTGGAAGAGATCCCGGAAGATGCATCCGATCGATACGTTGCGGAGATCCGGTTGGAGCGACCCGAATGTGGTGGCTGTCACTCGACCTTCGACCCTCTTTCCTATGCCCTCGAGCAGTTCGACTACCAGGGGCGCTTTCGTCAACAGGACGAGCACCAAAACCCTCTCTCCACCGACGGCTGGATCCCCGCGGTGCACAGCTCGACGGGGAGTGCGATCGCCTATGAAGGCCTCGAAGAGTACGCGGCCCTGCTGAGCTCCGAGCCCAAGGTCCAACGATGCTTGATCCTGAAGCATTTGGAGTTCTTGACGGGAACGAATCTCGGCGAGGAGCAAATGGGAGCTGTCGAAGGAATCCAAACAGCTCTCGATGGGAGCGTGCCAGGTTACGAAGCGCTGGTTCGAGCAATCACTGAAAGCCGCGTTTTTTACGCGATGAAGGTGGAGTGACCATGTTGGATAATCGCAAAGTGACTCAAAACGTCGACCGTCGGTTGTTCCTGAAGGGGGCCGGAACGGTCGCTGTAGCGCTTCCCTTTGCGACGGACTGGGGATCCGGAAAGGCCGAGGCTGCACCGGGTGACCCACCGCCGCGTCTCGTCACTTTGTTCTTCGGTCTCGGTCTCGATCCCGTGTGGCAAGCCCAAGGGTTTGCGGGCCCCCTCGAGCCCTATGAGCCGCTTCAGGACAAGATCGCCTTCTTCACGAACGTGAACATGGAGCAGGGGGCAGGAGGAGCGCATTGCGAAAACAGCCCAGTCGTATTCGTGGGCGAACGCAACGTGAACGAAAACCGATCCGGCGGGGCCTCCCTGGATCAAATCGTTCGACAAGCTCTGGCCCCGACCAGCACGACGCTCGCGAGTGGACTCTGGTGGCGGCGGGGCGCTTGTGATGCACAAGCCTTGCGCGTCTGGAACCCAGACGGAACGGCTCGTCCCCCCCTCAAGCGGCCCACGGAAGTGTTCGACCGCCTATTCGGCAGCTTCGTGCCCCATGCCCCTCCTGGACAAGAACCCGATCCCGAACGGGTTCGCGATCTGCATACTCGGCGCAGCATTTTGGATACGGTACTTTCGCAGTACCAGACCTTGAGCAGCCCTGGGTCGCGCCTCAGCGCCGCTTCCCGTCAAAAACTCGAGCTGCATCTCCAGAGCATCCGTGAGATCGAACTGCAGCTCGCGCCGGCAGAAGAGATCATGAACACGCCGGGTGATGTGACGTGTGAGGTTCCCGTGGCACCCGATGATCCGGACATCGACGTTGACTACGACAAGTTCACCTACGGCACCGGAGACGGGTCGCCCGTCGTCCACTACGAAGACTTCCAAATGGTGTTCCGCCTGCACGCAGACTTGTGGGTGGCGGGGCTCAGGTGCGGGGCGGTTCAGTTCGGGAACCTGATGTTCGAGTCGGCGGGAGGCCACACGAATTTCAGTGGGACCTATACGGCAATGGGGGAATCGACGGATTTTCCCGACGATTCGCAACACGATAGCTACTTTCACGACAACAAGCCGCTTCACGCGCGGCTCTATCAGCATTTCGCGCAAACGAACCTCGCCTACTTCCTTTCGCGGCTCGACTCCGAGATCGAGGACGGCGATCGCTCCCTCCTCGACAATACGACCATCGTCATCGGCACCGAGTACGGGAAAAATCACAGCTCGACCGGCGTGTTTCATGCGATTTGTGGTGGGCGGGGCCGCTTCAACCCAGGGTTTTACACCCAGCGGCTGAACGCAATCGACGTCTACAACGCCGTGCTCACCGGACATGGCCTGCCTGCATCCATCGGCGGAGCGACAAACGTCGATTCCGAGGGAGACGCGAGTTCGGCTCTCGCCTGAGGGATCTTCTTCTCGTCCCGAACCCGTGGAGCAGGCGCATCGACCGGAGCCCCGTTCCATCACGGAGGCGCGCGATCCTGAAGCTGATCAGCCCGAGGCCCCGCACAAGGAGACAAAGCCGACCCAGGGTCAGGTGGACCAAGGAGAGCCACGGAGTCACCGCGCTGAGGGGGAAGCGCCTGAGCCCCCTCCGAATGACGACACCCCCGCGGTCACGCTCGAAGAGGTGGAGAAGAACGCCCAGAGGGAAGCAGCCGAACAGCGCCAGATGCCACGACCCCGACCTGTGTACGGAACTCCCAGACACGATAACCCGTACTGGTAGGAATAATTTCCGCCGTCCCTCGGGACAGGAAAGCGTTTCCAACAGCGCATTCCGGTGACGTGAATGCTTGCCAGGTGGGAACACCGAGCCATCCTTAAGAGACCATCCCTGAAAGGAGAAGGAAGAGATGATGAAGATCTTGATGATTCCAGTGCTCGCTATCGGTTTGGTTTTCGTGACCCCCGAGACCTCCCACGCAAGGGAGCGAGGCCTGTCCACGTTCAGCGGCCAGCGTAGCGCGCTCGACTACGGTTCGGCTGTCGGTTTCAGAGCGGCCGGAGAGAGGTGCAAGGTCACCATGTGTGGACGCTCGACATCGACCGGCGTGAGGGTCGCGCCCGGCGCGGTCCAATCCGACGAAGACATCGTTGGCCGTCGCAGCGCGGTGCGAGCGCGGCTTGGAGCCCCCTCGTGTAATTCCACATTCTGCGGCAAGCGCTGAGGCTCCCCGAGACCGAACCCTCGGACTCTTGAACCGAATGGCGGTTGCATCCGTTGTCGATGATCCGCTCGCTGAGGACTGGTGTTCTGGTAGGGCGGGCGAGCCAACGCCCCAGGAGCAGTAGGGTTGCGCCACGCGGCAGGGGAGGCATGCCTCCTTCGGCGCCACAGTTCTAGGTTCAGCATGAGCCGCGCCGACCTTCCCACAGACACCTCTCTATCTCGGGGTCTCCATGGTCCGATGTCTTAGTCCCCCAGGCATCGTGTGCGGCGAGGAAAGGCTCAATCGAAGAATTCATACACGCGACTCGAGGTGTAACTACGTGAGCTTAGGCTGACCGATTGCCGCTAGACCTTTCACATCTGCGTGTCGGTAAAGGGAGGTCATGTGGGATAGATCTGTGATGAGCGCGCAAAACGTGCCAAATAACTCGGTCAAACTTGCCGACGTCTGTCGTGATGATTGCGTGAGAGTTCGTGATCGACGCACGGGCGACGATGCGAGTGTGAGCCGACTGGCCGGTTGACTTGCCCGCATGCTTCCGAGACCATGTGAGAGAATAGGACTCCGATGAAAGTGCGAGATCGACAATGGGGCATGGGGCTCCATACGCACGAGACCGCGCGAGAGAGTTGACTTGAACGAGGTGGACGATGAGTGACTCAAGAACAAGACGGAAACCGCCCGCGTGGCGCGCAGGTACCTGGTCGTCGGGTATGCTGGCGGTGTTGGGCGTTGCCGCGACATCTGCGTGCGCCGTGGAAGGCACCAACGATGCGAATGTGCGCTCGCTCGAGCAAGCGCACAGGCAAAACTGCGATCCTCCCTCCAAGCTTCCGAACAACTACAAGTTCAGGAACGAGCTTGGCAAGGCAGCGAGCTTCAGTACCGCCGGTTTCGTCGACCTCGAGTCAGAATTCGCCACTCCCCAAGGTACCAACGGGCGCGACTGCACGACATGTCACGCCCCCGAGGACGGCTGGTCGCTCACCCCAGCTACTGCGCAACGCTTGTTCGATGAGACCGACGGTTTGCATCCCTTGTTCAACATAAGAGACGCGAACCGGCGTACTCTGTCCGATGTCTCGACACTTGATGCGAGGCGTGAGTCGTTCAGTATGCTCCTTCAGGCTAAATTCGTTCGCAATCGCGCCATTCCCGCTGGCGCCGAATACGAATGCATTGCGGCAGACGACCCGTTCAATTTCGGCAGTTGTAGCGCGATACACAACTTTCGGACTTCCATGGCCACGCATAGCTTTCGCAGCGTAACGGTGAGCTGGGACGGAGGTAATACGCAGGACACTCTTCATGCCGGTCTCGCCCGACAGGCTCGGAGCAACGTGACAGGCGCCCAGCAAGGGGATCCGGCTTCAGAGGAAGTGATCGATGCCATCGTTGCGTTCGAAAGCAACATGAGCCACGCGCAGCTCGTCGTGCCTGGGGTGGGCCGATTGGATAGGGGCGGAGCCAAGGGGGGGCCAGAAGAACTGTCGCAGATGCCATTCGTCTCTGGTCGTTTCGATTTGTTCGACGCGTGGGAAGATTCGGGAAACCCTCGACGCCGCCAAATCGCTCGCGGACAGAAGCTCTTCAACGACGGCGATGCTAACGGTCGCCGGTGTGGTGGCTGTCACAATTCGGCGAACGACGGACAGAACGTGGAGGGTCGATTGTTTGATGTCGGAGCCTCGCGGCCCGAGTTCAAGAACGACGATATGGCAGTGTATACGTTCCGCAACATCGAGACCGGCGAAGTCCGCGCCTCCACGGACATCGGTCGCGCGCTACGAACCGGTCTTTGGAGCGACATGGATCGGTTCAAGACGCCGACTCTGCGCGGATTGGCCGCTCGACCGCCCTATTTTCACAACGGTATCGCCGAGAACCTACATGAGGTTGTCGAGCACTACGAAGTGGCTCTCGGTTTTGACTTCACGGAGCAAGAAGAAGCTGACCTCGTTGCATTCTTGAGCGCTCTCTAAGACACCGGAGCGAAGTACGGAGGAGCTCCCGAAAGCCAGTACACCATCGTTGCTCATGACGGCGGAAACTGGCTTTCGGGGGTCGTGCAACCCAAACCCGAAGTATCAGCGGTTCGAGGTGTCTTCGGTCAATTCAGCGGGAATCGGCTGGCCCGTGAGCGACTCGAGGAACGCCACCAAGTCGTCCATTTCTCCATCTGTGAGATTCAGAGGCACCATGAGTTCATCCTTCCGACCCACGAAACCTTCGTCTGCGCCCCCGTCGTTGTAAAACTCGATCACCTCACGCAACGTCTGCACATGACCGGTGTGGAAGTAGGGGCCGCTTTCTGAGACGTTTCTGAGCTGTTTGGTGCGGAAGGCTCCCATGTCGGCCTCCGTTGGTTCGAGGTCGTCTAGCTTTCCGGTGTCCGGATCGTCGCTGAATTCGCTCGCGGTATTGAACTGGTGAGAGAGCACGGACGTAATGTCGCGGTATCGACCCGAGTCTTCTGCAGGCACGTGTTCTCCAATCTGCGGCACTCCCGTGTTGTGGAACAGTTGATCCGAGAATGTCGGACCCGAGTGACAAGCGACGCACGCTGCTTTGCCGATGAACAGCTTGAGACCCCGCTTGGCGGCGACGGAGATGGCGTCGTCATCACCCGCGACGAAATCGTCGAAGGGAGCGTCCTTGCTCACGAGCAGTCGTTCGTAGGCGGCCACGGCCTTGCCCTGGTTTGCCATGATGACGTTGATGGCGTGTTGGTCCTCTTCGGTCATCGTTTCCCAAGGACCGTCCGGCGCATCGGCCGCTTTGGGTTTCCCGTGGGGGGGAAAGCGGTCGGCATCGGGCGCCTCAGGATCCAACGCTTCGGGAAGGGGGTCATCGAACAACATGTCGTACTCGTCACGATAGTGCTCGTAGAGCATGTGAGCGTAGCCTAGGCGGTCACCCTTGCTGTTTCCCCCGCTCTCCGGCGAAAGCGAAGCTTGGGTCCACAGGGAGTCCTGCTTTCCAGCGAAGCCGTACCACTCATAATAGGCAACGTTGACCAGCGATGGAGCGTTGCGAGTAGTCCAAGATACACCGAGTGAAGTGTTGTTGGGGCGCGACCTCGTATCAGAGAACGAATCCGGGATGTGGCACTGAGCGCAACCCATGACCTGTTCATCGCCCGGCTCGCCCACAGAACCACAGTCGGTGCAATCATTGTCGTCGCTGAGCGCCCCCGAATAGCGAGTCTCGAAGAACAACTTCTGTCCAAGCGCTGCGGCATCCGGATCGTCGGCGAATCGATTCGTTGGATCGTCGGGTACGCCTGGAAGAGGCGATAGAGTGTGGAACAGTTCCTTCTCGGAAGCCGAGAACTCCACCGTCGGTTCTTCTGCCGAGTCGCCGCAGCCGACAAAAAGGTGTGCGCTCACGAATCCGAGAAGAAGCGTGGAACGTCCATCCTTCATGGTCATGAAACCACGTCGCAGACGTGTCGCGGTCGTCGAATTGCTGACTCGTTTTCTCACGCTTTTCCTCCTCCAAGTTTCGTCAGTTTCTTTGCGTTGGGTCGTTGATTTTGGGAGCACGCTGCCGGCTCAAGAGACATCGGGACGCCCCGAGCGTCGACTAGGTGAATCGAGACCGACCACCTCAACGTTTGGCCATCGCCTGGCCACGACTCGCATCGCGCGAAAACTCGTCGCTTGCCATTGAACGGACTCGTCGTAGTGAACCGTCACCCTGTTGGCCACTGCGCTAAGCTCCCGAACGAACTTCATGATCGGTGTGACCGTAGAGGAGTTCATGTACTGCAGTCCGTCGAAGCGAAGACGGACCGTCTTGCCGTGGAGCCGAGAGGCCAACTCGGACAGGTACGGCCCGATGTTGGAAGCTGGATCGCGGGTGTCGCTTTCTCCAGTCCAATCGATGACCATAGAACCTGAAACTTCCTCGACTGATATCTTCAGCCCCTCGTATTCAAACATGCTCATGTGGTTTTCCTCGTGGCTTCGATCATCAGACGTGACTCCTCGAGATCCGACTTCAAGGAGAACTGTGCGATTGCGGCGATTCGATAGAACCCCTGCTGAGTTCCCGCGGTACGGCGGTCCAGTGTCTCTGCGATGGCATTGGCGTAAAGAAGCATTGGGTCCTCGTGATTTGCGAGTTCATCAATGACCTTGAGCACGTTCCTGGCGTGGACCTCGCTGTCCACGATGTTGCGCGACACAATGGTAATGACGCCATCCTCGATCGTCAGTGAGAGCGTGGGTGGGTCGTCTGGGTCCTGCACCGCATATTTGACGAGATTCTCGGCTAGCTCGGTCACAGTGAGAACGGCTCCGTCTCTCACCTCACGTGGGAGATCCTTGAGTCTGTCGGAAACGCGTTTGCGCAAGTCGCGCACGATTTCCCAAAGGGTAGGGACCTGATAGTTTTCCCCGGCGATATTAAACAGCATCACACCTCAATCCGTTCATGGCGTCTCGGCGAACATTCGAGGCAAGGTAACCGAATGGGTGAAAATTCCAAGCGTCTTTTGTTTGAAAAGACATTCGCGCGGTTTGGTGTCGTGCCTCCGTATTCCTGCATGTGTGGAGGACACATGGACATCTCAAAGTGGGAGATTTCGGATAGAGTTCGATGCTCGCGACTTCGATGCTCCCGTGCGCGGACGCCAAAATGGAGGCATTTTGGCTACCTTTTCGACTAAGACGCACATGCGAGTGGAGAATCTCGACTTTGCACCATTTCACACTTGCACGACTTTCCGGACGGAACGCATTGAAATCAATGGGCGTGGGAGAGTAAGTCGGCCCCGAAATTCCAACCCGAGGGAGCACACGTACCTACAAACGACCCGTCTCATCAGGAACTCATATTTGAGAGATTTGTCTCGATGGGTCGTTTGTCGCGAGCCATTGGAACACCTCTCATCACTCAAAGAGGCCCCACCGCCGCTCACCCGCAAGGGGTGAGGCGAGCGTCGGCGGAGCCTTTTTTCGGGGTTTGTTCGATGTGCGACACTACTTGTTGAGCGCATCTCGCCACCCACCGGGTGATGAGATGCGCTGTAGCGTGTTCTGTTTTAGTTCTGCCCTCTACATATCTTCAACAATGTGCGATGCTTGGTCGCGACTGTGATGAACTGGCGAACCGCGCATATCGTCGTCGTCGGATGTCTCCTCTTGGCATGTGATACAAGTGGAGACGATGGCGATGCGCATGAGAACGGGCGGTCGTCTCCACGTTCCGTGTACTCCGAGCAATCAAGCCCCCACGACTTCTCCGTCGAGACGAAATCGAGCAAGATGAATTTGACGATGGATGCGGAGTTGGAAAGGATCCGAGCAGTGAGTCGCACGGGCCTTTCGGGGGGGCTTCATTTCGTTCCGGACGATCTCCGCAAGTGCCGAGGCCGAGTTCAGTTCGATCTTCTGGAGCTCGAACTGACTCATGCAACGGTCCGGGGTGACTCGGGGAAGTTCGGGGAAATGCTGGCGAGCCGAAAGCAGAACGATGACATGCGGGCGTGGCTCGAGATCTCTCCCGACACGCCTCCGGACATGTTGAGGGACTACCGCTTTGCATCCTTCGAGTGGGATCGCGTTCGAACCGCAACGCCTTCTACCGTACCCAAAGCACCGGGTAGACACACCGTAGAAATGGAAGTGGTGGGGAGACTCTCCTTGCATGGAAAACACATGGACCGAATCGCCTTTTTGGATGTCACTGTCGAACGATCCGCCCAGGGGGTGACTGCGCTCGAGGTCTCGACCAAGAAGCCATTGGTCATCGACCTCGAGGAGCACGATGTGCGGCCGCGGTCAGCTTTTGGTGTGTTGGCGGACCGGACGCTCGATGCGTTGGGTAAGAAGGTCGCCAAGAAGCCGGAGGTCGATGTCCATCTTCTTCTCCGCCCATCCACCGGCAAGACGGTGAACGAGGCCGCTCAATGAATTGCCGCATACGCGTATCGTTCCTACTCTTGATGTTGGCGACCTCTCATCGTGCTGTCGCCCAAGAGTCATCGCCCGCACCGAGCGCGGAGGAGTCTCCGAACCCTACCGCTTCGGACCGCGACGGGGAGCCCTCCGAAGGAGACGCATCGCCTCCGACGGCTGAAGCGGCGGCTCCACCACAGCCAGCTGATCCGAACAGCTTCGAAGAGCGCCTCCAAGCGGCCGAAAAGGGGCTCGCGGAAGCTCGGCAACGCAACGAGGACCTGATTCGTCAGAACCAAGAACACCAGCGCCGTATCGAAGATCTCGAGTCCGATCAAGAATGGACTGAGCAGCGTGTCGACACGGTCATGCCGGTGACATCTCGACTGAGTGGCTATGTGGATGTGGGGTTCTTTTACGTGGGAGGGGATGGCCGGGGTATCCGGCCCGACACGGGTCACGAAAACTTTCCTGAGTATGCCGGTGTAGTGCCCGATTCCTGGGTTTTCATGGGTGACCCGCTTTCGACCGCCATCAACTCACGCGGTGACCCCGCTGATGTCACCGAGTCGCGAGCCGTCGTCTATGACGCCGTCCACAGTAGGGACAATCCCTCCTTCATTGTGAACAACATCAACGTGCAATTCTTCGGAGGGATTGGGGAGCACATCACGGTCAACGCGATGGTGGACTTCGTCCCCCGCGCGCGCAACATCTCCGATCCGAGTGGAGTGTTCTATGGTGACTTCATCGACGCGAAGCTGGGCTACCTCGAGTACCGCGGCTCCAACAATGTGTTCGATGTGGAGCTTTCCCTCGGTAAATTCGATTCGGTGTTGGGGCGAGAGTACCGAACACAAGAAAGTCCGGATCGCCTCACGGTGACCCCCTCCCTCATCTGCCGGTACACCTGCGGTCGTCCGGTGGGCGCCAAGTCACGGTTCTCGTTTTTGGATCGGACGCTCGTGCTCAACGTCGCGGTCACCAACGGCAGCTATTTCGTCGAGCTCTTCCCTTTCGGGAGCGAGACCGACACGAACTCCGCCAAGACCGTTGGTGGACGCCTGTCCTGGGAGTTGCCGCTTCTCGATCATCTGGAGATTGGAGCTTCGGGTGCATGGGGAGCCCAGGATTTTCAGAGCGAAAACGATGTGCTGCAGCGGCACTTTGGATTCGACTTGCTGATTGAGGCAGCAAACTTCCAGCTTGTGGGAGAGTTCGTTCGAGGCGAGGTCGAAGGGCAGGACGATCCGGCGATCGCCGCGCCCTGCGCACTCGCACCTTGTCTCACCTATCAAGGCGGATATGGCCAACTCGGATACCGTGCGAACAATTGGTTCGTTCCTTACATCAGAGGAGATGTGCGCGATGCGCTTCTCGAATCTGGCGCTAGCTTCGTGTATATTTCAAAGGACGTGCGCGCTACTCTTGGCGCGCGTTTCGAGCCATTCCCCAAGCTGATCCTGAAGGGAGAATACACGCTCAACCGAGAATTCGGCGATGTCCCGGAGTTTTCCAACGACGTCGTCACGACGTCTGTGGTGGGCAAGTTTTGACCAGGAGCGGGGGAGATCCA
This sequence comes from uncultured Polyangiaceae bacterium, assembly GCA_965652275.1. Taxonomy (GTDB): domain Bacteria; phylum Myxococcota_A; class Polyangia; order Polyangiales; family Polyangiaceae; genus NIC37A-2. Next base: position 89,815 of record CBFGUR010000017.1, on the reverse strand, counting down.
GAGCCCGCGTGGCGTAGTATCGAGGAGGTACGGAATGAAGAAAAGTCGACGACAATTGCTTGGATTGCTCTCCTTCTTGGGAATTGCTTCTGTCATTGGGGTGGGTCTTTTGAGCGCCGAAGCCGTCTTTGCTGGATCGGACGAGAAGGGAACGGTCGCGGGGAAGATCACGTTCAAGAATGCGAGCGGCGCGACGATCAAGCCCGAAGAACGCGCGGTCGTCTTCCTCCGGGGCGTCCCTGGTGCGCTGCCGGATACATCCAAGATGGTCTTCTCGGTCAAGCAGAAGGACAAGCAGTTCGCACCGGGGTTCATCGTGGCGCTGAAGGGAAGCACCGTCGAGTTCCCGAACGAGGACAGGATCGATCACAACGTGTTCTCCCTTTCGAGTACGGCTCGGTTCGACCTTGGTCTCTATCGGAGCGGCAAGAAGAAGAGCGTCAAAATGACGCGGACCGGATTGATCGACGTCTACTGCAACATTCACCCGGAAATGGCGGGGAAGATCCTCGTCCTGGATACCCGTTTTTACGATATCGCGAGCGAGAGTGGATCCTTTTCGATCTCTGGGCTTCCCGATGGAACCTACGAGTTGGTCGCTTGGCAGGCCTACGGCGAAGAGCGGACGACGCAGGTCGTGATCAAGGATGGCAAGGCGACGCCCGTGCAACTCACCTTGGTGCAAGGCAAGGTCCGAAAGAACCACACCCGCAAGGATGGTACGCCCTACGGGCGCTACAAGTAGCGGTCGCCTGCCTGCTTCTTCTTTCCACGGGTTGTGAGCTACCCGAGGAACTCACTGGAGTCGCTGAAACACCCGACGTCGAGGTGAAGCGAGCGCCCCACAAAGACGACAAGTCAAGTCGTCCTCCGGCGAACGTGAAAGAAGAAGGACCGAGCGCTGACGGCAAGAGCCTGGAGGAAATGGGGGACACCTCCGCCCACGGCGCGTGGCGTTGCGGCGAGTGCCACGACAAGATGCAGGAGGAGTGGAGCCAGTCGGCGCACGCAAAGGCAGCAAAGTCGCCCCTCTTCATCGCGCTCAAGCAAGCATCGCGCAGTGATCAATGCGACCGATGCCACATCCCTCTTCGAGAATTGCCCGGTACTCCCCCGCACATCGTCTCCGAAGGCGTGACCTGTGAGGTGTGCCACCGTATGGAAGAGCCGACGCCCGCACGGGATGCTCCAGGGGTGGAACTGCGCCACACCCACGATGTGAAGTACGGGCCGTTTTGCGACGCCAACCAGCGCTACTTTCACAAGAGCGAATGTCGTCCGTACTTCGAAAGCTCCGCGCTGTGCGGGAGTTGTCACCTTTGGTATCAGTCCACGAATAACAAGACCAAAATCCCGGTATATACCGAGTACGAGGACTACAAGGCGCTCGGCCTGAAGAAGCAATGCCAGGATTGCCACATGCCGGGCTCCAAGGGTTCCGCGGCGGTCTCGGAGAAGATTCGCGAGAGCATCGCCAACCATAGTTTCTTGGGCGAGGGCGGTGAGCTTCGAGATTCAGGTCTCGACGTGAGCATTCGCGTCGTCGCAGAGGAGCGCAACGTTCGAGCGACGGGAACGATAACGAACGCTCGCGCTGGGCACGCTCTACCGGCAGGGATGGCAGGCAGGCAGCTCGTTCTGAGACTCTGCGCCCAGCCTGAGGACGGGGTGTTGAAGTGCGGCGAAGTCCCATTCGAACGAAAGCTGGTGGACGCGACGGGTAAGCCCGTGCCCTTCTTTTCCGCAGTCCGTGTTGCTGCGGATACGCGCCTTCGAGTGAAGAAGCCTCGAAGCATCGACGTCAGCGTGGACCTAGACGAGACGGCGGGTTCGTCCTTGGTGCGGCTCGAGTTGGTTGACCGTCAACTGTCGCCCGAGATCGCCAAGGCGCTCGGAGTTGAGGCTCCGGAACGTCAGATCCTGCAAGAAGAATGGCAGACAGGCGGGACGGTTCCCTCGGTCTTTACTGTAAGTAAAGGAAAGTAGCATGCGTTTCCGAACTCATCTGATCTTGGCGGTTTTCGTTGTCGTATCTCTCATTGTGGGAGGGTTGTGGCTTTCTACGGTGCGTGTTCTCGAAAACTCGGCTCAGATCCGTCTGAGACACGAGGTCGATCGCGATCTCGGAGCGGTCGAGGAGCTTCTGAACACCCGCCGCTCGATCCTCGAGGGCGAAGTGCGCGTCGTCGCTGCGGAGCCGCGGCTCAAGGCCATCACTGCGGCTCAAGAGGTGACGCACGAGACTGTCTTCGGCGTTGCCGCTGAACTCAAGGAAGCGTTGGGCAGCGACGTGTTCTTGCTCACCGATGCAGAGGGTACGCTGCTCGTCGACGTCGCCGATCCGGACGCGCACGGTTTCGACATGAGCGGCGATTCGCTCATCGCCGGAGCTCTCGCGAAGGGTTTCGCAACGGGGATTTGGACCTTCGAAGACCACGTCTATTTGATGCAGAGCCAGCGACTCGCTTTCGGGGCGCGGACGGCAGGGATCTTGGCCGTGGGGTACGACGTGAGTGACGCGTTCCTCAAGGCGGCACACCGCCAAACAGGTGCCGACATCGCGCTCCTCCTCGATGGACGTGTCGTCGGCAGAGCAACGGAAGCACACGAGCTTTCGCCTGCGGCCCTCAAGGACGTTGTCGAGCGACTTCCCGCGGAAGGTCAGGCGACGGTCCGAGTCGCCGGCGAACGTTTTATCGTGGGAATCACCGCTCTCCCGGGCTACGAAGGCGAGCGGAGCGTTCGCTTTGCCATCTTACGTTCTCTTGAAGAGGCCATGGAACCAGCGCGCAAGTTGACGCGGATCATCGCATGGTTAGCTGTCGCCGGTTTGGTCATTGGTCTCTTGTTGGCTCTCGTCTTTGCTCAACGCCTGTCGATCCCTTTGTCCAAACTCGTCGAGTTCTCCAAAGCGATTGGTCGCGGTGAGCTCGCGCCGACCGAAGTGTTGAGCGGGCCCCAAGAGATCCAGGTGTTGTCGAATTCCATGAACGCGATGGCTCGCGACTTGGCAGCGAATCAGGCGCAGCTCGTGGCAACAGAGCGACTCGAACGCGAAATGGAGATCGCGCGTTCGGTGCAGCTCTCGATTCTGCCAAACACCCTTGAAGTTCCCGGCTTGCGTCTGGCAGCCAAGATGACGACCGCTAGCGAGGTAGGCGGTGACTATTACGACGTCATTCCGCATGATGGTGGCGCCTGGATAGGGATTGGCGACGTCGCAGGTCACGGCCTGCCCGCAGGTCTGGTGATGGTGATGGTCCAAAGCTGCGTAGCGACCCTCGTTCGTGAAAGCGTCGACGCGCAGCCTTCCGCATTGGTGGAGAAGGTGAACACAGTCATTTACGACAACGTCCACCTCCGACTCGGTCAGAAGGAGTACGTGACGTTTTCATTGTTCCGGTATGACGGCGGAGGCAAGTTCACCGTAGCTGGTGCCCACGAAGATTTCATCATTCACCGCGCCCGGACAAACACATGCGAGAGAATCGTGGTGGAGGGGACGTGGGTAGGTGTCATCGAAGACATTAACGGATTGTTAGAAGACGTGACCTTTTCGTTGGAGCCTGATGACCTCTTGATCCTCTACACAGACGGGATTATTGAAGCCCGCGACGACGGGCGGGAGGCGTTCGACATGGACGGCTTGGAGCGCGTGATCGTGGCCGCTGCTCGAGACGACGTCGAATCGATTTGTAGCAAGATTTTTGCAGCCGTGAGTGACTGGCGAGATGAGCAACTCGACGACGAAACGGTTGTCGTCATCCGTTACCAAGGCGAAGGGAGCCAGAGCTGACGGCAGCACGGACAGCCCTGGTGTCCGAGCGTCACCAACTGTAGGGGGGCGGTGCGGTGACTTCGTTGATGCTCATGCTGCTCGTGCCGTTGTCGACGAACCCCACGTAGGAGCCGCTCGACTTGTTCGAGTAGCACTCCAGGTCGCCGAGCAATTGCGCGGTGCCGGTGGCACTGCTTGCTCCGAACCAGCTGATCGGGAGGAAGGTCGAACGAACCTGAGCGCTGCCCGAGACGGTAAACCCGCTGCTGAGTACCGTCAGGCCTCCCACGACCGCGCTGTCGCTCACGGTGCCATTGAGAACAATCGCGTGATCCACGATTCGCGCGCTACCGCTCACGGTTCCACCAAGAACCTGTGCGTACGGCCCGACGTATGCAGACGCGGCGACGTTTGCGTTCCCAGCGACGCAGCCGCCACCGTTTTCGTGCGGTGAACCTTCGGCACAGCTCCGCGTGCCGCCTTCGAATCCGTCGGGCCACGCGCCCGCAAGTTGAATCATCCACGGATACCGATAAAGGCTGTCGTAGTTGTGGTCGTCCCAATTGATTTGGATCTGGGTTGTGGGCGCCGCAAGCACGACGAGCCAGATTCTTTCCCCAGGGTTGACGCAGAAGGTAGCCGTCGACTCCGAGCCCGTTCCGACATGAAGGTTGCCGTAGCGAGCCGTGCTGAGACCACTATCGGTCGCGACCAATCCGTATCGCCAGCCGGAGTTGGCCCCGGATTGCTCGACTCCCTTGAAGGTGACCGAGATCTCGGCTGCCCCATCTTCTGGGAATAGCTCGACCACGTTGTATCCCCAGCGCTGCGGCGCCCAGTAGTAGTTCGTCACGAATCGGCGGTTGTTTTGCCAAGAGTCGTCGAGGGACTCGAGGCGCGTCTTGCGTTGACGCCGTTCGCCTCGATTCTGATAGCTCGAGCCGGTCGAATCCATGTCACCGTAGGCGCTTTTGAACGTGCTTTGCTTACTCGCTCCGGTCGTGGGCGGGGGATCCTTGTAGTCCCATGTGATGTTGTGCATCGCCCACTCGCCGAGGAAATCGTTCATCTCCGACGCGTCCCAACCCATGTGCGTCATGATCTGGCTGAAGGGATCGTTGCTCTGCCCCTCGGTCCAGATTTCGTTGACAGCCTCGTAGCAGTGCTTGTCCTTCAGGTATTCTGCGAACTGCCAATTGCAGTAGCGATTACGCAAGTTACCGAGATGCAGGTGCGTCGCGTTCACGAAGAGCTCCGTGCAATGCACGTTGTCATCGACGACTTGATGGGCGGACCAGTTGGCGTGGCTTTCGTACCACCAGCCGCAATAGTTGCTCCCTCCGCCGCACGACATGCCTAAAGAGAGAGATTGGACCCCGTGCATGAACTCGTGGGCGAGGCCCCAATTGTCCTGCAGGGCGCCCGGGCCGACCCACATTCCCATGCGCGCTCCCCCGCCGCCGCCCCACGAGCCGCCCTGGAGACCAACGTCGTCGCGGATGTGGATGACGTTCTTGTACTTGGTTGCCGTGTTGCAATACGGCTCCTCCATGTACATCGGGTCGCCGAAGTAGGTGCCCCAGATTTCGTCCTCCATGAAGTTCAGGGCGTTGGTGACGGTGCTGGCGTTCAGGCTGATATGGCTCATTCGGTAGATGACGAAGTGCTCGGACTCGGCCTGGTACACGAGGCTGCTGTTGCTGGGCTCTGGGCCGCCGTCGGTCCAGGTTCCCGCGACGCAGTCGTGCGGGGTCGTGCGACATTCGGTCGCCCATGCGGTTTGTGACGAACCTTCGTCGCAAGTTCCTGGGACGCCGCCACTACCCATTCCCCCGCTACCACCGCTTGTACCCATTCCGCCGCTACCGCCCCCCGTCCCGGTTCCGCCGGCCCCCGCACCGCCGGTGCCGGTGGGTTCGGCGCAGATCCCATTTGTACAGGTCCCGGCACCGCAGCTCATCCCGCAGGTTCCGCAGTTCGCCGGGTCCGAAGCCGTATCCGTACATCCGCTCCCGCACGATGTTTGGCCGAGCGCACACGAGCACGCTCCAGCGATGCACGACTGGCCGGCGGCGCACGCTATGTTGCATGCGCCGCAGTTCGCGGAATCGGAGCCGACGTTCACGCAACTGTTACCACACTGGGTTTCGCCAGGAGCGCAGGTGTCGGTGCAGGTCCCTTGCGAGCAGACGAGTGACCCCTGACACACCGTACCGCAAGCCCCACAGTTCAAGCCGTCGCTCGTCGTGCTCGTGCAGCCAGAAGCACAGGAGGTGAGCCCGTCCAGGCAGCTGCATGCGCCGGCTACGCATTCGGTCCCGGTGCCGCACGTAGCGCCACATGCGCCGCAGTTTTCGGCGCTCACGCTCGTGGAGACGCATGCGTCACCGCACAGGGTGAACCCCGCTGGACATCCACACTGGCCCGCCGCGCAATCCCCATCGCCATCTCCCGGGGGCGGCGTCGTTCCGCTTTCCCCACAGGCGGAAAATAGCAGCGCAAACAGAAGGGCGAGAGCAAAGAGAAGTCGATTCTTGAACAACGGGGGCCTCCAGATGCGGCAAAGCCGCAGGTCTTCTGGATGTCGTCGTTCGGCCTTCCACAAACCATGCAGGTTTGTGCCCGGGTGCCTTCAGAATCCGAGCGGCACTTCCGTCGCGGTTGCGCCGAGAGGGATCACGAAGCCACCACGTTCCGAAACGAACGACGCGTCGGGGGCGTAATCGCTCGCGGGCATGTCCGATCCGGGGCGACTCACGCGAAGGAGCGCTTGGGCCACGCTGTCGGTTGCGGGCGCCAGGCGAACGGTGACCCCGCCGGTAGACGTGTCCAAACTAGCTGCTTCGAACTGCCCCGAATCGAGGGTGAGGAAGACACCGATGGGCGCCAGGTACACGCGCTGCTTGAACGAGTCGAGAACCTGGAGCTCGATGATGCTGCCGCTCACGTCGACGTTGCCCCCGAACGAGAGCCAACCGAACTCGGGATGGTTCATCAAGTAGGTACCAGCGCCTGCTGCGTGTCCGTAAAACGCCAGACCGTAGTCTCCCGTCCGAACCTCCCAGGCCAGCGTGTCCGCAAAGGCATGGAAGCCCATCGAGGGGAATCCGACTTCGTCGATGTTGGTCAGAGGACCCATCATGCCCGCGTGACCGATGCGCAAGAGGTGGAAGTCGTCCGGATGATCTCGGTACTCGCTGAGTGCAGGGATGGCGTTGAGGCTCGACCCGTAGTGGTGCAGCATTCGCTCGAGTCGATCGATCTTCGCGCCACCGTAAATGAAGTCCCAGTACCTACGCGCCGACCCGTTGTAGCCCCAATGGGGAATGCTGGGGGTGTAGCCGAGGATGGCATTGAGCGTAACCTGAGCCTTGTCCTCGTTTTCGAAGTGCTTGGACCACATGTAGACTTCTTCTTGACCGGTCGAGTCCCAAGCCATTTCGCTGCCGAACGGGTAGGCGAGGGTGGCCCAGTGTTCGGCCCGGCTCTCCATGCGAGCCTCTAGGTCGCTGGCCTCGGTGGACCAACCTTCGCGTACCAAGTCGTCCAAGATCTCGAGGTACACCGAGCCATCCATGACGCCGAATTCGGTATATTGGTTTCCGACTGTCGTCATCGCGACTGCGGTTCGGTACGCGTGGTCCAAGTACCAGTCCCACGTGTGGTGAGTGACCAAACCACTCGTGTTTCGCGCGAGACGGTAGAGCGTGAAATACAGCGCTGCCACGTGCGGGTAGTTGTAGGAGCGCGGCACCTGCTCGGTATGAGCCCGTGACCAGGCGGACCACACGTTCCAGTCGATGTTGGGATCGTAGTAGCCCGGAGGGAGCTCTCCTGGTTCGTAGTAGAACAGCGTACGCTTCACTCCGTAGGCATTGGGCCCCTCGCTGTACTGCAGACCGCCCCAGACGACTTCATCGACGAAGCGCTCGTATTTTTCCACTTGAGTCGCGTCGGGAAGCCCGCCGAGCTTCATGATCCCCGCGAGCCAGGTGGCGCCCCCGTCGTCGCCCAGCCCGCATACCCACGCGCGCTTGTCCTGCAGGACTACGGTGTTCTCATCACGGTCGTAGGTCATCACCGACGGACTGCGCCCAAAAGGATCGTCCGCGTCCTCGTACCAAGCCTCGGTCGTCAGAAACCGACCCATCCGCGAGACCGTTTCCTCAGCGGGGTCGATGACCGAAAAATGAATTGTTTGGTCGATGCCGTCCGCGTAACTGACCGTGAGTCGAGCGCGACCGAACGCCGCGCCTCGCACCTCGTAAGCTCGGTAGCAAGTCTCCGTCGACGGCAACTCCGAGAACTCGAGTGCCCCGAGGGGCTCCACGGTAAGCGTCGTAATGTCCGAAGGATAGTGTAAGAAGAGCTTGCCCCGAACATCCGTGGGCAAAACGTAACCCGGCGCTGCCACGGTTACCGGGCGCTGTTCCCGCAGGAGCGTCTCCTCGATCTGACGCACCTCGGGTGCAAGGACGAGGCGGAATCCGACTGTTTCGCTTGCTCCTGGCTCGAGCACCGTTGAAGTCGGAGCGTTCCACGGTACTGCCCCGGCCCATTCGTTTTCGGCGTAGGCCGTGGTGTGAACGAGCCACTCGTGGAAGCCTTCGAACGTCTGATTTCTCGGTGTCAGTTCGGGGAAGAGCGGCTGGGGATCGTCGCTGTCTGGTTGGGGGGGATTGAGCAGGGGGCCGTGCGCTTCGAACGACGTGCCGCCTTTGGGAAGTACCAGGAGAGCGGGACCCTCGCCGCTCAAACGAGTGACCTGGAGGTATCCCGCGTCTTTTCCGACATAAGGGTCCGAGAACGAACACCTAGCGTGGGCCTCCTCGAGACTCCGATTCGAGATGATGTTGTTGAACACCATGGGGGCGCCCAGCGCCCCGATCTCGACTGCGATATCGGTGGTGTTTTCGATGGTGAAGTCGAGGGTGAGTCGGCCGGCGTCTGTCCCCCAACTCCTCGTGACCAGGAGCGGAGAGTTGGTTCCGAGATTATCACCCAGATCTGCAGCCGCTGCTGTCTCTCCGTCGACAATCAACGACTGTATCGGGCTGCGGTTGAGAAAGCTTGCCTCGTTTTGCCACGAGGTCGTACCCACCTCTCGATAGCGGAGCGAAAGGTCGCCCAAGTGAGCGTATCCAGGTCCGCTTCGAGACGAGAGCCGATCCGACGGCGCGAAATCGAAACTCGGATCATTCTTGGGAATGAGTCGCCGCAGGGTCTGCGTCACCTCGTCTAGATGGACGCAGAACTCCGCAGTTTCGAACACGAGTTCGCCCGTGCTGCCATTGCACGAGCCGCTGATGGCGGGCAGCGGGACCAGCGGCGCCCGCTCCGGCGTGCAGGTGGATATGGGGCCGCCGCCTGTTCCCGGAAAACTTCCCGTTCCGGTGCCTCCGCCAGATCCCGACGTTCCGCCCGTGGACCCAGTCGTACCGCCGCCCGCCGCGGCTGTCCCTCCCGACTCTCCGACGTCGCCGTCCCCCGAGATTGCGGGGGCGCCACCCGAACCGGTGCCGCCATCCGAATCGGGACTCGAGCAGCCAACGAGACCCAGCAGACAAAGAGCAAGTCTTGCGGGCGGTCGCATGATCCTCAAAATGAAATCCCGGAGCTTGGCGTGATCGGAGCGATGCTCCCGTCTTCGTTGAAGGTGAGCTTCTCGATCGCGACTTGTCGCTTGTACGTTCCACCACCCGGGCCGTCGCTGAGGTGATAGACGAGATACCACTGTCCCTCGAATTCTGCGATTGCGGGATGGCTCGTCGCGGCGTCCTGTCCCGGGTGATTGGGGAGCTCGGCCATGATTTCTCCGTGGCCATACCAAGGACCGAACGGACTATCTGCCATCACGTAGTCGATCGTCGCAGGGTTCGCGCCCGCCGCGTAGACAACGTAGTACGTGTCCCCCCGTTTGGTGAGGTACGGGGCTTCGAAGAATCCTGGAGGTGTGGATTCGACCATGTCTCCCTCGATGGAGATCATGTCGTCCCCCAGCCGAGCGATGACCATCCGCCAGAAACTACCGTAGATCAGGTAGGCCTGGTCGTCGTCGTCGATGAAGACAGTGGGATCGATGGTGTAGGCCGTTTGCCCCGGATCGTTGTAGCCGAACACCTCCATTTCGTACTCATCGTCGATGAGCGGCCCTCCGATTGCGTCGGTGAATGGACCCAGCGGGCTGTCGGCAACCGCGACGCCGATCGTCATGGCCCCGCCTGCCTCGTTGACTGGGACATACCAATAGAACTTGCCATCCCTCTCCACCATTTGGCTGGCCCAGGCATTCGCGTTGGCCCAGCTAAAGGTGTTCAGCGTCAGCACCGGGCCGTCGTGGTAGTCCCAATTCACCATGTCGGTCGAGGACAGGACGTACCAATCGCGGAGCAAGAACCCGCTGGTCCCTTCGTCGTGCCCGGCCGTGATGTAGAACGTGCAATCGTGCACGAGCACCGCCGGATCGGCGGTGAAAATTTCCGTGAAGAGCGGGTTCGTCCCCGTGGTGCCGGGGGTCGGGCCCGAGCAGCCCATCGCTGTGCCACCAGTTCCCATCGCGCCACCAGTCCCCGGAGTGTCCCCACCTGTCCCGGCTATTCCTCCTGTCGATGGTGCCCCGCCAGAGGACACACCTCCGCCCGTGGAAGCGTCTCCACCCGTCGACGAGCCTCCGGATCCGCCCGACGACGGGTCTCCACCGGTTCCGGCTCCACCGGTCCCACCGCCGATGGTTCCTCCCGTGGACGCCATGGCACCGCCATCTCCGGCTACTGTCGAACTATCGCCGGAGGGCGAACCTCCTCCGTCGGAGCAGGCAATCAGAAAGAGCGCACTCGCGCCCGTTACGGAGGAAAGGAGACTTCGACTCATCTTTGGGTCCACGTTTCGCAGCGGCTGTTGAGATGATTCCCTAGTCGATGACGATGGACCCATTCATTCGCTTTTTTTAGGGACGCGCGGCGTGAAGCACCTCCGCTTGACGGGTCACATCGTCGGTGTCGCACTTGAGGCGACGCAGCTCGGGGGCTATGTTGACAATCGGAGTGCACGAGTGTCACCCGATGACTCCGCGTCCAGATGGGTGGCATGCGTCTTCACGTAGGGGAGATTTCGCATGATCGAATTGACACACCTGTGCATGGACCCGGCAGCCGAGCCGTCCCGGAGCCCGAGAAATGTCTATTGAGATCAGAATTTGCCCTCGAAACTCCCTCTTTTTGGCGTGCCTCTTGGTCGTCGCTTGTGATTCGGGATCGGAAGAGCCCGCCTCTCAGTCTCCCGGTGGCGATGGCGAAGGCGCAGGGCTCACGCCGTCTCTGCTTGCGGGGCTAGGATCGGGTGTCGACGAGAACGGAGACGGGTTCATCGACACGTTCGACTTCCACGGTGATGGGACCGTCACCGGCGCTGGCATTGACACCAACGGTGATGGACGGCCCGATGCCATTGGGCACGACACGGACGGGGATGGCATCATCGACGCCCTGGACACGACAGGCGACGGAGTGCCCGATTCCTTCGCCCCGCCACCTACTTCCGGAGACGGTGATGGTGACATCGTCATCACGCCACCGGCGGGCAGCGGAGGCTCGGCACCTTCGACTCCTATTGGCAACGGCATGCCCGAAGTTTGCGATGGGATCGATAACGACGAAAACGGGATCATCGACGACCTGGATGTCGGAGGTGACGGGATCTGCGACTGTTTGAACATTGGCACGATCGGGCGCATCGGTCCTTGGAGCAGCGGTGGGAACATTTTCACCGAGTGGCTGAATACCCGGAGCCCGCAACCTGCGACGGAGCTCGCTGATCAAGTTCTCACATCCGAGGTTCTGGCGGGCTTGGACCTCATTGTGGTCCTTCGCGCCGATACAGCTCCCCTCGGTCAAGACGATTCTCCCGCTCACCACGAGTTCTCCGAGGCCGAGGTCGCTGCCCTCGAGGCTTGGGTCCGGGCCGGGGGAGGTTTGATGACGACGATCGGTTACCAGGGCGACGAGACTGCTGAGATCGTGAACGTGAATCGGCTGCTTGCGCCCTTCTCCCTGGGGTACGACTCCGCCGCTACGAACATTGCTTCCGGCTTCTTGGATGAGTGGGACACGACGCATCCGATTGCCAACGGTGTCACTCAGATCAACGTGGACAACGGTGTTGGTCCACTGACGGCTCAGGGGACGACCGTCGCCTGGACCAACCAAAGTGAGCCGGCGCTGGTCGTGGATCAGGCGGATCAGGGACGCGTTGTCGTCTACGGGGACGAGTGGATCACCTACGACAGCGAATGGCAGGACGTCGCCGAGCAGCAGGTGGAGCTCTTTTGGCTGAACCTCTTCAAGTGGATGAGCCCGCCCACCGAGTGTCAGGTCGAGATCCCACCGACCGTGGTGCGCTAGAGACTCCTCAGGTCGCTTTTCTCGCCGGGCGCGAGAGACACGTCGTTGTTCAGTTGTCCGAGGCCGTTGCACTCCGGGCTTTGATGAGGGCGCCCAGGAGTTCGCGGGCACTTTCGACAACGACGTGCTCGTCTCCCCGCTCCAGAGCAGCCACGTCCACGAGATCCGAACCGACTCCTACGGCCACGGCTCCCGCGCGGACGAACGCGCCCACCGTTTGCACGTTGACTCCGCCAGTCGGTACCAATTCGATGTGGGGGAGCGGACCTCGGAGCGCCCTCAGGTATTTTTCTCCGCCCAAAGCGCTGCACGGAAAAACCTTCACGAGATCGGCACCGGCCGCGTGTGCTGCCATGACTTCCGTCGGAGTCAGAGCACCGGCGATCATGGCAATGCCCCTTGCCTTCACGGCTCGGACCATGTCGAGGTTGAGCCCCGGACTGACGATGAATTGCGCGCCGGCTTCGATACAGCGCAGCGCTTCCTCGGCAGTCGTCACACTTCCTGCTCCTACCAGGACGTCATCCTCGGCCCTCTTTGCGGTGGACGCGATGAGTCCTGGCGCGTCGGGAACGGTCAGGGTGATTTCGACCACGGCAAGTCCCCCTTTGATCAGTGCATCGACGGCCTTTTCGGCGAGATTCGCTTTCGATGCGCGGATGACCGGGATGATTCCATTGCTCTTGATGCGAGCAAGAACCTCGTGCGCCGTCATCGGTCCACCCTGGCTGAGGCCGTGTCCAGGAAACGGAGCACTTCCGGGAGGCGCGCCATGGTGGTGTCCCCGGGGGTCGACATCGCGAGGGCGCCGTGTGCCACGCCGATTTCGAGCGCGCGCCTAGGGCTTTCGCCCTGCAAGAGCCCGTACAAAAATCCCGATGCGAACGAATCCCCCCCGCCCACGCGGTCGAGGATTTCGATGTCGCGTTGTGGCACTTCGTAGAACGAACCGTCGTGATAGCAGATGGCACCCCAGCCGTTGATGCTCGCCGTGCGCGCGGTCCGTAGAGTCGTAGCGACGGTTCGGAGGTTCGGATATGCGTGCACCACCTTTTCGATCATGCTTCGAAAAGCGCTCGTCGGCAGATCGTCGAAGTCGTCTCCCACTCCAGGGAGTTCGAATCCAAGTGCGGACGAAAAGTCCTCTTCGTTGCCGAAGAGAACGTCGACGAGGGGCACCAGGTTCCGATTGACTCTTTGGGAGGCCTCCCTTCCCCCACGATCTTTCCAAAGGGATGGTCGATAGTTCAAGTCGTACGAGACGAGGGCGCCGAAGCGGCGCGCTGCTTCCATCGCGGTCTGGGCTACTAAGGGCGTCGTTTCCGAGAGCGCCGAAAACACGCCGCCCGTGTGGAGCACCCGGACCCCTCGATCGAACACGGCGTCCCAGTCGATGTCTCCAAGCTGGAGCTTCGAGCAAGCGGTGTGGCCGCGGTCCGAGCAGCCGAGCGCCGCCCGCGGTCCGAAGCCTCGCTCGGTGAAATTCAGGCCATTGCGCGCTGCTCGCCCGACTCCATCGTGCTCGACCCAACGAACGTGGGTGAGATCGAGCCCACCTTGCAGCATCAGATCCTCCACGAGTCGCCCGATGGCGTTGTCCACCAAAGCGGTGACGATGCCCGCGCGCAGTTCGAAGCAGCGCCGCAGACCGCGAGCCACGTTGTACTCTCCGCCTCCCTCCCAGACGTTGAAGGAGCGCGCGGTGTGGACGCGCCCCTCACCGGGATCGAGCCGGAGCATCACTTCTCCGAGGCTCACCACATCCAGTGCGCATTCGTTGGCGGGTCTGAGATCGGACGATGACATGGCGACTTGAAGCTAATGACTATCCCGTGCCAACCCCGTGCCCCGGCGACAGCTGGAACACGCTTCGGGAATCGTTTGCATGTTCTGCTTATGAGAAAATGTCCAAGCGAGTCAAGACGCCGAAGCGGGCGGCTACAAAGTTATGGCCAAAAATGAGGCAGCGGAGCTTAGAACCGATGGAAATTTCGGCTAAGTGGGGACGACGACGCGGAGGAAGATGTAATCGATACCACGATGGGGTGGGGGATTGGTCTGCTTTGCCGCGTCAGGTGAAGAGGATTCGTTCTCACCGAGGCTGGCCTCACGGACATGAGCTCTACGGTCGTCACCGTGAGGGTTCGGGTCGTCATGGAAGGGAACGCTGGAGGTTTTCAGCTGTATGCCAAAAATGGCGAGCCCGGCTACGGGAGCTACTATTACGGTTGGACGAACTTCACCGATGCCACCGATGACTTCGTCGACGTGACGATGGATCTCGGAGCCATCCCGGATCCGGAGGGTTCGTTCTCCAAGGCCGCGGTGAGATTCATCGGGATCAATGCCACCACCGGAGCTGCTTGGGATGGTGCTGTGTACGGGGACGTTTATTTGTTCATCGACTCGATCACCTTCTCGGACGGTTCGGTCGCGGATCTCACCTTCGATACCAATTCGGACGGGATTGCGATCAACATTTACAACTCGCCCGTCGAAGGTTCCGAGCTTCTCCACGAGTAAGTTCCCCTTTTTGAGCAGGGCTCAGACGAAGCGGCGTGCGCCTCGAGGTGTGTCGTCGCTTCGTGTAGGCTCTGCTCGGTGACGAGGCGTCGTGCTCCTACCCAAATTCGACAGATCGTCCCAAAAGCGAACCCGATTCGGCCTCCCAGCACTCTCCTCATACTGAAAGTGCGCTCTCCGAGTGCACCCACCGAGAGGTCGAAAAACTAAGTTATTTTAGTAACTTGAACATTCGATCGGCTGGACGGTCATGGCGTCGGGTGACATCGTAGGGTGTCGTGTCAGTGTGCCGAACTCGCCCCCAGATGAAGGCCCGCCTGCTCATCGTTGGACTGGCAACCGGATGTGGATACGTGGGCGTCGACCTGGAACAGGACGAGTCGGCTCTCGATCTCGATGGCGTTCAGGGCGCGCCACCTGGTGAGGAGTACAACAACGGGATGGGGGGCGCTGAGGGTGATGGCGACATCGCCTCGGGCCAGACGGGCGGGAGTCGCGCCACCGGTGGAGCGGATTGGACTGGAGGCTACTCCTCGACTGGAGGCACCAGCGGTGCTGGCGGAGACACGGGGGGCGCCGACGGAACAGGCGGCTTCGACGGGCGCGGAGGCGTCGACGCAAGTGGAGGCTTTGATGGATCCGGTGGCACCATGGCAGGCGCTGGCGGCACGGGAGGAAACGATGGGACCGGTGGAGGTTCGGCCAATTGCTCCGGAAACGCGTCGGTCAACTTCGAGCTCGTGGGCTGGGCGACCCAAAACGGTGGAACGACGGGAGGACGAGGCGGAGCGACGGTCTTCGTGAACTCTGGCGCCCAACTCAACAGTGCTCTTGCCACCAAAAGCGCTTTTTCGCCCCTGACCATCATGGTGAGCGGCACGATCAACTTTCAAAACACCGGTTCCGACAAGATCGAAGTGCAAGGCGTGCGCAACGTTTCCATCATCGGAACGGACAGTGGGGCCGAATTCAACGGCGTGGGGCTGCGGCTCATCGAGTCTGGCAACATCGTTCTGCGCAACCTACGTATCCATCACGTAGCCATCGGCGAAAGAGACGCGATTAGCATTCACGGACCCGTGGACCACGTGTGGGTCGACCATTGCGAACTGTACGCGACATTCCAAGGGGCGACCGACGAGACCTACGACGGACTCTTGGACGCGAAGAACGACGTTCGATATCTCACCTACTCGTGGAATCATTTTCACGACAGCTGGAGCCCGATGCTCGCTGGAAGCGTCGAAACGGATACGACGGATCGCCGCTTGACCATGCATCACAACTGGATCGAAAACGTCAATGCGAGCGCGCCGACTTTCCGAGCAGGAAGCGCCCATGTCTTCAACAACGTCTACGAGGACGTCCAGACCTCCGCGATCAATTCGCGGCTGGGCGCCTGCATCCGGGTCGAGAACAACGTATTCAGCCGCGTGACCAACCCTTGGCTGAGTGCATACAGCACGCAGCTCGGCGGAGTGGATCTCGTCTGCAACGAAATCGACGACTTTTCCGCTTTCGACTACTCCAATCCGGAATTTCATGAAGCCCCCGCCTGTGAGGCGACGATTCCATATCTCTACGAATCTGTGTTGAGCGCGCCCGACTCAGTCGAGTCCGTCGTCAAGCAAAACGCTGGAGTTGGCAAGTTGGATGAACCCGCGAGCTTCTGACGGTTGCATCAGCCGTGGTCTTGCGCACAGCGCGGGGCAGTTTGCCCCTATGACACGTGCGCTAGGGGCTGGCACAAATGTCGCGGCACACGAAAATGGGTTCCGAGTGAGAGTCCCGTGAGGCGCGCGCATTTTCACGTGACCTAGCACCGTCCCAGCTCGCATCACGACTTGGCCTCGTTCTTGCTATTCACCAGGGTGAAATGAGGAGACTTCAGAACATGACCTACCGAATCAAGCTTTCGTTTCTCGTGACTAGCGCAGTTCTTGCGCTCGCGAGCCCCGCCTTTTCCCAAGATGATGCCGAGTGCCAGAGCGACGCCGATTGCGATGAGGGCTTCGCGTGCGAAAAGGGCTTCTATTCGAATCCCTGCGATCCCGACGCGGGTCCTTGTGATTCCGGAGTCTACGAGGAGGAGTTCGGTACCTGCGTGCGAGCGCCCGTCGCTTGTGAGACGGATGCCGATTGTGGGGAGTACCTTGCTTGCACCGAGAGCGGTTCGTCGGGATCTTGTTGGCAGAGTTCCGACGGGACTTCGGGTTGTACCGAGCCGGATCCGGACCCGGAGATGTATTGTGCCCCCTCGTTCTCCGCGTGCGAGACGGACGAGGACTGTCCAAGATCGTTCGAATGCGTATCCGGAGAATCATGTACTGCCGTGGACTGCGCCGATGGCGAAGATTGCGATCTTCCCGCATGTGAACCAACTGGTGGAGAGTGCGTACCCCAGGAAATCGAGTGCGATGCGGACGCCGACTGTCCGTCGGAATGGTCGTGCGTGACCTGGACGGAGTACTCGTGCACCGGTGGTGGCGAAGGTGACAGCGGTGGAGGGGTGAGCGTGGGAGGCTCGAAGGGAGATTCGGGCGGTTCCGAGGACCCGGCAGCGGATCCTCTTCCCGCTCCCGAGCCACAGGAAGTCCCCGAGGAGACCTGTGTCGAAACGAGCGGCGGAGGCATGTGTCAGCCGAACGGGTGGGACGGCTACTACGACGGGAGCGAGCCCGGCTCCGCGACGGGCGACGATGGCGAGGTAGAGAACGAAGGCGCGCCTCGAGGTGCAAAAGACAGCGACCCGACAGAAAGTGGCGATCTTGATAGAGACGCGTCGAGCGACTCAAGCGGGTGTTCCGTCCACGCTGGCGGAGGCTCATCTCCGAGTCCACTCGGGCTCCTTTTTCTCCTTGGCGCCCCGCTCGCTGCGTTCCGGCGCAGGCTGACTAGCTCGAGCTGAGTCCCGCGGTTTCTCGACGGCGACCAATGAAACGAGGTCACGCTTCCATTCGAGCGTGACCTCGCCTGGCTTCAACGTCCGGGGTTATCCGCGTCCCCCTGCTTGTCGTCGGAGGGGCGCTCGGACCGTTCGAACACGCGACCGCCCCGACCCCACCCGAACGAAATCTGATCGTCCGGATCGAGCTGCTCGTATTGTTCGAACTGCGCTGGGGTGAGCACTTCACGGAGTTTCCCCATCGCGGTTTCGTTGATTTGCTCCATGCGCTCCTGCCAGTCTCGACGCGTGACCGGTCGGTTTGGCGCGTCATCGCTGCGCAGCTCGCGGAAGCTGTTGAAGTGGTCTGTCACGACCTTGGCGATTCGCTCCTGTTGGGCGGGGCTGAGCCCGAGGGTTTGCGCCAGACGAGACGAAAGCTGTCTCCCTCGCTCGGCAACCAAATCGTTGCGACGGGACTCGCGTTCATCGTCGCGACGTTCCTCTTCGCGATCCATGATGTCGAGGACGGCAGCTTCGAAAACCGGATCTGCAACGTCGACCGAGTCGAGCTCACCGTGCTCTTCGTTGGCCTCGCCTTCGACGAGCTCGGAGTCTCCCCGTGCCAGGGCAGCTGTGAGAAGCGACACGCGACGTTCGAGTGCCGCTATACGCTGATTGTCGGAACGACTTGCTCTGGCGGCTCCTGTGGCAACGCCGTGCGGCGCGCCCTCGTTGCCATTGGTCTCTCCATCGCCGGAGCCTTCGCGCTCGGATCGTGCCTCCCCAACTAGCGAATCTGCTCGCGCGTTCGCTGAGAGATAGCCCCCAAGAGCCCCGGACATGGCTCCCACGAGCGCCGCAATCGAAATCCCAAGCGTACCTTGCCGATTCATTTCACTGCAGTGTTGCCCGACGATGAAGCCGCGGCAATCACGGTCGCCGAGGTACCGCCCCGGTAAGTCTCCGCGAACGACGGCGAGGGAGTGGCCCGATCTCGATGCAAAACGAGCTTGCGCGTCCCGGGCCGGTTAGGCGGGCTTGCGTACGACGAGGGGAATGACCAGATCCCCGTCTCGAACTTCCGTCAGCGCCAAGTCGCCGGTCGGCGTCAGGTCGAACCACGCTCCAGTGGGCAAGGGGGCGGCTTGAAGGGGCTGCTCAGGAAGCTCTTGCTCCTGCCCTTCGCCCTTCGTGACCACGTGCGATGTCCGATCCTCGGTGACTTCAGGGGGGTGACCGTCTCCCGTGCGATCAGGCGAAGCGAATCGTCATCAGCCGTGCCCTGGAGATCGGGGAACGAGATTCGAAGCGATGGTCCGGTCGCGTCGAAGTGGATCCGGTCCCGACAACTGGGACACCGCGTGGTACCTCGCCGCCCTTCCAGTCGGCCCAGTAGCTTGTCGCCATGGACCAAGTTGCGACCGCATGAGGGGCATTGAATAGTCAGATTGATCATTTCAGCTCCTCACCTCGTTCTGCCGCGCGAACCTGTCCATGGTTCCGACTCCGTCAAACTACTACACCTGGTATGTAACCCTTCCGTCGTTTACATCGAGATTTGGCCATTGAGGAGCCCCAAAAAGCCCGTGATGCGGCAAATCGTGATCTGTCGGGTCGAGGAGCGCCGGTTTCCGGTCTCGGCTTGTGGGTTGCCTGAGGTTCGGTCGCTTTGCCTATGAATCCTCTTCTCCGGGGTTCCAGTGGGGCTACACTCCAGGGGCCGCTCTGTAATATCCCCGCGGCCTCCGACTTCTTCGAGGGCGGGCGTTCAGATGCTTCCGACGTGCTCTTCGATTTGCCCCAGAAGCTCCGGGAGCTTGAAGGGCTTCTGCAAGATTGCAACAAACGGTGCGAGCGCTTTCTTGCCAAGGTCGCCGGTCACCAAGATCTTGGGAATGTGCGGGTCGATGGCTCGTGCCACCAAATCGCCCGTCGTGTCTGCCAAACGGAAATCGATGAAGATGATCGAGGGCGGATGCTCTCGGCATGCGGAGATCGCGGTGCTCGCGTCGACGAAGGTTTCCACCTCGAAGCCCACGAGTTCCAGGTATTCGCGAAAGAGGTCACACAAGTGCTCCTCGTCGTCGACGTAGTAAACCAGGACGGTCCTACTCACCGTGATGCACTCCGGCCGACTCGGCGCGAGGAAAGGTGATGACGAAGCAGGTGTGCTCGCTGTTTCTGTCGTAGCTAAGCTCCGCTCCGTGGTCCTCGAGGATCTCCCGGCTAATGGCCAGCCCAAGTCCCGTACCCTCTCCCGGACTCTTGGTGGTGAAGAAGGGATCGAAGATGTTCGCACCCTGTCTTTCCGAAATGCCGGCGCCAGCGTCCTCCACTCGGACTTCGACATCTGCCGCTCGAGCCAGGACCTCGATCTTGATCCACCGGTCGTCGAGCTGCATCACTGCGTCGATGGAGTTGTTGATCAGGTTGATCAACACCTGCTCGAGTTCGGTCTCGGCACACAGTACGTGAGTCGTCGTATCTGGCTCGAACTCCATGCTTACCCGCTCGCTCTTCAGGCGCGAGTCGGTCAGCGCGATGGCTTTGTGGATGATTTTCTCGAGGCGATGAACCTTGCGCTCCTGCGGCTTTTGTTCCGTTCTCGAGAACCGTCGAAGCTTGGAGACGATATGGGTCATCCTCTCGCATGACTTTGCAATACGTTCGAGTTTCCGCTTCAGTCCCGGGGGCAAGTCATCGGAGTCGAGGGCGAGTTCCGCGTAGCCTGAGGCGATGCCGAGGGGATTGTTGAGCTCATGTGCCATGCTTGCGGCGAGCTCGCCGAGTGACGCCATCTTCGCATCATGGATCACGCGTCGGCGTTCTGCTTCGTAGCGAAGCTCGGCGGTCTTGCGCGCGTGAATGTCCTGGATTGTCCCCGAGAGAGTCACCACCTTCCCGTTATCGTAATTCGCTTTTCCGTTGGTGTAGACCCAAAGCACGTTCCCTTTCGCCGTCTGTGCTTCGAGCTCCAGGCTGTACGGTTCCCCGAATTCGATTGCCCGGGACACCGCTCGCTCGATGATCGGTTGGCACTGGGGCGTGAACAATTTGAGACCTTGGGGGAGCACGGGCTTCTTGTCCTCGCGCTTTTCCACCTCCAAGATGCGAAATGTCTCGTCGGTCCAATTGAGCTCTTGAGTCGCGACGTCGAGTTCCCACCCGCCCACTTTCGCGATCGAGTTGGTTTCGTTCAGGATTTCGACGGTTCGGGCGAGGGTCTCTTCGTTGTAGATGTTTGCCGTGATGTCTTGACCGATTGCGTAAAACCTCGAGACCTTCCCCTCGTGGTCGAGTACCTCGAAGAGCAGCGTGTGGGTGTAAAATGGCTTCCCCTCGCTGTCGAGGTTCCGAACTACTCCCGTCCACAAGCCATGCTCTGCGAGGTCTGCTCGAATCACCTCCCAGTCCTCACGCGATGTGCTCGTCTCCACGAACTGCGCGAAGTGCTTCCCGACGAGCAGAACCCTGTCGTAGCCGCTGGTTTCACACAGCCGGTCATTGACCGAGAGGATGACGCCTTTCTCGTCGAGCATGGCCATGATGGATGATTGTTCGAGGGCGCGCTCGACCTGCAGGAGTCGATTGCGCATCGTGACCTGTTCGCTCATGTCGCGGGCCACCGCGTAGACCAGGCCGGTTCCCCGGTTTTCGTCGCCTCGAGATCGTCGGGATGGATGAGGTTCAGGAAGGGCTGCGAAAGGAGTTCCTCCTTTTCATGCCCGAGGACACGCGTGAATGACTCGTTGACGTCGATGAACTCGCCTCTGGAGTTGGCGATACACAGAAGGTCGAGAGACAGGTTGAAGAACTTCTTACGTGGGTCCATGTCGTGGCTACCCCCAACGCATCGACGTCTCGACTACATTTCGTGGCTATTCGACGAGCCACCCTACAGACCCTCGAAACCGGCGTCCAATGCCAAGATCTGGTCGCTCCCTGGACAGCTCCGCCAAGTTTGCTCTATTCGGCTCGCCTATGAGCGAAGCGAAGATCCTGGCCCAGATTGCCGAAGAGCTGTCGGTAGACGAAAAGTTCGTCAGCGCGGTTTGTGAAATGCAGAACGAGGGAGCGACGGTCCCCTTCATCGCTCGCTACAGAAAAGAGCGCACCGGAGGTCTCGACGAGGTCCAGATTCGGACCATTTTCGAGCGGCGAACCTACCTCCAAGAGCTCGAGGCGCGCCGTGAGGCCGTTCTTACGGAAATCGACAAGCAGGGGAAGCTCACCGACGCGCTGCGAGCGAAGATCAACGCCTGCGCGACGAAGGCGGAGCTCGAGGACCTCTATCTTCCCTTCAAGCCCAAGCGCCGCACCAAGGCGATGATCGCCAAGGAGCGAGGACTGGAGCCGCTAGCGGACAGGATCTGGGAGCAACCTACCGAAGGCGACGTCGAAGCCTACGCGCGTGAGTTCGTCAGCGAAGAGAAAGAGGTCCCCGACACGGCCGCGGCGCTGCTGGGTGCCCGCCACATCATAGCCGAGCGCCTCGGTGAGGACGCCGAGCTTCGAAAGGCCGCCCGTGAAGCGTACCTCGAAGAGGGCGTCCTCTCCGTGAAGAAGATGGCCGCCTACGAAGGCAAGGCGACCAAGTTCGACAACTACGAGGACTTCGTCGAACCGGTCAAGAAGATCGCCTCCCATCGTTTTCTTGCGGTACGAAGAGGCGAGAGCGAGGGAGTGCTGCTCGGGACCCTCAGTATCGACGAGGAAGCTTTCGAGGAGCGCGTTCGGCGCGCTTGTCCGTTGAATGAGGCCTCCCCTTTCAGTGACGAGCTCAAGAAAGCGTGCAAGGAGGCCACCACGCGTCATCTTCTCACCGGGGCGCAGGTGGAGGCGCGAGTGGAGCTCAAGACCCGGGCTGATCAAGAGGCCATCGAAGTCTTTGCCACCAACCTTCGTGAGCTGCTCATGGCTCCCCCCCTCGGGTCGAAGGCCGTCCTCGGCATCGATCCGGGGCAACGAACCGGCTGCAAGGTCGTGGTCGTCGATGAAACCGGAAAGCTCCTCAAGAGCGAGACGATCTACTTGGTTCAAGGTGATTCGGCTCTCAAGAAGGCGGAGGAGGTCATCCTTCGGCTCTGCAAGCAGCACAATCTCACAGCGATTGCGGTGGGTAACGGAACCCATGGGCGCGAAACCGAGGCCTTCGTGAAGAAGCTCCTCAAGGATCCGAGGCTGGTTACCCCTGGCCCGAAGCCATTCTGTATCTCCGTCAGCGAATCTGGGGCTAGTGTCTATTCGGCAAGTGATGTGGCGCGCGAGGAGTTTCCCGACCTCGATCTCACGGTCCGAGGGGCCATCAGCATCGCCCGGCGTCTGCAGGACCCCCTGGCCGAGTTGGTCAAGATCGATCCCAAGAGCATCGGAGTCGGACAGTACCAACATGACGTCGTTCAAACGCGCCTCGGGAGAAAGCTGGGCGAAGTGGTGGAAACCTGCGTCCACGAGGTTGGGGTCGAACTCAACACGGCGAGCGCACCTTTGCTCGCAAGAGTGTCGGGTTTGAGCGCATCGGTGGCCAAGCGAATCGTGAGCCATCGAGATCAGAAGGGCTCGTTCAAGAGCCGAGAGGAACTACTGAACGTGACGGGATTGGGCCCTCGAGCTTACGAACAGGCGGCGGGGTTTCTGCGTATCCGTGGAGCCGAAAATCCCCTCGACAGAAGCGCGGTCCATCCCGAGCGCTATGCGCTCGTCGAACGCATAGCGGCTGATCTGGGCGTTTCGGTCGAACAGATGATCGGGAGTCACGAGATGCTGAAACGCATCGAACGGGCGCGCTACCTGGGCGACCAAGTGGGCGAGTTCACTCTCGACGACATCGTCGCCGAGCTCATGAAGCCCGGACGAGATCCGCGTGACACCTTCGAGCGGCCGCAGTTTCGCGATGACGTCAATTCGATGGAAGACCTGAAGCTCGGGATGAGTCTGGAAGGGGTCGTGACGAATGTGACCGCCTTCGGAGCATTCGTGGACATCGGAGTCCACCAAGACGGTCTCGTTCACATCTCCAAGCTGGCCAATCAATTCGTGAAAAACCCCAGCGATGTCGTGAAGGTCGGGGACAAGCTTTCGGTGCGCGTGCTCGAAGTCGATTTGGAGCGCAAGAGGATCTCGCTCACCGCGCGTACCGACGAGGCGATCGATGCTTCGGGAAGCAAGCCACAGAAAGCCGATCACGGATCACGCAAAGACCGGCCGCGGAACGAAGGTCGGGGCCGCGGGGAACGTCCCCCAAGCAAGCAGAAGTCGGGCGAAAAGTTCCAATACAACCCCTTCGCCGACCTGATGCGTCGAGGCTAGGATCCTACTAAAATGTCCCGGCGAATCCTCCGGATGCGCCGGCGCCGGTGGGCACGAACCAGAAGGTCACGCCTGGCTCCGCCTCGCTTGCCCAAGTGCGTCCGGCAGATGCACCGATGGCTTCACCCAACAGCGCACCGGAAAGCACGTCCGATGCCCAATGGTGGTCCCCGTACCACATGGCGAACCCGACGGCCGCCGCAATGGGGTAGCCCGCGTAACGGACCAGCCCCAGGTCGGGAGATGCAGCTCGGAACGCGCCCGCCGCCGCAAAGAAGAACGCGGTGTGACCACTGGGGAACGCGGCAAGCCCGTTTCGAAAGGGGCGCCACTGTGCGCCGTCCTCGGGGTGCTCGAGGACTTCTGGATCGCTTGGTGCGCGTCCTCCCAGCGGCCATGTGCGCCCCGTCGTCCACTTCATGAGCCCCACCAAGAGGAGCGTTTCGGACGTCGCTTGAATGATGGCCGAGCTGCGGGTCTGGCCTTCGCAATAGCCACCTATCGCCGAGCCAGCGTAAAACAGAAGGCTTGCGGGGTAAAAAACGTACGGAGCCGCGATGGAGACCGGCTCCGGGTTGTAGCTGCCTCCGAGATCGGTCTGCACGAACCGGCGCAGGTCGTAGTCGGCGCCAGTCGGGCTCATCGTGAGCGGAGGCAGAGCCGACACCGCCGCCAGAACGAGGGGATAGGGGCGGGCCAGGTTCTGGGCGTTTTGGTCCAGACGTTTCCAGGGCGCGGCGCACAGGGGCTTAGCGTCGGCGCTCGTCGTGGCCAAGGTGAAGGCAGTCGAGAGGCCTGTCAGGAGGAAGCGGAGTCGCGCCATTTTCGGCTTGGTTCGACCGAAAGACGGAGCAAATCTGCGGCTGACACTCTCTCGGTGACGCGAGAGGTAGCTGAGGCTCGGGATGGGGCGCGTGTCGAGGCTCTTCAATTTTCAGTCGTCGACGTCGGGCAAGCACCCGGAACGTGCCCGACGACGTTCTCGTCCGCACAAGCTGTGCATGCGTTGGAATAGGTCTTCCTCTCGGTGGAGGGACACGGTGCTTTGATGCAGCGGATCTTCGTGTCGACCTCCGCGCACACCGGGCGGTATTCACGGGTGCACATCTCACTGCGAGGTTCGCCACATGCAGTGTAATGAGCCTTCGGCTCGTGCTCCGCGTCCGGCGTCGTGGTCTGTTGACCCTCTGGCTTGACGAAGCGGAGGACGAACCGGTCGCTCTCTCCGCGGCGCTCTCCTGCAGCCGAGGGCGACGCGCTCCAGTCACGCGCGTCGTCTGGGTTGCTCAGGATCTCCGAGCTTGCATCCAGGCGGAAGCCTGCCTTCTCGATCTCTTTTCGAAGCACGGATTCTTCGATGCGGTGCAGGGACTTCGCTTGGCTGACTCCGGCGCCTTCGGCCGCGCTGTGATCGACGATCGCGTAGACTCCGCCCGGGCGGAGCGCCGAGTAGATCGCGGCGTTCATCTCCGCCCGATCGGTCTCGAACCAGACCGTGTCGTGGTAAAACAGGATCAGGAACACCGCGTCCAGGTTCGTCGCCTCGCTCGGGAGCGGGGTCTCCAGCTCCGAGTCGACCCGGACCACGTTCTGCATCACTGGCTTCTGCAGGCGTTCCGTCCAGGGACCTTCCGCAAACCGCTGCAGGATGAAGGGCGAGTTCTGCCCGTACACAGTCCCTTCGGGACCGACGATTCGAGCGAGGAGTTCGGCGGTGTATCCCTTGCCCGCCGCCAGTTCAGCGACTCGGTCTCCGGGACCCACGCCGAAAAAACTCAGAAGCTCGACCGGCTTGCGTTGCGGGTCGAGCTCGCGGTCTTCGGCGCTCCGATCGGGGGCGGCGACGGCAGCTCGTATCGGATTCGAAGGCTCTTGCTCCGCTGGCTTGGCGTCGTCGCGCGGGTCCGAGGCGGGGGCGGCCTGGGTAGGCGCGCTCGTGCCGTCGGGTGTGGGTGAAGCCGCCGGCGGTGCGGTGCTGCAAGAGAGTAGGGCGCCGCCGGATAGCACTAGCGCGGAGATCAAAGTCTTGGTCACGGCGGGGAGGGTAGCGCAGGCGGGCTGATTCGCTAGCGTGGGAGAAATAGCTGAGGGGGAGAAAATGGACCGCGGGGTCAAACCGGCCGGCGTCTTCGCCGCCAGCTCAGGGTACCCAAAGCCGCAAGGATCCCGACGTGGAAGACGTAGAGTCGGCGTGTGGTGCCGGATGCCCGACACGAGCAACCGGTCTCGTCGGTGCTTTCCTCTCCGGAGGTCGAGGGGGCGGGGTCTTCGGTTCCATTCCCACCCTGACCCGGGCCGGGGGGAGAGTCTGGGGTATCGGGCGATTCGGTGCCGTACTCGAAGGCTCCGGCGTCGGGAGTCTCATCTCGCGGCGCGCCCCGTTGATCCATCGTCGTACCGGTGTCAATCGTCGAGTCTCCGGCGTCGATCGCGGGTGAGCCTTCGCGCAGCATGAAGTCCTCGGCCGACGCGTCTTCGAATCCGGCCGACTCGAGGTCCTGGGCGATGAGGTTGCCCGTTTCGGTTCCGTCGACTGAAAACCCGAGGGGGCTCCCAGTTGCTGCCACGACGAAGTTGTTGGCCACCAAGTTGTCTTGGGACATCGTGCCAAAAAGCGTGATGCCTCGGTCCTGAATCGATACGACCGTGTTGTGCACGAGGGTATACCGAGCGCCCGTCGCCGCGTCGCTGTCGCGATCGTTGACGTAGATCCCGTCGAGGAAGTCGAAAAAGACATTGTTTTCGACGCGTGTATCCCCGGCATCGAGCACGATGAGTCCAACGGCCGGTCCGTGGGCAACGAAGTTGTCGGACACTTCGCAGCGGCTCCCGCCGCCTATCTGGAGCCCTTGCATCTGGTATTCGACACCGCGGAGCCCGACTCGGGCGATCCGATTGCGGTAGAAGTAGCAGTCTCTCGGGCTCACCCCGATCTGAGCTCCATCCCAGCCCGTGTCCTCGATGATGTTGTCGTGGATGTAGACTCCCTCGTGGCTGTGAGGGAACAGCTCGACTTCGGCACCGTCACAGTTGCCCGTGCGCGAGGGGAAGCCGGTGCTCCCGAAGTAGATCCCTTCACCCCCCGTGTCGTGAAGGTAGAGATGGTGGAGGACGCTGTCCCTTTGGACGAAGTCCCGCAAATCTCTTTCCTCGCAATTCGGATCGGTTTTGGCGCTCACACCGGCGAAACCACACTCGTACGCTTCCATGTGATCGAGTTCGTAGTTCGTGCTCATCCCACCAGCGATGATGCAGCTCGCCGAGTAGTCGGGGCCGTCCCGAGAGGCTCGGATCCGAAACCCGTAGTCGAACGCGTCGTCCCCCGAGCCAGTGATGCGTACATGTGAGGAGCCATCTAGCGTGAGCCCATACCCACGGTCGGAGTTGTCGATGTCGACTTGCCCACCACAGTTTTTGACGATGATGGGCGCCTCTTCGGTGCCGATCATTTCGTAGATCCGCAAGAACGGGCGCTGTCCACCCAGAATGCATACGACCTCACCCGGAGCCACCCCCAGATCCGCTCCATTGATGGATTCGGTGGACGGAGAGACCTCGTGATCACAGCCACAATCTTGGCCCGCAGCCTGCGTCACCCACAGGAAACTCGGGCAAGCGACCAGGAGCAGGAGCAGCTTTTTCGTCATTCGACGATGGTAGCGCCACGAGGGATCGCAAAAAAGAACCGCAAGCTTTCGCGCGCTGTTGGCGGATTCCGGAATCATCTGCGCGAGCTGCGCCCTAGGGACAATGAAACCTGCAGTCGTTGCCGAAAAGGAGATCGAGATCGAATCGACAGTCGCAAACGGCACGGATGACCATGGTGCGCGCTGTCTGAATGCTTAGTTTGGCAGCATGACCAAGCGGATTCTCGTTCCCCTCGACTTCTCGGAGTTCTCCCAGCGGGCGCTGGAACGAGCGCTACGACTTGCGGACCCGTCGACCGAGATCTGCCTGCTTCATGTCTACGAGCCGCCGAGACTCTCGCGCCCAGACCTGATTGCATGGGGTGAGATCGACGGCCAGATGATGCCACTTGCCGAAATCGTCCAGCGCGAAGCCAAACAAAAGCTCGACGACCTGATCGAAGAACTCGCTCAGGATACCCCCATGCCGATACGCGCTCTCGTCGAAGAGGGGCGCGTCTCCTCGACGATCGTCGAAGTGAGTGAACGCGAAGGGTGCGACATGATCGTCATCGGTACTCACGGGCGTTCTGGTTTCAGGCGGTTCGTACTCGGCAGCGTAGCTGAGGCAGTCGTTCGAACGGCGGGCTGTCCCGTGCTCACCGTTCCGCCCCCGCCCAGCTGACTACCCGCGCCCGTCGACGGAGCTCCGCCCATGCCTACCTTGATCGATCCACTTCGTCTTCTCCAGCTCCCATCTTTGGGGCGCTTGTCCGACCGTCTGCAAGACCTGGTTCGGACGAGGCTCTGGCTGAAGGTCGTCATTGCGGCCGCCTTGGGGGTTGGTGTCGGACTCTTGCTGGGTCCGGACGTAGGCCTCGTCCCGAGTTCGATCAGCCAGCCGCTGGTTTCATGGTTGGCGCTCCCCGGCGGCCTGTTTCTAGCACTGATTCAAATGATCGTGGTGCCACTCGTTTTCGCTTCGGTGGTTCGTGGACTCACCGCCAGCGACGATATGGAGCAGCTGCGCCGCGTCGGCACCCGTGCCCTTCTTTTCTTCGTCACAACGACCGCTGGCGCCGCGAGCCTCGGGATAGGCCTCTCCAGCGTTCTGCGTCCGGGACGGTACATCGACGTTACCAAGCTGACCGGCCCGAGCTCGGCCCCCCCTCCCGTAGCCAAGGAGTTCCCCAGCGTGGACGCGATCCCGCAGGCGCTGACGGACCTGCTCCCCAATAACCCACTCGCGGCCATGGTCGGGGGCCAAATGCTGCAGATCATCTTGTTTGCAGTCTTGATGGGGCTCGCGCTCTTGACGCTTGCTCCGGAAAAATCGGCTCCACTCTACGAGTTCCTCGGCTCTCTTCAGGAGGTGTGCATGACCGTCGTGAAGTGGGCGATGCGTCTTGCTCCCCTCGCCGTTTTCGGACTGCTCGCGAGACTCACGGCCAGTGTGGGCGTCGAGACTCTCGCGGGGATGGGTGCCTACATGCTGACTGTCCTTGCTGGGCTTTTCCTTCTCGCGATCGGCTACCTCGTGCTCGTGTGGGTGATGGCTCGCACGTCGCCCCTCGCGTTCATTCGTGGGAGCCGAGAACTTCTTCTCTTGGCGTTTTCGACATCGAGTTCAGCGGCTGTCATGCCCCTATCCATCCAGACTGCCGAACGAAACTTTCATGTGAGCACATCGACGGCGCGCTTCATCGTTCCCCTCGGTGCCACCATCAACATGACAGGGACGGCGCTCTATCAAGGGGTGGCCACGGTCTTTCTGGCGCAAGTATTTGGAATCGAGCTCTCGACCCCGACTCTCGTTCTCGTCGTCGTGACCGCGGTGGCGGCTTCGATTGGTTCACCCGCTACACCCGGCGTCGGCATGGTCATTCTGGGAGGCCTCTTGACCACAGCAGGGATCCCCAGCTCGGGCATCGTTCTCCTCCTGGGGGTGGACCGGCTCCTCGACATGAGCCGCACTGCGGTCAATGTGGCAGGCGATCTCGCCGCCTGTCTGATCATCGATCCTCAGGGTTCGGTGGTTTCAGATCCCGTGCCGTCGAGCTCCGCGCGTAGTTCGTAGGCCAGACGGCAGCTGTCGAGCTGACGTGAGTAGGCCAGTCGGCTCTTTGCCGAGATCCAGTCGGGATCGACCCGGCGCCTCACGCGGTAAATCTCGCGACCGGAGCTCAGATCGAGGACCCCAACTCGCACGAAATGCTCGGCTTCCCCATCGAAATCAGAGGGGACTCCTCGGGGTTTGGGTTCGTCGAAGACATACACGAGCATCCGTGCCTCGCTGAACGTTCGGGCCGCCGCCAGAGGCGCCGTGTCTAGCGTTGCCTCGAGACCTGCGAGCTCTCTCATCAGCGAGGCGGCTCGTAGTCGCGCCTCGAAGTCCGACTCGACGAAGCTTCGACCCTTGAACGCGTCGTCCAGATTGACGAAGCGGTCGCGGAAGGTCTTCGGTTCGTAGATTGTGCCGAGGTGGCGAAGAATCGTCGACTCTTTGATGTCTTCCGGTGGGGTCAGTAGGCAACGCACGAGCGAGTCCGGTCCTCCGTCGCCGAACGTCGAGCGTCGTGCGGATTCTTTGTTGAAGCTCCCGAGGGGCCCCCGCACCGCGACGATTGGACCGCTGAGCAGGTCGGTGAGGCGGGATGCGCTTTGCGTAATGTTGGGATCCGCGGTGTCTCCGGGGTAATTTTCGGGGCTCTCACGCAAGAACTCGTCGATCAGAGCCAGGCGCTTCGAGTAGTCGCGGTCGAAGAAGGCCGTCTCGTGTCGGTAGCGAGCCAGGAGACTCGCATGCGCCTCGTGAAACTCCTTTCGGCTCGTCTTGAAGGAAACGAAGAGCCCGACAGCGAGACCCAAGACCCCGACGAAGATCATGATTCGGAGCAGGCGCGCCCCCCGGAGCGGGCTTTGCCCTCCGGCTCGACTGCGCGCATCGCTATGCAGGCTTTGCGCGATACGAGCGCGAAGCTCGGGCGACATGCGTGACGTAGTGAGCAGCGTCGGCATCGTCAGCTCCGCCCATTTTGGATGCGTTTTTCTATCAGGCCGAGGAGTTGTTCACCCGTCACACCGAGGCGAGCCGCCGCATGGTTCGCGAGCGACGTGCGCGCTACTCCGGGAACGAACTGGTAGGTGGGCTCCTGATGCGCTCCGAGTTCGACTTGCAAGAATCGGAGCCCGTCTATTCGCCGTTGGGACTCGAGCCGCTCGGCAAACTCGAGGAAGTGCGTCGTGATGAAAGCTTGGGGACGAAGACGGGCGAGCATCCGGACGACGAGCTCGAAGATCTCTTCGCCTTCGGACGGATTCGTTCCGGAGCAAAGCTCGTCCAAAATCACCGTCGCTCCCACCGGAAGACGCTCGAACAAGCTACGAATCCGCATCAGTTCCATGCCGAGACGCCCTTCGACTTGATCCGCCGCCGTCTCCTGGATGAGCGAGACGACGAGTCCTTCACTCCGCATCAACTGCGCCTGCCGAGCGGGAACGAATAGCCCTGATTGCGCGAGAAGTTGCGTGTATCCGATGGACTGAAGGAGCCGCGTCTTTCCGCCGGAGTTGGGACCGGTGACCAGAAGCGTCGTGTCGTGACGGTCGGTTTCGAGGTGACAAGGGACAGGTTTGACTCCCGCGCCGAGGAGCAGCGGATTGAACAGCCCTTCCAGTCTTCTTGGGCTGCCTGCTCCGCAAAACTCCGGGATACAGACAGCCAGGCCCGCCGCCTCCGCGCGGTCTCGGAATCGCAACCCGCCAATGTAAAACTCCACGTCTCCCAGCAGTTGGACCAAAGTGACGAAGTTCGGTCGCACTCCCTCGAACACCGCGTCCAGGAGGCGCGCCATCACTTCGCCATCCGAGAAGCGGAACCCGCGCAAAAATAGCTCGAGCTTCGCCCCCCACCTCTTGAGGGGAGAACTGACGAAAGGGTTTTCCGTCGCTTCCTCGAGTCGGCAAAGCTCGAGGTGCCGGACGCGACCATCGGCCCCGATCTGCACGCGGAAGTCGAGGGTTGCGAGCTTGCCGTCGTAGCTGAGAAGAGACAAAAGAGAACGATAGCCTTCGCTCGTGGTGACCCCGTCGGCGAAATCGAACAGGCGCCGAAGTGCCGAGGTCGCCTCGCTGAAAGCTCGACCGGATTCGATGACTTGGGAAAAGTGCTCCAGAATGTCGAGCTGGCCTCGGCCCGAACTCGCTCCGTCCTTCTGGCCGGAGCCCTCGAGCGCTGCCCGGAAGCGCAGGAGGTCGCGATACAGTCGTTCGAAGGACTCTCGCAGAGACGTGCTTGCGGCAAGCTCGGTGAGGACTTGACGACGCAGTTCGACGCTGGCTCGGTCGCGGGGCGGCGCGGCCAAGAGTCGCATGAGATGGGTGGTGGTGATGAGCGCGCGCGGCCCTTGAAGGCAATCCTTCACGAAGCGATCGAGGAAGAGGTCCTTAGCGAACGCGTCGGGTTCCCAGTCGGACTCCGGCAGTCGGGCAGCCGCCATCGTGTCAGCGAATAGTCCGCCCGTGGAGCTCCCGGAGAAGCAGAAAACCAGCTTGGTGTCGGTCGACTCCGGGTCGATGCGGAATGAGGCTTGCGCCTGGAGGAGGTCGACGAGCGGATAGGAGCGCAGATCCATGCGCGCGTTTGGACAGCGCAAATTCGGAGAAGTTCCCAGTTTTCGTTGGGCGGGAGGCCCACGTGTCAGATTTCGAGGACAACGAGTACCGAGGACGTTCGCTCGCCGTCCTCGGTCGAGACCTTGACGGCGATCTGCGCCTCCCGCCCGCTCAGCTGCGCAACGCTGGTCACCGTCGGATGGTCGGTCACGTCGATCAGAACGGGCGTCTCGATTGTCGCCGAACCCCCGCTGCAATCCAGATCACGGGGCGAAAACTCGTCGAAGCCGATGGGATCACCATCGACGTTCAAGCTCACTTCGATGGATTTTACGTCTCGCCTTGCCAGCCCGGTGAGCAGCACGCTCACGTCGACCTCCATTCCCGCCTGGGAGCCGAAGTAAGGGACCAGGGTGTCACCATCCTCCAAAGGAACGAAGAGATCGCCCGTCCCCGTGCCAGCCGCGACCATGATCGCCAGATCAGAGCCACACTCGGATTCCTCACCGTCTTGACCCCCCGTACCATCCGGTTCTTCGTCGTCTGGTGCCGGGCCACATCCGAAACTCAGCCACACGAGCGCCCCGTAGGCGAGGCGGCGAAGGAAGCGAAGATCGTTCATGAGTCAACGTCATAGCAAGACTCGGGCCACGACGTCTCGTCTTCCCCAAGGTACGCGGCCAAATCCGTCTCGAGTTCCTTCGCCACCGTGCGCACCCCGAGGTCGTGCCGCAGACCGTGATGATGGACCAGCCAAACGTCGTAGCCGGGAAGCGCGAAATTGGGGAACACGCGCACGAGCCCGAGTTTCTTCCCTATCTTTGGATGGGTCCCCACGATGCCGATCCCTGCGACCGCGGCGGCGACTTGAAGAATGAGCGAGTCGGTTCGAAACGGGAAGTCCGTGTGAGAAAGACCGAGTTCGCGCAACATTCTGGGCCAGGAAGGATCTTGGTCCATCCCGATCGTGGGGAAGGACGTGACGTCGAAGTCGCCCTGCGGCTGGTACCGCTTCACATAGGAGGTCGAGGCAAAGAACCAGATGGGCACGTGCCCGAGCTTCTTGGCGACCAGATCGCCTTGTTTGGGTTCGAACATTCGCACCGCCAAGTCGGCTTCACGTCGTGTGAGATCGGTGGCGCCATTGTCGACGATGACCTCCAGCTCGATTTTCGGGTACTGGCTGGAAATCCGGGCGAACGAATCCGGCAGGACGTACACACCCAGGGGTTCGTTCACGCTCACGCGCACCGTGCCCTCCGGCGCCAGGGTGCGTCTCCGCACCCGGCGGAACGCTTCCTTCACTTGACTGTCGAGACCTTCAGCCGACCCGAACAGGCTCGCACCGCGATCGGTCAGCCGCAGTCCGCGACTGTGCCGAATGAACAATTCGGCGCCGAGGCTGAGCTCGAGTTCCTCGATGCGGCGGCTCACGGTGGGCTGACTGACCCCCAAACGATGCGCTGCTTTCGTGAACGAGCCTTCCCGAGCAGCGACCAAGAATGTCTGCAAATGCTCCCACTCTTGCTCAGGCATGCACTGATGAATAGCAGAGATTCGAATAGCGCTCTACAGATACACGAGTGAATGATGCATTGTGCTCTTCAGAGGAAAGGTAGAGAAAATGTCGAAGAAAATCAGGGTCTTGGTCGTTGGCGCTCGGGGGGCATTCGGAGGCGCGGTGCTCGAGGAGCTCGGCTGTGATGACCGATTCGAGGTCGCCGCCATGCTGCGGGGGGAGCGCGGTGACATGGCGCCCGAGATCCGGGTGGTTCGGGGGGATGCCACGGATCGCGACGACTTGTGGCGAGCTACCGAGGGCATCGATGTCTTGGTGTATGGGGTGAATTTTCCCTACGAGAAGTGGGGTCGGAAGCTTCTCCCTGCCGTCTCGGTACTCAGTGAAGTCGCGGCCGAGCGCAGACTTCGCGTCGTCTTCCCGGGAAACGTCTACGGACTGGATCCGTCCCCGTCGCAGCCTCTGAACGAAGAATCGCCCCGGAGAGCGGTCACCGAGAAGGGGAGGCTTCGGAACGAAGCCGAGCGCCTCCTCGTCTCTTCCGTCGAGCGCGGCGCGAAGCTTCTCGTGCTCCGCGCGGGCGACTTCTTCGGTCCGCGCGCTCCGCTCAGTTGGTTTGCCCACATGACGAAGGGAAGCCTCGGAGGCAAAGCGCTGCAGGATCCTCAAGCGCGGCCGGTGGTGCATGCCTGGGCCTACCTACCAGACCTGGCGTCGACCGTGCGCATGCTCCTATTGAAGAGCGAGCAGCTCGGCGACTACGAGTTTTTCCATTTTCGGGGACACGAGGCCACGGCGCAGCAGATGCTCGAACACTGTCGCTCCGCCCTGCGCGCCCCGAGTCGCAGGATCCGTAAGATGCCGTGGAGCGCTGTCTCCGTGCTGGGATGGTTCCTGCCATTCTTCCGTGAGCTCGTGGAGATGAAGTACCTCTGGGATACACCCGTCTTGCTCGATCAGGCAAAGCTCGAGCGCGTCATCGGGAGGGCTGCCCGAACTCCTCTCGGCGAGGCAGTCGCAGCCAGCCTCGGGACACCGACTCCCAACGACTCATTTTCGTGACGCGCACTTGGCCGACGCACTTTCGGGTGACCGTGCGGAGCGAATCATGGCGCGCCGCCCATGCCTATTGTCGCCGTTTCGACCGTGGGGGTGCTTGTTCGGACCCGCGCTTTGCTACAATCGGACCACATGTCGGGGGATACGACGGGGACACCGAGCGAGATCGAAGACCTAGTGCGCCAAATCGATCGCCTGAAAGACGAGCTTCGCGTTGCCAAGCAAGCAGAGCTCGCCCTTGCAGACTCGGAGTCGCGGTATCGTTCGCTTTTCGAAGCGATGGCCGAAGGCGTCGTGCTTCAGGCGCACGATGGGTCCATCCTTGCCTGCAATGAAGCCGCCCAGGAGATCCTGGGGCTCACCGAGGACCAATTACGCGGGCGCAGTTCCCTCGATCCACGCTGGCGGGCCGTCCGGGACAATGGCGAAGACTACCCGGGGCAGGAGCACCCGGCGATGGTCACCCTCAGGACGGGTGAGCCGATATCCCGGGCGATCATGGGCGTCCACAAGCCCGACGGTCGGCTCACGTGGATCTCCATCAACACCCAAGTCGTACCCTTTTCCGACAAGCAACCGGGCGTCGTCGCCTCGTTCACGGACATCACCGACCTTCGCTTCGCCCAGGAGAAGCTCGAGCGGAACGAAGCCCTGTTCCGGCTGGCACTGCACGCAGGGAAGGCTGGCGTTTGGGAGTGGCACATCGGCCGGAACGAGATCACTTGGAGCGACGAGGTCTACGAGATGTTCGACCTCCCTCGCGATGAGGCGGTTTCAATTGAGGTTTATCAATCACGTGTTTTCCAGGATGACCGTGAAAGGCTGAAAAAGGCCATCGAGGTCGCCCTGTCCGATCCGGCCGCCGGAGGGCACTACGAGGTGGAGCACCGGACGGTCCCCGAACTGGGGCGACCGATGAGATGGATCCACGGGATGGGTCAGGTCGTCTTCGACGACGAGCAAAAACCGGTGCTCATGCGCGGCGCGGTCATGGACGTGACGACTCAGAAGGAGTTCGAGGAACGAGCGCAACGCAGTGGACACTTGGAAAGCATTGGACGCCTGGCTGGAGGCGTTGCGCATGACTTCAACAACGTCCTCACGGCGATCCTCGGCGCTGTCGACGAGGGCATCTCCAGCCTCCAAAATCAACAGGACGTACTCGCGGCGCTTCGGACCATCGAGAGCGCCGCCACGCACGCCTCGAGCCTCACGCGTCAGCTCCTCGCCTTTGCCAAACGTCAACCGCTCGTCCTCGAAAGCTGCAATCTCGACCAGCTTCTCGAAGACTCCAAGAGGCTCGTCAAGCATCTACTGAGCGATCGAGTCGAGCTTTCGGTTTCTCTCGGTTCGGGAGACTGGCTCGCTCGACTCGACCCGACGCAACTTCAGCAGGTGCTACTGAACCTGGCGGCCAACGCCAATGATGCGATGAAGTCCGGCGGCACGCTGAGGATTTCGGCGCAGCAAGTGAGAGCCGCCGACGCCCGTTTGAGCCCCGACGACGGGAGCCAGGATTGGTTGCTCATCGAGGTCGAAGACACTGGAGACGGCATGTCGGAAGAGGTCCGCCGCCGGGCCTTTGAACCGTTTTTTACGACCAAGGAGGCGGGTACGGGCCTCGGGCTAGCGACCTCGTACGGGATCGTCGAACAATCTGGCGGACGGCTCGAATGCACGTCGACGCGGGGGGAGGGGACGAAGTTCTCCATCTTCGTGCCGCGTTTCGTTCCAAGTGAGCACGAACCGTCGTCCGCGCTTTCGCAGGGCCCGCCTTCGCGCACCGTGATGGTCGTGGAGGATCAAGACTCGATATTGCGGATGATGGTGCAGGGGCTCAGACGCGCAGGGTTTCAGGTCGTTCCCGCCGCATCGGGGGAGGAGGCGCTCGCTCTGCTTCGCGAGGGACAGACTATCGATCTTTTGCTGTCCGACGTCGTGATGCCGGGCATGTCGGGCATCGAACTCGCTCGGGCGGCGCGCGGAATGTTGCCCAAGGTCCGTATCGTTTTCATGTCGGGTTTCGCGCCTGATCCGTCGGGGCTCGAGGAGTTCTCCGATTTTCCGCTCCTCGAAAAGCCTTTCAGGATCAGCCACCTCGCAGAGCGCCTTGCCGAGGCACTTGGCGTTCCCGGGCATCCTCTCTGAAGGTGCACTCGGGAAGCGAGCCCCGGCCCGCGCGAGGCGCGCCGCAAGCGAGTCGGGGCTTGGGATCGAGCCCCTCGGCCGGCCTCAGTTGCAACCGGAGTTCATCCGTTCGGCGCCGTCCCAGGCGCAGTCGCCCTCGATGCAGTCGATCAGATTGTTCCCGAACGAATTGCTGGAGTGATTCCAAATCTGGAACCAGCCGCCGTCGTCCCACACCGCGGTCGGCTGACCTCGCGGCGCCGCGAACTCGCTGTCGAACTTCGTGTACCACTGGCGAATGTTGTTGCACGTCATCGTATCGTAGCGACTGCCCCACCCAACGCCCCACTCGCCGATGTAAACTGGCATTCCCTGGCCCACACCGGCCGCCCAGTTCGCCATCGTCTGCATCGGCTCCGACAAATCGGAGTCCGTCCAGGCGTCGGCATAGTCACCCTGGTTGTCGCCGCAGAAGGTCCAAGGGTTGTAGTGGTGGAACGTCGCCATGACATATGGATCGGAGCCGCCGCCCACCTCGGAGAGGTCGGTCCAAACCGCCGGCACTTCGTGCGCCCCGAACCATTGATTGCCGCCGATGATGATGATGCGTTCTGGGTCGACCGCGCGGATGGCATCGTAGGCGAGCCCGGTCATGTGCCGCAGATCGCCAGCGGCCATGGCCGAGCTGTCGTCTTTGTGGGGTTCATTCAGGATTTCGAAGAGGAGTCGATGATCTTTGTCGCCGAAGATGTCGACTAGATCCGTCCAGAGCTGCTCGAGTACCGCGCTCTTGGCTTGGGTCTTGAGGGCGTACTCGTGGTGTGCATTGAGCACGACGTAAAGCCCAGGCTTGGAAAGAGCGTGGTCGATGACCGATTCGATGACCGCGAGCCGAGGGTGGGAGCGATTGATCGACCCAACGTTGGGATCACTCACGATGGTGTCGCCGCCGATGGCCTCCGTCCACGTGACAGGAATGCGGAGGTTGCGGAAACCCCGCGCATAGTACGCGTCGATCTTTGCTGCAGCTGCCTGCAGGGTGCGGGGATGCTGGGTGCTCTCGAACATTTGTCCGAGATTGACCCCGCGTCCCATCTGAGCGGCAGCTTCGGTCGCGGTGGGCGCGTCCGACGAGGAGGGCATGCCGCCAGTTGCCGGGCTTCCACCCGCCGCAGGCAATCCGCCCGCGCCCGGCGCTCCGCCGGCGCTGGGAACTCCGCCCGCCCCAGGAATATCAGGGGTTCCGCCCGCACCTCCGGACGCGACATAACCGCCCGTTGCAAGGCCACCGCCTGTCGCGGGCCCGCCACCTGATGCGACGCCGCCACCTGATGCGACGCCGCCGCCAGAGGCGACGTCGCCGCCCGAGCCAAATGTTCCGCCCGCGCCCGGAGTGTTCGCCCCGTCGTCATCGTCGTTTTCCCCGGAAGCTCCACAGCCCACGGAAAGCTGGAGTGCCAGGGCGACGACCACCCAGTCCGATGCGCGCGCGGTCCTCCTCAAAGGCACCCATCGTTCATGCGCTGTTCGCCGTCCCACTCGCACTGTCCTTCGATGCAATCGATGAGATTGTTGGTGTAAGTGTTGTTGTTGTGGTTCCAGATCTGAAACCAACCGCCGTCATCCCATACCG
Source organism: uncultured Polyangiaceae bacterium (assembly GCA_965652275.1). Classification (GTDB taxonomy): domain Bacteria; phylum Myxococcota_A; class Polyangia; order Polyangiales; family Polyangiaceae; genus NIC37A-2. Next base: position 51,341 of record CBFGUR010000017.1, on the reverse strand, counting down.
TGGTGGGCATCCCGCGGGGGGCGGCGAACTGACTGTCGAACTCCAGGTACCATTTGCGGATGTTGTTGCAGGTCATCGAGCTGTAACGGCTGCCCCAACCCACGCCCCATTCTCCGATGTACACGGGCATGCCCTGACCCACGTCGGTGGCCCAATTGGCCATCGTATCCATGGGACCTGAGATATCGGCTTCGGTCCAGGCATCGGCATAGTCACCCTGGTTGTCGCCGCAGAAAGTCCAAGGGTTGTAGTGATGGAAGGTCGCCATCACGTAGGGATCGGAGCCGCCGCCCACCGGATCGAGATCGGTCCAGACCCTCGGGACCTCGTGGGCACCGAACCACTGGTCGCCGCCGATGACCACAATGCGCTCGGCGTCGACGGCTCGGATCTCGTCGTACGCCAGGCCAGTCATCAGACGAACGTCTGCCTTTGCCATCGCCGTGGTGTCGTCCTTGTGAGGCTCGTTCAAGATCTCGAAGATGAGACGATGGTGTTTGTCCTGAAAGATGTCGGTGATGTCGGCCCAGAGCTGCCTCAAGACTTCGCTGCGAGCTTCCGTCTTGAGGGCTTTTTCGTGGTGGGCATTGATGATCACGAACATGCCCTCCTTGCTCAGTGCGTGATCGATGACGGAGTCGATCACTGCGAGGCGTTCGTGTTCGCGATCGATCGTGCCGGTGGTGGCGTCCGTCACCAGCAGGTCTCCGCCGACGTCTTCGGTCCACGTCACCGGGATACGGACATGGCGAAAACCGCGCTCGTAGTAGGCGTCAATCTTGGCTGAGGCCGCTTCCAGGGTTCTGGGATGCTGCGTGTTGTCGAACATCTGTCCGAGGTTGACCCCGAGACCCATGTGCTCGGCTGCCTCGATAGCCGTGGGGGTGTCCCCCAAGAACGGCGCCGGGACCTCGCGTCCTTCGCCGCCCATGAGGACCGGTTCGGTGCCCCCTGAGCCCGTCGCTCCGCCCGTGGACGCGTCGCCCCCGGACCCCGCGTCCCCGCCGGAGGCAGTGGTCCCCCCGGAGGCCGTTTCTTCGGAATTGCCGTCGGAGTCGTCACCACCGCCGCACGCGACGGAAAATTGCAGTAAGAGAAAGCCCAGAAAAGAAAGCGGGATTCGCATGGATAGTGGCATAGCGCCGTACAATCGTCTTTCTTCTCAGAATCTGTCGAAACGAGAAGCGTCTCGAACACCCGGGGTCTAAAATGATCTGACACGAGCCCCATGGACATGGAAGCGAAAGATCAGCGAGGCGTTTGGTTCTGTTCGACCCTTTCGACCCACCTTTCGTTGCATTCGCACGGGGGGGCCGAGCTGAACCTCTTGATGAGTGGTCGGTTGAGCTACGAGGTCGGCGACGACATTTTCGAGGTTCGTGCAGGCCAGCTTCTCGTCATCGAGGCCGGCGTCCCACACCAGATCATCGAGGCTTCGCCGGACGCGGCTTTCTGGGTCCTGGAACTTTCTGCAGCCGACACACTGACCTGGATGGTGGGAAGCCGAACCCTCTTTACCGATGAGCGGTGGAGCGCGGCTCTCGTGTCCATCGCCAGAAAGCTGTGGCTCCGACCCGCTCGCTCCGTGGAAGCCGAGCTGTGGGCCGCACTCGTCACGATGCTCAGCCGAGAGGCTCCGAGCGGCGCGCCGAGGGACCCGCAACTGCACCCCGCGGTCGAGCGAGCCCGCTTCATCTGCCAGTCGGAGCTCGAAGGCGATTTGAACATGATGGCGCTCGCCAAGCGGTCGGGGATCAGTCCAAGTCGACTGTCTCACCTCTTCCAGGAGCAGCTGGGCATCACTCCTCTTCAGTATCGGAATTTCTGTCGTGTTCAGTACTTCATTCAGAAGCACGGCGACAGCGGCGCGAGTCTGATGCGCGCAGCGCTCCGCGCGGGTTTCGGGAGCTATCCGCAATTCCATCGCTCTTTCCAACAGGTCTGTGGCGCCCCGCCCGCTGCGCACCTCGCCCGCCTTCTGCAGGACGCCTGGACCAGTCCGGAGCGCACTTTGCGGTCCCGGGCACCCACCGTGCCCCCCTCTGCGCCCGCTCCCAGCTTGTCGTCGCCCATCGCCTGAACGTCGCTGCGGGCTATGGGCCCTTTCCGAAGGCTACGGAGCGCGACCGAAAACCCGGCCGCGCTCCGTTCTTTTGGGCTTTGGATCAGGCGGGGGACGACTGCTGTCGAGGGGCGGCGACCTCGGGAGGCGGGGAGAGCCGTCGATTTCGATCCGACGCCAGCACGTCCGCCCACTTGAGCCGTCCGGTCGCCTGCATGAGGAGGAACAGCGTGAGGATGGCCAGGATTGTAACCGTGAGACCGGTGTACCCTTCCCAGAAGTGCGCCAACGAAAACCCCACGAGATACACGAGCTGTCCGAGTGCCGCCTCGCGTAGAGCGAACTTGGGTGACACGACGAGCCTCAGATAGGTCACCACCAAGAGTAGGCTCACGACGCTGCTCGTTCCGAATGCCCAAGGTACCGTCAAGTGATCCGCCGAGTAGCTGAAGAGGAGGTGGAACGCGAAGAATGCGGCGGCCAAGAAGAGATAGTTGATCGGGTGGATCTCGAGTTTTTGTAGGGTTGCTACGACGAAGAGCATCACGAAGAAGAACATCAAGCTGATCGGCGCGGAGAAAATGAGCGCTGTCGACAGCTCGCCGGGCTGGATTTTCGTCGGTAGTTTCATTCCCATACCGTGACCGGTGACCGTCGATGCGAAGTCCCATGAAAGGATCCACCCCTCGTTTGTCCTGTGTCTGTTGGTGGGGGACAGCGTCTGGGTCGGGAAGTCGATGTCGGAAAAATCCGTGGCCATCGTCATCTTGAAGTTCTCGAGTTGCTGCACGCCAGCTCCCGGCGCGTACGACCACTGATCGGTCCCGCGGCTCTTGTAGGCAAGCTTGAACTTTACCACGTCTCCCGGGTGAACGAGTTTTTGGGAAGAGAATCGCCCAGTGGCGGGGTCGAGGCTGGCCCGTTCGTCTCTCCCATTCACTTCGAACAAGAGCCCGTCGTACAGGGCGTCGGAAGTCGGGAGGGCGAGCTCGATGTCGAGATAACCTGCCGCAGGGCTCTCATGGGTGTAAGTGTACGCCCCGGAAAACCAGACGTCGTAGAGCGCATACCAGACCAGGCCCTTGCGCCTCGGGTCCGAACCCAGCTTCGTGTCGATCTCCGAGGAGGCGAGCGGCACGGAGACCGGGCTGTGCCTCTGCGCCCACAGCACCTTTCTTGCCTCGATCGCATCCTTCCGTTCCTTCTTCTCGTCGGCCGTGAGAAGCCACTCCGACTTGTCACTGTGCGGCAAAGGAGGGTGCGGAGGAAAAACGAGGTCGAGCTCCGAAGCTTCTTCGGCCGTGATGGTCGTGGAGTCGGCTTGATCCCGACTGGAGGGAGTGACGGCTGAGAAGGTGAGAACGGGCGCGCCCTGCCGATGGGGTTCTCCCCACAAGCTGGCGACTTCGTCCCTGAGTCCGGCCCGTTGATCCGAGGTTCGTGAATGGGTGATCCCACCCAAGAAGACCCACGCCAGGCAGGTGAAGAGGTAGACGGCGGCGAGTGCGATGATGCGTTTGAGCGACATGCAACCGAACCTAGAATACCGGCGTGCAAGCAGTGGCGTATATCGATGCAGAGATTCCGGAAGAGTCGTGCAAGAGTTGTGCAAAGAGCGCCTTTTTCGTCTGATCCTGGCAGACTGACAGCGATGGTGAGCGATCTTCCCAATCACGACTCCCCGAGCGGGCACCGACTGCTGGTGGCCGACGACGACGGCCACATTCGAGAGGTTCTGCGTTACGCGCTCGGCCATGCAGGCTATCGCGTCACGATGACCAAGGACGGTGCGGAGGCGTGGGCGGCCTTTCGAGCCGACGACTTCGACCTCGTCGTGCTCGACATCCTGATGCCGGGACTGGACGGACTCGAGCTTTGTCGGCGCATCCGTCAATCGAGTTCGATTCCGCTGATCTTTCTGTCGAGCCGCGATGAGGAACTCGATCGTATCCTTGGTCTGGAAATGGGCGCCGACGACTACGTCACCAAGCCATTTAGTCCTCGGGAACTCGTGGCTCGAGTCAAAGCTGCTCTTCGTCGCGCCGATGAAATCAACGCGCTCCGGGCCGGAACAGAAGTGTCGGAGAGTAGCGCCTCACTAGCCCAGGCGCCCTTGCGCCACGGGCCTCTGTACATCGACCGGATCAAGCATGAATGCCGAGCGTTCGATCAACCGGTGTTTCTCACCGTGAGCGAGTTCTCCCTCTTGAGTGCTCTGCTCGGGCGCCCGGGTCAGGTTTTCAGCCGTCAGCAGCTGGTGGAGCGGGCATACGGTCCCGGGCATTTTCTCTCGGATCGAACCGTGGACAGCCACGTGCGCAGGATCCGCAACAAACTCAAGGATGCTGGCGTCGAGTGCATCGAGACGGTCTACGGTGTCGGATACAAGCTCGCGGAGATCTCCTGAGTGAAGGGATGGTCCGTTCGTTGGCTGATGCTGGGGGGCGCGGCGGCCTCGCTGGTGGTCCCCTTCATCGCTTTTTTCGCGCTCAGGAACTTCGATTTTTACCTGATTCGGCAGACGGAGGGAGAGCTGTCAGCCCAAGGGGCGGTCGTGGCCGCAATGTTCCAAGAGCAGTTTGCCCAGGCTCGCGGACGAACGGCAGGCAATCCACGAAGCCGTTTTGAATTGCGCAGCTCCTACACCCCGCTGTCCTCGAACCTCGACTTCGAGGGGCGCCGCGAGGGTGGGATCCCCGATGAGCTCCCCGGACGGCAGCTGACGTTGCTCGAGAAAAGCACGTCGGCATCGCTCGGCCGCGTTCTTCGGAATGCACAGGTGACGAATCTCAGCGGCGTGCGCGTCTTGGCTCCGGACGGGTGCGCCGTCGCCTCCTCCCGAGCCCAAATTGGAACATGTTTTTCTAGTCTTCCGGAGGTCCAACGCGCGCTTTCGGGTCACTTTGCCACCGCCCTCCGTGACCGCGTCAGTGACGAACCGGCTCCGCCTCTCGCGTCTCTCAGTCGGCGCGGAGAAACGCGGGTGTTCGTCGCCCTTCCGGTGTGGAACGACGGCGAGATCATTGGAGCAGTCTGGCTGTCCCGGACGGCCGAATCGGGGGCCGAGTGGCTCTTCAAACGGCGACGTGCGGTTCTTTTTGCCGCGCTTCTGGTGCTCGGGCTCACCACTGCCGTGAGCATTGCCTTTTCTTGGTTCATCACTCGACCGCTTTCCCTGATGTCGAGACTGTTGAGATCGGACGGCGAGGGCGGGGCGCTGCGTCTCGCGGATGTAACGGCCCCGCGCGAGATTCACGCTCTGGGCGTGGCCCTCGACGAGCGTGCCAGGCAGCTCGAGGACAAGAGTCGATATGTCGCCGAATTCGCCGCAAACGTGAGTCACGAACTTAAGACGCCTCTCACTTCCATTCGCGGAGCGGCTGAACTGCTCCAGGATTCCTGGGATCAGATGGACGGCGAACAGAGGCTGCGATTCCTGCGAAACATCGATGCTGCCGCCGAGCGGACCGAGCGCCTCGTCACACGGCTTCTGTACTTGGCTCGCCTCGAATCCAACGCGTCGGAAGAAGACCTCGACCTCGTGACGGTCGAAGTACTCGCCGAGGAAACCGCTACCCGCTACGGCGACGAGGTGCAGTTCGACGTCGCTTTGGAGTCCGGTGCGAAGGTGAGTCGTTCTGCTTGGGAAGCAGTGCTCGGCAACCTCATCGAAAACGCTCTACGGTATCGACGAAAGGCTCCCGTGTTCGTGCGAGTTTCGCGCGATGAGCCCACATCGCGACTCCTGCACGTCGCAGTAACCGATGACGGAGCGGGTATCGCCGAGGACAATCGCCGTCAGGTCTTCGAACGCTTCTTCACTACCGAGCGCGACGCCGGCGGAACCGGTCTCGGACTATCGATTGTGCGGGCCACGGCCGAAAAAAACGGCGGGCGGGCGCAGCTCCGAAGTGACTCGTCCGGTACCCACGTGGACGTGTGGCTCTAGCTCTGCAGATCCCGGGCCTAGGGCGGGGTGATGGTAGCGCTTCCAAGTAACCAATTGTTGCTCGAGAATCGGATCCCCGTGACCGGGTGTGCCACCACGAATTGCCCTGATCATGGCACTCTCTTCCCACTTTTTCGGGCAAATTTGCGAATTTCGCGAAGGATCTGCTCCCTGCGCGCAAAGCTTTGTTTGGCACGCAGATTGCTCTAATGAATTGATACCCGTGCCCGCTTGCACCCAGGGCGGGCGAGGGAGTCGCCCTCGAAAGGTTCGCGTCATGAAGCTTCATCAAAACGTCTCCACCACGGCCCTCTTCTCCATCTTGGCTGCCTGTGCCGGTTCTGTGGAAACCATCGACGGGGGAGACGGAGACGGAGACTCCCAGGGAGACGGGGACTCGTACGGCGATGGAGACTACTACGGCGACGGAGATTACTACGGCGACGGGGACTACTACGGCGACGGAGACCTCCCGGTCCCGGGCGTCGGTGGCTTCTACCCAGGCGATGGGGATTATTACGGTGATGGCGACTACTACGGCGACGGCGACATCGTGCCGGGGGTCGGCGGCAGTATCGGCGGGTATCCCGGCGTAGGCGGCATGCCCGGAGTCGGTGGTGGCACGCCGGTCTTCCCCACAGGTGGTGGTCCCGGTGTCATCCCAATTGGCCCTCCGATCGATCCTGCGACCTGCTCGCCTACCTACGAGTACAACGACGTCTATTATTGTGAGCAGGAAATGGAGTGCTCCGGAACCTGGGCCTATGTCTGGTGCGACGATCAACGAAATGGCCAGGGTCGGTGCAGCTGCGATCGCAACGGTGGCTACTTCTCGGTCCAGGTCGACTCGGGTTTCATTGCTGGTGGAGCCGGATGTGATCGCATGATGGAAGCCTGCCTAGGGGGCGGCGAGCTCGAGGTCATCGGGGCGCCCGAATGCCGTACTGAATACTTCGAGGGTGACCAGAACTTCTGCGGGACCAACCTCTACTGCGAGACGCCGGTCGACTTTGCTGGAATGCCCGGAACCATCGAGAGCTGGAGCGACGCTTGGTGCGACAACTACGGAGACGAGTGGGTCTGCGAGTGTTACTCCGGCAACGCCTCGGGTCGTCTCACCTTCGACGAAGGACAAACGTCCCCACAGGTTTGCGTGGACGCCATCAGCATGTGTCACGGTCCGCTCATCGATCCCAACCTCGATGCCACATGCCAGCCGCGATCCCAGTGGGCTGAGCGCGACTACTGCAACTTCGAGCTCCAGTGCTCTCAGGACCGCGTCATCAATGGTCAGCCTGTCGAGGTCTCGGCCTGGCAGTATGGCGGGTGCCAGCTAACCTCCGGGGACCAGTGGAGCTGCTCTTGCGGTGGTTCGCAGGCTTCCTTCTCGGTATCCGGAGAGTCTGCCTGGGAAGCCTGCAGCGTCGCGTCGAACGAGTGCGACCTGTAGTCGCCTAGCGCTACGACGACATAGAAACGAGCGGATTCGAAGCCCTCATAGAGATCGTGAGAGCTGCTTCGAATCCGCGTCCGGATCTTTCCAATCGCAAAAAAGTGAGGTCAGGGTCCGAGCCACGAGGAAAGGAGCCCCGCGCGTCTCGCGCCAGGAGGGGCTCACTCGCAATCCGAGCGGATTTCGACGCCCTGACTCATCACGATCGAAAAGTTGTCTTCCTCCTCTTCACAGTCGAGGGGATTGCCCCGGAGCGAGATGGTTCCTTTCACGGATGAGCCGATGAGGGGCTCTACCGTCTCGATGTCGTTGTTGCCCATCCCGATCCAGCTCATGGTGCCAAGATCTGCAATGGCGTCCAGAGTCGTGATTTGGTTACCAAAAGCGTCGAAGAACGTGATGTTGTCGAGACCGCTCAGGTTCGGCAGCGTGGAAAGCTCGTTCTCTGCGACTGATAGAGTCCGCAACGATTGAAGGCCGGCCAGGGGCGCCATCGTGGTGAGCGCGTTGTCAGCGAGGTCCAGTTCTTCGAGCAAGGCCATCGCTGACAACGGAGTGCAGTCCGCAATCTCATTGCCGTCGAGGGCGAGGAACTTGAGATTTTCGAGGCCCGAAAGCGGGGTGAGGCTGCTTATCGAGTTGTTCGAGGCAGCCAAGTACTCGAGAGCTCTGAGCGTGCTGAAGGCGTCGAGGCTAGAGAGCCCGAGTCCCGACACATCCACCCAGCGGAGCGATCCGATTGAGCTCAACGTCGAGAGATCGACGGTGCCAGACTGACAGGATTGGTACCGAGCCAGACCCAAGCGACTCAGCGTCGGGTGCTCCTCGAGCACCTCGAGTGAAGAAACGCCCGTGCAGTTCAGATAGAGTTCGCGCAGCTGGGTCAGTGAGCCCAGCGCGTCGAGCGCGCTCGGATAGCTTTCCGGCATTTCGCCCAGGGGCGTATCGTTGAGGTCGAGCACCTCCAGATGGCTCCAACACTCGAGCCCGGATAGATCGTGGATGTCCTCGTTGGCGAGATAGAGCGCCGTCGTGAACTGGATGTCGCCTTGGGTGATGTCGCCGCTCGGCTTGTTGATGGCAACACGAACGGCCGCCTCGAGGGCCGGGTCCGCGAAGCTGAGAGTGCTGCAGCTCATTGTTGCGCAGTCGTCCGTGGCGGAGTACCCGGGGGCGCACTGGCACACGTGCCCCGATTCCGTGTTGATGCACGTCCCGCCGTTTTGGCAGGGATCGGCGGCGCAGCTGTCGCTGTTCGAGCAATAGTGGCCATTGCCAGCGTACCCCGAATCGCACGTACATTCGAAGGTGTTGTCTCCCTCCGTACACGTTGCGTTCGCGTGGCAGGGAGAGGTGTCGCATTCCCGGGTGTCCTCGCAACCGCTGCCGGTAGAAGTTTGGCCTGGTGCACACGAGCAAATGAATGCGCCGTACGTGTTTTCACAAATCGTTCCCGCGGGGCAGCTGTCGATGCTCGAGCACTCGTTGACGTCGGTGCAATCTTCACCCTCGAAGCCTTCCGGGCAGACGCAGATGGGCTCCTCTCCCGAATCGTCACAGAGGGCGAGGGGGGGGCAATCCAAATCCTCGCACGGGCTTCCGGGCAGAGGCATCATGCCGCCCCCGGAACCCCCCATCGCAGTATCACCGTCGCCGATGTTCGTGGCTCCACCGGTCGCGTCACCGTCGCCGTCGCCGTCGCCGTCGCCATCGCCATCGCCGTCGCCGTCTCCAGGCACATCCCCGTCCCCGAAGTCACCGCCAGTGGAAGAGGGCAGCCGCCCGTCAGGTCGCGGTTCGTCTTCGCTGCATGCCCCGAGTACGTGCCCCAGGATAGCAAGGATGGGCAGCGCCGAGAGAGGTGCGCTCCTGAATGAAGAGAATGTCATGAGCCTCATTGGTCGTAGACGCAACTATAGGCGACCACCCAATCGTACAAAGTGGTCGTCGCAATGTCCGGATCCACGGTGATACGAAGGCCGAAGAACTGCCCCTGGTTGCTGCTGAGGCTCAAGGCGCTCGTGATGTCCGCCTCGCAGCTGCTCAAAAATGGGCACGATTCGGTGACCGGCAGGTTCTGTGATTGGGCTTCTGCGATGAAGGTCCACGAGCTCGGATCGGCCATGGCAGTGGCAAGCTCCGCTGCCGAATCCGCTACCACTCCTTCGAATGTGACCGTCGAAGCGTCTGGTGTGTCCGCGTTCCAACCGAGGGCCGTCCAGACGGCGGTCGTCTCGGGGTCGGGGCACTCGGCCTCGTAATCGAAAGTTCGCACGATCGTATCGTCCGTGATGTCAGGCGAATGGACCTCGATGAAGTTGACGTTTTGCGACTGAGCAGCGTCCACGAAGTTGAGACGGATTGTGTGGTCGCCAGCGCTCAAGAAAAACTGCGTGGATTGGAATGTCGACCACGTGTCCCATCCACCAGTCGCCGCACCTGACGAAGTTGCGACCGTCGCGCCGTCAACCTGGATTTGGTGACTCCAAGATGCGGCGTTCGACGCGAGTCGGACATCGACGGAATAGAGACCGTCGTGGGGTGCAGAATAGTTCCACTCGATGTAATCGCCCGCCTCGAGCCATCCCGACGCAAAGCCGCAGCCGCTCCCGTCGGAGCAAAGCCCAAAGCCGGTGTCGCCGCCGAGACCAGCATCCGTGCCGCCCGCGGAAGCATTGGAGTAGTCGTCGTAGGCTTCGACTTCGAGCCGCGTCGTCGTGGCGGTGGTCACGGGGCAAGCTCGATCGTCGTCCACGCTCCAGTTGTCGGACCGCCGATTGTCGCACTCGGACAAGGTGTCCTCGGGATCCACCATCAGCGTGTAGGTTCCCGCCGGAACCGCACAGGTGATCGTCGCGCACCGCCCCGAGGCGATGCTCAAGTTCGTCACGTCGCAGGTTCCTTCGGGGGACATGAGCGGCGACGTGGTACCCATCTGGTTGTCGTTGTCGGGCCAGTAGCCGACCCGCACATCGCCGAAGAACGCCGTGTCGCCGTGGTTGCAAATGTCTATCTCATCCTCGCAAGGGATGCCGAGGGCAAGGTCGTACCCTCCGCAGGACTCGGTGAATCCACCGGCGTTGTCCGTGCAGGTGCCGCTCTCGGGAGCTGTGGAGCCGCAAACCGCGTCGCACACCGTGTCGACCAGGTCGACACATGCGGCAGTCCACATCCCCGAGCAACAGGTCGGGTCCACGTCGCAAATTGCTTCGACGCACGGATCACACGTGCTGGTCAGCGCTGCTCCCGTGGCGCATTTCGAGTGGCCGCAGCTCGAGTCCGTTTGGGGCTCGAGGCAGTGGTGGTTCATCTGACAGTCGGCGCCGCTCACGCAGGGGCTCTCAAGAGCCCCTGGGGAGGCCGGAAGTACGTTGTCCGTCGGGCACGAGCCGGGGTAGACGCCGGGGCCATCTGCAGTCCCGGGGATGTTCATGTCCTCGCAATCGCTCTCGGACATTTGATACGTCAGGGCGCTCGTTCCGAGGTTGAGCGTATGGGCCCAGATTGCTCCCTGGACGGGCGCAGCCCGCGTCCCTGCCTCGACATCGATGCGGTGGGGGACGCTGTTCATGTTGGCCTTCTGCACGGTTCCTTTCGGTACCATCATGATTCCCGAGAAATACACGTCGGTCCCCATGGTCACGGTCCCCGTTGTGTCCGCGTAGAAGGTCATGAGCGTCGGATCGAGGAGGACGCCGTTGGAATCGTTGATCGACGCAGGGAAGTTCGACCCGCCTTGGACCTCCGTTCCATCGTGGAGGGTGACCGCATTGCAGACTCGGATGTCCCAGCCGACGGTCCCGCCCATGTCCGGCTGAAGAATGAGCGAGCCGCCGTCGAGATAGAACGTGTCGAAGTAGTACGTACCCTCCCCGTTGAGCGTCAGATTGCCATTGTTCGTGATATTGACGTCGTCGTAGACGCCTGGACCGGGGATGGTCGTGTTGCCGCCGCTCTGAATGAAGTCCGTCGTTCCGGTGCAGTTGGTCGTGAGGATCGGGATCGCGGTCCCCGCCGTCTGGGGCGGTAGCGAAACGGGCGTGTGTGTGTAGCAGCTGCTCGGGGACTGACACGAGACGGCGCTCGTGATGTTGACGCCGGAGATGGTTCCGTTGGTGTTGATGTCACCATAGGCCGTCGTTCCGTTCGCGCCCGTGATGTTGCCCACGGCGCTGACCTCGTAGCCGTTCGAGAGCGTCCAGGCCGGCAAATCGATCGTGCCTCCAGCGAACATGTCACCGGTCAGGGTGGTGTTGGAGTTCTGCGAGGTGATGTTGCCGTCGACGTGGATGCCTTGATCGGCGGTCACGGGGTTGCCGTTGAGGCTGTTGAAAGTCAGGTTGCCCGCCGTTACGATGCCACCCTTGTAGAGAGCAGCATCCGTTCCGATCGTGAGATCACCGTACGAGCCGATCATTGCGTTCGTCGCGGGCCGGTTCGCCGAAGTCAGAGTCGTGTCGGAGAACAGCCCGAATCCGCACAGTCCAGGAATATCGGGTACGTCGATGCCGTAACAGAGATCGAGAGCAGAATTGACGCACTCCTGGGTCCAGGCCGTCGTACAGCACGACATGTCCAAGTCACAAACATCCGAGACGCAGTCGCTGCAGCCGTAATCCATCGGGGAGGCGCTTGCCGTGCACGGGTCGACGTTGCACATCGTCGACGCAGGGTTCCCGTTGTAGGTTGGCGGTGCGGGGGGCACCGCCGGATTCGCGATGATATCGGCTGGGTCTTCGTCGAAATAGCGGCAGCCCGTGTCGCAGGGGTTGAAGAAAGGAGAGGACGAATCGTCGCACGTTTCCGGTGTGCTGATTGAAAGGAGCCGCAAGCCGCTCTCGCGGCGGCGCATGGGCGGAGCCGCCTCGATCGTGATTTCTCCATCCTCGCACGCGCCGAATCGACCGTCTTCACAGGTCTGGACTCCGTGAAAGCACTTCATGACGCCCGCTTCGTAGTCCAGTGTTTCTGAACACGAGCGCTGCTCTCCGTCCTCACAGGGCTCGACGTCGAGTCCGACGCTTGCACCTCCACCACCGTCAATCGGAGGAAGATGCGTGTCTTCATCCGAGCAACCGGCTGAGCACAAGAGCGCAGCCGAAAGCAGGGCGTGCCACAGTTTCTGACGCGAGGTTGAGGTGAACATAGACATCAAGGTAAGCCGCTTCCATCCATGAAGCCCCCTCCGGATTGCACGAGGGCACCGAAAGGGCGCGGGATATTTCTATTATACATGGAAGCAACTTTACTTTGGACAGTTCCCCTGCCTTTGCAAACTGGCTCGAAGTGGTTTCTGAATCGAGCCAAAATCAGCTATCAGAGCGCGCCTGTGACGATGTAGGGAGAAGTCGGCGCGTGAGTCGATTGGCTCTGAATTGCCCGCCTGGGATGCCTTCCGCCTGACTGATAAAACCGTTCGGGTGCGGCGCAAACTCGTGTGGACCTGCATCGGAATTGGGATCGCGATGTGCGCACTCGCGGTCACTTTTCAATGCTACGTGGATCACAAGCTGCGTGGTCTCATGCAGAGGGGAGGCGCCGTTTCCCGCATCGATTCGTTCGGGAGGACGGAGATCGGGCACGTGCTCTTCGGCAGTCGAGAGGCGACTCACGTCGAGATCACGGGTGCCACCGTTTTCTCCGGTCTGGTTAGGCGGCGCTGCGACGGGAAGTTGACCCTGGGAGTGGGTGCTCGAGTGGAACTCGGCAACGTGAAATCGTCGTTCCAGGTCTCGGCGAGGCAAAGCGCCGACCTCACGGCGTCGGGTGGCTGTTTCGACGCTCAGGTTCTAGAGCCGTTTCTCGGGCCCGAGTACTCCTTGGTCCAGGGTGATTCCATTCATGTTTCGGGTCTCTGTGGTCCGGACATCTCCGGGCTCGAGATCCATCGGGGCGGGGACGGCGAGCTCACGTTCGGGGTCACCCTCCACGATCGAACGGATTGTCTCAAACGCCTATCGTTCCTCGCACCCAGCTACCCTGAGAAACTCATCCCCGAAGAGGTCCATTTGCGGTGGGAGTCGCGCGACGTTCGTTGGTCGAAACCGAAACTCGAAGGGCCTTCTGCCGTTGCCTTCGTGGCGGAGGTCTCGAGACTTCTGGAGGATGCGGAGCTGAGTTTGGACGTGTCCTGGACGACGGCGCAGGGGGAACGGGTTGGCGCGTGCTTGAGTCGTACCAAGGAAAAAACCCACTCGAAGTTCACGGTCGCTCTCGGCGCGAGCGAAGACTCTCTCGCGGCAATCACCAAGCCGTTCGTCTCGGCTGACAACCGCGAAGTGCTTGCCGACTTGAGAACCGAAGAAGCTCGTTGCGACGATTCGTCCGCTGGGCTGGTGTTCTCCTCGGACTTGCACGAAGTGAAGCTCGGAGGAGAAGCGCTCACGCGCCGGAGGGAGGCGCATCTGTCGTCTCCGGGGTTTCGAAGGGCGGCTTGTGACGAGCGAGAGCGCAAGAATTGTAGATACGACATCGGTGTGATTCAGCTCACGGAACAAGGCAGACTTGCGCGTCCCGAACAACTGGAGGCAATCGTGCGCACCCTCGAATCACAGTCGGGAGTGCAGCCGCTCGTGTTCGCCTTTCTTCACGGCTGGCGGCACGACGCGGCCGAGACGGATGGGAACCTCAGAGGCTTCGAAAAGATGGTGCAGAGGCTCGCGGAGCGGGCTCTGGGTGACTCGGAGAAAGTGCGCGTCTTCGGGGTCTATCTTTCGTGGCCGGGACGATTGTTCGATTCGCTCTCGGCGAACAAGCTTGCCACGTTCTGGAATCGCCTGGCGACGGCACGGCGATTGGGCGAAAAGGACGGTGACCTCGAGCTGATCCTTCGAAGACTGTCGAGCATTTCAGAAGGACGAGAGGTTCCTGCCCGAGTTTCTCTCGTCGCGCACAGCATGGGGGCGGACCCGCTGCTTTCCGTCGTGTCCCGGCTTGAGCCCGAGGAATCTCCCCAATCCGTGCTTCTCGTCAATCCGGCGCTCTCGGTCGCTCGCGCCGAGGAGCTCGGTAAGCGAGGGTTTCCCGTGAAGACGACCCTAGTCAGTTACGGTTCGCTTGCTGATCTCGTGACCGCACAGTTCTTCCCGCTCGGTGGCGCTGTGGAGTTTTCGGGACAGACCCGCAAGCGACTCTTCGCGGAGACGACGACCATCAACAACTCCCCGGCATGGATCGATGCGTACCTTCGTCCATCCGAAGCGCAGGGAGGGGTTGTGCTGTGCCCTTCGGTGGACGGCGACCGCTGCGTCCCAGGCTCTCGATTTCGCCCACCCGAGGGGAAGCTCATGGTCGTCGGCGTGGACGAAGACATCATCGATGGGCACGCCGAATTCATGACGGAAGCTTTCGTCGAGCACCTCATCGACGTGGTTTTCCAATGAGCCCGGTACCCTCGCTTCGGGCGCGCGCATCATCTATGATGGGCGCTCATGAGCGAGGATCTTTACGTTGGGATCGACATCGGAGGTACGAAGATCTCCGCCCTCATCACGAACACGTCTGGAAAGGTGCTGGGTCGAGCCAAGAAAAAATCGCGAGCAGAAAAGGGACCCGACGCCGTTCTCAAGCGGGCCGCAGAGACAGCCAAGGAAGCGTGCACGGTGGCTGGTGGAGTATGGTCCTCCGTCCGAGTCGTTGGGGTTGGCGCGCCCAGCCCGATTCTTCCGGACGGAACGGCGGTGGCCGCTCCAAATATGGGTTGGCAGAACCTCCCTCTGACGAAGAAGCTCGCGGCTCTTCTCGACAAGCCCGTCTTTGCCGAAAACGACTGCAACGCGGGGACCTACGGCGAATACGCCGTGGGCGGGCATTCCAAGGCCGGAACGCTGGTGGGTATGTTCATGGGAACGGGTCTAGGTGGGGGTATCATCAAGGATGGTGTGCTTCTGACGGGGGAGAACAACATGGCTGCCGAGGTCGGTCACATGACCATCCAGGTCGGCGGACGTCCCTGCGGATGCGGTAAGAGAGGTTGCGCCGAAGCCTACGCTTCCAAACGGGGAATGGGCTACGCGTTCAAGCAGGCTATCGTGCTGGACAGACGGCCGTCGATCCTGGCGGAGCTCATCGAGGACGACGGGTTCGACAACGTCCGAAGTTCTCTCTTGAAAAGGGGGTGGCAAGCGGAGGATGCCGTCGTACGCGAGACCCTCGTTTCTGCGGCGTCTTATCTCGGCGTAGCCATCGGCAACATGATCACTCTGCTCGGGCCGGACGTCGTGGTCCTGGGAGGCGGGGTGATAGACGCACTCGGTGACGAGCTGCTCCCCGTCATCCGCGAGCACGCTCAGCTTCATTCGTTTCCGACGCGATCGGCCGAAGACACGCGGCTCGAGCTTGCGACATTGGGGGACGACGCCGTCGCGCTCGGCGCGATGGCTTACGGAAGATCCCGGCTAGAGTCAGCTCGCTCCCAGTAGGAAAGTGCCTCTTTCAAGCGGCTCAACCTGTAGAAGCTCGTGTTGCCGTGTCGATGAAAGGCGCAACTGATGCTCTGCGGCCTGAGATAGAGAAGGAGCTCCTGGGTCCCCACGTCGGAGACCGGATCGGTGATCACCGTAAGCCGTTCTTCGGCCGCCGCTTGAAGCAAGTCATCGGAGGGTGCGCCGACGACGCGAAGCCGCTCGGCTCCGAGACCCTTCGCCCGCGTCACGATCTCGCCACCCGAGGCGGTAATGGATCCTACGCGCTCGGCACCGAGTATCTGTTCGGTGCGGGTTGAGCCGTGTCCTCGAAGAAGCATGAGCGGGTAGTCGTTTCTGCAGAGGCGCCGGGCCTTGAGAGCGAAGCGGATGTCCATGGCCTCGGCGCCCTCACCGATGACGACCACGGTCCGTCCGGGCAGATAGCGCAGATAGTTTTCTTCTCCGACTACCTCGGTCCCGAGAGCTACTCCCTGAAAGTGGTTTCGAAACGAGGCGTCGTAGTCATTTTCTCGATTCTCGAGAAGCTCCTTGGCTCTTGCCGAGCTCGCTCGACACACGGTCATCTGTCGCACGTAGTCCGGACCACCTGCCTTGGCGCCCGGTCCGAAGGAGCTCTCTTTGTGCCCGCCGAAGGGCTGGCGTCCCACCACGGCCCCAGTGATACCCCGGTTGATGTAAACGTTTCCGGCCTCGATGCCCTCCACGAAGCGTTCGTGGTCGGACTCTTCAAGGGAGAAAAGTCCGGCCGTGAGTCCGTAGCGCGTCGATCCGAGGATCTTCAGGGCTTCATCCAAGTCCTCGGCGCACATGACCGAAAGGATGGGACCGAAGAACTCCGTTTGATGCGGAAAGGAGCCGGGTTCGACCCCCCAAAGAATGCCCGGGCTCAAGAGGCGAGGATTGCGCTCGTCCATTTTCGGCGCGAGTAGCCATTTTCCGTATCGGTCACCCTGTTCGATGATCTGCCGTAGTGCGCCGCTCGGGGGATGGATCAGTGGCGTCACGATCGACATTGGGTCCCACGCTGAACCCACGGGGAGGCTTCGTGTTGCATCCACGAGGGTGCGCCGGAAGCCTTCGTCCTCGAAAACCTCTCGGCTCAGCACCAACAGGGACAGAGCGCTGCACTTCTGCCCTGAGTGGCCGAAAGCACTCCTCACGATCTCGGCGATAGCTTGTTCGCGATCGCTCACCGGTGCCACGTACGCCCCATTCTTCCCGCCGGTCTCAGCGAGCAGAGTCAGGTCGGGGCGCATTTTCTTGAAGAGCTGCGCGGTTTCCGTGCCGCCCGTGAGGATGACAGCTCGAACACGTGGATCGACGATCAGCTTCCCTGCGTCTTCGTCGAGGCACGGGACGAATGCGAGGGCCTGGCGTGGGATACCCGCCTGATGGCACAGTTGAACCGCTAGATAGGCGACCAGCGGTGTCTCGGGTGCCGGTTTGAGGATGACCGTGTTGCCCGCAACCAGGGCCGCAAGGACGCCTCCCAAGGGGATGGCGAGAGGGAAGTTCCAAGGAGGCGTCACGACGGTGACTCCCCTGGGGTCGAGGTTGTCCTCGAGTTCGAGCGCTCTGCGCGCGTAGTATCGCGCAAAGTCGACCGCCTCGGAGACTTCGATGTCGGCTTCCTGCACCCGCTTGCCCGCATCCAGAACCATGGCAGCCGTCAGGCGAGCTCGGTTCTTTTCAAGGAGCTCCGCTACGTTCTCGAGCAGCTCGGCCCGCCTGCGGGTTTTCGTCGCCAGGAAGTACGGTGCATATTCACTAGCGGTCGTGATTGCCGTCTCGATGTCGGCGCCGCTGGAAAGTACGATTGAGTAGCTCGCTCGAGGTCGGCTGGGATCGAAGCCAGTCGTCGTTTTTCGAGGGTACTTTGGAGCCTCGCCCGCGATGAGAGGTTCGACGACGATGGAGTCGTCGGCCGCAAGCAGGGCCAGATGCCGGTCGAGATGTTGTCGATTGGCTTCTCGGGTGAAGTCCGTGTCCGCCGCGTTGTCGAAGGGTTCGCTCAGGGGCGCACTGGGTACGCCATCGTGTGCCTCGGCAGCACGATTCTGAGTGCGGTAGGTGATTGGTGGATCCGAATACGACTCTTCGACTGCCTCGAGGAAGCGCTCGCGCTGCTGCAGGAAGGCAGCGTCCCCCGGGACGAGCCGAGGCGCGTCTCGCATGAAGTTCTCTGGCGCTGTGTTTTCGTCTAGGCGACGAACCAGATACGAAACAGCACTCGAGAAATTGTTCTCGTGCACGGCCGGCGCGTACACCAAAATGCCGCCCGACAACTCCGAAACGACTTCTCCTTCCGTTCCAGCCATGCCTTCGAGCATCTCGATCTGTAGGCGATCCCCCAGGCCCTCGATCTCTCGCAACAAGAGGGCGTACGCCACGTCGAACAGGTTGTGTGAGCCGACACCGAGAGCCACGTGGCCCTGCGCGGCTTCTCGAGCACAGCTCCGGAGGACTCGTTTGAAATGGGCATCCACCAGCGACTTTTCAGGGAAAACAGGCACCGCCCACCGATGGAGCGACGAGATGACCCGCTCCATTTGAAGATTCGCTCCCTTGACCAGGCGGATCCGGAGCGGCACGCCGCCTCGCGCGGTGCGCGCCGCGCTGGCTTTTGCGAGGTGATGTACAGCGGCCAACGATTCCGGCAAGTAGGCTTGCAATGCAACACCGATGCGGGCGTCCCGGGGCAGATCCTCGAGTAGTCGTACGACGACGCGAACCGTGATCGCGAGATCTTGGTAGGTCTCCATGTCGAAGTACAAGAGCGGGGGCCCTGATGCGCGCTTTTGTCCTGCGGCGGCGACACGCACCACTGCTTTGCAGAGCCGGTCGGTCATTTCATCCGGCGCCCGGATCTCGAGATGAGGCTCGATGGCCGAGAGCTTCAGGCTCAGCGCATCGATGTCGTTTCGCGACGCCAGCGAAACATACGCCTTCAGCCGCTCGGTAGCTTCATCATGGCCGAGCACCTCTTCGCCCAGGTAGTTGAGGTTGACCTTCGCTCCCGCCGCATGACAAAAGGACAGGCTTTGCGATAGCTTTTCGTCGGCGGCGTCCCACAAGTAGGGGCGCGCTTCCTGGCTCAACCGGTGCAAGAGAGCTTTCTGGGTCAGTTTCGGTACAAGCGGTCCAAACATCCGCGCCGCTCTCATTTGGAGGCGATCGACCGCGGGGAAATGCTTGCCACCACCCGTGCGCTGAAGCAGATCTCGCAGTACGCGAACAGCCGCCGTCGCTGAAGTCGCGCGATGAACACGGTCGGTCAGGGCCGTGGTGAAGAGCTGGGATTCGGGTGAATCGAGCAACTGCGAAAGTGCACGTCGAGCGTTCGTCTGCTCCGGAGTCTCTCTTGCTCTCGACTCATGCAGGATGGCCTCTGCCAGGTCGCTGGCGAGCTCGGCGACCTCGCGGAAATGCTCCTGCGCTAGGGTGAGGTCCCTCGCCGAAGCGAGCAACGCCGTCGTGGATCGCCCCTCATTTGCTCGAGTCGGTGCTGATACCGCCTTCACGAAGTACAGTATGACCCGAGACCATCACTTAGGCCCTTCCGGGGCGGAAGCTAGCTCAATTCGGCCTCGCAACCACAGCACGAACGAGCCTGGTGCAGCCGACTGTGACCGTATGGGACCGTTAGTCCGCGGGCGGCGGAGAGCTGAGCGAACGCTTGGCCTCGGTCTCTCGAAGCTCGTCGGCGAAGCGAGCAGCCAGCGCCAACATGCGTCGTCGCGCTTGGTTTTCGACCCAAGTTGCGACTCGTTGCTCATCACCCAAGACTCGTTCGGCCTCGGCGAGGGCACGAGCAAGGGGCTGTTCCAGGTCACGAAGGAGGGTGCTGATGACGCTGGCGTCTTGCGCGAGAGTGGCGTCCTCGGGGTCGAGGTCTTCGATGTGGATTTCCTCATCCGGCTCGAGAGGATTGAACTCGAGTTGTCCCTCTTGCGCGGCATCAGCCGGGGCGGGCTCCGGCTCGACCTCGGGGGCGTCCTCGGGGTCCAGAAAGGACAACGCGGCATCGAATTCGTCCTCGGAAGATTCGGTTTCGACCTTGTCCGCCGGCAAAACCAGGTTGTCTAGAGCACGCATCGACGAAACCTCCGTTCGGTTCCGTCCGCTCCTGGGCGGGAGTTCTTGTACTGCTGACTCGACTCGTGATTTGTTCATTGGGTTTTCCTCGTCTTCGTTGACGGGTTTCCTCAGGGTTAGACACCCCCAGCCCGAAAAGCATGCAGCAAACCGACGATGCTTGCTGCCAACTAGCTCGAAATCGCTTCGGTGAAAATACCCGGGGTCCGGTTTGCCTGGTCAGCAGGCGAAATCCGACTCCTGTGCGGGGGAGCCGTTTTCGAGGCCGAATTTCCTCGGATCCTCGGGAATCGGCTGCACCGCTCCCCCTGGTTTTCAGCAATGTCGGGAGCCCTATACTGCTCTTTTGGGTCATTGATGTTCTTGCTCACGCTGACAAAGGAAAAGCCGTCGAAGGTTCTTTCCACCGACGTCGCAACGTGTCGTTGGCTAGGGGCACCAGCCGATTCCATCGTCGGCCGTGAAGTAAAAGAGGTGCTTCCGCAGCTCAGCGTCGCGTTGACGGACCTAGGCTCTCAAGCGCATGGGTCGCGAGGCCACTGCGTTGGCGTCTTTTGTTTCGACGTCGCAGGTGGTCCGTCGGCCGTGGAAATCTGCACCGTCGACTTCGAAGATTCGGTCCTCGTCACGCTCAAGGAGTTTCAGTCGGAAAAGCTCGAGCATCCGCTTCTGCGAGGGCTCGGCGAGAGAAGTGGCGAACTGACCACCGTCGTTGACCGCGAGGGGCGGTTCCTCTTGATGGAGAGTTACCTAGCGCGAGGGCTCGACTACGGCGCGGGGCATCTTCGCGGAAAGCAATTTTCTGAGTTCTTGCACCCGGACGACGTCGACAGGACGACCGAGGCGTTCCACTTGCTTTGGGAGGGGCGCGCCCTCGAGACAGAGTGCCGCTTTCGAGATCAGAGTGGGGAGTATCGTTGGATCCGCTGGCAGTGCCGTCCGCCACTCGCGCCACAGTCTCCGGTTTTCGGGACCGCGCGCGATGTCACGGTGGAGCGTGCTGCTCAGGATTTTGACGCGTTGGTTTCCGAGGCGATGGCGCGCATCGAGCAGGGTGTGGTGATGACCGACGCGACCGGGCACGTGCGTTGGTGCAACGCTCAATTCGAACGGATCACGGGATATCGGGCTGACGAGATGCTCGGTAGGCGCCTGGGGCGCGTCCTCCAAGGCGAGGCGACCGATGCAGCCGAAGTGGCCCGCGTGCGTGATCGAATTCGGGCGGGACGCGGCTTTCGAACCGAACTTTTGAACTATCGGAAGTCCGGGGAAAAATACTGGGTGAGGATCGAGGCGGAGCCGACGGTCGATGCCCACGGGAACCAGTTTTTCGTCGCAATCGAGACGGACATCACCTGGGAGAAGACGGAGCGTGAGAGAGTTCGAGCATCCGAGGCACGCCTCCGATCAGCGATCAATGGCGCTCAGGAAGCCATCTATTGGATGGATGCCATCCGTGACGAGGCGGGAGAAATCGTCGATTTCCTCTTCACAGAAGTGAATCGAGCCGCCGAGGTCGAGCTCGGTAAGTCGCGCGGGGAGCTCATCGGCGGGAAGGTTTGCGAGCTCTTTCCCGTCAATCGCACCGGTGGCTTCTTCGAACAATACAAACGGGTGGTGGAGAGCGGGATCCCCCTCAATCAAGAGTACGAAATCCCCGACGGAGAGCCGGCTTCCGGCGTGTACCGTCATCACGTCGTCAAGGTGCTCGATGGCGTGGCCATCTTCAACACCAACCTCACCGAACAACGCCGGCAGGCCGCGGCTCGCGAACTCGCAGAGCAGGAGCTGCAGCGATCCCAGCGAATGGAAGCCCTCGGTAGGCTCGCCGGAGGGATCGCTCACGATTTCAACAACGTGCTCGCTACGATCATGTCCGCCGCGGAATCGCTCAATGCTCGCGCCAGCGATCCCGAGTCTGCCCAGACCATCAACGACATCATCGAAGCGTCCTCGAGAGCAGGCGAGTTCATCTCCGAAATTATGGCGTTTTCGCGGCGCGGTGAGCTGGCGCGCAAGGTGATTTTCCCGGGACAGGTGATCGAGTCCACGGTGAGAATGCTGCGACGCATGTTGCCCCGGGGAATCCATCTCGATCTCCACCTTGACCGGGATGTGGCCATCTGGGCGGATTCGGCCCAGCTCGAACAGGTCTTGACGAACCTCGTCACCAACTCCTGGCATGCAATGAGTTCGATGGGCGGTCAAATCCAGATCTCCTTGGAGCGGCTCGACTCACACCGGGCGCTGCCGCGCGCCGAAGCCGTGGCCGTCATCACCGTGTCGGATGATGGGCCAGGGATGTCCAAGGAGATTCTCGCAAGGGTTCGGGAACCTTTCTTTTCGACGAAAGAGCCCGGGATGGGTACTGGCTTGGGCCTTTCGGTCGTCGATCGAATCGTCGCATCTCACGAAGGTCGCCTGGTCATCGAAAGTGAGGTGGGACGAGGCACGACCGTGAAGATCGTTCTCCCCGCTCTCACGGCAGAACCCGAGCCCAAGGCCATGCCACCAGCCAGCACTCGCACCCCGCAAGCCATCGGTTTGACGGTACTGCTCGTGGATGACGAGCGCGTGCTCCGCTCTCACATCGCCGCAGGCCTGTCGCATTTCGGGTTCACCGTCCATGCCGTCGAGACTGGCGAAGAAGCCATTTCGGCGACGAGAAGGCTTGGACCCGACCTGGCGATTGCCGTCGTCGACTACGACCTCCAGACGACCAACGGTGTACGCCTTGCGGAGCGGCTTCGAGGCATCAATCCCGAGCTCCGGGTTCTCCTTTTGACGGGCGGTGGGGTGGGCGCCGACGTCGGCGGCAGTGAAGTGGTCGACAAGATCTGCTTCAAACCCATCAGCCTCAAGGACCTGGCCCGCGAAGTCGAGCTGCTTCGACCCCACCGCCCTAATCCGAGCGTCGCCGAGTGAACGTGCTTGCCACGCGCACGAGGGGCGCGCCCGTTGGCTGGCAGGCGAGAACTTGGGCGCCGCGGGCGCGGACTCCTAGAGCTCTGACTGAGTCTGCTGAGGACAGTTCGTGTCGAACGTCCCCGTGAACGTGCTTGGCGGTGTCTGGAGCCGCGTCACGTCGGTACAGATGTCGTACGGCCCCACGTAAGCATAGAAGTATCCCATGTTGGATGCTCCGCCGATTGTCATGAGCTGTCCGATATCGACGGTCGTCACGTTCCCGCTGAGATAGAAATCGAACTCGACCGCGCTGAGACTTCCGAAGTCGATGGAGTTCATCACGTGTACTTCGCTACCATAGGAAAGGTCGAAGTAGCCGCCCACTTGCTCGAGGGCGCCGAAGTCGATCGAAGCCATCGCTTCCGAGTAGACGTTTGCAGTGAAGCTTCCGCCGATGTTTTGTAGCAGCGGCGCGCGTAAAGACGTGATGTCAGCGGAAAGATACACCGAAAAGGCGCTCTGAACGTCCGTGAGTTCCGGGAACTCCCAGACTGTGAGCCCGGCCGAACTCGCTGAGTAGTAGATCGAAATGTCGCTCGCCATTTCGAGAGCAGTGAAGTCGACCGTCGTCAGAAGATCGGCGTCTCCGAAGAGGTCGATCACGATGCCGCCGGCATCGAGGAGGTTGGGAAAGCTGATTTCCGTGAGGTCGGAACCCAAGCCGGCGTAGCGAACCTCGCCACCGATGCCGATGAGCGAAGGCAGAGAGAGGGAGGAGACCGGAACGCCATCGGATTCTCCACCTCCCATCCTCAAGCCGCCTCCGATCGAACGCAGATTGGGAGCAGTGAATGTCGTGAGGCTGTCGAGGTCTTCGAACTCGATCGCGTGCCCCACGTTATCGAGCGAATCGAAAGACAGTCCTTGCAGGTTGGGGTTGTAGAAAAAGCAGATATCGCCCTCCACTTGCGCCAAGTTGGCGAAGGCGGTGACCGTCGTCAGAAGGGGATTGTTGTCGATCTGCACGCCACCCAGCCCCGAGCAGGGAAGGGGCTGGATGGAGTCGCCAGGCAGCGCGTCGTAGTCGCCTCCGATCCGAGCTAGAGCCGGCGTGTCTTCGATCTCGAGCAGGGCGTCGTTGTTCGAAATTTGGAGGTAGACGTCCACGTTCGTCAGCGCTCCGAGGCCGTCGATGGTCTCGAGGCTGTCGTTGTTGTCGATGATGAGGGACCGAGCGGATGTGAGCGATGGGAGAGCGACGCTGCGGAGGTTTTGGTTGTTCTGGATGAGGATGTCCCCACCGACCATCTCCAAGCCAGAAAGTGCGGACCCCGATAGGCGCGTGAGGCCGTTGTTTCCTTGAATGTAGAGATTCCCTCCCACGATTTTCAGGCTCTCAAGCCCGACGAGCGACGTGAGACCGGGCGAGTTGATGAATAGGTCTCCCGTAATCGTTTCGATTCCACTCAGATCGAGGATGTCGCGCCCACCCGTTATCGTGAAGTCCCCCTGCAATACGCCCGGTCCAGCGCTGCAATTGATCGGTGAGCCAAGGCGACAGAATCCGTTGAAGCACGTCTCGATGCCGTTGCAGAGGTTGGCATCGTTGCAGAAGCTATCGTACGAGCATTCAGTCGTCGTCGTCGTCGGGGTTGCGACGGCTTCGCAGCCGTTTTCGGGATTGCTGTCGGCGTCTTGATAGCCCGGTAGACAGCTGAAGATCGCGCAGCGGCCAAAGCGGCAGGTGTTTAGGGCGTTTTCGAGTTCGCAATGGGAGCCAGCACCTTCGTCGACGATTCCGTCGCAGTCGTTGTCGATGCCATCACACAACTCGGTCATGCCAGGTTTGATGTCGCGCTCGTTGTCGTTGCAGTCGCCAAATTGTGAAGCGCGTCCGGCCACGGGATCGCAGCTTGCGAGTGCGCTGCCGATCACGACTCCCCATCCGTCCCCATCCTCGTCGATGTACCAGATGTTCTGGACTGTTTGTTCGTCGACCTCTCCGTCGCAATCGTTGTCGATCCGATCGCAGACTTCCTCTGCCCCCTCGGAGGTTCGCGGGTCGAGATCGTTGCAATCCGGCCCGCCGCAGTCAGCATCGGCAGCGCCGTCGCCATCGTCATCCTCGAAGTTGTTCACCCCAGCTAGCTTGAAATCGGCAGTTCCGTTGCAGTCATTGTCGAGCCCGTCGCAGATTTCGGGCGCGTTGGGGTTCACCGTGTTGCCGCCGTCCGCGCTGTCATTGCAGTCATTCTGCGAGAGAACGCGACCGGGAACTCGATAACAGGAGAACACCGGTGTGCTCTCCGCGTCGCCATATCCGTCGCCGTCGACGTCTTTGTACCAGGGCGCTAGCTCACGCACTTCGTCCGCCTGGCCGTTACAATTGTTGTCCTTGTCGTCGCAGATCTCGAATTGTCCCGTGAAGACTTCCGGGTCCTCGTCGTCGCAGTCTCCAGCAATCTGGGAGTAGCCGACGGCCCCTAGACAGGTTTGCACCGTGCCAGCGTCGTCGTCGCCACGACCGTCGTGATCCTTGTCCTCATACATCGAGATGGAGACGCCTTCGTCCGTTTCACCATCGCAATTGTTGTCGAGGAAATCACAAAGCTCCTGTGCGAGCGGGTTGACGCCAGGCTTCCTGTCGTCGCAGTCGTCCCCGCGGAAAACGTTCCCGTCGTCGTCTTCGTTGGCGCAATTGGCGTCCACGAAACCGTCCTGGTCGGCGTCGAGGGTTCCGAAGGTTTCCGGGTTGCAGTCTTCATCTCGGTTGTCCTGGTCGCACACCTCTTGGTTGCCAGGGTAGGCGAGAGAGTCGTTGTCGTCGCAGTCGTCGCCGAGCGGCTCACCGGTTTCATCCTCGCATGTTGCGTCGGCATGACCGTCACCGTCGTCGTCCGGCGCTTCGCTCAGGCACTCTTGTCGATCTTCGACGCACCGGTCCACCGTGCAATCGATCCCGTCGTCACAATCGATGGGGGATCCGCGTCGACAGAGGCCGTCGACGCATCGCTCCTCGCCGTTGCAGTAGAAGTAATCGTCGCAGTCGGGATCCGTATCGCACGCGACGGGCTCGAAGTCGTCGGGGTCCCCGCCCATTCCCAACCTTCCACCGCTTCCGCTCGCGCCGCCCGTACCGTCTTCGTCGTCCTTGGACGAGGAAGAGCTACGGTCCTTGTCACCACAGGCGACGATGAATGTCGTCGCAGCAAGAAGCGGAAGCGCAGTGCGCAACAAGAGGGCAAGTTGGGATAGGTACATTGGAAAACTCCTCGCAGCGTGCCAGCAGAGATCGAGTCCCCGCACGAGCCCACCTGCAGATTCCCAGAGTGTAACGGCGCTATCGTGGCTCCGATAGGGGTCCGGCGCCTGCACGAAAAGAAGCCGGGATGACGAGTCAGTGCAGTTTCGGATCGCCCGCTTCCGGTCTCGGCTGCACGCTTTGGCCCTCGAGGCTCATCGCGAGACCAGAGGCGAGAAGCCCGAGGACGAACGTGATCCCGAGCTGAAAATAGAGAAGCGACGTCACGTGGGCAGCGCTGGCGACCGAGTCCTTGTTCAGTTTCTTCCCAACTTCCTCCTGAACTTCCGTCAGGGCGGTGAGCTCGTCCCGCACCCTTGAAAAGGCTGCCCGCATTTCACGGCCGTAACGCACCTTCTCACCTGCTCGGTGGCGCTCGAGAAGCGCGCGCTCTTTCTTGTCGTAGTCCGACACCGCTTGGCGCAGCTCCGAAAGAAGTCGGGACTCCTCGTCGACGAGATAGGTGTGCTCGATGTCATCGATGAGTGACTCGATGGCGGCGTCGTGTTTTCCGATCCGATACTCGAGGGAGGGCGTGTCGGGGCTTTCGTCTCCGTGGAGATACTCTTCGAGTTCTTCTCGCTTGTTGTGGACCTGATCTCCCAACCGGTAGAGCATGGTGGCGGGCATCAGTCGGTCCTCGAAGAGGGAGCCGCAATCGCGCCTGAGGTTTTCGACGTATGCGTCCTCCCA
The DNA here is from genome assembly GCA_965652275.1 of uncultured Polyangiaceae bacterium. Lineage (GTDB taxonomy): Bacteria > Myxococcota_A > Polyangia > Polyangiales > Polyangiaceae > NIC37A-2. The sequence goes on along the minus strand of CBFGUR010000017.1, from coordinate 24,455 downwards.
GAACTTGCCCGCCAAAATCGTGGTGAACATGAGTAAAAGTACGACCGCGAGGCGGAAGCGCGACGCCCTTGGGCCGCGGAGAAGGCTAGATAGGCCTTGTTTCATGATTCTTCATCCACTTGGAGTCGGCGCTGATTCAGCATCCCGAAGGGAGCGACTCAGCGCCACGACTCGAGACGATGTCGTAACATAGCGCAAGCCGCATTCGCTCATCCGAGGGAATCGTAGCACGAGGGATGTATCTTGCAGTCCGCTGCTAGTTTTTCGGGAGCATTGCGTCGCAGCAGCACGGTCGATTCGGAAAAATCTGGCCAGCTCTTTGTGCCGACGTCTGGCACACGAGGGTGGGTTTGATACCTTGGAATCCGTGAAGGCGGAAAAACAGTGGAAGTTGAGCGATCCGCAGTGGTTCAAAGATGCGGTCATCTACGAGGTGCGGCTTCGGTCCTTCTTCGACGCAAACGGAGACGGGATCGGTGATATCAAGGGTTTGACCCAGAAGTTGGGCTACATCCAAGATCTCGGAGTCGACACGATTTGGCTCTTACCGTTCTATCCTTCTCCTCTCATCGACGACGGATACGACATCGCCGACTACACCGGTATCGCCCCCGAGCTCGGTCATCTGCGCGACTTTCGAAAACTCCTGAGCGAAGCTCATGATCGAGGTCTTCGCGTCGTGACCGAGCTCGTCCTCAATCACACATCGGACCAGCATCCGTGGTTTCAGCGGGCGCGCCGTGCGCTAGCGGGAAGCAAACATCGGGACTTTTACGTCTGGAGCGACGATCCCAGCCGGTACTCCGAGGCTCGGATCATTTTCCAGGACTTCGAGACCTCCAACTGGACTTGGGATCCGGTCGCCGAGCAATACTTCTGGCACCGCTTCTATTCGAATCAGCCCGATCTGAATTTCGAAAGCCCCGATGTCCAAGCCGCCGTCCTTTCGGTCGTCGACTTTTGGTTGAATCTCGGCGTGGACGGACTGCGCCTCGACGCGGTGCCGTACCTTTTCGAGCGTGACGGTACGAACTGCGAGAACCTGCCGGAGACCCACGACTTTCTGCGTCGCTTGCGGAGTCACATCGACAAGAAATTCCCCAATCGCATGCTCTTGGCCGAAGCCAATCAGTGGCCCGAAGACGCCGTTTCCTATTTCGGTGACGGCGACGAATGCCACATGTGCTTCCACTTCCCGATCATGCCTAGGCTCTTCATGGCCCTTCGCATGGAGGACAGTTTCCCGATCCTCGACATCCTGGAGCAAACTCCGGAGATCCCCGACGGCTGTCAATGGGCGATTTTTCTAAGGAACCACGACGAGCTCACGCTCGAAATGGTCACGGACGAAGAGCGGGACTACATGGTGTCTGCTTATGCGGTGGACCGGAGCGCTCGCGTGAATCTCGGGATCCGCCGTCGCTTGGCGCCTCTCCTGGAGAACCATCGCGGCCGGATCGAATTGATGAACGCCCTCTTGTTCTCACTTCCGGGGACTCCCGTACTCTACTACGGCGACGAGATCGGGATGGGCGACAACGTGTACCTCGGCGATCGCAATGGCGTCAGAACGCCGATGCAGTGGAGTGGCGACCGCAATGCGGGCTTTTCGTACGCAAACCCTCAGAAGCTGGTGCTCCCCCCCATTCAAGACCCCGAGTACCACTTTTCTTCGGTGAACGTCGAAGCGCAGCAACAGAACCCGAGTTCGTTGCTTTGGTGGACCAAGCGCATCGTCGACCTACGGAAGCAGTTTACGGCGTTCGGTCGTGGTTCGTTCGAGCCTCTTTTCCCCAAGAACCGTCGGGTGCTCGCGTTCTTGAGACGCTACGAGGGCCAGGTCATCCTAGTGGTTGCCAATCTTTCCCGTTTTGCTCAATACGTCGAGCTCGATTTGGGCGAGTTCGAGGGACACTCGCCGCGCGAGCTGTTCGGGAATGGAGAGTTTCCAGAGATCGGGGAGCTCCCGTACATGATCACGCTGGGGCCCCATGGGTTCTACTGGTTTGCAATCTCAGACTCCCACGAAGCCGAGGAGCAACACCGGACGCTGCCAATCCTTCGTACACAAGGCGCATGGGAGGGCGTCCTTTCGACGACCAAGAACGCCCCCATTGCGCGGGCGCTCGGGGCGTTCATGCCCGAGCAGCGGTGGTACCGAGACAAGACGCGCGCCATCAAGAGCGTGACGGTCGAGGACGCAATCCCCTTGGCCAAGGCGGTACGCCTCGTGGTCGCGCTCGTCGAGTTCAGTTCAGGGGAACCGAGCCACTACTGCATTCCCGTCGCGTTCGAGGTCCGCGAGGACGAGCCCGAGACGGCCATCGCGCAGCTGCGTGCCAAGGGAACGTCCGGGTATCTCACTGACGCGGCCAAATATTCGGAAGTCGCCTCGGCGCTCCTCAAGGCGATTACCAAAGGGGGGCGTTTGCGCGGCCGGAGTATGGAGATCGTGGGCCATCCAGCGAGTGGCTTCGGGAAGGGAGCGGCCAAGGACACGCTAGAAGGGAAGCTTCTGGGCGCGGAACAAACCAACACGAGCTACCTCTACGGGAAACAATTCGTCCTCAAGCTCTTGCGAAAGGTAGAGCCTGGTCAAAGCCAAGAACTCGAGGTGTTGTCTCACCTTTCGACCAACACGTTCTCTCATTATCCGAACCTCCTCGGTCACCTGGATATCAACGGGGAAACTGGCTCCACGGGCACACTAGGGATCTTGCAGGAGTTCGTAGAAAATCAGGGCGACGCATGGCGCCTTGCGGTGGATGCGGTTGCGCAGTTCTACGAAGAGGCGGCCACACTGGGGCCGGCTCCACCGCTCCCCAAGGAACCGTTGCTCGAGCTTCGCGACGTTTCTCCACCCCCTGAGCTCGAGGCGATGTTGGGAGCGTTCGTGCCCAGCATGGAGCTTCTGGGACAGCGGACGGCGGAGCTGCATGTTGCGCTGTCGGCTGCGGACGACCCGGAATTCCGTCGCGATACGTTCGGGGCGCTCTCCAAGCGCGCGTTTTATCAATCGATTCGTAATCTCGCGGCCCGAGCGTTCGACGGAATCAAGGCTGCGCAGAAGAGCCTCCCCGAGGAGGACCGATTGCTGGCTCAAGCCGCTCTGCGTGCCGAAAAGAGCATCCGCGCGCGGATGTCCCTCATTCGAGAGCGTCCGTTGGCCGGGGCCCGCATCCGCGTGCACGGTGACTTCCACTTGGGTCAGGTGCTTCATACTGGCAAGGACTTCATCATTCTCGACTACGAAGGCGAGCCGGCGCGTTCCCCATCCCACCGACGGGGCAAGCGATCCCCCATCGCCGATGTAGCGGGCATGCTCCGGAGCTTCCACTACGCCGCTCACGCGGGGATGAAGGACGACCATATCGGTGTGGTGCGCGAAGCGGACCACGAGGTGCTCAGCGGCTGGGCCGAGGTTTGGCAGGTCTGGGTCGGGGCGCGGTTCCTGCGCGGCTACTTCCGAACCATCGCGCGAGCCGAGCTGCTCCCGACGGACTCGGAGGAGCTGAGGCTCCTTCTCGATGCCTACTTGATGGAGAAGGCTCTCTACGAGGTTGCTTACGAGCTCGAAAACCGCCCGTCTTGGGTGGGGATTCCGCTGCGGGCTTTGATTGGGCTTGGCGAGGCGAACTCGCCTTCCAAGTGACCTGAGCAAGCGCTTGAAATCATTGGCCTACGTTCCGAAGGGAGGGCGTGGGACTGCGCCTCTCGGCGCTTTTTGCTCGCAGCCTCGACGGTGGGGCCGGCGGCCGTCCACGCGTTGGCACGCACCGTGCTTTGAATACGGAAATGACGGATACTGCGTCGAAAGGGGGGCATTCCTCGGACGACGGGGTCGTACTTTCGGCACACTCCTGGCACAGTGGAAGGCATGAGGGCATGCGGATGAATCCAAGCGACACCCGAACGAGCCATGAGGAGCTCCTGCGTGCGCCACGGCCGCGCTCTCTCCCCCTCGCTCCCACGGCGCAGCCCGCACGGAGGCATCTTCCGCTGAGGGACAGCGCGACGAGTGTCGATCGCGTCCGTCCCATTTATTGCGTGTGGGAGATTACGCTCGCTTGTGATCTCGCATGTCGACACTGCGGTTCCCGCGCAGGTAAGGCCCGCCCGGACGAGCTGTCCACCGAGGAGGCGCTCGATCTTGCCCAGCAGCTCGTCGAGCTCGGCATCAAAGAGGTCACTCTCATCGGCGGAGAAGCGTACCTCCGTCCAGATTGGCTGCAGATCGTCGATCTCTTTCATCGCCAGGGGGTGATTGCGACGATGACGACGGGCGGGCGCGGTCTTACCGCTGAGCTCGCCCGGGACGCTGCCTCGGCGGGGCTTTCGGCTGCGAGCGTGTCAATAGACGGTTTGGAAGAGGTGCACGACCGGCTCCGGGGAGTGAAGGGTTCATTTCGAAGTGCCCTGTCTGCCATGCAGAACATCCGCGACGCTGGCATCAAGGTTTACAACAACACCCAGATCAATCGCCTGAGTCTTCCCGATCTTCCGCAATTGCTCGAGACCATCATCGAAAATGGCTCGTCGGCCTGGCAAATCATGCTCACCGTTCCCATGGGGCGGGCCGTGGACGAGCCGGAAGTTCTCCTCCAGCCATACGAGTTGCTCGACGTGTTCCCAATGCTCGCCGAACTGAAGAAGCGTGCGGATGAAGCTGGAGTATTCGTGTGGCGCGGCAACACCTTGGGTTATTTCGGGCCCTACGAGTCGATGTTTCAAGGATGGATGCCCAAGGGACACGGAGGATCGTGTGGTGCCGGGTCGTCCACCATTGGCATCGAGGCAGACGGAACGATCAAAGGTTGCCCCTCGCTCGGGACGATAAAATGGGGGGCCGGCAACAGCCGTGACGCGCGTCTCGAGGACATCTGGACACGTTCCGAGCCGATGCGCTTCAACCGAACCCGGACGAAAAACGACCTTTGGGGCTACTGCGCCAGTTGCTACTACGCTCAAACGTGTAAGGCCGGTTGTACCTGGATGAGCGACATGCTCCTCGGCCGGCCTGGAAACAATCCGTATTGTCACCATCGCGCGCTCGAAATGGACCGTATGGGCAAGCGCGAACGAGTCGTTCGTGTCGAAGCCGCTCCCGGTCAGCCGTTCGATCAAGGTCGCTTCGAAATCATCGAAGAAGACCTGCCTCTTGAATCTCCGAGACCCTAACCAGCAAGAATCGATATGACAGCTTCACTTCATCCATGCTCGTCCTGTGCCAGACACATCCTATCGACGGAGGCTGCGTGCCCGTTCTGCGGACATGCAGCGGCTGCCGCCGTCCCCACGCGAAGTCTCCCTCGCGGGCGCCTCAGCCGCGCCGCGCTGATCGCCCTGGGAACTATCGCCGCCTCACCCGCAGCTGCATGTGCTGGAGACGTCGAAGAGGCCGGTGACGGTGACGGCGACATGATGGGGGACGGTGACGCGCCGAACACCGGCGGTACGTCGGGGGACGGAGACATGGCCGGCGATGGCGATAACCCAGTCGCCGTATATGGAGCTCCGGCGAGCGGTGGTCTCTCGAATTTTACCGGTGGTGGCCCGGGAACCGGCGGTGAAGCGAACCTCGGCGGTATGGCGGGCGGCGATGGATCTGGAGGTGAGGACGGCGGCGAGCCCGGCACGGGCGGCGGTGATCTCGGTACTGGAGGAGATCAAGTGGCGCCGGTTTATGGGATCGCTCCTGCCTACGGCATTGCTCCGGATCCCGTCGACTGATCGGAATCAGGGGGCACGACGATCCGGCCTTAGGCGGGGGAGGGGCTCGGGTCTTCGTCGCCCCGAGTTTCCTGGATGGCGTCGTCCAGGAAGTAGTTGAGTTCCTCGGAGCGTTCGGCATGAAGGACCTCGTACGCGTGAGCGGGGCTGCGCGCGTGGTAGAGTTGTTCGCGCAGATTGTCGCTGCTGGTGATGGCCTTCGCGAACGCCGCCAAGATTTCCAGGTGTCGCTCCCGATCGAGGTCGGGCGTGGCCAATAGCACCACGCAATGTACCTTGCGGCCGTCTGCGGCGCCAAGATCGATGCCTTTGGAGCTCAACCCGAGGACACCTCGGATGTTTTCACCTTCGTCGAGCGTGACGTGAGGGATCATGAAACCCTCACCCAGACACGTGGAAGCCTCGCTTTCGCGCTCCAGGACTCTTTCGATGAACTCTTCCTTCTCGAGAGGGAGAGTCGTGGTGGAGAAAAGGTGATCGCCCAGAGCGTCGATGACCTCTTTCTTGTTCGCCCCCGTCAGGTTGGTCACGATGCGTTGTTCCGTCAGAAAGTCCAAGAGACGCGGGCGGTCCTTGCCCACTTCGCCCGCTTTGGCGAGCGAAAACCGTGTCACGCTGGGGCCGAGTAGCTGGTTGATGGCGAGGGCAGAGAGACCCACCGCGACAACGATGTCTTGAACGTGTGAAAGCGCGGGATCGGACTGGACGAGTAGGATGAGGCCCACGGCCACACCGCCGTGCGGAAGGAGAGCGGGACCGAGATACTTCTGCATACGAGTCGTGGCGCCGGCAGCCTTCATTGCCAGGTACGCTCCGAGGGTCTTTCCTACCAAGCGCGACAAGAAGAAAAGCACGACCAGCCCAAGCAATGGCAGAACCGAAGCGAAGTTGAGCCTCATGCCAGCCAGCGTGTAGAAAGCCGCGAAGAGTAAGCCCCCGAAAGGTCTCAGGTAAGCCTCCGCGGCGTTGGCCGTGGTGTGGCGCAGGTTGGAGACGGTGATGCCGGCGAAAGTACTCGCCAAGATACTCGAAACCCCGACCGCCTGTGCGAGGCCCCAAGAACCGAGGATGGCGGCCACCATGCTCGGGCCGAGGAAGGCGGGGCTCACGATCGTGCGCGTCAATCCTAGTGCGAGCACCGCCACGCCCGAGCCAACGAGCAGTGCAACACCAAATTGGTGAAGGACCTCCCTCCCGGCCAGCTGCCAAGGGCTGCCCACGGAGGAACTGCTGGCGAAGACCGTTGCCACCACGAAAACCCCAACGGCGACCATGTCGATCAGGCCGACCGCGGCGACGAGCGTCTTCGAGAGGTTCCCTCGCGCTCGTGCCTCTTGAACGACGAGGACGGTGGTCCCCGGTGCGCCCGCAATGGCGATGGCTCCCAATAGAAGGGCGACGTCGAGATGCAGCCCACCAAGGTAGTAAAGAGCCGCCCCGACTACGGCGGGGGTCACGAGTGCCTCCCCCAAGATCAGTAGGAGCAAGCGTTTGTGGGCGTTGTGGAGACTCCGAAAATTCAGCGCCGCGCCGACCGTGAAAGCGATGAAGCCAAGCACGAAGCTCATCAGAGCGTTGAAGTCGGGTAGGCTTTCCGCCGGCAGGCCGACCACGCCAAGCGCGCGAAGTAGGATGCCCGTGCCAATCCACCCCGTAACCTTCGGGAGTTTGACGCGGGAGATCAGCTCTCCACCGATGATCCCCGCGAAGAGAACGATCGACAGAGCGAGCAGCGGGTGCTGAAAGCTCACGGAATGGACGTCGGCGCGTGAATGCGGCCCGGCTACTTGCCGCCAGGCGTCATGCGATAGATGTCGGCGAGGGCATCGGGATTAGAGATACACAGATCGAGGTCCTTGAGATGTCCGTCGCCCAGTCCATAGATCCAACCATGAACGGACAGTTCCTGCCCTTTGCGCCACGCGTCCTGAACAATCGTCGTATGGCAGACGTTCTTCACCTGCGCTGCCACGTTGAGTTCGCACATGCGATTCGTCCTCTCGGCTGGGCTCAAATCCTCATGGGCAAGGGGGCTCCGCTCGTAGACATCCTTGATGTTGCGTAGCCAGTTGTCGATGAGGCCCAAGGGTTCGTGCGCGAGTGCAGCCGCGACTCCACCGCATCCATAGTGCCCGCACACGATCACGTGCCGCACCTTCAGCGCCTCTACGGCGTACTGAAGAACCGAAAGGCAATTCAAGTCGGTGTTGGAAACGACGTTGGCAATGTTCCGATGAACGAACACTTCTCCTGGCGCGAGGCCGATGATCTGGTTGGCGGGGACGCGGCTGTCCGCACACCCGATCCACAGGTAGGGGGGCGTCTGTTGCTTTGCCAAGTTGTCGAAAAACTGCGGGTCTTCGGCCCGCATCGTGTCAGCCCATTTCCGGTTGTTGTCGAACAGGTGCTTGAGTTCTTTCATGTTACGCTCATCTTTTGACGTCGAGTTGGGGGCGTCAAGTTGAGCCATCCATGAGGACGAATGTCCTCCAAGAACACACGTTGCTCCCCGATTTCATCGTCGGAACCGTCTTGCATTCCGCGTCTGCACCAAAAGGCGTCTCTAGTACGGAACGGAAGTGCCTGAAAATGTACTTACGTGAGGGGAGGGGCGTGCACTCGAATATGAGGTGTGCGAACGTGCGCTGGATGTCCGACGCTCCTAGCGCCCCAGTCAGTCCTCTCGCCCAGCCCCACCCTTGGAGCAAGGTTTCATCCGGTTACGATAAATTCACCCGGGGGTTTCTCGCGAAGTATTCGGAGAAAGGTCTGGCTGAGCTCGACTTGAAGCCCGAGCACGTCTTCTTGGACGTGGCATGCGGCCCCGGAACGGTTAGTCTGATCGCGTCGCCGCAGGTGCGTGCGGTTCAAGCCCTGGACTTCTCGCCAGAAATGGTCGAGCTCTGCCGGGCACACTTGGGCCGAAGTGGGATTTCCAACGTCGAGACGCGTGTCGCTGACGGTCAGGATCTTCCATTTGACGACGAGACGTTCGATCGCGCCGTGTCGATGTTCGGGCTCATGTTCTTTCCCGATAGGATTCGCGGAATGCGGGAAATGAGGCGTTGTCTCAAGCCAGGGGGGCGCGCGTTGATTTCTAGCTGGGCCCCGGTCTCGAGGTCACCGCTGATGCGGGCGATGTTCGACGCTGGGCGCGCCGCCAACCCGGAGTCCCCCCCACCCAAGGAGAATCCGGAGAGCCTGGAGAATCCCGAAGTCTTCGAACGCGAACTCCGGGAGGCTGGGTTTTCGAACATTCGAATCGAACCGTGCTTCTGTGCCTACGACTACGGCTCGGGGGAACAGCTCTGGGAAGAGATGGTGGAGGGCGCCGTTCCCCTCGTCATGGCGCGAGAGAGCATGCCGAAGGACGAATGGGAGTCCTTTTCAAAAAAATGTCGAAGATATCTGATGGAGACCTTCGAGGGCGCCCCCGAGCTCGGAAGCACCGCGTATCTCGCGTTCGCGGAACGCTGAGGCATTGACGACGAAGGCGGGGAGCGGCGCCGCTATGCGGCGCCGCGCATCACCACCTGTCGTGAATGAGCGGGGCAAGATGCGCGTCGTAGAGGGCACGCACCTTGTCGAACGACTCCGGTGAGAGCGGGGCCAAGTCCGCGGCGCCGACGTTCTGTTGGATCTGCGTCGCGTTCTTGCCCCCCGGAATCGCGCACGTCACCTCCTCGTACTGCAGGATGTAGCGGAGCGCCCATTGGCTGAGGCTGGCACCTTCCGGCACCAGCGAGCGCAACTCTTCGACCAACTCCAGGCCGAGCTCGTATGGAACGCCCGAGAACGTTTCACCGACGTCGAAGGCCTGCCCGTGGCGATTGAAGTTCCGGTGGTCGTCCTCCTCGAACTTCGATTCGCTCGAAAGCTTTCCCGTCAGAAGGCCCGAAGCGAGAGGCACCCGGGCGAGGATGCCGACGCCGCGCTCTTTTGCGCGAAAAAACAATTCCTCGGCGGGCTTGAGGCGGAAGGCGTTGAAGATCACCTGAATGCTCTTCACTCCCTCGTGCTTCATCGCAGAAATGCCCTCGGAGACTTTCTCGATGCTGACTCCGTAGTGCCTGATCTTCCCGGCCTCTTTCAGTCGCTCGAGGGCCTCGAAAGCTTCGGAGCGCTCGAATACCTCGCTCGGCGGGCAGTGCAGCTGAATCAAGTCGATTCGCTCGATGTCCAAGTTGCGCAAACTGTCGTCAACGAACCGGGTCAGGTTCTCGGCATTGTATCCTTCTGCTACGTGCGGCGAGAGCCTTCTTCCGGCCTTGGAGGCCACGTAAATGGTCTCCGTCCGCTCCTTCAGGAGGCGTCCCACCAGCCGTTCGCTTCGACCGTCGCCATAGACGTCAGCCGTGTCGAAGAAGTTGACTCCCGCGTCGACGGCCGCGTGCAGGGCCTTCATGCTGTCTGCGTCCGACACGTTTCCCCACGCGCCGCCGATCGCCCAACACCCCATGCTGATGGCGGAAACCTCGAGCTCTGTATTGCCCAGTCTACGGTATTTCATCGACGCTCTCCTATCGTTGAACGACTTCGCGCACGAAGCGTCCGTGTTCGGTCAGGTGCTGCTCGGTCCACGGGCCGCCGGGGGGAGCCCCCGTGAGAATCGCGGAGGAGTCCGGATCGTCTGTGAGCTTCCAGGCGGTCGAGCTGATCATGTTCTCGTCGAGAAACTCGTGCCAACGTCTCGCCTCGTCGAGGCAGACCCCCGGATTGGCTGACGTTCCGCCATCAGAGTGCGTCGAGCCCCATTCCGTCACGAAAAGACCAATCCCCGCATCGAGCGCCGCTTGGGCTCGAGTTCGCAGCCACCCGGTGTGCGTGCAGGTGTAGAAGTGGAGAGCGTACATGAGATTGTCTCCTTCGACTGGGTCGTCTGCTGCAATGTCGACCCGCTGATCCCAGAGAGGAGTGCCGAGTACGATGACGTTGTCGGGATCGTGGGTTCGAATCACCTCGACCAGATCCTCGTGGTAGGGCTTGAGTTCGTTCTCCCAGAACTCCTCGTTGCCCCCAGCCCCGATTGGCTCGTTGAATGGTTCGTAGATGATGTTGGGGTAGTCACCGTAGTCGGACGCGATCTGCGCGAAGAACTCTTCGGCGATTTCTTTGTGCTCGATTTCGTGCGTGTGCCAGTCGACCAGGACGTACAGATCGAGATCGATTGCCTTCTCGATGATGTCGGCGATCCGCTCGTAGCGTTGCTCACGAACATCGGGATCGGCGTAGCCGTTGTAGCCTTCGACGCCATTCGCAATGCGATAGACTTCGAGACCCCAGTCATCGCGCATGAATTCCATGTTGTCCGCGTTGCCTGAGTAGGTTTCGTCCCAATTCAGCCATTGAGTGCTGACCCCGCGGAGCACGACGGGATCTCCGTCTTCATCCACCAACTGCCCGTCGACCACGGCAAGCTGACCGTACTCCTGGACGGGGAGAACGTAGGGCGCGACGCATTGACTCGAGCTTGAGCAGATCTGCTCGTCGTCGCACGTGCCGCACGTGCCGCCGCACAGGTCGTCGCCGCAGGCTTTGTTGTCGCAGGCTGGTACGCAGGCGCCCCCGTCTTGGACGCGGACGTAGTCGAGGTCCACGGATCCGGTATCGAAAGCCACGCGGACGCTGTGCTCCCCTTCGGAAAGACCTACCCCCGGTATGGTCAGCTCCTGGAAGGTCGCCCCATCCGACGCCGTAGGATAAACCGTACCTCGGGTGATCTCGTCGACGACCAAACTCACGGCCGTTTCGCTCGCGACCGTCGTCACGGCAAGCAAGAAGTCGAACGCTCCGCTTTCAGCGACGACTACATCGTATTCGAGCCATTCCCCGCTCGCGGTCCAGCCGATGTAGCAACCGCCGCTGGCCGCGTCCGACGCGCCGACATCGACCGAAAAATTCACTTCGCTGACGCATGACTGCACGCCATCTTGTCGGCCGTCGAGCTCCCCAAAGCGAACATAGCTCTCAGCCTCGAACGTACCCGGGATCGGTACCGGTTCACCGGGGGCGAGCGGCTGACTGCCGCCGCTACCGGGGCCGCCGCCGGTGTCCGTGGTGGAGCCGTCGTCGGCGTCAGAGCTGCGAGAGTCGTCCTTTCCGCAGGAGTAGACGAAAAAGAGGCTGGCCGTGACGGCCAGGAACGAAAGGGATCGGGACATGGCGCCGCACAGTCGCGGAAATCGGGTCGTCCACTCATCACATTTGCCCGCATCAGTTCTCGTTTCGCGATTGGGCCGTAGATCGGGCTTTTGTATCTTTTCGCGCCCGATCCTTTCACGGTCCCGAAAGGCAAACTACGGTCACTCGTAATGCAAAGGGTTGGGCTCGTTGGGCTGGTGCTCGTACTGACATTCACCCTCCTCTTGCCATTGGCTCGGGCGAGAGAAGGGGGGGCCGAGAGCGACAGGGAAGTGGCCGTCCTTTACACCATCAGCCCAGGGACCGAGGTGTTCGAACGCTGGGGTCACACATTGCTTTGCTTTCAGCCTGCGAGTGCGTTTGCCGAAGGAACGGCAAGCAACGCACCCGAGACTCACGATCGAGAAGAGCTGCTCGATACGAGCTGCTTCGATTTCGGCATCTTCCCTAGGTTGCCGCTTTCCCAGGTCGTCCTCGGTTCGCTGAGGGGGGAGTCGCTCTTCGTCCCGCAGCAACTCGCCTATCAAGACGTGGTCGGGCGATATTTCTACCTCGACCGAACCGTCGAACGCCAGGTACTCCCCCTCGAGCTCGAGCGAGTCTTCGAACTGCGTGACCGTTTGGAGCAGATTGTTGGGGAAGGCGAGGGCTACGCGTACCATCCGCTCACCAACAACTGCTCCACCCGGATTCGAGACGCGATCGATGAGGCCTCAGGTGGCGCGCTCCGGAGCGGCCCACCCAAACCCGGGCCGAAATCCTTTCGGGCCTTCGCCGAGGAAGGGTTCTCGGGACACCCTTTGGCGCTCATCGGAGTCCAGCTGCTCGTGGGTGCTTCGGCCGACGCACCCACGACATCCTACCAGCGCGCGGCCTTTCCGCGCGGGCTCGCGGTTTTAGTGCGGGACGCCATGGGAGCCGAAAGCACGACGGTTTATCAGCAGTCGTGGACCCCCCTCGCCACGAGCCCTCACGCCGGCCGTCTCCTTCTCGTCCTTTTTGGCTTGGGGACAGGCACAGCTCTCTGGTTCGTTCGGCGGAGGTTCGGCCGGGGGAAGCATTGGTTCGGGCTCGTCCGGTGGATCGGCATCGCCTTCGGCGGGCTCGGGACGTGGACGTTGCTGGTCAAGTTCATCAGCGACTACCCCGAGTTCTCCAGCAATTGGGTTCCGGTCGTGTTCTTCCCCCTCGACGTCGCCATCGGTTGGATGAACGTCGACGTGCGCCGGCGCTACATCCAAACACGCCTCTCCATACTCGGGGTGCTCGCGGCGTTGTCGTTGGCCTCGGTCGTCGCCCAGCCGCTCCTGATTCCGGCGCTCGTCGTCGCCTTGCCGCTCGGTCTGCTGCTGTTCCTCGAAGCCCGCCCGCGGGAAGAGGCGCCATCCGTTCAGCCAGATCCCCGGGTGGAGCCGAACCGCGCGGCCGATTCCTTTTGAACCGGAGCGGTGCGGACATGGTCTCCGGGGGGACGACTGGACCGGCCCTGGGCCGATCTTGGGCTACAAGAACTGAGATTTCGCATGGTTGCAGGCACGAAACATATCCGAAAGAATGCCGCCACGGGGCGCTCTTAGGATGACCCCAGCTGCGGAGGCCGACCATGGATCTCGCCCGATACAATCCCGAACCAGAAGCATTTTTCGACGAAATTTTCGATAGTAAGGGGTCCGTTCGAAGTGGCTTCGAGACACTCATCGACGGGTTGAATTCGCTCGGTAGTGAGGCGGTGCTCAGCCGGCAGCGAGCCGCCGAGCAGTCTTTGCTTCGGGCGGGCATCACCTTCACCCTGCGCTCGGACGGCGACGGGGAGGACGAACCCGAGCGGATTTTTCCCTTCGATATCATCCCGCGCGTCATCAGTGGGCGCGAATGGACGCATATCGAGGCCGGAATTCGTCAGCGGCTGACGGCGTTGAATCATTTCTTGACGGACATCTACGGCAAGCAACAGGTCGTCAAAGACGGCATCATCCCCGAGTACTTGATCAAGAGCTGCGCCGAGTTTCGCGAGCCTTGCATTGGTCTGAAACCTCCTCGAGGGATTTGGTGTCACATCAGCGGCACCGACCTCGTGCGGGACAAGTCGGGGGACGTGCTCGTGTTGGAGGACAACGTGCGCTGCCCGTCGGGTGTCAGCTACGTGCTCGAGAACCGCAACATCCTCAAGCGCACTTTCCCGCGGATCTTCGAACAAATGTCGATCCGCCCGGTGGATGACTACCCGGCGCGACTGCTCGACATGCTCAGGTACCTCGCGTCTCATCGCATCGATCAACCGCACGTCGTCGTGCTCACGCCTGGGCAATTCAACAGCGCCTATTTCGAGCATGCTTTCCTCGCTCAACAGATGGGCGTCGAGCTCGTTCAACCCAATGATCTCGTCGTCAAAGACGACTTCGTCTTCATGAAGACCACGGACGGTCTTGAACGGATTGACGTGGTGTACCGTCGCGTCAGCGACGACTACATGGATCCGGAGGTCTTCAACCCCGAGTCACTGCTCGGTGTTCCCGGAATCATGGGCTGCTACCTGAAGGGGAACGTCGCGCTCGCCAACGCGCCCGGCACCGGCGTTGCTGACGACAAGGCGATTTACGCGTTCGTAGAGAAGTTCATCAAGTATTACCTCGATGAGGACCCCATCATCCGCAACGTGCCCACGTATCTGTGTTCCGATGACAAGGAACGAAAACACGTCATCGAGAATCTCGACAAGCTGGTCGTGAAGGCGACTGACGGGGCGGGCGGATACGGCATGCTGATCGGGCCGCACTCGACCCGCAGCGAGCAGGAGGAGTTTCGCGCGAGGATAGAAAAGAACCCGCGAGGCTACATTGCCCAGCCCACGCTGAGTCTTTCGAGGGTTCCAACGCTCATAGAAAAGGAATGTGAACCGAGGCACGTCGACCTGAGACCTTTCTGCCTTCACGGTGAAGACATCTACGTTCAGCCCGGAGGCTTGACTCGAGTTGCGCTCAAGAGGGGCTCTCTCGTGGTGAATTCATCACAAGGTGGCGGCAGCAAGGACACATGGGTACTCACCGAATGAAAATGAAGGGTGACCCGAGCGTTGACGACCGAACTACCACTAGGGGGCGGGAGGAAGTCGAGATGAGGGTCTGTCTCACGAAATGCTGAGCCGAGTAGCCGACGCAATTTATTGGGCGAGTCGTTATGTGGAACGAGCAGAGAACGTTGCTCGCTTCATCAACGTCAACCTCGATCTCATGTTGGACAGCCCGATGGGGGATCGTCCATCATGGGCCCCCCTCGTGCAAACGACGGGAGACCACGCGCTTTTCGAGGACCGCTACGGGGAGTATTCACCTGAGAACGTGACGCGGTTTTTGACCTTCGAGCGGGATTATCCCAACTCGATTGCCTCTGCTGTCTACGCAGCACGGGAGAACGCGCGAACGGTGCGCGAGGTCATTTCGCGTGAGATGTGGGAAAGCCTCAACGAGCTTTATCTCATCGTCAAACAGGCGAAGCAGACACCGCTCCCGCCCGAAGAGATGGCGGGCTTCTACGACCAGGTGAAGCAAGCGGGGATCCGCTTTGCTGGCGCAACCGACGCGACGCTTTCGCATGGTGAAGCGTGGCGATTCTGTCGTCTGGGCCGCATGTTG
The DNA here is from genome assembly GCA_965652275.1 of uncultured Polyangiaceae bacterium. Lineage (GTDB taxonomy): Bacteria > Myxococcota_A > Polyangia > Polyangiales > Polyangiaceae > NIC37A-2. The sequence continues at coordinate 8,952 of CBFGUR010000017.1, read as the reverse complement.
GAGCGCGCCGACAAGACCTCGCGCATCCTGGACGTCAAGTACTACATCCTGTTGCCCAACTTGGGAGACGTCGGCACGACCATCGACCAGGTGGGCTGGAAGGCGCTGCTCAACTCCGCGTCTGCGCTGCAGATGTACCGCCAACAGCACCACATCATCGCGCCTCGGTCGGTGGCAGAATTTCTCATCTTCGACAACGACTTTCCGCGATCGATTCGGCATTGCGTCCATCGCATGCAGGAGGCTCTGCACCGGCTGACTCGGACTCCGGTCGGGAGCTACTACAATCCGGCCGAGCGACTCGTCGGCCAGCTCCGTAGTGAGCTCGACTACTCGGAAATCGAAGACGTGATGACCATCGGTCTGCACGAATACCTCGACCGCTTTCAGAAGACGGTCAACAAGATCGGTGACGCTATCACCGAGCGTTTCTTCAGTCACGAAACCTAAATCAAGGCTCCCCATGGCAGTCCGCGTCGCTCTCCACCACAAAACGACCTACTCCTACGAGCGTCCTGCGAGTCTTGGGCCACAGATCGTGCGTCTTCGGCCCGCCCCCCACAACAGGACGCCGATCCACAGCTACTCGCTGCGTATCGAGCCGCAGGAACACTTTCTCAACTGGCAGCAGGATCCACACGGCAATTACCTGGCGCGCATCGTCGTCCCAGAAAAGACCCCCGTCTTTTCGGTCGAGGTGAGCCTCGTCGCCGATCTCGAGGCATACAACCCCTTCGACTTCTTCCTGGAGCCCACTGCAGAAGAAGTCCCCTTCGCGTACGGCGACGCCGACCGCGAGAACCTCGCTACGTACCTCGAGAAGGGCGAGATGACCCCGTTGCTTTCGGAGTTCCTCGAAACAATCGACCGGTCACCGCGCCGTACCGTCGATTTTCTCGTCGATCTGAATCGGCGAGTGCACGAGGCGGTCGAGTACGTCATCCGTATGGAGCCGGGCGTCCAGACTCCAGAGCACACGCTGCAAGTAGCCAAGGGCTCCTGTCGAGATTCCGCGTGGCTGCTCGTGCAGGCGTGTCGACATCTGGGGTTGGCTGCCCGCTTCGTCTCCGGATATTTGATCCAGCTCGAGCCAGACGAGCGGCCCTTGACGGGACCGCAAGGGCCCGAGCGCGATTTCACCGATCTTCACGCGTGGACCGAAGTCTATGTCCCCGGCGCGGGGTGGATCGGTCTCGATGCGACGAGCGGGTTGCTCGCAGCCGAGGGCCACATCCCGCTCGCCTGCTCACCCTCGCCGCGTAGTGCTTCGCCGGTCGAGGGAGGCGTCGAGAAGGTCGAGACGCAGTTCGATTTCGAGATGCACGTGGAGCGTGTGGTCGATCGACCCCGCATCACCAAGCCGTACACGCAGGAGCAATGGGAGGCGATCCTCGCGCGTGGCCACGAAATCGATCAGGCTCTGACCAGTGCGGACGTGCGGCTGACGATGGGTGGTGAACCGACCTTCGTCGGCGCGATGAACCCCGACGCGGACGAATGGAATACCCGCGCCCTTGGTCCCGAAAAGCTAGCCCTTGCGGACGTGCTCAGCCGTGATCTCCATGAGCTTTGGGCTCGGGGGGGCCTTTTGCACCATGGGCAAGGGAAGTGGTACCCGGGGGAGCAGCTCCCGCGCTGGGCGATCTCGGTGATTTCTCGCGCCGACGGAGAGCCTATCTGGAAGGATGTGAACCGCTTTGCCATGTCCGGCACGAGCGAGGGCCACACCGAGAAGGACGCCGAGCGGTTCGTGTTCGAGCTCGCGCGCGTATTGGGGCTGAGCTCGGACGGCATCCAGGCGGGTTACGAGGACGCTTGGTACTACATGTGGCGGGAACGGAGACTCCCGGCAAACGTGGATCCTCTCGAGAGCAATCTCGAGGAGAAGTTCGAGCGCGAGAGATTGGCCAAGGTGTTCCGCCAAGGGTTGGGGAAGGTCATCGGCTACGTTTTCCCGCTAGCGCACACCGGGGCCTCCTTCATCACGGGTCATTGGTTCCTCAGGGAGGAGCATTGTTTCCTCCACCCTGGCGACTCTCCCATGGGATATCGCCTACCCATCGACGGGCTGCCTTGGATCGCCTACGTGGACCGCGAGGACGAAGCTCCCCTCGACCCCACCGTCGTGCGCCCCGATCTGCCGAGTTTTCAGGCCATTTGGTCCGGCATCGAAGCCCGCTCCAAACAGGCCAAACCCGATCCCATTGCGCTGCAACGAAGATACGGAAAAGCGGGCGAACTCGGCTCCGGCGACGGGCGTGCCCCACAAGGCGATCCGTCGAGGTTTGCTCCTTCGGAGGAGATCTTGGCGCAGATGGACCGGGACGCGCTTGCGGGCCTCGTCAAAACGGCCATGTGTGTGGAGCCGCGCGACGGGATCTTGAGGCTCTTCCTACCCCCGATTCAAAGAGTCGAGGCTTATCTCGAGCTGTGTGCCGCCATCGAGGAGACGAGCCGGCGCACCGGTCTCAAGGTGCAGCTCGAGGGTTATCCACCACCCGACGATCCTCGTCTGCGGGTCTTCAAGCTCACGCCTGACCCCGGCGTGCTGGAAGTCAATGTTCCCCCGACTGATGGTTGGGCGCCGCTCGTGGAACAGACGGAACAGCTCTACACCGCAGCCAAGGTGCGAGGGCTAACGGCGGAAAAATTCGAATTGGATGGGCGCCACGTGGGCTCCGGCGGAGGGAACCACCTCGTGCTCGGAGCAAACTACTGCCTAGACAGTGTTTTCTTGCGCCGCCCGGACGTTCTGCGGAGCCTCATCGGGTTCTGGCACAACCACCCCTCGCTGTCGTTCCTCTTTGCTGGCCAGTTCATCGGGCCCACGTCCCAGGCGCCACGCGTCGACGAAGGGCGCAACGATTCGGTCTACGAACTGGAAATCGCTTTCGCCGAACTGCTCCGACATCCAAATCCCCCACCATGGCTCGTCGATCGCGCGTTGCGTCATCTGCTGACGGACGTCACCGGCAACACTCACCGCACCGAGTTTTGCATCGACAAGCTCTATTCTCCCGATTCGTCGACGGGGCGCTTGGGTCTCGTGGAGATGCGTGCGTTCGAAATGCCTCCCCACCACCGGATGGCAAGCGCCCAGCATCTGCTCGTGCGTTCCATCTTGGCGGCGTTTGCCAACCAGCCCTATGACGAAGTCTTGGTGAAATGGGGCACGAGCATCCACGACAGGTTCCTCCTCCCTCATTTCGTGCGTTCGGATTTCGACGATGCTCTTCGGTTCCTTGCGGAGCGCGGCTATCCGCTCGACCCCGCTTGGTTCGAGCCCCACTTCGAGTTCCGATTCCCCTACTATGGTGAGATAGTCAAAGACGACGTGATCCTCGAGGTGCGGGGTGCTCTGGAGCCCTGGAACGTTCTCGGGGAAGAGGCAGGAGCCGGCGGACAGACGCGCTACGTCGATTCGTCGGTGGAGCGGATCCAGGTGAGCCTGCGAGGCGCCACGCCGTCCCGACACGTTGCGTGTTGCAATGGGGTCGAGATCCCGCTGCACCCCACGGGAGCCCGGGGAGAAAGCGTCGCCGGGATCCGCTACCGCGCGTGGCAGCCGCCTTCGTGTCTGCATCCCACCATCGGAGTCGATGGTCCGCTTCGTCTCGACATTTTCGACAAATGGAATGGGCGCTCCATCGCTGGGTGCACCTACCATGTCGTGCATCCAGGGGGGCGCGCCAACGAGGACCGCCCCATCAACGCAGTTGCGGCCGAGAGCCGTCGCATCGCCCGCTTCGAAAAAGCGGGTCACACCCCGATGAGCTACCAGCCAATTCGCGTGGGAGTGAACCCGGACTTCCCTGTCACTCTGGATCTGAGGCGGGTCGGCTCCTAACCTTCCGGGATCGCCGGATCCCATGACTGCTTACGACGAGTTTTTCCAGCCCGACGGCCAGCCTCGTGAGCACGTCCGCTCGTTGCTTTCGTTCTTCGAAAAGCACGGGGGAGACGCGCGCGCCAATCTCAAGCAGGCCCTCGGTCGACGTCTCCGCGAGCAAGAGGTGAGCTTCAACATCCTCGGTGCTCCCGACGGCACGGAGCGAAGGTGGCATCTGGACGAGATCCCGCATCTTCTCTCCGGGCGAGAATTCGCTGCCCTCGAAGCGGGCCTCAAGGCGAGAGCCGAGATTCTCGAAGGGTGCCTGCGTGACATCTATGGGCCACAGAACCTCCTTCGCAACGGAGTGCTCCCAGCGCAAATCGTCCACGGGAATCCCCACTATTTTCGGGCGCTCCATCAGCTCAGCCCCGTGGGTGAACATCGTCTCATTCTCTGTGCCGTTGACGTGATCAAAGACCCCCAGGGAAACTACATCGTGCACTCCGACCGCACGGGGGCCCCGGCGGGATCGGGCTACGCGCTAGAGAACCGTATCGCCCTCGGGCAAGAGCTGTCGACGCCGTTTCAATCGCTGCGAGTACGGAAGATCAATCGATTCTTCCAGCTCATGCGACAAACGTTGGAAAGTCTCTCGCCGGATCCGAACAGACTTCCGCGCGTCGTCTTGCTGACGCCCGGTGTCCATGACGAGAGCTCCTTCGAGCATGGTTACCTGGCCCGATATCAGGGCCTGGAGCTCGTGGAGGGGCGGGATCTGACGGTGCGCGGCGACGAGGTCTATTTGAAGACGCTCGAAGGCCTCAAGAAGGTCGACGTCATCCTGCGTCGTCTGCTCGACGATTGGTGCGATCCCCTCGAGTTGCGAGAGGACTCGTTGCTCGGGATTTCGGGGCTAGTCGGAGCGGTCCGGGCGGGGAAGATAGGAATGGCCAACCCACTCGGGAGCATGGTGGTGGAGAGCCCGGCGTTTCGGGCATACCTGCCTCGGATTGCCTCGTTCTTGGGGGTTGGCGCTGGCGCGCTGCCGTCGATCGAGACGCGTTATCTCGGCGACCCCGCCCACAAGAGCGAGGTGCTGGCTCACCCGGAGTCGTGGGTGTTTCGCCCCGCGTTCTACGATCGCCGCACCCCGGCGATCATCGTCGGGATGTTGTCGCAGGCGGAGCGAGCCAGTCTTCTTGCCCGTGTCGAGCAAGAGCCAGAGATATTCGTCGCCGAGAAGTGGCCTGAAGCGTCGCGCGTGCCACTCGACTTCGAAGAAGGCCGGACTGGCAGCTTGAGTTTGCGACTCTTCGGGTGTCGGTCGCAAAGTGGTGAGTGGGCCGTGATGCCCGGCGGGCTCGGGCGGATCGACGACGACCACGATGGGCTTTTTCTCTCCACGAACGAATCACGGACGAGCAAGGACGTATGGGTCCCGGGTCAGGCGGAAACCGAGGAACCGGCCCTCCCGCAGATGCCCGTAGGGCCCCTCGAGATTCGGCGCGGTGGCATCGATGTTCCGAGTCGACTGTTCGACGATGTGTTTTGGCTCGGGCGTTATGCTGAACGCTCCTATGGCGTCGCGCGCATGGTGCGGGCCGGGCTCGAGTCGGTCGTCGAAGAGGGAGTCGGGATCTCCGCAAGACTACGTGAAGCCGTGCTGATGGCGCTGGTCGAGTTCCAGGTGCTCGGACCGCAGACGAAGAAGACAGCCCCGTTCGAAGGCACGCTCATCTCGGCCATCTTCGACGAGAAGCGGCCGGGCAGCATCCGGTCCTGCATGGCCAGCGTGCACGCGCTGACCACTGCGACGCGTAGCCGACTTTCGGTGGATACCTGGAAGGTGCTGCGCCGCGCCTCGGAACTCTTCGAGTATCATTCCGAGCACGCCACCTCTGCGGCGGGGGCCATCGAGCACCTGGACGACTTGCTCGTGTTCTTGGCGGCGTTCCGCGGCAACACCGGGTCGAACATGGTACGCGGATACAGCTGGATTTTCCTGGAGTTGGGACGCCGCATCGAGCACGCCGTGATCGTGCTCACGCTGCTCAAGCACGTGTTCAAGGACGGAGAATCCACGCGCCTCATGGAGGTGCTGCTGCGGATCTGTGACAGCCAGCTGACCTACCGTTCTCGCTATCTCAGCCATCTTCAGGCCACACCCGTCGTCGATCTGGTCATGACCGACGACACCAACCCTCAATCTGTCATCTTCCAGGTAAAGCGTCTCCTTTCGTGTGTGCGACAATTGCCTCAAGAAAGGCCGTTCCCGCTCACGCGGGCCGAGCAGCGACTGATTACCCTCGAGACGCAGCTCATCACCGCCGATCTGTCTCGGGCTTGTCGTGGCGATGCTGCCGACCTGCGCGAAATGGCCGAGGAGGGGATCAATCTTCTTTGGCAGGTGTCGGACGACCTGACCCGCACGTACTTCACGCATGCGGGACGCTCCCGGGCGGTCGCTCCGAATCCATGGATCGATGTCCGTGCGGAGGGTGGATCATGAAGTACCGACTCCGCCATACGACGACTTACGACTACGAGACGCCGGTGCTCCATGGTCGGCATTTGATTCGCAAACGCCCCCGACCGCTGTCGTTTCAAACGGTGCTTCAGAGCTCCCTGAGCGTAGCGCCGAGCCCGGTTTGGTCGAACAACAGCACCGATTACTTCGGGAATTTCGTGGACACCGTCGAGCTCCTCGAGCCCCACGACCATCTCGTGGTGGAATCGCGGTCGGAAATCGAGATCGGCCCGCGTCCCGTCGACACCAGCTTGCGTCTGTTCGAACACGACTGGGAGTCGATTCGAGACCGCATCCAAACCGATCCGAGCTGCTTTCCGGTCCGCGAGATGTGTCAGAGCTCCCCGCTGGTGCGCCGCCATCATTCGCTCCGCGAATTCGGGGCGAAGACGTTCACGCCTGGCAGACCTTTGCTCGATGCGATTACCGAGTTCAATCGACGCATCTTCGAGGACTTCACGTACGATCCCACGTTCTCGGATGTTGCGACTCCGCTTTCGCGGGTGCTCGCGGAAAAGCGCGGCGTTTGCCAGGATTTTGCCCACATTGCCGTCGGTGCGCTTCGGTCGCTCGGTCTCGCGGCGAGGTACGTCTCCGGATACCTCGAAACGAAGCCGCCACCCGGCCAACCACGTCTCGTCGGTGCCGACGCGTCGCACGCTTGGGCGAGCGTGTTCTTCCCGGACTTTGGTTGGATCGCCTTCGATCCGACGAACAACGTCTTGCCCGGCGAGCGGCACATCGTCGTCGCCTGGGGTCGTGACTTCAGCGACGTGTCCCCTCTTCGCGGGGTCGTCCACGGCGGCGGCAGACACAGCGTCAGCGTGGCCGTGGACGTGGAGCCGCTCACGCCCCAGCCGCCCGCGTCTACACCGGGGCCAGTCTAGGCTCGCCTAGCGGGGCGGGTAGTTTCGCTCGTCGTCCGCCCGGGATTCTTCAGCTCGTGGGATTGGAGCTGTGTGTCGATCCCCGCCTTCTTCAGGTCTTTGACGAGGCTTTTGCGTATGTCCGAACGCAGGTACCAGGCATCTTCCGGGTTTTTCGCCCACGCTGCCACCCAACAGAGCGTGCTCCCCGACAGCATCTCCCGGATCCAGAACTGCGGCTCCTCGAATCCGGCGCGGTGAGTGCTCCGTGTTGCTGCCTCGATGGCGAGCCTCTCGACCTCGTCGATGTCGGCGGCGGGAGACACGTGGAAAGGGACGTGGGTCCACAAGTAGTCGTCCTTGTGGGAATAGCTGATCAGCTCTTTCTGCAGCATGCTGCTGTTGGGGATGACGTATCGACGCCAATCCCAGAGCTTGACCACGGTGTGGGTAGGGTTGATGTCCTCGACCGTTCCGTAGTGTTCGGAATCGAGCAGCACGGTGTCGCCCACTCTTAGCTGCCTCGAAAATGACAGCACGATCCCGGAGATGAAGTTTTCGATGAGGGGACGCGCCGCGATGCCTACGATCGCGATCGTGACGGTGACGATGAACGAGAGCAGCGTCTGTGGGAGTTTGCCCAAAAAGGGGAGGGTGCCCAGGATTCCCACGGCCCCGGCAAGCAGAACCACGAGGACGACACGCATCACACTGAAGCGGGCCTGAACGTTCAGCTCGGCTTCGCGGCGCGCGCGCGCATCGGGATCGTCGTACGGGGACGATGTGGGAACCGCACTGAAGTTCTCGAGCTTTTTGATGCGGGCGATGCGCTCCGACTTCCAACTTTGCATGAAGCGCGAGCTGAGTAGCCAGATGAGGAGCGCGACGAGGAGCCCGAGTGCTGCCGGTGCAATCAGAGGGACGAAGTCACCCTCCCCGAAGAGCCGTTCGGGAAGCTGACGCAGGCTGAGCAGCGAGAGCTCGGCGTCACCGATTGTTTTCAGCATCTTCGATCACGTCCCTCTGGCTATCGAATGCGCCCAGACCCAACCCTTTGGTTTGAGGGCGAGCGCAACTCCCAATACGGCGAAAGCAGCCAGCATGCCAGGGACGATTTCGTAGAGAGTTCCGCTCAGTCCCGCGAATTTCCACGAAAACGCGGTGACCGAACCGATGATCATCATCGAATTGCCCACTCTGGCGCGAGGCACGAAGCCGTGCATTCGTAGCAGGACGAGCGGCCCGATAGCGGAGCCGAGCACGCTCCAAGCCATGAGAACCATTCGAAAGACGCCTTCGGAGGCCGACAGCGCCAGGATGAGTGCAAGGGCCGTCACCGATAGTGTCGCCATCTTTCCGGCCCAGTAGTTTCTCGCCCAGCGAGGGACGATGTCTTGGGTCACGGCCGCGGAGCATGTGAGGACCTGAGAATCGGCGGTCGACATGGTTGCCGCGAAGAGACCGGAAAGAATCACACCGACCAAAACGTCCGGCAAGAGCATCTTGGAGAGGACCGGAAGGGCCTTTTCAGGCGAAAGGGCTGCGCCCGCCGCGTCCATCGTCTGACCGAGCTCGGGCAAGAGAGCGCGCGAAAAGAGCCCGACGAGGAGCGTGAGGATGCTGAAGGGGATGAGCCAAACGAAGTAAAAGCGCCTGGCCTCGGTGAACTCCGCGACGCTTCGAAGAGCCATGGTTCGCGTGAGGATGTGGGGCTGCCCGATCGCCAT
>CBFGUR010000016.1:0-141044 GCA_965652275.1 uncultured Polyangiaceae bacterium | reverse complement strand
GCTCAGGGTGCGGGCGGCACGATGGGATCGGGCGGCAGAGCCGGTTCGGGCGGCAGCATGGGTTCCGGCGGTAAAATCGCAACGGGCGGTCAGTAACAGGGGGACGCAGCGGGTGGCGTTCAATGCGCCATCTGAGGTGCCTGCCCGCCGCCCCGTCGACTGATGCGTCGACTTCGTGGGCGTCGGGCAGGGGGGGCCGATCCCCTGAGACGAACGCCCGCCGGATCTTCTCACGAAGGCGTTCCATTTCTACTTGGCGCAAGGAGGTCTCCCGAAGGGGTAGACGTGGCCTACCTTGGCGCGCTCGAGTTCGTCTGCGCAAACAACCAAGGCCACACCTCGGGTTCGAGGTAGGGGCTGCTCCACAAACCGTCGTCGTGACCGGTCGAGGTGTACGTCGTGAGCCAGGCGCAACCACCCGCCGCATCGATGACGGAGACGGCATTCACCGTATCGGCGTAGGGGTTCGACGTGTCGTTTTCTCCGCCAAAGGCCCACACGGGTAGCTTCGCCTGGGCGATTGGGGCCAAGAACTCGTCGGCGGGAGGATGTCCCGAGACAGGCATGGCCGCGGCAAACAGCTCCGGGCGGCGACTGATGAAATCCCAGGTTCCGCCGCCACCCATCGAATTTCCGGTCACGTACACACGCGTAGGATCGACCGGGTAGTTTTCGATCACGTGCTCGACCAACTCGAGGGCGGTGCCTCCCGCCACCGAAGGCTCGCTCTTGACCTCGAAGTGGGCGCCTCCCTCCGACGACCACTCGTTCGTGCCAAAGGTACAGCCTTCATCGACCCGACAGTGGGGCAAGACGATGTAGGTCGGGTACGTGGAACGATGGCTCTCGGTGAGCAAACCGTTTTGCGAACCGAGCACGTACTGGGCCACGTCCACCATGATGTTCCCGTCGGTTACCTCGCGTCCGTAGCCACCGTGCAAAACCAACAGGAGCGGATAGAGCGTATCGGGTTCGGAGGGAGGCGCGTAGAGGTGCCACGGAAGTTCCCCTCGCGTGCCCACGAACGGAGGCTCTTGGGTGAGGAGCGCTGCGTAGGCGTCTTTCGAGACGGCCAGGCTTCGGTCGCTCGCGGCCGGCTTCGCGGCAGCCGGAGGCGCCGTCGGACACTCGGTGCGCGGCGTGGGTTCTCCGCTCGAGCTTCCTCCCGCTCCCGTGTCGCCTCCGCTTCCCGTGTCGCCTCCGGTGCTCGTGCCACCGCCCCCAAGGGTGCCCCCCGTATCCGGACCGTTGCCGCCCGTACCGGCTCCCCCCGTACTGGCGCCGCCGGTACCGGCTCCGCCCGTACCGAGCTCTTCTTCGTCCGAACCACATCCCCCGTCTCCACAGGCGGGCGTGCCTCCACAGGCGGCGCTCACGAGCCCCGCCGCGAGCGGCCCCGTCACGCGCACCCACGCTGCCAACCGGGACGACGGGCGCCGCCCCGGAGACGAACTTCTTCCGATCTGATTCGACATTCCCCAGAGTTAACTCATCCTCCGCTTCGAGGACAGCCCCCAGCCGGAAGGCGCGTGCGAACCGGCGATGAAGATCCCGACGCCGCCCGTGCCTTCGAGGTCGATCTCTCCGAGAGGTGCGAGTCGCTCACCTCGCGGAAGTACATTCCGGTGTCGAAGGCTCCCCGCCATGTTGATGTGGGGCACGGCTCCGATCCGAGGACTTTTTGAAGATGCACGTCCCGTCGCGCTTCATCTCGAAGATACCGTCGCCCCCGGGCGCACGAAATTGTGCTGGGTCACGGATCTTGTCGACCAGGACTTCGTCGACGGCGTCGAGGAGCTCCCCGTCGTGGAGATTGGGGGGCACGACGCACACCATTGCGGCGGCGCGGATGGCGAGGTGTCCTTCGTAGAGATGTTCGACGAGCGCGTGCCCGAAGAGGAGCGCCGTCATGCCCGCCTGGCCCGGGGTGTAGCGGGACGCGACCGTCGCCTCTTGGAACTCACGTGCCTCGGCCGCGGTCATCGCCAAGACGACGCCGCCTTCGTCGAAGATCGTCAGGGCGTCCTGTTCGCGGGTCCGTTTTCCGGGGACGCGCGTGGCGCTCTCGTCGACCCAGCGCAACAGAGCCTGGAACTGGCGCGCGTGCAGGGCGCGCTTGCTGCGCGGGAACGCGGCGAACGCGATGGCGTTGAACAGGTCGTGATAGCTCTGCGTGTAGCAAGGCACCTCGCCGCGCAGGGCGATACTCCCGTCGTAGAGCCGGTCGAGGACGACCTCACTGCGCTTTTTGCGGCGGGGCTTTTTTTCGGCCCAGACGAACCGCAACGTCCGCTCGTCGGGAGCACGACGCACGCGCTCGTTTTCGCACAAATGCGTGAGCGCCGCGACGTCGGGAAACTCACGACCGCGCAGAGGTGCCGCCAGCCTCTCGAACGGGCGAAAGAGAGGAGCTCCCGTCAGAAAATGCGCATCCCACACTTGCCCGGATTTTGGCACGGGCAAATCCTAGCAAGCTTGGGTGTCCTTTCACATCCCGCGGTCGCCACCCATGCCCCCCATTCCAACGGCACCCCAGTCGCCGTACTCCGGCTCGGGGCATTCTCCTTCGCGTTCCGGTGCGAAATGAAAGGGCGGAATCCAAGTGTCGATGAGCTGGGTCTCCTCCATCAACTCGAAGCGCACGATCTCCGTTTCGTAGTGGCCGAGCACGCGACACAGGCACGTGCCAGACGAGGCGGAGCAGGCCATCTCCTCCGGACCGTCCTCCAAGATCGCGGCCATCGTGTAATCACAAGACGAGCCGCTAGCGCCCCCAGGAACTCGGACGACGAGCTCGACTGGTCTCAGCCAGGCGCAATCGCCGTAGAGCGTTTCATAGTCTATCCTCCGGCTCTCGTATCCGGGGCAATCCTCGTCGAACTCGAGTCGCGCGAGTTCGGCGTTGCGCGGGGTGCCGCCTGTCGAAAGGACCAGCAAGTCCGATTCATCGAGTTCTCCGGGCATCTGCGTGAGAAAGCACGCGCAAGCTTGCTCCCCGTCGATGGGGGCGCAGTTGAAGGGGATCGGGGCATCGTCTCCTTGGACCAACGTAAGCCAAGAGCCGCCGCACGCAGAGCTAGGGGCGTCTTCGACGATCACCGGAGGGCGCTGACAAGAACCCGGATTCCCGCCTGAACTGCTTCCGCCGGTCATGGCGCCGCCGGAGGCGCCTCCGAAGGAAGCGCCTCCAGAGCCCTCGCGATCGGCCTCTTCCTGGGAGTCCGATGTCTCGCTGCTCTGGCATCCAGCGCCGAAACCAAACTGACCCAACGTGACACACAGTGCGGCTACACTGTCGCGATATCTTCTCTTGCGCTTCATTCTACATCCAAAGCTGCAGGTATCGTGCCGGAATGGACGGCTCGTTTTCGAGAGCGCTGAGGATCGGCCTCGAGATGGGGAGGCACCCCGACTCGGCCCGTCGCTGAGCCGGTTTTCGGCGGGGCAAGTTCGATGATTTTTGCCGCTCTCAACCGAGAGACGAAATGACCGGGCAAGGCGTATCCGGGTCCTTGCTTTCGCCTTCTGCGAGGACTGTTCTGAGCCCCGTCTTCATTCGCTCGAGATCGGCAATCTTGTCGTCGATGGCCTTCACCTTGCTCTGCCCATAAGCGACCAGGTCGCGATGGCTCACGGTTCCCGAAGTCGAAATCGTGAGGAGCTCTCGTAGCTCCTCCAGGGTGAACCCGAGCTCGGCGGCCCTTCGGATGAAGCGAACTCGCGCCACGTCGCTCTCGGCGAAGCTCCTGTAGCCGGAGCTCGTGCGAGCAGCGACTCGAAGCAGGCCTTTCCTCTCGTAAAAGCGCACCGTGGAGATGGGAACACTCGCCCGGCGAGCCAAAGTGCCGATCGTCATCCTTGCCGTGATAGCTCCCCGGGCAGGGGCACGCCAGATCCGCGGCGGAGACGAAACACCACCGCGCCCTGGATCATCGCCCAAACCAGTTCCGCGACGACGAAGAAGACCACCACCTGAGAGGCCCCGTGCCGGAGCGCGTACGTCATCCAGGCTGCAAACAAGAGCCGGGTGCACGTGTCAAAAGCTCCGTGCCGCAAGGTCGGGCTCTGCATTCTCACGATCGACCACACGCAGACGAGGGAGCCGAGCAAGTTGGCGAAGAGAAGCGCCAAGGGTTCATCCAGACTCGGGGCTCGCCCCGAAAGTTGGAGCCCCGCGTGGATGCGACCGAGAAGCTCCGCGGCCCAAAGGGCCGTCCATGGTGTGGCGAAGGCAAGGGTGATGACGAAATCATAGGCGGCGGAGGCCCAGACGATGCGGCTGCTTGTACTTTTGGACATGCCCCGAACCTGCACCTTGCACCTAGGTTCAAGGTCAAGCGGAATGTCGAGGCGTCGCGCCCCTACCTCCCGTACGTCAGCTCGACCAACACCTCGGACGGATCGAGTTCGTCACCCTTTTGGTAGTACGTGAGACTCGGGTCGACCGGGACTTCCTCGCAGGTCACTTCGTCCACCTTTTGGTAGTAGACGTCTCCAGCGAACACTTCAGTCGCGTAGAGGTTCGACAGCCCTTGGACGGTCTGGCATTCCTCGTAATCCCCGTAGACCGCGACCATCGTGGGGGCCACGCTGGCGCCGCAATTGCTCTCGGAGACACCATAGATCGGGATGGTGCAATCCGAGTCGGCGAACTCGTACGGAGCCGACTGCTGGATCATGGCGGTGTTCGGGAAGCAGTAAGTGCTCCCGGCGAGCGGGTAGGGGTAACAGTACGTGTCGAGCTCGGTGTCGAAGTAACTGGAGGTCGCGTACAGCCACTCGCCGCTGTTTCGGAAGCTCAAAGGGGCGACACGGGCGCTGCCCTCGACGCCCTGACCGAGCGCCGGGAGCGCATCGAGATCGGCCTCGTCGCCGAGGGCATAATGCCTCGTGTAGTAGGCGTTTCCGCCGCCCGCTTCGCACACATTGCCTTCCAGGCCGTAGACGTCCGCGTCGTCGAGCTCGTCCCCGACTTCGTACAGACTCGTTTCGTAGCAACCGTCTACCTGGTCGAAGAGCATCACGTAGTCCACCGGATCGCAGTGCGTGACCCCGCTCGCGAGCTCCGTGCAATCAGCGTCCGCGTACCCGTAGTATCCGCTCGTGTCGGCGTACGCGGACGGCCCAAGGCAAAACCGAGATTGTTCGTCTTCGACCTGGATGGGTCCCACAGCGGCGTCATTGCAGAGCTGGTCTCGACCGAGGTCCCAGAGGCCCATCGGATTTTGGAAACCATCTGCCGTCGTGAGCATCCTCACGCCGAGCTCGGCGCTCCGCTCGACGACTTCAATCTCGCCCTGCACGAACTCATCGGGATCCATCTCCCGCAGAGCCAACGTTTGACCGCTCACCTCCTCTTCTTGGATGCAGTTGCCGTCATAGTCGAGGGCGTACAATGCGTCGGGAAGGTCTGTCGGCTCCCCGACCTCGAACACACGTGTGGTCGTAGTCGGACATTCTCCGTCCCCCGCCGTCAGCAGAGTCGCGTAGCGAACTGTCGCGCACTCCGACTCGTACGTCCTCGCGAGCGCATCGGTGCACCCATCGTCGGTGAACACCACCTGGACGCCGTTCTCACCGCCGGACCACGTGGGCGTGCAGTGGAGCTCCCCGTCGGACATCTGATTGAAGTAGCAGGCGGTCTCGAGCTCCTCGTCGTAGATGTCGGCGAGGATGCGTTCGTCGCCCGCGTGCCAGAAGCGCGCGGTGATGCGCTCTCCCGACTCGATGTCGACGCTTCCTCGCGGCGCGTCGCCATCGCCGTCCCCATCACCATCGCCCCCGTTGTCCCCATCGCCGTCGCCCGCGCCGCCCATTCCATCCGGATCCGCTCCTCCTCCTCCAGAATCGTTGGACCCTTTCCCACAAGCTACGACCGACACGCCCCAGGCGACGAGCACTGGAACGACCCACGTTGATGATTTCAGTTTTGCCATTCTTCGATTCCCGACGGCACGGTATCGGAGGCCGATGTTGGCGACAACGAGCGTTGGGGTGGGGCGCGCGAAAGGGCGTCGAAAGGCGATTGTTCTGCGCCCTTTGAACTGCTACGCGCCGAGGTCATGAAATGTAGCAAATTGTGGTTTTCTCGGTCGTGGTTGATGGGTGCACTTTGCCTCCTCACGGTCTCGCCTCTGCTCGGCGCGTGTCAGGGTGAGGCGGGCGACGTCGAATCGGAGATCGGCGTCGTGACGATCCCCCTGACCGCAGTGAGTGTGTCCGGCGCAGAGTACCGTTTGCGCAACGCGAACTTCACGATCGGGGGACGGCGTGGACGAACGCGAGTTCGGAATCGGATCTGTCGGCCAGTGCCATCGAACTCGAGCTGGATCCCGGTGGATACACGATTCGTCTGGAGGACGGTTGGCGGCTCGAGCGCTTGTCCGACGGGACATGGACGCAGGTCGACGCGCTCCTCACTTCCAGTCGAACGCAGGCGTTCAACGTGTCCAGCGGAGGCGTCACCACGGTTCGCTTCGAATTCGTCACTGGCGCTGAGGACGTGGCCCTCGGCCCGGGAACGACCCTCATCGAAATTGGCGTGACCGAGGTCGGTGGGACTGGCGGGTCGGGCACGGGCGGCTCGGGCACGGGCGGCTCTGCGAGCGGCGGCACGGGAGGAACTTCCGATCCGACGGGAGACGTGGAGCACTTGTGCGTGGAGAGCGGGGCCGCCGCCTACTCGACGGTTGGCAACACCTGCAACTTGAACAATCCGGGCGTGATTGATCTCCCGAGGCTCGCGATCGACGAACTCAACTACAACGAATTCTTCACGGGCTCGGGCTACGACGATCCCTTCGATCCCAACGTCGGGGATCACGCGGGTTCGGGTGACTGGGTGAACGGCTTTTCCCGTGCCAGCAAGGGCTGTGGTGCGTGCCTGCGCGTGACGGGGCCGAATGGCTCCATCGTCGGAATGGTGTGGGAGATCGCCGACATCGCCGCGGTCGGGGAGTTGGGCGCGCCGAACCACGTCCTCATCGAATCCGACTCCATCCTCGACGTGCGTCCCAGCCAAGGACCCGGGGTCGACGTCGTCCTGCAGCCGGTGCCGTGCCCCATTTTAGGCGGGATCCGTCTGCGCGCGCAGATCTTCAATGACTTGGCCGTGTTCTACACCCCGTACAACTCCGTCTACCCCATCGAGAGGTTCGAGTTCCGCGCCGAGAACCACGACCAGTGGTACGAGCTTCACTCCGATTGGACGAACCGCTTCCGCTACGAGAACTACAGTCCTCAGGTCATCCCCCACGATCCGGCGAACTTGCCCGTCCGCTTTCGCCTCACGTCGATCTACGGGGACGTCGTGGAATCCGACTGGATCGACCTGACCAGCGTCGCAGTCGGTCAGAGCGCCGTCACCGAGAGCTACGAGCTGGGAGTGAACTTCACCCCTCGTCCCATCCCCGCGGGTGAGTGCTCGATCAATCGCACGTGCGGAAATCGGCAGTTCGATCCCGGCGAGGAATGCGAGATCCACACGAGCTCGCCCGTCAGCTGCGCCTCACTCGGCGCCGGCACGGGCGTTGCCGAGTGCGATCCCCTCACGTGCACCTGGGCGACCGACGACTGTCAGTGAGCGCTACTTTCGGACGGGGATGAGGGTCCGCGTTCTTCTCTGGAGGAGCCGGACCCTCGCCCCGTTCGCGGGACTCGCTTTCAACCCTCGCGAAGCGACAACTAACAAAGGCGAAAGGCGGGGCGGCCCGGTGGTGTGCGGCGTGAGCGCGAGTCTGCCCGTGAGCGTTTACGCCGCGTGAGCGTTCTGCGTGAGCGCAAAATTATCAACATTCTGTTAATAATCGAGCGAGAAATCTGCTCAATTATTAACTTTTAATTAATAATTGGTGAAGGGCCCTCCGTTTGGAGGCGTCAACTGGCGAGCTCGGGACGGGGCAAGTGCGCCATCCCCTCCGGTCCATCTACGGCTCTGACTTCGGGAGCGGCGTCACCGTGTCGGGCCACAAGGCTCGAAGCTCGAGTTCGATCGCTTCGAACGGCTCGAGTCGTACCACCTCGTCCTCTCCAAAGGTCCCGAGCGCCGCGTAGTTGTCTCCCTCCAATCGATAGACCTCCACGGAGCGCACCAAGGGGTCGACGAGCCACACGTGGCGCACGCGCTCCCGCGCAAAGATGCGCATCTTGAGTCGTCGGTCGATGAGCGCCGTCCCCGGGGATAGGACCTCGCACGCCCAATCGGGCGCTACCGTGATGTACAGGGCCCCCGGCACTGCACTCATCTTCTCGCGCCGCCAGCCCCCGAGATCGGGGACGATGATGTCCTGTCCCAAGTGAAGCTCGGGCTCATCCAAGATGATCCACCCGCCCGGCCCCCCGCGTCCGCGATGGAAGGCACTGCCCACATCCATTCCCAGGACCGAAGCGGCCTCGGCGTGGGGCCCGGCGGGCCGCGGATGGGTGTACAAATCGCCCGCCAACACTTCGGCGACGAGGTGCTCGGGGGCATCCAAGACGTCTTGGTAAGTAGCTTTGCGGCGCGCAGGCTGACTCATGTCTGCCCCCATTGTGCCTCAAGAGCAGTCGCGCCGCATCATTGCCCGACGGTTCCGGTTGGACAGGCGTTCAGACAGACCGCGCGCTAACGGGCGCCGCCGGGCGCCGCCGGATCGTGATCCAGAAGCACCCCGCCGCAAGCAACCAAGCCCATCCTGCTCCCGGATCGGTCCTATTGCTCACCGAACAGCCGCCGCCGGAGTCGCCCCCACCGGAACTGTCTGACGATTCACCATCACCGTCGCCATCGCCATCGCCATCGCCAGCGCTTCCGTCGCCGTCGCCATCGCCAGCACTCGCGTCGCCATCACCGTCACCAGCACTCGCGTCGCCATCACCGTCACCAGCACTCGCGTCGCCGTCGCCATCGCCAGCACTCGCGTCGCCATCGCCGTCACCAGCACTCGCGTCGCCGTCGCCGTCACCAGCACTCGCGTCGCCTCCTGTGCCCATCGTGTCACCACCCGTCCCACTCATTCCCCCCATGCCCGCGGCGTTGCAGCCACCATCGGGCTCGGGAAGCGGAGTGCACGAATCGAGGGCGGATCCGTCTTCACAGGTCGTCGAGCCGGTCGAGGCACAAACGCCCTCACCGCACGCGGTGCTTTCCGAGACGTAGTCTTCGTCGACGTTTCCGTCACAATCGTCGTCCACATTGTCACACGTCACGTCGTCCGCAGCGCTCGGAATGCACACTGTGTCCACCTGACGGAAAATCGTGCGCGTGCGGGCGCCCCACTGCTTCTTGTAGACGAACCGATACGAACCGTTGCTTCCGGCCGCGAACCGAGGAGAAGACTCTCCCGCCTCGGACGCCAGAAGCGGGAACCCGCCGACGTCGTCCTCGGGGATGGTTCCCGTCGCGTCCACACGCGCCGCGTAGATGTCCGCCCCGGTGCTGGCGCTGTTTCGTGCATCTTGCCAGGCAACGAGCCACTCGATGCCATCGGAAGCAACTCGTGGGCGCTGCTCGACACCGATTCCCGAAGCGACAGCGAACCCGGCGGCATCGGAGAGAGCGCCACTCGCGAGGACTCGCGTGGCGTAAATATCCCACGAAGTGCTCCCGTAGTTGCGCGTGTCGTGCCACGCGACGAGCCACTGGCCCCCGACCGCAGCGACCGAGGGGAACTGCTGCTCTTCGTTGTCCGTCGAAATGGCGATGCCGGCTGGGTCCGTCACGGCGCCCGCCGTCGTGACCCGCGCGCCATAAATATCGGGAGCGCTATTTGCGCGATCGTCCTCCCAGACGACCAACCAATCCGTACCGTTGAACGCGGCCTCGACCCACTCCTGATTTTCGATGGCGTCGCTGACGACGAAGCTCGTGCCCGGGACTCCTGTGGTCGAAACCAAGTTGGCCCAGATGTCGTACTTGGTCGTCCCGTAGTTGCGCGTGTCCTGCCAAACGGCCAGACACTGTGACGTTCCATCACAGGACACGTCGGCCGTGCCCTGACTGCCCGTGTCCGCGTCGATGACGAATCCTCCTTCGTCCAGGATCACTCCGGAAGGGGTCACCCGCGCGCCATAGAGATCCGTCCCCGCGTTGGCACCGGGGCGCCCGTCCCTCCATACGATGAGGAAGTTCGCTCCGTCGAAGTCGACGCGCGGGTATTCTTGTCCCCCCTCTTCCTCGCAAATGGAAAGGGCGGTCCCATCGAGCACGGATCCACTCGAGTCGACACGCACTGCATAAATGTCGTCACCCGTTGCGCTTGCATTTCGGCGGTCCTCCCAAACGACGAGCCACGTCGAACCATCCGTCGCGACATCGGCCTCGTCCTGCGTGTTCCAAAGGGATGACACGGCAAAAGCCGGGAGGGCCGCTCCCGTCTCGCCGACGTAGTTGGCGAAGATATCGCCGCTCGTCGAAAGATTGCTCAACCTGTGATCTTGCGCGACGACGACCCAGTCGGTCCCGTTGTGTGCGAGACCACCCTCCATCTGGTCGCTTGAACCGCTATTGAAGGACCGGCTCGAATTATCGGAGACGGACCCGAGTTCGCTCACGCGCTTCCCCTCGATGTTCCAGTTGTTGGCCGCGGATGTGTCCGTCCAGCCGACGAGCCAACCTTCCCCATCGCTGGCCACCTTGACCTGGACCTGATCGCCAGAATCCGTACACAGCGTGATGCTCGACGCCTCGACGGTTCCGTCCGCAGCGAGCAGCGCTCCATAGACGTTCCAGCGCGTCGAGTTGATGTTGCGTGAGTCCTCCCACGCGACGAGGTACTTCGTTCCGTTGGAAGCGATGGCGGGCTGTTCTTCGGACTTCGTCTGGCTGGAGATGACGAACCCGTTCCCGTCCAGAGAGACGCCGGCCGCACTGATGCGCGCACCGTAGAGATCGTCCTCGAAGCCGTCACCCGCGTTCCGCAGATCTTGCCAAACGAGCATGCTGCTTCCACCCACCGAATCGACCGCCGGGTACACTTGGTGCGAGGCATCGGTGATGAGTGGCAAGTCGGTGGCATCGAGATCTACACCAGCGGGCGACACCCGGGACCCGTAGATGTCGTTGCCCGTCGTCGCCGCGCCCCTCGTGTCGACCCACACGACGAGGAAGTTCGTCCCATCGAAGGTGATGTCTGGATTCGTTTCAGCGCCGGTCCCCGAACTGATGTGGATCCCTTCCGGATCGAGAACCTGGCCCGCGGCACTCACGCGCGCGCCCCAAATGTCGTTCGTCGTCGCCTCGTCACCGCGCGAGTCATTCCAGACGACGAGGAAGTTCGTCCCATCGAAGGCGAGCTCGGGACTATATTGCTGGCCAGGATGAGAACAGATCACGATCCCCTTGGGATCGAGCACGTTCCCTGCTCCGTCGATGCGCGCTCCGAGGATCTCTTGGCCCACTTCCCAAACGACGAGGGAGGTCCCGTCGCCGGCGGAAGCCACGGCTGGCGTACTCTCCTCGGTACCATCCACCGCGAGCACGGGCTCATCGGTCTCCACTTCGGGGCCAATGACCGGATCGAGGACGACCGGATATGCGGCGGACTCGACTGTATCGTCAGGAACGACGAGCTCGATGGCCCCATCGGCGAAGACAGCGGGCACCGCCACCGTCTCTCCCGCTGCATCGATCCAGGTCGCGTGGCCGTAGCTCACGCCGAGATCGGTCGCCGGATCTTCGAAGTGGAGTCCCCCGTTGGTGGTCTCCGTGTACTCGAGACCCGAAACGGATATCCTGACGACGAGATCACCCTGTCCCGCGGGCTCTGCGGGGATCTGCCAGCTCTGCTCGACTCCAGCCTCCACCGTTTCCACAGTTTCGACAGCCGGGCCGAGGTGCCGCTCGAGCGATCCGGCCTGGCCGAGGGAGTAGGTGAGGGCGGCGTCGACGGTCTCTCCCTCACGGCCGAAAGCCACGGTCCGAAACGTCAGCTGCTGGCTTTCGAGCGATGGACTGGTCCGAGCCGCAAACGCCACATCCGCACCGCGCGCGCGGACGGAGTAGCCTCGTCCGCGAGCCTCGTAGCCACTTTCGCTGAGTCGAAACGCGCGACGCGCCCGGTCCACGACGTCGCTCACGTCGAACTCGGGCCGAGTTGTCGTCGAGCCCACCGATGCTCTCGGGGTTCCCGAGGCTTCACCCGGAGAGCTTCTCCGCTCGATATTGGAGTCGCAGGCAGCCGCCCAGCCCAAGGAGACCAGAACAGCCAAAACCAACGTACCGTGCGTCCTCCCGAAAGCCGCTCTCTTCGTCATCTAGCTTGCCTTCCTGTCGCGCCGAAATGCTTCGTCGCGCAATCGCGCGCGACGGTAGGATCGATCTGCGCCGAAGAAAAGGATGCCGACTTGCGCGAGGGCACCTCAACCTGCCGGCGACGCCTTCGTTCGTGAGCCCCGACGCCGCCACCCATTCAGTGTCCCTGGAAGCACCTCGCGAGCTTCTCGCCGTGAGCACCTTGCCTTTTGCGAGCACCCGTCCGATAAGCGCGAATCTCTATCTCCTTTGCTGCTTCATGTGGAAGTAGGAAGGCGCCTGGGGGATGCCGCCAGAGTCCGAGCGCAAGCTGCCGACGACTGGCGCCTCTCCGAGTGAGAGACACAGACGTTGAGGATGAAGAGGATGAAGAACATGAAGATTGATCTCCAGAAATTTCTTGCGGTGACGGCGGTACTTGCTGCCGGTGCCGCTCAGGCTTGCACCGGCGACGAAAACGAAACCACTCCGGCGGGTGACGGCGATGGTGACGGTGACGGCGACGGTGACGGCGATGGCGACGGCGACGGCGACGGCGACGGCGATGGCGACGGCGATGGCGATGGCGACGGTGATGGCGACATGGGCGGCGCTTCGGGTGACGGCGACGGCGACATGGGCGGCGCTTCGGGCGACGGCGATGGCGACATGGGCGGCGCTCACATGGGCGGAGGCGGTCCGGTCGACGAATGTCTCCCCGTGGCAGAAACGACCGACGTGACCTGTGAGAGCCTCAGCTACGGAGAGTGCCTCAGCGCTCCCTACTCCGTCAGCCTTTGCTACTCCCTCGAGTGGCAACTCAACTCGACGGCCTTCGAAGAGCTGCACGGCTGCCTCAGCGACGTACCGCTCGATGACGCGTGCGACGAGTCCAGCCCGATCCACATGGCAGCCGTGGACGAATGCCTCGATACCCTGGCGAGCGATTTTGCTCCCCAGCTGTGCGAGTCCACCGCAGCCGAAGGGTTCTGCGCCGATCTCGCCTGCCCGGAGCTCGGTGACGGAGAGTGCGAGGACCTCGTGGGCCTTCTGCCCGACGACTCGACGGCTGAGAGCGCCGTCGACTACCTGAACTCGTGCATTCTCACCTACGACTCCACGACGGAGAGCTACTCTCCCGATTGCAGCCTACTCTCCGATTGCGTGTTCGGTCTCGTTTACTGAGCGCCGCTCATCCGATCGAACACGACGACGACAGGCGAGGACCTCGGTCCTCGCCTGGTTGTTTTTGTGGTACTGCTTGTTCGAGATGCCGAGCACTTATGCGGTGAGTCACGAGGATGCCGTGCGGATCGCCCGCCGCAAGGGCGCGCCAACTCTCGTTCGTCCGACGCCGCCGCCCTTCCCTTGGGCCGAGAGCCTTCGCACCGTGGGAGTCACCGGGACGAACGGCAAGACGTCGACGACCCAAATGGTGGCCCATCTCTTGGGGGCGCTCTCCGCCCCAGTCCTCAAGAAGACGACGCTCGGCTGCTGGATCGATGAGGAGAGGCTCTCCGAGACCAAGGATCTGCGCGGCTACTTGCAGTCGTTTGGGCACCTTGCAGAGCGCGGTGGGACCCACGCAGCCGTCGAGGTCACGAGCCAGGCCCTCTCCATCGGTTACGCGAAATTCTGGCGCTTCGACGTCGGGGTCTTCACGAATCTCTCCCACGATCACCTGAACGCGCACGGCAGCTTCGAACACTACCTCGCCAGCAAGGCGCAGCTCTTCGTCCACCTGCCTGACGATGGCGCGGCGGTCTTGAACGCAGCCGACGAAACGGCGGCTCTCGTCGAGCAGGTCACGCCCCCCGCCGTGAAGCGACTGCGCTACGGTGTCGCCTCGCGGGGCACCTCGAGCGCGGAGCTCGATCTCGCGGCGCGCGCCGTCCAGGTCTCGTGGGAAGGGACGCGCATCGAGCTCGTTCCGAGCGACCTCGCCGAGGCGCTGGGCGGGGAGCTGCGCGTCCCCTTCGTCGGCGAAGTCTACGCTGAAAACGCCCTGGGAGCTTGCCTGGCTGCAGCGCACCTTGGTCTTCCCCCAGGGGAAATCCCCGCGCGGCTCGCCGCTTGTCCAGTCGTCCCCGGCCGCTTCGAAGTCGTCTCGAAGAGCCCCACCGTCGTCGTCGACTTCGCCCACACGCCGGACGCCCTGCTCCGAGTGTGTCGCGCTGCCAAAGATCTGATCGGAGAGGGGCGCCTTCTGGTCGTCTTCGGTGCTGGAGGACAGCGTGACGCGGACAAGCGCGGCCCCATGGGGGAGGCGGTCGCAGCGAGTGCGGACGTCGTGTTCATCACCACGGACAACCCGCGCCGCGAGGATCCGAGCCAGATCGCCGAAGCGCTCGCTGCTGGAGTGCGAAAGGGACGAGCGGCGCGTCAGATGAAGGGGGCGGCGCTCTGTCGGATGATCCCCGACCGGGCCAGCGCGATCGAAGCGGCCCTCTCGGAGGCAGGCCCCCGGGACGCCGTCCTCATCACCGGGCGGGGCCACGAAACGACCCAAGAGATCGGCGGAGATCTCGTCGAATTCGACGACGCCGCCGTCGCGCGACGTCTCCTCGGTGTGTCACCGTGACGGGTTCGCTGCGCCTCATCACCTTCGACCTCGACAACACCTTGTGGTCGACTCCGGAGGTCATCACGCTGGCCGAACGAGCGAGCAGCGACTACCTGAGCGCGAAATACCCAGCGCACGCCCCGGCGCTCAGCTGCGAGGCCCTGCGCGCCGCGCGCGCGGAGATCTTGGACAAGGACCCCGCGCGCCTGTCCGATCTCACCGCGCTGCGGCGGGATTCCGTCACCACCATCTTGATCGCCTGCGGACTTTCGCGGCGCGAGGCGTGCGAGCAAAGTGACCTCGCCTTCGAAGTGTTCCACGACGCGCGCAACCGCGTCACCCTGTTCGATGGAGCGCTCGAGATGCTCCGCACGTTGGGCGACCGCTACATCCTCGGCGCGCTTTCGAACGGCAACGCCGATCTCCACAAAATCGGCATCGCCGATCTCTTCGCGTTCCACCACTCCTCGGAGACGATCGGGACTCGCAAGCCGGCACCCGACATGTTCCACGCCGCTCTCGCGTCGGCCGGCGTCGACGCGGCGGAGGCCTTGCACGTCGGTGATCACCCCCTTGAGGACGTCCACGCTGCCCGCGAGGCAGGGCTGCGCGCCGTCTGGATCAACTTCGACGGCGCCGCCTGGCCGCTCGATCTGCCTCATCCCGAGTTCACTGTCGCGTCCCTGCCCGAACTGGTGCGCCTCATCGCTCGGCTCGACCTGCAAACGCCCGTGCCGACGGCGCCGGATAGATAGCGTCTCAGCCCGACCGGGCGCCATCACCGGGCGGCATCCATCCTAAGGGGGGGCGGCACCCCGACTTCGCCCGACGTATCGCTGGGGCGGGCGGGGCAAGTTCAAAGGAGCGTCTCAACTCCTGAGGTGACTCGGTGTCCGCCCAGAGCCGCTCACTTTCCATCGATGAGTCGCAAGATCTCGATGCGATCCGTATCGGGAGCCTCGGGTGGATGCCGATCGCGACAGACTTCGTCTTTCGGAACGGGTCCGCGCTCGGCTCCCTTTTCCTGGAGAAGCTCGAGCACTCGCGGACGACACTGACGGATCGCGACTCGGACTGGCGTCGATCCCGGATCTGCCTCCGCGCCTTCGGTCATCGCATTCACGTCCGCGCCGTGCGCGATCAATAAACTCACCATCTCGAAGGGATCTCCGTACGGGGTCCGGATCGCGAGCTCGAGAGTGGACTCTTCCTGCGCCTCGCGATGAGCGACGTTGACCGCCGCTCCTCGTTCGAGGAGCAGGCGCGCGATGGTCGTATCGTTCTTGTAGGCTGCTCGGTTGAGCGGCGTCGCACTCCCTTGGCCGTGGCTTGCCGGAGCGCCCCGTTCGAGGAGCAGCTTCACCTTCTCGGCGGAATTGGGGGCATCCGAATCGACAGCGAGGCTGAGCTCCTCGCCGAGAAGCCAGCGTTCATTCGGCCTCGGGCAGGCGCTTGCGGCTGCTCGCGTCGACTGCTTCACGTAAGCGTCGACGCCCTCTGCTACCAGGGCGCGTCGGGCTGACGCGGCCCCGCCCTCGTCGTCGCAGATACCCGCCAAGAGCGCGCCGTAGCCTGGTCGGAGCGCGTCCGCTTCATCGGGGGTTGCCAGGCGCGGGAATCCGGGCGCGACTCGAATGCTTTCGAGGGGGCGAGACTTCAGCTCGTCGATCGCAACCTGGGATCCTGCCCCCAGCTGAAAGCTGCCGATGATGATCAAATAGCGCGGACCGGGCGGACCGTTCGAGCTATCTGCGCCGTTCGCTTTGGCGGCCCGAGCAGGTGGAGCGGCGCCCGGTGACGCCGCGGCCATCGGAGCCGTTGGTTTCGAAGATGCCGGCTTCGAAGACGCTGGATGGCCAGACGATGCGCCTCGTGCGTCGGCGTCCCGTGATTTGTGTCGGTCGCCGTCGCAGCCTCCGATCGCGACGAAAAAGGAAAGGAGAAGTAGGCCGCTCCGCATCTGGCCGGATGCTACTACAGCGGCCCGCCTCGGTCCTCGAGATGTGTCAATACTGATACTCGAGGCCGCACCCATAAAATCGGACGGCCGAGCTGCCCGTATTGCCCGTCAGCCAGTAGATGCGGATGAAGTAGGAATACTCGTCATTGTTCAAGACGAGCGGGACCGTCGGGGTCGCTGTTGCGCTCTGGACGGCACTCAGCACCTCGTCTCTCTCACCCATGGAAAAGCGAATGCGCTCGACACCAGATTCGGAGTCGAGCACTTTTTCCATGAGCGCGGCGTCAGCCTCGAGATCGGCCAGGGAGGTGTTGTCGTAGAAGCGACACGTCATCGACAGCACTTCTGCCCCGTCCGGCAGCCGCACGGGTAAGAGGAGAAAGTTGAAGAACGGAGCGTCGCCGTCTGGGATGTAGGCATAGTCGCCCGTTGAACTGAACGAGACCGGATCTTCGGAATCGGGAAACGCCACCGTAAACGAAGAGGCGCTATAGAAGACGGACCTCGAACCGCCCGCCCCTCCGGCTCCTCCGATCCCCGAATGTTCATCGGGCAGTTCCGCGCTCGTGCCATCAGTGCAGGTGACAACTGGTCGTCCGTCTTCGCTCGTCGTGATGGAGCAAGAGGAACCGTCCTCCCCAGGTTCACCACTGATGCCGGGCCGACCCTCGTCACCCGATATTCCGGGCTGTCCTGGTGCGCCGTTTTCTCCCGGGGAGACGACAGCGCTCGTTCCGTCGTCGCAAGAAATCGTCGCGCTTCCATCAGCGTTTTGTGAGACCGTGCAAGAACGATGGTGGTCGGTCGTCCCACAACCGACCGCGAGCGGTCCGAACAAGAGGAAAGGGGCGCACCTTCGCTGCAGGGTCTCGTATCGTCTCATGTTTTCGTCCCTAGCACAGAGCATGGCCCAACCTGACGTGACCGTGGAAGGCACTGGCTTCTTCCGAGCACACCCCTTTGGGCGCACTTTGTTGAACCTTTTCCTGGTCGGCCTGCCACGGGTTCACGGCGGCTTTTTCGCGATGATGTTCCGAGCGAATCGGACTCGTACTGGATCCGTGACCGCGAGGTTCGGCGGACCGGAAGCCGCCTCAACAAAAGAGGGTGGCACAATGCCGAATGAGATATCAAAAGTAGGAGAGCCGCTCTGCCACGGGCAGCAAAGATTCAGGAGCACGGGGGCGGGACTTTCGCTGAGCGTCGCTTTCGTGGCGCTTCTTTCGGCGTGTGAGGGCACCCTCGGTCCCATTGATGCGGTTCAGCCAGATGAGCAGGGGAGCGGCGGCGGTGGGAACATCTTCGAGCCGCCCGACAACGACTACCTGTATCAACCCGGCGAATTCGATCCCACGATTGGATACAAGGTCTTTCCGATCCCGGGTTTCGACCTCGATGGAGAGCCTGAGTATTCGCGCGCCATTCCTCTCACGAACGATCAATGGGAGGCCACGGTTCAGTCCATCTTGAACCTCCCTGAGCCCCCGAGCCAGGCGAATTCGTTCTTGAACCCGGTCGTGGGCTTTACGTTGTTCACGAACAACGAGCACGTTCTGACCGTGAGCAACGAGATGCGCCAAGCGTATCAGCTGGCCGCGGCCGAGATCGCCGAGGATCAGCTCGCGGACCCGGGAGCCCTTTCCCGCATCGATGCTGGGATGGACGCGGAAAGCTTCATCCGCAATTTCGGTCGGCGAGCTTTTCGTCGACCGCTGACCCCGGACGAAGTGGCGGGCTACACGGCCCTGTTCAATGTCGGCGCTGGCCTCTCGGGCGACCAATCCGAGTTCGAAAAGGGGGCCAACCTCGTGATCGAGGGCATGCTGCAGAGCCCGCACTTCCTCTATCGCACCGAACTCGAGCCCGATGGCGCGCCTCTGACTGGCTTCGAGAAGATCTCCAAGCTCTCCTTTTGGATCTTGGGGACTGCCCCCACCGAGGCACTCCTCGATCGCGCCGCGGCGGGTGAGTTCGATACCCCGGAAGGCATCGCTACCGTGGTAGACGAGATGCTCGTCGACCCTCGCGCCACGGAGATGATCGTCGACGTTTACGCGCAGCTCTTCAAGTTCAGCCGCTTCCGCGACATCCTCAAGGAGGATCCGGCCTGGAGTCCCGAACTCAACGCCGAGCTCGAAGAGTCGGCCCGGAGGTTCTTCGCTTACATTTACGAGAGTGACATGGGTCTGGTCGACATTCTCCAGTCGACCCAAGGCTTCGTCGGACCCCTCCTTGCCCCGTTCTACGGTGTGACCCCACCGGCCAGCATGACGATGATGGACCTCGGCCCCGAGCGCGTCGGCTACTTCTCGCAGGTGCCCTACCTGATGTTGATGGGCGACGGAGCCCACTCGGACGCAATCCACCGTGGGGTCTTCCTCACTTTCAACGTCCTCTGCGCCGAGCTACCGGATCCGCCCCCGATACTCGATCCGCTCCCCCCGCACGATCCGGATCGCACGGATCGTCAGCTGCTCGAGGCTCATACGGGCATCGGGACGTGTGGTGAGGGCTGTCACGCCGGGTACATCAACGCGCTTGGATTCGCCTTCGAGAACTTCGACGGGCTCGGCCGCGTTCGTGAGACCGACAAAGGTCAGCCGGTCGACACGAAGGTTGCCTTTCCTTTCGGGGGTGATGGCGCTTCCGTCATGGTTGCCTACGATGGAGCTCCCGAGCTCATGCCTCTGATTGCGGACAACGCACAAGCCCACGGCTGTGTGGCCAAGAGCCTGATGAGCTACGCGCTCTCGCGCGACATCGTCGAGGCTGACGCGGATCTCATCCTAGGGCTGACGGAGGTCAGCCAGGCCGACGGGTCCCTCAAACAAATCTTGCGACAGCTCGTCGTGAGCCCCGCTTTCCTTTCGCGGCCAGGAGCAGTCCAATGAAGCTCGCCAAAAGACATCGGGTCAATCGACGCGCTTTTTTGCGTGGCGCCGGTGGTATCGCCATCGGGCTCCCCTTTCTCGAGTCGCTTCCGGAGCGCTCCGCTTGGGCGCAGGACGCCGAACCCATCTTCAGCTTCTTCCTCATGATGCAAAACGGCGTCATTCAGTCGCAGTTCTGGCCCACCCAGACGGGGCTGCTCTCGGCGGGGACGATGACCGGAACCACGATGGAGCCGCTCATCGACTATGCGGACCATCTCTTGATTCTCCGGGGCCTCAGCGCACCGGGCGGGAACCCGGGCGCTTGCGGTCACGCCCAGGGCTGCGTCCAAGCGATCACTGGTATCGAACCGGGCAGCACCGGCAACGGCTCGATGAGCGGCGGTCCGTCGGCGGACTGGGTCATCTCTCAGCAGATGAACGCCGCGAACGTCGACGGCCTCAACCTCTATTCGGGAGTCCAGAATGCGTTCATCGGTGAGCGTCTGTCGTTCACGCAGGGAATGAGCCCGGCGCGTCAGTCGCAGCTCAACCCGTACCAGACCTTCAGTCGTCTGGTGGGCGTTGGCTCGACGGAGGACCCCATGGGCTCGGGTGGCTCTGGAGGCCAAGATCCTCCGAGCACCGTCGACGAGCTGCTCCTTCGCAAGAAGAGCGTCAACGACCAGGTCCTTGCCGAGTTCAACTACCTCGTGAACCTTCCTCAGCTGAGCGCTGCGGACAAGCAGAAGCTTCGGGATCACATGGCAGGTATCCGTCAGCTCGAGGAAAACCTCATGAGCACGGGCGGCACGATGAACGAGATCAACGACGGAACGGGAGAGTTCTACGGCTGCAACATCAGCCCGTCTACGATGACGGCGCTCGATGCCTTTCGCAACGGCGTGCAGTTCAACGCGAACTCCCACATGATCGAGGACTTGGTCGCTCTTCATGCCGAGACCGTGGCTCTGACGTTTGCCTGCGGCGCGAATCGCACGGCAGCTCTCCAATGGGGGAGCGGAACCGACGGGACGGTATACAGCACGGTTTCGCAGGGGGCGTACAACACCTTCCACAAGATCAGCCATCAGACGAATGACGACGTTGCAAATGGGAGCGACGCGTTCGCGGCCGCCGCCCACGCAGAAATCGACATCATCAGGTTCCAAACCTTCGCCAAGGTTCTCGAGTCCTTCAAGAACTACGGTCTGTTCGACAAATCGATCATCATGTGCACCAACTCCATCGACGATGGTCGCGGTCACACCTTCCGCGTGCTGCCAATCGTCTGTGCCGGTACCGCCGGCGGCTACTTCAAGAACGGGGAATACCTCGACATCAGCGGCAAGCAGAACGCACACTTGCTCCGGTCCATCATCGACGCATCGGGCGCGGATGCGAGTGGGTTCGGAGCGGGCAGTGGACTTCTCACCGAAGCGCACGCTTAGAGCACATCTCGGCTCGGAGGGGCCCCGCCGTCGCCCGCTCGCAGGGGATGAGGCGAGCTTCAGCGGAATCTATCGGACATCACCCCCTGAGCTGTCTCTCCAAGGGGGGCCGAACGACGGGTGCATTCGAATCGCTCGTGAGAGCCGAATCGATGTCGCGCCTATCGTTTTGCAACCAGCTTCGCGACTTTGAGTTCGTACTTCGAAAGGAGTGCAACGATCGCGATCTCCGCGCCCAGGTACACACGACCTAGGGGCGTGAGCTCGCTCTTGTGGTGAATCATCAAGCCGAGGCTCAGGGCGCAGTACCCGAGATTCGCGATCGCGATGTTCCGGAGGCGCGTCCGACTCCGTTTGGGCTCACTCAGCGCGCCGGACAGGGAGTAGCTTGCAAAGAGGGCGCCGAGAAGCGCAAGGCCGTAGGCGGTCGCCCGCGGGAGTCCGAACAGCGGCTCCAGGGGCGCCAGGACGAGAGCCATCGATCCGGCTGTGACCATTGCCCCGATGCCATCGAGGAGGAGCAGCTTGGGAGGCGTCTTGGGAAGCATAGGGATTCGTTCTTGCTGACGGTATGGGTATCATAGCCAAATTCTGGGTTCGTTCGGGCGTCTTGATCGCGATCTTGGCGCAGCGTGCGGCGGACCCTGGGGCTACGTTGTCGTGTCCAATCAGAGTGAGAGCTACGAGGAGACCGTCGCGCTCGCCGAGGAGCTCGAGCGCATCGAAAGGCGGTACAATAGCGCGTCGGAGCTCTCTTCAGACTGCGCCTACGAGGAGCCGCCCACGGTTTCGTGTGACGAAGGAGTTTGTGTCGGGACTGCGGCGCAATGAGCGCGATGGGGGGTTGAAAGAGCCTTCTTCTCGGGCAAACTGCCCCCTCCGTGTCGCGTCCACCTTTGATGACCATCTTTCTCGGTGATTCTCTGACCCAAGGTGTCGGGGACGAAACCGGGCTGGGCTGGGTCGGGCGTCTGGCGAACCGATTGAACGAGAAGCGTGAGCTGACGTGGTTCAATCTCGGCGTACGCGGCAACACGGCGCTCGAGCTGTTGCGACGCGCGGAATCCGAAGTTTCAGCGCGCCTCATGCCGGGCATCGAGACGTGGATTGTCGTCGCCATCGGGACCAACGATGCCTCGCTTTTCAACGAAGTTCCGCGCGTGCCCGTCCGCCGCTCGGTGGAGCTGATGGAGCGCACGTGGGACCGCCTGCAGGAGATGGGCGCGCCGCGATGGATTGGCCCGGTTCCCGTCGCGGAAGAGCGCCTCGACATCGATCACGGCGGCGAAGTGTATTCGTTCGTCACCGGACGAGTGAAGGAGCTCAGCGAGGCGTACGCGCGCGTTGCTGAGCGCCGGGCGATCCCTTACCTCGACTTGGTGGAGACGTTCTCGGGCGTCGACCTTTCCAAGCACGAGACCGCCGACGGGATCCATCCGAAATCGCCCGGCTACGACGAACTGTACCGCGTGATTGCGGACTGGGACGCGCTCCGCTCGGTCCCCTACTTCTGACGCTTATCGAGGAGGAGGCGGGTGAACGTGCTCGGTCGGTTCCGGGGAGTGCGCGGCGCGTCGTTCGTTTCCTCGACGCCGAAGTCCGGAAGATCCTTCCGATCCATCACGTCGGTCACCTCGTCGTCGTCGTTCACCGGCTCGGGTCCTTCGAGTGCCTGGGGCGGGGTGCCTTCTTCGCGACGCGGCTTGGAGTTGGGAGCAGACATGATCAGATGGAGCCTTTCGGGGACGTCAGTCACCGGTGTACATCATGATCTGGCACAAAATCGGAGTAAAGTCGTATCGGTTTGGACCGATTTTCGTGGAAGCGACGTCCAAGAGCGCGGAGTGTGCGGTTCGGGGGGCTCGTCGCCCGTTTCTCAGGGGGCGGGCGCGATCGCGCGATTCCATTGACGACGGAGCCCCTCGTCGGTCGCGGCTCTAGCGACGATGAATGCCCGACTCGAACTGGGCGCGCTGGGAGGGAGGCTCGGCGTGTTCGTAGTCGAGATCCGCGCAAAGGACGCGCATGCGGTCCTCATGTTCGAAGGCGACGCTGAGCGTGACGGACGAGCGTGCGTCACGAATGGACAGATAGGGCCTCGAGATCTGGACCTTCGTCGGTTGGGCGATCGCCCTCTGGAAGTAGGGGCGGCGAAACCAGTTGGCGCCCTTGCCATCGGCGCAGGGAGCGAAGCGGGGGTCGCTCGGTCCGCAGCTGGCCGACTCGGCGTTGTCGCCCACTTGGTATCCCTCCGCGTCGAGCTCATAGACGCGCTGCACACCGGCTACCGCGAGGAACATCTGCACGGCATCGTGAAACCCGATCCCGTCCTCGAGCGCGGACACACACGCTTCGAGACCGCCGGTGAAGCTGGCGAAAAATCCACGATCCATCGCGTTTCGCTCCTCGTGAGTCGAGCGGATGTGGTTGGCGAGCTCGTCGAATTGGCCCCGAATCTCGTTCGGTTGGTTGTAGCGCGAGCTCGGCCGCGAAAAGTAAAAACCCTGGACGAAGTCGACGTCGCTTTCCACCGCGATCAGCGCCTGGTGCTCCGTCTCGATGCCCTCCATCACCACGAGACAGCCAGCTTCGTGGACCAAGGACACGATGCCGGGAAGGATGCGCTGGACGAGAGGATTGACCGCGGCCTCGCTGATCATGGCGCGATCGAGTTTGACGAGGTCGGGACGCAGGCGCCAAATCCGCTCGAAATTCGACTCACCCGCACCGAAGTCATCGATGGCGACCAGGCAACCGAGATGGCGGAAGCCCGAGACCGCTTCCGCCAGCTGGCATTCGTTGTAGCAGCGCGTTTCGATGATCTCGACCACCACCTGATGGGGGCGTACGCCCGCTTCTTTGATCCAGCGCCCGAACTCCTCGATAACGCCCTGTCGATCGGGCATCGAGTCGGGGCTCACGTTCAAGAAGAGCCAGCCTTCGCCCTTGCTTTTCGCGAAGCTTTCCAGATGCAGCCGTGAGCACGTTTCATTGACTTGCCGCGCAGAAAGAGTGGCCACGAGTTGTGGGAAGAGTTCGGCGGGCGTCAGCGGATTGTCGCGTTCGTCGTGTCCGCGCAGCAGCGCCTCGTGTCCCACGATCTTGGAATGGACCACGCTGATGATCGGCTGGAAGGCCGAGTGTAGTTTCAGCCCAGCGTGTTCCACGACGTGGCTCGGTGGACTGCTGGCTGGCGGCTCGAGAGTGAGGGCCTGGGGTTGGCTCATGGGGTGGGGCGGAGTCCGGACCTGCCACTCCCCCCAGAGTGGGAGCCGAACCCTAAAGGCTGACGCGGGGTCAGGTCCTTGGCCAGAGCTGAATTTCATTTTTGTTTCGACCGGGAGGCAAGTGGGATGCACCCATACTGGTGGTCAGCGCGACTCTCCTTTGGATCGCCGCTTCCGCGCTCGACCGACGAGCAGGACGATGTGGGCGGATGTCCCATCGATTCTTCGCATGGCGCAATACCGGGATCCACCTTGGCTGAAATTCGCGCTCCGCTTCTTATTGAACAGTAGCGAAAGACTGTCTCCCCTGGGGTCGAGTGTTCGCTACTCTGCACCATGCTTCTCGTGAGTTCGGTTTTGGGCAACAGCCAGAAGCTCGATGGGGGCGCGATGTTCGGCAACGTGCCGCGGGCCCTGTGGGAGAAATGGTGCGCCCCCGACGAGCGGGGTCGCATCGACCTGCATTGCCGAGCTTTCTTGGTCGAAGATGGCGTGCGGAGGATCCTCGTCGAGACGGGGGTTGGTGCGTTCTTCGACCCGAAGTTGCGGGACCGATTTGGCGTCCAACAAGAAGAGCATGTGTTGCTCGATTCGCTGGCGGAGCTCGGTCTCGGTCCCGAAGACATCGACGTGGTGCTCCTCAGTCACCTCCATTTCGATCATGCGGGAGGCCTTCTCACCGCATATCGAGATGGAGTACCGCCTTCGCTCAGCTTCCCCCGAGCCGCATTCGTCGTCGGCCAGGTTGCTTGGGAACGGGCGCGCGTTCCCCACGATCGAGATCGCGCCTCGTTCATTCCCGACCTCGTGGGGCTCCTCGCGGGCTCCGGGAGACTCCGGATCGTCGAAGAAGGAGCGGAGCATCATCCCGCGCTCGGTGACCGAGTTCGCCTGCGGAGCTCGTCCGGACACACCCCGGGCATGCTCGTCCCGACTTTCGAAGGGGCGCGAGCGAGCGCTACCTTTTGCGCGGATCTGGTTCCCGGAGCTCCGTGGGTGCACCTCCCGATTACGATGGGATACGACCGCTATCCCGAGAAGCTCATCGACGAGAAGCGCGAGCTCTACGCGGCGCTCGGTTTGGGTTCTTGGCTCCTGTTCACTCACGACTTCCACGTGGCAGCGGGTAAACTGAGCCGATCGGAGCAAGGCAAATACGGGGTGACGGAGCAGAGACCCGCGCTTTTGCGCTGGGACCTGGACGCTTCCTAGTCGCGCTTGCCCGCAGACTGGAACCGGATGCGTTTTGTATCTAAGTTCCGAGCGCCATGGCGCTCAGTCTGTTCGATACTCTCGAAAACAAGAAGAAGCCGTTCGAGCCCACCGATCCTGGGCATGCCCGCATCTACGTCTGCGGACCGACGACTTACGACGATGCCCACATCGGGCACGCGCGGCCATGTATCGTCTACGACGTGCTCGTTCGGCATCTCCGCTTTACGGGAACGAAGGTCACCTACGTCCGCAACGTTACGGACGTCGATGACAAGATCATCAATCGCGCCAAGGAAAACGGCGAGGCACCCACGACGCTCGCCGCACGAATGTTCGAGTCGTACTCGACCGACATGCGGAGGCTCTTCAATGTCGAGCCCGATCACCAACCGAAAGTGAGCGAGCATGTCGGGGAGATCAAGGACCTCATTCAGCGTCTCATCGATCGGGGCCATGCCTACCCTTCGCAGGGGGACGTGTACTTCGAGGTGAGCACGGACAAGGAGTACGGCAAGCTCAGTCACCGTGACCTTTCTCAAATGGAGGCGGGGGCGAGCGAGCGGACCGACGACGCCGAGGCGGCTCGCAAGCGGCATGCATTCGACTTTGCCCTTTGGAAGGGGGGCGAGGAAGGCGGGCTCTCCTGGGAGAGCGCCTGGGGTCCTGGGCGTCCGGGATGGCACATCGAGTGTTCCGCGATGGCCATGAAGTATCTCGGTGAGAGCTTCGATCTACACGGTGGCGGGCTCGACCTCGTGTTCCCCCACCACGAAAACGAGATCGCTCAGAGCGAGTGCGCGACGGGGAAGTGCTTTGCCAAGCACTGGATGCACAACGGATTCGTGCAGATCAACAAGGAGAAGATGAGCAAGAGCCTCGGGAACTTCTTCCGGCTCAGGGAGGCTTTCGACAAGGTCGAGCCCGAGGCGGTTCGCTATTCGCTCCTCACCGTCCACTACAGATCTCCGTACAACCTGGAGATGGACCTGGACGAAGCCGGGAACCTCCTTGGCTTCCCACAGTTTACCGACGCCGAGCGGCGTCTCGAGTATCTGTACTCGACCAAGCGTCGCTACGCCGAGATCGGTCAAAAGAAGGTCAAAGACATCGACGCCGAAGCGCCCCCCGAGATCGGCAATTTCACGCGCCGCCTCTCCGAGGTGCTCGATGACGATCTCAACACGGCGCAGGCCGTGGCGCTTTTGGCGGGTCTTCTCAAGGCGGTCAATGAAATGTGCGACGCGGCCCAGGGCAAGAAGGGCAGCGTCGCGCGCAAGACGTTCGAGGCTGCGGGCGCTGCCTTGCACGCAACGGGTGAGGTGCTGGGGCTTGGCCTGGACGAGCCCGAGGCGTTCTTGACTCGTGTGCGCGATCGACGGGCGGTGAAGCTCGGGATCGACTGCGCTTGGGTCGACGAGTGCATCCAGCGGCGCACGGAAGCGCGCAAGAACAAGGACTTCGCTGCCGCTGACGCAGTTCGCGACGAACTCGCGAAAAAGGGCGTCGAGATGCTCGATACTCCGGGCGGGACGACCTGGCGTCTTTCGAAGTGATCCTCGAGTAGCACCGCGTGCAGTTTCCACCGTTCGTCGACGGCGTTCTGATCAAACGCTACAAGCGCTTCTTGGCAGATGTGCGCCTCGAAACAGGGGAGCTGGTCACGGCGCACTGCGCCAACCCGGGTTCCATGAAGAGCGTACTCGAGCCCGCTCCCCGGTGCTGGCTGAGTCGGGCAAAACCGGGGCGAAAGCTCCCTTTCACCTGGGAAGTCGCCGAACAAGGCGACACGCGCATCTACGTCAATCCCGTCGGGGCGAACCGGGTCGTCCTCGATGCTCTCCAAAGCGGAGTCATCGAGGAGCTGCGCGGGTACGAATCCATCCGGCCCGAGGTGAAATACGGGACGGGCAGTCGGATTGATTTTCTGCTCTCGGGGGCTTCGGGCAATGCCTACGTCGAGGTGAAGAACGTCACCCTCGGATACGGTGATGGGCGAGTCGCGTTCCCCGATTCGGTGACGGTGCGGGGGACGAGGCATCTGCTCGAGTTGGCTGAGGTGGCCCGGCAGGGTCACCGGGCCGTGCTGTTGTTCTGTGTGAGTCGCACCGACGCCAAGTCGGTGCATGCCGCGGCGGAGATCGATCCGACCTACGCTGCGACTCTCTCGCGGGTCGCCAAAGAGGGCGTCGAAGTGCTCGCGTACGGCGGACCGATCGAGCGGACGGGCTTCAGCCTCTCGAAGCGACTGCCTGTCGAGCTATAGTACGTCGTTTCATTTGAAACGACGGCCAGAAAACGACAAAGAGGCCACGTCAGAATGCTCCCTTTGGGGGGCTCCATCCGAGGCCCCGACGGGGGGCAGGTCAGCGGACGACTACGGTGGGAACCTCGACGGTTTCGAAGCAGCTGATGTTCGTTTCTACCCGGTAGTTCGAGTCGTCCGTGTGCCTCTCGGCGTGAAAGATGTCCATGTTGTAGACTTTCCCTGGCTCGATTCCGAGCTCGGCTGCCTGTGCATCGAAGTCAATCGTGGCGGTGAGGGGGCTATGCATGCCGCCGAGATCGAGGGCGAGCTTTCCATTGACG
The DNA here is from genome assembly GCA_965652275.1 of uncultured Polyangiaceae bacterium. GTDB lineage: Bacteria > Myxococcota_A > Polyangia > Polyangiales > Polyangiaceae > NIC37A-2. The sequence goes on along the minus strand of CBFGUR010000016.1, from coordinate 112,964 downwards.
AAAATCCACATGTCATCGTCTCCGCTGAACGTAAACCGCTCGCCGCCCATGTAACCGAATCGAACATGAGCTTCGGTCGTGAAGTGGAAGTTGTGTTGTTCGCCGCGGCTGTCGATCAAATCGTTGAAACCCTGACCATCAGCCGGGAAGAACCGACCTGGGGCGCTGTCGTAGAAGTAGGTCCCGCTACCATCAGGGGACGGCTGGAGGGTGAGGGTGTGGGCGAAGGTCATGTTGACGCCTTCCACGTCCGAGTACCAGTCGTTGAAGGACATCTCACTGTTGATTTCGACACCTTCAGGTCCGGGCGGTGGAGCCATGATGCCGTATTCGGTGCACGAAATGATCCCGTCCGTGATGTGCCGTTGTCCCGTTCCGATCCCGGCTTGAAATACCGGGGTGCGCGTTCCGTTTGCACCAATCAGCAGATCAGGCATCACCATGCCGCAGCCAATGTCATCGCGTCCGGCATAAGTCATCTCGAAGTCGACGTGCGATGCCTGAAAATCGCGAACGATGAGTTCGAGCGTGGAATCGCAGTCCTCCATCGGCTCCATGTCGCCGTCACCCGACGTACCTCCGCTGCCCGGATTCACGACGATGTCGTCGTCCCCGTCGCCGGTATCTCCATCCCCGTCTCCCAGGTCGATCGAAGAGTCGCCGTCGCCGGAATCCCCGTCGCCAGAATCGTCGCCCGTGCTGGGGCCGGCCGTACAGGCTGCCGCGACGCCGAGAAAGAGGAGAGCCGTGCCAAGTGTTCTAGAAGTCAAGCGCATCATGGGGGCTTTCTAGCAGGAATACGGCTCGCTGGCCCGCCCAGACCGAAGGCACTGGTGTGATCGCTCTTACCGAGATGCCGCAAGTATCAGCGGGCCCGCCATACGGCCGTCGACAATGAGCCCACCCCAGCGAGGAGAAAGATTGCGCCTCCCGGGACCAAGGCGATCCCCCAACCCGGATCGCCATCTTTGGCACCGAGCCCCGCGAGGAAGAATCCGACTGGGAGCAGCACGAGCGCCATCGTGAAGCAAAGCGAAACGAAGCCAGCGCGCCGCGGCGGCCCCTTCGGCGCGAGCCAGCCCAAGGTGTGCGCGACCCCCATCTGCAGGAGCGATAGAAGCGCGCCATGAGCATGAGCGAGCCGAAACATGAGGCGTCGAGTTTCGTTTTCAACGTCGAGATAAAAGGGCGATTTGAACGCGTGGAGCCCTTCGAGCACGGCGCCCAGAACGATGAACAAAGCGAGCCCGCCCCAAGCCAACAAAAGGTGGCGTCGTATCAGGTCGGGCCGCGGATCTCGGATCGGATCGTCGTGTTCGGTGTCGTTCATTCGCTGACCGTGATCGGCGTGTTGTCGCGGTTTTGGGAGAGGCGGGAGAGTACGGCGGGTGAAAGAGACGGGAGACGAGGGTTGGCGGCTGCTGCCTCCGCGCCCCCGATCAGGGGTTCTTTGAGCTTGCGCTCGGCGCGCTCGGCAATCAGGCGCACCGCAGCATACGGGTCTTCCTTCAAGTGCGGGAGAACGAGACGCGCGACCTTCGGTGATGCGGTTGTCCGCGCTTCGTCGGTGCCCAGAGCGTAAGCGTAGAGGGCCCGTTCGGCGGCATTTCCGGAGAGCGCGCGCTCGACCGCGAGAGGCAAGTCCGATTCGCTCGGCTCGGAGCCCAGAGCTCCGAATTTCAAGAGCTCGGCATGGATCCATCTGGCGCTCCTGTCGAGGTGACAAAGGCTGCAGGCATGGGGAGGCTCGGTCATGGCCATGGTCGGAGACGCGATCTGGTGATTGGGGATGCCGTGCAGGAGCGCGTAGCTAGTTCTCGGCATGTGACAGCTCACGCACCGCGCCCCGGGCGAGCTCGGCTCATGCCGGCTGTGAGTGGGGTCGATGTCTTCGTGACACGAGGTGCACATGCGATCACCGGTTTTTTCGGGGTGCATCTGACGATCCGGATCGCCCTCGTGCATCGAATGGCACGAAGTGCACGCGAGTTTTCTGTCACCCGTTCCCTGCTTGAAGCATGGGCTTTCCGATAGCCCGTTGTACTCGCGGCCACCCACGATGATGCTGCCGTCGTTCCAGAAGATGGTGGAGAGCTCGTGGTCGATGAGGTGTGAGCCATCGGTGTTTTCGTCGGAGCCTCCAGGCGCCCGCAAGATCGTCCGCGAGCTGGAAAGCGGGTCTCCCGCCTCGTAGCTCGTGGAGAACCCCGATTCCCACCACTCGTCGGGATCTTTCGGCACGAAGTAGCTGTGGCATTGACCACACGTCTCCGCTGAAGCTGCCCCCTCTTCCGGGCGGGGGACGAATATGAACTCCGCGCCTGCCCCAGCGTTCCGTGCGCGCACCCTCCTGATGGGGTTTCGGTAATGCGCAGCGTGCCGTGCTCCGGGACCGTGACACGCTTCGCACGAGATCCCTTCTTCGACGACCTTCGTATCGTATTTTTCCCAGAACGCGCCGGTCGCTTGGTCGCGACCTTCCGTCTGTCTTGGACGGCCGCCCACGGTATGACATTGGATGCAGTTGGCGTTCCAGCGGGCGATGTGCGGGAGCGCGTCCGGGGGCTGCAGGAACGCCTCCTCGCGCGGCAAAAATCGCTGCTCGTCTAGGAGGTACACGAATGGAAGCTGCCTGAGTTCGGCGTCCTCGCCGCCATCGATCCAAAAAGCCAAGTAGTGATGGGAGCCCGTGACCAACACGAGGTGTCGCTGAACCTCCGGGGCAGCCCGAAAGAGCTCGTGTGACTTGTTCCGTTTCAGCTCGGGGCTCGTGTCTCGTTGACGAGCTAGCGCGGGCATGCTCCGTCCGATCGCGTGCAGATCCGGTCCGCGATAGAGGATCGCACCGGCGCTGTCTCTCGAGAGAGACAGCACGCGGTCGTGAATTTCGAGACGGGCGGGAATGGAAGGGCTCCGGATGCCGTCCCAGGAGAGCGCCGCCGCGGGGCGTGTCATGGTATGATGGTAAGTTTTCGAGAAGGACGCGTGCTCGCTCGGGTGGCACGAGCGACAAGCTCCCGAGCCGAGATAGCCTCCGAAAGGTTCCGCCGCGGGGGCCTCGGGATGGGGCTCCGAACGCCAGGGTAGGGCGGAAAGCAACACGGCCCCCGAGAGGACGGAAACGAAAGCGAGAGCTGCGGCTTCCCGCAGCCCGTTCATGAAGTCTCGACCTTGCGCGGGACAGCCGAAGCGATCGGAGTGACCGCGAGGGGGCTATCGCCAACGGGCTTGGGAAACTTCGCCTCGTACTCCGGCAAGAATCCATCCTTCCGCCGCAGCCGCTCCGGCTCTGGTGGAAGATTGAATTCCTTGGGCTGGATCGCCAGGAGCGCGGCTTCGTCGACCTCGTCGATGAGCGCTGGACTGAGGTGTGCTTCGGCGTACTTGCGATACGCGCCGCTCGTGACGAAGAGATCGAAGAGCTCGGGATCCAGGTGGTTGTCCTTCTTCATGAACCCCATGATGCGCATGGCTTCGCTGAGTTTCTTGGCCTTCTTGTAGGGACGGTCGTCGGCGGTCAGCGCCTCGAAGACATCGGCAATCGCCATGGCTCGCGCCGGGATCGACATGTCGCCGGCGAAGATGCCGCGCGGGTAGCCTCCACCATCCATCTTCTCGTGATGGCCGGACGCGTACTCGGGGACGCGTCTCAGATTGCGTGGAAACGGGAGCGCATCGAGCATACGCGCCGTCTGTACCATGTGACCGTTGATGATGAGCCGCTCGTCTTCCGTGAGCGTACCGCGTGAAATCGACAGGCAATCGATCTCTTCCTGGTCGAGCAAGGGACGCGTTGTCTTGCCCGCCTGATAACGGAGCTGCCCTATTTGCGTGATTCTGGCCTGTGATTCCGGAGGAAGGAATTCTCCGCCGATGTTGGCTCGCTCGACGAACTCCAGATCCTCCTCCAAGAGCCTGAGCTGAGTGTCGTATCTTTCCTTGGCCGACGCTCGATCGGCTCCCGCGACGATTTCGTCCAGGTAGGCGATCTTCGCGTCGCGCTTCAAGATCTCGAAGCGTGCCCGTACCGTCTCGATACGGTCGAAGATGGTCTCGAGCTTGGTGGCCTTGTCCATCACGTGGACTGGAGTCGTCACCTTGCCACAGTCATGGAGCCAGGCCGCGATGTGCAGCTCGTAGCGCTCGTCCTCGCTCATCGTGTAGTCGGCGAAAGGGCCTTTTTTTGCTTCACACACCTCGTTCATCAGCATCTCGGTGATGACTGGGACCCGCTCGCAATGGCCACCCGTGTAGGGGCTCTTGGCGTCGATGGCCGCTGCGATCATCTTGATGAAACTCTCGAGGAGGTTCTTCTGGGCCTCCATGAGTAGTTTGTTGTCGAGAGCGATGGCGGCTTGGGACGACAAAGCAGCGACGAGCTGTTGGTGTTCGTTGGCGAAGGGAACGACGTTGCCAGCCTCGTCCTGTGCATTGAGCAACTGAATCACACCGATGACGATCCCCTCTCCGTTGATGAGGGGTAGCGTCAGGAAGCTCTTACTCCGGTAGCCACTCTTCTCGTCGAAGGCCTTCGTTCCGGCGAAGTCGAAATGTTCCGAGTCGTATGCATCTGGAATGTGGATGAGCCGCTTTTCGTGTGCAGCTACCGTCGCGACGTTGCTCCTGTTTGGTCGCCCGGATGAATCGAAAAGGGGCAGCGGCGAGAACGGAACTGGCTCTCCGGAAACTCCTCCTATTTCGATCTTCAAGGAGTCGTTCTTCACGATTTCGAAGGCGAGCTCGTCGCTTTCGGTGCGAAGATAAAGCGTGCCGCCATCGGCGTTACAGACCCGCTGAGCTTCGGTCAGGATCAAGTCGAGCAGTCGATCCCGGTTCTGCTCGGCGCTCAGCGCCATCCCGATACGGTGCAAGAGCTCGTACCGACTCTCCTTTTCTCCCTGCGGTCCCACGGGCCGAGGTTATCAAACACTGTCCCGGCACTACGAGCCCGATTTGCCTTGCGAGGGCGCTTCATGAATTTTCCGACGGATACGGCTCCGCTGTACCTCTGCGCAGAGCGGCGGCGTCGGATCTGCCAGAAATCGCTTGATTTGCGATGGATCGTGCGTTGCTCCGTTGGGGTGCGTCCCAGAGACGAGCCGGGGCAGTCCCGGCGGAAGCTCCAGGCAAATCGACACCCGTGCGTTGACACGGCATGTGGTTCTGACGGACATTTGTGAATGAAAATGGGCGGTTGGCGACAAAGCATCGTGAGCGAGAGTTCACGCACATCAGGCGAAGGTGTCTCGCGAGGGTTCGCGCTTGCCGTTTGGTTCCCGCTGACGAATGAGTCGAGGCGAGGGGGCGTGAGCGTCTGATGAGTTTGCGTCTTCGTTTTTGGGGCGTGCGGGGAAGCATCGCCTGTCCGTCTCCGAGTCATGTTCGCTATGGAGGCAACACGAGCTGCCTCGAGGTATCGGCTGGGGACCAGTCCATCATCCTAGATGCAGGAACGGGGATTCGTCCCTTGGGCCATAGCTTCATGGAGCGTGGAATCAAGTCGGCCCACCTGCTCCTGACTCACAGCCACTGGGATCACATCAACGGGTTCCCTTTTTTCTCTCCTGGTTTCGCTCCCGGCTACGAGTTTCAAATCATGGCTGGTCACTTGAAGGACGACGCCATTCGCGAAGTCTTGGCGGGTCAGATGACGCAGCCGACGTTTCCCGTGCCCCTCGAAGCGATGCGGGCCACCTTGGACTTTCACGACTTCACCGCCGGGGACGAGTTTTCGATTGGTCCCAAGGTGAAGGTCAAGACCGCTCCGTTGAATCATCCGAACGGTGCAACGGGCTACCGTATCGAGCACGGGGGGAAGTCCCTCTGTTACATCACCGACACCGAGCACGTACCGGGCAAGCCCGATCAGAACATCTTGAGTCTCATCGAGGGCACGGATCTGGTGATTTATGATTCCACGTACACCGAGGAGGAGTTCCCCTCCAAGGTGGGGTGGGGTCACTCGACGTGGCAGGAGGCCGTGAACTTGGCTCAGGCGGCCAACGCGAAGAAGCTCGCCATTTTCCACCACGACCCCGAACACGACGATGCCTTCATGGACAAGATCGCCGAAGAAGCACGAGAAGTGTGGAGCGGCGCCATCGTGGCCAAAGAGGGCATGGTGTTCGAGTTCTAGTCTTGTAGGGGGGCGGCCCCGCCCCCCTCGTCGCGCCGGCAAAGCCGTCGCTCCTCACCCCACGGTCCCGCTGCGCTCCGGCGGGTCGCGATGGGACTCGCTCCCCGGCGGTGCTGAGGCGGCCTCGCAACACCTCGGCGCTTTGCGCCTCGCGTCCTCGGGTTGGCTTAGTTCTGAAGTTCGCCGGAGGACCGGAGGTCCGAGGACCTGAACGGAAAGATGGAGCGAAGCAGAGAGGGGCGAAGGAGCGAAGAAGATTCGGCCCGCACTTCTGTGGGGCCGTAATCTTCGCAGCGGGTCTTGCGGCGAGAGGAATGAACGCTCCCGCGCCTCCCACATGGTCGGCGGGGGTGCTGAGCGCGCCTCGTCCACTCCACGGAGCCCTGTTGGCTCCTCCGTGCCTCGGGTGGGTGCTGAAGCTGCCGCGCCGGCGGCGGTGCTCGATGCCTCGCTAGCCGAACTGGAGGGAGTCCAGCGTGCTGGACGGACTCCAGTGAGACTGACGGTGCAGCGACTCCTGTCGCTGCAGGCGCTTGCGCCAGTCCACACCTCGGCGCTTCGCGCCTCGCGTCCTCGGGTTGGCTTGTTGTCGGTGTTGGTAGTCGCAGCCGCCTCTACAGCACCTCGGGCTTCGCCCTCGCGTGCCTCGGGTTGGCTTGTCGTCGGTGTTGGTAGTCCCCGCCCCCCTCGTCGGCGGAAGTGTGGCCGAGCACGAAGTGCGAGCCCCACCGAAGTCGTGTGTTCATCGAACGCACTAAGGTCATTCCGCCCCGCCCCCCTCGGCGCTTCGCGCCTCGCGTCCTCGGGTTGGCTTGTTGTCGGTGTTGGTAGTCGCAGCCGCCTCTACAGCACCTCGGGCTTCGCCCTCGCGTGCCTCGGGTTGGCTTGTCGTCGGTGTTGGTAGTCCCCGCCCCCCTCGTCGGCGGAAGTGTGGCCGAGCACGAAGTGCGAGCCCCACCGAAGTCGTGTGTTCATCGAACGCACTAAGGTCATTCCGCCCCGCCCCCCTCGGCGCTTCGCGCCTCGCGTCCTCGGGTTGGCTTGGTTTTGAAGTTCGCCAGAGGACCGAAGGTCCGAGGATCTCAGAAAAAGCAGATGGAGGGAAGCAGACTGCGGCAAGGGAGCGGAGAAGATTCGTCCCTCACTTCTGTGGGGCCGTAACCTTCGCAGCGGTCCATTTGGCGAGTGGAACGACGCGCTATCGACTGCGCTCTTTTTCGATGAGGTCCCGGTAGGCGTAAAATGACTTCTTCTTGGTGCGTTTGAACGTTTGGTAGTCGACGTGGATGAGTCCGAACCGCTCTCGATACCCGTGGTTCCACTCGAAGTTGTCGAGGAGAGACCAATGGAAATAGCCAAGGACCGGAATCCCGTCCCTCTGGGCACGTGAAAGCTCCCGGAGGTGCGTCTTCATGAAATCGATGCGTGCGTCGTCGGGGACGGTTCCGTCCGCGTGAACGTAGTCGCGGCAAGAGAGCCCGTTTTCGGTGATGAGGATGGGGCCGCCGTAGCGCTCGAACGCGAACTTCGGGCCGTAGTAGTGACCGGCAGGAGTGATGGGCCAATTGAAGGCCGTTCTGGGATTGCCTGGAGGTTGGGCGAGGACCATCGGCTCGCCGTCTTCACCGGCGCGCACGGTGGGGCAGTCGTACAAGTTGAAGCCTACGGCATCGAGGGGCTGAGCGATGGTATCGAGATCTCGTTCGAACCCTTCCGGCAGATAGCGGCCGAAATGGGCGAGGCCGTCCTCCGGGTAGCCCTTTCCGAAGACCGGGTCCATCCACCAGCTCGTCGTCCGCAGGGTTTTCCCCGACATACGAAAGGTCCACCGGCGGGCCGCTTCGACGTCTGCCTTCGAGCTGGAGGCGGGAATGGCCGCTACCAGAACAGGGGCCATCGCAATCCAACCGTGATGCGTTTCGGCCCGGAGCACTTGGGTGGCGAGCCCATGCGCGAGGTTCATGTAGTGCGACGCCGGGATGACCTCACGAAAAGGAAGCGTGTAGCCGGGAGCGTGGCGTCCCTCGCGCAGACCCCCGTCGATGGGCGCGTGGGGTTCGTTGAGCGTGAACCAATGTCGCACCCGATCACCGAGACGCCTGGCGACGAGTTCGGTCATGTCGGAAAACCACTTCGGGCTCTCCGAGTTGCGCCACCCCCCTCGGTCTTCGAGAGCCTGGGGCGTGTCCCAGTGGAACAACGTGAGATATGGGGTCACGTTGCGCTCGAGGAGGCCGTCGACGAGCCGCTCATAGAACTCGAGCCCCTTCTCGTTGGGCTTCCCCGTACCGTCCGGGATGATCCGAGGCCAACTGATTCCGAAGCGGTACGCACCGAGTCCTAGCTCGGCGATCAGATCCAGATCTTCGTCGAGGCGCCCGTAGTGATCGCAAGCGGAAAAGCCCGTATGCCCTTCCCAAACGGCGCCCGGGCGCGTGCAAAATACATCCCAGTTGCCCAGGCCGCGCCCGTCTCGATCGTAGGCGCCTTCGATTTGGTAAGAAGCCGTTGCGGCGCCCCAGACGAAGTCGGGCGGGAAGAGGACGGAGTTGGTGTCGGTCATCAGCGCTTCTTCGTCATACGGCCCGAGGTCGCCTTCGTGGACGCCTTTTTTGCTTGCGCCCTCTTGGACGCCTGCTTTGCGACGGTCTTCTTGGATGCTTTCTTCGCAACTACCTTCCCGGATCCCTTCTGTTCCAGAGGCTTTTTCCTAGGAGCTGCTGACTTTGGAGATGGATTCCCGGGTGGTGACGGAGCCTTGCCTGGTGTCGGCTTGGCACCGTCGACGAGTTGTTCCAGTTTGCTCAGGCGTAGCTTCAGGTCGTCCACCTCGCGCTTGAGTCTTTGATTTTCCTGCTTGGCCTGACGGAGTCCTGCGGCCCCGCGCTTTCCAAGCTGAGCAAGCACCTCACCTGCGCGTGTCCTGACGCCCCCATCGAGCTCGTGAACCAGCATCTCTTCGATGTCGCTTCGCGCCTTGGGATCGTCGAGAGTTCCGAGCGCGCTCAGGACGGAGGATCGAACGTGCGGATCCTTGTCGGCGAGGATCTTCCCCAGGTGCTGCCTCACTCTCTGGCCGTCGCCGAGGCGCGGGAGCGCGGCGATTGCCGCTCGTCGGGCGCGGAGCGGTTTGCCGTATTCGGTCCATTCCATCAGAGTCGGTAACGCATCTTCATCTCCACTCTGCGCGAGTGCCGAAAGCGCGCCGGCACGTACAACTTCCGACCAGGAGTCCTTTTTCAGTAGGTTCGAAAGCAGCTTGGTCGTGGCCTTGCTCGGAAAATGGCCCAAGGCTCGCGCGGCCGCTGCGCTCACGAGGTAGCTCTTGTCCCGGGTGAGGACGACGAGCGCCTTTTCCGCCGCCTCCCCCCGCAAGACACCGAGGGCGGTGGCCACGGCCCTCCTGACTTTGGGGTCTTTCGTGGTGCTAGCCGTAACGAGCGCTGCTTCGGCCTTCTCGCCTCGCAGTTTGCCGAGGGATTCAGCCGCCTTCGCGCGCACCATCCACATCTCGTCTTCATTCGCGAGGGCGCCTTCGAGCGCGTCGAGGGACATCAGATCGTGGCGTTTGCCCAGCGCACCAGCAGCCATCCTTCGGGCTCGCGCCCGCTCGCCGTTCTTCAAGAGATCGCGCAACATGTCAGCCGGCGCGCGCAGCTCGATGGGAGCCGCGATGAGGTAGCGAGGGTCGATGGAGACGCGGTCCGGGCGGACTTCGCTACGAACGACGATGGTGGACTTTTTCTCCGCGACGAGACGCTTGTGCAGCGTCGTTTTCCCTTCGATGGTCACTTCGACTTCGAACGGAAGCTCGAACGTGGGGACGTCGGCGCCCTTTTGGGTTTGTTCGACGTCAATGGTGAGGAGCTTGTCCGCGTACGCCACTCGGACGGAAACGTCTGGATGTCCGGGGCTGTAGACCCATTGGTCGAAGAATTTCTCGAGGCTCAGACCGCTCACCTCCTCGAGGGTGCGCATCAGGTCGTTCGTCTCCACGATGCCGCCCCGATGCTTCTCGAGATAGTTCTTGACCCCCTTCCAGAAGATGTCGTCCCCGAGGTTTCGACGCAACATGTGGAGGACGAGTCCGCCCTTTTGGTAGAGATGCCGATCGAAAAGATCGATGGGTTCGTCGTAGTCGCGGCAAACGATGGGGCGCTGGTAGTCGCCCCGTGCCTCCCCGAGGTAAATGTTCAGGTCCGCGGTGACGTTGTGTTCGTATTCGTCGAGCCCGAGGCGGTGCTCACGGTCCACGTGCTCGAAGTAGGTAGCAAACCCCTCGTTGAGCCAAGCATGCGACCAGTCGCGACAAGTGACGAGGTCGCCGAACCATTGGTGGGCGAGCTCGTGAGCGACGAGATCATACGCCTCGACGTCGATTGCTGCGGTCTTGTCGAGCAGGATGTGCTCGTACATCGTCGTGGCGGTGGTGTTCTCCATACCGCCGAATATGAAGTCGGCGACGACGATCTGAGTGTATCGATCAAAAGCGTAGTCGACCCCGGTCCTTTCGGAGAAGAGGCGAATGGCGTCGCCAGTGAGGTGAAAGGCGCGCTTCCCGTCCTCGATCTGCCCGGGCGGGACCAAGTAGCGCAGGGGGATTTCCTTACCCGAGGGTAGCGTGACGCTTTCTTCCCATTCGTCGAACTTTCCGACGACTAGGGTGATCAAGTAGGCGGGAGTGGGTGCGTCGAGACGATAGTGGTACTGCCACGGCCCTTTGGATGGGGTGGACTTGTCGATGAGCTCTCCACCAGAAAGGACGGTCATCCCCTGTGGCACTCGAGCTCGCATTTCGTACGTCATCTTGACGTGAGGCTTGTCCTGGCAAGGGAAGAAGTGTCGACCATCCTCGTCCTGACACTGACTCCACACCTGGAGGGGTCGCTGGGGAACCTTCGCGTCGGGTCGGAGGAAATAGAGCCCGAGTCGTGGCGCGGCCCGATACGTGATCTCCAGAGAACCGCGAGACAGGGCTTCTGGGATTCGTACAGTGATGTGCTCCCCATCGTAGAAGTAGTCGGTCTTCTCGGTGAGCTCGGTGAGCTTCCCTTCGTCCGCTCGGAGCGCGACCCTGCCCAGCGAAAATCCTACGGCATCGAGGACGATTTCCGTGCCGGAGTGGGCTCGCCGTACGATGTCGAGAGCAGCCGTCCCGGACACGCTCTCGTCATCGAGATTGACCTCGAGATCGAGCGAAAGGTGAGTGATCTGAAAAGGACGCGAGCGCTCGTACTTGCGGGCGGTGCTCCCCGGAGAAAATCGCCTGACGGAAGCGCAGGCGCATGCGGCGTGGAGTCGCGAACCGGCTCCATGGGTGTGAGCGGCGAAGTGGTTCATCACGGGTGAGATAGCTCGCCCCCCTTTGGGCTCGCAAGGGAAACGAAAGGGGAGGCCCCTCGGGCCATCGACTTGCCTTGTGCCCACCGCCCGTGGCACCCAAAAGAGTGTCGCACACGGTTCTCGGAGAGGTTCAGCGCGTTACCTTCGAGAACGAGGAAACGGGATTCCGCGTGATCCGCCTCACTCGGGTTTCGGGAATCGAGGGGCGTACGAGCCTGACTGTCGTTGGTGTGATGGGAGCAGTCGGGACGGGAACACGCGTGCGGGTTTCCGGACGCCTCGACACCGATCCGCGACACGGCGAGAGACTCAAGGCGGAAAGCGTCGTCCCGGTTGCTCCGGACACCTTGGAGGGCCTCGAGAAATTTTTGGGAAGCGGGGTCATCAAGGGGATCGGCCCCGGATTTGCCAAACGTATCGTCAAGTACTTCGGACTCGAGAGCTTGCGGGTCCTGGATAACGAACCTCATCGCTTGTCCGAGGTCCCCGGGCTCGGGAAGGGACGCGTCGAGCAAGCGCGCGTTGCGTGGAAGGAACACACGGCCATCAGCAACGTTCTTCTCGCTCTCCAGTCACAAGGTGCCTCCCCGGCTTTGGCCGCGAGGATCGTTCAGCATTTCGGTGAGAAGGCCGCGGAAATCGTCACCCAGTCTCCGTATCGCCTCGCCATCGAGGTCAGCGGAGTCGGGTTCAAGACCGCGGACCGCATTGCCCGAGCCAAGGGGCTCTCGATGGATCATCCAGAGCGCGCCCAGGCGGGGGTCCTGCACGAGCTTCGCACACTGGCAGACGGCGGTCACTGTCACCTGTCGCGTGAGGCTCTCGCCACACGCACGGCGGAAATGCTCTGTATCGAGGACGGTCACGTCGATGCCGCAATTGATGCTCTCTGGGCGTCGGGATTCTTGGTGGTCGAAGGCGACGCGGTATTTCTCGAAGCTCTTCATCGGGCCGAGGTGCGAGTCGCCACCCGCATCGTAGAGCTGCTTCAAGCGCCGGCGAGTTCCGTTCCCAGACTCTCGGAGTTCTTGAATGCTTTCCAGAAGCGGTCCGGGATTGAGCTCGCCCCGGCTCAGAGGCGAGCGGTGGAGCTCTCGGCGGAGAAGAAGTTCCTCGTCGTCACGGGGGGACCGGGTGTGGGCAAGACGACGATCGTCCAGGCGATCCTCGCCATCTTCGCCGAAGAGAAGCTCCGCGTGCACTTGGCAGCGCCGACCGGTCGCGCTGCGAAACGGTTGACGGAGTCGACGGGCAAGCGGGCTCAAACGATACACCGACTCCTGGAGGTCGAGGGCCGCGGGAACAAGTTCGCCCGGCACCGGGACAACCCTCTGGAGACGGACCTTCTCATCATCGACGAAGCATCGATGATCGACATCCATCTGGCGTCGAGCTTGCTTGATGCGATTCCCGACGCTGCGCGCGTGGTCATCGTGGGTGACGCCGACCAGCTGCCCTCCGTGGGGCCGGGCGCGTTCCTTCACGACCTGATCGAATCCGGGGCGCTGCCGGTCGCGCGTCTCGACGTGATTTTCAGACAAGCGGGACAGAGCGGAATCGTGGAAAACTCCCACCTGATCCTCCGTGGTGAGGAGCCACGCGGCTCGGAAGACCCGCAAGGCGATTTTTTCGTCATCCATTGCAAGAGCCCGGAGCGGGCCGCCGAATTGGTGGAAGAGATCGTCACTGAGCGCATTCCCAAAAGGTTCGGGTTTTCCGCCAAGACGGACATCCAAGTGCTGACTCCGATGCACCGTGGCGCGGCGGGAACGGTGAATCTCAATTCCATGCTGCAGGCGCGCATCAACCCTACGGGACCAGCTCTCAGTCGAGAAGGCCACCAGATTCGCGTCGGCGACAAGGTGCTCCAACTGAAGAACGACTACAACAAGGAGGTCTTCAACGGAGACCTCGGAGAAGTGATCGACGTGGATGCGGAGACCCCATCCCTGACGGTACGGTTCGAATCGGATGACGGCGAGCGCAACGTCCAGTACGACAAGGGAGACATCTCACAATTGGGTCTCGCCTACGCGACTACCATTCACAAGAGTCAGGGCAGCGAGTATCCGGTAGTCGTAATTCCACTGCTCACCGCGCATTTCGTCATGCTGTCGCGCAACTTGCTCTACACGGCGGTGACTCGCGCCAAGAAGCTGTGCGTGCTCGTCGCTGATCGACGCGCACTATCGATCGCGCTGGGTGAGACGCGCAAGGAAGAGCGTCAAACGAAGCTGGCCGAGCGCCTGTCCAGAGCCGTCAACTGAGCTCTTTGGTGGGGATCCGAGACAGACTCTCCGTATCGTGTTCTCCCCGTCTCAGGTAGCGCTCGGCGGCCTTGCGGGCCCCGTCCTCGCCCGCCAAAAAGAGCACCATTCCCTCCGTCAAGGTCTCACTTCCCGTGGGGATTTTTGCCGAATGGTTGCCCGAATCGATGGCGACCACACTCGCTCCCGTGACCGACCGGAGTGCCAGACTCGTCAGGGTCTTGCCGACCGCGAAGTGCGCTCTCTCGAGCGTGAGTGGCTCGGGTCGTTCGACGTCCACGAGCGGAGGCAGGTTGCTCTCGCGATGTTCGTCGTAGCCCTGACCCGCAATGGTGCGTAAGAGGAGGAGTCCGCCCGAATTGATTTCACTGTCGAGGGCCCCGAACCGTCGCCAGGAGAGCCATCCGGCGATGAGCGCAGAACCCAGAAATGCGGGCCAGACGTAGACCGTGTCGAGAGCGCGACCGAGCAGAAAGGTCGTAGGCAGACCGAGCGAGGCGAGAGTCAAGAGGCCGACAGCGGCCGTGAACATACCTCGGGCCGCAGACTCTTCCGGATGAATCCGATCCGCCAGTCGGTGAGCCAGTTTGCGAGAGCCGAGGACGAGGGTCAGTGCGACGATGAGTACGAGGACGGTGATCGTTTGCCGACGTTCCTCCTCCAAACCCAGGGCATCCGTGAGAACGGACTCGAGCTCTGCTCTCCAAGCCGTCCAGCTGAGGATGACCGTTGCCATGACGAGCACGTCCAGCAAGAGAGCCAGAACGACGCCGCGCACGCGCGATGAGCCCTCGGGGCGGGGCGAACGGAGCTGGCTCCACCACGCTTCGTAGAGGATGAGGATGCGCCTCGCGCGATCGGGAAGCCACGAATCGAGCTTCGATGTGATGCGTTCACGATACCTGAGAGCGACCGATGTACTGAGCGTCGGCGCCGATGATGAAAGCAAACTCCCCGATTTGGCCGAGGGCGATGCCCGAACTCGCAGACGTCGTCAGACCATTGCCCGACGCCGTGCCGGCGAACGTGACCACGAGGAACTGAGTGGAAACGACGACGACGAGCACCAAGAGGGAGGTCGGTAGCGTTTCCCAGGCGACCCGGGGATCCACACCCATGCCCATGGAGACGAAGAATACGGCAACGAAAACGTCGCGCACGGACGCCGTGGCCTTCTCGACCTGGTGACCGAGGCCTGATTCCGCGACGAGAACACCACCAATGAACGAGCCCAGAGCTGCGGAGTAGCCGATGGACTCGGCGAGGAATGCAAACGAGAAGCAAAGCCCCACCGCGCCGACGACGAGTACTTCGGTCTTCTTCGTTCGTTTGAGACGCCGGATGAAACGCGGGATCACGAACATGCCACCGGCGACCAGGAGCACGAGAGCGGCGCTCAATCGACCAAGGACGCTACCGATGTCGGACCACGAGGTTTCGTTCCCTTGGGCGACCGCGGTCATGACTGCAATGAGCGCGATAGCGCCCACGTCTTGCAGAACGAGCACCCCATAAACCATCCTTCGGTTGTGTTCCGGTAGGGGCTGGTTCTCCAAGATCTTGCTGACCGCCATCGTCGACGAGATCGAGATACAAGTCCCGAGGAAGAGGGACTGGATGTCGCCCCAGCCGAGTAGCTGTCCCACCCCATAGCCGGCCGCGATGAGCGCGCCCATTTCCAGAAGGCCGGTGGCGCCCGACACCGGAAGCATCTGCAGAAACTTCGCCAGGCGGAACTCGAGCCCGACCGAGAACATCACGAGCACGACTCCGAACTCCGATAGGGCGGTGACGCGCTCCGGGTCGGCGAAGAGCGGGATCGGGATGTACGGGCCCACGATCAGCCCTGCGACCAGATATCCCAGGATGCTGGGCTGCCTCAGGCGATGAAAGAGGTACCCCGTGATGGCCGCAACCCCGAGCACGATGGCGAGGTCTTCGACGAATCCCGATTCATGCATATCCCGTGCAAGCGTCTTAGCGCGATGAGATCGTGCGTCGAGAGGGGGGCGCTGAGGCTCATTCGGAGCTTTCCCGGGTGAGCGGCGTGATGTCTCGGACGCTCTGTTTGATGTCCCGGTTGGCTGATTCCTGCCGTCGGGTGAAGTTGGCCGATAGGGGTGGCACATCGACGACAGTCGGTACAAAGCCCTGGTCCAATCTTGGCCAAACCCAATCTATCACCTCTGACGGATTCCGCCTGATGTCGCATCGGCCCGTTGTCGTATGCAGTGAAGTTCGCGCTGCAGCAGGCGGCCATGCGTTGGAGAGCCAAGATCGGGAGGCTACCGAATCTCTGCGTAGTTTCGCTGAATCCAGCTTCTAAGTGCACGTAGTGATGGGTGCTGAATCGCTCGAGCCTCGGGTGATTCCAGCACTGTGAGGTTAGGCATCGAGAGGTCGGTTGAATCAGCGTCATTGGGAGCATCGTGTTGAAATTCCCTCAACGACTCAAAGACGTGCTTCTGTAGTGTCCTCAGGGACCCGTCTCGAGAGGCCGAAGAAGCTCGAAGGTCGGTTTCAGTCTGAAGGTGAACTACTGGTCCGGTGCTCGGCTGATAGACTTCGATGCCGTTGCATCCCCACCTGATAGAAATTGGATCAGCTAGCAGGTGGTCGGTGGTCTTCCTCATATTACGATAACCTAGTTCATCGAGGGCGGCTTCGAGTCCAACCTTCACCTGGTTCTGAAAAAGTGACGGTCGAGTGGCCTTTGTGGGATCCCAATGTGCAATGAGATAATGCAACCCAAGCAAAGAGCTGCCGTGCTGGGGCGGCGTCTCGAAGTCTGACACGCTAAAGTCATCGGGAACCGCGTTGAGGAAATGAAGCGCCCCTGAACGAGCTAGATTGTCAAACAGATCTTGGTCAAGTTGCCCGAAGGCATCCTCAAGATCCTCTGGGCGGATCGTTTCCACTCTGGCATGGAATCGGATGATTCGGTCCTCCATCCCCACCCAGTCGGACGAGCGAACCATCAGGGGAATGCCCTCATGGCACGGCTCCGAGCGCCCACGCCGCCACATCAGTTCTCCGAAGCCCCACAGGTCATGCGGGTACACAAATGCTATCCGGACGCCACCTTGGGACAGCGGATATGCTGTTGTTGGATACAGTAGGCGCGGGCCATTCTCTGCCGTGGGGATTTTCAGAACTTGTTCGGTAAAACGTGAAGATTGAGTAGGGGCAGGAACTCCGCTCTGCGTGTACAGCGAGAAGTATCCTGTTCCGCTAACCCGGTCTCCTTCTCGAATTTCGCCGCGACGCCACCCTTCGCGCAACTCTCTAGTGCCGCCAACTTCATGGCGCTTCGCGCGCTCCACGTAGCGTCGTTCAAGGTTCGCGGCGACCCGCTGGCCGAGGGCAGAGGAAGCCGCTTTGAGCATAGGGCCTACTGCGTACTTTACGAACCATGCTGCCGCGCCTCCTGCGAAAAGTGTAGTTTCGTCTAACTCCATAGGATGCACCGGTGGTCGATCTCGCGTGCGTTGCTGTGATAGGGCAGCGGCCCACTTCGACGGTTCCGAGAGACACTTTAGTAGATGCCTCGACAGCCCCGTATTGTAATAGAAATTCAGTTGGCGTCATGTCGCAAAGGGACGCGTTCGTGCATGATAGCCTACTGAAAGGTATCCGTCTCACCCTGGCTCGCTCCTCGGCCGCTGCGGATTCACACCTCGGTCGCGCCGGCCAGTCGTCGCATCCTGCAGCGCGGCCATACCTCGTGCCACGTCCAAGACGCTCGCGTGCGCGCAGCCGTTCCCCGCCGAACGGCAAGACCAGCCTAGCGCCGCCGACTCATGATACGTCTTGCGTCGTGGAGAGCTTCGTCCCTCGACGTCAGCTTCGCGACCGGGTCGTCTCGATCGAGCGCGTGCTGAGCCACGGCCATACCTCCCACGTGTTGCCATCGGCTGGTGTCGTACTAGGGCTACAGCTCTCGGGTCGTGTCCTCGGTCCGGACGGTCCACTGAGCTGTTTGGGGGTGACCGGTGTCCCAGACGCCACCCGTCGCTACAGCTACGACGGACCTACTGAAACGTTTCTCGTGCGCTTTCAACCGCAAGGCGCCGCCTGCCTTGGGGTCCCAGCTCATCTTCTCAGCGGGCAAAGCCTATCTCTCGACGGTCTTTGGGAAGCGCCAGCACGCGCGGGTGCCGCGGCGCTGATGGACGCCTTGCTGTCGACGCTGGATACCTTCCGTCGTGTCGCGCTCCTCGAAGATTTTCTAGTCTCGCTCCCATTTCGCCGGGACATGCGCGTCGAGCGGGCCTTGCAGCGGTTGAGTTTGCCCGCAACGGCGGACAATGGGGGTCTCGTCGCTGGAACAGCACACGAAGTTCGTCTCAGTCAGCGCCAACTCGAGCGTCTCTTTCTCGAGCGAGTGGGCATCTCGCCAAAACGCTACGCGCAGTTGCGCCGGTTCGAGCGAGCGGTTCGACTCGTGCGCAGTCACGGTCCTCTCGCCCAGGTTGCCATCGAAGCGGGCTACGCCGATCAGGCACACTTCATCCGAGATTTCCGCAGGTTGACGGGTACGACGCCGCGCCGTTTCGTCCAATCGACGGATTTCGTGTTGTAGCTGGCTACCCGCGCTCAGCGTGTCGCATTTGTTCAATTCCGGGACGGCTCGTGCGCTCAAGATATGGGCATGACCGACCACCCGGATATATTCACCCACGTCCACCAAGGGATTCGCCGCGCGCTCTTCGATGCCAGCACCGCGCTTGCGCGGGCGAGCGGAGACTCCGAAGCTGAACGGATGGCCCTTGCGCTCGTTGACGATGCGCTACTGTTCGTCTCCCGCCACGGAGAAAACGAGGACGCCCTGCTGCTACCCCTGCTCGAAGCTCGCGCGCCTGATGTCGCTACTTTCATGCGAGACGCGCACCACCGCATCGACCGCGAACTCCAGTCGATTCGCGAACTGCGCCAAAGCGGTGCGCCCGGACTCTATTTGAGATTCTCTCTGTTCATTGCGCGTTATCTCCAGCACATGGCTGAAGAAGAGCTCGAGCTCGAGCCACGGATCAGAGCCGTCATCAGCGATGCGGAACTCACCATCAATGGAAAAGAGGCGGTAGCTCGTATCGATCCCGCCGAACGACTCGTCATGCTGCGGCTCCTGCTGCCGGCTCTGCCCCTCGCTGCGGCGAAGTTGATGCTCGATCGGATGCCGGAATCCCTAGCGGAGCAGCTCGCAGTAGTGGATGACAGGTTTCGCATCGGAGGTGGATGAATCGCCCAACGGGCACGATCATGCGCCAAAGTCATTGGGCGACAACACGTTTGTGCTCTTCGTCGCGATCTCCACCGCGCCCTCGTCAAAACGGATGCGAGAGCAGATGCCTGCGCGCGTCCGCTGTGAAGGGGCTTTCGGGGTATTGCTCGAGCATCCACGCGGCGACCTGGCGAGCTTGCCCCAGGCGTCCCAGTTCGACCAACGCGCGAGCTTCGTACCAGCTCCGTTCGGGCGCCGTGGGGCCGTGGGGAAAGCGCCGCATCGAATCGCGCGCCAGATGGAGTGAACGCTCAGGATCCGAGAGCTGGAGCTCCTTCAGCTCGGCCACGATGGAGTGCTCATCGTGGTTCGACATCGGCGGATGGGCTTCAACGGGTGAACTCAGCGCAGGCGCCGGGGCGCCCGGTTGGAGCCTTGCGTCTTGTCGCTGGGGATCGGAGAGCGTTTCGGACTTCTGAGTTTCGCTCTGGACACGAGCTCGTATTCCGCGGGGTGAATCGGGGGCAGATGTCGTAGCGTCGAGCCAAGAGAAGAGGAGCGGGACGGCGCACAAGGCGAGCGTTCCGAAAAGAGCGAGGCGACCGTTCGATGAGGGAGCCATCAATCCACCGGTCTCAGTCGAAGCTCGGCAAGTCGCCCCGATTGAGCGTGCGAGAGTGAGAATAGGCAGCTTGGATGACGCCATCTGAGTTGTCGCGAAGCTGAGTGTCACACCATGCGTTGAACAAGACCCACGGGGCCTGGTTGTTCTGGAACATGTCCTGGGGGTTGGGGATGTTCCCGACCTCGTGCAGCGGGATCGGGATGGTGCTTCCGACGACGTTCACGGTACTTTGGTACATGCTGGCGTAGGGCTGGCCGGTCCCGTACGTATCGGGTCCGGCGATGTCGACGTAGTCGGTCCCCGGGTAGTAGTCTGCGTTGGGTTGGCCGCTGAATGGGAACAGCCAGATCAGGTTGTTCAGGCCGCGTGCGGTGAAATCGTCGAACATCATGCGCCATAGCTGCTGGAGTTGCTCGCCCGTCCCCTTGCTCCACCAGAACCAACCGTTGGGTTGCGTTTCGTGGAAGGGAGCCCAGAGGACCACGACTCCGGAGTCCTGCAGCAGGGCGAGTTCGCTCGCCGCGTGGTCGAACTTGGCCATGAGACCATTGTAGCGAGCCGTTCCCGGTGTCAGGGTGTCTGCCAAGTCGGTAGTACCGAGAGACGACTCGTAGCTGTCGGCGTCCTCGGGGCGCCCCATGTGGTATCGAATCATCGAAAGCCCGCCCGCATTCCACGAGCTCACCGCTTGGCTGACGGCGTTGTCGTAGAGAAAGTCTCCGCCGACGATGGCCGGGTATTTTCCCGTGCGCGCGTTGATGTAGTCGAGATCGCTGGATTCGCTAAAGTGGCAGTCCTGCTGTCCCGACAGGGTGCTCTCCCCGTAGATTTCGTAGAGGTAGCAGAGCACCCGCCGCGCGGTTTGATTCGTGCTTTGGTTGGCCGGTTCGACGCCGCAGTCCGTATTTCCACTGCCCCCGCTGCTATCGTCCCCGCTTCCTGGGCCGCCACCCGTTTCGGCTCTCCCGCCGGTTCCCGGCGCTCCGCCAACAGCAGGGGATCCGCCGGCCCCCAGAGTGCCACCTCCGGCTGGCAGCCCGCCCGATCCCACGATCCCACCCGTGCCGATGAGACCACCACTTCCTAGGGTCCCGCCGCTCGAGAAAATGGCTCCACCCCCAGAATTCGTCGTATCCGAACCCCCGCTGCCGTCGATAGGCTGGGATTGCCCCTCGTCTTCGGAATTGGGGTCGTCGGCGGAAACCGCGCAGCCGGTCAGCGACAGCGCCAACGTGAACACCCCGATGGGTGAAGGGAGGAACGGAAGTGGGTGGGCGATATCGAGGTACATAAGAGCCGGCACGACGAGGTCGCGTGCTCGGACAATGGGAGTACGGCGGCGGAACCTTCAGTCACCGATGACGATTTCTCACGATTCTGTTCAGACTCGCCTTTCGGGCTGTTGTCGAGTTGCGTCGCGGCGCGGTTCACGCCACCCTGAGCGCCATGTCGTGGTTCCGCCTCCCTGTGGCGACGCTCAGTACCGGCGCTCTGGCGTTGCTGGGCTGTGACCGTCACATCGAGGTGGGCGAGATCACCGACGGGGGCGAGGGCGGCGACCCGGGTGAAGAACCGGGTGAAGAACCGGGTCTTCCTGGTGCGCTCGTGTTCGCATCGGATTTCGAGGTGGGCGATCTGAGCGAATGGGGGGAGACCGGATCGGTGCTGACCACGGCTGGTGGTGAGATTACCGTACAGGGGACAACGGTCCACCGCGGAGCGTCAGCCGCGCTCGTTTCGACGACTGAGACCGGGGAGCATGTGGTGCTCTCCGTCGCAGGAGATTGGACCGAGGTCCTCATCGGGTTTTTCGTCAACGTCGGCGCCCAGTACGGGACAGGCAACTGGCCGATTTTGCACATCGATGCCCGCACTCCCACCAACATCGAACAACTCTGGGACGTCGGGCTCGACGGGTCGTCAGGTGACGGATACCAGGTCTTCCTTTGGGAGATGCCGGCAGTGTCCGGCGCCTCTGAGGGGGCTTTGGCTGCGGTGACACCAGGTGCCATCCCCACGCAGGAGTGGGTCCACCTCGAGATCCATTTGCGCGCCGCTTCGGATGACACTGGTTTCATCCGCCTGTATCTCGATGGCGGGCTCGCTCTCGATCTCTCGGGGCGGCCCGCGGGAAGCGGCGATCCGCTTCATCTCGGATTCGGTTCGTTCGCGTTCGGTCTCGAGCCGCGCCCGGCGCAACTCTTCATCGACGATGTGACCGTTCACGTCCCTTAGGTTTGGGCCGCGGGTGGTCGGAATGGCCATCTGGTAGGATAGTTGGGTGAATCGTCGGGCTGCGTTGAAGGATCTGGGCGTTGGTCCCCATTTCGATGATGTGCAGTCGTCCGCCGCCCTCCTTGCTTCGAGTCCACGGGCCCAGAGTGCGCCTCGATTGCATCAGGAGGATGACTTTCCACTGACATTCGATGAGTTGTACGAACGTTGGTTCCACGACGTGTGTCGTTGGGCGCGAGCCTTGGGCGGACTGCACGCCGACGTCGAAGACATCGCCCAGGAAGTGTTCATCGTGGTGCGACGCAAGCTCGATGGATTCGACGGCGCGCACCCCCGCGCGTGGCTCTATCGCATCACGCAGCGGACCGTCTCGGACTACCGCCGCAGAGCGTGGTTTCAGCGGATGGTGCGTCCTGCCGCGGACTTCCTCAATCACCTGATTGACCCGGCAGAAGGCCCGCGAGAGCTCGTTCAACTCCGCGAAGCGGAGCAGCAAGTGGAGGACATTTTGCGCCAGATGTCCCGGATCCGACGGACCGTTTTCGTTCTCTACGAGATCGAGGGCTATTCGGGGGAAGAGATAGCTGAACTCGAGGGTGTTCCCGTAGCGACCGTTTACACGCGGCTGCACCATGCGCGGCGGGAGTTCTTGGCCAAGATGGACCTCGAGGAAGAGCAGGTGGGCGAATGAGGCGTCTGAGAGACGAAGTCGACGCGAGCGACCACCGCCTGGTCGCCGCAGGTCGTTTGATGGCTCAGATCGAACCCCTCGAGACATCTGATGTGCGCATGCGTCGGGTTCGACGCAGCATCGATCGCCACGCTGGGACGGGAGCTCGCCGCCCCGTTGGTATCGTCCTGGCCGTCCTTCTGGGTTTCACCGGATCGGCGGCGGCTGCGTTCGGTGTGTCGGAGTGGATGTCGGATGAGGAGCCCGTTTCACCGCGCCCGGCAACCGAACTCGCTCCCTCGCCCACCTCGAGTGAGCGTCGTATTGAACCGCCTCGCGACCCGGGCGACGCGCCCGAAGCACGCGACCCAGAATTGCCTGTATTGGACCCGAGCGATGCAGGTTCGAGAGCGTCCCCGGCTCCGGCTCCGGCTTCGGCCCAAGTAGCCGCGCGACGAAAAGCCGCGTCGAGGAGTGAAGCAGAGACGGCCCCTGCACCGACTCTTTCCGAGGCGCGCTTGGTCCAGGAAGCGGTCGAAGCTCTGCGCAATGGCAACGATCCCGATCGCGCTCGGGAGCTTCTCTCCGAGTATCAAGCGAAGTCTTCCTCGGGTCGACTCGACGAGGAAGTGCTAGCCCTTGCGATCGAAGTGTCCCTGACGAAGAAGAGCCCCGACGCGGCTCGCCACGCGCAAACGTATCTTCGCAAGTATCCCGGAGGGAGATTCACCGCTCTGGCTCGTCGTGCCCTTCGAACTCAGTGACGTGCGGGCTAGAGCGGCTACGTGTCCACCCCCGTCGGTGCGTCGGCCGCCAACGTCGTGAAAGGTTTTGTCGTTCGGGCGCGACCGACCTATTGTCGAAGTCATGACGAGCGCGCGGCAAGGGCGGGTCATCCGCGTCCTTTTGGGGAGCCTTGTTGCCGCGTGTCTTGGAACGGAGCCGGCGGTTGCTCAGGACCCGGAGGACAAGCTCGCAGTCTATCTGGATGTCGAGGGGGCTTGCCCCGATAGAGACACGGTTGAAAAGGAATTGACACCACTCCTCGATCGATGGGGATTCGCCCCAAGCGCGGACGCCGGGCAGGAGACGGTCCGCGTGGTGGATCGAGGCGACTCCGTGGAGATCTCTGCTGTGGGAGACGTGCGCGAAGTGTCGGATCCGAACGGCGACTGCCGAGAACGCGCTCGCGTTGCGGCAGTATTCATCGCGCTTCGCCTCGAGCCGGCGGTGGGACCCACGGACGAAGAGCCCCCCGGTGACGAGCCGTCCCAAAAGAGTGAACCGGCGGAGGTGCGACGTTCTTCGGAGCTCGTGCGGGTCGAGGTGGGAGTGGGAGGACTTGCGAACAAGAGCCTCGATGCGCGGTTGGGCTGGACGGTAGGTCCGCTCGTTTCTCTCGCCGTCGAGAGACGAGCCATGCTCGCGTACTTTTCTGCGAGCTTGCAGACGTCGACGGAGACCGAGGCAGAGGAAGTCCGCCTCCGATTTGCGCGAATGCCTTTCGATCTAGGACTCGGATACTCCCTCGCGCACGGACATCTTTCATGGACTCCGCTCGTCTCGTTGGCCGTCGATTCGTTGCGGGTGACCGCTCCTGAGCTCCCGGGGGCGCGACCCCACGGGCGGCTCGAAGTCGGACCCCGCTTTGCGCTTCGGGTGGCGCGAACGTTCGGTGCGGCGCATCTGTTCGGGGTCGCTCGACTTTCCTGGTTTCCACGGAATTACTTCGTGGAGGTCCACCCAGTGGGCGAGGTGATGCGGACACCTCGATTTCTTCTCGGCGCGAGCGTCGGTTTGAGCTTCGATCTCCACCGCTGATTCCTTTTCGGACGGACTTGTCCTTCCTTCGTGGAAGAACCTCCGGTGTTCGGCCCCTTTTCGTTCGGCGCGTAGAAGGTTCGGGTTGCCGACCCCATAGGGCGTGTGTCCCGGTTGTTTTACTCGAGGAATCCTCGTCGATGCACACTTCCCAGCGCCTCCTCGTCCTTTCGTTGACGTTCTCCACATTGGCATTCGGCTGCGACGCCGCGCTGTCCGGGAGCCGACCCGACGGATCACCGAGTCCTGGCGATGCTGACGTCGAGCCGGGACAACCCGGTGACGAGCATCAGGGAGATCCAGGACCTTCCTCAGGAGGCGAAGACGATGGGTTGAGCATGTCGCGCGACGATCTCGAGGAAGCCTGCGCAGCCCAGGCCGGGCCCATCGAAGTCGGGGTCACGAAGCTCCGCCGTCTTTCGGCTCTCGAATTCGGCAATACGATTCAGAGCCTCTTTGGTGGGCCGCGCGTCGACTATTCCGAGGAGCTGCCCGACGACGAACCAATGGGGCCCTTCGTGAGCAACCAATCTCTCCCGGTGGGGAGCCAAGAATTGCGCCAGTACCGCGCCGCGGCGGAGCTAGCCGCCGACACGGTGCTTTCCGCCGGAACGTCGTTTCTCCCTTGTGAAGTCCCCGTGGGGTCCGACACGGCCTGCATCGAACAGTTCATCACCGAGGTGGTCCCCCGGGCATTTCGGCGGCCTCTGGACCCGGTCGAGGCGGAAGCGCTCCTTGGGATCTACGTCGTCGGTCGAGATGGCCCGACTGACCTGACGCCTGATGTACCTCGGGGATTTCGACTCCTGCTCCGGGCCATCGTCGGATCGCCCGACCTTCTCTACATCACCGATACCGCCGTAAGTGGCGTGCCTTCCGAAGTTCCCGAGCCAGCGAGTGCGCTGACGCTTGCATCCCGGCTCAGTCTGGCATTTTGGAACGCGCCTCCCGATAGCGAACTCCTTGCTCTCGCTCAAAGCGGCGCGCTCCTCGACGACGTAACCTATACCGAGCAGGTCGAGCGCCTCTTGAACGACGCGCGAGCCCAGGAGGGGGTGGCGCACTTCTTCGCCCAGCTCACAGGAGTCGATGAGCTCCCCCACAAGCAGAAGAACGCCGAGCTCTTCCCTCAGTTCAACGACCAACTCGCGTTCGAGATGCTCACCGAACAGTCGGAGTTCGTCAAAAACGTCGTCTTTTCCGGGGAGGGGACATGGGCTGCTCTTCTCTCGACGAACTACGCGTACCCTGGTCCCGCCCTTTCCAGTCTTTATGGAGTGTCGGGCGAACCTCCCGTCATGCTCCCGGCCGATCAACGGCGTGGACTCTTCACCCAGGCGGGCTACCTCGCAGCACACAACAAGCCCGACGAGACATCACCCGTTCATTTGGGCATCAACATCCGCGAAGCGATCCTGTGCGAGGTGATGCCTCCGCCCCCGCCCGGTGTGGACACCACTTTGCCAGAAGTCACGGGAGAGATCCGGACCAGTCGCGACCGATTCCTCCTGCATGAGGTCGGACCTTGCAAGAACTGTCACGAACTGATTGATCCCATCGGCCTCGCCTTCGAGCACTACGATGCGATTGGAGCCTACCGCGAGACAGACAACGGGGCCCCGATCGATCCCACCGGGCAGATCATCAGCAGGACTGACGCGCCCGATAGTCCGCCTTTCACCGGAGCGCTCGAGCTTTCGGCCCAGCTGGCCGAATCTCCGCAGGTGCGCGACTGCGTAGCGCGTCAGATGTTGCGCTCGGCCATCGATCGTCAGGAAAGCGTGCTCGACGCGTGCTCGGTTCTCGAGTTGGTTCAAAAGTTCGAGGCCTCGTCCGGAAACCTCCGTCAGCTCATGTCGCAGATCGCTAAGTCACCGGCGCTCAAGAACGTCACGCTCAACCCTCCTTCGGATGTCCAACCATAATGCCCCGCTTTCAAATCAAACCCCATCCCCGCCGAGGCTTTTCGCGACGCGAGCTACTCAAGGCCCTCGGCATCAGTGCGGGCTTCGCTCCGCTCCTGCCACTGCTCAACGCCAGTGCCCAAACGGGTCGGGGCTCAGGGCCCAAGCGCTTGCTCCTCTTGTATTCACCCGATGGGATCCCGGCCGCGGACTGGAACAATTCGGTCGACTGGCGCCCTTCGGGGAGTGAAACGGAGTTCACTTTTCACGAGCTTCACTCGCCTCTGGAGCCACACAAGAGCAAGGTTGTCGTCCCATGGGGGATGACGATGACCGTGGCCGGGGCTGGGGAAGCCCACGCTCATGGGATGGCGGGGACGTGGACAGCGTGTCGTCTCAAGGGACCCGGAAATGGTGCTGATTTCGACGGTGGAAACGGTAATCGAACGGGGTGGGGCAGCGGTCCCAGCGTGGATCAGATTATCGCCCAAAATTATGGCGAGAACTTCCCGTACCAGGTGTCGCCCTCCGATCCCGTCCAGCAGACCCGCTTTCGGACCCTCGAACTGGGTGTACAGTCCGGGAATCCGAGCAGCCTCAATCGTATGATCTATCGAGGCGACGATGAGCCACTGAATCCGGAGGACGATCCGGGACGTGCGTTTGCTACGCTCTTCGCGGGCGTGACTCCTTCCGAGGGGGAGCCCGAGCTCGACGTCGAGGCGGAGCGTCGTTACGCCGAGGAGCGAGCTCTCCTGAACATCGATCGCGCGAGTTTGAACCGGATTCGCTCCAAAGTGGGCCGCCTCGACTACGACAAGATCGATCGCCATCTAGAATCGCTTCTCGAACTCGAGCAAAGCCTCCATGTGCCGACCGCCGTGGTGACGGAGAGTTGCACAGTACCAGCTGATGCGGAAAACGGGGGCGATTCGTTCCCTGACCAGGTGCGCGCCATGATGGATATCATCGCCTCGACTTTTGCGTGCGATCTGACACGCGTCATGAGTTTGCAGATGAGCCACGGGTTCAGCAACATCGCCCACGGTTCGTGGGCGCCGGGGGCGGGGAGCACGGGACACCATACCTACGCCCACAATGGCAGTGACGATACGGTTGCGCAGACGCAGATCGACAAGTGGTACGCGGGCCAAGTGGCCTATCTGGTCGGGCTGTTGGACTCGATACCGGAAGGGGAGGGGTCCGTCTTGGACAACACACTCGTCTGTTGGGGGCGTGAACTCGGCAACACCGCGCACCAATTTTACGACTACCCCGGGATCATGATCGGTGGGGGAAATCTAGGTGTCACAACTGGTCGGAATCTCGATGTGAGCGGAAGCCACCACGTTCAATGGCTCGTCTCGATTGCGAACCTCATGGGGCTCGAAACGAACAGTATCGGAAACATCCGACCGGACTCCGGACCCCTCCCCGGACTGCTCTGACCCCTCAATCGGCTGAAGACTTGCAGCCGAATAGCGAAACATCGTCCACCCAGACGTCGAAAGTTCCTCGGCTCACCACCTGGAACTGCACCTGGTAGACGTGAGTCGCAACGAGGCCCGGTTGCGGCTCGCCCCAGTAGGGTTCCTGCTTCATCTCGAAGAACGGGGCGCGGATCTCCGTCCACTCATCGGTCAGTAAGACGTCGCGACCGAAATCATTGTAACATTGCTTGCACATCCCGCCTTCGGGGACCGTGTTCACGTCTCCGACCTTCAGGCGCATGTTGACGGCGTCGCCTTCGGGGCCCTTCTTGGCGAGGAACTTGATCCCTTCGCAGCTGCTGACGTCGTACGCGCCCTTGGGGTCGAGGAAGAGGAACCCCATTCCGGCAAACGGATACTGCACGGAGTCACCGATCGTTCCCTTCATCCGCGCTGCGAACTTGGATCCGTTTGCGCCCCCTTCGGTCGGTTGAAAGGGGTTTTCGGGTTCGATCGTCGAGCCTTCATCCTTGTAGGTGTACCAGTAGCCAGCCCGCGAATCGGCGAGGATGATCTGGCCGGTGCCGTCCTCGAGGTCATCCAGCATGGGGGAGCTGATCGGCTCTCCCGCATTCTCGGCGGGCGGGGGGACGGGTGGGTGATTCGGGCTCGTGTCGGCATCTGCCGATGCCGCGGCGCTTTCGTTCGTGGGGGAATCTGCCGGTGAACTGGAGCCTCCGCAGGCCAGAGGGACGCCCGCCAGGGCTCCGGCGAGAGCGAGAGAAGCCGAGTGCGGGCGTAGGATGGAGCGTCGTGGGTGGCCGGAGCGGAGCGCGATCATGAGCGCAAGCTACGTTCGGCAACGTACGGATTCAAGCATCACGCCTCCGGAGCGAGAGAGTGGAATGGGATAGACGACAATGAGAAGTCGACCGGCGATTCTCTAGAAGTGAGCAGAGTGGGGCGCTTGAACGTTCGATGGGTCGCGCTTCGGAAATCAGGCGAGAGAGGACGCCTCGCCTGCGTGGACTTCGTAAAACGTCGCCTCGGCGAGCCGTTCACGCTTTCCCGAGAAGAATTCCCGCGGCGCGCATCCGAGGTAGCGGCGGAAGATTCGGTGGCACTGCGCGTAGCTGCCGAAGTGCTCGGCAGCCGCCCGAGTCAGCGAGTGACCGTCATCGACGCTTCCAATGAATCGCATGAGGCGCATCCGTGCGCGCGCTTCGACGAACTTGACGCCCAGATCCGACGAGAACTTGCGACTGAGTTCGGCGGCGTCCACTCCCAGGTTGCGGGCGAGCGTCCCGGCGGACTCGCCGTCGTCGCCGTAGATGGAGCTCAGAAGCTTGCGCGACATCATGTTGCCACCTGGTGATCGGGGTACGGCCCATTCGAACAGCTCCCCTATGGTATCTTCGTGAGGAGTATCGTTCTTCACATTCTGAAGCTGGACGAGAGCCTCCAAGGTAGCGTCTCTGCCCTCCTCGGCGAGGGCGAGTGTCGTGGTGGTGGTGGGAAAAACCCCGGTCGAGAACCGATCCGCGAGCTCAGGCGATGCAGCGACTACGAAGAGATCCAGATCGCCCGAGCAGTCGAGCATCACATGGTCTTGGGCTGGTTTCAGCAGCAAGACATCGCCCGGTCTCATGAGGATTTCGTGCTTTCCGACGCCCATCTTGGCCCAGCCTTTGAATACGATGTTCAGCTCGGGCTCCGCGTGAAAGTGGCGAGGACGCCGGTAGGCGGGCTGATGGCGCCAGGCTTGCGCGCGGCGACCTGTCAGCATCGGAAATGGCTGAAAGAGTGCCTCGGTCATGGACGGATCATGCTTCATGTCGTTGAGCTCGTCGACAAGGATTCCTCAAAAAACGAGAGGCACGGACCTGGGGAGCAAGCTACCTCGTCTCGTGTGCGTTCCCTCGTGATACTTGCCGCTCTTACTTCGTCCATAGCGTTCTCCGGGTGCGGGAATGGGGACGAAATCGCTCCGTTGAATTCACCTGACGGTCTCGACGATTCAGGGACGGGCGGCGACACCGGAGCAGGCGGAACGGACTCGAGCATGGGGGGAGGCGACGGCGACTCAGGAGCTCCCAGCCCAGACGCTCCCCCCGACCCGACCGACTTCACTCTCCTATTTCGAGACGAGTTCGACACTCTCGACAGCTCTCGTTGGCAGCTGATGACCCACTCCTGGGCCGGCAATCTAGCGGTTTTCTCAGCCCAATCTGCGACCGTTACAGATGGTCTTTTGAAGCTCACGTTGCTCGATGCTCCCGAAGGGACCATGAGCGACGGGGGGGAAAAGCAATTTCTCGGCGCAGAGGTCCGCTCGAGGGATACGCTCACCTATGGGCGCGTGCGAGCGCGGGTGCGGTTTGCTTCGGGTTCGGCGGTCGTCTCTTCTTTGGTAACGATCTACACGCCGTGGCCGGCGGACAACTGGAACGAACTCGATATCGAAACGCTCGGGCAAGATCCGAATCACGTTCAGTTCAATGCGATGGTTTATACGGGAGACCTTCCCGCTTCTACGACACCCGTCAGCCCAACCCAAGACCCACTCCTGGTCGACGTCGGGTTCGACGTGAGCGCCGACTTCCACGAGTACCTGATCGAGTGGACGCCCGACGGGGCGCGGTTCTTCATCGATGATGTCTTGCAGCGCACCTGGACCGAGAGGATCGATCTCATGAATCTTCCGCAGAACGTGCTGCTCACGATCTGGGCGTCCGGAAGCCCCGGCTGGGCGGGTCCTGTGACGGATGATACGGTCGGCGCGACGGCGACCTACGACTGGATCGAGCTCTACGAATACACCCCCTGAGGGCGTTCGGCACGAGCGGCTCGTCCCCCCGTCCGCGACCCCGGCCAACTCAGCGCACGACTCGCTCTGGGCAACCGTAGACGATGGATACGTCCTCGATCAGGGGTGCTCGCAAGTTTGCGCACGACTGACCGGACAAGATGACCGAATTCGAGACAGGTGAGTAGCTCCAACCGTCGGAAACGTCTCGCGCGAGGGGCTCGTGCGCTTCGTCCAAAAACACGTACAGCTCGTCGGGATCAGGCGGCGTGTCACGCAAGACGAATTCGCAGGACTGAACCTGGGCGACGATGGATTGAAACGCTTCCCGAAGGGCATCGAGATCGGATGCCAGAAGGGGCTCGTTCGTTCCTCCTTCCTGTGCGATGGAAATCAGCTCGGTCTCATTCACGTCTCCACTGAATCCGATGACGTAAGTCGGCACTGGTACCGGCTGCTGCAACAAGAGCGCTGCGCCGCGTGCCCCATCCACGTCACCATCGACACACTGATGACTTTCGTGTCCGTCGGTCAGCAGGACGACGAAGTTGTCGCGCTCGGTGGCCTGGAGTTCGGGCTGACCGACGAGGGCCGCTAGACTCTTCCCCGTCGATGTCTCTGGATCGCCGCTACTGCATAGATAGCAGATCTCGCCTTCGTTGTTCGGGTGAGCATCGGGTTTGTATCCGCATGCCGTTCGCGGCTCCAAGAAGCTCCGAATCGAGGCTGCTCCGTCGTCGCCAATCGAAACTTCGGTCACTCCAGATGCGCAGCCCCCTTCGATGCAAGCTGAATACGAGGTGAGGCCAAACCGCGCGCTCTGCCCGAGTTCATCGAGGACCTGAAAGAGCGCGGATTTTGCGATTTCCCACCGGGACACACCACTACCGTCGTCCCTCCGCATACTGCCGCTCCTATCCAGAAGGAGCATGACGTTCGGGGGCAAGCGATCGGCCTCATACTCCGAGCTCCCGCAGGCGCTCCCCGCGCCGCAAAGCATCGTCGTAGGGTCGCACAGCTGCCCGTCCCCGCAGTCCTCGTCAACCTGACAGCTGCCAGCGGGAACACACAGCTTCGAATGAGGCGCGCACACGAACCCGCTTGCCGTACAATCTTGATCATGGGCACACCTACCCTCCGGCACACAAACCTGCGCCGTCGAGCAATACTGGCCAGACAAGCAGTCCGCTAAGCTCTCACAGGGAGCGTCTCCCGAAAGTGAGATGTCGTCGCCCACCGGTTCGTTCGCGGGCGGTGGGGAGTCGGGCATGAGAGGCGGAGCTGGATCCATGGCGTCGGGCGGACTCGTTTCGGCGCCAAGGGGTCCCGAGCAACCTGCAATGAGAGTCCCCGCGAGCGCCAAGCAAAGTTCCGTCGAAGTTGTCGTCGTCCACGTCATGGCTTCACCCAATCCATCCGCGTTTTCCAATCCTCGAGGTACTCGGAGCGCCATCTTCCCACGGTCATCGCACCCGCCTTGTCGGCGCAAGCTTCGTCATCTCGGTCCGTCCAGAATGTCGGGGCCTCTGTGCTCTCGACCTGGAAGCTGCCGCCCCAACTGTCGCCCGTGGGATCGCCGGGATCTCCATGAAGAAGGTAGAGGACGGACGGGGTGTCTCCCATTTTCAGGCCCGACTTCTTCTCGTAGAGGAAGTCGCCCAAAGCACCATGCCCATCCACGTGGTCCCGGAGGAAGCCTCGGCCGGGGTCGTCGTCGCCGAAGTTGCAGTCGTAGTACATCCCTCGAAAGGTCGTATCGTTTTCGATCCACCACATGTCGAAGCGATGCTGCTCATAGAGGTAGTCCCGAGATGCTCGATCTTGGCCGGTGTTCCATGAGCCGATGGAGTACACGCGGATCTTGTCGACAATCGTCGGATCGTCGAATACCGCTTGGGCAACGTCAGTCATCGAGCCCCAGACCAGCACGTAGAGTGGATCGTCAGCCGTCGCATGTGCACGTTCGACGATTTTCGCTGAGCCTTCCGTCGCTCGTCCTTCGTCCGGGGCGCCCGAGTCGTCCGCACCCTGGATGGTGACGTCCCGCAGGGAGTCCGGCGTGGGGAAAGGCCCGCGCGCCTGGAGAAGTGGGTAGTCTTCTTCGTAGGCATCGAGAGTCTCGAGGATGTCTTCGGCCCGTCCCCCGCATGGGGGTGACGCAATCAAACCCTCGGTGCGGAATCGATCAGCGTAGATCAGGTAGTGAACCATCGACTGGAAGTCGTCTGCGTCGCATCCGCCAATGTCGGTGGATACGATGACTCGTGGCGCGTCGTCCGTGGCCATGGCACCTCCGCTACCTGGGGAGAGCGCCGAACCTCCGCTGCCGCTCGCGTCTGCACCTCCACTCGCGGGCTCCCCGCCACCAGCCGAAGTCGAGCCTCCCGACGTGCTCGGTGCCCCACCCGTCGAAGATCCACCCGCTGAAGATCCACCCGTCGCGTTGGTCCCGCCGTCCGCCTGGAATCCACCCGATCCGAAGCCGGTCCCGCCACCACCGGGCGGGGCCGGTTCGCCGCCGCTTCCGCTCGATCCGTCCGATTCCAATTCAGTTCGATCGGGTTCCCCGTCGTCCGCGCTACACCCCAACGCAAGCAGACCGATTGCGGCAGCAGCTTGCCATCCCCGTCCACTCGGTCGCTTCTGCGGTTCTTGGGGTACGCTGGGACGTCCCGCGACCTGCTTTTCAGCCTCCTCGCTCATGACGACTCCGCGAAGTCCCTCACGCGAGAAGTTCACCGAGTGGACCGCTCCCGTTGCCGCCGAAATCCGAAATCTCGTGACCCATGGCGTGCGAGAGCGTGATGAGGACGTTCTCCCAACCTGGATTGTCCGCATAGTCGAAGAACCGTCCCGTCTTGAGGGCTCCTCCGCAGGATCCGATGAGGACATTCGGGATATTCCGGTGTCCGTGGTTCCCGTGAGTGCACTCGGTCGTCCAGAGGATCACCGTGTTGTCGAAGGCCGAGCCGTCGCCCTCGGGGATCGCCTTGAGAGAGTCAATCAGGTACTTGAGCTGTTCGACTTCCCAGAGCCCCACGGTGCGCATCTTGTCCATCGCTGATCCGGGCTCGTGCGAGCTATGAGCCACGTCATTGTGGATGTCGCCTCCGCTGACACCAATGAAGCCCCAGCTCGTGGAGTCATGTCCGGCTGGTGCCAGCATGTAGCTGAAGATTCTCCGAGCATCGCATGCAATGCTCGACGCGATGAGATCGTTGTGCAGGCGAACGCGAAGAGCATAGTCCGCGTCTCCCAGGTACTGGGAGCCGTCGTCATCGCACTCGATCACGTCGCGATTGTCCGTGATGTTCTGTCGGAGCTGCATCACCGCGTCCAGATGGTCGTCCATCTTCACGAGTTCACTCTCCGGGAGGCGGTTTCGCACTGCTTCGATGTCCGCAATCGCGGTGTCGAGGATTTTTCGTTCGAGGTCCGCGTTGCGTCCTGAGGGCGCGGAGGGTGTTCCATCGCCGCCATCCGAAGGAGAAATCGCCCCGAAAACACTTTCGTATGCAGATTCTGGAGAACGAATTGGCGTAACCCAGGCTCCGCTCCGATCGAAACTGATGAAACCGCGACGATTTTCGTTCTTCGACTGACCGCAAACGACGAGCGATGTTTCCCCGAGTCCGGCGGCGATCTCTTGGTCGATGGACGGTCCGGCGTTGTCCGAGGGAAACCCCGACGTCGAAAAAGGTTGCCCCGTCTTGTGATCTCCGGTGCCAGAGAACGTGATGTTCTTGAGAATCGTCAGGTCGTTCTTGTGGTCCGAAAGCGGCGCCATCCCGGCGTTCAGAGAGAAGTCGGTTTCCGAGCCGCTCGGCCAAAAGTCCTCTTGCACGCGTCCGTTGGGTGTCCAAAAAACGATCAGGCGTTTGGAGCCCGAATTTTGAGCTCGCGCGAGGCGCGGTAAGGAGCGACCGAATGCCGCCATCGTGGCGACCAGTCCAGTTCCGATCAGGAGCTCTCGCCGATTCCAGTAGTATTTACGCTTCGAATTCTTCATTTTATTCGTGCTCATTGTGGGGCCCGGTTCACGAACGCGTCGGTAGAAACAATCCATTGGGGAAGGCGACTCAGATCTCCGTCCGTCGCAACGAAAGCGTCGCGGACTTCGGAGATGGCGCACGAGTCGCCCCGGTTTTCGCCACGACCGAAGGCGTAGCGATAGCTTTGGATCACCAGGCATTCCTGAACTTGGCCACTCTGAGCGAGCTTCTCGGAGAGCTCGCGCACACCCGTGAAGGGGCCATCGATGTCGCGCGTCCCGACGAGCTCTCCACTGGTGTCGATGGGGAGACCGTTTTCCTCGGTTCTGTACCTCCCGAGGGCGTCGAGGCTCTCCCAACCGAACCCGACAGGATTCATTACGGAATGGCACCCCGCGCACTCGATCGGACTGGTTCGTAGCTCGAGTTGCTGTCGCGCCGTCATTCCAGGCTCGAGCTCAGGGAGATTCGTGTCGGTGCCTTCGGGAGGATCCGGAATGTGATCACACAAGAGCTTCTCGCGAACGAATCTCCCTCGATTCACGGGTGACGTGCGCGTCTGTGCCGACGTCGCGGCGTTCAGTCCCGTCAAGGAAAGCAGCCCGGATCTTTGCGAGGGGTCGATGAACGATTGCGAAAATTCGTCGCCGGAGACGCTGAGGCCCAAAAATTCGCCGAGGGTTTGGTTTGCGAACGTATAGTCGGCGGTGAGCAAGGTCTCGAGCGTGCCGGAGTCTTCGAAGAGTACGTGTCCGACGAATTGCTGCATTTCCTCATGAAACTCGTCGCGAAGGTCCGAAAACTCCGGGAACACGGTCTCGTCCTTCATGACTTGGTCGAGTCCCGCGTACTCGAGAAGCTGGCGGAAAAATTCCAGATGAGCCTCGTTGCCCTTTTGTTCGATTCGAAGGCGCTCCGCCTGCGCTCGTCTTTCCTCCGGTGTACCGAGGAGTCCCTCTTCCGCCGCGGCTCGAAGGTCCTCGTCCGGAGGCCCTTCGGTGATGTAGTACGAGATGGCCGCGGCGATTTCGTGTTGGGTGAGCGTAGTGGGAGCCGGGGCCGCCGGATCGAAGTCGCCCAGCTCGAAGCGGTACAGGAAGTACGGTGACTGGAGCATCGCCTCAACGGTCACGCTGACCGCAAGCTCTCCTCCACCTTGGGTCAGCCCGAGCGAAAAGAGCTCATCGTACCGAACGATTTCTTCGGGGGAGAGGGGACGTCTGAATGCGCGAGCGCCGAATTGCTGGATGAATGACGTCTTGCAGGTGTCACTGCCGAGATCCTCCATTGCGCACGGGACGATGTCGGTAAGGTGATTCGAGACGACCGCGTTCGCGAGACGTTTGGCGGCCACTTGGAACTGACCGGCTTCCGTCGACCGCACGCGCAGTTGGTAGGCGTCGTTCTGAAATCCCTGCTCGCTTCCTGGTTCAGGGAGGAAATCTTGCGCCGGACCGGTGTCGTCATACAAAAGAGCGCTGACCGTGGCGTCGTACTGTCGGCGCGTGAGGCGCCACACACGAGGCGTACCAAAGGTCGTGCCGTCCCCGTCGCACGTGGTCGGATCGACACCTCCCAGCGGATCGAATGCCGGGGGTCGTTCGCCGTCTCCATCCCCGGATATGTCGCCGTCCCCGGTGCCCACATCGTCACCGCTGGGGGGTGTCTCTCCTCCAGCGTTTCCTGATCCGACCCCCTCCTCCCCAGAGCCTCCCGTCCCTCCCAGATCTGCCGTGCAGGCGGAAAACAGCCCGACGAGCCAGACCGAGACGAGGGGAAGGCCGAAGGTTGTCGGTTCAACAAATCGCTCTCGCATGTTTCCGGAGAGCGGCGCTTGACCGGGCATCGGCTCAGAAAAAGGAGGGAAATCCTTCCGCAATTCGGCTGGATCCAGCAAAATGAAGCTGAACCGAAAGTTTTGGGTTTCTTGAGCCGATCTTGGACGTTCTCCTGCACCTCATGTCGTGACCATGGTCGCTCGCTCCCATCTCCGCCCTGTCGAGAACAAGCCACAGTCCGAGGAGGATCTCATTGTTCTCGCTTCGAAGGGTGATCGCGACGCATTCAGTGAGCTGTTTCGGAGGCACGCTCGCTACATTGCAGGTGTGGCCTTCAAGATTCTCGGTTCATCGGACGAAGTGGACGACGTCGTTCAGGAGACCTTCATAGCGGCCCACCGCGGGCTGCAGAAACTCAACGAGGTGCGCGCCTTTCGCAGATGGCTCGTGACGATCGCGGTCCGCAAGGTGAGCCACCGATTGTCTCAGAGGAAGCTACGTCCGTTGGTGGGCCTCGATTTTCAGGCGGGAGACGAGCCCCATACGGATCCATCCGAGGCCGAGCTTGCTCGCGAACTTTATGGGGCACTTTCTGCGATGGGCGCCGATCTGAGGATCCCATGGGTCCTCGCTCGGGTGGAGGGGCACAAGCTCGAGGACGTGGCGGTAGAATGCGACGCCTCCTTGGCGACCATCAAACGACGAATTGCTCTCGCGGAGGAACGGCTCCGCAGGAGGCTCGATCATGGATGAACACATCAAGGCAGCTCAACGACGACTTTCGACGGACCGAATGAGCCCGGCGTGGGACACCACTCGAGAAGAGGACATTCTCGAGCGGGTGCTTGCGGTCGTCGACGAGACGCAAAGTCCTCGCCCCCCTGCCGCAATGCGTCGGGTTGCGATCTGGGGCGCCGCTGTTTCTCTTGCCGCCGCGGCGGGGATATTTCTGGTGCTCGGAGCCGATCGAGCTCCGACTCCCGTACCCGCGCAGACGGCCAAGCATGACGCGTCTCGAGCCGAGGAACTCTCGCCTGCTCCGAAGTCCGAGCTGCGATTTTCTCATGGAACCCGTGCATTCATCGAACCGGGGGCGCGGGTGGAGACACTTGAGCAGTCGGGGTCTCTCATTACCCTCAGACAAGACTCGGGACTCGTTTCTTATGAGGTCAATCCAGAGGCGAAACAGACTTTCCGGGTCCACGCGAAGGACGTTCAGATCGAGGTGGTCGGGACGGTCTTTTCCGTCGCGGTGTCGGATTCGGAGGTGACGGTGGAGGTCGTGCAGGGAGCTGTTCGAGTCAAGAACCAAGAGCGCAACCTGCTCTTGAGGCACGGCGAGTCGGTTTCCTTGAGCGCTGGAGCGGGTGAGGCGGTCGCTCCCGTCGACAAGCCCGAGGAGCCGAGCTTACCCGCTTCACCTCCGCCGAAGCCTTCGCTCGAGAGTCTATTGTCCGACGCGGACGATGCCCGCCGGAGCAGCGACTTGGCACGTGCCGAGGCCGTTCTCCGCCGAGCCGTCGCGGAATACCCCACCGATCCGAGGAGTACCGTTGCGCTCTTCTCGCTCGGACGGGTCGAGAGAGCTCGGGGGAAACCTGCAGCGGCAGCAGCGACATTCGCTAACGTGCGCGAGCGGGCGGGGGGGAGCATGGCGGAGGACGCACTCGCAGAAGAAGCGATCAGCTGGCGTCAGGCGGGCCAGCTCGAAAGGGCAAGATCCGCGGCCAAGCTCTACCTCGAGCGGTACCCGGAGGGCATCCATCTGGGCCGTGTGAAAGCCATCTTGAAGTAGCTGTTCCCTCCCTCTGGGAGCAACTGCTACCTTCGAAACAGTGCCTGGATCGCGCGGAACGTCGGCCCCGTCTTTGGCGTTTCTCGCCGGAGCAGCCCTGCTGTTTCTCAGCTCTGGTGCGGGTGCGACGAACGCTGCCGCTGTTCCGATCCCCGAGGTCGTCCTCGAAGGATGTGGTGGAGCCGATGAGAGCGCCTTTGCCGACTCTCTTGCTTTCGAAATCAGCGTCATGGGTCAACTCCCCGCGGACGTGACAGAGTACACGCTGAGAGTGAGGTGCGTGGGGCCGGAAGTCCATCTTTCACTCAGGGATGCTGCCGACAACGAGCGCCTCCGGCGTTCGGTGGCTCCTCATTCAGAGGCCGGAATGTGGTCACGAGAGGTGGCCCTTGCTGCCGCGGAGCTGCTGCTGGCGTGGAACTGGATCCCAGTGAGTCCGCCGACCCCCTCGGCGACCCAGACGCCCCAAGGCGTGGCGGGTCACGGTCCCCCCGCGCGCGCGGTCGCTCCGGTGCCGGCCAATCCATTTGGCGTCTTCGTTGCAGCGGACGTCGCCCTGCACGTTCGTTCGCTCTCCACCGGCGCATTCGTCCATTGGGGACCCGCTGGAGCGGTGGGATGGCGCACCAGTGGTGGAGCAGGGATCGCCATCGCAGGGCGGTGGATGAACGGTCGCGTCTCACGCAAGTCTGGGAGCGTCGTTTCCGAGAGCTCCACCATCGCGGCTCAGGGCGACTGGTTGAAGGCGTGGGGCTCAGGGTTCGCCGCCTATGGCTCCTTCGAGCTCGGAGCCTCCTACGTCTCGCTCGTCGGCGCCCCACGTTCGAGCGACCTGGCTGGGGGGAGAGTCCGGGGTTTTCTGCCTGAGCTGAAGGTGGAAGCTGGTCCGGCACTGCGGTTTTCGAAGACGCACGTGGCCCTGCTCGGTGTCGTAGGGTTGAGCCCGCGGAGGCTGGAGGCGCGAGTCGTCGGGGACGACCCCGTGCGTTTCGACGGGGTCTTCTTCGGGATCGCTCTCGAGGCTCTGGTTTCGCTGCGCCGACGCGAGAGTCCCTGAGTGCGGAACTCCTCAGGGCGCAGGCATCGTCAGGAAGTATCCGTCTTGCTCACCGGGTGCCACGTCCTCCAGGGCCGCCCAGGTGATCTGCTGCGTACCCGAAGGGACTGTGGTTCCCACGATGAGATCGCCGTCGAACCAGTCCATGCTGACGTTCAGGATCGGGGCAGTTGACACTCTCGTGGTCGAGAACCACGAAAGACGCTCACGAAAATCGGACGCAAACAGGGTGACGGAGAGCTCTGACTGCACATAGTCGCCCACGGCCTGCCCTGCGACTCTGAGATCCTCCCGACTCTGCAGGCAACATGTCGCGCGCCCCACGAGCGCGATGCGCCCTTCCTCGTCAATGGAAAGATCATCGACGAGGAGTTGGCCACCGGATTCATCGGCATCGCGCGGCAGAAGGAAATGCCCGGTTTCCATCGTGAGCTCCGCGGGATCGAATCGAGCGATGAAGGCATAAGACTGAATCGCCATGCCGTAGCCCTGGTTGTACACGTCGTATGAGACGAGCGGCGCCGGGGTCGCAAGGTCTCTCGGGTCCCACAGGTGAACCGTGTTTCCGCCTTGATTTTCCCCCGCGTAGTAGAGCTTTCCATCTTTTCCCCACGATACGGATCGTCCCGCTGAGGACGCACAGTTCCCGTCGGGGTCGTCGAAGTCGTAGGCTCGGGAGAGCACGCCGCCGCTTTCATCGTACTTTCTGAGGAATGGCACATTTCCCTGACACCCACCGGCGGTTGCGGGATGCGCTCCAACCACGAAAACTTCGAGGCCATCCGGAGACAAAGCGAGATCCCGGACATCGGGATCGGAGACTGTGAACTCGGACGAGAGCGAGCCCTCATCGTCGATCAGGTGCACGCCGCCGCCCGTGTCCAAGAGCCCGGTAACGCCCGCCTCGGAGACGGCTATCTTGGTGACCTTGAACGAGAGATCGAGACGCCAGAGTTCGTCTCGCAGATCAGCAGATAGGCGACTCAAGGAGCTGCCCGTAGCCACGACGATACTGGAGCGCGCCTGGTCGACACCAAAGGCCAAGATCCGACCATCGAGCCAACGATTGCTCTCGGCGACTCGTCCTCGTTGCCTCATGTACAAGAGCAATCCGGGCCCGGAGCCGGATGCGGTCACATCTGCGAACCGGGCGGGGGCGTCATCGAAGTTTCCTCCGACAATCACCCCTCCGTCCTGCGTGAGCCCGACGCCTACGATTTCATCGGGTCCGCCACTGCCGAGATACGTCGCCGTGCAAAGGCGCACCTCTGTTCCGGCCTCAAAGTCGCCACAAGCTCCCGGTGACGAGCCGCCGCTCCCCGACGAATTGCCGACCCCACCCAACCCGTCCCCGTCGCCCGGGTTCTCCCCCGCGCCGCCGCTCATTCCTCCGAGACCTTCTTCGGTTCGCTCGAAAATGACGTGCCCGGATTCCGCGCATTTTGCCAGGGACATCGCGCCCAACCCGGAAAAGAAGACAAGTGTAAGCCGCCCCACGTCCTCGTCACTTTGCCACAGGTTCGGTCGTTCGCGATGACTCGACGATATTTTTTGAGCCGGTCCGCGCACTGGGCCCGCACACTACACTCGGGAATCCTCGACGCATGAGTCCTTTCACCACCATTCGGCAGCTCTATTTGGAAGGCCACCGACGAGAGGCTCTGGCGATGGCGAGGTGGGCGGCAAAGACAGAGCCCAGCCCCATGATGCTGCACACCCTGGGCTACCTGGAACTTTCGGCGAACAACTACGCCGCAGCCGGTCTGGCCTTCGAACAGGCGGTGCATGGTGGGACCACGTCCGACTGTTCGATCTACGCAGATTGGGGAACGTGCCTGGCGCGACAGGGCCTTTTCGAAGAAGCTGCGGCCCGATTCGATGAAGTGCTTCCCTCCTCGCCACAGTATGCGAGTGCTCAGTCGAACCGAGGCTCGGCCTTGCTGCGGCTACGTCGGCCCAAGCAGGCGCTTTGCGCCTTTCGAGAGGCCCTTTCACGTGAACCTCGTCCCCTTGCGGAACTGGGCATCGTGCGGGCTCTCGCCGCCCTCGGCGAGCATACCTCGGCTGAGACTCGTATCAGACGTCTGGCGCGGACTGCGCAGCTACCGTTCGAGACATTGGATGCGATGCTCGAACTGCGGCTGGGTACGGCGGAGGAACGCCACGAGCTTGCACGGCGGTTCTCTGCCGAGCGACCCCGCCATTCGGGAATACGCGCGCTCGCGCTGCGCGCCTGGGCCGAGGTGAATCCCGAGGCTGCTGACGACGCACAGGCGCCCTACCGCGAACTGTCCCTCACGGTGCCGGACACGGAGGCTCGGCGCCGACTGTTCTCGAGCTGGTCCGCGAGCGTGCGTGCGCATCCTTCGTTGAATGTCGCTCCAGCAGAACATGCGACGGTCGGCGGGCGACATTCCGGTCATCTCTTTGCCGATCCGGATTTCGACCTATCGGATCTGGAGTCCGAGATTTCGACCTTGGTGCGTCGTTGGATCGAGACGCTCTCCGTCGTCGGTCCGGAGACGATGTACTCGAAGCTTCCCGCCCAAGTGCAGATTCACGCCTGGGCGGTCGACCTCGACGTCGGAGACTACCAAGAGCTACACTTTCACCCCGACGCTTGGGCGAGTGGATGCCTTTACTTGGATGTTCCGCCCGAGGTCGAAGCGGGGGGAGAGGAGGGAGCTTTCTATTTTCGGTCCCCATCGGGCCTCCGGTCGTGCTTGACCCCGAGGGTGGGCGCTGCGCTAGTCTTTCCGTCGTGCCTCGATCACGGGACGATCCCGATGGAGGTCGGAGGAGGTCGGCTCAGCGTGGCGTTCGACGTGATTGCGGTCGAGGCGCGCGCCTGATGCAACGTCGCCGCCCCCGACGGTGACCAACGCAAAAGCCCCGCGACTTTCGAGTCGGCGGGGCTTTCGCTCCGAGGGGGAGTGGGTCCCGAAGGGTCAGTTCACGGTGAATGACTTGGCAACGGTTTGCGGGCTCCCGGAGAACGCCGGAACGCGTGCACGACGGAACGTCGAAGCCACGCAACCGCCCACCGCCGTGCCACCAAAGGGACCAGCAACCACGTTGGCACTCGTGACGCGACCACTCGTCGAGAAGGTGACCTGCACCTTGCCGCTACCAGTCGGTCCACCAGGCTTGCCGCAACCCGCGGCGTTCGCGGCGGCCGCTTGCAGCGCGGCGCGGGCCGCACCCACGTCGAAGGCTGCACCACCCGACGGCTTGGGAGCCGGGGCCGGGGAGGTGGAGGAGGAGCTGGATGAGGACGACGAACCGCTCGCCTCGGCGGCCTTCTTTTCCTCTTCTTCTTTCTTCTCGGCTTCCTCTTTTTCCTTAGCGAGCTCTTCTTCCTTCTTCTTTTCCTCTTCTTCGGCCTTGTCGTCCTTCTTGGCTTCTTCTTTGGCCTTCTTCAGCTCGGCTTCCATTTTCTCGAGCTTGGCCATCTTCTCGGCGAGTTCTTGCTCGGCCTTCTTGTCTTCTTCGGATTTGTCGGCGGTCGCAGCGGCGCCCTCCTTCTGCTCACCCTCGGGGTCTTCGCCGCCACTCAGGAACATCACGGCACCACCGATGATCACAGCGGCTCCCAGAATTGCCGCAATCAACCCACCCTTACCCTTGCTTGCCGGTGCCGCGGCCACCGGAGCTGCGCGATTCCCAGCGGGGGCAGGAGGCGGCTCCTTGGCAGGTGCCATGAGCAAGTCCGCGTTGTTGTTCGTGAGGCTGGCGCTCCCACTGTCGAGGCCGGCAAAAAGGGCGTTGGCAGAGCTGCTCGTCTGAGGCGCCGCAGGGGCCCCAGCAGAGTTCAAAGAATCCAAGGAAAAGAGCACCGAGCTGTCGTTGCGTGCGCCCGTCGGTGCGGCTGCCGCGCCGGGTGGACCCGGTTTTGCGACGTCTCCAGGCTCGTTTCCGGCGCTCCCGACGCCTCCGAACAGATCGTCCATACCCCCACCGGCGGCCGCAGCCGCAGCTGGAGATGCTGAGGAGACGACGCCACCCTTCTTCGGTGACGAGCCCAGCTTCAGCTTGAGCTCCCCGACCTCCAAGATCGGCTTCCAGTCGCCCATGCCGTCCTTCCACACGTATGCGTCGGAGGTGACGGTGCCGTTCTTCCAGCCAGCAACGAGTTCCTCGAGAGTCATGTCTCGAGAATCGTCGTCCGAAAGATTGACCGACCAGAGATCTTTCTTGGGGCCTTCGTCTGTTGTCATCGATTCGCTTGCTCC
Organism: uncultured Polyangiaceae bacterium; assembly: GCA_965652275.1. Taxonomy (GTDB): domain Bacteria; phylum Myxococcota_A; class Polyangia; order Polyangiales; family Polyangiaceae; genus NIC37A-2. The sequence goes on along the minus strand of CBFGUR010000016.1, from coordinate 69,652 downwards.
GGGTGCGGACACCATTTCGTCCGCGTCGCTTTCAGGTTCGCTCTCGTCCGTGGTCCCCGCGGAGCCTTCGCTCCCGATCTTGGTGCCATCGACGAGGATGCTTTCCTTGCATCCCTTGCAACGGACCTTGACCTTTTTGCCCTGCACCTTTGCGTCGGCAATGGTGTATTTGGAGCCACATGAGTTGCAGGTGATCTTCATCTTGTTCTCGGTCGTTCTTACTCACTTCGACTGGATCGTGAGGGAGACGTCACAGTCGGACCCTGACCTTAGCAAGAACATCGAAACCAGGGCCAATGGGAAGCTCTACCACTCATGATTTTGAGAGAGCTGGGAAAGGTAGTTGTTCGCCCCACATATCGATGGGGCAGGCGTCCTCGGCTGGGCCGCAGGGCGTCCTGAACCCGCTTCCCGAGCGCCATTTTGCTGTCAGTGGATCGGTAGACCGAACGACTCGGTGGTAAGTTGCGAGCAGAGGTTCCCGCGGTTTTTTGCTGGATTCCCACGGTTGCGCCTCAGTTCGCGCGCACCAGCCGCGCACCATCCTCGCCACAGAACATCGTCCCGTCATCGTAGCGTTTCCCGCAGACCGGACAGAGTCGTACGGGTTTCGTAGATTGTTCAGGCGGCTCTGGGGCGGCGGGGGCAGGTGGCCCCGGGTCGTATGCTTCAGCAGGCACTTCGTTATCCGCGAGCGCGGGGGGCGAAGCCTTGCCGCGCCGCGAGAGCTTGAAGGCCGCGGCCCCGACCAAGACGAGAAGACCGAACACTAGGCCCAAGAGGAGCGTCTTGTTGTCGTCTTCTCCCGACTCGGTTTCGGCGTCGAACTCGACGTGAGAAGTCGAGAGCTCGATGTTTGCGGCATCGAGAGACTCACCCATCACTCCATATTCGCCCCCCGCGATGAGCTTCTCGAACTCCTCATCGGTGACGATGCGTGCGCTCACCGTGACCGACTTGTCGTCGACTTCCGCTTTCAGGGTCAGGGTTCCGTTGGGAGCCTCCGGTGAGACGGAGAGCTTCCCGTCGGACGTGACCGTTCCGCCTTGTCCGGACGTGAGAGACCACTTCGTGTCCACCGCCGCGCGGCAACCCTTTGCGTCCCGTGCGATGGCCTGAAACTCGAAGGACTCTCCGACCCGCATCAGTTTCGTTTTGGGTGTGACCTCGAGACTCACCGCTCTCCCCGCGTCTTCGCAGTGTGAGGCGCGCGCCGGGGGTGGAGGCGGCGCCGAAGTGGGCGTTTCTTTCTTCGTCGTCGCTGTCGTTTTTTTCTCGGGCTCCGTGACTTCTTTCGCGGTCGATTTCTCCGAGAGCGGCTCGGGTTCGTCCTTTTCGACGACGCGAGTCAGCACACGCGTGCGCCGCACACTCGCCGTGCAATTGCTCCCCTTGAGGACGAACTGATACTGCCCGGTTTCGTCGAAATAGAGCTTGTCTCCGCGGGGGTACCAAGTCGTGATGACCGTCGCTTGACGCGGATCCAAAGCGGGCATCTTGCAGGTGGTTTGGATGGCGGCATTGCCCGCGGAATGTCCTCGCGACGAGAGGCCAGGCATCTGTTCCCAACACTGGTTGCTAAAATACGATCGCCCAAGCCCGTTCAACCTGAAGTCACTACCGGTCTGCGTGATCGTCACAGTACCCCCGCCCTCACCGCCGCCACTCGGCCGAGGTCCGCACGCCTTCCCCCAATCACCGATCGACCAGGAAACGCGCAGCGAGCTTGCGCTCCACGTTCCGTTCAGATCAGCGCCGTACGTTGTGGACGTAACGAAGAGCAGAAGGATCGCCAGCACCCAACGAACGAAGGTTGGGGAGAAGGCTCGGCGTCGCGGCTCTCGTCGAGGAAGGAGCGCACCTGTAGGTCGCGTTTGCATCGGGATTTCCGCAGACCTTAACTCGTCTTTGTGCGGCAAGGTCGTGAGAGTCTCTCCTAACTCGGGGCCCACGCCGAGGGCATTTTTACATTTACTTATGTCTCGATAGCGTTGACAGGAAAATTTGGCGGGTGATAGCTTTCAGCACGGGTGAACCAGGGAGTTTCCCCTAGTTCGTGGGCCTGCAACTCAGGCGGAATTTGGTGGTGAAGAGTATGGGCGTGAGCTCTCGCATTTTGGCGCGCGTGGCCGCAAGTCTGGTGGGACTCGGGGCGATCACAACGGGGAGCTTTGCCGCTGCTCAATCCGAAACGAGCATTCCGTCCGACGGGAGCAACGGCGATGGCATGGATACGCATCTCTATCGTCCGGCCGTCGACTCCAAGGGCTTCTTTCACGTCAACGGTACCGACATCATCGGAGCGGGTGACATCAGCTTCGGCATGACGCTCGACTGGGGCCACACGCTCCTGCGCACGCGCAACGAGGATCCTCCGAGCGGCCTCGATCCGAACGACCCCGACATCGATCGGGACGATCCGGATACGTTTCCGCCCGGCGTCGGCCAGGATGGCGAATGTCTCGACGTCGAACAATGCACTGCGTACGGCAGCGGGACGGGCACGGACGCTCTTCTCGATGATTCGTTCACGGGTACGGTGACCGCGAGCTACGGCATCGCGAACATTGCGGTCGTCGGTCTCAGCGTGCCGATCTCCATCGCCCTTGGCCAAGAGGCGTACAACATCGGGCCGACGGGCGACACGTATTCGCGTCAGCAGGCGAATCCGCAGAAATTCACCACTGTCATTCCCCACGCCAAGATCCGCCTCCTCCGAGTTCAGGAAGGTTTCGGGTTGGCTCTCGTCGCGCAGGGCGGCTTTCCCGTCGCCAACGCGGACAACGACATGCTCGCCGATCCGGGCGCTTGGTACTGGCCGCGCTTGGTTGCCGAGAAACGGTTCTTCGAAGACGGCGCCCTCAAGTTCGGTCTCGACATCGGTTATCGCGGACATACCGGGAGCAATCCGGAGTTCGGCGAGGATCAGGACGGCGAGCCCCAGCTCGAAGAAGGGATCCTGCGCCTCGGCGATCGAGCTACGTACGGCCTGGGTATCTCCTACCGTGCGATTCCGCGTCTCGATCTCGTCGCCGAGCATTATGCGACCTACCTCTTGTCGGACAGCGACCCGGCTCAGAAGCTGAGCGGCGAATTTTTGGGCGGCGCCAAGCTTTTCATCGAGGACAACAGCTACCTGATGGCGGCGGGCGGTAGCCGCGCCATGCTGACGGGCTTCGAAGCCGCGGATGTCCGCGTGGTGCTCGGCTTCGTCTACGAGCCTTCGATCGGCGATCGCGATGGTGATGGACTCCGCGATGATGTGGACCAATGTCCGGACGATCCCGAGGACTTCGACAACTTCGAGGACAGCGACGGTTGTCCCGAACCTGACAACGACAACGACGGGATTCCCGACGCGAAGGATCGCTGCCCCAACATTCCCGAAGACATGGATGGGGACGAGGACAGCGACGGTTGCCCGGAGGGCGACAAGGCATCCGATCGCGATGGCGACGGCATCCCCGATGATCTCGACAAGTGTCCCGACGAGCCCGAGGACAAGGACGGCTTCGAGGACGAAGACGGCTGCCCGGATCCGGACAACGATCAGGACGGCATTCTCGACGTGGACGACCAATGTCCCGACGACGCGGAAGACTTCGACAAGTTCGAGGACGAGGACGGATGTCCCGAGCCCGACAACGATCTCGACCGTATCCTGGACGTCGACGACCAGTGTCCGATGGAGCCCGAGGTGTACAACGGGTTCGAGGACGGTGATGGCTGCCCCGACAAGGGCAAGGTGATCATCGACGGTAGCGACATCGTCATCCTCGAGAAGATCAACTTCGCGACGGCGAGTGCCGAGATCCTGCCCTCGTCGATTCCCATCGTGGACGCCGTGGCCGGCACCTTGAAGGGGCACCCGGAGTTCCTCGTGATTGAGGTCGCGGGGCATGCGGACGAACGGGGCGATGACGCGTACAACCTCGATCTCACGAAACGCCGCGCGGCGTCCGTTCGAGCCGCGCTCATGCAGCGTGGCGTCGGCGCAAACCGGATCGTTTCACAGGGCTACGGCGAGTATTGTCCTCTCGATGAGGGCAGCAACATGGCCGCCTGGGACAAGAATCGGCGCGTGGACTTCAAGGTCGTCAAGACCGAAGACGGCACGACCGGAGTCAAGCGAGGTTGCACCCGAGCGAGAGCGGCGGGCATCTTGCCGCCCATCGTCAAGTGAGGGGGGGCGCCCTACCCAACAGGAAGGCGGGACCGGAGGGTCCCGCCTTTTTTCATACGACTACACGCGCCTGTCTTGAAAAGCGGATCAGGCGCGTCGCGCTGAGCGCCGCAGCGCCGCTCACACAAGCTGCGGTGAGAAACAGGCGCTGACTCCCGAAGGTCTCGTAGAAAGGGCTCCAGACCGTGATTCCGATCATCGAGCCCAGCGCGATGGACGAAGCGTACATGCCCTGCGCAGTGGCGGTGCCCTTCTCGCCGACTTCTCGTTTCAATGCTCCGATCGCGCTCACCCACATCAGCCCGAAGGAAACGGCGTGCAGCGGCTGCAGTGCGAGCATGAGGTTCAGATCGGTGGCCTGAGAGAGAAAGACCCAACGCCCAGCGGACACGGCGCACGCGAGCGTCAGGGCCTTACCTGGGCCCATCTTGTTCGCGATGCGTGCTGCCCAGATCAGGAGGATCACCTCGGCACCCGTCGCCGTCGACCAGAAGAGCCCCGTCTGGGTGCCGCTGGCTCCGAGCTCACGGAGGCGCAGCGTGAGGCACAGGTCGTAGGCGCTCATTCCGCCGAAAATGAGCATCATCGTGACGAGTAGTCGCCGGTATCCTGGTTGCGTCATGAACTTACGCGCGTCGCTCAGCGCTGGCCGGGGGGGAAGCGCGGAAGTCTTGGGAAGTAGCAGAGAGACCACGGTCAGAAGCCACACGAACGCTGCGATTGCCATGGGGAGCGCGAAGGGGTGCGTCGGATCGAGTACGTGGCCCCCCAAAAGGGCCATCACGCCGAAGCCCAACGATCCGAACAGGCGCATTCGTCCGTAGTCGGGGGCCGTCTCCATGGCCAGAACGTCGGCGAGTCCGACGATGGGAGAACGGAGAAAGGCGAAAGCAAGCATGCAGGTGACGGCGACCGTCAAGGGGATCTGCTCCAGGAACATCGCCGCGAGTCCGAACGCCGAGATGCCCAGCGCAGTCGAGGTCGCGCAGAGCGTCATCATCCGACCGCGCAGGGCGAACTTGTCGGCCAAGAGCCCGACGATGGCCGGGGACAGCAGCTGACAGAAGGGCAGAGCCGCCATCAAAAGTCCCATTTCTGCCCCGACGAAACCGCGCGAGCGCACCCAGGTGGGAAAGTACGGGAGGTAGAGGCCCATCGCGCCGAACGAGATGAAGTAGTAGGTGCGCAGCGCAATGGGGACGGGGAGGACCGGCACGGAGAGGGTTTTTCCCCGGAGCGTGGAGCCGTGCAAGCGCATTTCCTCGAAAGACTTACTCAGTTTGGCATTGTCGCCGATGGCAGCCTCGTTCACGGTAGGTCGGTGCGGTGGGGATTTTCTGGGACACCAGATGAGCTATAGAGACGTGCCGTGCCGATTTTCGAGATAGAAGGCGTCGTTCAGGACTACGCCTGGGGATCCCGCACGGCGATCGCAGAGCTTCGGGGGCGAACCCCATCGGGCGGGCTCGAGGCGGAGCTTTGGCTGGGGACCCATCCCCGTGGACCCGCGCGACTGGTGGGTTCTACATCTGCAGCTTCCGATCTTCGTGCCTTGATCGGTAGTGAGCTCCCGTTCTTGTTCAAGGTGCTGGCGGCTGACAGGCCCCTGAGTTTGCAAGCTCACCCCAACCTCGAGCAAGCGCAAGCGGGGTTCGAAGCGGAGGAGCGGGCCGGAGTGTCTCTGGACGCACCGACGCGAAACTATCGTGACCAGAACCACAAGCCCGAGCTCATTTGTGCCATCACGGATTTTGATGCGCTATCCGGCTTCCGCCCGCCGGACGAGAGCGCCGCGCTCCTCCGGGAGTTTGGACTCTTCGAGGGCCTATCCGGGTTGTTCCCTCACCTCGAGAGGGGAGACCTACAAGGGGCCTTCCGCCAGCTGTTCGATCTCTCGGAGGCGGAGCTGCTCGTGTGCAACACTCGGTTCCTCGAGCTACCGCCGGACTCTCAGGGGCTCTCGCATGAGGCTCTTCGCATCGCTCCGTGGCTCAGGGAACTCGCCCGAGTCCATCCGAAGGATCCTGGAGTCTTAGCGGCAGTGCTTCTGAACCACGTGTGCTTGGCCCCCGGTCAAGCCATGTTCCTTCCTGCGGGAAACCTCCACGCGTACTTGCGAGGTGTCGGCTTCGAGCTCATGGCGAGCAGCGACAACGTGATGCGCGGTGGGCTGACGCCGAAGCATGTGGACGTGCAGGAACTGTGTCGCATTCTTAAGTTCGAGGCTTTTCGGCCGGATGTGCTCGACGGTGAACTGGTGGAAAACGGGCGGGCGCACGCGCGGATCTACAAGACTCCAGCTCGTGAGTTCGAGCTTTCGCGCGTGGAGCTGTCGAGTGGCGGCGAGTGGCAGCTGCGAGGCCCGATCCTCATGTTCGTCGAGGCTGGTTCGGTCGCGCTCGAGTCGGATGGAGAGCGTCTCGCCCTCATTCGAGGGCAAACAGCGGTCGTCGTACCCGACACTTTGGCGAGTCTGACTGGCTCAGGTAAAGTTGCGGTTGCTGCGCTGCCGCGAAAATGAGTCGTCTCGGGCGATGCCTGGGTTCATTCGAGGGGATCGTCGGGGCTTAGCACTTCAGGGCGCGTAGCGGGTCGCTCGGGGCACCAAATCATCACACCGCGCGCGGAATACACTGCGTTCGTGTCCTGTCGTTCGGCGGCGAGGAGGTTTGCCGAGTCTTCGAAAACACGCGCGCCCAGTTCGAGCTTCGACGATCGATGGCTCTCACGAACGCTGGCGCGCACGTCCGTCGCAATGCGCTCCCAGGACTCGAGCCATTCGAAGACCGGCTCTCCGGTTTTCGCGTGACGTCGAAGGTCGCGAGGCAAGACATCTCGGAACATCATCGGAGAGAAGCCACGTGAAAAATCCGTCACGCAGACGAGCCCTCGATAGTCGACGCGCGCGTCCTCGTTTCGGCGCCAGATGTGGACGGCGGACAGCGTCCCACCCACATCGGAAGTGCCTTCGACGAGTACACCACCTGGGCGGACGGCCCGGGCCATCTGAATCAGCGCTCCTTTGACATCGAAGAGCCCGTAACCGCGAAGAACGTTGAGACATCGAACGAGCGACGCCTTTTCGATGCCCAGCCTGACGAGGTCGAAGCCTCCGAGCAAGTAGCGGATGTTCGCTTTCGGCTCGGAAGAAGCTCGGAGGACCCGGGATGGCTCTGCTTCCACTCCGACGGTCTGGACCCCGGGGAAAAGGCACTTCAGAGCGTCGTGAGTGCGCTCCGTCGTCACCGGCGCGTCGCCATAGCCGACGTCGACGAACAGGAAATCCGGATCGCTGGGTAGAGCCAGAACGTCACCCATGAGCGCGTCCAAGAGCGCTGCGCGGGTCTCTCGAGTCCGCCCCCGACGATAGGTCTTGCGACGTCGTTTCACTTCGAGGCAGATGGGCTCGAGTCGTCCCGAGGCGGTGCGAGCAAGAGGAGAGGCCCTTCGGGCCAGCTTCCCATACGTGGCGCCTTCTTCGGAACGAGGGCGTAGCCTTGTTCCGTGATGGCGAGCGGCGCGGCTGGAAGCTTCCAGGTGCGCAGGCTCCCGTCGAGGAGCAGCATCGTATCGCTTACGGCGGCTGCGTGGACCGTAGTGAGGATAGGATCGAGGGCGCCGACCCGGAGATCGATGTTCTCCTCGCCCCTGGTCGTCCAGAGTCGGAGCTCGCTTCCTCGTCGCAGAATGGCACCAGTGGGATTCGAAAGCACCACCTGGAGATCGCCGTCCAGGGGGATGACGGTGCGCTTCTCGAAATCGACCAAGGCGGCCGTTGCACCGGGCCGGATGGGAACGAAATGCTGATTCGCGGGCCCGCGGTGGTCGATCCCCGTGCGCATGGTGTCGACCTTGAGGCTACGGACGAAGCCCGGGCGAACGAGGTAGAGCTCGAAGCGGTATTTTGGTTTCGTGCGCGTCTTGGGGGGGGTCTTCGGGAGCACCGGCGTGTACTCCTCGCAGGCAATCAGAAACAGCCCCGTCTTCTCGTCCGCGTGGAGGATGCGTGCGCCGCAGCGCTCGCTTGCGATCTGTTCTTGAGTCTTACCGCGTACCAACAGGAGGCGACCCGAATCTTCGCGGCGGACCCACCCGTCACGGAACCCGAAGACGAAGCCTGGGGCTTCTACCGGCTCGAGTTTCACGACCTTCTCGTCGGCGGGTGGTGTGGCGGCCCACACGGCTACGAGGCTCGGGTCGGGCCGGTAGGCGCTCACACGTTCGAAGGAGGGGAAAGGCGCGCTCGGTGATTGACAGCGAGGCGTGGGCGCATTCGAAAGGGAAACGGGCCAGGTCTTGTGCGTCGATCCCTCGGGCACGGTGATCCCCGCGAAGGAATCACCGTGGCCTTCGACGCGCCACACTGGCCGGGGCCCGAAGTCAATGGGGTGCGCATGGCTCAGGACGTCTTCGTCGAGGCCTTCCAGCCCCGAGAGGTGCAAGAAGTAGCCGAATTTCCCCTCCGATCCGGATAGGAGAACGAGCCCGTCGTCCGTGAACGCGAAAGAACGGTGTGACGGGAGTTCGTCGAAGCGAAGATCGGGATCGAGCTTCGTGAGATCGAGGCGCTGGAACGTGGCGGCGTCGACCAGCCATGCCTTTTCCTCCGCAAGGATGACCAAGAACCGACCGGAGTCGTCTGAGCCGAGGAGCGCGTCGATCGATTCGGTGGTTTCACCGAGTGTGAGATGCAAGTCCGGTGCACGAGAAGGTGAGCCTCTTGGTCCGACCTTCGTCTCTGGCGGAATCGAGCAATGCGCGACCCAGTGGCCGCCTCTCCCCCAATCCTCGAGAGCTACTGGTCCCGTTTCGCCGATCAGCCGGCCACCTTTCGGGACCTCAGCGTAGAGCGGCCTCAGTTCCGGCGTGGCCGTCGGAGCAGGTTTCGTTTCCGTGGGAGGTGTGCGTGGCTCGCCGTCCCGATCAGCTTGCAAATTGGCGTCGATCACCTCGCGCTTCGCCTCGTGGGCCGTCATCGAGTGGCCAGCGCGCTTCGCCGATGGCGCGCAACTCGCCGTCAGGCAGAGTGCGAAAAACGCTGGGAGCTTGAAACATGAGGAAGCGAGGCGCATGCCTAGCTGTGTTTTATCAACGTCGTTGAAAGCCTGTCGAGCCGAAGCGGGAGCGTGCATGGACGCGGTCCTGGTGCGGCTGTCGACGCGGTCAGCTCATTTGCGCAGCTGGGGGCATCTCTGCCCGGGATACGTCACATTTTCGCGTCCCATCATTCTTTCTTGCTCTCGCGCGTTCCATCTCGGCGCGCTGCGCTGTAAGCCCTGGACATGGTTCAGCCCTCTGGTCCCGCTCCCGACTACCTGGAGGAACCGGGCCCAGGGAGCGCCGCGGAATCCGGGGTCGCGGTGCGGGTTTCCCGCCTGCGAGAAAGTCTCGAAAGAGCCGGTGATCCCCGCGCGATCCTTTCGGCGCACACGGAACTGAGCCGCTTGCGTGCGCTCTTTCGTTCGAGACGTGATCTCTTCGATGCTGAGACGCTGGCCGAGCTCAAGGCAGTCTCGCAGCTGACTCTTCAGCGATCGTCGCAAGAGGTGGAGCATTTGCGCGCGCCAGCGCTCGCCGCCCTCCGCGAGACATTCGGGTACGATTCGTTTCGCCCCGGACAGGAGGAGCTGATTTTCAGTATCTTGAGCGGGCGGGATACCGTGGGCATCATGCCGACGGGTGCGGGAAAGTCGCTCACGTATCAGATCCCCGCGCGCTTGCTGGGGGGCACGACTCTCGTCGTTTCTCCCCTCATCGCCCTGATGAAGGACCAGGTCGATGCGCTCACGGAAGTCGGGCTGCGGGCCACCTACTTGAATTCGTCCCTCGACCCCGAGGAGCGAGCCGAGCGTCTCCGCCGTCTTGCTGCTGGCGAGTACGAACTCCTCTACGCCGCTCCAGAGGGCCTGGAGGCGAGCGTCGGACAAATCCTTCATGCAATAGATCTCCGTTTGATCGCCGTGGACGAGGCTCACTGCATTAGCCAATGGGGCCATGACTTCCGACCGGCATACCGCAAGTTGCGCGGCCTCAAGCAACGCTTCCACGTACCCGTTCTGGCGCTCACCGCCACGGCCACGGACGAAGTCACCAGCGACATTCAGGCTCAGCTGTCGATGCACGCGCCGGCGGTGTTTCGGGGCAGCTTCTTTCGTAAAAATCTGTATCTCTCCGCCTATCAGAAGGGAGACTCGCTCGGCGTTTCGGTGCGAAAGGCGATCCTGTCTCTCGTGCGGGAGCGCGTCGGTCAAGCTGGCATCATCTATTGTCTCAGTCGCAAGAAGACGGAAGATCTGGCCGGATTCTTGAGAGACAATGGCCTGCGCGCCGAGGCGTATCACGCCGGACTTTCGAACGAAGAACGTGACCGGGTGCAGGACGCCTTTCGTGATGACGACGTGGATGTCGTCTGTGCCACGATTGCTTTCGGGATGGGCATCGACAAGAGCAACGTTCGGTTCATCATTCACGCCGACATGCCGCGTTCCATCGAGGGCTACTACCAAGAGGTGGGGCGCGCTGGTCGAGACGGTCTCGATAGCGATTGCATCCTCTTCTATTCGTGGAGCGAGGTGCGCACCTACGATCGTTTCACCGATGACATGACCGACGACGACGCGGCGACGCGCGCTCGTGACCAGGTTCGCGAGATGTTTTCGCTGGCGCAAGCCGAAGGCTGTCGTCATCAAACCCTGGTCGGTTATTTCGGCGAGCAGATGCGCTCGTGTGACGACGCTTGTGACTTCTGCACCGGCACGGACATGGTGAAGAATGCTCAGCTTTCGGGCAAGAAGCTGAAGCGAGTGAGCGGCGCGCGCAATCGGGACCGGGATGAACACAGCCGCGCGATGGCAAACGACGTCGATCCCGAGCTCTTCGAGAAGCTCAGGCAGACGCGTCGCCATCTCGCCGAAGAACGTGGAGTTCCAGCCTACGTCGTATTCAGTGATGCGACTTTGCTCGAGATGGCCGCGCGGCGACCCAAGACCTCTGGCGAACTGTCTCAGGTGTCCGGCGTCGGCCCGACGAAGCTCAGCCGTTATGGTGAGGAATTCCTGCGTACTATTCGGGACACCTAGAGCAAGATGAGCTCTGGTGCCCGTGAGCCGATCAGTCCGGGAATTTCACGCCGCAGCCCCCGAGTCCGCAATAACCGTTCGGGTTCTTGTGTAGATACTGCTGGTGATACACCTCGGCGTACCAGAAAGTGTCCGCAGGCTTGATTTCGGTCGTGATGGTGGGGCGCCCTTGCGCGACCAGCGCCGCTTCGTACCGGTTCAACGTTGCGATGGCGGTCTGTTGCTGCGTGGGGCTGGTCGTGTAGATCCCCGACCTGTACTGGGTGCCGACGTCGTTACCCTGTCGGTTGCCCTGGGTGGGATCGTGCGCCTCCCAGAAGAGCTTCAGGAGAGTCTCATAGCTCACCACGCTCGGTTTGAAGACGACTCGGACCGCTTCGGCGTGCCCGGTCACCCCTGCGCACACCTCGTGATAAGTAGGCTCGCTCTTGTGCCCCGCGATGTACCCCACCGCCGTCGAGGTCACCCCCGGTGCCCGCCAGAAGACCCGCTCGGCCCCCCAGAAGCATCCGAGCGCGAAGATGGCGACTTCTTCGTCCGCCTCGGGCACCTTGCCGATGGCTTGCCCGAGGACTTCGTGCGGCAGGGAAGGGGAGGCAATGTAGCGCTCGTTCATATCGCGAAGAATGACCGAGTCCGGGCATCGAGGCAAAGTCCATGCACGTCTGCCCGACCGAGCAAGCCCCCGGTTTCCTCGGCGTTTCCGCCTCGAGCGCCTCGATAAGCCGGCCGAGAGCGGCATGGGAGGCGCCGTTGCGGGTTCGATCAGGCGCGCAGTGCCCCGACAGCCTTGGCGACATCGCCAGCGTCTGCTTCGGCGCCGCTCGCCTTCAGGGTTTTCATCGCGATGCCCATGGCGGGGCCCTGATTTGGGGCCGCTTTGATCTGGTCGGCAACACCCGCAAGCGCTGCCTGGATCTCGCCGACGCTCAGCGTCTTGGGAAGAAAATGGGAAAGCGTCTCTATCTCCAGGTCGAGCTTTGCCTTCACTTCTGCGTCCTCGGTGGCTGCCTGGGCCTCACGGTTCGACTTGATGAGCTTCTTCAAAATGCCCTGGACCTCGGCGTCATTCGGTTCATCGCCAGTCTTGGTGATTTCCCCGAGGGCGACTCGAAGGACTTCCTTCTCGACGTTCTGCTTGGCCTTCATGGCGGCGAACATGGCCTTCTTGATCTCAGCTGCGAGCGGCATGGGGCGGGGCTTAGCACGGGTTTCGACGAGGGCCTAGCTCATCAAGGTGCCGGTCCGCCGTCGGCTATGGTCCAGCCGTCCTCGGAGATCAACGATTGACGCGCTGCGGTCGCAGCAGCGCTATAGGTCGAGCTGCCGCCGTCGAACTCGAGGTTCGGCTGCACGTTCTGGGCCGCCCATGAGATGAGGAGTGCGTCGTAATTCTCCGTGGAGAGCGCCATGTCGCCGAACATGCCACGCAGGTCGACGACGGCGGAGATGTTCCACGAGGAAAGGTCCTGGTCGAAGCTTTCGGCGCCGTAAAACATGCTGTCCATGTCGGTGACCTTGGAGGTGTCCCATGACGAGATGTCTTGATTGAAGTCCGTTGCCCCGAAGAACATCCCGGCCATCGTCCTGACGTTCGACGTATCCCATGCCGAGATGTCTCGATTGAATGCAGTCGCATGTGCGAACATGCTACTCATGTCGGTGACCGCAGACGTGTCCCATGTCGAGACGTCGCCGTTGAACGACGGGGCCTCATAGAACATTCCGCTCATGTTGGTTACGTTCGAGGTGTTCCAGGCGGACAGATCCCGATTGAAGACCTCGGCGTGCGAGAACAGCGAACTCATATCCGTGACCCTGGAAGTGTTCCAAGCGGAGAGGTCTCGATTGAACGAGTCCGTATCCCAGAACATCGCCCCGAGATCGGTTGCGTTCGAGATGTCCCAGCGGGAGATGTCTTGGTCGAACTCGCGACAGTGCGCAAACATACCGCGCATCGACACGACTTCCGACACGTTCCAGCTCGAGATGTCCTGATTGAACTCACGAGCGCCCAAGAACATGTTCTGCATGGTCGTGACGTTCGAGGTGTCCCAAGCGGAGATGTCCTGGTCGAAGGCGAGCGCGTGTGCGAACATGCCACTCATGTCTTCGACGCGCGAGGTGTCCCAAGTGGAGATGTCTTGGTCGAAGGAGTCCGCGTAGGAGAACATGTCGCTCATGTCCTCGACCTTGGACGTGTCCCAAGACGAGATGTCCTGGTTGAACTCCGTCGCGAAGGAAAACATGAGGCTCATGTCTTCGACTTCGGAGGTGTCCCAAGTGGAGATGTCTTGATTGAACTGGTAAGCGTAGCGAAACCAAGCGCTCATGCTTTCAATCTGGGATGTGTCCCAGCAAGTGTCGGCATCGTTCCGTGGCTGCCAGATCCGTGCTGTGCAGAATGCGTCGAGGACGAGCTGTGTGCCCGGGGTGCAAAATGGAGAAGGCGGATCGAGGTCGCAAGCGTCTGTCATGCGCACGTCGCCGGGATTGCACTCGGGCTCGAGGATGCCGGTGTCGGGGCACGTGTTCGCTCCCCCGGTCCCCGGCTGCCCGCCCGAGGTCGGCCCACCGAGACCGCCTGTACCGGGATTGCTTCCAGATCCCGACTCTCCTCCCGAGCCGGACGTACCGGTGCCCCCCGCCGCCACTCCTTCATCGTCGTCTGCGTAGCCGCCGGAGGGGTTTCCGGCGGGGGCGCCCGTGCCGTTCTCCCCACGCGGTCTTTGATCGTTTCCGCAGTGCAGGAACCAGAAGGCAGCCCAGAGCAGGAGGAGGGTGGGACCGCGCTCGAATCCCCCTCTCGGTACTCCTCGTTCGTCGGGCGGATCCATACACCAGCTTAACCTTGCGGGTAACGGGAGCCAAGCGGGGTAGGTTCGCCGAAAGCGCGCTTCGCGGAATCGGGTGGGCAGTCGCGTCACCAGGTCCGCGGAACTCGAAAATTCCCGCGTCCATGAGGAGACCAAGCCTGGATACTGCGTTCACCAGTTGTCGCCCCGGAAAATCGGGCCTTTGATGGTGACGTGGAACCATCAACGAAGGCAATGTCGCGTCGTCCCGACAAGACCGAACCCGCGGAGCTCACGTCGCAGGAACGACGAGTTCTGGCGAACTACTGGCGATTTCGAGGTGAGGGAGAAATGGGCGCCGAGCGCTTCTTCACCAGAATCCTCGAAGACATGAGGGTGCTCGGCGTTCCCGCGCCCATCGTAGAGTTGGCCCAGCGCGGGCCGGGAGATGAACGCAAGCACGGGCTTTGGGGGAGAGATTGGGCGATGTTTTTCGGCGACGAGGATGCGACGGATCCGGTTCCAACGCGAACCAAGGAGCTCACATTCCCCGGGGCAACGGAGCGTGAAAACCGAGTCCTTCGTCTGACATTTTGTTGTTTCACCGAGACGGTGGGATGCCACATCCTCACCGACATTCGGCCGCGCATCACCTTCGCGCCGCTGCGTAAGCTCAATCAAGTGCACCTGTCCGACGAAACGGTCCACGCACGCATCGGTTGGGCGTATCTTGCCTCCGTCGGATCGCGGGACCGACGCGTCATCCAGCGGTATCTTCTGTTCTTGCTCGGTCTGCTTCCCGAGGCGTGTTGTGAAGGACCCGAAGACGATCACTTCGAGCACCTCGTCCCGCTGGGTTACTTGACGCCCGGGGTCCTGCACGCGGCTCACGATCGGGCTGTCCGCGAAGTGATTCTTCCGGGTCTCGTCCATCTCGGTTTCGACACCAGGCAGCTGAGTATCGGAATGAAGGGGGCAGCATGAAGCGAGGAAACAATGGTTCGGCCTTCTTCCACACGCTCGTGATCATGGGAGGAAGCCTCGCTGGCTGCGGTGGGCAGGCCCAAGAGGGTTCACATGGCGATGGTGACGCAGCCGGCGATGGTGGAGCGAGCGGTGGCATGCCTACCTCCACTGGGGGCGCACTCGTCGGGTCGGGTGGAGGGACGCCCGTCTCGACTGGAGGAGCCTGGGGTGATGGGGATGGCGACATCATCATCTCCACGGGCGGATCATCGGCCGCCGGAGGGAACTACATGGGTGGCGCTCACGGACTCGGTTGTCCCCCAGAGCAGTGGGAGTGCGGGGAGATTCGTTACGATTGTACGTGGCACGAGTTCGAGATTCTCGATCACTGCACGTGCGACGATTCGAGACCGATCGTTCCAGCGGATTGCCCGGCGGGTACGATCCTCACTTGCATGGAGGGGGTCGAGTACGATGAGGACTTCAACGGAACCGTCCAGGCGTTTTCGTGCTCCTGCCTGGAAGAGAGGGAGACCTGCCGACAGCAATGCGAGGGCTTCGGGATCTCCTACGGCGATTGCTACGACCCGACCGCCGACTTCCAGGGGTACCTCTGCGGATGTGAGATCCCGGTTCTTCGCTGAGAAACCACTGCGAGACTCTGGGTTTTCGGGGGCGTCAGCGCTGGGCCGCCCGAGTCAAAATCTCTCGGGCGAGGGGACCATCGATCTCCAGATCGAGCATGAGGTTCTCGAGGAATTCGAACTCCCCTTGGCCCACTCCGCCGTGTGCTTCGGCGACGCGCACGGCTAGATGAAAAGCGTGCTCTCGTTCTTCTCGCTTGGTGAGGACTGCCTTCACCTCCGCCATTTGGCTGGGTCGGTAGCGCGCGTCCCGAGCACGGGTCCATTCGGGAAGCTGTCCCACCAGAGAGATGAGGCGCTTGGCTTCGCCTTCGCTGGCGGCGAAAAGCGCGATGCACTCACAGAGTTTCTCGCGCTCCGCATCGGCGAGATGGCCGTCGACGTACGCGCAGAGAGCGGCAGTCTGGACCGTGGCCTCCAGCCGACGTGTGTCCCATTGTTCGGAACGCGATCCGGGCATCGGCTCTGATCTAAGGCTCTTTTTGGGCCGGCCGCGATAGGAAAACGGTCAGGTGCGCTCGTTTCCCTCGCTGTATCGATGGGTTAGCTCGCTTCCCGGGGACGGAGGCCAAACGTCGAAGGGAGCTTGTCCGCCCGTGAGGGGTGCCACGGAGGTGCGCCCGACCAAAGTGGTGGTCAGACTTGGGCGAGAGCTTGTTCGAGATCGGCCAGGATGTCCGCCGTATCCTCGACTCCCAGGGAGAGGCGAATGAGGGACGGAGAGATGTCGATGGCCTTGAGCTGTTCTTCGGAAAGTTCGAAGTAGCTCATGAGTGCCGGCTGCTCGATGAGGCTTTCGACGCCGCCGAGGGAGGGTGCGATGCGCGGGATCTTGGTCACGTCGCACACCTTCGATGCGGCGGACTTGTTGCCCTTGACGACGAAGCTCACCACACCACCGTAGCCATCCATTTGCTCCTTGGCGATGGCGTGCGAAGGGTGACTCGGTAGGCCGGCGTAGTACACGCTCTCGACCTTGGGGTGCGCCTCTAGCATTTCGGCGACCGCTTGGGCGGTTCGATTGCTCTGGCGGACGCGCAGTCCCAAGGTCTTCAAGCCGCGCGCGATGAGGAACGCGGCGTGCGGGTCCAGAGTCGCACCCATCACGTCGCGCGCTTCCTTGGCCAGCGAGACCAGGTGTGACGGGCCGCAAACGAGACCGCCGAGCACGTCGTTGTGCCCGCTGAAGTACTTCGTGGCGCTGTGGACGATGAGGTCGATCCCGAACTCGTGCGGACGACAATTGATCGGCGTCGCGAAGGTCGAGTCGACCATCGTTTTGGTCCGCTTGTTCTTCGCCTTCACGCGTTTGGCCAGCGCGGCGAGGTCCACGCAATAGTTGAACGGGTTGGTCGGGCTCTCGGTGATGACGAGCTTCGTGTTGTCGCGAATGGCCGCCTCCATCGCGTCGAGATCGCCGGGCGGTACGACATCGTGCTCGATCCCGTAACGGACGAGCCACGTCGTGACGAACTGCCGAGTGCGTCGGTAGCAGTCCCGGAAAAGGACCACGTGGTCGCCCTGCTTCAGAAGAGCCAAGAGCGTGGAGGTGATGGCGGCCATACCGCTCGAAAAAGCGGAGGCGTTGTCGGTTTGTTCGAGGGCGGCGACACGCAGCTCCAGTTCGCGAGCCGTGGGGTTGCCGTAGCGCCCGTATTCCTCGCGCTCCGGATCGGAATCCTCGCCGCGCATGTACTGCTCCAGATCGGCCGTACTCCGGAAAGTGTACGTCGCCGTCTGGGCGATACCGGGCGCCAGCGCGTTGTAGGGGCGCTGGGGGTTGATGCCCGCATGTACCGCGTCGGTAGAGTGCGCGAATCGTGGTTTCTCGTACGACATCGTGGATCAGTTCGTCGAAAGGCCTTGTTGGATTCTCTCGATGAGGACTTTACCTATATCCGAAAGGGGGATCGATTCGGAAGCCTTCGGGTCTTTTTCGGTGCGGGGCTTGAGTTCCACCACTCCGTCCTTGAGTCCTCGGTCGCCTACCGTGATGCGGAACGGGATTCCGATCAAATCGGCGTCTTTGAATTTGACCCCAGGGCGTACATCCCGATCGTCGACGAGGGGTTCGTAGCCGGCAAGGGTCAGCTCTTGCTCGATCTGGGCTACGGCCGCCGTCACCTCGTCACCCTCGCCGATCTGGCAGATGTGGACCGGGTACGGCGCGACTGACACGGGCCAAACGAGGCCGGCTTCATCGTGGGTCTGTTCGATGACCGATGCCACGAGCCGGGATATGCCGATCCCGTAGCACCCCATCACCAGCGTTTTCTTCTCACCCTGATTGTCGAGGAACACCGCGTTCATCTTTTGGCTGTAATGGGTGCCTAGGATGAAGATATGGCCGGCTTCGATGCCGCGATAGATGGAGACACCCGTGCCGCACTTGGGACACGCGTCGCCCTCGGCCATCGAGCGAAGCTGGACGAGCTCACCCTCGTAGTCGCGACCGTACTTTACGTGCTCCACGTGGAAGCCCGTCTTGTTGGCTCCTGTGATGGCGTCGGCCACCGCCGCTGCGTCCGGATCGACGAGGACCTTGCCGGGGAAGTCGACCGGACCGATGTATCCGATCTTCGCTTTGACGACCTTACCGACGACCTCGGCGGACGCCAGGTGAACTGCGTCGACACCGAGCGCGCGCGCGAGCTTGATCTCGTTCACGTCGTGGTCGCCACGGACCACCGCGAGCACGAGCTCGTCGCCGACCGCGTAGACCAGGCTCTTGAGGAATCGGTCGGGGGAGGTCTTCATGAACGCCGAGACCTCCTCGATCGTCTTCTTGCCCGGCGTCTCGACGAGACTCCTTTCGGCGATTTCGGGCAGGGCGCCGATCTCCTTCTTCGGCGCGGCAGCAACCTCCAAATTCTCGGCAAAATCGCATTTTGGGCACGCGGCCAAGAAGTCTTCGCCAGACTGAACCAGGACCTGAAACTCGACGCTCTTGCTTCCGCCCATGGCCCCGGAATCGGCGCCGACCATGCGGTAATCGAACCCCATTCGATCGAAGATGCGACAGTAGGTCTTTCGCATCAGCTCGAAGGTGCTTTCCGCACCCGCCTCGTCAGCGTCGAAGGAGTAGGCATCCTTCATCAAGAACTCGCGACCGCGCAGCAAACCGCCGCGAGGGCGAGGTTCGTCCCGGTACTTCGTTTGGATCTGGTAGAGGTTCTTCGGGAGGTCTCGGTAGCTTCTGATCTCTCGTCGAGCGAGATCCGTCATGAGTTCTTCGTGCGTCGGGCCGAGGTGGTAGTCGCCTCCCTTTCGATCTTGCAGGCGGAGCAATGTGTCACCGAATACATCCCAGCGACCACTTTCGCGGAAGTATTCGGCGGGGAGCAAAGCGGGGAAGAGCACTTCCTGTGCGCCCGACCGATCCATCTCCTCGCGCACGATGGCCTCGATCTTCCTCAAAACGCGGAGTCCCATTGGGAGGTAGCTGTAGAGACCTGCACCAACTTGGCGCATGAAACCTGCGCGCAGCAAAAGGACGTGGCTCTTGGCCGTGGCGTCCGAGGGGGCTTCTTTGAGCGTGGGGAGAAGGGCACTTTTGTAGCGCATCGTCGGCGCTGGTTACCACGCCCGCGCCGTGCGCGAAAACGAGCTCTTTCCGCAGCTTTTGGTCCCAACAAATGGGCAAAAGCTGCCATGATGCAGCCCGTGACCAGCCCCGCCGACAAATCCGGAAAGTCGCTCATGGAAGCGATGAGCCGCGTTCAGTTGCTCGCCTTTGGGCCCCTTTTGTTTCAGGCGGCGCGCGTCATGCGAGACAGAGGGCTCCTTGCCGTCCTCCGTCGTCAAAGCCCCGAAGGACTGACGCGAGAGCAGCTTGCCGAATCGACCGGCACGAGTGTCTACGGAGTGACGGTCCTCATGGAGGCGGGTCTCGCCGCTGGTCTCGTGGAGCGCGAAGGTGCTGCGTACCGAATCACCAAGGCGGGATACCTGGTGGATCGCGACTCGATGACGCGCGTCAACATGAACTTCGTTCAGGACGTTTGTTATCGGGCCGCCGATCACCTCGACGAGGCAATCGAGCGGGGGACACCGAGTGGGCTCAGGGAACTCGGCGAATTCGAAACGGTGTACCAAGGGCTCTCGAAGTTGCCCGAGCCCGCCAAGACGAGTTGGTTCGAGTTCGATCATTTCTACTCGGACGACAGCTTTCCTCAGATCCTCCCCGTTGTCTTTACCAGTCGACCCCGCATGATTCTGGACGTCGGCGGCAACACGGGGAAGTTCGCGCTCAGCGCGTTGCGTCATGATGACGGAGTGAAGGTCACTGTCGCCGATCTCCCGGGACAAATTGAAGTGTGCCGGCGGAACGTCGTGGAGGCGGGGCTAGACGGGCGAGTGTCGTACCATTCCTTCTCCATCTTGGGGGCCGATGCGGCTCTTCCGGAGGGGGCCGACGTCATCTGGATGAGTCAATTTCTCTGCTGTTTCAGCGAAGATGAGGTGCTCCGCATCCTCCGAATGGCGCGCCGGGCAATGGGACCTGACACTCGCTACCTGATCATGGACACCTTGTGGGACCGACAGAAAAACGACGTCGCATCCATGTGTCTTCAGGCAACGAGCCTCTACTTCACGACCGTCGCGAATGGGAACAGCCGGATGTACGACGGGGAGACTTTGGAGCGCTTGATCGGGGAGGCTGGTCTCCGAGTGACCCAAACGATCGACGGAATCGGCTGGGGGCACACCATCATCGAGTGTGCCAAGGATTGACTCGGGTGGAGGGCCGGACGTCTTGGCTCGAACGACGTGGGCGGGACGTGATCGTGTACGTTCACGCCAAACCCCGGGCGAGTCGCTCGAGGGTTCTCGAGGCGAGAAACGGAGAGCTCGACGTGGCTCTCTGCGCTCCGCCGATCGATGGAGCAGCGAACGATGAGCTCGTCCGGCTGCTCTCGAAGGTGCTGGGCGTCTCCAGGAGTCGCGTGCACCTTCAGCGAGGGCAAACGAGTCGCCACAAGGTGGTGCGCGTCGAAGGGCTCGAGCTCGACGCGGCGCTTTCCGCGTTCGGCATCTGAAGTAGTCGGGCCCAAGGGAACGCGTTGTCTGGTGCGCCGCGTGCGATGTCGACCCCTCCCCTCCCGTCCAGAACGAACCTACTCCCCTGGCGGAGAATCCGGGCGAAGGCGGATGTGCTGCTGTCAGGATGTCTTGATGTAAAGATGTCTTGACAAATAATCCTGCGTCCGATTCGCGGTCCTACGCCCGGCGATGCACTTCACGTCCGTGCAGTAGGATTTCCATGTGCGTTGGACGGGGGGCGGCGGGGCGTGGACCTCCGGTGAAATCAGCTACCACAGGTCTATTGTCGCACTTGTTTTATCGGAAAACGCGGGTATAGCTGAGCTGCGATGACCAGCTGGAAAGAGCTTTTGGGCGATTCGGTCCGTCAGGACTGGGCAAATGAGATCGAAGTCTTCGAGACTCAGATCGATCTGAAAAAGCAGGGCAAGATCGAGGACAAGATCTTTGCCGAGACGCGTCTGCGACGCGGCGCCTACGGCCAGCGCTACGACAACGGTCAACGCCATGATGGCATCGACACGCGCATCTTGGCGTTCCCCTCCGAGGGACGAACGAAGGGCGTGGACACCGTGTGGGACGCGCCCGGAATGATGCGCATCAAGATCCCTTACGGGCGTTTGACCTCCGAGCAACTCGAGGTGCACTGCGACTTGGCCGAGGAGTATTCGGACAACATCTTGCACGTGACCACCCGTCAGGACATCCAGCTGCACTTCGTCCACATCGAGGACACCCCCGATCTCATGCGACGTCTGGCCGCGGTCGGCATCACGACGCGAGAAGCTTGCGGGAACTCGGTGCGGAACGTCACCGCATGCCAGTACTCTGGAGTTTGCGACACCGAGACGTTCGACGTGACGCCCTACGCTCAGGCGTGCATGGAGTTCCTACTCGGCCACGATGACACGATGGACTTTGGCCGCAAGATGAAGATTGCGTTCAGCGGATGCGAGGAGAAGCCCTGCGGCCTCACGTCTTTCCACGACATTGGTGCATTGGCTCGCGTCCAAGATGGCAAGCGTGGATTCAAGCTGGTGGTCGGCGGCGGCCTGGGAGCCGTGCCCTACGTTGCGCCCACGTACTCCGAGTTCCTTCCCGAAGAGGAGCTCTTCCCCGTCATGCAGGCGATTTGCCGCATCTTCGGGCAGCTGGGTGAGAAGGCAAACCGGAGCCGCGCCCGCATCAAGTTCTTGGTCAAGAAGCTCGGCATCGACGAGTTCCGTGACATCGTCGAGAAGGAGCGAAAGAACCTGCGCCCCGATCCTCGTTGGACGGCGTTTCTTTCCAGCCTTCAGGCGACGGACGAGACGCCGAGCCGCCCTGGTTCCGCGGCGAAGGCGGATGGCGTTTCTTCAGACTACGCCGCTTTCGCGAAGCACAACGTCCGCCCTCAGGCTCAAGATGGCTACTCCGTCGTTCTCGTGAAGCTGCCTCTCGGTGACTTCACGCCTCTTCAAGGGCGCGAGCTTGCCGACATCGCCAAGGAGTACGGTCCGGGATCCGTGCGGTTCACTGCTGACCAGAACGTCATCATTCGCTGGATCCCCAGCGGTGACACACCAGCGGTCTTCGAGCGTCTGAGCGCAGTTGGTCTGGGCGAAAAAGGTGCAGAAACCATCAGCGACATCACAGCCTGTCCGGGCACGGACACGTGCAAGCTGGGCATCTCGGCCTCGCGCGGCGTCGCCGGTGAGCTTCGCAAGCGGCTCTCCGTTGTTCAGGACCAAAAGGAGAGCGTTCAGAATCTCACCATCAAGTGCTCGGGTTGCTTCAACAGCTGCGGGCAACATCACGTCGCCGACATCGGTTTTCTGGGTGTTAGCCGTAGCATCGGCGGTCGGCGGGTCCCCCATTTCCAGCTCGTGGTGGGCGGAGAGTGGACCAACAACGCCGGCAACTACGGGCTCCCCATCGGCGCGGTTCCGTCGAAGAACGTGCCAGCAGCGGTCGATGTCCTCACCAAGGCGTTCGCCGAGGGCGGCCAAGAGGGTGAGAAGTTCCGTCAGTGGGTGGAACGCATCGGCAAGCGCGAGGTCAAAAAGCTCATCACGCCACTCACCGAGGTTCCTTCCTACGAAGAGGATCCGAGCTACTACGCGGATTGGGGAGACCCTCGCGAGTACACCATTGGCGACATCGGCGTCGGAGAATGTGCCGGCGAAGTCGTTGGGTTCGTCGACATGGGTCTCTCCGACGCTGAACGTGAACTCTTCGAAGCGCAGCTTGCCCTCGACGAGAAGAAGGTCGGCGAGGCCGTCGCGCTGGGCACCAAGGCGATGCTTCATGCGGCTCGCGCCTTGGCGCGCGAATACAACGCCAACGTCTCCGAAGATCCCAAGGAAATCAGTTCGGAGTTCCAGAAACACCTCGTCGATGGAGATGGTCTTTTCCTCGACAAGTACGCGGGCGCCAAGTTCGCCCAGTATTTCTTCCGAATCGTCGAAGAAGGACCCCGAAACGATCAAGCGGATGGTGCGCGCGAGCTCATCGAAGAGGCCCAGCTCTTCGTCGAAGCGTCCCACGCTTGCTACGAAAAAATGCAGGCCAAGAAGCCGTCGGCCGCAGAGTGAAGGATGACAGCGATGAACGCGACCAAGATTTCAGTGAAGCTTTACGCAGAGGAAGCCACGGACCAACCGCTCGATTCCTACATTCCGGTGTTCCATCGCTGGATTCAGAAGGGTTCCCTCGACGAGATGGTATTCGACGTAGCCGACTACACCCACGTTCCTCGCGGGACGGGAGTGCTCCTCGTCGGTCACGCGAGCGACTACGCGATAGACGAGACCGAGGGTCGTCCTGGGCTCGTCTATGCACGCAAGCGTGACCTTCCCGACGGCGCGGCTTTGGTCCACGACGCCCTGTCACGAGCCTTGAAGGCGCGTGACCTGCTCGCGTCCGAGTCGACCCTCGAGGGTCCGCGCGGATTTGGCACCAAGGAGCTCCGTTTCCAGTTCCCCGAGCGGCTCCATCTCAAAAATGACGACGCTGGACTGGCGTCCGTCAAGCCAGCAGTCGAGGCCGCTCTCGAGGCGCTTCTGCCTGGCGCGACCTACACGTTGACGCGCGAAGGCGACCCCCGTCAGCCGCTCACCGTGCGCGCTCGCTGCTGACACTCTATTGGGGCGCTGACGAACGAAGGCTCCGCAGTCGACACTACAGGGGGTCGGCGTGCGGAGCCTTTGAGTTTCGCGGCGACGCGGGGGCGTTTCAACTGGCTCGACGTGCGAAGCGCAATGCTGCGTGCACTTCGCGGAGCACCGGATCCGTGTCGTCCGGGTAGAGCTCGACCGGCGCATCCTGAGTCATGCGCAGCGCCAAACGATCGCGGCCCAGCGCTTGATTGATGAGGCGATTGAGGCGGATCGCGGGGTCTTCGGTTTCGATGACGCGTCCGTCTAGACCGATGATCCTCACGTTGGGCATTTCGGCTCGAGGGAGTCGGGAGAGCAGTCCACGCTGTGTGTTTGCCATACTCGGTATACAGCAAGGCACGTGCCATCTTCCCTCGAACACTGTTGGTGCAACGAATTGTAAGTGGTCCTCGGAATACGGCGGCGATTCGCGGAGAAAAATCGCCAGCCCCCTTGATTTCTCGTGGGGAAAGAATGCCTGAATGACACACGGACACGATCTTCGTGTCATGCTGACCACGGAATGCGAAAACTTTGACCAGCGGGTCGGGAGTCAGACGCCGCGTGGGTGGGGACGGAATTCGTCAATGCGCACGGGGCTCCCGACGGAAAGCGTGCCCGTCCTTCTCGGGATGACGTTCGTGCCAAACCAGACGGCACCACCCCATCTGCGGAAGGTCGAAAGCGTTTTCAGCGGTTCTTTGCTCTTCTCGACAGAGCCCTCTTCCAGAGTCGTCACTACACAGCGATCGCACAGCTTCGGCGCATCGCAGGGGAGCTGTCCGAGCGTGAGTGCCGCCCATGTATCTTCCGCGAAGCTTTCCGCTCCGCGCACGACGACGTTCGGACGAAAGCGAGCCATGACGATCGGGGAGGGAAGGCGACGATTCAGTTCGTCCAAGGATGCCGTCGAAGTGAGAAGGATGGGATAGCCGTCGGCAAAGCTGACCCGATCGCCTGGCTTTGAACGCTCCGGGTTCACCTGCCGCAACGATTCATCGGGTAGGTAGACGAGTCGGAGGTCTCGACCGAAAACTGAGCTCAGCCATTTCGAGCCTTCCGGGTGGAGCCTCGCTCGCGGAGTGTCGCGCCAAACGGAGCTGTCCACCCAGCCCGAGAATTGCTCGGGGGATTCCGCCAACGTCCACGGCAGGTCGAAGGTCGATAGCTGTTCCAGCTCGGACTTCAGGGCAAAACCGGCATCCGTCGCCGCCGTGGCAAGCCGAGTCAGCCGGGGTTCCTCGCGGCGCGTCACCATCCGTCCCCCCCCGTCGATGATCATGTAGCGTCGATCGTGCTCAAGGCCTCCCGGGACGACCGAACAGGTCGAGAGCGACAAGCCTCGGCACCCTTTGACGGGGTAGATGCAGAGGTTGGCGATCTCGATCACGCTGCGCCCAGGGCTCGTCCGACCAGTTCCTTCGGGCGACCGTCGAGTGGCAGGGTCAGGGCCAGGTCGTGCGCCGCATCGCTCATCTTCCGCCAGGTTTTCTGTACGATGTCGATCACCTTGTCGTCGTCGTGCTTCGCAGCGAACTCGGAGAACTCGTGCTCGAGAAAGCTCAGACAGAGAGCATCCTCGATTGCTTGAGTGTCCGGGTTCGTTTTCAGACCTTCCTTCAGATTGATCGAGCGTAGTGCAGAGACGAGCTTCGAGGGTGCCCCCAGGTCCTCGAGAATGACCGTCGCTAGATCGGCATGTTTCTTGGACAAATCCTTGCGCCATTTGAGGTAGCCGACGCGTCCCTCGGGATAATCGCTTCGCGGCACCGTCCAACGCTGCAGATGTTGGGAGCGTGCGGCGAGGCGGAGAGCATCGCTCGCGTCTGGGTGCATGCGGAGAACCCAAGCCTCCAACCTTTCGGCGAAGACGAGTTCCTTGGGACGCGGGGCCCCGTCGATGGCTATGGTGTTCGGGTCCTGGGAGTTGAGTTCGTTGAACCGTGCGATGGCTTTTGTGACGAGGTCGTTCATGAACATCCAACCTATCTCTTGAGGGGGGTGCCCTTCTCGTTGACGTCGATGGAACCACTCATTCGGGGGCTGTGCAC
Organism: uncultured Polyangiaceae bacterium; assembly: GCA_965652275.1. Lineage (GTDB taxonomy): Bacteria > Myxococcota_A > Polyangia > Polyangiales > Polyangiaceae > NIC37A-2. Next base: position 43,754 of record CBFGUR010000016.1, on the reverse strand, counting down.
GTAGATGCGACCGCGTACACGTCTCCCGAACGGAAGATTGCGGCGAATAACGAGGCGCTCCACCCTGCCGTCCTCGGGGTCGACGGCCAAGACCGCGATGCGGAACGCACGCGCAATGGCCGTGAGATTGACCTCTGACATGGGAAACAAGTTGTCCTTCACTTCGCCTTGGCCCTTCACCTCGACGCGGACGGGACCGCGGATTTGCCCCAGGGGTGGCTGTCCCTTTTCGCCCGGCTTTTCGAAGTAGTCGAGCTGTACGAGCGAACCTCTTGGTATGGCTTTCGATTGGTCCGACGCAGGAAGGTCCTTTTTCGCCTGCATGTGCAGCGAAAACACGCTGCCGGTAACTCGCATTTCCAAGATCTTCGACTCGGGCGCGAGCCGCGTATTGAGGCCCGCGAGGGCACGTGCGACGAAGGCCTCGGTCAGCTCCTTCGGAGCGGAGGGGGCCTGAGCCACGGGGGGCAATGGTGAGGGCTCCTCCTTCTTGCAACCCGCGAGGCCCAGAGCGAGGGACACCAGAGGGAGCAAGAAGAAGGTACGCAAGCCGCCCACCTCGAATTTCACACGGAAACGCCGAAGTCTCGGAGAGCTTCGTTCAGGCTCGTTTTCTTGTCGGTGCTGTCTTTGCGCTTGCCGATGATGAGAGCGCAAGGAACCTGGTACGTGCCGGCGGGGAACTTCTTCTCCCGCATCCCGGGGATCACGACGCTGCGAGCTGGGATGCGCATCTTGATCTCCTGCGGCTCGCTCCCGGTCACATCGATGATCTTGGTGGATGCGGTCAGGGTCACCCCCGCACCGATCACCGCTTCTTGTTCGACCATCATGCCTTCTACGATGATGCAGCGGCTCCCGATGAAGCATCCGTCCTCGATGATGACCGGCTGAGCTCCCGGAGGCTCAAGGACCCCACCAATACCTACTCCGCCAGAGAGATGGCAGTTCTTGCCGACCTGCGCGCACGAGCCGACGGTGGCCCAAGTGTCTACCATCGTTCCTGCGCCGACATAGGCGCCGATGTTGACGTATCCGGGCATCACTACGGCCGTCGGCTCGATGTGCGAGCCGTAGCGGACAGTGCCCGGGGGAACGACCCGGACGCCCGCATCCTTTAGATTCTTCTTGAGAGGGATCTTGTCGTAAAACTCGAAGGGACCGACCTCCATCGTCTCCATCTGCTGCACACCGAAGTACAGGAGGACCGCTTGCTTGATCCAAGCGTGGGTCGTCCACTGTCCGACGCCCTGTTGCGTGGCCACACGGAGCTCACCGGAATCGAGTCGCCGAATCGTTTCGAGGACGGCGCTTCGGGTGGCGTCTTGCTTCAAAAGCTCGCGGTTTTCGAAGGCAGCGCTGACGAGATTGGAAAGCTCGGACTCATTCATGCCCAGGCGAATAGACCCCGAAAGTCATCAGGGCAAGGCTCGGCCGGGTCAGTGTTCAGGGAGGGAAAATCCCGTCTCCTCGCCATTGAGCTTTCCGTCGAAGCGGCCGAGGGCAGCCCGGACTGTTTCCATCGTGTAGGAGGCGTGCGGGAAGACTGGGATTTCCGCGCTTCGACCGCTGAGTTCAGTAGCCTCGGCAAAGCGGAGGTCCACCCGTCCCCCATTCCGGTGAGCCTGGAGCTCTACCCAGGGGCGGCCGTTTGCCTCGAGGGCAGACGCAATCATGCTCAAGCAGCCGATACCAATTCGTGCTGGGATCGACACGGTCAGTTCGTCGAGTTCTCCCGTGAGGAGGATCTTCCGTCTTGGCCGGTTGCTGCCCGTGTCGGGCGACGACATGAGGAGCTCGCCGACGCTCATCGAGACTGGGGTCTGGGAGGCGGCGTCGACGAGAAGCTCGATTTGGTAGAGGGTCGCGCTGAGCGGTGGAAGGCTGGAGCGGATGTTGCGCTCGATTGATAGTCGACGACGCGCATTGAACTGCGACTTTGCGTCGGAGCGGAGTGACGCGATCAGTTCTTCCGACGTGGCTCGTGCTGCACCGACCATCCCGGTGAGGGCGTTTTCCGGCAAGCCGAGCTCGCCCTGAACGTAGGCGTACACGTCTGTCACCGCCCGCGAAAACGGCTCGAGTTCGGAGGCGACGTCGGGGACGACTTGCTCCAGAATCTTGGGGCCGACGTCTCGTGAGGAGATCAGGTGCTCGAGGTTCCTTGCGGCAGCAACGCACTCGCGCAGTTTGCCCAGCCCCGCGAGTGCTTCGGGGGCCAGGCTGCCGGTCCGTGGCTTATGACGGCCGTCGCGATCGTCGTTCGAATCAGACAAACCGGCGATCAACCGAGCAGATCGGTACCCGGGAAGAAATAGGAGCACTCGAGCGCGCCGTTTTCCTCCGAATCCGATCCATGTGCCGCGTTTTCCCCCACGCTCGCCCCAAACTGTTTCCGAATCGTACCTTCGTCTGCGTCCGCCGGATTGGTCGCTCCGATGACCTTCCGCCAGTGAGCGACGGCGTTGTCTCGCTCCAGAGCAAGGACCACGACCGGACCCCGGCACATGAACTCGACGAGACTTGCGAAAAACGGGCGCTCCTTGTGGACCGCGTAGAAGCCTTCGGCTTCTTTTTGACTGAGGTGGACTTGACGCATGCCGAGAATCTTGAAGTCTTCGTCCAAGATGCGCTGGACGACGACGCCCTGCTTTCTCTTTTCGACCACGTCCGGTTTGATGATGGCGAGGGTTCGCTGTGTAGCCATGGCGGCCGCATTTATACCTATTCGGACCCGAGAGGCCAGAAGTTGGCCCAATCAGTGCTTCCTCCGTAGGTTCGGGACATCATGAAGCGCCCGCCCTTATTCATCCGTACTGCCGCATTTGCGCTGTTTTCAGTGGTGCTCTCCGGCTGTGGTGACTGGGTCCCCGCACAGCCGACCGAGGATGGTGGCAGCGGCGCGTCTTCATCCGGGTTTCGCTACGACGCCGAGAAGGGAACCTGCGATGGCTGGAAGGTCAGGTACTGTGAAGCTTTCGTTCAATGCGGGCACGGCACGGAAGAGGAGTGCATTTTCGAAGCCGAATACGTGACGTGCAAGACCAATGCACCGTTTGTCGGTTGTGAAAAGCAGTTTCAGGAAGTCATCGACGAAAACGACTGTTCGCTTTTCCCGAACGACTGCTATCCGCGGGACATCGCTGATCGAAGTGCTGCGACCGAGCTGTGCGAGGACGTGCAGGAAGCGGCGTGTGAGTACGACTTTTTCTGCGGGTTTTCCTTCAGCCTCGAGACTTGCCTGAGCGAAACGAGCCATATCTACGAGTGCCGCCAGCGTCTCTCGGCCGTTCCCGGGGGCGAGGCGTGCGTGACTGCGCTAAACCAAGCGGCGTGCGGCGATTCTCTTCCCGCGTCGTGCCAGGACCACACGAGGTTCTGACGCGGGCACCGTCAAAGGGCCCTCTGAAGGGGCCCTTGCTGGTAGGTCCGGCTCAGCGCACGACCACGGGTGGTGGAGGTTCGGAGATCCAATTCAGGTCGAGTCCGCCCGGATAGTAGTAGCTGGTGGCGTGACCGAAGCCCGTGACCTGAAGTCCCACCGGCACGTCGGCCTCGAGTCGGTGGACTCCTCCAGTGTTCGGACTCAGCGGAGCCCGCGCCACTTTCCAGCCGGGGGCAACGGCCTCGGTGGGCATGAGAAGCTCGCCGTCCAGGAGGACCAGCGCCCCGTCAGGGACCAGCACGTCTGCGAAATTGGCGTCGTAGTCGGTCGGTGCCAAAAACGTGTAGCTTGCCCGAAACTGCTGCGGGCTCACCATCATGCTGAAGGCGGGGTCACCCGAGCAGGGGTATCCGGGGCAATTCGGATCGGAGCTTTGAGCGGACCCACCCAACATGAACGAGCCTACCGCAAACGGCGCCGTCCCCGTTATCTCGAAGCCTTCCGTCACCGGTCCGATCTCGACCACATCCGCTGCGTCGATTCTCGTCGGCGCTCCATTCGGCGGCGTACCGGCGTAGCTCAGCATGGTGGCGTCGACGCTGCCGTAGATGCGTACCATGTGGCCCCCGCGGACGATTCCGGTCGGATTGCTCGGAGGATTCACCAGGTATCTCGCTCCCAGGGCTTCCGCAGGCAAAACGAGTTCTTCGATGTGGTCGGCGTTGCCGTGACTCGGATCGGGGATGTTCGTGATCGGATTGAATGCGATGACCTGCACCGGTGAGGACGCCTGAACGAGGCTGCCAGAGATATCGGCATGGGAGAGCTGATCGCCTTGTCCTCTGTCGCCGAGAAGCGACAGGACGTCGCCTGCATTCAAATGGTAGGTGACGACCTCCCCACTCGTTGCGCTTTCGACACCGGGTCCCGGGGCAACGCAGTTCCCCGAGGAGACCCCCGGCGCAGCTTCACTTGCGCATTTTTCGCTCAGCTGGATGTCCACGGTCGTGTCATCCTCGGTTGCGGTGATAGCCATTCCCCCCGCGGCATCTCCCCACGCGCCGGTCTCCTTGCCGGAGCGACTGAAGACCCGATAGTTTCGAGTCATCGCGGTGGTTGGGATGAGAAGCGAAGCATCGTTGCTCACGCTGAAGCAGTCAGTCGTTCCGAAAGACGATCCCGAGCAGTTTTCGATGCCGCTCTTCTTGAACTGCAGGGGGTTGAACTGCCAGGCGCTGACAGGGCGACTCGTCGTGACTTTGTAGGCGCCGCCAGTGGCACGCACCGAGGCGCTGGCGCGCCCTTCGGACGTGTTCCATCGGGAGAACTCGGGTCCCTTCAGCTCCGGCACCCAGGGGAGAACGACGGCCTGCAGCTGTCCCTTTGCGACGGTGGCAGTGATTGGTTCGAGCAGTGCCCCGCCGCTCACGACGATTTCGGCGTCTTCTTGCCCACCGTTGGCGAGCACAACGGCAAAGTCGAACTCCTCGTAGAGCGGGTTGTAGGTGATGGTTGGCCAGAACTCGCAGCCGACGTAGGTACGGTGTTCGGCGGCTGCGGCGCAGGTCGCTGGATCGCCTGACTCCGTCGCATCCGAGTCTGCGACGCTTGGGGGCTGGGTCGGCACGGTGATGTCGTCGTCCTCGTCAGGGGCAGTCGGCACGCCATCTGGACCGTTCAGTCCCGAGGTGGGGCTCTGGTCCCGGATCGAGCTTTCGGTGGGCTGCCCCGAAACATCGTTCGAACCGAGACCACATGCGGTCAGAGAAGGGGTGAGAACGAGCGTTGCGAGCCGAGCGAAAAGAGCGGAGTGGACTTTCATGAGCTTTGGCAGAGCAACATGTGTGCCGCGCGGAATGCTGCAGAAAAACCGGCATTTGTCGTCATCTAGTCCATCGTCTCCATCTCATGGAGGAGACAGCAGCGCGGGGACGTCTCGCGGAGGAGACATCTGCTCGGTGGATCCGCACCCCTGGCGGGGACGCACCCTATCCTACCTTTATGGGCGTCGCGGAGAGCGAATCGCCATGTGATCCGTAATCATGAGACTATGGCTGGATCGGTGCAGAATCTTTGGGCCCTTGTCGCTGTCGCATCGACCACGTGGGCATGCTCCCAGGGGACAGACGACCCGCGGGGCTCTCTCCCGTCAATGGGTGAGCGTTCCAGGGATCAACCGGCAATAGAAGCCGAAGCATCTGGAGCGTTTGCCGATCTACCGCGTTTCGTCGACGGCGCCTTTCGGTGCCAGGTGAGCAGCAAGGTGGCGGAAGGCAGTGAGTCGCAGACCGGGGTGCCGTCCCTCGGAGGTGGCCTCCACATCCTCCGGGCGGCAAGTACTGCCCGTGACGACGCTCCCTGTTCTGCGCCGGGTCCCTGGTGCGCTGTCTTCGGTCCGTCCAAGACTGATCGAGAAAATCACCGCCTGCGGCGGGAGATGGAAGAGCAACGCAACTGGTACGAGCAGCGTGGGCGGGAGCTTCGTGCTCGCGTTCGTGAAGCGGAAGAAAATGCTCAAGCCACGCGTCGCCGGGGAGCGCAGCAGTTGCGGGAGCTTGGGGGCGATTCGAGTGGGGTCTATCTCACCAATGACGATTCCCTGAGTCTCGCGTCTCCTCAACGGCTGATGTGGGCCATCGAAAACGATGCCCCTCTTCCCTCGAGTTTGGTCAGACCCCACGAACTGCTCAATTATTTTTCTTTCTCCACACTTCCCGTCAATCCCGACGAGGTGTTTTCGGTGCTTCCCGAGCTGTCACCGCACCCGATGCGTCCCACGGACTACACGCTCGGGTTCTCAGTCAAAGGGCGGGCCGTTTCGAAAGAATCCCGCCGTAACGTCAACTTGACGTACGTGCTCGACCGATCTGGGTCGATGGCGGCGGAAGGGCGCATCGAGCTCCTCAAGAAGGGAGTCTTTCGGTCTCTGGGTGAGTTGAAGCCGGGTGATATCGTGTCGGTCGTTCTGTTCGACACGACGACTTGTCCACTAGCGCAGAACTTCGTGGTGGGGCGTGATGATCTGACCGTGTTGCGTCGTCTCATCGAAGGGGTAACGCCGCGTGGAGGCTCGAACCTCCATGACGGCTTGGGACAGGGGTACGCGCTCGCCAATCGTTCGTACAAGCCGGGGTACTCGAATCGAGTGCTGCTTCTCACGGACGTCGAGGGCACGGCGACTGCCGAGGATGAGAAGCTGATCAGGCTGTCAGCACGAAGCTTCGACGTTCGTCGTGTGCGCCTCAGCGCCGTCGGATTCGGCGACACCGTCAGTGATGAGTTGCTCGATCGACTGACGGAAGCCGGCAAGGGGGCATCGATGTTCGTCTCGTCGCCTCGAGAGTTGGATGCGATCTTCGGCAGCAGGTTCATCTCCCTCGTGGAGACAGTGGCAGAAAACGTCCACTTTCGTCTGCAGCTCCCTCCGTCGATTAGCCTTCGTGCTTTTTGTGGGGAGGAAGCATCGCCCGAGAAAGGCCGCGTGCAGGCAGTCCATTTCTTCTCGGGCACACAGCAGATGTATCTCGCCAACCTCGAGAAGAGCAGAGCGCTCGAACCCAAGGACTACGTTCGGCTCAGCATCGAGTTCGACGACCCGGAGACGGGGCAAGCGAAGAGCTCGGAATTTTCTTGGCGGGCCGACGAGCTCGAGATGGCAACGGGGGAGCAATCCAAGTTCGCGAGTCGCAATCTGAACAAGGCCCGCATGGTCGCAATGTTTGGCTATCAGCTTCGCCACATGGCGGATCACTACAGTTCATTGCTCAGGCCGGATGAAGCCCCAACGTGGGCCCTCGGGGTCGGGCAAGACGATGACACTCGCGCCCAAAAGCGCCGTGACGCTTTGGCCGAGGCGCTCTCGCATTGCCGACGCGTGAAGGGGCGCCTGGATGCCTTTTCGGCGCAGCTTGGTGGCGAGCCTGAAGCGGCGCGGATCGTCGAACTTTGGCATCGATACTGCGGGAGATACGAAGGGGGCGAGCCAGCTTTCGAACTCGCCGAGCCTGCGGCGCCCTCGCGGCGCCTTGCCGCTCCCGAGACGAAGCTCGTGCAGCTCGATGTCTCACGGACGAACGATTTCTTGCCAGAGTCCGACGACCTCGAGCCGTAAACTCGAATCAGCGTAGCGAGTCCGCGCGTGCCTCGCAGAACGTCACCACCGATGGGTTGAGGAGCGGAGAGTCGATCAGCCTGTGATGCCGCTTGAGCGAGTTGAAGACCGTGTAAGCCCGGGCGGCTTCTTCCGTGTCCCCGGACATCTCGGCACGCAAGGCACGCGCGAGATAAAGTCGTCCAGCGGCGCTCCCCTTGGCCGGTTGAGACAAGAATTCCTTGTCCGAGATCCGTCCCAGGATGTGTGCGGCCATGAAATAGGCGCGCCCCGCGAAGCAGTGTTCGTAGCTTTTCAAAACCAGGTCGAGGGAATCTCGAAATGCCTGGGACTCGCCCAGTAGCCTCGTACGACCCAACGGAACCAAGAAGTAGCGATCGAACCAGATGTCCTCCCAAGCGAAGCTGAAGGGAAGTGACTCGGCCTTCGAAGCGGCGGAGCGGAACTTCTCTTCGTCCCCAGCAAGGAATGCCGAAGCCGCCTCGTAGTAGGCGACCCTCATCTTCATCTCTGGACAACGAGCATAGATCTCTGCTTGTTGCGTCTTCCCAGCCGACAGAAAGGAAAGCGGGTGTTGTGTTTGAAGAGCATCGTTCGTTCTGCCGGCGCGGACCAGTGCCGAGACTCGCTCTCGCAGCTTGGGTGCTTTCGCCAAGAGAGCCTGTTCGTTTTCTCCCGCTGCTAGAAGGACGCGCACCTCGGTAGAAAAGGCGAGTGCCTCCTTGGCTCTCCCTTCGAGCACGAGCTGAGCCGCAAGAGACGACTGGTGGGAACTCACCTGGTCGAGCTTGCCCTGGTGGATCAGCGCAATATCGCGCCACGATGGGTCGACTTCCGGGTCCGTTGCAACCTCCTCGAACTGCCCCAAGGCGAGGCGCGCGGCCGTCGTGGCAAGTCGTTCCGATGGAAACTCTTCGAGGACGCGTTCGAACTGTCCCATGGCGAGTCGCGCTCGGGCTGCGAGACCGCGAGTCGACGGATCCATGGGAAACAGATCTCGACGAAGAGCCAGATAGCCCTCGAGTTCCGAGTCGTCGTGCTCGAGCGCCTCGAGGATCAGCTCGGTCCAAGTCTCTTTCACGTGACCAAGGGCGTTTCTTCCCTCCGTGGCGGCCTCTCTCAGAATCTCCACCGCCCGAGCGTGTTCGCCCGCGCGAAAACACGTCTCAGCTTGGTGTAGCGCGACGCGTGCCTTCCAGTCGGTTCCAGAGAGCTGACTCCAGAGCTCCTGGGCACCTTCCGCGTCGCCGAGCTGGTGGGCGCACAGTCCCCGTTTGTAGAGGAGTCGAGCGGACGTGCTCGTGTCACCCGGATCGAGCGCGACTCGCTCGTATTCTTCCAGAGCCTCGGAGAACAAGCCTCGGGCGTAGAAAGCATCGCCGATCGCCAGCGCGCTGACGGTTCCCGGGGTTCCTCGTTCTCGGACTCGGACTCGAGCAAACCGTTTCCCCTCGTTCGTCGCGAGGAGCCCAAATCGCCCCCGACCGAGGGAGGCTCGGACTCGGTGCTCGGCAACGGGTTCGTCGTCGATGAAGAGCCGCAGGTATTCTCCATCGATTTCGATGCGGATTCGGTAAGGGCGTCCCGGGTGAAGGTGGAAGGCGCGGGTGACCAGCGGTGTATCGAGGCCGGAGAAAATGCCCGCTACGTGGTTTCTCATGGCCCCGACTCGGAACGCATAGGTCCGGGAGCCGAGCGCGGGCAATCTACATGAGCCGTCGTCTCGCAGGACTTCGTCCTCCGTCCAGACGACCGTGATCTCACCAGGCGGCGCAGCGCGCAACATCGTGCCTTCGTAATCGATCGAGATCCGGGGATTGAAGACCTCCGAGTAGACGACGAGCGCGGCGCCTTCTGTAGCGGACTCGAGACACCACTCGACGTAGTCCCGCGTAGGCGTCGCGAGGTGTTCGGGCGCTACCTCCCGTCTGTAGGATGGTGGGGTGCTGCGCCGGCTCCAGTCCTCCTCGTGAAGGCGGCGACGATCGAAGCCGGCGGAGGAACTCGGGTGCCACGTCTCGCTCCAGCGGTCGAGTTGGAACGTTTCATCGAGGATCGGTTCGCTCCAGCTGTCACCGCCAGCCAGGTACGCGCGCAGCGCTTCGGCCATTGCGCCGACGTGTTGGTAGCGCTCGTTCGGGTTGAAGCTCATCGCCCGTTGTGCGATCGCCACGAGGGCCCGCGGGCGTCCAATGAGTTCCTCGCTCGTCGGTGGATCGAATTCACCAGCGATGCGGCGAGCAATCGTTTCTTCGATGGCGAAGCTTTTCACGGGTTTGCGGAGAAGGAGCGCGTGAAACAACGTCGCGCCCAGCGCAAAGACGTCTGCTCTCAGGTCGAGACGTCGGCCCAGAGCCTGCTCCGGGGCCATGTACGCAGGTGTGCCCACTGCGACGCGCGGGTCGGGAGGTTCGCCGTCCACCGCCGCGCTCCCCCAGTCGACGACCATGACCTCGCCGTACTCGCCGACCATGATGTTGTCCGGCTTGATGTCCTTGTGGATGATGCCGCGGGCGTGCGCATACGACAGAGCGTCGCAGACCTTCAGCAGGACCTGGACGAGTTCTTGCGCGGGAAGAGCGGAGTATTCCTTTGCCCTCAGGGCCTGGCGAATTCGATAGCGCAGCGACCGTCCCCGGATGAGCGGCAGCGCCAGGAAGAAGTCGTCGCCCACCGTTCCCACGTCGAAGATCGGCGGGACGTTGGGATGCGAGAGTTTGGCCGTGATGCGCGCCTCCCGAGCGAGCTGATCGGTAACATCCGTATCGCTCCTCGGAACGACCTTGATCGCCAACTCGCGTTCGAGATCGTGATCGAATGCCGCGAAGACTCGACTCGTGCCTCCTTTGCCGAGTACGCCGTTTAGCGCGAATCTCAGATCTTCTTGGTGAAAGATGCTTGGGACGTCGATGTGAACGAAGTCGATTTCACCGATGGTTGGTGGCGCTGGGATCAATCGTCCCGACTCGATCCGCACCGTCGAGTTTTCGTCATCCGTCGGATCACTCGGGTCAATCGGGAGACGCTCGTAGGCGTTCTTCAGAGAGGATTCCGGACGCCGAATCGCGACTCCCGAAAACGTGATGCTGGTCGGGCCGGGATCGAGACTGTCCCGGGAGGTGGGGGGGAGCGACGGGTCGTCACGCGAAGGCTCGATCGGCGGGCCGAGGGACGGAGGGCTCACCGAGATGGGAACGATCGAGGGCGGAGCCAGCGAGCCTGAGGGAATCGACGGAGGCAGGGCGATCGAGGGGTGGGAGGCTCGGGTGGGGCGCGACGACCGTGGAGTCGTCGACTTCGTCCCCCTGCGGGGAGGTCGGGACGACGAGGAGGAGTCGCGGGGCATCGGTCCTCAGTGTAGTCGGAAGTCGTCATACCGTCAGGTGAGGCGTGTTTTCCGCGCCCGGCGGATTGGTGGGGAGGGGGGAGGTAGTCGGGAACCCCCTGCTTTACGGCGATTTCGCGATACTTCCCGGGGGACGCTCACGCCGTGAGACCTCAATGATGTGCCGCTCCCGGCGGGACCCCCGAGCCGAGATGGGCAAAATGGTCAATTCTTCTACTCGGAGCACTCTTCGTAAGTCACGTTGGTTTCCGAGACGGGGGTGTCATCGTGGCGGGAGATGCCGACGTTGGCGTACCAGGTGCCGCCGCAGTTGTTCCGGATGACGGTGTCTGTCAGAGCGATGTCCCCCGTGTGATTGTTGCTGACGAAGAAGATGGCCGATCCATGGGCGTTTACGGTGTTGTTTTCGATGAGGGTCCCGCAGATGTCGAGGGTCATCAGGTTGCCGTCGTTGTAGATGGCTCCGCCCGATCCTCCGCCTGGCGTTCCCGCTTGTGCTGGATTCCCGCCATTGCCAATGGCGCTGTTGTGAGAAAACAGGCTATTGATGATCGCCCAGGAGACTCCAATGCTGCTGATCCCTCCGCCGTTCGAACAAGCGTTCCCCAGCTCGTCCGAACCACCGAAGGTACTGTTTACGATGTAGGCCGGCTGGTCTTGATACATGTCGAAGACCCGGATGGCCGCGCCGCCGACGTCCGGTCCGTCGTCGGCGCAGACGTTGTTGAAGAATCGCGTGTTGATCGCCTTGAACAAACCACCCCGAACCCAGATGGCGCCGCCACCGTCGTACTCGTCTTCGCTCTTCGAGTTCGCGTCGATGAACGTGAGGTTTTGTACCGTGAGGCGTGGGTGGTCCTGGTCATTGCAGCTGGCGGTCGTAAAGTGCTGGTCCTCATCACACGTATTTTGATACAGAATTCGCGTCTGTCCGCTCCCGCTGAGCGTGATCAGGCCCCCACCGTCGATCACGACTTCGTCGGAGGCGTCGTTGAACACCTTGGCCGGCTGGGTCAGCATGATCGTGTGCGGATCGTTTCCGCAATCGAAGGTGATGATCCCGCCGGCCGCGACAGCCGCGATGAAGGCGTCCCCAGTACAGCTTTCTGGAGTGCCGTCCCCGACGACGGTCGTCGGATTGGTCACGTCTTGTAGGCCGGCTGCGGGCGGGATGTCGCAGGTCCCGCTGGGGTTGCCAGCGGGTGGTCCCATTTGGGGGTCGGTGAGTGGATTGTCGACGACCGCGCTTCCACCCGTTCCGCCTTCATCCCCATCGCCGTCACCTGAAGAGCCCCCAGCCGCACCCCCATCGCCGTCGCCCGATGTGCCGTCGTCGCCGTCCCCGTCTCCCGACGAGCCGCCGTCAGCGTCGCCGTCGCCGTCCCCGTCACCGTCGCCCGGCATGCTGCCATCGCCGTCCCCGTCTCCTGGAGAGTCGCCGTCTCCGTCGCCAAAAAGCCCACTGTCGCCGTTGCCTTCCCCTTTCCCGGCTACCTGATTGTCGCATGCGGCCACGAGGAGTGTGCCAAGGAAGAGGGAAGGAGGGAGGTAGCGAAGAGGAAGCTTCATGATGACGGGCCCATTTGAGTCTGAACCCTCGCGGGTTCGAATTGGTTCAATTCATTGTGGGCCACAAACGGAAAAAGGAGCAATGCCGAGCATTGCCCCTTTCTCTTCTGCGGTGGTCCCGCTCAGAGCAAACTCTGAAGCGTGACACCCATCTCTGCGGGGGTCGGTGCGACCTTCACGCCCGCGGCCTCCAAGGCGGCAATCTTCTCGTCGGCCGTACCCTTACCGCCGCTAATGATGGCGCCAGCGTGACCCATGCGCTTTCCAGGAGGAGCAGTAACGCCAGCGATGAACCCCGCGACCGGCTTTTTCATGTTGTCCTTGATCCAGGCTGCGGCGTTCTGCTCGGCGTTTCCGCCAATCTCGCCCATCATGATCACCGCTTCGGTGCCCGGATCTTCGTTGAAGAGCTTGAGGCAGTCGATGAAGTCGAGACCAGCGACAGGATCGCCGCCGATACCGATACACGTGGACTGTCCGAGACCGAGGGCGGTCAGCTGACCCACGGCTTCGTAAGTGAGCGTGCCGCTCTTGCTGACGACGCCGATCTTGCCCGGCTTGTGGATGTGACCGGGCATGATGCCGATCTTGCATTGTCCAGGCGTGATGATGCCGGGACAATTGGGACCAATGAGCGTCGCGTCGCTCGTCTCGAGCGCTCGGCGCACCTTGATCATGTCCATGACCGGGATGCCTTCGGTGATGCAGACGACCAATTTGCAGCCTGCATCGATGGCTTCGAGGATTGCATCGGCGGCACCGAGAGGCGGCACGAAGATGCAGGACGTGTCTGCGCCCGTTTCCTTGACGGATTCGGCAACCGTGTCGAAGACCGGGACGCTGACGGGACCTTTCGGACCCTCGGCTTTGAAGGTTTCGCCTCCGCGGTTCGGAGTACAGCCCGCAACGACGTTGGAGCCGTACGCAATGCACTGCGAAGCGTGGAACGAGCCGGCGCTTCCGGTGATACCCTGAAAGACAATCTTGGTGTCTTTTCCTACGAGAACTGACATTTTCTTCTACTTCCTTTGGACTTTCAGGTGCCTTCAGCTGACGGCGGCGACGATCTTCTTGGCGCCGTCTCCCATGCTGTCCGCGGGTTCAATTTTGAGACCGGAGCTGCGCAAGATTTCCTTGCCCTTTTCCACGTTGGTCCCCTCGAGGCGCACGACGAGCGGTACCTGTAGGCCGAGTTCCTTCGTTGCAGCCACCACACCCTCTGCGACGACGTCGCACTTCATGATGCCGCCGAAGATGTTGACGAAGATCCCCTTCACCTTGTCCGAAGAGAGGATCATCTTGAAGGCCTTGGTGACCATCTCTTTGGTCGCGCCACCACCGACATCCAGGAAGTTCGCCGGCTCTCCACCATAGTGCTTGATGATATCCATGGTGCTCATGGCAAGCCCTGCGCCGTTTACCAAGCATCCGATGTTGCCATCGAGGGAAACGTAAGACAGCCCGACTTCTTTTGCCTCGAGTTCGACGGGGTCCTCTTCGTCCGTGTCGAGAAGCTCGGCCCATTCCTTGTGGCGGCCCTCGGCGTTCGAGTCGAAGTTGATCTTCGAGTCGAGAGCGACGACGTCGCCGGCTCCGGTGATGACCATGGGGTTCACTTCACAAAGGGAGCAGTCCTCTTTCACGAAGCATTCACCGAGCGCCATGAGAACCTTCACGAACTGAGCGATGGTCTTCTTCGGCTCCGGTACGCCTTCACCGACCTTGAGAGCATAGGCGATCTTGCGAGCTTGGTACGGGGCCAGTCCGAGGAGCGGATCGATGTGCTCGTTGATGATCTTTTCCGGAGTTTTGGCGGCGACTTCTTCGATGTCCATGCCTCCTTCCGTCGATGCCATGATGGCTACGCGACGCGCATCGCGGTCGACGACGAGGGCGACGTAGAGCTCTCGTTTGATGTCGCAGCCCTCTTCGATGTACAGGCGCCGCACCTTCTGGCCTGCGGGTCCGGTTTGGTGAGTGACGAGCTGCATTCCGAGGATTTTTTCCGCGGTCTCGCGCACCGCCGCCGCACCCTTGACGACTTTGACGCCGCCGCCCTTGCCGCGACCACCCGCGTGGATCTGAGCCTTGACCACGCAGACTTCGCTGCCGGTTTCTGCGATGATCTTTTTGGCTGCGGCTTCCGCTTCGTCGACGGAAAATGCCGGGATGCCCTTGGAGATGGGGATCCCATAGCGGGCGAAGATCTGCTTGCCCTGGTATTCGTGGATATTCATGTGGATTTCCTCAGTGGGAGGCCCTCGAGATGGCAATCAAGAGGGAGAGTGTCGGGAGGGGGCCCCGAGAGCGAAGCGACTCGGGGGAGTAAAGAAGCCTGACGGCTTGCCAGAAGAAGTGTCGTATCAGTGAAGACCAAAACCTTTGGGGAGGGGCCCCCGAGAGCGAAGCGACTCGGGGGAGGGGTCTTTCCAAGACCCCTCGAAGAGCGGGGGCGGTGAGGGCAATAGGCAGGCATAGCGGAGAGGTTCCGCGCCTTCACCCCGAAGGGGCGCGGAACCTCGCAGCACCCGAAGGCCCTCACGCTGTCTTGTTCACGACGTCGACGACGGCCTTCACGCTGGCGACGCTCTTGTCGAGCATCGCCTTTTCTTCGGCGTTCAGCTCGATTTCCAGGATTTTCTCGATGCCGCCCGCGCCGATGACCGTGGGCACTCCCATGAAGAAGCCTTCGTAGCCGTACTCGCCCTTGAGCAACGCTGCTGCAGGGAGGATACGCTTCTCGTCGTTCAGATAGGCCTCGGCCATGCTGATGGCGGAAGCCGCGGGCGCATAGTAGGCGCTCGTTCCCATGAGCTTGACGATCTCGCCGCCACCGGTGCGCGTGCGTGCCACGATGCCGTCGAGCGTTGCTTTGTCGATGAACTGGGTAATCGGCACGCCGGAAACGGTGCAGTTGCTGAGCACCGGCACCATGTCGTCGCCATGGCCGCCGAGCACCATCGCGCGCACGTCCTTTACGCTGCAGCCGGCGGCTCGCGCGAGGAAGAGAGTGAAGCGAGCGCTGTCGAGGACGCCCGCCATGCCGGCCACCATGCTCGCGTTGAAGCCAGTGACCTTTTGATACTCGTAGACCATCGCGTCCAGCGGATTGCTGATGATGATGGAGAACGCGTTCGGGCAGTACTTCTTCGCGTTCTCTGCCACGTTGCGGATGATTGGCACGTTGATCCCCACCAGGTCGTCCCGGCTCTGCCCCGGCTTGCGCGGGACGCCGGCCGTGATGATGAGCACGTCAGCTCCCTCGAGGTCGGCCCAGTTGGACGTTCCGATCACGTTGCTGTCGGAGCCGCTCTGGGTACTGGCCTGCTCCAGGTCGAGCGCTTTGCCTTTGGCGAACTCTTCTTTGACGGGGATGTCGAAGAGGACGACGTCACCGAGCTGCTTGGTCATCGCCAGATTCGCGAGCTCGCCGCCGATGTTGCCTGCACCAATGAGACCGATTTTGTTGCGCTTCATGTTGATTGAGATCCTTGTTTGATTGAACGCTTGAAGAGACGAGCCGGCCGGGGCCGGGACTTACGAGGCCCGCCCGTCGGGGTCGAAGCTTGACCGCGAGCCGGAGGGTCGGCAGCTAGAAGTGAGGGGCCCGAAAGGGAGTGGCCCTTCGTGCGGGCACCGAGCCAAGTACGGGGAAATTCCCGTGCAATGACTGCGGATGACCGCTACGGCGAGTAGATCACCCTGAGGCCCCTGACAACCGAATCACGGGAGCCTGAACCCTGTCGCCGAAGGCCTCGCATTGTTTCGTCAGTGTGTCGTCCGCTGGAGGACCGGGGGCCTGGAGATCGTCCCGATCTGGACCTCGAGAGCGGACGATTCCCGTTAGCGAAGACGCGGCGCCCGTTCAGTGGGTGCGACTGCCGATGGGCCTTCGGCGCCGGCCATCAGGATGGCGAAAGGACGGGTGTTGTCGTTTCCTTCGAGCATGATGCGAATGGCCATGGTGAGGGGAACGGACAAGAGCATGCCAAGGGGCCCCCAGAGCCATCCCCAGAACACCAAAGAGAAGAATACGACGAGGGGGCTGAGGTTCATCCGCTGCCCCATGATGCGCGGTTCCAGGAGGCTACCGATGACCATGTTCACGACGATGAATACCACCAAGGTGGCAAGGGCCCCGGTCGGTCCGATCTGCAGGAGCGCCATCAGCACCGCGGGAATGGCGGCGATGATGGAGCCGACGTTGGGGATGAAGTTGAGCAGGAACGCAAGCAGTCCCCACAGAAGCGCGAAGTCGACTCCCATCACTTCGAGCGTCCCCCCGATCAGCACGCCCGTCGCCAGGCTCGTCGACGTCTTGATCACGACGTAGGCTTTGATTCGTCCCACGACCCGAATCCCCTGGCTCAGATCCGCTTCGGGATCTCCCAGCGCGTCTCGGATCTTGTCCGGTAGAACCAAGGCCTCGAAAAGCACGAAGATCGTCATGAACAGGACGAGCAACGTGTTGGAGAGCATGTCGGCGAGTTCGGACAAAGTGCTGCCGGCAAAACGCATGGCGGCTTCGGGCTGAACGAGCTGGGTGACGTTCTCCACCGTCAGCCGGAATCCCCAGCGATCCAGCTGAATCGTCGCAAGTTCGATCATGTCGGAGATCCTCGCTTGGTAGGCTGGCACCTGCTGAACGAACGTGTTCAGGCTCCCGATGACCAGCCCTGCGACGCCCGCCATCACTCCAATCGTGAGCAGAACGACGATGGGTACGCCAAACCAAGGGGGAACACGGTGCTTCTTGAGATAGAGCACCAGCGGCGCCGTGAGGACCGCGAGAAAGGCGCTGACCATGAGCGGGACCAGGATGGGGCGGGCGATCTTCAACGCCGCAATCACGATGATGAGGGACGCCGTCGTGAGCAGCGGGTTGCCGACCGGCTGAGACCGCGTTTCCCACGCTCGCCTCGATGACTTGGGTCCAAACCCGAGAAGCGCGAGGGGACCCAGACTGACGCGGGGTTCGTCGTCCTCGCCTTCGCCCGTCGACGAACCCTCCCGTTCGTCGCTGCTCTCCTCCTCGACCATTTCGTTTCCCCCACTCACGATCGCGGCAGGGGACGCCCGCAGTCAAGCGCTACTTTTCCCGGCTCCTCTCGGATCGTGACCGGGCGAGGCGAGCCGCCGCGCGCGGGCGCTCTCATTCGCAAGGTTCGGGACGCGGAGTAGGATTGTGCGGTCGAGAATAGATGCCGAATTCGGCGGCGAGCACCGATGCGACGTGTCGTCCCCGTGCGCTCACGGGTTCGTAGATGTCTTCGTTGGCCTCGGGGAGTTCGGTCGATAGCATCCGACTGTTCGGCGGTTCTTCGAATCCGAGCAGCCCATCGAGAGCTTCTTGCAGCTCTCGCATCGACGGGAAGCGAGCGTCCGGGGCCTTTCTCGTTGCCTTGTGAATGATGCGCTCGAGTGTGACCGGCACCTCCTCGTGCAGCCAGCTCACCGGGGGAACGGGGGAAAAGAGTTGGTGCCGCAGGAGATCGTTCTTCGAGTGTGCTTCGAAGGGCAGGTGACCCGTCAACATGCGAAACAGCACGACTCCGAGCGCGTATCCGTCGGTTCGCGCGTCGACTGGCTCCACGAGGATCTGCTCCGGGGCCATGTATTGGGCGGTGCCGAGGATGCTCGTGGACTTTTCGTCGTAGATCTCGTCCGAGAGGCGCGCCATCCCGAAATCGAGGACCTTGATGGAGCTCGGACTGCCGATTTCACCGACCAGGAACAGGTTGTCGGGCTTGATGTCCCGATGCACGATGCCAGCGTCGTGCACCGCGCCTAGGGCTCGGACCGCGTCGCGGATCAGGCGTACCGATTCTTCGACCGGCATCACGCCCTCGCGCTTCAGGTAGTCGCCGAGAGTTTCGCCGCGCAATGCCTCCAGAGTCAGGAACGGTGACTCGTTTTCCGGCTCGTCGATGTCGAGGACGCGAACCACGCCGGGATGATCGACGGAGGCCAATGCTCGGGCTTCCAAGAGAAACCGCGCCCGCAGCTCGGCAGAGTCGGCGATCTCCGGCTTCATCTGCTTGATGACGACCAGGTCACCCGAGTCCTGATCTCGAGCGAGATAAACGACAGCCGTTCCACCTTCGCCGAGAAAGCCTTCCACTCGGTAACGTCGGCCGATGACGACCCCCACCGCTTGGGTGGGGCGCAAAGAGAAACCGACGGTGGAGGGCGAGCGCCTGGGCGCCTTCCTCACGAGAGGAAGGGGGACCTCGCCTCCGAGGCTCTCTTTCGCCGAGGATTCAGGCATCTGGGTCACTGTTTGCCATTAGCAGACCAAAGGATTCTACCCAAGATTCTGCCAGGTTTGCCACCGCGACTCTTTCTTGCTTCTTTTGCCTCGCGCCGGTGCTTGGATGACCCGGCAACCGGAAGAAAAAATGCGCAGAGTCGTCGTCACTGGAATTGGTGTGGTCAGCCCCTGCGGGCTCAACTTGCAGTCCACTTGGGAGTCCATTTCTCGGGGAAAATCGGGAATCGGCCCCATCACGCATTTCGACGCAGCGGAATATTCCGTTCGCATTGCGGGTGAGGTGAAGGGCTTCAACCCCGAGGACTTCATCGAGAAGAAGCGGGTCAAGGAGGGCGACACATTCATCCACTACGCCATCGCCGCCGCCGACGAAGCCATCAAGGCTTCCGGGTTCGAACCGAACGACGAAGAAAAAGAGATGGTTGGAACCATCATCGGTGTGGGGCTCGGCGGCCTTCCGATGCTCGAGAAGATGGGCCGCACCCTCGAGACCAAGGGGCCCAAGCGCATCTCTCCCTACTTCATCCCTGCAGTCATCTCGAACTTGGCGCCGGGTCAGCTCAGCATGCGCTACGGCTACAAGGGCTCGAGCTTCACCACCACGAGCGCTTGCGCGTCGGGTGCGCATGCCCTCGGGGAAGCGACGCGAGCCATTCGTCTCGGGGAATTGGACGCTTGTCTGACCGGCGGTGCCGAGGCGTGTGTCACCGGACTAGGAATCGCAGGATTCGCACAGATGCGCGCGCTGTCGACGCGCAACGACGATCCGGAAAAGGCGAGTCGCCCTTGGGATGCGGCGCGGGACGGGTTCGTGATGGGCGAGGGCGCCGCCATGTTGATGCTCGAGGAGTACGAGTCAGCCAAGAAGCGCGGGGCGTCCATCTTGGCCGAGGTCGCTGGTTACGGCACGACGGCCGACGCTTACCACATGACGTCACCGTCCCCAGAAGGCGAAGGCGCGCAGCGTTCCATGCGGATGGCTCTCAAGAATGCGGGTCTTAACCCAAGTGACATCGGCTACGTGAACGCTCATGCCACCTCCACCGGCGTGGGCGACATCAACGAGGTGCTCGCGATGCGAGCCGTGTTTGGAGATCATGCGAAGAGTGGGCTCGCCGTCTCGTCGACCAAGTCGATGACGGGTCATCTCCTCGGGGCCGCTGGGGCGCTCGAATCGGTCCTTTCCATTCAGGCTCTTCGTACGGGAATCCTACCGCCGACTCTGAACCTCGACAGCCCGATCGAAGAAGCCGAGGGGATGAACCTCGTTGCCCATTCGGCGCAAGAGGCGCAGCTCGGCGCGGTGATGAACAATTCGTTCGGGTTCGGGGGCACGAACGCCACCGTCGTCTTCAAGAAGATCTGAGCGCTTCCGGCGGCGGCAACGGGCCTTGGCTGGCAGGCTTTTCAGGCAGTACTTGAAGCAGATTCGAGAGCGTGTGCTCGGCGAAACCGGCGCCCGCCTCGGCGTAATAGTTGAAGACCACGTCGGCTCCTGCGGCCATCATGGCCAGACGTTCGTCTTCGTACTTTGCTACCGCTGCCACCTTGCCTTGGTAGCCGGAGCTACGCAGCTGCTCGACCGCATCGATCATCTCCGACAAAGATGGCATCGTGAACATCACGAGCTTGAACTCGCGCTCGGCCATACCCTCCCAGAAGTCGGCGTCTTCCGCATCGCCGTAGAGCACCCGCCGACCGGCTTTTTCGTGTTGACTGATCTTGGACTTGTCGGTGTCCACGCCACAGGCGCGCAGGTTGTATTGTGAAACGACGGTGTCGTAAGCGCCCGAACCTACTCGCCCCATGCCCACGATCAGCACATCCACGTTGCGCGTCAGGCATTGCGGGTCGTCGTCGGTGGCGACGTCGGTTTCGAATCTCTTGAGAGTATCCTTGAACCGCGCGTACAGTTGATGCGATCGGCCGTTCATCCAAGTGGAAAAACGACATGGAGACCGCAATCGCCAGCGTCGCCATCCAGTCGGGGCTGAGCCATCCCTTTTCGAGCGCGAGTGCGGCCACGATCAGCCCAAATTCGCTGTACTGAGTGAGGGACAAGCCGGCCAGCATGGCCGTACGAGCGCGCATTTTGTAGCGCAAGAGGATGAAGAAGAACGCTGCGCCTTTGATGGGCAAAAGGAGCGACAACAAGAGCGCAATGCCGATCATCGGCAACGAGGGCTCTGCCGACAGGCCGATCGACAGGAAAAACCCGATCAGGAAGATGTCCTTGAAGCGCATGATCGACTTGGCAAGCTCCCCCGCCTTCGGGTCGCCAGCCAACAGCATGCCGAACACGAGCGCGCCCAGATCGGCCTTCATCCCCACCAGTTCGAAGAGAGCACTACCGGAGGCCGCGAGAATGATACCCGCGAGGATCAGAACCTCGTCGTGTCCGCTGGCCTTGAGCAGCAAGCTGAGGAGCGGACGGGCAAAATACAAGAGCGGCAAGGACAGCGCCCAGATCGCGGGTACCTTGCCGGTGGAGGCACTGAGGAAGATCACCGCCACGATGTCCTGGACAATCAGGATGCCCACTGCCAGCTGGCCATGGCGCACGCGGAATTCGCCACGCTCTTCCAACATTGCGACCGCGCAAACGGTGGAGCTGAAACTCAGGGCAAAGGCGACGAGCACCGCCTGCTGCCAACTCGAATCCCTCACCAAGACGAGCCCGAAGACGCCGAGCAGCGACAGGAATCCCACCGTGATGAGGCCGAAGCTCGCCGTGTGCTCGAGGGCCGAACGGTAGATTTCCGGCTTGATGAGGCTCCGAATATCCAGCTTCAGGCCGATGATGAAGAGCATCAGCGTGATCCCTGCATTGGCGAAGAAATCAATGATGAAGTTGGAGTCGAAGCCCAAGAGGCCGAGGCCGAAGCCCGCAACCAGGTACTCGACCAGCGGCTGTTGACCGATTTGGCGCGCGGCAAGCCCGCAAGCGAACGCAGCAAGAATGATCAGGCTGTCGAATGGCAAGGCTCTTCTTCTTCTCTTCCCACCGTTTTTCATACGCGCGGGACAGGCTAAAGCGCAAGGCTAGGGGTCGAGTATGCTCGCCTCGGGGATGACCGACCCGCGATGCGTTCCCGCCCTTCTTCGAGGACTTCAGAGCGAGGAAAAGAACGACCAGATGGCGGGGGCTGCGAAGGCGTCCTGTCGATCATGACCCTGGCCTGTCGTGGCACACCACAGGACCGGGTCTCCGCAGCCTGAGTAGCGGATGCAGGGATCGGGCTCGACTGCCTCGGGGATCCCGTCCGTCACGCAGAAGTTCTGGTCGATCAAACGGTCGCGGACTTCCTCGCTTTCGGAGATGTCTTGTTCTGTATCGTCCGCATCGTGGAAAAGCATCGCAGCCACAGGTCCGCTGCAGCTCGTCGTCCCGTAAGGGAGGGCGTTTTCTCCCGCCACGGTCGCTACGCCATCGATCAAGTACGCCTCGTAGCACCCCAAGCGACTCACCAGCTCTGCACCGCTGTCGTAGCCCACCACGAAGATGCGATCGCGATCAGCGCAGAAGCTTTCCGAGACCGTGGTCAGCATGGCCCGGAAGAACAGCGAGTTCGTATCGTCGGCCGTGAGCCAGCAGCCGTTGGGACCGTCGGCTAGTCCGCGCACCAAGATCGCGTCCTCACCCGCCCAGTCCTCGAGCGGCAGGTTGTTCGTCTCGTCCCCGCAGCCGTGAAAAAGAAACACGACGGGCAGCTCCACCTCGGGGTCGTAGGACTGGGGGACCCAGGTCCAAAACGTTCGCTCGTCGCCGTCGACGGGGAGCGCGGGAGCTCGCACCCACTCCCCCCGGGGACCATCGTAGGGTTCGTTGCAACCGAGGGGAGGGGACGTGACTGGCGCCCCGCCGCTCGCCTCGTCACCGTCGCCCGACGCGCCGCCCGTCCCAACTCGGGTCCCTCCGCTTCCATCGCCGTCGCCGTCGCCGGAAGCTCGCGAGCCGCCGTCGCCATTCGTCGCAGCGCTGCTATCGGCTTCGTCCGAGGAGCAACCCTCGGAGACGAAGGCCAGGGCCGCCCAGAGGAAGAAGCGGAGAACCTTCGGCAATTCCCTTGGCTGGTGCACGGGGGCTGAGGTGACGGCCGGCTCGTCGTGTGGGTCAGGAAAATGGTGGATCCGACTACGGACTCAACCGGTGCGGGCCTTTTCGTCGGGCGGCTCGTAGGCGTGGGGGTCGATCGTCGGAACTCGTTGACCGTCCCGCTCGAGTCGTCGCAGCCCTTCTTCGATGGCTTGAGTGAGGGTGGGGAAGGTTTCCAAGCTGGCGAGCTTGGGGTTGACCCATCCGATTGCCGTGATCGCGCCGCGAATGAGCGGT
Source organism: uncultured Polyangiaceae bacterium (assembly GCA_965652275.1). Taxonomy (GTDB): domain Bacteria; phylum Myxococcota_A; class Polyangia; order Polyangiales; family Polyangiaceae; genus NIC37A-2. The sequence goes on along the minus strand of CBFGUR010000016.1, from coordinate 20,739 downwards.
GAGGTGACCACCACGAAGGTCGCAAGGGTCGCGTCTCGCACCGCGGCCGGCTGGCGTTCCGTGCTCTCGGCCCACGCTTTGCGCGCGTCCGCATCGGGTCTCTCGGAGCGTGTCGCGTCGCTGATGTTCACGAGACGAAGACCCCGCCGAGCCGCCTCGAGGCCGATCTTGGCGTTCACCTCGGAGTGCCAGTTGGCCGCGGCCACCTCCGTCTTTCCGTGGAAGGTCGAAATCAGGAGCGGGAGGTAGCGATCATCGATGATGATGCGTGATTGCGCAAATTCACGAATGTGCGGCATTCCTCTCAAGGTATCGCTTTCGCCCCCTGCGACAAGTAAGCCAGCCGCGTAGGCCGAATCGAGGTTCTGGTGAGGGGCACCCCGGCAGGCGACGAGGTGAGGGCGCGACGGGGCGGGGCAAGCGCCACGTAACGGGTCCGGCAAACCAGAGCTTCGAAATGAGAAACGCGCGCAGTTTCGGCTCGAATGAGCTCGAAACGCGCGCGCTGACTTGGTGTGGGTGCCGAGAGACTCAGCTCGCCAACAAACCGCCCTCGCGGCGGCGGCGCGACCAAGCGATCGTCAGACCACCACCAACGAGGACCAGAGCTGCCATCCCAGAGTTCGGATCGAGCTCCGGCACGGAGGTCGGAGGAGGCGGAGCGTATTCCGCGGAGAGGGACGAGCGGCTGCCATTCTCCAGGCGGAGGTTGAGAGTGCCGCCGACGAGGGCCAGCTCGCCCGACGAAGTGGTCTCGAAGTCCAGGAAGACTTCCTGGCTCAACGTGCCAGAACTCACCTGGATGTCGTTGACGATGAGGTACTGACCGTTGGTGCCCGTTTGGGCGCCCCAGTTCTTGTCCCAGGCGTTGTACTGAACGCTGGACCAGGAGCCGCCCCAGTGGCCAGCCGACTGATAGTCGAGGCCCGCGATGCTGATGAGCGCCTGCCCGTCGCCGTCGGCGGCGGTGTCGAACTCCACCGAGACGTCGACCGTACCGCCCTCGCTCAGATAGTCGAAGACGCCGTAGCCGTCCTCGAGCGAGGTGATGTTCATGGTGAAGTTGTACGAAAGAGTCTCAGCAAATGCGCTGCTGGACAGGGCCAGGATGACGAAGGCGAAAGCCAGGGAGGTCAGGGTCTTCATTGGGGTATCTCCGGGGCATGGCGTCGATGTGCTTACGACACCTACCCAGTAAGACGGCACGCTACACGGCGGCATCCGGACGATCAAGAGGGGCTATCTTAAAAATTACCTACCAGACAACATCGGCCAATAGTCCGGCTCCCGGCCCGTTGGACGACCTGCCCAGCCTGGTAGGTCTGCTGGTTTGCTTGCTGTGACGCATTTCGCGCCCCGAACGCTCCGGTCGCGTGCGTCCAAACAGAAAAATTGCCGTAAAAGTGTATCGTTTGAACTTAGGCAATTAGCGCAAAGGTTCCGGTCATGAGCGCATAGATGAAGATGACGGCATTGGCGGTGGCATGCGCGACGATCGCGTCGGAAAGACGGTTGCGAACGACGGTCAACAAGCCGAACACGAAACCGGCACCGATCCCCAAAATCCACTGTGAATGAAGCAACCCGAATGCCGTCGAGGACACGATGAGCCCCAACCAGCTGAAATCACGATAAGGGATCTTCTGGAATGACGGGCCGCGAAAGCGCCGAAACAGGTAGCCGCGGAAAGCGAGTTCCTCGACGACCGGTACGGTCACGATCGTGCCGACGGCGCGCAGAGCGAGCCACGTTCCCGCGAGGGGCCTCGAAAGGCTGTCGAGTTCGTCTCCGAGCGTCGATGCCGACCCGGATGGCTCTGCGAATCCGAGAATCCAAAAGCACGCCACCGCGCAACCAGCCGCCACGGGCAACCAAGCGGAGCCAAACGACGCCCGCGGATAGAGGTGACGAAACTTCCACAACCCGAATGCCCCGGCGACGATGCTCACCCCGTAAAAGTAGTCGATGCCGCTCGCCGCAAGCCCGGTCACCAGCTTCGAAGCGAGCACCAGTAGTAGTGGCGCGAGGTAAGCAGCCGTGAGCGCCCCATGATCCGACGGGGCGGTATCGACGGCTCCGAGGGGAACCGTCGATACGGGAGCGGTCGACGTCTGCGTATGAAACCGCGGGCTGCGCTGCACCGCGTAGATGATCCCCAGGGCCGCGAGTGCGAAAAACACCCATCCCGCCTTCGAATGGAACCCTCCGAGTGCCACCTCCGGCGAGTACCAGGTCCCGACCAAGATGAGGGCGGTGACCCGAACCGCGTTCAGCGCCCAGACCAGCATTGCCGAAAGAGGCAGCAGAGCGAACGATCGGGGCCAATGTAGCTCGCGCCGCTGAATGAAGAGATATGCGCCGACGAAGGTGAGCATGAGGGCAATGCCCTCCATCCCCGAACAGACTGGAGCCACTCGCACGTAAAACCGACTCGTCCCGACGAGTGCTTCTTCGATGGACGCCACGGGATCGGACGTCACGAGTGTCAAAAGAGCATGGACGACCTCGAGTGTGAGCCACGCGAGTGGCTTCCACAGACTCCTCGAAAGCAGGCCCGCGCCCCAGGCGAACGAGCTGACCCCCACCCCAATCAAGAGTTCTCGCCGGAGGCCCCGGAACGCCTCGATGATCATCGTGGGACGCCACAGTGAGAGTGCCAGAGTCGAAAGGGCGGCGACGCCGAGCCCGAGCCACAGCACCAGCCAGGCCCGAGTGGCTTCAGAATCGAGGTTCGCTTCCCCGAGCCAACCCGCCAGACCCACGAACGTGGCGGCCAGAACCACGTGAGCTGAGCCGAGGACGAGCGAAGCGGCTCTCTCGGGCCGATACGCCGAGAGCGCCCTGAGTCGCAGGCGAACGGCCAAACCACCCGTGAGAAAAACCGCAGCTGGGAAGAGGAAAACGAGGGGAGCCACCTCGCCTATGTCGCCCAGCAGGGGTTCTAGCCCGGCTGGCACCAAGAGATCTCGTGCGTCGACCGAGACGCTGACGCCCAAGTACTCGAGGACGAGAGCGACGACGAAGATCACCCACGCCGGCGGCGCGCTGAGACCGCCGGCAACGACTACTCGAGGAGGGGAGCTCGAGGTCATCGACTCGTCGCAAGAAGCTCGCGCGCTTGCTCGGATTCGGGAAAGTCGCCCGGCTGGGCAAGAGCTTGCTGCAGAAGGCGGTTACCCTCTTCCGTTTCGCCGCTCGCCAGTTTGACGGCACCCAAGTGAAACTTCGAAGTCGCGCTCGTCAGATTGTCCCGGACCGAGCTCAAGAGCTCGAGGGCGCGTGCCTTGTCCTTGGGTGATCCGCGCTTGAAGAGCGCCCAGCCCAGAGTATCGACGATGCCCGGAGCGGGGGACAGCTTGCGGGCCCTCTCGGCAAGCGCGACGGCCTCGTCCAAGTTCTTCCCCTCGTCGACGTAGAGCATCGCAAGGTTGTTGAGCGCGACGGGATCTCCCTGAGCCTCAGTGATGAGACTCTCGTACAGCGACGTTGCTCGTTTCCGTTCGCCGGCTTTCTCGAGTTGCGCCGCAAGAGCGAGGATGATCATCGGGGCGCCCGCAGCGGCCTTTTGACCCGTCTCGAGAACAGCGAGAGCTTCGGCATCACTTCCCTTGCGCTGGACGGCTTGCGCCAGCGTCACCCAGAGTCGCGGATCCTCGGGGACCTTTTCTACGGCGGAGCGCAGGGTTTCGATCGCTGCCTCGTCACCTTTCGCTCGTCGTTTCGTCTCCGCGAGAAGCAAAAGGAGGCCCACGCTCCTCGGTTTTCGATCGAGAGACGCCTCGATGATTTTGATGGCCTCTTGGTGTTGTCCTCGCTTCATTTCCAGATCGACGGCGAGTTTGACGGCGCGGAGGTGACCCGGGTCCTTCTCGATGAGGAGCGCGAGCTGCTTCCGAGCGCGCTCGGTCTGTTTGAGGTCGACGTACGCCAAGGCTGCCAGTTCGTACGCCGTTACCGGCGTCTCCGGTCCCTCGAGAAGCGGCTTCAGCTCGGCGAGGGCGCGCAGAGGCTCATCGAGGGCGAGTTCAATCCGAGCAAGGAGCATACGACCGCCGGGGCTCGGGTATTTCTCCAGCATCGCTTCGGCCTCTTTCTTTGCTTCCTTGGCCTGCCCGTCACGGAGCAGGGCCTCAGCGAGCATGGACCAAAGCCGTGCTCTCGCGCCGTCTTCCTTGGCCGCGTCGAGGGCCCGCCGCAGGGCGCCATCCGCCCGGGGCTGCTGAGTGAAGAACTTGTGCTCAGCACGCAACGCCAAGAGCTCAGGGCTATTTCCGGGCAACACGTGGAGAATTCGTCCGACGAGAGCGTGGTCCCCGAGACCATGGGCAAGCTGCGCAATCCGCGCCTTGTGCGTCGCCAGGACGTCTTCTTCCTCGAGTTTCCTCAAGAGCTCCATCGCGAGGTCCCCTCGCCCCGACTTTACGGCGAGCTCCACGAGCGAGAAGGTGCTCTCGGGGGAAGTGAGCTTTTTGGATTTCGCTTGGCGGGCAGCGTTTGCCGCTTTCTGGCGTTCTTTCAGCTGAGCGTGGAGCACGGATTTCGAAAGGTAGTATTCGCTCGGGGCGTTCGGGGGAGACGTCTTGCTGGACTCCGCGAGCTGTCCCCACTCGTTCAGAAGTGCGAGCGTGGTGCGAGCTCGCGCGTCGTCGTTGGCCAAGCAGGTCGAAAGCAGCAGAACCGAGAGGTCGCCGGGCAGCTTCTTGGCGAGCTCGTCGACGAGAGGCCTCGCTTCGTCGGCTTTTCCGAGGACGACACGAACTCGAGCCAGGGGGAGCGTGGCAATCGGATCGCGAGCTTGGGCGACGGCCTGGGCGAGCAATTTTTCGGCATCTTCGTATTTTCGCAGTCGTTCGAGAGCCAAACCACGCCCCAGGAGAACGCGAGGAGCGTTCGGTTGCTTTGCCTTCGAAAGGGCCTCGTAGGCTCCCTTCGGATCCGTCTCCAAGAGCCGGTAGCCCTCTTCTACGGCGAGATCCGGGGGGCTCTTTTTCTCACAGCCGGTGACGGCCCAGCCGAGAGACAAGAAAAGGAGGGCTCCGACGAAACGGCTTTTGGTGTCAACGAAACCGACGGAGCGAGCAGCTTTTCGCATGGGGCCGGCCTTATAGCTCCTCGGCAGCACTCACGCTAAGGGCGCTCGTGCAGGCGGGGTGGCTATGCCGCGCGAGTGCAAAACAGCTACAGTGTCCCGCCGTGTGGATTGCCGTCGCCCTTTGCGCCATCGTTTTTTGGCTGGCTATCTTCTTCACCTTTTTTCAGGCGGATGAGGAAGCTCTCCGGACACGGCTCCGCAGCCGCAAAGGAAAGGCGCCCCCGCTCGGGGTATGGACCCGCACGATGGAGCACCCCGACGGGGGCTACGACGAGGAGCGTTTCTTGAGGAAGGGGCGCCATCTGCTGCGACAGGCGCGTCGCCGGAGCGCGAGCGGTGAGATCGTCAGCGTTGTCGCCGACGAGCGCCTTCGAAGCTAGCCGCGATTTTCGATTTGGCTCGAAGGAGCCGGCCGAAAACTTGGCCCGAAGCGTCGCCGTCTTTCACCGTCGGTCCATGGAACCTCATTGCGAAGTGTGTGCGAATCTGTCCCGGGACATCAGCCGGTCGCGCCCGGTCGTCGAAATGCAGCTCGACAAGAGAACGGTGACGTTGTGCCAGGGACATGCGCGCATCGCCGCCAACTCCGGCGTGACGGACTTCGACGGTCTCCGCGCTCTGTACGGCGCCGGTCGCAGGTCACACGTGCCGCGTCGCGACCCGCGTGCCGCCGAACGCGGCGAAGAGCGCGTGGGCTCCGGTCGTCGAGCGAGCGATCGAGAAGCCGGCGTGCAGCTCGAACGCGCGTGAGGCGACATCGAGCCCGCATCCGAGTGTGGCAATTTGACACACTATCGTCTGCGTGATGCGAAGAGTGTGGCGAAACGCCACGCAGCGGGTCTCTTCTCGCACGGCCGCTGTTTGCTCTTCGTGAGGCTCCGCGCTCGAGTCGTGCGCGTTCGTTCCTCATTGAGCCGAGAGACTGAACACTTGATCGAACATGCGTTTGGTCGCGATCGAGCCGATATTGCCGAGGGTTACTCCGATGTCGAAACTTGCGACGTGTCCTCGACAGGACCACGCTGCTGCTTCTCCCCCAGCTCGGGAGAGACAGATTTTTACAACGAGGAGAACAGCTCATGACGATTCGACTTGGCGATACCGCACCCGACTTCACCGCCCCAAGTACCGAAGGCGAGATCCATTTCCACGAATGGCTCGGAAACAGCTGGGGCGTGTTGTTTTCCCATCCCAAGGACTTCACTCCCGTCTGCACGACCGAGCTCGGTCGCGTGGCACAGCTCAAGCCCGAGTTCGAGAAGCGGAACGTGAAGGTGGCGGGCCTCAGTGTGGATTCGGTACAAGACCACGAGAGGTGGGCGTCGGACATCCAAGAGACGCAAGGCTCCGCTCTCAATTTCCCCCTGCTCGGCGATCCCGAGCGCAAGGTTGCGAAGCTCTACGACATGATTCATCCGAATGCGGACGACACCCTCACCGTGCGTTCGGTTTTCGTCATCGGTCCGGACAAGAAGGTGAAGTTGATCCTCACCTATCCGGCGAGCACGGGGCGGAACTTCGACGAGCTGCTGCGGGTCATCGATTCGCTCCAGCTCACCTCCGAGCACCAAGTTGCGACTCCCGCCGACTGGAAAGACGGGCAGGACGTGATCGTCGTGCCTTCTCTCAGTGACGACGACGCCAAGGCGAAGTTTCCCAAAGGTGTCAAAGTGATCAAGCCGTACTTGCGAGTCACCCCGCAACCCAATCGCTGAGCGAAGACACGACGCGGACCGGTCGCGTACGAGCAGTGCGCGAGCCCGGCTTTTTGGCATGCATGCTGCAGCAAGCCGCGCATGCGGATTGCCCCGTCGTTGGTCTCATCGGGGATATCAGCTCTCGCTTTGTGTTCGGGCTGTTTCCCTCAGCCCGAGACGCCAGATCCCCCGGCGCCGCTCGAGGGAAATGTCACGGTAGCCGAACCCCGCGACGGGGAGCAGGCACTCGCCCCGTGCGGTCCCGACCGTGAGGTTGCGTGTTCAGCGAGGGCCGCTGTGGAGGAAATGGGGGTCGCCCCGGGGAGCGAGCTACTCGATGGAGCACCCGTCGAGGCCGTCGAACGTCACCCATCGAAGTCCGAATCGACATCCGAGGGGGAAGAACACCGAGCTTGGTGGACCGAGTTCGGCGATGAGCGCCTGAACGCGCTCGTTCGGCGGGCGTTCGATTCGAGCTACCGCTCCCGGGCGGCGTGGGCCCGCGTCGAGGCGGCCGAGCGCCTCGCGGCTGCGCAAAGGGCTCGATATTTCCCGCAGATCGACGCGGTGGCCAGCGCTCAGGCCAGTCGGCAGGTGATCAATTTCCCGAGCGAATTTGCGCCCCCGGGGGCGGGCGCCGACTCCGGAGGAGTTTCGTCGGCCTTCGTGTCCGAGACCTACGCCACGACGCTCGAAGGAAGATGGCAGGTTCCGCTCTTTGGCCGCGTCGATTCGAGCTTCGACGCGGCGCGGCTCGATGCCGAGGCGGCTCGCGATCGGGCCGTCGACGTGCAAGTGGTCCTTGCAGCCGAAGTCGTGCGCGCTTACTTCGACCTCCTCGAGCTCAGGGAGCGGCGTACGATCCTGCGCGGCCAAGTCGACGCCGCGCGTGCGCGCTTCGAACTCTTGCGAACGTTGTTCGAGAGCGGGCTAGCTACGACGCTTGCGCTTGAACAACAGCGACAGCAGCTAGCTTCACAAGTCACCCGGGCCTCCAACCTGACCGGAGCCGAGCGCCAGGCTCGCGCGCGTCTTTCTCTGTTGCTCGGGACCGCTCCTCGAGATCTCGAGCTGCCGGACGCAGATCGACTTCCGCCCCTTCCCTCGGGACCGCTAGAGGTTCCCGTAAACGTCATCTTGCAGCGTCCCGACGTTCTGGCCGCGCAAAAGTCGGTGCGAGCGAGCGAGGAGCGCGTGGCCGCTGCTCTCGCTGAGCGTTTGCCGACCGTAGACCTGCGAGGATCCGTGGGTCTCGGTGGTACGGAGCCCGATGAGATCTTCAGCGAAATCATTTGGACTGCTGCAGCTTCGGTGAGGCAGCCCTTGTGGCACGGGGGACGCATCGGCGCGGACTCGGAGCGCGCACGTGCAGAGCAGGAGGAGCAGGCCGCACGCTACGCGGACAAGGTCATCGAGGCCCTCACGGAAGTCGAATCCGCTTTGGGAGCTCATGAGCGAGCCGTCGCTCAGCGGCAAGCGATAGAACTCGAAGTCGAGACTTCCCGTGCCGTCGTGCGTCAAGCGGAAGACGAGTTCGAGCACGGGCTGGTCGACTTCGTGACGGTACTCGACGCTGAGCGCAACATGTTCGGGGCACAGTTGGCTCTTCTCGGCGCTCGCCGGGCTGCTCTCGAAGCTCACGTCCAGCTGCAGCGGGCACTGGGTACGCGAAGAGGCTCGTCGACGCGGCGCAGTCCCCCGGCACGACCGCGCGAGAGTGGTCGAGGCACGACCGATCACGGCGGGACGCGATGAACGAAGGACCTACGTCCTCTCGAAGTGAGCGCCGAAGCCGGGCGAAACGACTCACGAGGAGGATCCTCCCGTTCGTGCTGCTCGCTCTCGGCGGCGGGGTGATCGCTTTTCTCGTCCAAACCCGCGAGGTCCCCAAAACGAGTCAACCCGAGGAGCGCCGGATCTCAGTCGATACCACCACGCTTCGCAAGAACCCACATCGATCGAAGTCAACGCGCGGGGCCGGTGCTCGCAAAAGAGCGCGCTCATCTCAGTCCACATGTGGCCGGACCCGTCACCTGGGTCGCCCCGGATTTGATCCCCGGCGGTCGCTTCGAAGAGGGAGACCTGCTTCTGCGTGTCGATCCGGCGGAGTTTCGCCTTGCCGTCGAGGCACGGCGTGGGGACGTGAGCCGTGCGAAATTCTCGGCGCTGCGGGAAACGAACCGCGCTCACGTCAAGTCGAAGGCCTGGGATCTCTATCGAGAAAGGCGCGCTCGGGCGGGTTCGGAGGCGGACGAGGTCGACGTGGGAGAACCTCATGCTCTCGCGTTGAACATCCCCCAGCTCGCCGACGCGCAGCAGGCTCTCGATGCGGCGCAGAGTCGACTCGAACAGGCCGAGCTTCGCCTCGCTCGAACTCGACTCACCGCCCCTTTCGATGCCGTGGTGGCCTCGGAAAGCGTCGACGAAGGTCAGCGGGTGAGCCCGACCAGCACGGTGGTCGAGCTCGTGGGCACGGCCTCCTATTTCATCCGAGCGACCGTGGATGTCACCGACCTCTCTTGGCTCGACATCCCCGGCGTGCGCGGCAGCGAGGAAGGGTCTGACGTGTCGATTGAGTTCCGCGGCGAACACGGGGACGAGGCTCGGCGCCGGGGGCGCATTGTGCGCCTCGAAAGCGGCGTCGACCCCGAGGGAAGCATGGCGCAGGTACTCGTCGAGGTAGAAGATCCATTGGGGCTCGAGACGGACGAGGATGTCGGCCCGCCCCTGCTTCTGGGGGGATTGGTCAATGTGTGCATCGAAGGCCGTGAGGTCGAGGAAATGTTTCACGTCCCGGCGAGCGCGGTTCATCGTGGGAACCACGTTTGGCTGGTCGATGAAAATGAGCGGCTCGAAATGAGGCCTATCGAGGTCGTTCACCGACAAGACGAGGTCGCGCTCGTGCGCTCGGGCTTGCGATCTGGTGAGCGACTCGTGACCTCCACGATCGAAACTCCCACCGAGGGCATGAGGCTCGTGCCATGAGTTCCGAGTCTGGAGGAGGGGTTCTGGCGTGGTTCGCTGGTCACTCCGTCGTCGCCAATCTGCTGATGATCGTCTTCCTGTTCGGTGGATTGCTCACGATTCCTCGTATCAAAAAGGAGGTCTTTCCTCGGGCCACTCTCGACGTCGTGACGGTCACCGTTCCTTATCCCGGTGCAAGCCCGAGAGAAGTCGAAAAGGGGGTACTGCGCGCCGTCGAGGAAGAGGTGCGAGCGCTAGAGGGCGTGAAAGAGGTACGTTCGGTCGCTGCCGAAGGTCAAGGCGTCGTACACGTCGAGCTCCTCCTCGGCACCGATCGCAACGAAATGCTGAGCGAAGTCGAAAGCGCAGTGGGGCGCATCACTTCGTTCCCAGAAGACGCCGAGGAACCAACCATCAGTCTGGTGAGCAATCGCCGCCAGGTCATCTCCCTCGTGTATTCGGGCGACCACCCCGAACGTGTTCTACAAATGTGGGCCGAGCGGGCGCGGGAGGACCTTCTCGCCCGTCCGGACATCACGTTCGTGCAGGTGTCTGGGGTCCGTCCTCACGAAATCTCCATCGAAATCTCACCGCAGGTTCTGCGACGCTTCGGGCTGACTCTGCGAGACGTCGCCGCACGAGTTACAAGTGCCTCCGTCGATCTGCCCGCCGGGGAAATCGAGGCAAGAGACGGGGAGATCGCTCTGCGTACCACGGAGCGGGAGGAGGACGCTCGCCAGTTTGCGCGCGTGCCCTTGGTGGCGGGACCAGGAGGAAGTGAAGTTCTGCTCGGCGACGTCGCACGCGTGCGCGACGGCTATCGGGATGTCGATCGCGCCACCTTTTTCAATCAGGAACCCGCCGTCCGCGTCGACGTGTTTCGCGTGGGAGACGAGGAGCCGCTGGAAGTCTCCAGAGCCGTCCAGGACTTTGCGCGAGAGCAACGAGCCGAGCTCCCTCCTTCGGTGCGGATCGCGACCTGGAACGATCAGTCCCAGATCTACGCCGATCGCATGAGCCTCCTGCTCAAGAACGCCTACCTCGGTCTGGCCATCGTGCTGATTATCTTGGCGCTACTTCTCGAACCTCGGCTCGCGTTCTGGGTGACTCTCGGGATTCCCATCTCGTTTTTGGGCGCAGCGCTGCTGCTGCCGAGTGTGGACGTCTCCATCAACCTGATCTCTCTCTTTGCCTTCATCGTCGCGCTCGGGCTGGTGGTCGACGATGCCATCGTCGTTGGGGAGGCCATCTATCGTCGCCGCCAAGAGTCCAAGTCGTACGCGGAAGCAGCAATCGCGGGGGTGCGCGACGTCGCGCAGCCCGTGCTCTTCTCGATCGCAACCACGTGCATCGCCTTCACTCCGATGTTGTTCGTTCCAGGGGTAGCGGGACAGTTCTTTCGCAACATTCCCTTGGTGGTCATCTTGGTGTTGGCCGTTTCTCTCGTGGAGTCGCTGCTCATTCTGCCAGCACACCTTTCCCACCCGATGCCGCGCGCCCTCGAGGTGATCCTGACGCCCTTCATTTGGCTGATGAAAAAGGCACGCTCGGATCGTGTGAGCGAGAAACTCGAGGAGTTCGTCGATAGGCGCTACGTCCCAGCCGTCCGCGCCGCGACCAAGTGGCGCTATGTGACGTTGGCGGTGGCCGTATTCGCGTTGCTCTTGGTCGTCGGGCTCCAAGCGGGCGGCCGATTGGGGTTCCGATTCTTACCCGACATCCAAGATGATCAGATCCGCGCCAGCGTGGAGCTTCCGGTCGGTACCCCCTTTTCGAAGACTCTCGAGATCCAGAGGCAGGTCGTGGAGGCCGCCCAGCGAGCTGTGCCGGACGACGACGCTGGCATCTTGCAGGGCGTGCTGTCCGACGTGGGAATCATCAGTGCTCGGGATCAGCCGAGCGCTCTCGTGCCTCGGATGGGCAGTCATCTCGCCTACGTCACGGCTGACCTGGTGGCTGCCGGAAAGCGGACCTTGACGTCGAAGGGCTTCGTCGAGCGCTGGCGTCGTGAACTCGAGAGCCTCCCGGAAACAGCCTCGGTCAAGTTCGCCTACAACGCTGGTGCGACGACGGGCGCCCCCATCAATCTGCGTCTGGGCCACCCCGATCAGTCTACGCTCGAGGAGGCGGCACAACGGGTAGCTGCTGGCCTCGGTGAGTACGAAAACACGATCGATGTCGACGACGGTGTGACACGAGGAAAGGAACGGATCGATTTTCAGCTCACCGAGCGCGGTCGGGCCCAGGGATTCACGGAAGCAGATCTGGCACGGGAACTACGCGGTTTTTTCTTCGGAGCAGAGGTTCAACGGTTTCAGCGCGGGCGACACGAAGTGCGCGTCTACGTGCGGCTCGATGAACCCGATCGGGATTCGCTCGAGGACCTCGAACGACTCACGTTACGGGCGCCTGGCGGCGGAGAGATGCCTCTCGGAGAAGTCGCAGAACTGCGTTGGGGCCACGCCTTCACTCGCATCGAACGGACGGATCTGCGTCGGACCGTCAACGTGACGGCGTATCTGCAGGGCGAGGTCACACCGGGGAAGATCGTCGCGCACTTCGAAGACAACCGACTCCGTGAGATCCGCAAGGAGTACCCGGAACTTTCCGTCGACGCCGGCGGACAGCAACAGTCCCAAGCCGAAGCCGTGTCCAGCTTGGCGAGCGGTTTTGCCGTTGCAGCCATCGTCATGTACGGCCTCTTGGCGATCGCGTTTCAGTCCTACGTGCAGCCCTTCATCGTGCTCGCCGCGATCCCTTTCGGCTTTGTCGGTGCAGTTTTCGGGCATCTGGCCATGGGGTTCAACTTGAGCCTCAGCAGCCTCTTCGGCCTCGTGGCGCTTTCGGGCGTCGTGGTCAACGATTCGCTTCTGCTCGTGGACTCCATCAACCGCGAGTCTTCCAGGACGAAGAGCGAAGGATCCTCATCGCACCCAGAATCTCTGATTGACGCCGCAATCTCCGGCGGGGCGTTGCGTTTCCGCCCCGTCCTCATCACTTCCCTCACCACCTTCGGTGGTCTTTCGCCGATGATGTTCGAGACCGGCGTGCAGGCGCAATTCTTGGTACCCATGGCGCTCTCCCTCGGGTTCGGAATCCTCTTCGCTCCGCTCGTGCTCGTCTTCATCGTTCCTTCGCTGTATCTGGCTCTGGAGGACGTGCGGCGTCTATTGCGGCGGTTCTTTTCGACGGATGACGATGAGCAAGAGGTCGTCCCAGGGTGACGTCGAGAGTCGTGTCGGGGCGGCCCGTCAGGCAGCGACGGACGCAAGCGGACGAGCGGCGCATCGTCTGTGGCATTTTGCCACACTTTTTCGACCAAACTGAGGCAGAACGCCACATGTGGCTCGGTACCTCGAACTTCGAGTGACGAGCGCGGTCGAACGGCGATGGGTGCGCCGGGTATGCATCTTGCCACGTGGTCCAAGATGACAAGCAAGTTCAAACGCCGGAGCACTCGTTTCGATGGAGCGACCTGGACGAGCGGTGCGCTTTGTGTCGCCTTGTCGATGGCCGCTTGTAAAAGCGAGCAAGTACCCTTGAAACAGCCCGTTGGTGTTTCTGGTCCCCGACTTGCTCCAAGTCCCGGGGAGGACGACGAGGCATCGAGCCCGGTGGATTCGACGGCGCCGCGCGCTCAGAGTGAGCCCGACGTCCGAAACAGCTCCACTCCTCGCCGCTCGAGCTCCTGTCCTCTGCCCGCCGAGCCTGTGAGCGCGATCCTTTTCAGCACCGATGGCAGGGCGCTCCGCCCTCGTGGCGAAGAGCTCGTCGAAGATCTCGCCATGTGCATGCTCCGGGGACCTCTCTGGGATGAGACGGTCGTAGTGCGTGGGTACACCGATCCGCGCGGTAGCGAAGACTACAACGTCGCTCTCGCCACCGAGAGAGCTCGGACGGTGAAACGTCAGCTCGTTCGATACGGGGTGCATCCGGATCGCGTGCGCTTGTGGCCCGTGGGGGAACGACGGGCGCGTGGGTACGGACCCGAGAGCTGGCAACTCGACCGCAGGGTGGAGATCAGCGTCTATCGTGAAGACGAAGAGGCCCCCCAAACCGCCGAATTCAAACAGGACCGAGAAGACATGATTGAGACGCTCGAAAGAGAAGGCATTTCCGATCCACGCGTGCTCGAGGCCTTACATACGGTTCCTCGCCACGAATTGGTGCCGGAGCGGCTCCGGCCCGTTGCCTACGAGAATCGCCCCCTCCCCATCGGAGAAGGACAGACAATCAGCCAGCCTTACATCGTAGGGCTCATGACCCAGCTCGCGCACATCGACGAGACGGATCGGGTGCTCGAGATCGGCACTGGCTCGGGCTATCAAGCGGCGGTGCTGTCGCTGCTCGCCGAAGAGGTGTACACGATCGAGATCGTCGAGGCCCTCGGTCGCCGTGCCCAGCACGACTTGAAGCGCATCGGTCTGAGTGACAACGTTCATTTCAGGCTTGGGGACGGGTTTTCGGGATGGCCCGAAATGGCTCCTTTCGACGCCATCTTGGTGACGGCTGCGCCCGAGGTGGTGCCCGCTCCTCTCGTGGCCCAATTGCGGGAGGGGGGCCGAATGATTATTCCGGTGGGGGATCGGGAACAAGAGCTCCGCATCCTCGAGAAGAAGGACGGCGAACTGACCGAGCGTGACGTGATCCCCGTGCGCTTCGTCCCGATGACCGGCAAGGCACGAGAACAATCAGCGGGGCCGTGACCCGAGACCATCGTCACTGTCGAACTTTCGAACCCTTACCGTGGCAGAATGCGACAATCGGCGCGATGTGAGGCACATTGTCACAGCCCGTTGGAGTGTCTCGCTCACCGTGTTTTCCAAAGAGACGGGGTGCAACCCGTCGATCGGATCGCTCCTGCGTGGCATGCGCGTTGCAGAACGCTCGACCATGCGAAAAATTGCACGACAGAACCTTTGCTTCGCTGCGCTGCTTCCTGCTGCATTCATCACGACGGCTTGTGGTGGCGGAGGCGATACGGATGACGACGCACCCCGCGACGAGGATGGCGATCCCATTTTGCAGCAGGCTTTCGACGACTACGTGGATTCGGCAAACGCTGAAGGGCACTGTGAGGCGCGAGATGAGGATGATGACGACGAAGACGATGATGTCGGGGAGGTCGAGGAGGGTCAGCTCCTAGTCCTCGATGCGGCTCCGCAATGCGATCTCGATCAGTTCGGAGAAGCGGTTGCCGAAGACGGCGAGGGGCGCCTCATCGTCGATGGAGACGCGGTCCGGGATGCGCCATCCCTGGCCCTCTGTTCCTGCTCGGAGCTCGAGAGCAGCAATGTGATCATGGCACCCGGACAGTCGGACATCTTGGGGGACGTGGGCGCCAACGAGAGGATATTCGCCAGCGCGCCCATCCGGGTCGATGGACGCGTCATCTCCGGAGGTGCGGCACGGTTCGACAACGTGCTGGAGGCAAACCGGCTTGACGTGGAGGATGTTCTCGAGGCGTCGAATGAAGTCACCGTCTCCGAAGATGCCGCCTTGGGCGGGCTGGATATCCCCGGGTCCCGAGTCGAGGTCGGTGGTACTCTCACCGTTCCGGACGGCACGGATCTTTCGAGTGTCGAGTCGACGGGAGACGTCGTCTACGACGACATCGACGTGGCTCCACCTTGCGATTGCGGCGAAGACGTCGACTACGAGGCGCTGCGTGAGGACTTCCGAGACGTCGATGACGACGGGGAAGATGACTTCGACGACGACCGATGGACCCCCGACGATGACGATGACTACGTCTACCCGGCACCTCCGCACTTGCTCAGCGACATGGTCGAGGAGCGGACGGTCTATTTGGGATGCGGGCAGTACTATTTCGACGAGATTGAGTCCGCGGCAGCCCTCACCATCATCGCGGTAGGTGATGTCGACGTGTTCGTCGACGGAGACATCAACGTCGCTGGCCCCCTCCGGATTGCGCCCCAAGACGACTCGTCGCTCGAGCTTTACGTGGCCGGTACATTCACCCCTGACAACGAAGTCGATCTAGGAAACCCCGACGAGCCGGATGCGTTCCGCATGTACGTCCGCGACCAGGTGCGCTTGGCTGGACCCACCGTGCTCAGCGGAAGTCTGTTTGCACCGAACGCGCCCGTCACATTCGACAATACGTTCGAGTCACAAGGAGCCGTTCTGGCGTGGGCGCTGGACTTTGCCGGGCCCATCCAGGTTTCGGACGGACCGCGCTTCACGCCCGATGCTTGTTTGCTCTGGGACGAGGCCGACGCCAACACAACCGACTGATCGGCTGGAGATCGTCCGCCCGGCGGTCTCCGCCCCGGCTGAAGGCTCGTGAGGGGCGCTCAGAATCGCCGCAGAGCTCCTGCGGTGAGCAGATCCTGGAGCTCTGAGATTCTTTGCCAAATGAGCTCCCGCTCGTTCTTCGAGGCCCCCCACGCCCTTCGGGAGCTCGGCTCGATGTCGGCCGGCTCGGCCGGCACGAGTCGATCCCCGATTCGCTCGTAGTCTTCGATTCGTCGTAGTCTTTCGACGTGGTTCTTGCGCACCTCGGTGAGACGGCGCGCCAAGTCGCTCGGAATGGCCGGAACCCGAATTTCGGACCAGTCTTCTTCGAACCAATTGATGGGGCTCTCGATCGAGGTGAAGGCCATACTGTGGTCGACGGACCATATCTGAAATGGATCGAATGAAATCGGAAATTGAGCATCATGTGCGTCATCGTGGTCCACCACGAATGCAAAGACGTTCAACCGCGCCAGCTCTTCGGCGTAGAGTCCGTGCTCGGCGAACCGAGATGCCGAGTAAAGGGTCCCATCACCAAAGGGGCCTTCTTCACCTCGCAGAGATTTGAGCGTTCGAACGTCGGGGATCCAATACGATAGATATCCGAATACGCAGTCGACGTCGTCGAAGCTTCTCTCGGCGTCCTCATCGATGACTCTGCGGTAGTCGTCTGTGGGGATGCAGTAGCCGGAGGTAGGGGGCGCTACGATTTCGCCCGGGGGCAAGAAAAGCTTCTGCGTTTGGTAGGCGATGACGCCACGCTCCGGCATCGAGAAGCTGCCGACGAAAGTGGACGGAGACTTTCGTTCCCGCCATTTTGCCCGGAAGACGACATCGCGCGCTCGCAACGTGAGCAGATAGGCGCCCTGATTCCCGCTTGGCGTCCCCGTGGCGTCCACCACCTCGAGGTCGATCGGAGCCAAGAGCTTTTCGATCTGCAGGGCGTCGCGGCAGGACGCGCTCTTCGCCTCCGTGCAGATGCGCGCGGGACCGGTCGTTGGGATGGTGGGTTCGACATACGGCCGGGAGGTGAGACACCCCGAGGTCCAGGCGAGCAGAACGAGCGAGAGCGCGGCTTGAATAGGATGTTTCATGAAGAGGCTGGCGGAGCACGAGGGTGCAATTGCCGTGCCCCCCTGCGCAGTGCCTCCTTGCGCGAGGTCATTCCGAACGAGTGCTTCGAAGGGCCGTGGCATGGTTCATGCAAAACGACATCACCATGAGGACACATTCACTTTCTCTCGTGATCGTCTGTTTCGCATTCGGTTGCGCCACCGGAACGCGTGCTCCCAAGAGCCAGGTGACGAGCACCGGCCAAGCGATCTTCAATGGGTACCAAGTTGCAGAGATCAACTGCTACGAATGCCATGGGGGAGACGGCCGGGGCGTCGGAATCTATCCTGACCTGGCGAAGGAAGTCCCCGAGCTTTCCGACGCGGAGATCATCGACGCCATCAACCACGGACCGGGCGCGATGCCCAGTTTCGAGGACGAGCTCGATGAACGACAAAAGCAGGATCTGCTGGCGTGGTTGCGGGACGAATTCGGGGGCCCGAAAAAAGCAGAGTGACGGCCCGGCGCGCTCTGCGCAAGTAGCTGTCATTGCATGACAATTCCTCTCCGGGTTCGACGCCGCGGACCGATCTGGAGAGCTGGACGCACTTACCCGATCACGAGATGAGGTGATGCGGTCGATCGCGAGCAGCACCTCGTCGCAGCTTACGACTTGTTCTTGCGAAAAGCCGATGAAAAAAGCGCTCATCCGTGTCCCAAAGTTCCCGATGCTCATCTGGGAAACCAGTGCACTCGTCCTTTTCGCCAGCGGGTGTTCGACGGAAAACGCCGATATGGCTTCTGGGGGAGCGGGTGGGACTCCAGGTGGAGTCATGGGAGGGATGGCTGGCTCACACACAGGGGGCGCCGCTTCCCCGAGCGGAGGTGGATCGGGTGCGGCGACCGGTGGCGTGGCCACGACAGGTGAAGACCCTCGAGCAGCAAGCGGCGGGGACTCCATGGGTGAGCCGGGCGGAGCGGGGGGGCACGTCGACGTGCCGATGTCGGAGCACGACCCTCGAGAGATCTGTCCTCCGGGTCCGTTCGACGTTCCTCTCCAAGGTGTGATCCCAGCAACGGAGCTCGCCCTCGACTTCGTCATCGAGGGCGAAATCACGAACGTCGATCTCGAAGGACCCGTCTGGAGCGAAAGTGAGGGGGCTCTCTTCGTTTCCGACAAGAATGCCCCTTGGGAGCTCGAGTCCGGAAGCTGGCAGGACCCGCGATCGGCGTCCATCTGGAAGCTGGTCCCTGGTGAGCAACCAGTTTTGCACGTGGCTCAAAGTGGAAGCAATGGAATCGCGCTGACCCTCGATGGGGATCTCCTCGCCGCAACGCACTCGAATCGCAACCTGACTGTCTTTTCTGCGTCGAGTGTCGACACCGCCATCGGAGTGCTGCTCGAAGAGGGGGCAAACGACAACGAAGGTACCTACAACTCGCCCAATGACGTTGCTGTGAGCTCGAGCGGCATCGTGTACTTCACCGACCCTACCTGGCAGAACAGCAGCGACGTCAAACCAGCGGCAGCGGCTTACTTCATCACGCGCGAGGGGGTCGTCGAGGCCTTCGATACGTTCAGTCAGCCGAACGGGATCTCGCTGTCCCCGGACGAAAGCACTCTGTACTTGGGCAACAACAGTAGAAAAGTCCGCAAGTACCACGTGGGCGACGAGGGCCGACCCGTTCGAGATCCCGAGGACGGCTATCTCACCGAAAGTCTCAGCGGAAGATGGTCCGACGGTTTCGCCATCGATTGTGCGGGCAATGTCTACGTCACCGTGGAGGTGGATCCGGAGCTCGGGATCGGTGGTGTCGACGTATTGTCACCCTCAGGGGTTCTTCTCGGACAGATCGACGTTGGTGGTACCGCAACGAATGCGGCCTTTGGAGGACCCGAAGGGAAGACGCTCTACATCACTCGCGGTCGGGGGGGCATCTACAGCATCGACCTTCCGCTGCCGGGCTACCCCTACTGAGAGCTCATCTTACTCGCGAGTCTTCATGAACAAGCAGAAGCAAGGCAAGCCCCGGATCGAGAATCTCCCGGTCTCACTTTTGGCTCTCGGTATCATCGGATCGCTCTTCGCGTGCAACGAGGTGAAGGGTTCCGGTGAAGGTTCTCCCGATGATTCGGAATCGG
Organism: uncultured Polyangiaceae bacterium; assembly: GCA_965652275.1. Classification (GTDB taxonomy): domain Bacteria; phylum Myxococcota_A; class Polyangia; order Polyangiales; family Polyangiaceae; genus NIC37A-2. The sequence continues at coordinate 1,532 of CBFGUR010000016.1, read as the reverse complement.
GAGGCGAGGTCGTCGATCTCGATGATGACGTCGTCCCCGTCGAGACGGCGCAGTGCACTTCGCCAGCGGAGTCGTTCGAGCAGGAGCTCTACGTTCCCGTGTTTTCCAAGTGCATCGGGTGTCACAACGAATACGGCATGGCCGTCAGCATGGGCTCGAGCCTTCGGCTCGAGTTTCCCGAGAGTAGTGAGTTCTCGACGCACAACGTCGCGATTCTAACGGAATTTGCTCAGCGAACGACTGTCCTGGACGGAGAGGAGGTCCCGTTGCTGTTGGCGAAACCGACGGCAGCCGTGGGGCACATCGGCGGTGAAGTGCTCAGTCCCGAGGGAAACCACGCTCGTCTCTTGGCGGACTTCGTCCAGAAGCTGGTCGAACCGCCCGACTGCGAACCGCCACCTGATTCTGCTCATGAGGCCGTGAGTTCGCTCTCGGTCTCGTCCTTCCGGGAGACGTACGCCCGGGCGCATCGGCTCCTCACGGGGACGTCCGTCGACGAGAGTTACTTTGCCGCCCTGGAAGAAAGCGCAGCGGGGCTCGACGGCGCTCTGACGGAGCTGATGGGAAGTGACGCGTTTCGGAAGAGGTTGGCTGGGTTCTACGGAGATGCGCTGTTGCCGATGGCAAATGGGCCGATCAACGTAAACAACGACATCCTGGACCGGGGTGGCTGGCCCAGCAACAACTACTTCGAGCCCCCGTGTGGGGCCAACGTGACGAACATTTGTTGTTCGCCCGAGCGAGAGGCCTGTTGCTTCGACGAAGGGGAGCCAGACTTCTGCGAAGCGGGTCGGCAACACACGCAAACGAGCATCGCGTACGAACCCTTGGCGTTCATCGAAGCCGTTACCGAGCAGGGCCTGCCGATCACGGAAATCTTGACTCGGGAGCAGGCGATCATGAATCCGTATACGGCTGCGATATCGGGACTCGATGCCCAAGCGCGCGGTTTGATCTTCGATGACGACCCGAGCAACGACGTCGATGAGTGGGTGTTTTCGCAGATCGCTGCGACGACTCGCAATCAGCTACAGACGGCCTTCGGTCGTGACGTCTATCCCCACGCCGGCATTCTTTCGACGTCGTCGATGCTCGCGAGATACTATTCAACCGAAAGCAATCTGCATCGAACGCGGGCCGCTCGGCTCGTTTTCGAGCACATGCTCGACATCGACGTGAAGAAATTTGCGGACTTCTCCACGAACGTTCTACCGCCCGACGCAGATCTCGAACGAGCCACCGCGGACTATCCAGCATGTTTGGCGTGCCACGCGGCGATTGATCCAGTAGCGCGCCATTTCGAAAATCACTTCAACTATGGCTTCTTTCGACCGGATCTCCTCAGCCGTATCCCCGAACATTTCCCCGAGGCGAGCTATTTGGGGCAACAGGCTCCACAAGACGACAACCCCGTACTTTGGCTGGGACGGCAAATCGCCCAAGACGAGCGCTTCGTACTCGCGATGCTCAAACCAATACTCGAAGGGCTCGTTGGGCTACAGTCCGTGCCGCCTCCCGAGCGACCCGAGGAC
>CBFGUR010000015.1:0-145882 GCA_965652275.1 uncultured Polyangiaceae bacterium | reverse complement strand
TGCTCCCATCTGCACCCGCCCGCTTCATCTGGCCAAGTTTTCAGACCGGCTCTAAAAGCATGATCGCGGTGCCCATCTCGGAAGAACCGGGAGCGCCAATCCGTGGCGTGCTCCAGGTCCTCAACAAGCGGAGAGGAGCTTTCACCGACGAGGATCTGGACTACCTGGATACGCTGGGAACCCAGCTCGCCCACGTATTTTCTCTGACGTCGCTTCGGGCAGACAGGAAGACGCTGCCTGGCCTTCGCTTGAGGGGACGATTCAATCAAGTCATCGGCAGGAGTCCCCGGATGGACGAAGTGTACCGACGAGTGAAGCTCGCAGCGGACACCGACGCCACAGTGTTACTCATCGGCGAGACTGGAACGGGCAAGGGCGTCTTCGCTCGGGCGATCCATGACAACTCTCAGCGCCAAGCCTCGCCTCTCGTCACTCTGGACGCCACCACACTTCCCGCCCAGCTCGTCGAGAGTGAGCTCTTCGGACACGAACGCGGTGCATTCACCGGAGCGACCCGCCGGGTGCACGGAAAGGTCGAGCTTGCGCAGGGAGGCACACTATTCATCGATGAAATCGGCGACCTACCCCTGGAGAGTCAGGGAAAACTCCTGCGCCTCCTCCAAGACAAGAGGTTCGAACGCGTTGGCGGTCGAGAAACCCTCGAATCCACTGCTCGGATCATCTGCGCAACGCACCGCGATCTGCGGAGCCTCGTAAGGCAAGGGCGTTTCCGCGAGGACCTCTTGTATCGCGTTCGGGTCGTCGAAATCGAGATCCCGCCTCTACGCGACCGGGGCCCGCAAGAGATCGCACTGCTATCGGCCCACTTTGGGCGAATGTACGCACATCGATACGGCCGAACCGAGCCCGAGTGGACCCCGGAGGTCCTCGAGTCGCTCTACTCCCACGATTTTCCTGGAAATGTACGGGAGCTGGAACACTGGGTGGAAAGCTCGGTGGTCCTCAATCCGGATGGACGCCTGGTACCTCTCGATACGAAATCGGGTCTACCACCTTCGACCCCGGACACGACCAGGTCAGTGGTGCTTGCAGATATCCCTCTCGGTCTTCCTTTGGATGAAGCCATCCGCCGATACTCACGCCAAACGCTCGAACGCCTAGGAGGCAACAAGACCGACGCCGCACGCTCCTTGGATATCAGCCGGAACCGGCTGGCCCGTATCCTGGACAACCGCGACAAAGATGCGCGTTGACCGCCTTCATCATGAAGGCATGCGCGGCCTTCCTCCAAATAGAAAGAAGGCTCCCCTCCCGGGGAGCCTTCTCGTCTTGTCGAAAGCCGGATTCGATTACTCAGCAGCTGCAGGCTCTGCCGAGCTGCCGCCGAGCGACGTGGTGCCGAGGCCCATGTCATAGGCGTGCATCTCGTGCTCGCCGTAGTCGAGACCTTCGATCTCTTCTTCCTCGCTGACGCGAATGCCCATCGTTGCCTTGAGGACACCGAAGATGATGCCCGCGCAGACCAGCGTGAAGACGCCATAGGCTGCAACACCTGCGAGCTGAACGCCGATGCTGTGGTCCGGTGAGAAGATACCGACGGCGACGGTTCCCCAGATTCCGCAGGTGAGGTGCACGGACGTGGCGCCGACGGGATCGTCCACCTTGATCTTGTCGAAGAAGATGACCGAACCGACCACCAGACCGCCAGCGATCAGGCCGACGATGATCGAGTTGATGGGAGAGATGACGTCTGCCCCTGCGGTGATGCCGACGAGACCAGCAAGGATACCGTTGAGAGCCATCGACAGGTCGGGCTTCCGACTGATGAAGTTGTAGGCGATCATGGCCCCGATTCCGCCAGCGGCAGCTGCCAAGCAGGTCGTGACGAGGGTGAGCGAGGTCAGCTCGGGATCAGCCGAGAGGACGGAACCGCCGTTGAATCCAAACCAACCGAGCCACAGAACCATCACGCCGATGGTCGCGAGCGGCATGTTGCTGCCGGGGATGGGCGTCATTTCGCCCTTCTTGCCGTACTTACCGAGGCGTGGCCCAAGCATCCATGCGCCGACGAGCGCGCCCCAACCGCCCACGGAGTGAACGAGGGTCGAACCAGCGAAATCGTAGAACCCCATGCCGTCGAGGAACCCGCCGCCCCACTTCCAGGAGCCGGCAATCGGGTAGACGAATGCGACGAAGAAAAACGCGAAGATCATGAACGCAGAGAGCTTGATGCGCTCAGCGACCGCTCCCGACACGATTGTCGCGCAGGTGGCGGCAAACATTCCCTGGAAGATGAAGTCCGTCCAGTAGGTGTACCCGCCATCGGCGTAGGCAGGGGTCATGCCGTCTTCGCCGGGGGCAAGGCCCACACCCGCGAAGCCGAAGTAACCGTTGAAGTCACCCGGGTACATGAGGTTGAAGCCGCACACGTAATAAGTGAGAAGCCCGATGCAGACGATGTAGACGTTCTTGAAGAGGATATTCACCGTATTCTTGGAACGGGTCATCCCAGCCTCAAGCGTGGCAAAGCCCATATGCATGATGAAGACCAGCGCTGTGGCCAGCATCATCCAGACGTTGTTTGCGGTGAAAAGTGCTTGCCCAGCGGCCTCAGTGGCCGAGGCAGCCGTGGGGGCAGCCTCAGCAGCCTCCTCGGCAAGAGCAAGGGCCGGCGCCAGGAAGGCTAGGGCGCTTGCTGATAGTGCGGCGAGTTTTTTCATGACTCTGGATTCTCCTTCATTTGGATGGCCGGCGAGACTCGACGACTGCCGCCGGCCCGACCAGGAACTTGATGCACACCAAATAGGAGGCCGGCTGTTTCCCGTGTGTTTCGAGCCATGGACCGCCGGATGAAACCTTCATCGTCCGGTCATGAAATTCCAATTCTCTATTAGTTTCATGCGTTTACAGCACTGATCCGGCCCAGGGCATGTTTCGTGAACGAAACATTCCGAACCAAACCGCCCGAAATCGTCCCCTTCCATGTCGCTCCGATGTGCCTGGAACGAAGGGGTGCGGATGCATCGAGCGCCGAAGTCATCAGCCCAGGAGCACGAAGTTCCTGCACTTTTGGCAGCCGCCGGAAAATCAGGGGCTCCTTCAAGGAGTTCGCGCTTCTGGAGTGGGACGGCTACGATTCGGCAGCCCCGAGCGCCCGACCGACATGGCGGCCCGAGGCTCAAACCGTTCGTTTCACGAAACCTTCGACATGAGAGTGCGCGCGACAGCCACGGGAACATCCCAGAGCAACGCCATCGGGCAGGTCGAGCTTTCGTGCACGCCGGGGGGCCTTGCCCTGGGTCTGTTCGGTGTAGGTGCATATAGCGAAGGGTACGCAACTGGCGCGCTCACTCACGGGACGCGCTTCACGGTCCCCTACAGCGGCATTCGGTCGGTGCGCGTCCAAGGAGACAACGTCCAGCTCGAACTGGAGGCGCCCGGCCTTCCTCACGATCGACTCACCTTGTCACGGTTCACGGCGGGTCCGGGTGTTGCGCCTTTGGAATTGAGAAAGCGCAGACTCATCCTTCAGTTTGCGGCGCTTTCAATCGCCGCATTGGCGACACTCGCCGGCTCGATGCTCGCTCCGTCTCGTCCAAGTCAATGGCTCGCGTGGGGTGCACTGGGTTACGGCCTCACTGCTGGAGCAATCGTGCTCGCGCTGGGTTTTTCTCTCGACCACTCCCTTTTCGTCCGCCCTCCCGGAGAGGAAGCAGCTCGCCAAGCATTCCTGGGAGAACTGAGCCTCCACTTTCCCGCGATCGTCTATCGGGACGGACCACCCGCGCGTAAGAAAAAGAAGGAGCTACCCGACTTCACGTCTTTCCTTCCGCGAACTGCCGTCGCAGTCGGAGTCACATTGGCGGCGACCGTCCTCACTGCACTGGTGAGCGGACAGCGGCTGCTCGGCGAGCAGGAAAGCTCTCGACGAACTGCGTCTCGGGTTGAAGCTGAATTCGAACACGAGAGGGAGTCGGTGCCCACATCACCGCCGTCGCCCGCCCCCACACAACCGCTTCCTCCGACGCGAACGGATGATGCCGAACCCTCCCGTCCCAAAATCGCCCCCACCGATGATGCAGTCGCCATCGAACGACGCTGCATTTGCGACCGAGCCGATTCGCAGCTGTGGAAACAGCCCATCCCCAAGCTCAGCGGGCTTCTTCTCGAACGGCGCGCCATCCCCCTCAAGTCATACACGAAGACCGAGGCCCAGATCGCAATCGTCAACAACAGTGACACGCCGATCGACGAGATCACCCTCCACGTCCAGTTCTACGAGCCACGCGGTAAGAAGATGGTTCCGACCAAGGAGAGGCCGCTCTACTTCGAGGGTCCCTTACGCCCGGGTGAAGCAATCAAGTGGACAACGGAGGCTCGCGGCACCGAGTTTTCCATCTCGGTGCCGGACCTGGGCACCTTGGGACAAAGCGGTGTTGGTGCGGCGCAGAGCGCCGAATTCGTAAAACTCCTCGACGCGAATCACCGTCCAGTCAGACTGCATGCCGCTCGCATGCTGAGTTTCTTGGGTGATTCCCGCGCACGCGAAGCGGCCCTCAAACTCAAAGATGCGATGCGCGCCGCTGAAGCTCCCTACCTCCGGCGCATCCTCGCGGCGACGGGCGAAACACGCGTCTGCGACGTGGAGACCGCCGGAGCCGGAGCGGCAACGGTCGGCGCCTGCATCTACAACGCCACCTCCGCTCCGAAAGACGACCTCGGAGTCCAGCTCAATACGCTATCCGGGCCCCTGGACGTGTCTCATCCCCTGGCGGATCCACCCGCCATCGTCGATCAAAGGAAGTGGACCATTCCCGAGAAGGTTCCCGCCAACTCCGGCGTGTACGTACGCGTGCCGAGTCCAGCGATCGACGAAAAACAGACTATCGAAGTCACGGCAGATCGATACGATCTGCTGGACTGATGGCATCAGCGGAGATCAGCGACGAGGGGGCGCGGAGCTTGGCCGACGGGGGCGATTCGAGCTCCCCCTGGGGAGAACACCCGCAATCGCCATGGTGAGAACCTTGCGAGAATCACCGCCGGCGGGAAGCCCCAACACCGTTGCCAGATCGTCGAGCTCCCTGAGCGGGTGACCGGTAGAGCCAGACTCCCACCCTTCGCAAAACAGCCACCCTGCCCTCTGTCGGAGCCCCTGGGGGATCGCGTGGTAGCCGGGATCGTGTAAAAGCGCCAAGAGAAGGGCGCGCTGCAGAGCTCGCGCGTGGCGCGGAGAGGAACAGCCTGGGAGGGACAGAGACCCCGTCCTTGCCCAATCGCTCGCCTGACTCCGGACGTGGGGAGCAAAATAGATTCGGGGAGCCGGGTAACTCGAGCGACGTGGACCTTCGAGGTCCGGCGGAGGTGGCGCCAGAGTGGGCGCCTCCTGCATGGGCGGCGGAGGCGAGCTGCTGCGTCCCTTCGGACGCTGACTCGGGATTTCCGCATCAGGCGGTGGAGTACGGATCGTCTCTGGATACGTCGAGTCCGTGCGGACCCGCGAGCTCGGAGGAACGGATGGCGCTCGTTGGCGCCCACGAGCAACTGGGACCGTCTGTGTGTGCTCTTCGAAGCCGCCTAGGTCCCGGGGCACGCGCGGCGCTCGTGGGATTTCTATGCTGGAATGCCGCGGAGGCCGAATGGAGTAAAAGCCGACGCTGCGCTTGGGCTGGGCGGCAAGCTCCTCGGGGCCGAGTTCCGGACCCTCGGCTGGCTGAGTCGGCGCCTCGCGAAACGAGTCGGGTGGCGGAGCGTAAGAGGGCCAACCCACCCGCTCGTGCGGAAGCTTCCCGGCGAGCGGCCTTTCGCCCGTCTCCTCCTCGAGCTTCATCGAGGCTGTGCCGACCCGCCGCGCGTCCATACCGCTCTCGGTGATTTGCTCACGAGAACGCGGCACGGGCGTCTGAAGTCGTGGAGACTCCGGCTTCCCTGCTTTTCCGCTCGTACCCAAATGGGTCAAGCTATCCGGTGATCCTTTTCGCTCGGCGGCCAACGTCGAAACCTCCCTACTCGTGCCCTCGGGGTCGCAGGTACATGTCTGGATTCCGAGGCTTCCAGTTAGCCATGTAGGACAACGTGCGTCAATGTATTTCGTTATGCTCCTACGGAGCACTTCTTTATGGCACCGATTCAATTCGCGAGCTCGGCCGTATGTTACTGTAATTGCACAAGAACTCCTCATCGCATCGCCCGCCGATCCGGATGCCTTGAGGTAGACACACCTCACTCACGTCGCTCCGGCCGACCGTCGCACGAGTTTCGTCCTGCGTGGACGCTCGAAGCGTTGGATCACCGGTTCGTGTGTTCGGACCGCTTCAGGGGGAAACGCGCCGCTCACTCACGAGTCTTGGGCTCGAACAGCGCGTCATGGGTTTCGGAAAGCATTCGGCGCAGCGGAACCCCCGGGGGGACGCGGCTCTGGTCCACCTTGGCCACGTTCTCGGGCGTGGCGAACGCACCCCAAAACCAGTGACCTTTCGCGTCGAACATGTTGTAGCGGTACTTTCCGAACGCCACCATGTCGTAACATTTGAGCATCCGCCGAAAGCGCAGCACTTCAGGAATGTTGATTCCGCTGGGATCCCCAATCATGTCGTACCCCTCGTACGCACTGAGCGGGTCAACAGAAAGGCGTGCGTCGAGCTTCTGCTGGATGGCGAGATCCTGTGAGGATAAAGGCACTGACGTGGGAAATACTCCCCGCATCTCTTCGAAGTGAGCGGGTTCGTTCATGCCGAAGGAAAGAGTATGCACGTACGGGAGGCGCAGACAAAACCGAGCGCCCCATTGAATCGGCGTGAGCGGCGAAGTGAGCTCGCGCAGGAGGGGAGGAGGATTGAAGAGGTGCCCCCCCTTGTCGTTCGGCGAAATGATGAACACGCCCATGTCACGCGCTTGGGCAAGCTGAACGGCGGCGTAATTTCTCTGCCAAAAGTAGTAGTAGTGCAGGTTGACGAAGTCGAAGCGGTTCGTCTCAATCGCGCGGCAAATCACATCGGTGGGCCCATGGGTGGAAAATCCGATGCTGCCGATGATTCCCTGGCGCTTGTAGTCCTCGAGGACCTCGAGAGCTCCGCCTTTGCTCAGGGTGCGGTCGAGGATCTCTTGAGTGTTGATGCCGTGGTAGCCGTAGAGATCGATGTAGTCGGTCTGTAGCCCTCGCAGCTGTTCCTCGAGGGTGCGCTTCATCTCGTCGGCGCCGTCCCCCGTACCCTTCGTCATGAGGTAAAAGCTGTCGCGACGTAACCCGAGTTCCTTGAAGGCGATGCCGTGTGCATACTCACTCTTTCCGTAGCCGTGCGCCGTCTCGATATGGTTGATGCCCTCGTCGAGCGCCTGCCGCACCGTCCGCACACAGTGTTCGATCATCTCTCGGTGGGGCTCGTTCCGTGGTTTGGACCAGCCATCGTGATAGCGCATACCACCGAGCGTGATGACGCTGAGCTTTTTTTCTGTCCGGCCGAAACGGCGGTATTCCATCGCGTTCCTCCGACGAAACCGTTACCTCATGATTCGAGAGCTGGGTACCCCCGGCTCACGCGTTTGCGGAAAACTGGATGTTGGCCTGGCGGAACATGGTTTGAAGCGTCGACTTGTCGTTGGACTTGGAGAGAGCCTCATCGGGGTCGACTTTCCCGGCCTTCACGAGGTCCATCAGCGAATCGTTCATCATCCGCATGCCGATGTTTCGCGAGGTCTGCATGATCGACGGGATCTGGAAGATCTTGCCCTCACGAATGAGATTGGCGATCGCCGGGACCCCCATCATCACCTCGAGAGCTGCGGCGCGGCCGCCGCCCTTCTTCTTGCACAACATTTGAGCGATCACCCCCTTGAGGCTCGTCGAAAGCATGGTTCGGATCTGATTCTGCTGATCGGTGGGAAACTGATCGATGATGCGGTCGATGGTGCTCGGAGCCGATGATGTGTGGAGGGTACCGAACACGAGGTGGCCCGTTTCCGCCGTCTCCATCGCGATAGCGATGGTCTCGAGGTCGCGCATTTCGCCCAGGAGCACGATATCGGGGTCCTCGCGAAGTGCGGCGCGGAGCGCTCGCTTGAACGAGTCCGTGTGAACCTTCACTTCACGTTGATTGATCAGGCTCTTCTTGTTGGGATGAACGAACTCGACGGGATCCTCGATGGTGATGATGTGCTTCTTCTGATTCGTGTTGATGTAGTCGATCAGCGCAGCGAGCGTAGTCGACTTACCGGAGCCCGTGGGCCCCGTCACCACGACGAGACCCTTGGCGAGATTGCACAGAGACAGCAAGTTGGTGGGCAGTCCGAGCTGCTCAACCGAAAGAATCTTGCTGGGAATGACGCGAAACACGCCGCCTATGCCGCCGAGATCCATGAAAATGTTGGAACGGAAGCGGGCCACTCCCTCGATCTCGTGCGCGAAGTCCGTGTCGTGCGTTTCATCGTACTCATCGAGGTTTCTGCGCGGCATCATTGGCCGCAGGATCTGATTGCATGCATCCTCCGTCAGCGTTCGCTCGCCCGGAACCGGCACCATGTCCCCGTCCAGGCGAAACATAGGGGGAGCGTCCACACAAATGTGCAGATCGGACGCTCCGACTTCGACCATCTTCCTCAGGAGTCGGTCGATTGCCTCTGTGCTTCCGGTAGGGCCCATGAGCTCACGCGCAGACACGGGGGGGATGGATGGGTCTCGCACCTGCTTCATCGAGGGCTGAGTCGGGTTGAACGGCGGTGGACCACCCGCGGTCACCACCGCTCGGGTGGCTTCGTGGGGCACCGGAGCATGATCCGCGACACGCCGCGGGGGATCGGGGGCAAGCACTCGGGCGGGCTGCACCTCAATGGGCTTTTCGGGGCTTGCCGCTGTCTCAGGGGCTGGCTTGCCGGATAGATCGAAATGCGCGTGCACGAGCCCGAGCTTCAGCTCGGCCGTTGCATGAACGATGCCGTGCCCTGGAAGATCGAAGGTCCAGTCCGCCCATCCACCAGCGAGAGAGCGGCGCGCATCTGCGGAGAGCACCGGCTCGAGCATGGCATTGATACGTTCCGGGGTCTGCGTGTCGCCCCGCACTTCATTCTCTCCCGCCTCGGTAATCACAATCGTGCGCCGACCCGGAACCAGCCGGACCTCCTTGGCGCCAACCATCAACGCACGCTTCAGTAGGTCCTTCAGATTGAGTTTCACCACGGCGACCATCAAACGAGGTTGTACTGATTCGGTCAAGAGTGAGCCGGGCAGCCCACCTGGACCGCAACTTCAAAATCGCCGCTTGGGAGGCCTACCTCGGCAGAAACGCCCACGGGAGTGCTCAGGGGTGGACGTAAACTACCGTTCCACGCGTCTTGTTCAACGCCGCGTGCCAGCCTTCCGGCACTTGTGGGTCGGTCCATTCGAAGAGCCAAGCGCTGTCTCTCGGTGCGAGATTGATGCACCCGTGGGAGCGCTCTTTGCCGAATTCGTCGTGCCAATACGCTCCATGGAGGGCGAAGCCGCGGTGGAAGTATTGAACGAACGGCACGTCCTGAAGATCGAATGAATCGGACTTGTCCTCATCACCATCCATTGTGCTGCTCACGGACTTTTCGTGGATCATGAATGTGCCGCGGACGGTCCGATTGCCGTCTGGATTGCTGTCACCCTCTTTCCCCAAGCCCCCGCGGCCTGCGCTGATCAGGGTCGCGTAGACCGGCTTGGTGCCTTCGTACGCTACCAGCGTCTGATGCTTCGTCGAGATGTCGATCCACTTTCTCCGGCCAGTCGCAACGCTGGGAAACCCATCGCGCGGCTTGATGATCCGCACGGACGAACGCACCAACCATATATCGTCTTCCGCCTCGATCATTCCTCCGCGCGCCGTCTCACCGGTGAGGTAAAACCCCTTTTTGTCATGTTGTTCGGCGCCGGGAAGGAACGGGCCGGACTCACCCTTTTTCCACAAGGTGATCGCTCCCTTGACGTGAAATGCCACCGGAAGCGTTCTTTCGTCGTCGAGTTCCAATCCGCGCAAGGAACTCTCTTCGACGAGGTAGAGCCGATCGAGCGGGAGAAGGTCCATTTCAGTGGTGAGACCGAACGCGCGATCCTCGAAATAGAACAAGTCGAGGAGGGCGAACCCGCTTTCGGTAGAAGCCCGGCCAGCGTGAACCTGGCGCTGGAGGTGTCGCTCGACGCCGTAGGGCTTCTCGAGCGGCGCCCCGCCCCGCAAGTAGGATGGCGGCTCCTCACTGACGTCGAGGATGGCGAGCAATCCCTGCTCCTTCGCTCTGAGCTTCCAGTTTTCGCCGCGCCCGATGACATCTCTGCCTTCGATTTCGAGCATCTGCTCGAAGGTTGGGAGCCGGAAGTAACGATCCGGCGCTCGCTCACGGCTCTTCGCGTACTGGTATGGAAACCCCTCACCGCGAACGGCACGAACTTCGTATTGTCGTACGATGGGGTGATTCAAATCTTGGGTGGCTCCTTTACCCAAGCAAACGAACCCTCTGGGGTTGATGCGCAACCAGCCACCGGCGCAGCCGTCGTTTCTTAGGAGAGGTCCGCGAGCATCGACGACGGCGCCAGCGCGAAGATAGCCTAGGCGCGTCCGCTTCGGGCCGGTATCCGTGTAGATCCACGTGCGCCAGGCGATACTAGCGAGCTTCTCGCCGTCTGGAGAAAACGGGAGATTGTCATCGAGCGACCCGAATTCGGGGCCCTTGGCGCTGCCCGGGACGGAGCCCATCGACGGCGGCTTTGGGCCACCCAAGGCAATGGTTCGAGGCACCGCCTGGTCGACCCCCGGGGGCTCGCCCACCTGACAAGCAAAAAGCAAGGCACAGACGCACAGGACATGAAGCGCCTGCGCCGACCACCGTAGAGTCAGGGCACCGGATCGCCAGGACGACCCGGCTTGGGACGGAAACTTCTGGACCACGCGTGTTCACTTAAGCCGCTTGACGGCGGAATGTCGAGAACCAGCCCACCCCGTGCGCCACCTGGTCACGCAAGCGGAGGTTGTGCATCCTCAGGCCGTGATGCGCGTCCCCGCTGGACTGATGAAAATCGCCAAGGAATCCCTGCGGCACATTCTGAAGAGACCCGTCGTCGGAATCAATGCAGTGGCCACGACGGACGACGGGCGAGTTCTGCTGATCCGGCGGGGAGATACCGGCGAGTGGGCGCTACCGGGAGGGACCGTCGAGTGGGGAGAGACCCTCCGAGAAACCCTCCCGCGCGAGCTCCTGGAGGAAGCCGGGGTCCGGCAGTGCGAACTGGGACCGCTCGTGGGAGTCTACTCGGACCCCGATTTCGATCCTCGCTTTCATGCGGTCACCGTCGTCGTGCGTGCTCGGGTTTCCGCACCGGAGCTGCCGCCGGTAAATTCCGTCGAAATCCTCGAGGTGAAGTTGTTCGAACCCGGGGATCTGCCGACTCGGCTGTCTCATGGGAACCGAAAGATGTTGGAGAACGCGCTCCGTGACGAGGTGTTCTGGGAATGAACATGAATCAAATCGTTCTTTTGTTTTCAATATGGCTCAGCCTGGGTCTTGGTGGCTGCGGGGGCTCCGTGCTTGGTGCGTTTGGCGCCGACATCGAGACCAACCAAACCATCGCCAAACCACCCAGCAACGTCACGGCATTCGTAACCGTCGAGGACTCGGGTGATCCGGTCGGGTATCTCGGCGCCAGTAACTTTCAGATTTACGAAAACGACGTCCTGCTGGACTCGCACGAAATCGGGCTGAGGCTTCTTTCACGCAGCTCGGTGGCGGCGGGCTACACGGTATTGCTCCTCGACCTCAGCGGGGCCCCGTCGAACGCCGAACTCAAGCGAATCAGCCGGGGTGCCGCACACTTCGTGGAGAAGATCTCGACGACACAAGCCGTGACCATCGTCGCTTTCGACGGTGCCGAGCGACCGCGCGTGGTAGCGAAATACAGCCGTGTCGAGACGAGCACCAAACGCCCCCTTCCCGACCTGAAGCCGTTCCTGAGTGAGGACAATTCGCGTGATTTGCACTCGGCGCTGCTCTCGGCCATCAAAGGGCTGAGATCGACCTTGGCCGGCGAGCGGGGTGACGTGAAATACGGTACGATCGTCACGATGGTGCGCGGTCCAGATCTGGCGGGTAGGAAAACCGAGAAGGAGGTCCGTTCCGCGATTTCCGACTCTGGGTACGAGTTCTATTCGATCGCCCCCGACGACGCGAAGTTCCCGCTTCTTGGGGCGTTGGGGAAGGACGAGTCGTTTACGTACCCCTCCCTCGATACGCTTCCCATGCGCTTCCAAGATTTGGGCATGCGGGTTCGCGCTGCCTGGCAGAGCCATTATCTGATCGCATATTGTTCCCCGGCGCGGGCCGGAGTGCGGAAGCTCAAGGTCAAAGTGACCTATGACAGCGAATCGGGCGAGCGGCGTACCGCCAGCTCCAAGAGCCAATTCGACTCGACCGGATTCCAAGCTGGCTGCACGCACACGGAGGAATCGAGCGCTGCGGCGCCGTCCGACTCGGAGGCGTCTCCTCCCGCGGCGGGCGATGGAGTCGTCGCGCCCCCCTCCACCGGAAAGTACGAATGACACTTAATAGCGTTCCCTTCTGCACCGTTGTTGTAAGCCATGAGTGAAGACAGCTCCCCCCGGCCTGACGGAGGCAGGTCTGGGTCGGCGCGCGCCGATTCGACACCGCCGGAGAGCAACGCAAGGAGCGGTGCGATCAGCGTGCTCGTCGTCGACGATGACGGTGAGACGGCGCGCGCCCTCAAACGTTCGCTCGTATCCATGGGCAACAAAGTCGAAGTCCGGAGCAACGGACCCGACGCGCTCCGTGCCCTCAATGAAACGGCCTTCGACGTCGTGCTCAGCGACGTCTCCATGCCGGAGATGGACGGATACGAGCTGCTCCATGCCCTCCGAGCTGTGAACCGGGACATCCCGGTCGTGCTTCTCACCGGCGATCCAAGCGTCAGCGGCGCAGCTCGCGCGCTCGAGGTGGGAGCGTTTCGCTACGTGACCAAGCCGGTGAGCATCGAGGAGTTAACCCGAATCGTCGAAAAAGCCGCACGCATGTATCGTCTGGCTCTCGTCGAGCGGCAGGCACGGGAGCTCCTCAGTCAGCACCCTCCGGGCGGCGGTGTCGACAAGGACACGCTGCACCGAAGCCTCGACCGATGCCTCGACGGCTTGTGGATGGCGTTTCAACCCATTGTAGATGCACAAAAGAGGAGCGTATTCGGTTTCGAGGCGCTCATGCGGAGCAAGGAGCCAGCCCTACCCCATCCTGGTGCCGTCCTCGACGCGGCCGAACGATTGGGGCGAGTCGAAGAGTTGGGCCGAATCGTGCGAGAACGGACGGCGCGGGCCATGGCCATGGCGACCAACAGCCCGGCGTTTTTCGTCAACCTCCACGTGAGGGACCTCTTGGACCACACGCTCCTGAGCGAGGAGTCGGTGCTCGCCCCGTTTGCTCATCATGTCGTCCTCGAGGTGACCGAGCGGGCGAGCCTCGAGGAAGTACCCGATGTCCGACACCGTATCGGATCGTTACGCGAGCTCGGGTTTCGAATCGCGGTCGACGATCTCGGGGCCGGGTATGCCGGACTGAATAGCTTCGCTCTACTGGAACCAGAGTTCGTAAAGCTCGACATGACGCTCGTTCGCGATCTCCACTTGAGCAAGACCAAAGCCACCGTCGTCCGATCCATGGTGAACCTGGCCAAGGACATGGGAACGATGGTCGTGGGCGAAGGAATCGAGTGCCGCGAGGAGCGCGATGCGCTCATCGACCTGGGGTGTGATCTATTGCAGGGGTTTTACCTGGCAAAGCCTGGGGCCCCCTTCCCGAACATCACCTGGGAGTGACGGGCATCACTCGGAGCTTAGATCGATGAGCGTCGAGAGAGCCTCGATCTCGCGCTTGGTCTTGAGCTCTTTTTGACGGACGGCCTTGATCTCAGTCTCGAGACGCCTTTGCTCGGCTTCGATGGTGCGGAGCTCTTCTTTGAGCGTTTCACGCTCGGACTTGAGTGTATCTACGGATATCGCCACGATTTTTCCTTTTCGACCGAGTGAAGCGGCGTTTGGTTCTATACGACGAGCGCGCGGTGCGCAAAAAGAGCCCCTGGTGGCGGGAGATCGCCTCAGCCGTCGCCGCCTGTCTTCCTGACCGTCCCCGCAAGATAGCCGTCGGTAAGGAGTGGCGACGAAGGTTTCGAAAGCTCGCCGCCGGGACCGAACGCTCGAATGACCTTGGTGAGATCGTCGCGCGGAGGAACGGTTTTGGTCGAAAGGCTCGTGCCTGGCTCGGCCAGGGAGCCAACGTGAAGGGTCTGGGTCGGAAAGGCAAACTCGACTCCGAGCTCCTTTGCCAGGCGCAGGATTTCGACGAACACGTTGTGCCGTTCTCGGAGTTCGTCCGTCCACGACCCGACTTTCACGAAGAAGTACACCAGCACCTCGAGGCTGTGTGGGCCGAAGTCGTTGAAATGGATCTCGTAGTAGTCTTTTCGCGTGAAGTCATTGGCCACGATGATGGCTCGAATCCCTTCCACGAAGGCTTGGATTTGCTCCGGCGTCGTGTCGTACGTCAGATTGAGCACGGTCTTGATCCGTCGAAACTCCCGAAGTCCGAGGTTGTCGATTGCCGCCTCGGTGAAGTGCGCGTTGGGCACCGTTACCAACGAATTGTAAAATGTCCTCACCCGAGTCGAACGAAACCCGACGACCTCGACGATCCCCTCCACGTCGCCAATCTTGACCCAGTCACCAATCTGAAAGGGCCGATCGACGAAAATCATCAGGCTTCCGAAGAAGTTGGCGATGGTGTCCTTTGCGGCGAGCGCGACCGCGACTCCGCCAATCCCGAGCCCTGCCACGAGCGACGCAACGTTGACATCCAAGTTCTGGAGCAAGAAGAGGAACCCAGTCAGCACGACGAGGATCTTCAGGGCCTTGCGGACGAGGGGGACGAGTTGGTCGTCGAGTTTGGATTCGGTTTGGTCAGCCCTGGCCGCCATTCGATCCGACAAGACATCGACCAACCGATAAAGGGAAAGGACCAACGAAAGGATGGCCATGGATCGAACGGCAATCCCTAGAGCCCGCTCCATCCAAGGAACGAGGCCGAGTTGCGGATAGAAGACCGCCAAGAGCCCCGAGACGACTAGGATCGATCCGGGTCCCGCGAACACATCGACGACGTGTCGCACGGATTCGGTGCCGAAACGTTCCGCCATGGGCCGAAGTCGACTGGTAATGAACAGCTGAAAGATCTTGCGGACAGCGAGCCCGACGGCGAATGCGAGCAAAAGCGCCAGGATTTGCCACCCCTCGACCCCCATGAGCTCCGTCCTCAAAAATCGAGGCAGTGCGTCGATGTGTCGGTCGGGGACGAGGGTATTTCTCTGTCGAGCGCGGCTCTGATTGGCGAGCGCAGGGCGAGTCTCGTGGGGTACTGCGGCATGCACCTCCGGTCTGGACGGGTATGCTGCGGTCGCGTCCGAAGACGCCGGCTGCTCGTTCGCCGCCTCCTGGGCAGTTGCTGGAGATTCGAACGACCCGACGACGAGCAGAATTGAACCAGCGGCGAGAACGAAAACGAGAAACTTTCGGAAGAATTCAGACATGGTTCGACTCGAAACAGCTCAGATGTGGGTCTTGCCCATCGACAGGATCTTCTTGAATTCAGCAGCTAGAACCGGTTGAACGGAAAGGCGCGCTCGCTTGACGAGGACCATCGCCGAAAGAGCCTGTTCCGACTTGATACGGGCCAAGGTGACCGGCTCGGAAAGGCCTTTCACCGGCTTCACGTCCACGGCAGAAAAATCGCCCCCATCGGAAGTCGGATCCGGGTAATGCTCGCGAACGATCTCCGCGACCCCAACGACCGCCTTTTCTCTACCGGTATGATAAAAGAGCGCATAGTCGCCCTTCTTCATCTCGCGCAGATGGTTGCGCGCCGCGTAGTTTCGCACACCGTCCCACGTTCCTCGCTTCTCCGAGGCAAGTCGCGCCCAGGAATACTCTCCCGGTTCGGTCTTCAGAAGCCAGTACTTGCGAGCCATCGCCGAGGACGCTCGCCCCGACGGAACGTAAAATCAACCCGTACGGTTCAGGCCTTCGCCGTGGGCGCCTTTCGCAATCGAGCCAGGTATTCGATGAGAAATACGCTCGAAAATCCGACAATCGCGAGGACGAGCGGGAGGCTCTCCCATTGGTCCGGCAAGTACGGAACGGCTTCGACGACTCGCAGCTTCCCCCGCACCTCGATGGACTTGGTGTGTTGATAGGGCCAAATGCGCCACAAGCTGCCGAGTAGCAGCCCACACAAGGCCGCCACGACCGGATCATGGTAGTGGCGAAGAAGCCACGCGACGAACCTGGAAAAGGCTGTGAGTCCCACGAGGCAACCGAGAGCAAACGGGACGACGATCAGAAGCGCCGAAAAATCGAGATGGAGCAAGCTCTCCAGCGCCGAGATCACGCGCTGGTATTGGCCCAAGATCAGAAGGATGAACGAACCGCTGATGCCGGGAAGCAACATGGCAGAAATGGCGATGGTCCCGTAGCCGAACATGAAGACGGGTCCGCCCGGGGTGTTCACGGGGACACGCGTGACCACGACGAAGCCGAGGATTGCGCCCAGGAGCAGCCATCCGACGCAAGCCGCCGTCCAGCGCAGCTTTTTCCCCAGAACGAAGACGCTGGCAAAAACGAGCCCGAAGAAGACCGCGTACACGAGGGACGTGTGTGTCACCAAGAGCCTAGGAAGTCCCACGAGCTTCACCATCACGATGATGGCGGTGAAAATTCCGGCGAAGAGCGACAAGAGAAAGCGATAGTGCACAATCCAGAGCATCTCGCGGAACTGGAGTGTAACCAGCGCCTTGATGCTCCGAGGATTGATGGACGCAATCGAAGTCAGAAGCCTCTCGTAGATCCCGCATGCGACGGCCATCGTCCCCCCGGAAACGCCGGGTACGACGTCGGCGCTGCCCATGGCAAAGCCGCTGGCAATGATGCGAGGAGCGTCGCGCCACTCGATATCGGGGGGCATGATCTCCTCGGTCTCGAGCGAGGAGTTGGTCTCCGGAAGTTCAGAAGGAGCGGATGGCTGACTCATGCGCGGGGCACGCTACTCGCCCAGACGGGGCGCACCAAGCGATTCGTCCTCGGGGTTCAGGATTTTCCGTCGCCCAGGCGGCGCATGGCGGCAGCACCTTCCAGGACCACCCAGATTTCCAGCGCGAGCACAAACGATCCCACGGCCATCAGAACGATGTTACCAGCCGCCCAATAGTTCATGATGTTACCGGCCATCGAGAGCCCCGCGGTTGCCACGACGAACATCATGGGAACCCCGGTGTAGAGCCAAGGACGCCCCGTCTTCTTGAGCCACACGGTGACAACGACCAAACTCAGTCCCGCCAACAGCTGATTCGTTGCGCCAAACAGCGGCCAGAGGGCCTTGTCCTTCCCCGACAGATAAAGGGCGAGCGGCGGGGCCACGGCCAGAAATCCTGCGACATAGCGCTGGGTCAGCACCTGTATCCCGTAGATTTCGCCGAGTTCGCTCAAGATGTAGCGCTGGATACGCACCCCAGTATCGAGGCTCGTCGCCGCGAACGAAATCACCATGACGGCGACCAGAACCTGAGATGGACCCGCCGGAATCCCGAGCGCAGAGACGAACGTGGAGGCTCCGGCGACGAACGACGCGATCCCGCCTTTCGCCGCTGCAGCGAACGAGTGGTAGTGCTCGGCAAAGTCCGCGAGCCCAGCGCTCACAGCCAAAGTCGCCAGCAGCGCCACCAGGCCTTCCCCCAACATACCTCCGTAGCCAATCATGGGGGCATCGGTGGCGTTTTCTATCTGCTTGCTGGTCGTCCCCGAAGATACGAGTCCATGGAATCCGCTGATGGCTCCGCACGCGATGGTGACGAACAAGAACGGCAATAGGCTCGGAGCATCGGCGGGAGGTTGGGCCAAAGCTGGAGCTTGGATGAGCGGCTGGGCGATGAAGATCCCGGCGATCATGGCCGCTAAGCCCACGAAAAGCTGATGGGAATTGATGTAATCCCGAGGCTGGAGGAGGATCCAAACTGGGATGACGCTGGCGATGAACGAATAGACGAGCAACAGGACGACCCAGACGAGCCCCTGTCGCTGACCAAACCAGTCCCCGAGGGACAGGGGGATCGCCTCACCGACGAATACCATCGCGTACAAGAGGACCAGTGCCGCGATCGATGGCCAGAGGAGCGGAAACGCCTTCTTGTAGCTCACCCAGCCGATCAAAACTGCCACGATGATTTGAAAATTGACCGGCAATACCGACCCGGGATAGGCGATGAACAGCTTGGCGATGGCATCAGCAAACACCGCGATGACCACCATCACCAAGACGAAGACGACCAGGAGGAACAAAGGTCGTGTTCGGGGCCCCAGCACCGTTGCGCTGATTTGCGCCACGCTCTTCCCACCGTTGCGCATCGAGAGCACGAGAACGGCAAAATCATGAACGGCCCCCATGAAGATGCTCCCGACGACGATCCAGATGACGGCCGGTAGCCACCCCCAGACGACCGCAATGGCCGGACCGATGATGGGGGCAGCACCCGCTATGGACGCGTAATGGTGTCCGAAAAGAATGGCGCGCTTGGTGGGGACGTAGTCGACGCCATCCTCGAGTTCCTTGGAGGGAACTGGCTCACTTCTCCGCAGATCGAAGACATGGCGAGCAAGGAATCGAGCATAAAAGCGATAGCCAAGTGTCAGGCAAATGAGCCCTACCAGGCAGACCCACGCGGCGTTCATCGGGCGGGACTATATACGGGAAAGGCTCGGCCTGCCTCAGCGTTTTCACCGCGATGGGGTCTACCTCAGTGGAGAGAATCGACGTCAGCGTCGGGCGCCCCACCGCGCGCCTTGACACTAGGTCCGAGGAGCTTCGCCAGGTCGGCTTCTTCGATGCTCTCCTTCTCGAGGAGGTAGTCGCGCAGGGCCTCCAAGGCGGTCTGGTGCTTGCGGATGATGTCCTCGGCTTCCTGGGCCGCCTTGAGGAGCAATTTGCGGGCCTCCTGTTCGATGTCGTGCACCGTGGCATCCGAAGTACCACCATCCGTTGCCATCCTCTGGCCGAGGAAAGGGTGCTCCGTCTTGTGCTCATGGAACACCGGACCGACCACATCGCTCATCCCGAAGTGCGCAACCATGCGGAAAGCAATCTCACTGGCTCGCTTCAGGTCATTTTCGGCACCGGAGCTCGTCTCGCCAATCAGAGCCTTTTCCGCAGCGTAGCCCCCCATGAGAACGCGCAAGCGCGCCTCGAGCTCCGGGCGCGTCATCATGAAGCGCTCGCCCTGAGGAGCCTGCTGAGTGACGCCCAGGGCCATACCTCGCGGAATGATCGTGACCCGGCGGAGAGGTTCAGCGTGAGGAGAGAAGTGTGCGGTCACAGCGTGGCCCGACTCGTGGATTGCGACACGGCGCTTTTCCTCTTTGTCGAGCTTGGACTCCCGCTCGTCACCGAGAACGATCTTGTCGTATGCTGCGCGAAAGTCTTCCTCGGTGATCAAGTCGGCGTCTCGCCGGGTCGCGTGTAGCGCGGCCTCGTTCGCCAGATTTGCCAAGTCTGCTCCGGAAAACCCCGGCGTATCCTTGGCTATGGCGGCCAAGTCCACGTCATCAGCCATCGGCTTGTCTCGAGTGTGCACCTTGAGGATCGCCTCGCGCGCTTCGAGCTCGGGACGATCGATGACGACCCTGCGGTCGAAGCGCCCGGGACGAAGGAGCGCCTGATCGAGCACGTCCGGACGGTTGGTGGCGGCAAGGACGATGGTGTGATCGTTCCTGGAGAAACCGTCCATCTCGCTCAGGAGCTGATTCAACGTCTGTTCGCGCTCGTCATGTCCGCCACCCAGCCCGGCGCCGCGAGCCCTGCCCACGGCGTCGATTTCGTCGATGAAAACGATGGCAGGAGCAACCTTTTTCGCTTCCTCGAACAACTCCCGGACGCGCGACGCCCCCACCCCGACGAACATTTCGATAAATTCGGAGCCATTGATGGAAAAGAACGGCACCCCCGCCTCGCCAGCCACCGCTCGTGCAAGGAGCGTCTTGCCCGTACCTGGGGGACCCACCAAGAGCACGCCATGGGGCACCTTCCCCCCCAAACGCCTGTACTTCTCGGGTTCGCGGAGGAATTTCACCACCTCCTGAAGGTCGCGCTTGGCCGACTTCTGACCGGCCACGTCCGAAAACGTGACGCTCACCTCTGATTCACGTTCGAAGCGCCGTACGCGTCCTTTCAGGATCCCTCCGAACGGTCCGCCCATCATCTTCGCGTTGCGACGAGACATCCAGGCGAAAAACCCCAAGATGAGCGCGAACGGGAGCACGACGTTCAGGAGTGTGTACGTGGCGAGCGAAGGTTCGTCGCTGACGACCTTGATGTTCACCCCCTTCTCGCGGAGCAGCGGGAGCAGCTCTTCGTCCTCAATGGGGGGAAGCGCCGTTTGAAAGCTCTTCGTTTGAGAGGCTCCGCTGCCGGAGCTCTTGAAGGCGCCGTCGATGTTCAGACCTGTGATCTCGACGCTCTCTACCCTGCCTTCTTTGACGGCCTGATAGAACTCCGAATACGGAACCTGCTCGCCGCCAGCAGCCGACTGCGAAAGCACGTTGTAAAGTACGAACGCGAACAAGAGCATCAAGGGCAGCGCCCAGCCGCGCAGCCCGCCGGGCGGGGGACTAGGGTCGTTCGGATCGCCCCTCTTCTTGTCGGGGTTCCACGGTCCCGGCGGCAGGGTGCGCCGCGGTCGGGATCCTGAACTCTTGTCGTCTTGGGCCATTGAGGACAACCTAAAGCGCCGGCTCGGAAAGTCGAGGGCTTTCGTCCACCCGGAGAATCGCCAGGGTTTCGACGTGGTGTGTATGAGGAAACATGTCGTAACCCTCCACGGACTCGATGCGATAACCACCCCGGACCAATTCTCCGAGATCTCGGGCCAAACTGACCGGATCACAGGCGATCATGAGGAGAAGGGCCGGGCGAAGGCGAAGGAGCGGCGGAATGACCCCTCTGGCGCCGGCTCGCGGCGGGTCCAAGATGACGACGTCAAATCGAGCCTCGGCATCGAGATCGAGTAGGTACCGGTCGCAGGCCCGGGCGATGAATTGACCATCGAGGCTACACGTCTTCGCCTCATTTTGAGCTGCCGAAATGGCTTCAACGCTTTGCTCCACCCCAATTCCGGATAGGCCGAGGTGCAGGAGGGGCAAAGCAAAATTGCCGCTCCCGCAGTAAATGTCCAAGAATCGGCGCGCCCCGGCTCGCGTCACCTCGGAAACCACTCGCTGGACGAGCTCCTGATTGACGGCTTCGTTGACCTGCGTAAACCCGCCGACCGGCGCTCGCACGGTTGTTCCATGCATGGGAGAATAGGACTGCGGCGGGATTGGTTCTGATGCAACGCGAACGCTTGCTTCGGATTCCAACGGGCGGAGAGCCGCCCGAAGCGCGCGTGTCGAGGGACGCGGGCTCTTCGTAGATCCCGGGCCCAACGAGACGTGCACCGAACGTCGCTCGCGCGGCGGAGTCACACCATCGAAAACGCGAACCTCGACATGCGCCACCTCGACGAAGGCGGAAGGACGCTGGTGAACGAGGTCTCGAACCCGCTCGACGAGCCACCAGACCTCCTCCGAACTCACCAAGCAGTCGGAGACTTCCACGAGCTCGTGGCTTCCTCGAGCGAAAAATCCAACCTTACCCTCCTTGACCTGAAGCCTCACCCTCGACCGATACCTCAGAGAGCGCGGCGCCGGATGTACGAGGACGGGTTCAGGAAAAGCGACTCGACCCGTCCGCGTCAGTGCCTGGGCGATCAGGTCCGCCTTGGCGCGTCTCTGCTCGGCCTCGTCGATCCACATCCAATCGCAGCCGCCACACGGCTCACAGTCGGGACACGCCGGAGCGCGTCGGTTTGGCGACGGCGTCTTTACCTCGAAATTTCTTGCGAAGACGAAGGACTTTCGATCTTCGACGGTTCGGAGTCGGAGCTCGTCCCCCACGAACGCTCGCTCCGCGAACACGAGGCGCCCGTCCGAGAGCCGTCCCATGCCGTCGCCACCGGGCACCATTTTCTCGATGACGACGGTCTCATCGAGCGGGACCAGGCGTCTCATGGCTTCTCTTGGTGATTCGGCGGGAACTCGGCCAAGATGGACGTCACGAGAGACTGGAGCTCCTCCTCGGAGAAACTGCGTCCGGTTTCACGAACGCCGGTGCCTCTCCACACGACGCTCCTCGACTCTCTTTCGATGAGATCGACGACAACCACTCCCTCGTCGACACGCATGACTTGATTCGACCACATCGGCCCATAGAGCGGGTCGTAGTAGTACGGGCCACTCCGATAGACGTAAATTTCCTCGTCGTGGCTCGCTGCGACAGCAACGAGAAGGTCCGCTTGGTCTTTGGAAACGGGAGCGAGACCTTGCGCTTTGAGCTGCACGTAGATGAGCTGCCGAAGTCGCAGGAGGACGAAGGGGTCGATGTCCGTGTTCTTGGACGGGACCGGGCGATTCGGCTCCAGCATCGCGAACGTACGAAACTGACCGAGATCCTTGGCAGGATCGTAGGCGGTCCGGACGCTGACCGGTGGAACACAGCCCACAAAAAGGAGCGCGAGCAGGCCGAACCAAGTACGTCGCTGCACCGCTCGCGCCCTCCCTACCTCTCAGGGCTGAGACAGAATGCGGAACTCGATGCGCCGATTCTTCTCTCGCCCTTCTTTGGTGGCATTGTCGGCCACGGGTTCGCTCGATCCTGCACCACGAGCGGTGATGCGGTCCTCCCCGATGCCTTTGTTGACGAAATAGGTCCGCACGGCCTCGGCCCTTTCGATGCTGAGTTCGTCGTTCCTCTCCTTGGCTCCCTCACTAGAGGTGTGCCCCGACACTTCGATGCGAATGCTGGGGAATTCGGCGAGAATCTCAACCGCGGAATCGAGCGTGGGAAAAGACGATTCCTCGATCTCCGAGGTGCCTTGCCGGAAATTGATGCCCTGAATCACGCCGGTGAATCTCTGCACGGCTTCGGGCATTTCATCGGGGCAACCGTCGTCGTCCTCGAAGCCATTCCGCGTCTCTGGCTTCTTGGGGCATTTGTCTTCCTGCCCGATGATCCCGTCACCATCGAGATCCTGATCTGGACAACCGTCGGGCGTACTAGCCATCTCCTCGGGGCACTGATCGACCGGAATTGGAACGCCGTCACCATCCTCATCCAAGTTGGGGCATCCAGTCGGCTCGACTCCCGCCACTGCCGGACATTCGTCGACAGGGTCGAGGATCCCATCGCCGTCCGAATCGCTAGGGCACCCGCTCGCCGTCAGGGCGCCTTGATCCGGGCACTGATCCTCGTGATCGTAGAGACCGTCGTAGTCGCGATCCGGGGCGACGGGTGGCGGCGTCCGCTCGAACGTAAACGTCACACCCAAGTGGAGCTCGGGATGATGGGTTTGCTTGCCATTTGCCGCGCCCTCCCCCTTCTGAGTCAAGTTGTCTCGGAAGTCGAAACGGCCCGACACACGATGATTGACTGGAACCTTCACGCCGACGCCGTAGTGAAAGGCACCGTCGCGATCATGACCCATCGTTTCGGTCGACGCTCCCATGGTACCGCCACCAATGAGCGCAAACGGAACAACACTAAACAGCGGCAACTGGACGATGGCGTGGGCGCGAATGCCGTAGAGAACGGCGCTGAAATTCGAGTCTCGGGTCGATCCGCCCGCGCCCATTCCCTCGAGTTCGAGCCCCACGAACGAAAGGGGGAAGTACGCAAGGCTTCCGCCTAACTGACCAGCGACGGCCGAGAACTCCTCGCGGGGCAGGACCGCTACCTTCAAGTTGTGGGCCCCAGACGGGAACAGCAGCCCGCCGAACATCGTCACCTCCCAGAGGTTCGGTTCGGGCTTGTAGCGTTCGATGTAAGGCAATGGCGCGTAGCGCGCGCCGAGGCTCGTCTCAGTGCGAGTGGCGCGCGCACCAGCATAGGGTGGGATCTGAGGCTTGGATGAAGCGGGTTGTTCGCCACCGTCGGTTGCCGAAGACTGCTGAGCGGAGGCGTCGGCCTGCCCGCCCGCGCCTAGGGAGAAGCTCGCTCCCGCCGAACTGCTCACGGCCTCTTCGGAATCCTGGGCGGACTGCTCGCCCGCGCCGGGAGTCTCCGATTCCGTTGCGGCCGCATCTCCCGATGCGTTTTCAGTCACAGCGGTCGGTCCCGCAGCGGGTGGCTGCTCTTGTCCCTGGGCGACTGCCGTGGAGAGGAACATGGTCACGGCACTTGCGGCGCCAAATCTCCGACGAATACCGACTCGCGCCGACGTCTGCACTTTGAATTTACTCTGCATTTCACCCTCCCGAGCCTCTGGACCCGCGACGAAGGTCAACCTAACAACACCGCTCCCATTTGCGCAAAGAGTTGGGTCAAAACGCTTGCAAATGGCCAACCACTTCGAGGGATCCAGGATGGCGACTGTCGCCACTACGTAGTTCGGCTCCCAATGCGCCCGAATCGCCACCTCGAGACCCTGCGGCCCACCCTCGCGGCATGGGGGACGCGTCATAAATTTTCCACTAAACTGGTTGTGTCGGCCCGCCCGTCGGGACAATGTACGAAAATACCCACGTGAGCGGATCGATTCCTTCCCCAGAAGCTCTCCTAGGCCAGATCCTGGGGGGCGCTTACCGTATCCAGTCCCAATTGGACGAAGGAGGGATGGGCCTCGTCTATCAAGCCGAACACGTGCGCCTAAAGAGGCCTGTCGCCGTAAAGGTCATGGCAGGGCACTTGTCGCAGGACGAGAACGCTCTGGCCCGTTTCACCCGGGAGGCGGAAATCATCAGCCAAATCCACCATCCACACGTGGTGCAGGTGCTGGATTTCGACACGACGGACGACGGGCGTCTGTACCTCGTCATGGAGCTTCTGAAGGGACGTCCGCTGGACGCGGTGATGATGAGGCACCGTCAGCTTGGCATTGGCGCGGCGGTCCGCGTTGCCGTTCAGGCGGCTTCGGCCCTCGGTGCGGCACACGACGCGGGTGTGGTTCACCGCGATTTGAAGCCCGCGAACATCTTCCTGGTCGACACGGGGGCGGAGCTCTTCGTCAAGCTCCTCGACTTCGGCATCAGCAAACGTGCGGAAGCGGAGACGCGGTCGGGGGGGCGTAAGTTGACGGGTGAGTTCGACATCCTGGGGACGCCCGAATACATGGCGCCCGAACAAGCGTTGGGCAAAACGGCGGCCGTCGACGCCAGGGGTGATCAGTACGCGCTTGCCGTCATCTTGTACGAGATGCTCACGGGGCGAGTGCCGTTTACCGCCGACGACGTGATGGAGCTGCTCCAGCGGGTCATCCGGGATGTTCCAGTACCTCCGTCTCAATTGCGAAGCGAGCTTCCCAAGGAGCTTGACCACGTCATCCTCAAGGCCCTCTCCAAGTCGCCTGCCGATCGATACCCGAGCATCGGTGAGTTCTCCGAGGCACTCGAAAACGCTGTCGTCGAACAAACAGGGAGTTATCCCAGCTTGGGACGAGCCACCGATCCTCGACCACCGGCGCGCTCCAGGCCTGCCTCCGACGCTCCCACCGTCGACTCGAGTCGAGACGAGGTGCCGCAGGCTGAGGCCCGCACGGGGACCCGCCGTACGCGAACGTCCTGGCATTCGAAGGACCCCGTCAAAGCTGTAAAGGGTCTCATTGATCGAACCCGCCAGGAGCTGGGTCTGGACAACCTCGAACTGGCGGTAAGCTGCGCCGAGTCGGCCCTCGAAATCGCCCAGGCCGTGAACAAGCCCGAGGTGTCCGAGCTCATCCATCAGAACGCAAGCCTATTCATGCGAACGTTCGAACGACGCCTCGGCAAGCTGAGCCGTCGCATCACTGTGCGACCTCAGACTTCCACCGCTCAAAGCCTTTCGCCGGAACAGGCCTATCTGCTCTCGCGCCTCGAAGGCGGGTTGAGCATCGAAGAAGCCCTCGATCTGTCGCCGATGAGCCGGGAACACACCCTGGGGCAGCTCGTGGGACTCATCCGCACCGGCTTCATCAGCTTGGGTGCCTAACCGTGACCGTGGCGGTCGCGGAATGAGGAGGGTGACGTCGACACCTGGGTCATTTCGACACGTGGTCGAGAGGTCGGCGCTTGCCGCCCTCACTGCCGCCATTGCTTCCTGCGCCTGCCCGGCGAGTAGTAAGTCGGGCTTGGTCGTTTGGGTCATCGGGGGAGCTGAAGCGCCCGGAACCGGTCTCGGCGGAGTGCCGAGTACCTCGACTCCAGGTTCCCGATGTCTCGCGAGTGTCACTGTCCTTCCCGAGGATGAAGTCGAATGCTGGGTGGTCGGTGATGACTGCAACTGCGCCACCTATTTCGGACGCTCGGGCCGCGTCGAGGTCAGTGTCCGCCTGAACAGAGAGACCGAAAGGCAGAGCACTCGCATCAGAAAAGGACGGTGCGATCCGAAAACGGAAACACTGTGCTTCTTCGGCGACTGTCCTGACTGAGTTCTACAGGCGCGCGACCAGGTCTCCACGTCGAGCTGCCCTGTGCCCGCCAAGCCTCGCTGGAACCGGCTTCACCAGCTCGGGCGCCTGAACGGTAGTGAGATTGGCGCAGGAAGCCCATCTCTGCCATTGTCTCGTCAGCGCGCGAGCGCTCTTACCCCTTATCGTGATCTCATGAAAAAGCCGACGATTCGCCCTGCCTTTCTCCTTCTGCTTGCTGCTGTCCCCGTCTTCTCCTGCGCCAAAAAGGAAGAGTGCGCGCTGAGTGATGGTGATTGCGACGGAGTGCCCGACGACCTTGGACGCGCTGTGGATCGAGACGGGGACGGCAAACCCGATCTGTGGGACATCGACTCGGACGGCATCGCCGACGGGTACGCTGTGGATCGAAACGACGACGGCCATCCAGACGCCCTCGGGCATGACATGGATGATGATGGCTGGGTCGACGCCATCGACCTGAATCTGGATGGGATCTTGGACGAGACGACTCCGTACGGCACCTACGGGAGCGGCGAAACTCCAGTCCTTGGAGATGGCGATGCAACCCCAGCGGTCCCTGCGGGTAACTGTTTGACCGACGGGGCTTCGCACAGCGTCTCGTACAACACGAACTCCCGCTACCAGACGATCGACGTCGCTCGCGGGAGCACGAACTATCGACTGATCACGAACGGCTGGGGGACGAACTTCCGCTCGCACCACATCCAGGGAACCGGTACGCAGATGCGCGTCGTCGACTTCCAAGGTGACGTCGGAACCGGAGCGTCGCCGGCTGGCTACCCCACGGTCTATTATGGAAACTATTCGAACACGGGATCGTCAATCGGCTCGACGCTGCCCCGCGCGGTGACCGGCCTCACGAGCGTCAACACCGGCCTGCGCTGGAGTCACCCGGCCGCATCGGGCAGCTACAACGTGGCCTGGGACGTGTGGATGAGTACCGGCGGTCAGCACACGGGGTACTTCATGGTCTGGGTGCGCGACCCACCCAACTTCCAACCGGCGGGCGATATCAGGGACGAAAGGGTCATTGTCCCCAACGTCAACGGCATCTGGCGACTCATCGAAGGCAACGTACTCGTGAACGGCGTACGCCTGCCAATCATCAACTACGTCCGCGCTGAAGGGAACGACACGCACGAGCTGGGGTTCGACTTGATGGACTTCATTCGCGACGCCCAAGGCCGCGGTTACACGCTCCCGGGCACCGAGATCATGGGCGTCGCCGTCGGCTTCGAGATCTGGGAGGGGCCGATTCAGAACCTCGCGATCGAGGACTTCTGCGTCAGCGTGCAGTAGACCTTCGTTCGCCCACGACTTCCTGGCGAATCGAGCGCCCTCGCGCCACAGGCGCGACACGGTTCAACGCCTCACGAAAAGCCTGCGCGCAGCGCTGGCGCCCCCGGGTGGATTTGTATCCTGAATGTGAACTTTGGGAGCGAGGCTGTCCGTGATCGATCGGCTTGGTTTGCCTATGCGCGTGACGGTTGCGTCAGGTCAGGAAGGGCTGCCCCGAAAGAGCGCGGCGGGCGACCTCGTCGATGTCGATACCACCCCACTGGTTGACCACGTCGGGGTGAAACGCGTCTTTCATCTGGGGCTTTTGAATGTCGCAGGAGAGGCCAAGGTAGCCGATCGAGAAGTCGGCCTTGGTGTCCCCGCCAACATGGACATGGTGCCCCAACGCGATGAGTTGGTGCCCCACCAGGTTGCCCCCGATGCGAAGCGAAAGGTTTCCATCCGACTCTGCGATCAACAGCTGGACCTGAACGTTCCCCGCAACGTACGTTTCCGCAGCCAGGAGCACGGTGTCCGCGCAGAGGTTTCCTCCCACCACGATCCCATGCGCCTCGTCCGGGTCAAAACCCAGCGGCCGATCGTCGAGGAGCCCCCGAACGGTCAAATCACCGACCACGAGTAGGCCGGCCGAACCCTCGAGCGCCAACGTCTTCACTTCGGCGGAGCCCTCGCTGAAGTAGAGAGGCAGCTCGGGTTCGAAGTCGTCGAAATCGAACGGGAGTTTGGACGCGAGCTCACGAACTTCAGGAGGCAACGTCGGGAAATCACCTACCGTGCATCGTCTCAGGGACATGCGTCCACTCTACATGGGCTCTAACCGCGCCCCAACTCGAAGTCGAGGATCCGTCCTGGGCGGCCGGTTTCGCCTTCGTCGCCGTCACTCGCCACGAGCCATGCGAACTCTTGGGAGCGAGGCTTTCGGTGATGGCTCGGCTTGGCTAGGCTCTTCGGCTTAGCGCCCCCGGCAAGATTCGAACTTGCGACCTTCGGCTTAGGAAGCCGACGAAGTCTGTGAGCCTTTCGCGACCAAAACGGCAAAGGTGGCCGACGGTGTCCAAGTGGTGTCGCGGCCGTGAACGCCGTGGAGATGGTGTGTGGGACGAAATCAATTCCCGGTCACTCGCGCCGTGCGGTGGCGCTTTCGCGAGAACTAGGCTACAGCTGAAAGCATCGGTCCCAGGTTGGTCCCGAATCATCCTAGGGGGCCGCGGAGTGCTGAATTTCAATCTACCATCGGTGGTGGTGCGTGAACCGTGGTCCATCACCACGCTCGACGCCATCCACAGCGCCGTCTTTGAGGCTGGCGTCGAACTGGGGTGTGCAGCTCTCAGGTTGGCTCCTCGAACTCGAAATCGGGGCACATGAGCGACCCTCTGCGTACCGGCGACGCCGTTCACAATGTGGCGTTGTTGGGCAACGCGCTTCCCCGCCATTGTGGAATAGCAACCTTTACGACTGACCTCCGCGACGCTCTCTCGGAGGAAGGACTGGGGCTCCAGTGCGGGATCGTGGCCATGAACGATCTGGGCCACCGATACCAGTATCCTTCGGAGGTCCTCTTCGAAATCGCCGAGGGTGACGTCCCGGGCTATCGTCGTGCTGCCGATTTTCTCAACGTCGGAGGCTTCGACGTCCTTTGCCTCCAACACGAATACGGCATCTACGGTGGACGGGCAGGGGGGCACGTCCTGGGCACCTTGAGTCGGCTGAGAGTGCCGATCGTAACGACGCTTCACACCGTACTGTCCAACCCATCTCCCGAGCAGCGAAAGGTCATGAATACGATCCTGCATTTGAGCAGTCGGGTTGTCGTCATGAGTCTGGCAGGATTGAAAATTCTCGTCGAGGTCCATGGGATCTCACCGGACAAGATCGACCTGATTCCTCACGGGATTTCCTCGTTGCCCGATCGAGAGGCGAGTCGGGTTCGACTGGGGACACACGATACTCTCCAGCTCTTGACGTTCGGACTTCTTTCCCCGGACAAAGGGGTCGAATACGTGATCGACGCGCTGCCTGCAGTGGTCGCGAGATTCCCCAATGCGAAGTACGTGATCCTGGGCGCAACTCATCCGCAAGTGAAGGAGGCTCATGGCGAAACCTACCGCCGAAGTCTACAGATCCGCGCCGAGAAGCTGGGGGTGGCCGAACACGTCGAGTTTCACGACCGCTTCGTTGGTGCGCGTGCTTTGGGCGAATTTCTTGCCGCGTCGGACGTCTACCTGACGCCCTACCTCAATCCGGAACAGATCACGTCGGGCACTCTGGCTTACGCCGTAGGGTCGGGGAAGGCGGTGATCTCGACACCGTACAGGTATGCTCAAGAGCTCCTCGCGGAAAATCGAGGAATTCTGGTCCCCTACAAGGACTCGAGGGCAATTTCCGACGCACTCTTGCGTCTTCTCGAAAGCCCCGAAGACCGCCAGGCTCTGGGTGATCGGGCGGCTGCGCTGGGCGTGGAGATGGAGTGGCCCTCGGTTGCGGCAAGTTACAAATCGACCTTCGAATTCGCACGCGCCGAGTTCTCGGCTCGTCGGAAGAATCGCGCGTCGCGCGCGGCTTGGCGAGGGTCTCAAATTGAGCTGCCAGAAATCAGCCTTCGACACGTCGAGACGCTTACGGACGACACGGGGATCCTCCAGCACGCAATGTTCTCGGTGCCGCGCTACGAGGATGGGTATTGCGTCGACGACAATTCCCGCGCGCTCATTCTGACCTCTGTCCTCGACGAGGCCGGTACGGTCGATCCGGATGCAATCCGCTCTCTTTCGAGCCGCTACTTAGCCTTCATCAGTCACGCGTTGAACCGTGAGACAGGCCAATTTCGCAACTTCTTGAGCTACGGGAGAGAGTGGCAAGAGAAAGCGGGTAGCGAGGACAGCCACGCGCGAACTCTATGGGCTCTGGGCACGGTGATCGGTAGGGCTCGCGACACCGGTCGCAAAGGTTTGGCGGGGCACCTGTTTCACAACGCGCTGGGGGTGATATCCGAGTTCGAGAGTCCCCGAGCTTGGGCCTTCTGTCTGCTCGGGATCGCCGAATACAAGAAAGCCTACGAAGGAGATCGCGAAGTCGAGAGTCTTCAGCGGACGTTGGCGACTCGACTCGTGTCCCGCTTCTCACGAACCTTCTCCCAGGACTGGCCATGGTGTGAACGAAGTCTCACCTACGACAATGCGCGGTTACCCCAAGCCCTCATCGTTTCGGGCCGTAGTCTCGGAGACGACGAACTCCTTCGTTCCGGGACGGAGGCGCTCACTTGGCTCCTGGATGTGCAGCAATCCGACAACGGCATGTTCACCCCCGTAGGATCAAGTGGATTCTTCCAACGGGGGGACGAAAGAGCGCGTTTCGACCAACAACCGATCGAAGCTTGTGCGACTGTGTCCGCGTGCTTGGATGCTTGGCGCACGTCCGGGAGCGAACACTGGGCACGCGAGATGTGGCGCGCGTTCCGCTGGTTCCTCGGCGAAAACGACATCAACACGCCCCTGTATGATCCTCTGACCCGTGGCTGTCGAGACGGACTACATCCGGACCGAGCCAACGAAAATCAGGGGGCGGAATCCACTCTGTCCTTTCTGCTGGCGTTGGCTGACATGCATCACCTGACTGCTGAACTCAGGATCCAAGAGGCGAGTGAATCGGAAAGCCTCGTCCCCTCAGCAGAAAGCGCCCATTGACGCTAGGACCAGCGCACGAACCCCCGCTCAAGGTAGGGATTCTCGCCCCGCTCTCTTGGAGAGTTCCTCCGCGCGCCTATGGGCCCTGGGAACAGTTCGTCTCGCTGCTCACGGAAGGTCTGGTTCAGCGGGGAGTGGCCGTCACCCTCTTCGCCACTGGTGATTCCATCACGTCCGCGACACTTTCGACTGTGGTGCCCAAGGGCTACTCGGAGGACGGTACCGTCGATGTGAAAGTGGCCGAGGGTTTGCATCTTGCCGAGATCTTCGAAAGGGCACACGAATTCGATCTCATCCACAACAGCTATGACTTTCTGCCATTGTGCTTCTCGCGTTTGATTCGCATACCGATGGTGACGACCATCCATGGTTTTTCGTCCGAAGAAATCTTGCCGGTCTATCGGAAGTACAACCGAACCAGTCACTACGTGGCGATCAGTGATGCCGATCGCCACGCTTCCCTGAGTTACGCTGCCACGATCCACCACGGCGTGGATTTCTCATCGTTTTCCGTAGGGACCGGTCCGCGGGATTACCTCTTGTTCTTCGGAAGGATCCACCCGGACAAGGGCACTCGCGAGGCGATCGTAGCTGCACGCCGCGCGCAGATGCCCCTCATCATTGCAGGCATCGTTCAAGACAGTCAGTACTTCGAGGGAGCCATTGCGCCACATATCGATGGCGTCAATGTACGCTACCTCGGTCCCGTCTACGCGGACCAAAAGGTCGAAGTTCTGAGCGGAGCGCGCGCCTTGTTGCATCTCATCAACTTCGATGAACCATTTGGTTTTTCCGTAGTGGAAGCCATGGCTTGTGGCACGCCCGTGGTTGCGGTGAATCGGGGCTCGATGAGTGAACTCGTCATCGACGGGGTCAACGGCCTTCTCGTCAATGAGGGGGACGTGGCGACGATTCCGACCAGGAACCAGTTTGCGCCACAAGCGGTTCGGCGCTCGGTGGAATCACATTTCGACAAAGAGCGAATGGTGGACGAGTACTTGGCCCTCTACCGTCGAATCTTGTCGCTCGACAGCGCGGAGCCGCACGTCTCATGACCGAATCTCGTATTCCGACTGGGCGTGAATTACTGGCCTGCTAAGAACGCGATGGGGTTCTGGCGTCACTGGGACGCTCAGGCTCTCGCCCGAGATTTCTCCGCCATCCGCTGCTGTGGGTTTGATTTGGTTCGTCTCTTTCTTATGTGGGAAGACTTTCAGCCGAGCCCCGATGTCATCGATACGAGGATGGTGCGGCTGCTCTGTCAGACCCTCGACATCGCATCATCTTCTGGCCCTTCGATCATGCCAACGCTACGCCGTTCGCGAGGGGCAGACGCGGCTAGCGTCGGAATGTGCCGCCGCGCTCGAGGGACATCCGGCACTACACGCCTGGGATTTGGGAAACGAAAACTCCGACAAGGAGGTCTTGTTCTCCGCGTTTGGAGTTCCGACGCGCAGTCGTTCGAGAGGTTCCGAGCGTTCTTGGGTGGAAGAGGCGAGGGATGGGCCCGAACTCGTCAGCAAAAGCGAAGCCGCGAGCTACGTTCATCGCGCTCTGCGAGCTCTTTCGGAAGCGGGCGCCAGTGGCGCCATGGTCTGGTGTCACTCGGACTACGAGCCGGAGCTTCATGACCACATCCCGTTCGATCGAGCGCCTCATGAGACGTCGTTTGGAGTGTTTCGTTCCGACGGGACTCCGAAACCGGCCGTCGAGGTCGTGCGATCATTTGCTAGTGAAGGCCGAAGCGTTGCCGCCATCCCACTGCATTCTGCAGAAAGCTTCATCGACTTGTCGCATGACGACTTCTATGACCCGAAGCGTGATCTTGGGCGCTTGTACGGGAGATACTGTGAAAAGCTCCGGCAAGCGCATTGCATCAAACAATAGCGCCTCGTCCGTCAGTCAACGCGCTGAGCAGGTCATCGAGGGCGATGGTGCAGATCCCAGTGCCGCTGTCGGAAAACCCGTAAGGCAGAATCACCTTCCTGCCGACTATCACGCTGCCGCATGAATAGACCACGTTGGGGACGTACCCTTCGCGTTCGTCTTCGTCCGGTTCTAACAGTGGCTGTCGAAGACTTCCGATGACCTGTGTCGGATCCTCCAAGTCGAGGAGGATGGCTCCGAGGGCGTATTGGCGCATCGCCCCCACTCCGTGCGTGATCACTAACCAGCCCGCTTCGGTCTCGAGTGGCGAGCCGCAGTTTCCGATGTGGGTGAGTTCCCACGGGTGGGTGGGTCGCTGGATGACCTTGCTCTCATGCCAAAATCGAACGTCGTCTGAGGTCATGAAGAAGTTGTTCTCGTTGTCGAGGCGCGCCAATGCGGCAAATCGACCTCCCAATTTGCGCGGGAACAGAGCAATTCCCTTGTTCCTGGAGCAGGGGCCATTGAGCGTGGTAATCCGAAAGTTCAAGAAGTCCATCGTTTCGATCAGCTGAGGAAGAATCTCAAATCCGTCGTAAGCGGTATACGTTGCGAAGTAGGTCGCCGTGCCATTGTCGTGGGTGAAGCGCACGAACCGGGCGTCCTCCATGCCGCTGCTCTCCGCTGGAGCCGACGGAAACAGGACGCGTTCGGAAATGGTCGATTCTTTGGAAAAGGAGCTCTCGTAGTTGGATGCAGCCAGCCAGTGAAGCGAGTGTGTGGCGTGACCCATCTCAGGCGTGGTGCCCTCGGTTCGGTTGACGTCCTCGATCCGTGCGTTGAGCTCTGCCATCGAAAACTCATCGCCGAGCGGCTCGAGCACGGTGGCGGCACATGCGCCATAAGCGTGCAGTTCCTTCATTTTCTCCTGAAAGATGCGCTTGACGTAGAACGGTGGGCGCGGCTGTGCCGTCGCTGGAAAAGGACCTGGGGCGTCGATTTCAATTTCGCCGTCGTCGTGAACGACGCCACTTCTGAACTCGATCGACGAGATGTGCCCCTCACCGATCGAGCGCAGACTCAGGACGACTCGGGCGGCCCCAGGCTTTAGACCTGATTGATCGGGCGCCAGAACCATTGACGGATTGCTGAGCGCTGCCGCTTCGAGCGAGTACTCGTGGGTGAGATACGCACCCAGCAAGAGTCGTCGGTCGTTTGTCAACTCCCCTGCTCGCGGAACACGATGTGCAACCGCCGCAAAGTTCGATGCGAGCGTGGTTTGAAAGTTGCGATGCCGGTGAGCGAACCGTTCAAGTGTTTGCTCGAGTACCACTTGCACTTCCGTCTCGTCGAGGGTCAAGACTCGTTCCACCAAGCGGTCGAGATGACTCGTTCCGTCTTGTGTTTTTCCTCCGGCGGGAACAAACGGCTTGGTGATAGTGCGCCCCTTGTCAGCTTGGAGTCTGACCAGCGAGCGTTGGATGGTGAGCGAGGTCATTCGGGCTTCGACCAATCAGACCGTGCGGCGAGCCGTGGATTTTCGGGGCGCAGCAATATTGCGGAAGTGATTGATGAGAATGAAATGATTCCTCGGCATCTTCATCTTCTACGCCCCTTGGGCTCGCACAGATACGAAAAAGCACTCCATCTTCCTGGCAAGCCCTCATGATCGGCACCGCCGCCTCGACTGAATGGTGAATAGCGAGGCGATTTCTTGGGGGTGAGTCCGGGCCACGATGATGTGCCTCGCTTCTCGCGGAGGGAAGAACTGCACAGCGCACTCCCAGGGCTTTCGGGAGGCAGCTAGGCGCTTGGCGGCGTCGGCGGCTGGGATGCTTCGGCGCCCCCGGGAGGATTTGAACCTCCGACCTTCGGCTTAGGAAGCCGCTGCTCTATCCAGCTGAGCTACGGGAGCGGGGGCAGGAAGCTGGCATTTGGAGCACGGTCAGGCAAGGGTGGAGAAAGCTCGCGGGAGGTTGTGCATCGGAGGCCCTCTCGCCAAGATGCGCCGCATGCCGGAGACCCTCCCGTCGTCGCTCACGTACTCGTTCTATGCGCTCGTTGCCTGGGGGCTCTCCGGGCTCTTCGTGGCATTCCGGATCCTCGCGGACGATAGCGTGAAGATGGGCCTCGGCTTGCGATTCGGCGTGCTCGTGTGGCTCGGGGTTCCGGCGGTGCTCGCCATCCGAGGAACCTTCCTTCAGTTTGGCGAAGCTCCGCCGAACTTGATGCGCGTGGTGATACCGATGGCGATCCTCATCGTCATCTTCTCGTTCTCGAGCTGGGGCAAGCGGGCCGCCGAAAGGCTCCCCCTCACATTGCTCGTGGGCATCCAAGCTTTCAGGCTTCCTCTGGAGATCCTTCTGTACTTCCTTGCTGAGCGAAAACTGCTCGCGTCGGAGATGACCATGGCGGGGTACAACTTCGACATCGTAACGGGGGTGCTCGCTTTCGTCTTGTGGATTCTTCTTCACAAACAGATGGCGTCGAGCTGGATGCTCTGGGCATTCAACGTCATTGGGACGCTGCTCCTGGTAGCCGTGGTCACCATCGCCATCCTCGGCTTCCCCGAGCCGTTTGGTCTCTTCGATCCGCCCAACCTCCTCGTGGCGTTCTATCCCTGGGTGTGGCTTCCCACCTTCTTGGTCCAGCTCGCCTTCGTGAGCCACCTGCTGCTCTTCAGAAAGCTTTTGCTCCCGCCTCCACCGCCGCGCAAGAACATCTGACGAACCTCGGCACTCGGAGCAAAAGAGGCGCACCGAAAAAAAACGCCCCCACCAAGTGAGGGCGTCGAGTCATGGCGCGGGCCGGGGTGGAGGCCCGGGAGGCTTCCCTCCCGGTGAGCCACCCTTGGCTTTGCCATCTTGGCTGTCGGCATCGCCGAGGTACTCCGGCAGTTTCACGCCCGCCATTTTGGCCACCTCATGAAGGGGCGGAAGCGACTTGATCAGATTCGACGCAAAGTTGGCGGTCGAGGAGCTCCCGTCCGCCGAACCCGAATCCCATACCGTGATCTTGTCGATCTTCAGGTTACGGATGGCTTCGGTCTGAACCTTCACCATTTCCTCGATCTTCTCGATCATGAGGAGAGTTGCTGCGGCCTGGGGGTCGTTGCCGCAGCTCTTGACGAGCGCTTCGTAGCCCATCGCCTTTCCTTCCAGAACCTTCTGGACACCCTCCGCTTCGGCCTTGTACTTGGCGAGGATCGCGTCCGCTTCACCGGCAGCCCGGAGGCGCGCCTGCTCTGCGTCGGCAGCCGCTAGGATCTCCGCTTTGCGTTTCTCGATCTCCTGGCGAACGACCTCGGCAGCATTCAGACGCTCCTGTTCTGCGCGCGCCTCGGCCTTCTGGATTTCGACCTCCGCCGCTCGGTCAGCCAGGCCTGCCTGCTGGCGAGCTTCGGCCTCACGCACGGCAAGCTCGGCATTACTCTTCGCGATCTCGGCTCGGGAAAGGTTCTCGCCCGAAACGGCCTCACTCTCGCGTTGCTGAACGAAGACGCGCTGGTCTGCCTCCGCTGCCTTACGACCCTTTTCCGCATCCGCCGTGTTCTGCGCCACGGCGATTTCCTTGTCCCGAAGCGCTTCTGCCTCACCGATGGTTGCGCGGGTCTCCTGCTGCTGCACATAGATGCGCTGCTCGGCCATGGCCTGCTTCTGACCTTTGACGGCCTCCGCTTCGTTCTGGGCGACGACCACGACCTGCTCGCGGTAGGCCTCTGACTTACCGATAGCGCCGATCTTGTCCTGAACGCTGACGTCGACGAGCGCGCGGTTGATGGCTTCGGATGCCGCCTTCTTGCCGATGCTCTCGATGTAGTTCGACGTATCGGTGATGTCGGTGATGTTGACGTTGATGAGATAAAGACCGATCTTGTTGAGCTCGGGCTCGACGTTCTTCCGAATCGAGTCGAGGAAGCTCTCGCGGTCCTGATTGATCTGCTCGATGGTGAGGGAAGCGACGGTGAGACGGAGCTGCCCGAAGATGATCTCGCGCGCCATGTCCTCGATGGCTGCGGACCCAAGCCCGAGAAGGCGCTCGGCGGCGTTGTTCATGATGCTGGAGGACGTGCTGATACCCACCGTGAACGTGCTGGGCACGTTGATGCGGATGTTCTGCAACGACAGTGCACCCTTGAGATCGATGTTGATCGTCAAAGGCGTCAGCGAAAGATACTGATAGTCCTGGATCAGTGGCCAGACGAGAGCGCCGCCACCGTGGATGCAACGAGAACTCTGGCCCTCGCCCACCTTACCAAAAATCACCAAGATCTTGTCGGACGGGCAACGCTTGTACCGTCCCGCGAGGAACAAGATCATCATCACGACGACACTGACGCCGGCGACGACGACGATCGCCCACAGACCTAAATCTTCACCCATCTGATCTGCCACTAGTCGAATCCTTCTCCAAAATTAGTTCTTTTCGACGGCGACCGTCGTATCCGAGATCACGCGGGTCACCCGTATCGGTGTGCCCGTCGTGAGAATGACTTCATTTTCGACAATCGCATCGAGAGTCAGGGAGCGGTTGCCGACCGTGACCGTGACCTTACCCGGCTTGTCCGGCCCCACCGTGAGATAAACCTGCCCCGTAGCGCCAGCCGCCGATTTCATGTCGAGGTTCCCCGTCGATTGAAGGCGGGTGAAGAATGAAAAGATCCGCGCGATGACCCAAGTCGAGCCCGCCCCGGCAGCTGCCGCCACGATGAGAGAGATCGTCGTAGGCGCGCCCTCGTCAATCCGCATGGCCATCCCGACCAAGCCAAACATCATGAAGAACGTCGTGATCCCCTGCAGAGACAGCACTTTGAAGCTCGCGTCGGCCGACGCGTGGCCCGTGTCGCCGCCGCCGAGATCCGTGTCGAGATCGACACCCAAGCCTCCGCCGATGAAAAGTAGGACGAGCTGAATCACGAAGAGGGTCCCCCCCCCAATGGCCGAATAGAAGAAGAGCTGATCGAGTATCACGTCTACCTGAACGTCGTGCGGTCCCAAGGCGGGTCAGCCTCCACCTACATCCGAGCAGCCTGACCCAGCTGGGTTAATTACCTCGACGGGGAATGGATGGCGAGCCCGAGAGTCACTCGTCGAAATTTGGCGCGACAGTGCGCGTTGCTTCCTCGGAGCGCCCGGAGTTAACTCGCTGGTATCCTGGGATGAGTGACGTGAAGGAAAGTCAGATGCCACACGAGGGCCCGCGCTCCACCGCCGAGGGGCCGACCCCTTCGAGCCTCACCAAGTTTCTGTGGTTCAGCGCAGGTGCCGATGAAAAGCTCCTGCGGCGCTGCCCCGCGTCCGACTGGGTGAAGTACCAGTCCATCGGTGGAATCGTGGTCGCGACGACCGCACTCGCGTTCGTGTCCGCATCCTACGCATTCTATACCGTCTTCAGCCCCAAGACGGAGACGGCGCTCGTGGCCAGCACCGACGTCCCGACGGCAATCTACTCGACGATCGGAGGCGCGATCTGGGCGCTCGTCATCTTCAACATCGATCGCTTCATCGTGTCGTCGACCGGTAAGGGCGACGGCACCGAGAGAATCACTTGGAACGAACTGTTTCAGTCGATGCCGCGCATCCTGATGGCGGTCATCATCGGCGTCTGCATCTCCGCACCTCTGGAGATCCGCATCTTGAAGCCAGAGATCGATGCCCAACTCGAACTCGAACAGAACGAATACCTCGCCAAGCTCAACCGTGCTTCGGAAGCACGCGTGGCCAGCCGCAAGGACGAGCTGTCCGATCGCATCGACAAGGCGCAGAAGATGCTCGACGACAAGGCGACGTATTTCGAGAAAAGGCGGCTCGAAATCAACGCTCAGAGACGTCAGTTGGAGCTCGAAGCCGAGGGAAAAACGGGCAGCGGCATCGCGGGTCGGGGGCCGGCGTGGCGCGACAAGAAGGAAACCCTCGACAAGCTCGAAGAGGAGCTCGAGCGCGATCGCGCCACCTGGGCAGAAAAGGAGAAATCCGTCAGCTCGGACATCGAAAGCTGGAAGAAGGAATC
The DNA here is from genome assembly GCA_965652275.1 of uncultured Polyangiaceae bacterium. Classification (GTDB taxonomy): domain Bacteria; phylum Myxococcota_A; class Polyangia; order Polyangiales; family Polyangiaceae; genus NIC37A-2. Next base: position 106,528 of record CBFGUR010000015.1, on the reverse strand, counting down.
GGAGGCTCTGTCTCAGGAGCTCATCGCCGCCAAGCAGAGCAACCTCCGCCAGTCGCGACATCTCGATGGTCTTCTCAAACGCATTCACATCTCGCATGAGATCGGAGGCTTCGTGCCCATCGCCATCATGCTGCTTCTCCTCGCGGTAGAGACGGGTCCGATCTTCTTCAAGATGATGCTCATTCGAGGTACCTACGACTACGAGCTCGAAAACGAGAAGAAGCTCGCTACCGCTCGCCTCGGCGTCGAACTCGATGCCCAGATCTACCTGACCGAGACGAACGAAGAGGTACGGGTGGACACCTATCACCAGGTGCAGCACGCCCTCGACGAGGCGAAGTCTCGTATCCGTGCGGAGACAGCGAAGGTCGCGGCCCTCGATCCGAACAAGGCGCCTGGCGAATGAACGCTCCGTCCACGACCACTCGGCGCGGGGCCGCAGAGCTGCTCGGATACGATCCCGCGCTTCTCGCACGAGTTCCGCAACCTCTTCGGCGCGACCTCGATTCTCTCAGCCAGGCGTGGCTCGTATCTTGCGGCGTTCTGGGGCTTCCCATGGGGCTCTCCGTGTGGCTCGTGGAACATTCCCTCTTCCTCGCCGCCCTCGTTTGCCTTGGCACGGCCCTGCTCGTCTTGAATCTACTGCGTCTCTTGAGCGCGGGCAGCGGCACGGCCCCGGAGCTGCCCCTCGAAAGGGGCTACCGCCCTTCGCTGACTCCGATGATGCTCCTGCTCGGTCTCTCGCTCGTCATGTCCCAGCCCGCGCAGTTGCTTCACGAAAGCCCCAGCGTCCACGAGGCAGTCGCTGAACACCGTGCGCAGCTTCTCGAGTCTCACCACCAAAGTCTGACTGCAGTCGGGGGAGCGAGTGAAGACACGTTCACCAAGGAGATCGAGGAGTGCGAGTTCGTCGTGTTACGTCTCGGTTTGCTTTGGAACACACCTCAGAAGGCGCTTCTGTGGACGCTCGTGTACGTTGGCCTTGCCATGCTCCCGGCAGCGCTTGCACGAACCAGCTACCTGAAGGCAGCTCGAGCCTACGAGCGAGTGCGGTACCGGGACTCCGGCAAGAGAATCCAGCGCATGGACGCCGCAACCGTTGCCGCCGTCGCCGCCGCGCTGCGCTCCTACCCGACCTATCGAGCGCCGTGGCCGCTGCCGCCGGAAGCGCCCTTGTGCGCTTCCTCTCCGGGAGGACCGACGCCATGAAGCAATGGTTCAGCGGCAAGTTCCGCGGCCACTATCGAGGAAAGCCCAGCGAGCCCTCGGCGCTGTCCGCCTATCCGACTGCCCCCCATTTTCGCATCGAAGTGTACGAAGCCATCATCTCGGAGGTCGAGCTCGGTCCCCTCGTGCACGATCCGGCGCCAGCGGCTCTGGATGAAGGCGATAACGAAGAAGCTCCCTCTTCGAGCTCCGAGAGCACTTCCCAGACATCTGGACCTACAATCACGGCACACCGCGGAGCATCCGGTTCGGCGCTTCATCAATCTCACATCGGCAAGGTGCACCTGATCGATGCCGTGCGCAGAGGACAAACTCTGCGCAGCACGGCTCACGACGTTCTCATGAGCGCCATCACGCTCAGTCATCCCGCGATGTCGTCTCGCGGAACGCTCGGACACATCGAGGGCGTCATCAGCGGTTGGTACCGGCCGCCCGCCGAGCCTCCCCAGGTCGAGGAGGTTCCCGCGCTGGACGGTCTCCCACCCGTCGGCTGGAAAACTGAGACACTCGATCGGGAGCCCGGATCCGCGAATCCAACCGCCCATGAACCGCGACCCACTTCGGCTCCGCCCAAGCCGCACGGCAAGCGAAACGGAGACGCAACCCGCAGCCGAAACGACGACAGCCGAAGCGACGCTCTGCTCGACGACGAGGTAGAAACCGAAGAACAACTGGACGCCGTCCTGAGCGAAGAGAACACGAGCACCGAATACCCGTTCTTCACGCTGGGTGTCGCCGTAGTACTTCTTCTGGGGTTCTTTGCTACGCCGTTTGCGGCGACGCTTTTCGGACTCACGTTCCTCTTTTGCTATGGCGTACGCCGGTGGCTCCTTGGTGTCGTTCCCGACGTCGCGGCCATTCGAGTGGTCTCCCTCTTCCTCGGAAGTAGTCAGATCTTGGTCGCCGCATTGATGATCGCGCGCTGGGCAAGTGTGGGATGTGTGTCGCTGTCGCCTGCGCCGCTGATCTGGCTTCTCGGCGCACAAATGGCGTCCTGCCTTCTGCCGAGACCCTTACCCTTCGCCCTCACCACCGCTGGGTTCGCCGCCGTCTTGCTGCAGGCGTACGCGAGCTGGTCCCCGCCACACTGCTCGACCCGCGCAGACGTTCCCTCGCCTGCCGGCACCATCGAGCTCAGCGAAGATCTCGAAACTCACTGACAGAGGGGCGGGACGTTCTCCTCGTACCGATTCGAGTAGTTTCCTGGAGGCGAGTAGTTGCAAGAGACGACGACGACGTTCGACTGTCCCGACGAACAGGTCGCAATCCCGCAGCCGACGGACGTGCTCCCCGCCCAGACGACCTGGGTGAAGTGGCCGGTGCCCGACGAAAAGCCGGGACTATCGTAGCTATAATCCTCGATCTCGCTGTACCAACCGATGACCGCGGCTTCGGCACGATCCACCAAGCTCGGGGTCCCGCCGCCACCCCAACTCATGTAAAGGTTCTCACCGTAGCCGCTACCCATCGAATGCATGAGACTCATCGAGGGACACAGCCCTTCCGCCCACTCTTGAGCAAATGCCGCGGCCTCTTCGTTCCATGTCATTTCGGGAACACAGTGCAGAGCACGCACCTGGTTGTGAGCATCGAGAGCAACTTGCTGCCAGTCGGTGAGCCCCGATGAGGATCCCCCGCTGCCTGGCATCGCACCGGTTCCGCCGTCCGCCCCTCCCGTCTCGCCCGCGCCGATCCCGCCAGCTCCGTTGCCTCCCGGAGAGGTTCCGCCGCTCGCCGTTCCACCCGAACCGGAGCCATCCGTGCCCCCGCTCCCATGTTCACCGTCGACGTCTTCGCCGCGCCGCGGCTCCCCGACCGTGTCTCCTCCGTCGTCTTGACCGAATATGTCGAGACATCCAACGAGCGGAATACTCCCTGCGATGACCAGCGTCATCTGGGCGATGTGCCTAGAGCGAACGTGTTTCATTTCATCCCCACGGAGCGAACGGGACCCCAGCCAGCCAGCCGCACCAATCTCTTTCGTAAGTCCCCGAGCGAGCGGAATCCATGCGGGACGCCGGAAATCCGACCACTGGGTCGGACAATACGACCGCGGCGGTGATATTTTACAGCCACGATGACGATTCGGATCGCCATGTGGTCGTGCCCGCGCTCCCTGAGCACCGTCCTGATGCGGAGCTGGTCTCAGCGCCACGACACCACGGTCGTCGACGAACCCTTCTACGGACCATGGCTCAGTGAGCGTCCCTCGGTCCACCCAAACGCGGTGACCCTCCTCGGCTCACTCGATACGGATCGGGCGACTATCGCAGCACGACTCCGCGCTCCGCGTGACGTGCACATCCAGTACGAAAAACAAATCACTCAGCATGTGGACGTCGACTTCGTCAAACGCGAGATGCCCGATGTGCGGCACGCGTTCCTCATCCGACACCCCGCGCGACAGCTCACTTCGCTGGCTCAGGTGCTCGGTTCGTTTTCCCTCGACGTGTCCGGTTGGCCCATGCTCGGAGAGCTCCATTCGGTTTTTGGAGGGGGCGCACCCGTGGTGGACGCGGATGATCTCGGGCGAGAGCCGGCGCGCGTTCTTCGTTTGCTCTGCGCCGCGCTGGATGTCGACTTCTCCGAATCCATGCTCACCTGGAACATCGGGCGCGACCCCGCCGAAGGCACCTGGGCGGGCGATTGGTACCAATCGGTGCAGGCGTCGACGGGATTTTCGCCTCCAGGTGAGCTTCCTCGAGTGCGCGCGGATCTGGCCGTCCACTTTCAGGCAGCGCTGCCGGTTTATGAGCGAATCTACGCCCGCCGGCTCCGATAAATTCCCCGAGATCATCTAGCGAAAAACACACGTTGCGTGTCCCAGATCCCACACGGTGAGGACGAAGATCCACGTGCGCGTCCTCTTTTCGTGAACGAAAAACAGCAATTCCGCCCAGAACCCGCGGCCACGCGACTTGGCCCGCCCCCTGCAAAAGGGGGACTATGACCCAGACCACCTTCGCGCTTTCGCTTTCCACCTCGGGCACCTCGAACCCGACGCGGCTCGGCCGACGTCTCCTCACGGCTGGCCTGGCCACAATCGGGATCACTGTCGGGCTCTTCGTCGCAGCACACGAAGTTCCCGTGCTCGGCCCCCTTGCCGCGGACACCCTTCGCGATGTCATTGGTGTGGACGGCGTGGCTCGCCTCGAGGACGCCGCCTATTCAGTCAAGGACGCCATCGACCAGTTGACACGGAAAGGCGAGGCGCCGAAGGCCTACTGGCAGATTCCGGACCCAGCCGCGCCGTCTTTGGATGATCGAGTGCTGGCGGCGCTCACCCCGGCTCTCGACGTCGACGCTCTCGTCGCACCTTGGTCGCCCGCGCCCACCGCGATCCCCTTTTTAGAGGTAGCTGCCCCGGGTGACGGTGTGTGGGTCCACATGAACGACGCGGGCACCGGCACGGAGATGCGGAAGACTTTGCTTCACCCCGATCCGGGACGGACTTGGGCGGAGCTCTTCGTCGTCGCTATCGACCTCGAAGTTGCCGCCCTCAACTGGGTCCCGGGAAGGATCGAACCGCAAAACGCCGCGCCCGGCGCCGACGAGCTCCTCCGCCCCGCACGTATCCCGCAAGAAGCCCGGGAACGTCTGTTGGCAGCGTTCAACGGAGGATTCAAGACGCAACACGGCCAGTTCGGAGCGCGCGCGGACGGCATCGATCTCGTGCCTCCGCGACCGCGGCAGTGCACCCTGGGACAAACGAGCTCCGGAGATCTCGTCCTGGGCACGTACGAGGATCTCCCCGGAAAAAACGAACTCATCTGGCTCCGGCAGACTCCGGGGTGCATGCTGGAACGTGGGAAGCTCCACCCCCAACTGACGAGCGAAACGAACACCAATTGGGGAGCCACGCTCGATGGCGGCACCGTCATCCGTCGCTCGGCCATCGGCCTGAGTGAAGACGAGCGCACACTGTACGTCGGCATCAGCAATGACACGACCGCCCGGGCCCTGGCCCTTGGGATGCAGGCCGCTGGCGCCCACACCGTGGCGCAACTCGACGTGAACTACGCGTACCCGAAGTTCATCACGTATGAGGAAAAGCCGGACGGTCTCACCGCTCGCACCCTCGCCCCAGGGTTCGTCTTCCACGACGCGCAGTATCTGGAGAGCGAGGCTCGCGACTTCTTCTACCTCACCCGCAAGTGAACATTCGAGTGGCTTGCGTCCACGGGTCGCCAACCTACTCTCCCGACCCACGTGGAACGTCTGACCGACAAGCTCATCTCGGAACTGGTGGGTACCGCCTTGCTTCTCATTGCAATCGTCGGCTCCGGAGCCGCTGTCGACAGGATTGCGGAGGGACAAGCAGCGATCGCCTTATTCGTTCACTCGTCGGTCGTCGCGGCGGCGCTCGTCGCTCTGATCCTCACGTTCGGCACCATCTCCGCGCATTTCAACCCGGCCGTGAGCTTGTTCTTTGCCCTGCGGAGACAGCTCCCCTTTCGACTTCTTCCGGCTTTCGTGGGTGCACAAACCCTGGGCGCGATCTGTGGGGTGGTGCTCACGCACGCCATGTTCGAGCTTCCTCTGATTGCCTTGGGCACCACAGCGCGCACTGGCGCGCCGCTCTGGCTCAGCGAATTCGTGTGCACCTTCGGGCTCATCATCGTGATCGTTGGCGCTGCCCGACAGCACCTGCTCGCTATCGCTCTGGGAGTCGGCGCATTCATCGGCGGCGCGATCTGGTGTTTTTCGTCTACCGCGTTTGCCAATCCCGCCGTGACCATCGCGCGCTGCTTCACCGACAGCTACACGTCGATTCGCCCCACCGATGCCCTTCCCTTCATCGTAGCGCAGCTCCTGGGTGCACTGGCAGCCCACCACCTGCCGGGCCTCCGATCCGTCGAGCCGGTGCGAGCCGTTGAATAAGAGGCGCAGGCGACGCCCTCCTGAGCGCCCTGGCGGAACCGCAGCCGAAACGCTCGGACGAAAAGTGCCAGTTTTCTGCGGTATTGCGGCGGGTGCTTTCCCCCCTGCGTGAGCAAGGGCACGAAAATTCCATCAGAGCGGTACGCATCTGCGCGACAATGGTTCCCACGTGTGCGCTCTAACTAGAATCATGACACAGCCATTCATCTTGCTTGCCGACTCGGAACGACGATTCGAAGTCGCGCTCGGGCCACACCTGCGGGCCTCAGGGTTTCGTTTCGCTAGCGCCTCCTCCACGAAGGAGGCGCGAAGCGTTACGGTGGTCGAGCTTCCCGCCCTGCTCGTCGTCGATCTGGATCGCAATCCCCGCGACGCTGTCCGATTGATCGCCGATTTGACGAAACGTGCTCCTCACCTTCGGATCCTCTGGGTGTCGGCCCGTGTGGCAAAAGAAGAGATCGACAAGGTGCGCAGTTCCGGAGCCCACGGGCTTCTGTGGAAAGACACCGACGGACCGACGACCATTCGTGCGATTCGAACGATCCTTGGCGGTGAGGACTTCTTCGAAGAAGATCAGCCGACCCGGAAAAGCTCCGGCGTTCGAGCGCTATCGATGGACCAAAGGATAGACAAACTCATGAGCGGCTGAAGACCCGCTCGCCGCGCCGATCGGGCCCTCGTTCCGTTGCATCCGCCCGCCCTTCCTGAGAAAATGGTCGATGGGCTGGGGAGTTGAGCGGGTTCGGCTTCTTTGGTCCTCGTCGATGTGAGCTACCCCTCCTTGAAAGAGCTAGAGCGCGCGCTCCCCCACCACCATCAGCGGTGGATTCGCGGGGGAATCACCGCTGCTGCGGTCGGCTATCTACTCGTCGCGGTAACGCAGAGCGGTTCAATTCTGGTCCAGAGCGAGTTCTGGATCGGAGTCGCTTGCTGCGTCCTCCTTGGGCTTTCGCGGTTCAAGACACAATGGGCTGCGTACGCTGGTCTGCTGATCATTTGGGTCGAGCTCATTTGGTCCCTCGCAGAAAACGAAGCTGGACTACGTTCGGCCAGCTCGGTCGCTCTACCAGTATGGATTGTCGTCGTCACTCTCTTCTCGGGTGGACGACTTGCCTGGATCGCGACCATCTCGACAATGCTGGCTGTGCCCGTCGCAACGTACCTCGGCTGGCCGGCACTCCATCCCGGAGAGCGTCGAGACGAGAGTCTGGCGATGCTCGTGGTCGTGGAGATGTGTCTCCTATCGGCAGCATGGCTGGTGACGCAGTTCATGGCTGCTCTCGTAGAATCTGTGAATCGGGATCGATTGAACGCGAGCCGAACCGCTCAATTCATGGAGAAAGCACCCGATGCCATGGTCGGAGTAGCGTCCGGCAAGATCGTGGCCTTCAACGCACTCGCTGAGCGCTATTTCGGCGTGCCGCGGCGCGAAATGCTCGGGCGCCGTGTACGAGATCTCCCCGTCTACAACGCCGAACGAGCGTCTCTCTTCGAGCTTGCCAAGACGAAACCGCAAGACTTGGTGGTGGACGGGTGTGTGCTCGAAACCCGTGTTCAGATTCTCGAACACGAGGGGGCGGCGCCCGAAGAGCTCTATGTCTTTCGAGACGTGACGGAGCGTCACGCCGCAGAAGCCAAGGCGCAGGAGCTACAGGTTCAACTGGAACACGCACAGCGGATGGAGGCCATCGGCCAGCTTGCAGGCGGTATCGCCCACGACTTCAACAACCTGCTCACTGCGTTCAGTGGCACTGCCGAGCTCCTCATGGACTCGGACGACGAGGAAGTCCGCGAGCTCGCTGGTGAACTCGATGCCGCTTCGAGCCGAGGAGCCGCACTCACCCGCCAGCTCCTTACGTTCGCGCGCCGCGACGTCGTGCAGCGGCGGGTCCTCGATCTCGGAGACGTTGTCGAAACCACACGTACTTTGCTGGAACATCTCCTTGGTGAACGCATCGTAGTGAACTTCGACTTGACGCGAGGATGCCACATCGAGGGGGATCAGGCGCAGATCGAGCAGGTGGTCTTGAATCTGGCGACCAACGCTCGAGACGCCATTTCCGGCTCCGGAAGCCTCACGTTCCGCACCGAATCGGACGGCGACCTAGTGCGGCTCATCGCCAAGGATAGCGGGCGAGGCATGGACGAGGAGACGAGGCAGCACATCTTCGAGCCCTTCTTTACCACCAAGCCTCGGGACAAGGGTACTGGTCTCGGCCTGTCGACGGTCCACGGCATCGTGACTCGGGCCGGCGGGACGATTACTGTCGAGTCCAAGCTCGCTGGGGGCACCACCTTTATCATCACGTTTCCCCAGTCGGCACGCGGCAAAGAAAGCCTGAAGCCGCCTCCGCGGATTTCACGCAAAGTGCCGATGCACGGGCATCTGCTTCTCGTAGAAGACGACGGTGCAGCACGAGACATCACGCGACGAATCCTCGAGCGTAGCGGCTTTTCGGTGACTACGGCCACGAGTGCAGAAGAAGCGCTTGCACTATGCCGCGACGGCGTGCTCCCAGATGCCCTCGTGAGCGACGTCGTCATGCGAGGCCTGACTGGGGTGGAACTCGCGGAGCGGCTACGCCAACGATCACCGGATTTGCCCGTCCTCTTCATCTCCGGGTACGTCGACGATGTGCTGTCGAACTGGCCCTTCGACACGACGCAAGACCTCCTGCTCAAGCCCTTCTCGGGAGAGGAACTGGTGTCGCGCGTTCGGGACAAACTCAAGGAACACAAGACTCGGAGCCACTCCATTTTCGGCAATCCAGAGGCCTCGCGCGAGGGGTGAAACACGCCGCACGCTCTTGTCTTCAGGCCCCGACCGACTTTTTCAAGACGGTCTGGGCACGCGCCAAGAACTCCTCCCGGCTGTCCTTCAGATCGACGATCGGCCTAGGATAGTTTACACCAAGCTCGACACCCGCGCGCTCGAGAACCTCTTGGGGAGCCTCCCAAGGTGCATGGAGATAGCGGTCGGGCATCGAGCCGAGTTCGGGCACGTACTTGCGGACATAGGCGCCGTCGGGATCGAACTTCTTACCCTGAGTGACCGGATTGAAGACGCGAAAGTACGGCGCCGCGTCAACGCCACAACCAGCCGACCACTGCCACCCCATGTTGTTTTGGGCGTAGTCCCCGTCCGTCAAAAACTTCATGTAGTGAGCTTCTCCTCGCTTGTAGGAGATGCGGAGATTCTTGGTGAGGAAACTGGCGCTGATCATCCTCGCTCGATTGTGGACGAATCCCTCCTCCAGCAACTGTCGCGCCGCAGCGTCGACTATCGGAACCCCTGTGGTCCCCTGCCACCAGGCCTCGTAGTGTTCGTCCGCCCCGTCGTAGGGAAAGTCCGCGAAAGCATCGCGAAAGGGCTTCGTGAGGACGTCTGGGCGGTCCCATAGCGTGGCGTAGGCGAACTCCCTCCACAAGAGTTCGTTCAGAAACGATGCTCGCCCCCTACCGTCCTTCTGGTCCAGCACCTTCCACCAGACCTCGCGGACGGAAAGCACTCCGAACTTCAGATCTTGCGAGAGCCGGCTCGTTCCGCGTACGCCGAGCAAGTCGCGGCCGGTGTGGTATTCCGCGAGCGGGCCACCGACGAATTCCCGCAGACGATCGCGCGCTGCCCGCTCCCCACCAGCGAGCAATCGCTGGTTCTTCACGATACCGAGTTCCTCCAGGGTTGGGCACGGGCAAGACAGTTCACCAAGCCTTTCGGCAACGTCGAGGGGCCCGGGCAATACTTTCGGTGCAGGTAAAGGCGGGGTGAGGGCCGCTCCGAGAAGTCCTCGAGCCGCCCGCGCAAAGGGAGTGAAGACCGCGTATGGCGCGGCCGAACCCGTTCGCACGGACTCCGGCGGAAGGAGCGTTTCTCCCTCGACGAGATCCAAAGGGACTTCGAGTTGTTTGGCGATGCGTTCGTCTCGAAGTCGCCCGAAGGGCTCCGTCCAACGATGAGCCACGACGCGCGTAACCCCCAGGCGTCTTGCGACCAGGGGGATGAGATCGACACTCTTACCTCGAACGAAGAAAAGACGCCCACCCCGGGCCTCGACGTTCTTCTCGAGAGCGGCCAGGGATTCGACCAAGAACTGCATCCGGTGGGGCAGCTCCTGGGCTCGCCTCGGCGCGAAAAAGTAGGGATCGACCACGAAGAGCAGCGTCGTGCGCCCTCGATCGAGAGCGGAGTGAAGCGCCACGTGATCCGTGAGCCGGAGGTCCTTGCCGCGGAACCACACCAACGAGTGTTCGCCCATGATATCGGTGTAGCAGACTCTCAGCCGCCGCTCGGCGCCGAGGCGCGTTCAACCCCGTCCGAGGATCGCCGCAACCCTGTGCACCATCTCGACCGATGCCTCAATCTCGGCCTTTTGCAGCGACACGCTTTCGACGTTGCAACCGAGGGGAATGTTTTTTTCTCGTGCAAACTCGTAGAGCTCCGAGAAGCCGGAAAGCGCCAAGTCGACGGACTTCTGCAGAATGTCGTGGGCATGGATGAGCTCGTTTTCGAGCCACCGAGGCACGAAGACTCCGAGCCAAGCCATGAATTCGAGCGTCTTCTGGGAGCCGCACGGACTGAGGGTCACGAGCACCGTGGGCATGGCCGTCTCGTCCTTTTGACAGCGATAGTAAAGGTCGCTGAGGAGATTCTTGCTGGCGCTCACGGAGTACACCGCCTGAGAAATGAAGAATGAACAACCGCGCGCCCGCTTTTTCAACACCCGCTCGTCCTCTCCACCTCGAGTCTCATGGCGCTCGGCAATGACGACGCCCCCCAAGGGCACATTGGGTACCTTTTCCTGGCGGAGGCGGTAGGCATCAGCGAGTCCCAGGCTGACCGCCTGCTCTTGGGAGGGCGCGCCAACGAGCACCGTCGCCCCCCGATGGCGTTCGAGCTTTCCGAGCCACCCTTCGAGCCTCGGGCCATCCATCGATGAAACCGAGCGGTAGACAATCTTGGGTTGCGGTACGCCCCCCAAGTCGCCGTAAGCATAGGTCAGCGGGTCTACAGCCTGAAGAAACGGAAACGGTCTCTTGACGTCGGTCCGGCTCGACTCGTCCTGTAGATCGTAGACGACCAGCGCGTCCACGGGCAGCGCGGAGATCCGAGCGGTTTGAGCCTCGGCCGTGGCGCGCCGGCGGTCGTCCGGAGTAGACACCTTGGGAGGCGTGATTCCGTAGCTGAGCCTCAGAGTCGACCAATCAGTGGGATCGAATGCCATGGGGAGCCACCATGGCTCCCCATGCGCGGTTCGACAAGTGCGCTCACCAAGGCGCGCGCGTCGGCCGGAATCTCGTCACTCTTTCTTCGTATGACAATGATAACAGCCGAACCCTTCGTGGGTCTCGGGGTTGTACGGCTCCTCACCCAGGAGTTTCGCCATCTCCGGTACGACACGCTCTTTCATGAACTGCGTGACCTCGGGATGTTCCTCCATCTCTTCTTGGTCGAGGGCGGGGAGGTCCTTGCTCGGCATCTCGAAATTACCGTCCTTGGCGCCCGGCCCGTGACACGTGACGCAACTGAAGTCTTCGTACTCTTCGGCAGAAGCCTCCTGAAACACCTTCGCCATTCGCGGAGCGACGACGGTCTTCATGTGCTTCATCTTTTCTGGCGGGGACATGTCGTCGAACTTCTTGAACTCGCCCGGTGCCGTGTCCGGTGAATCCTCTTCGGCTGCCGCTTCTTCGGTGGCCTCGGCGGGAGGCGGAGCCTCGGCGGGAGCAGCAGAGCCTCCACAGGCTGCGGCGAGGGCACCAGTGAGCGCGAGCGAGAGCAAGAACGTGGGAAGCGGAATCGCGGTCTGAATCATGAGGCGGATATTGAGACACACGCGCAAAATTCTCCAGCCCCAAGAGCTGCGAAGTACTTTTTCTGGGGATGCACCAATGGGGGGGCCATAGCGTCGGGTCGGAGGGCCCTTCCGGTTCCCTCCCGAAACCTGTTCGGAGTGCGCCCTCCCTCACCCGGATGAAATCCCCTCCTGCGGCCCAACCTACCGAGCGCCTTCTCTATTCACGCGATGTGCTCTATTTTTGCTCGGAATGTCACACTTCCAGCCCGGAATCCTGGCACCCGTTCCTACCGCCGCACGGTACATCACGTTTGGCCTACGCCCGGGCGAAGATCCAAAAGAGTGTTTGCGCGCGCTTTCTCGCCTGAAGATCGACGAGAGCATCGTCATCGGCTTGGGCGCGTCCACGACAGCCGCCCTTGGGAAAAAAATCCCCGGTCTGCGTACGTTTCCCGAACATGCCGGAGTAGGCGTTGAAGTTCCCTCCACACCGGGTGCCCTGTGGGCGTCCCTGCGCGGCGACGATCGGGGCGATCTCTTGCACCGCGGACGCGAGCTCGAAGCGCTCCTCATCGAAGCATTCGAAGTGCGCCAAGTCATCGACGGTTTCCGTTATCGGGATTCTCGAGACTTGACGGGATTCGTGGACGGCACGGAAAATCCCACCGGACAGAAGGCGATTTCCGCCGCATTCGACGAAAACGGCGCGAGCTTCGTCGCCGTTCAGCAGTGGCAACACGATCTGGACTTCTTTCTCTCGCTAGAACCGAACGAGCAGGACGACATCATGGGCCGCAGGAAGAGCACGAACGAGGAATTCGACGCCCCCGCGTGGGCCCACACCAAACGGACCGCTCAGGAGTCGTTCGATCCCGAAGCGTTTCTCCTGCGGCGCTCGCTGCCTTGGGCTGAGGCGACGCGGCAAGGTCTCGTGTTCGTGGCATACGGGAAAAGCTTCGACGCCTTCGAGGCCATCCTGTCGAGAATGACGGGGGAGAAGGACGGAATCGTCGACGGTTTGTTTCGCTTCAGCCGCGCGCTCACCGGCGCATACTATTACTGTCCTCCCGCTCGCGACGGTCACCTCGATTTGAGCGCCGTCCTGCCGCCGTAAGCCGTGTCCCAGGGGAACGAAGGTGTGTCCCAGTGACAACGGTCCTATTTCAGCCACAGCGGAGTCGGCCGCGAACCGAGGGCATTTCGCGCTTTTTTTAGATGTTTCATGCGTGCGTCGAGGGGCAGAGAACTTGGCCCGCCCCTTGCTGAGTTGGTTCAAGAAAGCGCCGCACGAGCTGGCGCCCTCGAACCCAACACATTCAAGTAGGAGCCCCAATGATCCAACAACTCTTCGCTTCTCACGCCGTGGGCTGGATGGTCCTCAGCGGTCTACTCGTCTCCGCAGGTCATCTCGCGGGCTGTGACACGAGCGCACCATCCCAGAAGTCCACGAAGGACGACGTCCCGACGCACGCAGAAGCAAAGGCGCAGGTCGATCCGGACGATGCTCAGCCGAAACCTTCCGCTGAAGTCTCGAAGCCCGAGGGCGATACGAAGGGATTGGACACCGCGCCCAAGGCGAAGAGTGGAAAGCTCGAAGGGGCCGAAGACTCATCGGGCCTCGCGCCGCTGGTCAAGCGCCTGGTGATCGCTAGCGACATTCAGGAGCGCGAGCCCGTCGAACTCACCGACGCCAAGATAGAAGAACCCGTCGTCGCATTCGTCGAACTGAAGAACCCCGAGGATGCGGAGATGGGAGTCGTCGTCACCTTCGAACACGAAGGTGGCCAGAAAGTCGGCTTCGTTGAGCTGAGCGTTCCCGGCAACAGCAGTCGGTACCGGACGTGGGCCCGCACCCGGAACATCAAGAAGCCCGGCGAATGGACTGCAGTCGTGAAGAGCAAATCGGGCGAAGAGCTCGCCCGCAAGAGTTTTCAGGTTGCCGGTTGAGCTTCGAGCTGTCGAATCGACGCGGCGGGCTCAACGCACCGGGACATCCACGGGCAGGATCTCGCCGCACTCGGTGAAATCGAGGGTCGTTTCGATGCGGAAGTTCGACTCGGACGTGCGACGCTCGGCCTGGAACAAGTCGAGCGTATAGACCCCACCGACAGCGAGTCCGAACTCTGCGGCGATGGAATCGATGTCTACGCTTGCTTCTTCGGCTGAATGAACGCCACCAATATCGATCGCCAGCATGCCGTTGATGTACACCCAGACATCGTCGTCTCCCCGGAACGTGAAGGTCTCGCCGCCCTGATATTCGAAGCGGGTGTGTAGCTCGGTCGTGAAATGAAACCCGTCTGCCTGGCCTTGCCCGTCGCCTTCGAGGGCATAGCCTACGCCAGCGAGGGGAAAGAACGAGGAGGAATCAAAGACGAAGGTTCCTCCCACCGGCTCGAGCCAAAGGTCGACGACGAAGGGAAGGTTGACCCCTTCGACGTTGCGGTACCATTGGTCGAAGGTCACATCACTCTCCACGAGATCGCCCTCGTCCGTGGGGCTCGCCAACAAAGGCTTGCGATCGGCCCCGACGAGACCTTGGACGATCCCCTCGTACAGACCATTGACCTCTTGTTGCTGAAAATCGGAATGTGACTCGGGAAAATCCCGAGCGATCACGCGCAGGACGTTCGCGCACTCGGTGTTGGCGGCGAGATCCACGGTCTCGACAGGGCCAACCACGTTCCACCCGCCATGGGCGTCCGCGGCCACGAAGCCGTCAGGCAAGGTCGTAACAATCATGATCTCGGGCAGCCCCCCTCCCGTACCGGCTGAGTCGACGGTCCCACCGATGGATCCGACCACGATGTCGTCTCCGCTGTTTCCGCCCGTTCCCGGACCCGCCCCGACCCCGAAAGATTGCTCATCGGAGTTACTGACAGGCAGCTTTTGTGGCGTCGACTCATTCCCGTCACCGCAGGCACTGGCGATTGAGACCAAGCTCAATGACACGACCACATTGCGTACACTTCTGACCGTATTCGAACCGAATGAACCGTCTCGCACTATTCTTCGCTGCATGGAAATTTTCATTCTTCGTGCTCACGCGTCTCGACTCGCTGACCGCGAGATACTTTGCTGGGGATTCGGCCAGCGGTACTGGCTCAACTAAGTTCAAGCGCGCATTCCGCAGTGGGTCACCTGTCTCCGCGCACGCGCAGCAGGGTGGATTGCGCCCTCTTGCGGTAGTGTCTTTACGGAGGATCATCAGGCGAAAACAATGAACCGATGAGGAAAAGAGTCGGTCTCAGCTACGCGGCTAGCTGCATCCTCCCGCTTCTATCGGTGACGATTTTGATGCTGCGCGCGTTTCATCCCTGGACGAGGTACGTTGCAGTCGCGACCTATCTCGTCGGGTGCGCGCTACTCGTCTTCGCCGTACGCAAGCATGTCAGCGCGCGGAAACGCCTGTCTGCAGTGAAAAATCATGCTCTCGATGCACTGGAAGAGCTTGGTCTCTTGCGCAAGCGCGCAATCTTCGCGTTTTTCGTTTTTACCGCGTCGCTGCTCGTCTTTCCGACGCTCATCCCACTCGAGTCGAGAGCATTTCTGACACGAAACTCCGCGGAACTGCGCCAAGAATTCGAGCGCGCGGAGATGCAGCTCCGACGCAGTGAAGTCGTCGTCATGGAAGCGCACCGCGACTTCACCCGCCTCTGTGCTCGCGCGGATCTCCGCGATCCAGCTTCCACGAACGCAGTTCGTTCCGCATGGGCAGCGTACCTCGATCACGCGATCCTGCTCGACTATCTGGTCTCGTCGTACAAGCACTTTTACCAGCTGGCCGTGCGCCACTCCGATCTCGCCGATCGAGCGTTCTTGTTGGGCTACGGCTCACTCGTCATCCAGATGCACGCCGGGCACCGCATGACGCGCGCCATCGGCAACCGACGCACTCTGGAGGCGCTCTTGAACGAGCCGAACGAACGGCTCGGCCTCGGTCCCGACACCTACTTGCGGTTCGTCGAAGGCCTCACCAGCCACGAGAGCTTGATTCAGCTCGAAGCCGGCTACGCGTATCTCAAACTCTTGAAAAAGGCCGGCAAACTCGACCACCTCGCTCCTGAACGCGACCACGTCGAAGACCTCGCCAGAGCGACCATTCGTCTCTTCGGCAAGGATCCCAGTTTGCTCATCGATGCGCCTTTCGATCGCCTGGAACGGCGCGCCTTCTCCGTCTGGTTCCCTCTGCAGAAGGGAGCGGCGCAAGCGATGAGCCCGGTTCGGGCCACGCATCGCGACAACTTCATCAGCGAAGCAGATCTCGCCTGGGCGCGCGAGCGCCTCCTCCCGGGCGACATCCTTCTGGAGCGCCGCAACTGGTACCTGACGAATCTCGGCATTCCGGGGTATTGGCCGCACGCCGCGCTCTACGTCGGATCCATTTCCGAACTGGATACGAGCTTCGCGGACGAAGCGCGCGCTGTCACGGGTGGGATGGCCCCCAGCCTCTACATCCAAGAACACTTTCCCAAGGCGTTCGAAGCATATCGCGCTCTCGACGCGGAAGGGCGTAGCCCGCGAGTGATCGAGGCAATCGGAGAGGGCGTGGTCCTTCAACCCTTCGAGGTCAGCGGCCACGCGGACTCGATGGCTGCCCTGCGGCCCAAAATCTCGGACGAGGCGCGACTACAGGCCGTACTGCGCGCCCTTTCTCATTACGGGAAGCCCTACGACTTCAATTTCGAGTTCTCGACGGACGAAACCGTGGTTTGTTCGGAGCTCGTCTACAAAGCCCTCGCCAAGCAGGGCCCGGAGGGAGGTCTCGTCTTCGACCTCACGGAACAAAACGGGCGCTTCGTGCTGCCTCCGAACGACATCGCGCGCGTGTTCGACGCGGAGTATGGACAGCGCGGGCAACAGATGGATTTCGTCTTCTTCCTGGATGAAAACGAACGTCTGGGGCGGGCGACCTACAGTGACCTCTCGACGTTTCGGAGCTCCTGGCGTCGGAAGAAGTGGCACATCGACTGAGGCGTGACTAGCGCGCATGGGTCTTGGCAGGTGAACTTTCAGGTTGGTTCACCGAGTAGGGCCGGTTTGACCTTGGACTTGACGGTGCGCCAGTCGAGTTCGAGCTGACGCGCGGTCTCTGAGTAACTGCCGTGGCGGCGGTACGCGAGCGTCACGTAGAGATCCGTCATTTCGTCGAGAGAGTATTCCCCTTCGATCAGACCTCGCCCCAGACGTTCCGCGAGCGGCGTCGCCTTCGTTCCTGCTGGAACGTACACTCCGTGCACGATCAGACTCAAAATGCACTGCTCGAGTTCACGCACGTTGCCGGGCCACGGATATCCAGCCAGGTTCTTTTGGATGTAGAGGACCGACGTGTCGAGCAGCTCTTCGACTTCTGCGCGGGGCACCATTCGAGAAACGAGCGCCTCGACGAGCCTGCGCAAGTCGTCGGGTCGGTCCTCGAGCTGGGCACGAAGGCTCGGCGTCGTTACCTGATCGGCCCGGAGGCGATAATAGAAATCCTCCCGGAAGCGCCCCGCCTGCACCGCCTCATCGAGGTCACGATTCGTGGCGGTCACGAGCTTACCTCGAAATGGCCGACTCTTCTGCTCTCCGATCCGCACGAGAGTGCGAGCTTGCAGCGTGCGCAGTAGCTTCACCTGAAGTTCCTCGCTCAGTTCCCCAATCTCGTCGAGAAACACCGTCCCCTCTTCTGGACAGCTCTCCAAAAAGCCAGCTCGATCCGAGATCGCTCCAGTGAAGCTCCCCTTTTTGTGACCAAAGAGCTCCGACTCGACTAGATGTGGGGAGAGTGCCGACAAGTTGAGGGGAAGAAAGCTTTCGTGAGTTTCCTCTCGAAAACGGCGCGTCTTGGCATCGAACGGAACGAAACGACTCAGACCGATGGCGCGCGCAACGAGCTCTTTCCCCGTACCCGAGGGGCCGACGACGAGCGTATTCATCAGATGCATGCGGTCGTACAGGGATCGCTCGTATCGACGCATGTCGTGAGTAAACACCGACTCCCAAACTCGCGCTCTCAGGCTGGCGGCTGGCTCGGAAGCCCCCACGATACGAAGGAAGATTTCCTCGAACGCTCGACGAAGCTGAAATCCGATGGCGAAAAGGTGTGAGACCTCAGCGCCGCGACTCCACCCCTCGAGGGAATCTCCAAAGTAGTGGACACAACGCCTCTGAAATTCGTCGAACCGATCGACCGTCGTCGACTTCAAATCGCCGCGACGCGCACTCTCACCGAGCCGATAGAGCGCATCTTCGATCTCGTAGTAGAGTCGATACCGCACCAGGCTCTTGTAGAGCTCGATCTCCCGGTCGCTCGCCCGAGGTAGCCGCGAGCGCGACTTCTCCAGGAGTTGCTCCACCCGCCGCAAGAGCGGACCGATGTTGCGGTTCCTGTGTCCTGGACCGGACCGCCACGCGTCGCGTTCGTCCGAGAACTCTCCACCCAGCGCGCGCCTTTCGTTCTCGAGGCGTTCGCGACCGAATGGATTCGAGTACACGACGTCGTCGATGATTGCGGCGAAACACCGGTCGCTGTCCGAGAAGAGAGCCACGGCGAGAGGGTATCACCTCCGACGACGACCTCCCGTCTATATCTACATTATTTGTACCTCGGACATGCATTCTATGTATACACGACCTCCGACCGCGCCTCGCAAACATCGGTTTTCATTCAACTTTTCTACCTTTCGCGGGTTGGCTCGCGCCTTGCTCTAGCGGGGCAGGCGACCGAGTTCGCCGGAAGGAGAACAGACCGTGAACGGATTCAAACGATGGACAATTGGCTTTGCCGCCAAGTTCGATGACCTCTTGGGACAGGTCGAAAACCACGAGGCCATCGCCTCCCAGGCCCTCATCGACATGAAGACCAGCCTTGCGCGAGCCAAGGGACAACTGGCGCGGGTCGATCGCGATTGTCTCGCGCTCGAGCAGGACGTGCGCGCCGCTCAGAGCCAGGCGGAAAAGTGGAAGGCGCGCGCTGCGGAGGAAACGGACGACGAGCGTGCCATGGAGTGCCTGCGACGCTCGCGCGCGAAACTGAACGACGCCGCCGCCCTTCACACTCGTTTGAACGAACAGACGCGCATGCGGGATCAGGTCACCCTCACGGTCCGTGCGCTGGAGCAGAAGTTCCTCGACCTGAGCGGAAAGAAGCGCCTCTTGAGCACACGCCAAGCAGCCGCGCGCGCGTCCGAGGCAGCGCACGCCGAATCGGGGACGTCGATGCAAGTCGAGGACGTGTTCTCGCGCTGGGAAATCAGACTTACCGAGCAGGAGTTCGTCCCAGGCACGGCTCAAGACCTCCCCGACGATTTTGCGGATGGCTATGCAAGCCAAGAGGAGGAAGAGTCATTGATGCGCGAGCTCGAAGGCCTGCGCCGCGGCGAACACCCGAGCGCAGGTGATGACGACGGCAAGGAGAGCGCATGATGTCCACCGAGAAGGAGGCGGAGACTCAGCATTCCATCGTCCATCAGCGCATCGACAAGATGACTCGCGCGCTTCGGGTGCTGGGCGCGCTCCTGCTTCTGACGTCGGCCTCGAGTTTCCTCGTTCACAGGTGGGAAGACGGGCAAGACCTTTTGCGGTTCGTGTTCTTGCTGTGCCATTCGTTCGTAGTCCTGGGTGCGGCTCTGTTCTGCGGGGGAAGGCTGGGCGAGAGCCGGTCGGCGCGAGTATTTTTGTGGACCAACATGGCGCTCATTCCGGCACACTTCGCCGTGCTCGGGGGGCTCGTTTATTCGCAGTTCCCCTTCGACCCGACGTCGCTGAAACTTCCAGCCTACGCGGTCTGGGAAGCCCCCAGCAAGCTCAGTGTCTTCCTGGCCACCATCGGTACATACGTGACCGTCGTAGCAACCGGGCTCATCAGCGCTCGTGTGCTCGTGCCACGCCGCGGACTCGGCGTAACGCTGCTCTTCGTCGGATTGTGTTCGCTCCTGTTGGTTCCCTTCCGAGACAGCAACATCGCGGCCCTTCTTGCGGCGACGGGCGCTCTGGGTGCCCTCTGGTTCGACCGAAAGAGACTGGCTCCCGACTTCAGGATGCGAACTCTGGAAGGTCGGATGGTACGTTCGTTGCTCGCTGTTCCGAGCGTTCTTCTGGTGGCGCGGGCCGCGATTTTCTATCCCACGACCACGATCTTCTCTGGTGTGTTGATTGTCGTCGCTTCCGGGATCGGCTTTGTCTTGTCCCAGACGATAAAGAACAACAGCGCGTCGGTGGAGGCAGGCGAATGGCTGTCGACGCTGGGGGCGTGCACCGGTCTGGTCTTCGTCCTCGACGGATCGGGCGCCTTCGATGCACTCGGAAGCTTGACGCTCTGCTCTTGCTCCGTGGTGGCGCTCTTGGCCTCCAGGTTCAGCCTGAATGGGCGAGCCGGCTTCGAAGCAGGCGCGGCGATCTCGGCGGTCGCGATCTGTGCGTTGGCTCTCGTCTCGACGGCGGATCTTGCCTCGGGAGTAATGGCCCTGTTGGTGGGCGCTGCCGCGCTTGCCTATGCGCTCCTCATGGCGCGAGCGCTCATAGGAGTGAGCGCTGTCCTGTGCACCTTGGGTGGCACTTTCGTCCTGTTCGACCAAGTCATAGGATTCGAGCATCTCGGAAGCTGGGGAATGTTGTCGCTCCTGGGTCTCTTCGCTGTCCTCGCCGCGGCACTGCTCGAGCGCCATCGGGACGTGATTCTAAATGGAGTTCTGCGTCGATTCGCGAGCGAAGGCAGCCGGGGCAACGAGGTACAGCCGGCCCCTTCTCCCCGGTCCTCGGTGAACTTTCCCCCTCGAACCCAAGCGCCCCAAGTCTGAAGCCTACGCGCCGTGCCTTTTAGCCTTGCTCTTCTCGGGGAGACCTGAAAGGCATGCGCCCTATGGCGCCCGAGAAGAGCCGAGCCGAAGAGAACGCCATCGGGGCGCTCTTCCAAGGGGTGCGGGTCCTGCTGGCTGCGGGGGCCTACGTCGGCTTCGCATGCGGGGCTCCACTCATTGGCCTGTGTCTGCCCGTTCTCTGGCTAATGGGACCGGGGGGCCTCGATCGCCGCAAAAGGTGTCAGCGCTTCGTCGGACTCTCTTTCCGCTTCTTCCACGCCTACATGAGGGTCGTGGGGCTGATTCGTTATTCTCCCGTCCTGCGGCTCCCCGACCATCCCCACCCACGCATCGTAGTTGCGAACCACCCGACCTTGGTCGACGTCACGGCTCTGCTGAGCGCCGTCCCCGAGCTCTGCTGCCTCGTCAAATCTACCATTTACGATAACCCACTCTTTTTCCTGATCATGAGATTCTGCGGCCACATTCGCGTCAACCGCGCAGACGCCCTGGACGGAGCCCACGTGATCGAACTCGCGGAAAGGCGCCTGGAAGAGGGCTCGAGTGTGCTCCTGTTCCCGGAGGGGACGCGATCCCCCGTCGGCGAGGTGGGACCATTTCACCCGGGAGCCTTCGCTGTGGCTGTACACTCCGAAGTAGAGCTGGCCAAAGTCGCAATTTTTTGCGATCCGCCCGTCCTCAAGCGGGGCTCCCCATGGTACCTCATCCCGCCGCAGCCCGTGACCCTCGAATTGAGATTTCTGGGTCAAGAAGCGCCTGTCGGCGCGGAATCGATTCAAACCTTCCGGGACCGCGTCCGCGCCGAGTTCATCGATGAATACGCCAATGAATCGCGAAGAGATCCTCGCTGAAATCAAGACTTCCCTGCACGAGATGTTCGAAATCGATCCCGACGACGTCGTCGAAACGGCTCGGCTTCGTGAAGATCTGGATCTCGACAGCATTGACGCTATCGACCTCGCGGTGAAGCTCAAGAACCTTCTTGGAAGGCGCGTCGAACTCGCGGTTCTCAAGGAACTCAGGACCGTGTCCAACGTGCTCGACCTCATCGAGTCCGAGCTCCCCAAGGCGCCCGCCTCGGAGACGCCCCCGAGCCAGAGCCTCGAAGAATCGAAAGACGCATGAGAGGGACGACTCATGAGCGTCCTGGTCCAGACCCCTGAGGGCTTCACCCTCGACACGCGAAGCGCCGACGAGTGTGCGATTGGTGGTGGCGATCCGGTCACCCCCGACACAACGCTCCTTGGATCTGGAGACCGCGCGGCGCTCATTCCGCCAAACCGACGATCCTTCGTTCGGGGACTCTTGTCGTTTTGGAACGCTGGCGCGGTGCCCGTCCTTGCCCCGCGGGCGACCGACGCTCGTGACGCTTCTTCACCCCTTCACGCGCCTCCCTTCGCGCGGCTACCAGAGGCGCAGCTCGGGACAGTCCACTTCGACGACGAGACGGTGGTTTGTGAGCTTCTCACCTCGGGAAGCACCAAGCAGCCACAAGCCTTCCGAAAAACCGCCCGCCAATTGTTCGGGGAAGCTCTGGCCTTGAGCCGCCTCCTCGAGCTCTCCCCCGAGCACACGGCGCTTGCAACGACGGCATCGCACCACCTCTACGGTCTGCTCTTCGGCGTCTTGGCGCCTATGTGTAGCGGCGCCCGCCTCGTCACGAGCGCTGCGAACGAGCCAGAAGCATTCCACCCGGGAAACGTAGCTGTCCTCGCCCAAAGGCACGTCGCTACCCATCTCGTCTCGGTCCCCGCGCACCTTCGCGCCCTCCTCGAGGCACCCATCGAGCTGCCCTCGATCTCCACCATCATCAGTTCTGCCGCGCCCCTCGATCCAGTGGTGGCTCGAGAGCTGGAAGACAAGTTCGGCGCCGAGGTCATCGATGTACTGGGCTCGACGGAGACGGGAGGGATCGCCACCCGACGCGCCGCTCACACACGGGCCTGGAGCCCTATCCCGGGGGTCCGTGTCCGCTTGGATGATGACGAACGCTTGCTGATTCAGTCGCCATTCTTGACATCCCCCGATTCTGAAGAACGCAGCGATGAACGTGCTCGGTTAGGTGAGGACGGAACGTTCGAATACCTTGGGCGCGCCGATGACGTCGTCAAGGTAGCGGGCAAGCGCATCAGCTTGGGGGAGATCGAGGAACGGGTCCGCGCCATCCCGGAGGTGACGGATTGCGCATGCACGAGTCGCGCGATCTCAGGATTACGCGGCGAAGAGATCCTACTGGTGGTCGCTCCCGGGGACCTCAAGAAGAGCAGCTTGCGAGCCGCGCTCCGAAAACAGCTCGACCCGGCATTCGTCCCGAGGAAGATACGCGTCGTATCCGCGCTTCCCCGAACCGACCGAGGAAAGCCGGAGCGCGCCGCCTTGCTTGCTCTCTTCGCGGCGCCGGTCGACTCGGGCAACATCGTCGAGAAGACAGTAACCATTCCTCGAGACTGGGCACGTTTTGTGGGGCATTTTCAAGGGGACCCGCTTCTTCCCGCACTTTCTCAACTCAGCGATCTGATCCTTCCCGAGATACGCCGCACCTTCGGAGGCGGCTCCCTTGCCTCGCTGAAGCGAGTCAAATGGACTCATGCCATCCGCCCGGGAGCTGACCTGTCTTTACGCTTGGAGAAGAAACCGACGGGGATCGGTTTCGAGATTTCGGAGGGCCCCATTCTCGCTTGCTCGGGCACGGCCCAGCTCCACCCGGAAGGTTCTTGAGTGTCGCTCGTCGCGTTGATCCCCACATACAACAACCCGCTAACGGTGGAGAGCGTCGTTCAGAAGCTTCTCGTTCAAGGGCTCGAAGTCATCCTCGTCGACGATGGCAGCGCAAAGCCTGGCGCCGAGGCGGCGGCGCGTGCCGGCACGATGAAGGGCGTTCATCTCATCGTGAGAGAAGAGAACGGGGGCAAAGGAGCCGCCGTGCAAGACGGCTTCGAGCTAGCGAGCAAGCTGGGATTCACGCACGCGCTCCAGGTGGACGCGGACGGGCAACACGACCTTGGCGATGTGCCGACCTTCGTCAGCGCCGCCGAGAACTCACCCGACGCGCTTATCCTGGGGTACCCACTGTTCGACGAATCAGTGCCGAAGGCGCGGCTCATCGGCCGTCAGGTCAGCGTGTTTTGGTGCGCGCTCGAAACGCTCGGGAGGAAGATCACGGATCCGCTCTGCGGCTTCCGAGTTTACCCACTCCTGGCTTGTGCCAAGCTCCGCAAAGTGGGAACCCGCATGGATTTCGACCCGGAGATCGCGGTCCGCCTCATCTGGGCCGGAGTCCCCGCGCTGAATCTCCCCACGAAAGTGCGCTACCTGACCCCAGCGGAGGGAGGCGTGTCGAGCTTTCGCATGGTCCAGGACAACTTGCGGATCTCTTGGATGCACACGCGCCTCGTCACCGAAGGGATCCTGCGACTGCTCGCGTATCCATTGCGCAAGCTTTTGGGGATGGACCGGAGCAAATGACCTCGCAGCATCGGCTCCGTGCAGCCGAAGACGCCACATGGAAGAAGTCGGAAGAGGTCGGCTCACTCTGGGGGATCGCTTTCGTCGCGCGACTTGCCACGATGGCGGGGCGACGGGCTGCACGGGTGTTCTTGTGGTTCGTTGCTCTCTACTTTTACTTCACGCGGCCCGATCGGGTCGCGTCGTGTCTCGAATTTCGACGAAGGTGCGGCGCCTCGACCACACCCTGGGCACTCTTTTCCCACTTTCTCACGTTCGCTCATTGTGCGCTCGATCGCCTGTACTTCCTCAGAGGGCGCTACGAGCTGTTTCGCTTCTGTCAGGTCGGACACCAGCACATTCAGAACCTATACGACAAAAGGCAGGGAGCGATTCTTCTGGGCTCGCATCTCGGCAGCTTCGAGGCGCTACGCGCCGCATCGCGAAAACACGACTTGGACTTGATCGTGATCGCAGATTTCGAAAACGCCCGCCGGCTCAGTGCGATTTTGTCCCTCTTCGGCGACAACTCGCGCACTCGCTTTCTCGACGCTTCGGGCGACCGTTTGACTCTCGGACTTCAAGTCAAGGAAGCGCTCGCCAAAGGTGCCTTGGTCGCCATCTTGGCTGATCGGGCCGGCCATGGGCGAGCCGTCGATGTGGAATTCTTTGGAGAAAAAGCGCGCTTCCCCATCGGCCCCTATCTACTCGCGGCCCTGGCCGAGTGCCCGGTGTACTTCACGACCGCCTTCTACTCCGCGCCGAATCGCTACGAGCTCCTCTGCGAGCCTTTGGCCGAGCGCATCGTCATTCCACGTCACAAAAGAGAGGAAGCTGTCTCGCGATACGCGCAGCTGTACGCAGCGCGGCTCGAGTACTATTCAAAGACGTATCCAGACAACTGGTTCAACTTCTTTCCGTTTTGGGAAAACGCCTCGTGACTTCCATCTCACCCTCGATCAAAACGACGGGAGCGGCCCGCGTCGCAGCCAAAGTTGCGGTGATAAAGCTCGAGGTGCCTTTTCACGACGTCGACAAGCTGGGCATCGTCTGGCACGGACACTATCTCAAATACTTCGAGCAGGCGCGAACGAAGTTGCTTCGTGATCTGGGGCTAGGAGGGGAGATTGGCGCGAAATTTCCGTATTCCTGGGTCGTGATCGAATCGAAGATCCGCCACACTGCTCCTTTGCGCTTCCAGGACCAAGTGGAGGTGACTGCGCGCCTCGTCGACGTCGACTACCGAATCCATGTGGGCTACGAGGTAATCAACACGACGACCGAACAGAAGGCCGCCAAGGGACACACGATGCTCGCCACCCTAGCCGAATCCGGAGAAATGATGCTCGAAACCCCGGCCGAGCTTCTCCCGTACCTGACGGAAGTGCTCCCATGACCAAACGCCAGCTCAAAGGAGGCCCCCTCCACCGCCGAGAGCTCTTGATTGCGCTCGCCGCTGTCGGCGTACTCTCGCCAGCATTGCGCGCGGGAGCGGCTTCACTGCCGCCGAGGCTGCGCGAGCTCTTGAACGAGTTCCGCAAGTGCCCGGGGCTCGAAGCCGACTTCGAAGAAGAGAAAAACATCGTGCTTCTAGCGGCCCCGCTGAAGTCTTCTGGGAAGGTGTACTTTCACCCTCCGCATTCCCTGGCACGCGTTGTGGAAAAGCCGCGTCGCAGCCACCTGGTCCTCAAGGGGAACAAGATCGTCGTCATAGAGGACAAGGTTCGGAGGGAAGTCGACCTTTCCGATAAGCCCGCTCTACGGGGGCTCATCAGCAGCTTGCTGTCGGTACTCGCCGGGGACGAGAAGAAGCTGCTGGCGGACTACGAATCGCACTTCGTCGAGGAGGGTGCAGGCGGCTGGCGCTTGCAGCTGACCCCGCGCGATGCATCGCTCAAGCGCCTCGTGCGTTTGCTTTCCTTCGCCGGAAAGGACCTCGAGCTCAGCGAACTCCGCGTCATGGAGACCAGCGGAGACGAGACAATCACTCGATTTTCGAAAGTGAACACGAGGCGGCGCTTCTCGGCCGGAGAGATTCGAACGATTTTCGAAATCTGAAGGCGCGAAGGCGAACAAAACTCGCTATTTGTGCCTCCCCATGAGGTCCGACCGGCGTACGCTCCTGCTTTCGGTGATCGCGCTCGCCCTGCTGCTTGGGCTCGCAGCGGACGCAGCTCGCAAGCTGTCGATCGATACCTCGATGGACCATTTTCTTCCCGCTTCGGAGGAACGCAAGCTCTACCGGATCAGCCGACAACTGATCGATTCACGCCTCACGAGCCGAATGACGCTAACCGTCGGTCTCCAGTCTGACGAACTCGACCGGGGTGAGCGACGAGCGATTCTTGCCGAGGCTGCCCGCGACCTGGGCACTCGACTGGAAGCGTCCGAAGGCATCTCGAGCGTCACTCGCGGACCGCCGCCGGGGATCGAAAACAGCTTCTTCGAGACCTACTTCCCTCGTCGGTTCGCCTACTTCTCGATGACCCCAGAGGACGACGCCGAAGAGCGCCTGCGCTCTTCGCGCCTCGAAAGCGACGTCGCCCGCTTGAAGGACAGACTGGCCTCACCCGAAGGAGTCTTGATCCGTAACCTGGCTCCGCGTGACCCCTGGCTCTTGTTCTCGGATTTCATCGAGGAAACGAGCTCGACCGCGCTACGTCTCGACGTCGAACATGGACAATTCTTTGCCCGCTCAGATGCCAAGAGCAAGAAGACGGCACCAAATGAAGACTTTGCAATCCTCTTCCTGAAACTCCGTGATTCGGCCCTGGACGCCAGCGCCCAGGCGCCCGTCCTGTCCCACATCGATTCTTCATTCGAAAGGATACGCGACGAGCACGATTCCCGGCTTCGTCTAGAAGGAAGTGGAGCAAACCGATTTGCGGTAGCAACCGAGAAGAGCATGAAATCCGACATCGAGAGAGTCTTTTCGCTCTCGACGCTCGGCCTCATGCTGCTCTTCCTCGTTTTCTTTCGCTCCCTGCTCAAACTTGCGTTTCTGGCCGTTCCGATACTCTCCGGCTTGATCGTTGCGGGTTGGGTAACACTGACCCTCTTCGGCAGCATTCACGCACTCACGTTGGCGTTTGGAGGAGCGCTCATCGGGATCGCAATCGACTATCCCGTGCACACCTTGTGCCACCACGAACTCGCCGGCGAGAGCGGTTCTGGTTCTTCGACGATTCGCCAATTGCTTCCGACACTTGGACTGGCGGCGGGCACGACGTTGCTCGGGCTGGTCGGGCTCGGCTGGGCTGCCTTCCCGGGAATCCGGGAAATCGCGCTGTTTTCTGGAGTTGGTGTCACGGCCGCCCTCACATCGACGATCGGCTTCGCCCGCCTCCTCCCGTCGCCCTCGTCGAAGTCCAACATTCCGACGCACGTCGCGAGCGCACTATTTTGGGCGTTCAGCGCCCTACAAAGCCGCCGCTGGATCGCCCTTTCGCTCATGGGCGCCGCTCTCGCCGTGAGCGCCACCTCGTTCGCAACCGTTCAGTTTGCCCCTGGTCTCGAATCCCTCGCTCCTCTCGACCGAAGCCTCCTCCAGGAGGAGGAACGCGTGAAGCGACGCATCGGTGAAGTGGATGGCGGCACCTTGGCTATCTCGCTCGGCCCAGATTTGGAGCACGCTCTGGTGGAAAACGAGCGCGTGTATCGAACCCTTCGCCAAGCACACGAGGACGGCCTCCTTCATCGCTTCGAAAACGTCGCGATGCTGCTTCGTTCTTCGCAGCTTCAGAAGAAGGCTCAGCGGGTGTGGACGGAGGCGCCGGCGCTTCACGACCGAACTCTGGACGCTCTCGAAAAACAGGGGTTCGTACCGGCTGCTTTCCCCGATCTGAGAGCCGAACTCGATCGTCCCCTGACCCCACTCACCTTGGCCGATCTCGAACAATCGCCACTGCATGCTCTGGTGGACCCCTTCTTGCTGACACTCGACGACGAAGTAGCCGTCGTGACCCCGCTGTCTGGCGTCGCCGATCCCGCTGCGCTCGCTGCACGGGTCGAGAAGGGGGGCAATTCGCATCTGCTTTCGCAAAAGTCGCTCCTCGACGGAGCCTATGCAGATCTTCGTGCGCGCACGACCGAACTGCTCATCGTGGGTCTGCTGTTCGTGTTCGGGGCCGGTCTGGTTCGCTACAGAAGTTTTCGTACGTCCGTCGCTCTACTCCTGCCTGCTGCGCTCGCTGCTGGCGCCACTGTCGGAATGCTGTCGCTCTTGTCGGTCGAACTCAACATTCTGCACCTCCTCGGCCTCCTGTTGGTCTGCAGCATGGGCGTCGATTACAGCGTGTTTCTACTCGATAGCCCAGGTGATCCGCGTCCTGCTCTACTGAGCATCACGATCGGTTGCGTGAGTACCATGCTCTCCTTCGGCGCCCTCGGTCTTTCGACGGCGCCTGCCCTGCGGGCTCTCGGCATCACCATCGCGATAGGCATCGTGCTCTCACTTCTGCTCGCACCTACGGCCCAACTTATCTTGCCTTCGCGCTCGAAGAACGCAAGGACGGGGCCGTCGTGACCATCACCACATCTCGTCGCTCTCTGTGCGGGTACACCGCTCTGCTCTTCACGTCGAGCTGCGCGCGCCGGACGTCGGCTGACGCCAAGGACGCCGCCGACGGAAGGCCGGTGTATCGTGGACCCCTTGTGGATCCAGCCGAAATCCCGTTCGACTTCATGTGGCAACAGCGCGTGGCGGCGCTTCACGGAGATAAGGGAGGCGCCTTCGATGCAGTGGTGCAAAAGCGCGGCGCCGAACTGCTCGTTCTCGGGTTGACCCCCATGAAAACCCGCGGGTTTTCACTGACCCAGCGTGGCTCCGACATCGAGTACGAGCAATTCGTGCCTTTCGAGCTTCCCTTCGCGCCCGTCTCCGTCCTCTATGACATTCACCGGGCGTTCTTTTTCGAGCTACTCGTGCCGTTCCCGGAGGGCGGACTTCGGCACACCGAGTTCGAGGCAGAACGCGTCACTGATGAGTTTTCCCGCGGCCACCTGAAGCGACGCACGTTCGAGAACGTATCGAACACCGAGGGTAGCATCGTCATCGAGTACTCCGGCGATGGGTTCGAGTTGCCGCTGCCCCCGCCGGTGACGAAGTTGAGGAACGACGCCTATGGATATTCTCTGGAGGTAGAGACGATGGGGGTCGACCTGCTGTGAAGCCACGTTATCCCTCGTACCGCCTGAAGATCAGCGACGTGTCGATCCCGCCAAAGGCGAAATTGTTCGTCATCGCTCGCTTCACGTCGGCCTCCCGCGGCTGGCCGCGCACGTAGTCGAGAGGACTACAACGTTCATCGACGTGAATGAGGTTTCTCGTGGGGGGAATGAACCCCGTCTGCATCGTGCCGATACAGATGGCCGCCTCGATGGCCCCACAGGCCCCCAAGGTGTGCCCCATGTAGCTCTTGGTTGAACTGATCGGCACGTCTTGCCCGAAGAGACGGTGGCTCGCGATGGACTCTGCCACATCGCCGACATCCGTCGCCGTGCCGTGGGCATTGATGTAGTCGATTTGGCGCGGCTCGATCCCAGCGCTCGTGAGAGCCAGCCGCATCGCACGCCCCATCCCCTCGGGGCTCGGATTCGTGACGTGGGTCCCGTCGCAAGATAGGCCATAGCCCTCGATCTCCGCAAAGATCGTAGCCCCGCGACGCTTGGCGTGCTGCAGCTCCTCGAGCACGAGGGTCCCGGCTCCCTCCGCCACCACGAGGCCGTCGCGGTCTCGGTCGAAAGGCCGCGGTGTGAGAGCTGGATCGTCGTTGTACCGGGACGAAGCAGCAAAAACCACGTCGAACACTCCGGCGTGTACGAAGTGCATTTCCTCGGCTCCTCCGCAGAGCATGATGTCTTGGGTGCCAGCGAGGATCGACTCGTACCCAGTGCCGATCGCCAGGCTACCGCTCGAACAAGCGGCGATGGTCGGCACGACCCGCCCCTGGACGCCGTAGTTTGCGGCAAGGTTCGCCGCGCACGTGTGGCTCATGAACTTGAGGTAAGCGCTGCCCGGGATCCCTTCGAAGGACTTGCCCTCGAAAATCGTGCGACAGAACTCCTCCTGTGCCGACGAAGAGCCATGGGTGGACCCGTAGCAAATCCCGAGCCGCGAATCCTGCAGATCGGAATCGGAGAGGCTCGCCTCGAGCACCGCTTTGTCCGTCGCCCAAAGGGCAAGCATGCCCACACGCCCCATCGTGCGTACCTTCTTGCGATGAAAATCCGTGGCCTGGATGTCCGGAACCACACCCGCCACACGCGTCTCGAGCTGACCGTATTGATTCCACTCAGGCATCTTCACGATGCCATGGCGACCTTGCCGGAGCGACTCCATCATCGCCGCCAGCGAGTTGCCAATGGGGCTCGCCACCCCGATGCCGGTCACGACGACTCTCCTCATCCTGCTCCGCCGCGTAGGCCCTCAGCCGAGGCCCCCCGAGATGCCAATCACTTGCCCGGTGATGTAGCTTGCCCCCTCACTGCACAAAAAGGCGACGAGGTGAGCAACCTCTTCTGGTTTGCCGAGGCGCCGCATCGGGATATGGGGAAGGATGTCGGCAACGGGCGCATCCTCGATCATGTCCGTCTCGATGAGGCCCGGTGCTACCGCATTCACCGTCACCCTGCGCTTTGCAACCTCTCGAGCGAGTGCTTTGGTTGCACCGATGAGCCCCGCCTTGGCAGCGGAGTAGTTCACCTGGCCACGGTTCCCGATCACTCCCGAGACTGAAGAAACGTTGACGATCCGCCCAAAACGGGCACGCACCATCGGCATCACGAGGGGTTGGGTAACATTGTAAAACCCGTCGAGGGTGGTTTGGATGACTCGCTCCCACGCGTCCGACTCGAGAACAGGAAAAGGTGCGTCAGCGGCCACGCCTGCGTTGTTGACCAAAACCGAGATGGCACGCTGCGCCATCTGCTTTTCCAGCGCTGCTCTCGTCTCCTCTCGATCGCGAACGTCGAACCTGATCGGCTCGGCCCGACCGCCGGCCGCAACGATGTCATCGCACACTCCGGTTGCAGCGGTTTCGCTGCGCGCGAAATTCACCAACACGAACATGCCGTCCGCGGCCAAACGCTTTGCAATCGCAGCACCAATACCTCGGCTCGCCCCTGTGACCAGCGCGACTCTGCTCGTGCTTTCGTCTTCAATCCGAGCCATGGGCGGAGTCATCCCGTGCCGCAGGGCCCGAATCAAGGGGAGGCTCGAAGACGGTCAGAGTTCCTTCGGCACGCATCATCCCGGCACATGTCACGAGCCCTTCGAAACGACCCACGGGCCCTTCGTGAAAGACGGGGCGCACCGTGACCTCGAGGCGATCTCCCTCTCGATAGTCGCCTCCAATGAAGTTCATCTTCGGAACTCCGACGACATATCCGGCGCGAGGCGCATCCGATGACCATTTTCTCTCTAGGCTGACATGAACGGCTATCCCTTGGGCCATCAATTCGAGCGCCAGGGCCGCATCTGCACGGTCGCCTTCGAGGTATTGCATCGACGAATCCACCACCGCTAGGCACTTCGTGGACTGCTCGTCGTGAAACAGCACTCGAGACAAGAGCACGGCGGGCCCCCGGTGGGGGATCAATCGCGCGACGGGTGGGAAATCGGCCACGAAAGGGGTCCCGACCTCAGCGAGAGCGCTCCGCGGATGCGAACTCCGCCTGAGTCAGCGTACGCACCACGACGCTGGCCGCAGCGAGTCCGAAAGCACCGGTCACGAACGACGCCGTCCCGTCGATGCGAGCTCGCCGGTCACAATCATGGAGACCGTTTTTTCCACCCGGACAGACACAACGGAACCCGACTCCCTCATCGTACTTTAGCGCCGCTGGCGGCGTAGCTTCCTCGGGGCTGAAGACGGCGGGGACACCGAGAGGCGTGTTCTTGTCGAACGATAGGCCGTGCTCGTTCCTCAAGATCTTACGCAACGCAGCGGCAAACGCATCCTTGTAGGTTTGTCCCAAGTCGGCGACCGTCACCTGCGTCGGATCCATGCGCGCTGCCGCACCCATGGAAGAGACGACGGGAATCCCTCGCCTGACGCAAGTTGCGATGAGATCTGCTTTGGAGCTGAGATTGTCGATGGCATCCACCACGAAATCGATGTCACCGAACAAAACCTCGTCGCGGCTCCCCGCATTGTAGAACTGCGCCACCGGCTCCACTGTCCCCGTAGGATGAATGAGGCGGAGCCGTTCGGCCATGATGTCCACCTTGCGCTTACCGATGGTCCCCTGCATCGCGTGAAGCTGTCGATTCGTGTTCGTCACACAGACGCGATCGAAATCCACTAAGACGATCGATCCTACTGCGCTTCTGGCAAGAGCTTCCGCAGTGAACGATCCAACGCCCCCCACACCCACCACGACGACTCGGCTGTTCATCAACCGGTGCAGGCCGGGCTCTGAGAACAAACGAGCAGCTCGATCGAAACGGCGGTGCGTGCGGTAGACGACATCGCCGACGTCCTCTTGGCCGGAATCTACCGATAGGCGCGTGTCTTGGGTGGTCGGAAGCTCCATGGCGCTGAGATCTACACCGGATCGGGAGCACGTCGAGCGGCCCGAGCCACCAAAATGCGGAAATTCAATCGTCGTCGAGCCGGTAGAAGGACCGTGCGCGCGCCTCGGTCGCCTCCTCGACGACTTCGAAAGAAATCTGCTTCAAACGAGCAATCTCCTCGCAGACCCGACGAAGGTCACCGGGGATCCCGCTGCGCTTCTCCCCCGCCGGTGCTTGATCGGGCGCGTCCGTCTCCAAGAGGAGGGATTTTAACGGTAGGTGACTGACTGCTTCCCGCACTTTCCGTCGGATCTCGAACGTCACAGCGACACCAACACCCAAGAAGAGCCCTCGTGCCACCAAGGCGCGGCCGAAACTCACATCTCCGCCAAACCCGTGAACGACCCCTCCCGCCTCGGGAAGTCCGACTCTTTCGAGACTGCGTATGAGTTCGGACTGGTATCCGACTTGGTGAATCACAACGGGCAGCTCCATCTCGCCGGCGAGCCGGAGCTGAGCTTCGAAGAGTTCCCGCTGGATCTCGATGGTGCCACCGCGGAACTTGTCGAAACCGCATTCGCCGACGGCGACAGCGCCTAGACTCAGCGCCGACTCTTGCAGGTCTGCGCACAAAGCATCGACGTCCCACTGCTCGTCCGTCTCCCACGGATGGAGCCCGGCTCCGACCCAAACGTCGGAACGGCCCACGGACGCCAAACCTCGCCACTGCTGGGGGCGGACCCCCGGGACGAACCACCCGCGCACGCCGCAAGCTCGCGCCTCTTCGAGATGCCTATCGAGGTCGATACCGAGTGAGTCGAAGTCCAGGTGACAGTGGGAATCGAACATCGATTTTCTCCTAGACGACTGAACGCGACCTCCGGAAAGCCCGTACGCCCCCGCCGTTCATTCAGGTGAGCACCTTCAGTCGGCGCTCGGGGAAGCCCTGCTTGCCGTATCGTTCCGGAGTGACTTCCGAGCTCGCTGGGAGATCGCGCGGGGCGGGCCGGGGGGAGGCATTCCAGTCGTCGAAATCTTCGGCGAGCGGTCCTGGCAGCGTCGGTTGCAGCGTCCTCTCGAGGAGCTGAAAATCGTGTCGTGCCTCAAGGGCGAGAGGGATGTTGTTTTCCGGACCGCGTGCTCGAAACCAGGCGCGCACTTTCTCGACGTTCTGGATGAGCACATTGTGTTGAGGATCCGTCTTCGCGGCAGTCATGAAGTGGTCCTGCATCCCGCGAAGATTCCCGCGCTGAAACTCGATCACCGCAAGATAATTGTAGGCGAGCCCAGGGACAGGATAATCGAGAGCCAGGGCGCGCCGCACATGGCGTTCGGCGTCGTCGAGCCGCTGGGCCCGGAAGTAGGCCCCGGCCATGTCGAGATGCGCCGCATGGTGATCGCCGACCTTGTTCAAAATGGCTCGAGCCGCCTCGACGTCCTCGAGATAGTGTTGTTGAACGCCGCGATGGTCCCGAAACCATCGATTCAAGAGCTCGGTCGTTGGCTCATCAGCGTCGAAGGGCGTCTTGAACTCCTGGAAGTCCTGCTCGAAAAACACGTCCTTGCTGAGCCATCCGGCTTCGACCGCAGCCTGAAAATCCCGGGTGCCCGGATAGACGCTGAGGCAGCTGAAAACGTATTGGTGTGGGAGAGCCCGATCGAGAAACGAGAGGGTTTCCTCGAACGTTTCCTTCGTCTCTCCACGGTTGCCCAGCATCATGAAATACCGGACTTGGATGCCGACTTCCTTGGCCAGCCGGGTCGCGGCGATGATTTCGTCGGGCGTGATCTTCTTGTCGATGTTGTTCAGGATCGTCTCGGATCCCGATTCCACGCCCAGACTCAGACGCTGACAGCCCGCCCGACGCATTTCGAGCAAGAGTTCTGCATCCAGGACGTCGACGCGCGTATCGCAACTCCAGAGGAAGTTCACGCCACGCCTTCTGATCTCTTCGCAAATTTGAAGAGCACGCTTCTTGTTCGCGGTAAACGTGTCGTCCTTGATCTGAATCATGCGAACCGGAAGCTGCTCGAGCGCCTTTTCGATCGCGTCGACGACGAACGTCACACTATGGCCACGGAACCCCCGCCCCCACGTGGTTTCGGCGCCGCAAAACGTGCACTGCCAAGGACAGCCACGCGACGTCATCATGATGTGAGTTGGGAAATAGTGCTGCGGTGGGGTCAGATCGTCGAGCTTCTTCAAAGCGGGCCGCTTGGGACCGAGATGGACCTCCCCGTCGATGCGGTACGCGCTGCCGGCGATGTCCGTGGGCGCTTCTCCGCTTTCGAGCTTCCCTAAAAGCTCCAGGAACGTCGCTTCGCTCTCGCCGAGGGTGACAGTGTCGATGGCTGAGACTCGTTCGAGCAGCTCCACGGCAAAAGGCGTCGCATGCGGTCCGCCGACCACGATGTGTGCATCGGGATGACGATGTCGAATCTCGCCCGCGACGAACGCTACTCCTCTGCGGTTCGCGGTCCAACAACTCATCCCGAATACGTCCGCGTCGATTCTGGAGATGGCGTTCACGACATCTCTCCAAGCGAAGGCAGAAAGGTTGATGACCTTCACTTGATGCCCAGCATCAATCGCTTCCGATGCGAGGGTGAGGAGTCCGTAAGGGATTTGAAAAAAGTCCGCATCGAGATCGCCATCCAAATATTCCCTCGGAGCCCCCTCACCTTCTGGGAAAGGCGGGTCCGACGGTCCGCGGATCTTCCACGGTGGAGGATAGACGAGGGCGATCTTCATGAGCTTGGTGGCGACGCTCGAGCGAGCGGTGCTCGGACAGAAACGCTACCGCCTCGGACGCTTGTCCGCGAGACTGGACAGTCGTCCTAGCGAAAGCCGCCATTTTCGTCGCCAACGAGAGGAGAACCAAGCGATGAAAGTCGAAGGATCTCCTATCCGTAGGCGACTCGCTCTTAAATCGGCTCGCGGGCGGACCGTTGGCATGACTGCTGCAATGATCGAAACGATGCAATCCGTCCAACACATCGCCGTAGCCTACGATGGGTCACCTCTCAGCGAGATGGCACTCCACTCCGCCATTCGGCGCACGCTCGGATCCCCGATAGCGCAGGTGCATGTGGTCTGCGTTGCCCAGAGGATCCGTCCCGGCCAGGTGGTCCGCATGCCGAGCGGTCAGAAGCTTCCCCATTGGCTCGCCCTCAAGTCCCTCGAGCACATCGTCAAGCGCTCAGCCCGGGATGCCCACGGCTCCGGTCGATTGCCACGAATCTTCGTTCACCTCCGCACCGGCGACCCCGCGCGGGTGATCGTCGACCTCGCTTACCGATTTCATACCGAACTGATTTGCCTCGGTACCGGGAGTTTCGTGAACAAGGGAGGCGTTGGGTCCGTCGCGGCGCGCGTACTGGAACTTTCCGACATCCCGGTGGAACTTCAAACCCCGCTCGGCAATGCCGACAAAGGGCAGCCCTTCAACCCGCTCCGCTTTGCCTATGTTTTCGGCGGACCCGAGCTACGCCAGGACAATCTCGGGAAACGCGGAGGTGCCGGCGCTGCGAGCGCGTAACCTCGAAGCGCGTCGCGATGTACTTCAACAATCGCGGAGAAAGTTGCCCCTCGGTGCGAGATCTCGGTACCTCTGAAGAGCGAACTGGCAGGGGAGGATCACATGGCAGCATTCGAGGCAGGCAAGGTAGACCACAAGCTGGGTCTGTAACCGCAGACGTCCGCGCGGTAGGCTCGGCCTCATGCAGCTCCGCACTGAGGTCGAGATCGCCGCCCCGCCTGAGGTCGTCTGGAAGGTCCTGCAGGACCGCGCGCGGTACCACGAGTGGAACCCCTTCATCACGATGTTCGAGGGTCCGCTCCAAGTGGGCGCACGAGCGAGCATCGTCGTGAGCCCCCCGGACTCGTCGGACCTTCGGTTTCGTCCCACCATCCTCAAGGTCGAACCAAACAAGGAGCTTCGCTGGCGGGGTAACGTGATCGCGGACGCCTTCTTCTGGGGCGAACACTACATCGAACTCAGCGAAGTGGATCGGAACCGGACGCGCGTCTCCCACGGGGAGGATTTCGGAGGGTTCTTCTTGAAGTTCTTGGCCGGGAAGATGGGCGCA
Source organism: uncultured Polyangiaceae bacterium (assembly GCA_965652275.1). Lineage (GTDB taxonomy): Bacteria > Myxococcota_A > Polyangia > Polyangiales > Polyangiaceae > NIC37A-2. The sequence continues at coordinate 69,776 of CBFGUR010000015.1, read as the reverse complement.
ACCCAGCGCGGCTTCGTATACATGAATCAGGCGTTGAAGCGCCGCGCAGAGGCCATTTTTTCCGCGCTAGGTCCTACCGAAGCGGACGCATCCCCCAGTAGTTGAAGGACCTGGGCGTCAGGTCTTGCGACCGAGGGTCGGTTTTCCGTATGTTTCGGGCCCCTCGGCGGTCGTCCGGGGATTTTTCTTGAGCGATGTCGACACACGAGATCCCTGATCATTGCCGAACGGAAGCCCTCGTCCGGGTCCGTTTCTGTGACACCGACATGATGGGGGTCGTCCATCACTCGAACTACATCAAGTACTTCGAGCTGACTCGCATCGAATACTTACGCCGTCGGGGTCTCAATTACGCCTCATGGACCGCACTTGGACTTCACTTGCCTGTCATCGGCTGCTCTGCCGACTTCAAGACGCCAGCGTATCTCGATGACCTCTTGCGTGTCGAAGCACGGCTCGCGGTGCTCTCGCGCGTGAAAGTGGGATTCGATTACACGGTACGGCGCATGTCCGATGACGGGCTCGTCGCCATCGCCACGGGCTCGACCCTGCTCGCCTGCGTGGGAAACGATCACCGCCCGATCCGCATGTCAAAAGAGGCCGAGCAACTCATCCTCTCGCCCGAGAAGCACAACGGCGAAATCAATCTGTAGTCGCGATCGGAGGGCTTAGGCCCATGAGCGTCCTACCACCATCCCAAGTACGGCGAGCGAGATGCCGAGCAGGTTCTGCAGGAGGACATAGCCGACGGCCCAGGTGATGCCGCGACTCTCGTAGAGCTGTACCGTGTCGAACGAAAAGCTCGAGAAGGTCGTGAAAGCGCCCATGAAGCCGGTCAGGATCGCGATCCGAAGCGCGGGGGTGAGCCACGCGGCTCCCTGACCGAGCTGCGAGATCAGTCCAAACAGAAAACAGCCGAGGAGGTTGACGAAAAGCGTCCCCAAGAACGGTGCAGTAGGGACGTAGCGAACCACCGTGATCCCGACGAGGTAACGCAGCGATGCGCCCAAGGCACCAAAGCCGGCGACGAAAGCAAGTCGAGTCCAAATCACGCACCCCTGTTACCATGGGGTGGTGGAGCCACGAGAGACCGACGGCGGCTCAGGCTCGATCCAGTGCCACTAAATTCGCGACTTTGTGAGGTTTTTTCTTGCTAATGACCGAATAGGGCGGCTCTAGTGCACAGCGGTTGTCGCGCCATGAATGCACCTCTCGCCCGCCGCGCCTGTGGAATTCTCCTGCACCCGACCTCGCTACCGGGTCCTTTTCCCCACGGGGACATCGGATCAGCCGCGCGTGAATTCGTCGATTTTCTCAAAGCCGCTGGGGCACGCTGGTGGCAGATGCTGCCCATCCATCCCATCGGCGGATGCGACTCTCCCTACGACAGCCCCAGTGCCTTCGCCGGCAACGAGATGTTGGTCAGCCTCGAGGATCTGATTCCTTTCGGCCTTCTCGAGGAACACGACTTCCGCGGGATCCAACGGGCTCCGACTCCCGAAAAGTCGAACTTTGCGCTGGGAAGACTCGCTCGTGAACCGCTCCTGCGGCTCGCATTTTCTAGATTCCAAGAGTCACCGGGCCACGCGCTGCGGTCGTCCTACGAAGAGTTCCTCTCACTGAATTCCGCATGGGTGTGGGACTACGCCCTCTTCATGAGCCTCCGCGAACAGAGCGGCTTCCTGCCCTGGGGAAGGTGGGACGCAGCGCTTCGTCATCGAGACCCCCGGGCCCTCGAAGCGGCACACGCCAAGCACAAAGACGACGTGCTCTACCACGTCTTCGGTCAGTTCCTGTTCCACTTTCAGTGGGGGCTCTTGCGCAACTACGCCGCCGAGCGAGGAGTCCTGTTGATGGGAGACATTCCGATGTTCGTCTCCCATGATTCCGCCGACGTCTGGGCCAATCAGAGCATGTTTTTCCTCGACGAAGAGGGCAACCGCACAGTCCAGGCCGGGGTCCCTCCCGACTACTTCAGCGAAGAAGGGCAGCTCTGGGGCAACCCTCTTTATCGGTGGGACGTGATGCAAGGGGACGGGTACGGGTGGTGGATCGACCGCCTGCGCCGTGAGCTCTACAAATTCGACGTCGTGCGCCTCGACCACTTCATTGCTCTCTCTCGCTATTGGGAGGTCCCCATAGGCGCTGCCGACGCGCGAGGCGGACGTTACGTCGACGTCCCCGGCTACGACTTTCTGGAACGAGCGAGCGAAGCCCTCGGTGGTCTGCCGCTCGTCGCCGAAGATCTCGGCATCGTCACGAAAGAGGTCGAGCGCCTTCGCGACCACTTCGATCTCCCGGGAATGAAGGTCCTGCAGTTTGCGTTCTCCCCCGGCGCCGAGGCCTACCTTCCCCACCGTCATGGCATCAATTCGGTTGCCTACCTCGGCACCCACGACAACGCGACGACGCGCGGTTGGTTCGAGAGCTTACTCTCCCGATCGACGAAGGATTCGGACGACGGTCGCGCCGCGCAGGTCGAGCTCAGTCGCTTACAGGGGTACACGGGCGTGAGCCGCACTGCAGACGTCAACCCGCGTCTGTTGCGAGCGCTCCTGAGCTCTCCGGCCAATACGGTCATCGTCACTCCTCAGGACCTCTTGGACCAAGGGGACGAACATCGCATGAACGTCCCCGGCGTTGCGGCCGGGAACTGGACGTACCGCTTGCTTTCGGGTCAGCTGACCGCACAGGTCGCCGCAGAGCTTCGTTCGATCAACGTCGCCACCGAACGCGTCTGAACGAGCTATCTGCTCGAATGGGTGCGTTCGGGCCGATCCTTTGTTCTAAGCCTTCCATGGCAGCTCGATATTCAATCGTCGGGAAAGCGCGAGAGTTCGAGATCGCTCCCAGTCGGGCCCAAGACTTCACCCTCGGGACGGCTGCGCCCTTCGAGGCAACTGAGATCCTCGATTCAGGGCTCGACGGTCGCCTCAGATACACGCTCTACTGTCTGGACGCGAACGACGACACGGCTCTCTTCGTCGAGACGGAGAACCACCACGATTTGGAAGCTGCACCCTTCTTCTACTCAGCGCAGTACGAACATGCGCGCGCGGTGATTAAGCTCAGCCGCGGCGAGTTTTTTCACCTCGTCCAACAGACAGGCAATCCTGGCCCTCTCCTCGGGTGGGTGCAATCGGTCGGCCGGAGCGGCACGACGCTCGCGTCCCGCGCCTTTGGCACATGCAGTGGGGTCTACAGTCTCTCGGAACCGGACGTGTTGATGCAAGTGCTCGCTCTCCGTCCTAGCGGCCCCAACCGAATGAGCTCTTGGGCGTGCGCGGATGACTCACAGTTCGACGCACTCTTCGACGCCTGTGTCCGGTTTGTTTGCCACGAAGCGATGCGCTCTCGGAGGTACCAGAAACTCATCATCAAGCCGCGCAGCCAGGTGTGTGAAGCTTTCGCCTCTATTTCGAGGCTCTACCCACACTCGAAGACGCTGTTTCTGAGCCGAGCTCCGCTCCCGTGGTTGACGAGCGTGTTTTCTGCGCTGCTTCGTGAACTAGATGGTGATGACGAGGAGGTCCTGAGCTCGTTCGAGAGTTCCCTCGGGAGCTACATCCCTCTCATTCGCGAGCGCATTCGCCCGGGCGCCCACCAATCGATGGGCGCGCTCTGGGCCCTGCACTACGTGAGTGCGATTCGAGAGGCCGAGGCGGCGAAGGCGGCGGGCCTTCCCGTTCACTTTCTCACATTCGAAGAGCTCGAGCAGGATCCACGAAAACATTTCGAAGCGCTGTTCGAGCGTTGGGGACTCCTCTGGGACGATGCCGCCCTAGCTCGGGTTCTCGAGCAGGATTCCCAGGCGGGAAGCGGCCTGGCCCGGGAAGGCGCAGGCCGCGCGGAGTACGTCGTCCCCCAGCACCACATCGAAAACGGTGCAGCTGTCTTCAGGGAGTTCGGGCTCGTCTGAGTTCGGGCGCTTCCGCGATCGAAGTAGCTGCATTGCGAAGTCTGGAGGCTATTCGTTGATCTCTGGTTCGACCAGCCTGGCGAGCTTCTGAAGGCTCTCCTGCCAGCCGAGATAGCAGGCTTCGGGCGGGATGATGTCCGGGACGCCTTGTTGTTCGATCGTCATCTCCGTGCCACAGGACACGGCTTCGAACGTGATGGTGGTCTTCATCTCGCCGGGAACGTTCGGGTCATCGAACTGGTCGGTGTACACGATGCGCTTCCCCGGCACGAGATCGAGGTAGGTCCCTCCGAAGCCGTGGCTTCCCCCTGTCGTGAAGTTCCTGAACGACATCTTGTAAATGCCGCCCACTTGGGCGTTCATTTCGTGAACCGTGCAGACGAAGCCGAACGGCGGGAGCCAGCTGGCGATGGCATCTGGTTCGACGAACGCTCGGAATACTTTTTCGGGTTTTGCTGCGAGGACGCGATGGAGGTTGATCGTACTGGGCATGTTTGGAGTTCTTTCGGTTGAGGTCGAATATGGGGACTCATTCGTCCCGGATGAACGGCAAAAGGCTTCTCAAGGGGGCCGACTGCAGCCACAGACCGCCCCACATGAAGAGACCGACGTAGACGCTGAACAACACGTGGCTAAAAAGCGGATTTTGGGCCCGGATCTGTGTGGCCATGGCGCCGCCAAGAAGTCCGGTCGTCAGGATCGCACCGAAGACACTGGTGCGAGGGATGAGGTAGAGCACCACACAGGCCAGCTCGAGAACGCCGATCGAGTAGGCATATCCAGGAGGCCAGCCCAGCTGGGCCATCGAGGCTTCGGCGACTGGAAGCTCGAGAAGCTTGGGTGTGGCCGAGGCGCCTAGCAAGAATAGGGCAAACGAACCCGATAGGATTCGGCCCAGGAGTTGGCCTCGATGAAGGCGGACCTTGGGGGGAGGGCTTGAGATGGTGAGATTTTCCATGGGGATTGGCTCCTGACCCCCTGAGGACGAAACAGGAGCCGTCGATCCGACATCGCGCGTTCATTTTTTCCCAGGAGACCGCTCGACCCGACGCACCTGGACAGCCGACCAGGGTCCGAGCAAAAGAAAGGGGCCGCCAACTAGAAAAGTTCATTCCCCATGTCGGATTGGGCGGCGCTCCGACGTCCTCAGAAAGACGAGACCCCATGCTCTACACCCTGCTCTGCTACAACGACGAAGCCGTCACTTCTGCCTGGTCCGAGGAGAAGGATGCGGAGGTGATGGTGTGCCTGGGGCAAGTCCACAAGAAGTACGAAAAGCAGTTCGGCCCCGTGGTGCGCCTCATGCCGACCACCGCTGCCACGACTTTTCGCAAGGAGGAGAAGATGGTGACGGATGGGCCCTACGCCGAAACCAAGGAGCAGCTCCTCGGCTTCCATGTGATCGACGTCGAGGACCTCGAACAAGCCATACAGATCGTGCGTGAACTTTCGGAGGCGAACCCCGGCGGAGCGTACGAAATCCGCCCCATCATGCTGTTTTACCCGAGCGGGGCCGCGGTAAACGATGGTTGATGTCCCCGAGCCAGGATGGATCGAGTCCCGACTCGTGACCGCCCGACCACGGGTGGTGGCGGCGCTCCTGCGCTATTTCCGCGATCTCGATCTCGCCGAGGAGGCATTCCAAGAGGCAAGTCTCCGCGCCCTTTCGAAGTGGCCCAGCGCGGGTCCTCCCCGCGACGCGGCAGCGTGGCTCATCCTGGTCGGGCGCAACCTGACTCTGGATCGCGTTCGTCGGGAGGCTCGCCACACGGAACTCGCCGACGAGGCCGACGTTTCGAATCGAGAGGATATCGAGGCCGACTGGGCCGAACGGCTCGACGAGTCGCAGTACCGAGACGACATCCTGCGTCTCCTGTTCATCTGCTGTCACCCCGACCTGCCCGCCACGCAGCAGATCGCTCTGGCGTTGCGCGTGGTCTCTGGTCTCTCGGTTCGACAAATCGCCCGCGCATTTCTCGTGAACGAAAGCGCCATGGAGCAGCGTATCACGCGCGCAAAGGCACGCGTCGCCCGGGCAAACGTCGATTTCGGGCCTCCTTCGGCCATCGATCGCAGCGAGCGAGTCGCATCCGTCGCCCGCATAATCTACCTCGTATTCAACGAAGGGTACTCCGATTCGGGCCCAAAGAGTGAGCGGGCACGCCTCTGCGACGAGGCGATCCGTCTCGCTCGCCTCCTGCTGCGTCTCTTTCCAGCCGAACCGGAGATGATGGGGATGCTCGCGTTGATGCTTCTTTCCCGGTCCCGGCAGGCAGCGCGATTCGACGCGAGCGGCGCATTGATACTCCTGGAACAGCAAGACCGCTCCCTCTGGAATCACGCAATGGTTCGCGAAGCGCTCGCGATGCTCGACAAAGCGATGTTGCACCGACGTCCGGGCCCGTATCAAATCCAGGCCGCCATCGCAGCTCTTCACGCTCGCGCTGCGCGCGCCGAGGAGACGGACTGGAACGGTATCGATCAACTCTATGCCGCTCTGGAGCGCCACGACCCGTCGCCCGTTGTGACCCTCAATCGCGCGGTTGCCGTCTCCAAGGTAAGGGGCGCTGAAGCAGCCCTTCAGATCGTCGAGGGACTCTCGGGACCCTTGTCGGGGTACTTCTACTTCCATGGTCTACGCGGCGCGCTGCTCAAGCAGCTGGGACGCAGCTCCGAGGCCCACGACGCCCTAACGCGGGCCATCGGTTTGGCGGAAACGGCCGCCGAAGCTGCCCACATCCGTGGGCACTTGGATCAACTGGAAAGTGGTCTACGTTGAAGAGCCAATTCTCGGCAGGCGCGATGTCGAATCCGTGGCCGCAACAAAAAGCCCAGCACGAGCGTGCCGGGCTTGATGTCCCTACGGGGTTCGACCCAATTAGCGCCCGCGCCAGGTGTAGTCTTTGTCGTACCGGTGCCCCATGCGGTCGAAGCTGTCGGCGTTCTTGTGCATCAGGAGCTGATAGGTGAAGGCACTGCCCTGCTCACCGATGAGCGCCGACCAATGGAGGAAGAAGTACCAGAGGCGGTACCACTTCTGGCCGTAGGCTTCGATCACTGCGTCCTTGTTGCTGACCCAATGGTCACGCCACGCACGCAAGGTAAGCACGTAGTGCGGGCTCATGTTCTCGACGTCGATCACCTCGAACCCGCCGTCCTCTGCCGCCCGGATCATGCCGGACAGAGTCAGGCTCGCATCTGCTCCAGGGAAGATGTAGCGGTTCATGAAGAGACCCCAGATCAGGTCCTCGGGCCGCAGGGTGACCGCGGAAAGAGGGTTCTGCGGATTGTAGAGGTTGCGGATACCCGTCCACTGCAGAACGAACAGACCGTCGTCGGCGAGAAGCTCGTGCACCTTCTTGTAATAGTTGACGAGGTTCTTGATCCCGACGTGCTCCACCATCTCCAGGGAGACAATCTTGTCGAACGGCCCCGTAACGTTCCGGTAATCGCAGACCTTCACCTCGGCGCGATCGGACACGCCGTACGTGTTGATGCGATCGGTACCGAAGTCGACCTGCTCTTGTGCAAGAGTGATCCCCGTCGTCTTGGCGCCGAACTCGCGAGCGGCGCGCGCTACGAACGTGCCCCATCCGCATCCGATGTCCAGGAGGGTCTCGCCCTCCTTGAGCTGGAGCTTCTTACAGCAGCGATCGATCTTGTGATACTGCGCCTGCTCCAAAGGTACATCGCGGTTTTCGAACCACGCGGCGGTGTAAACCATCGCCTCACCCAGGCACCAGCCGAAGAAGTCGTTCCCGCGGTTGTAGTGCTCGCTGACGATGCGGCTGTCCTGAGACTTGCTGTGAATGGCAACCTCGGGAAGGAAGTTCGTGAATGCCCACTTGATGTGACTGTCCGTGAGCCGGAACGACATCGTCTCGTGGCGGGTGTTGAAGAAGTCCTCCCACTTGTCGGCCGGGATATCGACCTTGCCCTCGATATACGCCTCGTAGACGTCGGAGATCGGCACTTTCTTTCCGGACCACTTCCGGGAAAGTTCAGCATCTTCAAAGGTCAGAAAGTCGTTGACTGCGTTTCTCATGGTTCGCTTCTTCTAGCGGCGGGACGGGGCCTCCGAGCCGGTCTGGGGCTCCCGCTACCGCCGATCGTGGGGCTGGCGGTACCTGACTCCCCCAACCTAGTCAACACGGGACCATTCGGGGTGGAAACCAGCCGGAACCACTGTGGACGCAGACTCTCGCCGGTAGAACAAACAGAACAAAGAAAGCCGATCAAAACGCGCAATCCTCTACGCGGTCATGGTCAGATTTCAGGCTGGAAGCAACGAAGCTGGTTATGCCTTACTCTTGGGGCGGCGCGCTGGACGGACACGCCCAGCGACGCCCGTCTCCAGAACGAAAGGTACGAGGACGAAACGCATGGGTTGTTTGAAACGTTGGCTCACGGCGACATCATGGACACTGTTGGGGCTTACCCACCTGGCCTGCGGAGGCACGCTCGAGGTCACCCGCATCAATTCCGCGGAGGACAAGCCCAACAACGTCTGGGTCTTTTTCACGGTGAAGGACGGGGACGACCCGGTCGGTGGCCTTACCGCCGGAAACTTCGAAATCTACGAGGACAAGCGCCTCGTGTCGACTTCCGAAAGCCAGCAGAAGATCCTCAATCCGGAGGTCGCAGCGGTCTCCTATACTCTGCTCCTCTTGGACATGAGCGGCAGCGTCACCGAGGGAGAAGGCGCCAATACAGTCGTGGATGCAGCCCTGAAGTTCAAGGAACGTGTGGGCAAGTCCCAGAAGGTTGCCGTCTACGCTTTCGACGGCGCGGAGGACATCCACCCGGTCGTACGCTTCACGGAGCAGGAGGGCAGTCTCGAAGGTGGACTGGAAGGGCTACGCAAGTACGAGCCTCAAGACAACTCAACCAACCTCCATGGTGCAGTCGTCAAAGGCCTGTCGACGCTGAAAGAGGAGCTCGACAAGGACGAAAAGCCGCTGAAGTTCGGCACGCTCGTCGTGTTCACCGATGGAACCGATCGCGCAGCGCGTGTCACTGATCAGGAAATGCGCGAGGCAATTCGAAACGAAGACTACGAGCACTATGAGATGTTCGCCGTAGGCCTGGGCAGCGAAATCGATGACCGAACGCTGGGAGCCATCGGCAAGGATGGCTACAAGACCGTCGATGATCAGGAGAAGCTCGGCGAAGCCTTCGACAAGATTGCTGGACGCATCGAAGGCCACATGAAGCGCTTCTACCTGCTCAGCTACTGCACACCGGCCCGCGCCGGAGAGCACGAGGTCAAGATCGTCGTGAAGACGAAGATCGTGGAAGGTGAGGTCGAGGCCGAAGAGGAATGGGGCGTAGGGGACAACGTCGATCCCCCCGACGAAAACGAGAAAAAGAAGAAGAAAAAGAAGAGCGGCGAGCGCACCGCCAAGGGGAGCCTCGAGTACAAGTTCGACGCGGAAGGCTTTGGCCCTCCTCCCAAGTGCGACCCGGAGCGCAAGCCGCAGTTCAAGCTCGAGGCCCCTCTCGAGGAGGAACAAGGGAACGATGACGAAGACGAGACCGAAAAGAAAGCCGGTGCGTCAGCCTCCGCCGGGAAAAAATAGGCGTCCCTGAAGGGAGCGCTCCCAGGGGAAAAAGGGAGCAACCATCAGAAACCCGAAGAGGGACGGTGCGGGGGTTGCCTCACTTCACTCGGGTGACGTGCGCACTGCAGGGTCCTCGGGATCGACACCAGGCACGCGTAGCAGGAGTTCGGCGCGCTGGGTCGAGCCGAGCTCTTGCCGCGCGACGGGCAGCGCCGCTTCTGAGTTGAAATCATACACGCGCTCCCCCACCCGCAAGCGGACATCGGGACCGTCTTTTCCGGTCGGTAGACGCGCCACGAGGACTGGCTCCGTAGGGCTCATGTGAGGAAGAAATCGTACCATCGTAGAGCCCTCGGCGCTCGCTCCCGCGCGCAAGAGCTTCCGGTACTCGTCGTAGGCCGAGCGCAGGGGACGCGGGGAGCCGAAGGTCGTCAACACAGGACCCTGCGTGCCGACACCGCCCACTCGGTAGGAGAACGCAGCCGACTGATTTTCAGGACCGGCTGCCGCGCCAGGAGCGTCCGACACCGTGTCATCGTCGCTCAATCTTTCGAGAGCGGCGCGAGCGTGCAGCCTACCATCCACCAGTTCCAGCCAATCGGAAAGAAACAATCCGTCCTTGTCTGCTCGCTCCGAAATGCGCACATCCGTCGTCGAGAGTCGACGCCCGTGCGATTCGAACAAGCTGGCAATTTCGAGAGTGCTCACCTGCCCCCCCGGATCGCGAGCGGCTCGCCACTGCCGAAACCCGACCGGTCGATCCCCGTCGAACAGCGCCCACAGCTCGAAAACGAGCAGCTCTTCAGCCGGTGCCAAAGTATCCACCGAAAACTCCGAGGCCGGCGTTGTCCTTTCGCCCAAATCGCGCAACGCCTCCCGGACGGCCCTCGGGGACCGGGCCTCTTGGCTGCAGACGATCGGGAGCTTCACCTTGGGGACCAGGCCGACGAACAGACTGCCTTTCGTGCCTGTGTCTTCCTCCACGAAGCGCGCCTCGACGAAAACGGCCGGATTTTTGGCGATGCTCGCGACATCGAGCAGCTGGACCTTCTCGTAGGAGATACCTATCTCCGCCGCACCGAGCAAACGAGAAACCGCCTGCCCTGTCACGAGCGGCGCATCGTAAACGAAGCAATCGACAGGTCGCGCCTCGCCCGCGTCGACACGCACGTGGACGTACCCCGCGTGGGTCGTCACCGAGGGTTCCTGCACCGCACGAACGGAACTCTGCCATCGCGCGGCACGATCGATCACGTCGAAGTACCGGGACCTACTGGGTTCGGCCGCAGCCCGACTTTCGGGCCGCTTTGGCGCAGAGGAAGCTTCCCCCAGGCTCGGCGTACAACCTAAAACCGTCAATGCGGCAAAAACTACGGGCACCCATCGTCCCCACGAGCAATGACTCTTCACTTCTCGGCACCGTGATACCATGCGCCTCCACAAGAGCATCCCCATGAACCACTTTCGTTTTCGTCGAACCTCACGCGGTATTCTGCGCTCCCGTTCACCCCTCGGCTCCCTTGCGCTCGCATGCGTGCTTTGTGCGTGCACGTCGGGCTCGAGTGGCGGCAAATCGCCATCGGGAGGCAAGTGCTACGTGCCCGAAGGTGCCGAGCCGCCGCCCGCCGTCGCGCTGTCTCCGGCAGAGTTTCCCAAAAGCCAGGTTTGGGTCGTGGCAGACATTCCGGAGCGAACGACCTCCGAAGCGCTTGCCAAGGAGATCCCTTACACCCTTGCCTCGGAAGACAAACGCGACGTCGGCGCGCCAGGCTACGCGACCTACAAGGTCACGCGCGGTGAGCCGAAGCTCTTGGAGACCAAGGGAGGGCTGGAGGTACACGTCCCCGTCCACGCGGACATCTCCGTATGCAAGAAAATCGGCTCTGCGTGCATTCAGTACGGGAGCTGCAAGCCCTCATTTCTAGCCAAGTTCTCGGTCGGTACCGAGCTCGACGACAACTTCGAACTCGCGCCCCCCGAAGGCACCATTGCCGCGACGGGTCGGTGCGTCATCGGCCTGGACGTCACGAGCCAGATCGAGAAGATTGCGCGGGACGAGGTCGCCAAGGTCGAGGCACAGATCAAGCGCCAGTGGCCCAAGTTCAAACCAGAAGTCCGCCGCGCGTGGAAGGAAGCAGAACACCCGCTGCCGCTCGCGGACGCGAGCTGCGTGCATCTCAGCCCGGATCAGATCTTCTATCAGAAGCCGGGCCTCGAGAAGAGCAAGGGCGGCGAGTCCCTGACGGCGGCGGTGGGTGTGACGGGCACCATCGAACCTGCGGCAGACTGCACGACGAAGCGCGCGGGCTCCTCGCTGCCGAAGCCCAAAGTGCGGAAGAAGGCTCCCAAGAAGTCCAAGATCTGGATCCCCGAAGTCGTGGACTTGAAAGCTGCAGAGGCTGGCTTGACGGAGAGCTTGTCGGGTGCCTTCGGCGAGGGCAAACTCGACGTCACCGCCGTCCGACTCGAAAAGGACGGAGTATTCTTGAAGGTCGAAGCGAGCGGAACCGTGTGCGGCGCGTTCTGGGTCCGGGGAAGCCTCACCCACGAACCCGGAGCCGCCGCTCTTACCCTAAAAAAGGTCGCCCTGGTGGGGACGAGCGTTTCACCGAGCGAGCTCGAGGAGCTCGTGAAGCACATCGAGGCGAAGGCGCAAGTGAAACTCGCAAGTGCCGGGTGGTTCGACGACGAGAGCCTCGCTCCGCTCAGAGCCGGCCTACGCGCGGTTGTCCCCTCCGATATCGAGTTCGAAATCACCAGCCTCAAGGCGGGCTCCGCGCGCGTTGTGGCAGCAGAGGATGGTCTCTACGTTCTGCACCCAGTCTCGGCGCGTCTCGTGGTCACTGGCCTCTGATCTCGGGAAAGCACACCTCGCGCACCTCGTTGTCACGCATGTCGACGAGCAGCACCCCATCCACATCGAAGGCGAATAGGTACTCCAGCAGTTGGCGTCGGGTGCTCCGCCCGGTCACTTTGACCGATTCGATGCCGGATTTTACCTCCGCGACGAATCTCCGCCCCTTTTTCTCTACCAAGTAGTCGGCGCGCAGATGGATGGGTGTCTTTTTCTGATCCACGAGCAGCCAGTAGCTACCGGTGGCCTGCTCGGCACACAGACGATAGCCCAGCTTGGCCAAGAGCGCCCGAGCGCGTCTCTCGCCTTCCGCTCCCAGACGTTGGTGACGTCCGATCCTTCTCGCCGCCGCAGTGTTCGAGATCCATAGCCTCAGAGTTTGAACGGCAAGCAGAGTCAGAAAGACGACGGCGAGCGAAAGCGCGTGCTCTCGAGCAACTGAGATGATGAAATCGGTGACACGCTCGAGCTGGCTCAAGCTTCTCCTTCGTTCCTTTCGGAGACCCGGCGCGGTACGCGATAGAGGTAAATGGGCCGATTCTTGATCTCTTCGAACATCTCCGCGAGGTACAGCGAGATGACGCCCAAGCTGGTGAGCAGGAGTCCACCGAGCATCAGTTGGAGCAAGATGACGGTGGGGAACCCGGACAGCGCGTCGCCGCGAGCGAAGCGGTAAATGGTCCAAGCGGCCATCAGCACCGCGAAGAGCAGCGTCGAGAAACCTGCCAACGCAATGAGACGAAGCGGAAGCGCGCTGAACGAGAGGAGGTTCTGCAGAGAGTATCGAATGAGTTGGCGCGTCGACCATTTAGTGGCACCCGCCGCGCGTTCCTGGACGTGGAACGGGATTTCTCTGGTGCGGAACCCGACCCACGCGACGAGCCCTCGAAAGAAGCGATGACGCTCCGGACACGCCTTCAAGGCATCGACGACCTGTCGATCGAGCAGCTTGAAATCGCTGGCTCCGCGGAAATTGCCGTCGCGTGTCGCGCCGCCCATTAGCGCATTGAACATCCTCGCCATGAGCCCATAGACGAGCCCCTCGCGACCGCGCGATTCTTTCACACCACTGACGACGTCTGCACCCGACTTCCACGCGGCGACCATTTCACCGAGCAGATGGGCCGGATGCTGCAGATCGGCGTCCAAAATGACGACCGCCTGACCTCGTGCGTGGTCCAGTCCGGCAGCCAGAGCCGCCTCTTTGCCGAAGTTGCGAGAAAGCTCGATGGGAACGACACGTGGATCCCGACGAGCGGCCTGTTCGAGCAGCTCGCGCGTTCCGTCTGTGCTGCCGTCGTTGATGCAGAGCACCTCGAACGAGTTGCTCACCTTTTCCCCTTCAGCGCACACCACGGCCAGAGCTTCCTCGAGGACGTCTTCCTCGTTGAACATCGGGAGCAAAATGCTGATTTCGGGGGACATCCTGGGTCTACACGGAGTGCATCATTAGCGTAGCCGCCCGCCGACAGAGGGGCGAAGAAAGCTGCACTTTTGGATGTGGTTCACTAAGCGGTGACCGGGGCGAGTCGTCGTGCGACAGCAAGTCCGAGGTCGACGAGCGCCTCCGCCTTCGATGGACTGTCGCTCTCTGCATAGCAGCGAAGCTCCGGTGCATTACCCGAGGGGCGGAGGTGGACAATCTCCCCGCCGGCGAAAGAGATGCGAAGCCCATCCGTCTCGTCCACGGAAGTGACGTCCCCAAGGCCGAAGGCGGAGCTCTGCTCGTTGGGCCCCAGGTGTCGCAAAACGTCAAGGAGCTTGGCGCTCCGCTCCGATGCAAATGTCGCGTCCCGGTCACTGGCCGTGAAGCGTGCCGGCAGCGTCGAAACCAGCTCGGAGAGAGTCAGCCCCTGGCTTCGCGCCGAAAGCAAGAGAGACAGGTGGACGATCACGGCGTCTCTGGTGGGGAGGGCGGGCAGGACACCGCCACCCGGCATCACGACATCCGACAACGTCAAGAATCCTCCATTGGCCTCATATCCGGCGACGGCACCGTGGCCGGCCGCCCGCGCGGCCTGCATGCCCGCAATCACGAAGGGTGAGCCAATTCTGGTACGAACCACCTCGGCGAAGTCCACGCGATCCACCGCGGTGTTGCAGCTCACTGGGGTCGCGACCGCGTCGACTCCCAGGTACTGGGCAACGAGGATGCCCGCCACGTCGCCCCGGATCCAACGCCCGTTCTCGTCGGATGTCAGCGGGCGATCGCTATCTCCGTCCGTGGAAAGAATAGCATCGAGAGCTCGTCCCTCGCGCTTTGCCTCTTCGGCCCAGTAGAGCGCCTTTTGGACATCCTCGTCTCGGATGGCTTCGGTATCGACCGGGATGAATCGGTCGCTGAATCCGAGCGCCACGACCTCGGCGCCCAACTTCTCGTAAAGTTCGACAAGCAGATCGCGGCCCACCGCCGAGTGCCCATAAACCCCGAGGCGCAGACCCGACAGACACCGAGCGGGCAAGGCGCCACGATAGCGGTCGAGGTAGGCACTTTTCGCATCGGGTCGCGGCTCTCCCAGCTCGAAGTCGACGTCACCTTTCAACATCCCACTTTCGTCGAACACATCCGGCAAATCGACTTCCGTTGCGCGCACACCCGCTTCATCGGCCTTCGTCGCCTCACCCTGCGGAGAGTTGAACTTGATGCCGTTGCGGTCGTCGGGAATGTGACTGCCCGTGACCATGATGGATGGAGCGCGGAGGGTAAGCCCGCGCAAGGCAACCGCAGGCGACGGAACCCACCCCGCGAACTCGACAGGATGGCCGAGATGACTAGCGGCAAAGGCGACGGCTCGTGCGATTCGGGGTGTGCTCGGGCGCAGATCGCCTCCGATGACGACAGGTGTCGATCGCGCGAGCCCTCGACCGTGCAGGTACGCCAAGAATCCAAGGGTGTAGGCGACGCATACCCGATCGGTCATGGCCACCACGAGGCCGCGCGCCCCACTGGTGCCAAACTTGACGCCGCTCTCCTCCATGAGTGCTTCGATACGAATTCTGGTCGTCGGGGAGTTCATCTTTCCGGAGTCTCATCAAGCAGGGTTGGGGCCCGTTGTCGAGCCGAACAAAATAGGCTTGTTACCTTGGTGCCTGGCCGCGAAAATGCGCCGTGTCCGCCTCTTTTCCAGATGCACATCTCGGGCTCGAGATGTGCTAGGAGAGCGGCCGAAAGCGGCCCCGGCCCCCTCCGGGCTCCAAAGTGTCATGACCATTCCCGAACTTCGCGCCTCCGAGCATCTCCACGACGTCAAATACGAGATCCGGGGCGCGCTCGCGCGTCGTGCCGAGGAACTCGAGCGAGACGGTCACGACGTCGTGAAGCTCAACATCGGAAACCCGGGCGCCTTCGGGTTTCAGATGCCACCCACCATGCGGGTTGCCATGGTACAGAATCTGCATCAGGCAGATCCCTACTCGCATCAGAAGGGTATCTTCCAGGCGCGCGAAGCGGTCGTGATGCAACAGCAGGATCGCGGTGTGATGGACGCGACCTCGGACGATGTCTTCATCGGAAACGGCGTGTCCGAGCTGATCATGATGAGCATGCGCGCCCTGTTGAATCCGGGCGACGAAGTGCTGGTGCCGAGCCCCGACTATCCGCTCTGGACCGCATCCGTGGTCATTCACGGCGCCAAAGCGGTCCATTACCCATGTAGACCAGAAGCCGAGTTCATTCCCGATCCGGAGGAGGTGGAGAAGCTCGTCACCGAACGCACGCGCGCCATCGTCGTCATCAATCCCAACAACCCCACAGGCGCCGTGTACCCGAGGGCGGTCCTGGAGGGGCTGGCGAGGATCGCCGAGAAGCACCATTTGGTCCTCTGTGCTGACGAGATCTACGACCAGATGCTCTACGACGGGAACGAGTACGTCCCCATGGCCACATTGGCCCGTGGCGCACTGTGCGCCACGTTCTCCGGTCTGAGCAAGGTCTACCGAGCCTGCGGTTTGCGGGTTGGTTGGCTTTCGTTCTCCGGGGAAAAGAAACACGCAGCGGACTACATCAATGCGATCGAGCTGCTTGCCTCACTTCGCCTGTGCTCCAACGTACCGGGTCAATTTGCCGTGCAAACCGCCCTTGGAGGACATCAATCCATCCATGAACTCACCCGCCCAGGCGGAAGACTCTACGAGACTCGCCGAGCGATCTTGGAGTGCGTGGACAAGAGCAAGTATTTCTCCGTAGTCGCGCCGAAGGGCTCGATGTACGCGTTCGTCCGCGTCGATGGCAGCGCCTTGCCCGAGGGATTCGACGATCGCAGATTCGCTCTCGACCTCCTCGAACAAAAGCACGTGCTCATGGCACCAGGTTCTAGCTTCAACGTGCCCTACAGGGACCACTTCCGCATCACTCTACTGCCCGATCACGATCTGATGATCGACGTCATGAGTAAGATGGAGGAAGTGCTCGACGAGTACGCTCGCAGCTAACGCGCGGGCGCCGCTTCGTCGTCGGTGTCCGGGTCGCGGTTCGCCTCGGCGAACGTCTCACGCTCGTCGACGAAGTAGGAGTCCTGGCCGTCGCTGATCCCCCAAGCCCAGGTCGGGTCCTCGTCCTCGGGCTGCCGAGGGGGACGGATCTCGATTGTGATTTCCTTGTCCGGAACGACCACGAAAGGCTGGGCAAACGGGAAGAACAGCTGATCCCAGTGGGTCGGTGCGTCGTCCGGTCCAGTGCCGAAGCGAACGTTGTCCGTCAGCTGAGTGTCGAACCAGGCCACGATCCCGTAACAGAGCTCCGCCTGACGCACGTAGCCTTTCCCGCGCAGCACTTCCGGGGGACTCGTCACGGTTTTCATGTCGAGCGATCCCAGGTCGAAGCGAACCGGGTCCAGCTGCTTGCCCTCGACGCGCACCCGGCGGGTCTGGCGCAGGGGCTGATCAGCGATCACCGAAAAGTCGATACCGTAGGGGCTCCCCAGGAAGAACGAGTACTCCTCGTGGTAGGTCTCGTCGATCAAGAGCGCGGCATGCATGGAGACGGAAGCCGGAATCATCTTGCCCGCCTCGGAGAGCCAGCGATCCCTGACGCGAATCAGGGGTGCCATCATTGCTTCGTAGAAGAGACAGTGCCCCATCCATTCGGAGACGAGGATGTCGGCTTTCTGGTCCAAGACGAGGGTCGAATGATCGGCGTGATGAAAAACGATATCCGGATATCCCGAGTCGCGCGCGATCCGTCGCGCGTACTTCAAGAAGCTCGACCGGTCGACGGCGTCCACACGCTTGGCCCCAGCGCGCGCCGCAAAGATAGCAAGGACCCCGGTCCCCGTGCCGAAGTCCAGCACGTGGGACGAGGGCGATACGACTTCCTTAAGCGCATCTTCATAGGACGTCGTCCGAACCACGTCTTCGAGCATCATTTGGTGCGTCGAGGCGTCCTGGTAGGACTCCACGAAGGGGAACGGAGGTATCACCGGTTTCACGAGACGGCCCTCGTACAGGGAAAACACAGAGGCCGCCAGCCCTTCTGCGACTCTCGTGCACCCCCCGCCGAAGCCCGGCCTGTATTGTCCCTCTGGCTTGGCCTAAAATTGCCGTGTGTCGGTCATCAATCCGCTGGCTCGCGAACTTTCGGCGAAGATTGTCTACTACGGCCCCGGACTGTCGGGGAAGACGACTTCGCTTCAGTTCATTCACGCGTCCCTCAAGCCAAGCCATCGGGGCGAGCTCGTCTCCCTCGCCACCGAGGGGGACCGGACCCTGTTCTTCGATTTCCTGCCTGTCCACTTGGGAAAGGTGCGCGACCTGGACGTGCGGCTTCAGCTTTACACCGTCCCGGGTCAGGTTTTCTACGGGGCCACCCGTCAGCTGGTGCTCGAAGGGGCAGACGGGGTGGTATTCGTCGCCGACAGCCAGAGGAGCGCCCACGAACGCAACGTCGAATCGTTGAACGATCTCGAAGACAATCTGCGGCGGATGGGCGCAAGCCTGGAGAAGCTTCCCTTCGTCATCCAGTACAACAAACGAGACCTCCCGGACTGCGGCACGCTCGACGAGATGCGAGCCCAGCTCAACCCGAGAGGCGTACCGGACTTTGCCACGACGGCGTCCAAGGGCGTCGGTGTCGTCGAAGCACTGAAGACGATCACACGCCTCGTCACCGAGTACTTGAGCGAGCAAGCCCCGAAGAAGAGGGACGAGGGCTCGACTCGCATGCCGCTCAACGTGGCCACGCGCATCGCAGAGTCGGAGGCGCCCGAGAGCCAGGGACTACAGGCTCAAATCCAGAGTCAACTCCAGAACATGTCGCCAGCATCCGATCGTCCGGGAAATGCGGCGAAATTGAATCCGTCGCCCATCCCTTCGGCCCCTTCACTCACAGATCTCGGAGAACCAGGTGACGTCATTCCTCTCGGCAATCTGGGCGGAAGAGCCGCCGGGCAACGGGCGCCGCACAACGATGCAAAGACGATCCAAGCCCCAGCCGTCTCCCCCCTGACGTTTGCGGCTCTCTGGGACGATGGCAGCGAGGTACGCAACATCGAGCAGAGCATTGCCACTGGGCACTTCGCCGAGGCCGTCTATCGCTCCGCTGGCGGGGTTTCGCTCATCCTCGATCGGATCCTGGGACCGCACAGCGCGGAGGGTTCGGGCGTGCGCGCGCAGCTCCTCGGTCTCGACGGGCACGAGTACCTCCAGCTCAGGCGGCTGGCGAGTCGCCCGGCCTCCACCATCACGCAATACGACGCCCTCTTTGCGCTTTACGTGCTCATCTCGGCGCGCATCAAAGAGATGCAGCTCGGGTGATGCGCTTGCCTCTCGTCGTACACTATTCGGCGATGGTCGAACCGATGTGGAACGTGATCTCGTGGGCCAACACGTCGACGATGTTCCGCTGAAACACGATATCGCCGTCACTGGTCGGCCCAACTCGAGCGCCCGCGATCTTGCCGACACCGATTGCGTACGAGAGGGCAAGGGTCGTTCCAAAGAGGAGCGTTCTGGGTTCGTCGAACGCCTGGCGCCCCTTGGAGACGACGCCGTAGGACCGCATCCAGTCGACGGAAACGGTGGCGCCGTAGTAGTCGATTTGGGTCTGTTGAAACTGGGTAGGTTCTTCAGCTGAGCTTCGATCGGTGAACACACCACCGCCAAACTTCCAAAAATCGCTGAGGCGGGTCACCATCCCAGCCCGGGCGTTCCAGGTGAAACGTTCGTTGATGTCGAAGAGCTCGTTTTCAAAAGGCAGGAGCACGCTCCCTTCGATCGACCCCGTGGTCTCCCCGACGGTCCGCGACACGCCAGTATGAAAGCGAAACGGCGTCAGGACTTGGGTCGAGACCCCGAAGCGCCGCTCGAACTCCACCGAGTCTTCGACGGTCCCCTCGGCTTCTGCCAGAAACTCGCTCCGAACCGAGTGGACCGCTTCGCCGAGGCGAATGGCTGGCGTGCGCACGACGAAGCCCCAAGACCACTCCCGAAGAAAACGAAGCTGCGATCCGAGGACGAGTTCGAGCCCAACGCCCTGGCTGTCGAGGGAGTTGTGTCGAAACCAGCTCGTCTTGGTGGATTCTGATTCGACGGTCGCGGACACCTGGGTCGACTCGACGCGGGTCCGGTAGTTGGCAAGAAGGGAGAGCCCCAAATTCAGATCACGTAGCGGGCTGAACCCGATGCCCGGTCCCGCGTGATACTCCTGAAATCGGCTCGTGGAATCGTAACCGAAGACGAGCGAGTTCCCGTTCGCGTCCGGCGGCGCGTCGAGTTTGGTTCTCAAGGTCACAGCGCGCTGCGACGGAACGAACACGCCGAGTCCCACTCCGAAATCGCCGACTCGTCGGGTCAGAGTGAAGGCTGCCGGAACGACGTCGAAGGCCAACAGGGAAAGCTTCGTGGCTTCGGTATTGGGAACGACGGATTCGAAGTCGGCAGTCGCGCCGAACCGAACCGCATATCCGCTGACGTTGACGTCCAGTCGAGTCCCGGTCATGCGGGCAAGACCGGAAGGGTTATACCAGATGCTCCCGCCGCTACTCGACGTCGATACGATGGCTCCCCCAATCAGGGCAGACTCACCGCTGACATAGAAAGCGTCGGCATTGCCCGCCTGCGCTCGCAGCGAGACGACGAGTAGAGCGAAGGCCATCCCACTCGCCCGGCACCGCCTCTTCATACCGACCCAAAACGTGCTCATCACGGCTCGAGGGCAATCTAGAACGCATCACGGAAATGGGAAAACCCTCCAGCCTACCTCGCGCAATCGGCCTGGGGCGAACCCATCAAAGAGGGCACATCGGGTCCCCGGGCTCGCACGGCTGTGGAGGCGGCGGACCCTTCGGCGCCGTAGGCCGGGGCTTTGAGGGCATCTTCGACGGCGCTCTGCCCGGAGCGCTCCGATGCATTTCCGCTCGCTTTCGCCGCAGCTCCGCGAGCTCTCCCTCGAGGGTACGCCGGCGCCGATCGTCCGCGGCGCTCACGCGCTCTTTCTCTTCGTAGATGCGACGGATTTCTTCGTCGAGCTGACGCTGGCTTTCTCGAGCTTGACGCCTCACCTCGGCGAGCTCTTCGGCAGCGGCGGTCTTTGCTCGCTCGACCCACACGATGCCGAGCGTCAGCGCCACGATTGCAGCCAGCGCGGACCCAGCCACCCCCCAGCGGAGACGCTTTTTAGCTCGATCCTCGCGGATCACCGCTAGCCTTTCTTCGTGCTCGTGCGATTGAGCGACGAGACGCAATCGTGCATTGTTTTCAGCTTCATGGCGGGCCTTCTCCATCTCGGCCTGGGATATCGCGAAGAGCCGCGCTTCTTCTTCCCTCCGCTCGAGCTCCAGTCGGCGCCTCTCGCGGGCTTCCTCTTGTTGTCTCGCCGCTTCTTGCTCACGCGCTCGCCGCTCTTGCTCCTCGCTTTCTTCTAGTGCTCGCAGATGGGCGCGCCGGACCGCTTCCTCTTCTCGCAGCAGGCGCTCAGACTCGAGGTCCATCAATTCCGAGAGAGAAACGAGGACGGAGCTTTCGTCGTCCGATGTGGATCCGTGACGGTGGGGAGGTGCGTTCATCTTCGTTCGTACTTCCTTCTTGGGGGGTGCCTCTTTCGACGCGCCAACCCCAAGAAGGATCTGAAAGCCTCGAGCGGCCGGGAGACCGCCCATCAGGACCGAGTCCTGCGTCGGTCCCAGAGCGCCCCCAAGTCTCGGAGGCGTACCCACTCGCACCCATCAGCGCGGCCATTCCCGACGATTCAACTTAACCGATTGATTTTCTTTACTTTTCCATAGACACGTCGAAGAAAACGATTCGAATTGTACTTGAAACGGCCAATTGTCATCAGTTCGATTACATTCGTACTTTTCGTCGCCGTTTCCTGCTTTTTTTGGCTGCATTCAAACGTGACAATTGTCACTTTTCCTCGGGCCTCTGCCCGACGAGGTGCTAAATTCTCACTATGGACGCTGTGCAAGGCACCCCCGCACCCCCCGCGAAAAGGCGCGGTTTCCTGCGTGGGATTGTCCTTGCGGCCGTTTTCTCGGCGTTCGCGTTCGCGACGCCGACTGCCGACGCGGGCGGAGACGCGAGCATCTCGATTCCCGTCTACACGGTGCGCAACGGGAACGGCCGAGTATTCATCGCCCTGTACGAAGAGCGCAACTGGCTCGAGCCGGGGCGATACCTCGCTGCACGTAAGGTTCAGGCACAAAAGGGAACGGTCGTCGCCCGGTTCAACAACTTGCCACGCGGCCGTTACGGGGTTGCCGTCTGGCACGACGAGAACGCCAACAACCGTGTGGACACGAACGTCCTGGGTCTTCCGAAGGAGGGCTACGGCTTCAGCCGGGTGAGCCCGCGCACGAAGCCCAACTTCAACCAAGTTGCCGTGACCGCAGCACCGAGCGCCTACGCGCCGATCCGGCTCCGCTATTGATCGGACTTGGCCATTTTGGCCCAGCTGTCGCGCAGGCCGATGGTTCGATTGAAGACGGGTCGCTCCGCGGTACTGGTGGTGTCAACGCAGAAATAACCGAGCCGTTCGAATTGGAGGTGCTCTCCGGGCGAAAGCGCTGCCGCATCTCGGTGCACGAGGGCCTCCGGCAGCTCCTTCAAGGACTCCGGGTTGAAGAACTCGAGGAAGTCTTTGTCCTCGTGGCCGCTCGGGTTCTCGTCGGTGAAGAGCCTGTCGTACAGACGCACGCTCGCTCGAACGCCGTCCTTCTCGCTCATCCAATGGATCGTCCCTTTGACCCGGCGATTGTCCGGAGTCGAGCCTCCCTTGGACTCTGGATCCCAAGTGACGATGAGCTCCTTCACGTGCCCGTCTTCATCCTTGATGGCTTCCTTCACCGTCACGAAGCAGGCGCCACGTAGCCTCACTTCCTTGCCTGGTGCCAGACGGAACCATTTTTTGGGGGCATCCTCCATGTAGTCTTCCCGCTCGACGTAGACGTGTTTGGTGAGGGTCACCGTGCGGTGACCTCGGTCTCCGAACTCGGGGTGCACCGGAACCTCGAACGACTCCGCGGCATCATCCGGGAAGTTCTCGATGGTCACCTTCAGGGGATCAATCACTGCCATGGTTCGATTGCAGTGGGCATTCAAGTCCTCGCGAACCCGGTGTTCGAAGAGCGCCACGTCCACGAGGCTGTTGCGCTTCGAGACCCCCACGCGATCACAGAACGCGACGATCGACTCGGGAAGGTACCCCCGGCGCCTCATCCCAGCGAGCGTCGGCATTCTGGGATCGTCCCAGCCCTCAACGTGCCCTTCCTCGACGAGCTGCTTGAGCTTGCGCTTGCTGAGCACAGTGTAGGTGAGCTCGAGACGCGCGAACTCGTACTGCCGCGGCACGGGCTCGAAACCGCCGACGTTCTCCACGAACCAGTTGTAGAGCGGCCGATGGTTCTCGAACTCGAGAGAGCAGAGGCTGTGTGTTACACCTTCGAACGCATCGGACAGCGGGTGGGCAAAGTCGTACATGGGATAGATGCACCATTCCGTTCCCGTCCGGTGGTGGGCTACCTTGCGGATTCTGTAGATGAGCGGATCGCGGAGAAGAATGTCCTTCTCCGTCATGTCGATCTTCGCCCGCAGCACGCACTCTCCCTCTTCGAAGCGTCCCTGCTTCATCTGATCGAGAAGCTCGAGGTTTTCCTCGACAGAGCGGTCCCGGTAGGGGCTGTTTTCGCCCAATCGATGGTAGTTGCCGCGCCGCTCGCGAATCTCTTCAGGGCTCTGGCTGTCGACATAGGCGAGCCCCTTCTTCACCAACTTGACCGCGCACTCGTACAGGCGCTGGAAGTACGAGGAAGCAAAGAAGATCCGCTCCCCGGGATCGAACCCGAGCCAGCGCACATCTCGCTCGATCGAATGCACGAACTCCTCGTCCTCCGCGACGGGGTTCGTGTCGTCGAACCTCAGATTGCAGTTTCCGAACGGCGCGAGCGTGGCACTTTCGAAGTTGAGACAGATCGCCTTCGCGTGCCCGATGTGGAGATAGCCATTCGGCTCCGGCGGAAACCGCGTCTGGAGACGGTCACCATTTTTACCCGAGGCAAGATCGGCACCGATGATGTCCGCAACGAAATCTGGGGCCGCCGCGTCGTCCCGTTCGGGGTTCTTGGTCGCTTCGCTCATGAGAGCGCCAAGCATGGTCAGGAGCCCGCGCCTCGGCAAGGCCGGGCTCCCGACGGCCTCACTCGTGCCGCATCGAGTGCACTGGACCAGCGAGGGCCCCAGCGGAGCTCGGAGCGCCCTGCGCACTCGGAGCGACGCGCCCAATAGCGGCGCGAAGGAACACCCCAAGCAGCAAGAGCGCCCCGATGAGGGAAAGCGGTGTCATCCAAGACGCATCGGAATAGGGCCCAAGGGGAATGGTCCCGAGCAACGTGAACTGGAGGAATGCGGCAACGAGCAGGATCCCCCGACCGCGCCTCGATGATTCAGAAGCGATGAGATAGAGGAGCACCCACGCTGCCGTGAGGGGTACATAGTCCGCCCAAGCACCAGCGCTCGCCAGCGATCCCAAACCCAAGACTCCCAGCCACTTCACGGCTCGATCGGCGGGCGAATCCGACTCACCCAAGGCACCGACTGCGTAAGCCAGGACGGGGAGCGACAGCAGGTACACGACCCCAATGTGCTGGGTGACCGTAGCGGGCACGTCAACACCCATCAGCACGAGTTTCTGGAAAATCCCGGCGATTCCCTGGTTGCCGGCAACGACGAGATCCGCAACTTCAGGCCAGGCCTCACCGAAGGCAAAGGCCGACCCGTCTAGCAACCGAGGAACGTGGTGAACCGCGAAGGCTTCATGAGCTTGCGGACCAATCACCAAGAGCCCCAGCGCACCGAACGCGACGATGGCTCCGAGCGTCGCTCTGACCGCAGACCATTGCCTTCGTCCCGCCAAAACGAAGAGCAAGAGAGCCGGGAAGAGCTTGGCGACGATACCCAGTGCAAGAAGCGTCCCACCTGCAGCGTAACGTCGACGACGAAAGGTCAACATGCCGAGGACGGACAGAGCAATCGCCGCAAAATGAAACTGTCCGTATTGGAAATTGTAAAGTACCGGGAAAGCTACCAGAAGTGCGGGACTGAGTAGGAGAACCTTCCAACCCTGACGACGCCCCACCCATAACCCAAGCGCCACCACCGCTGACATGCACAGCGTGAAATTGACGGCGAACCACATGCCGCGAAGTGCCGCGTAGTCGCTCGAAAACGCCATGAAGAGCCGTGGCAACAGAAGGAACGTGGGCGGGTACTGATACGGGTCTTCCGGGTGCATCCCTTCGAGATCGCTCCTCGGCTCGGCATGGGGATTGAGGCCGGGATAGTGGGCCGGATCGTAGAGGTCGGTCTCGCCGCGCTGGCCGAGTTCAGCGCCATAAAAGTAGGCGTTCTGGCACTCGTGCTTCGCGTAGAAGGCGTGTCCAGTCGACAGGAACCAGTTCGAGTCGGGGTTCGAAACATAGGTCGAAAGACGGGCAACCTGCAGGAGCGCAACCAAACTGAGCGCGACCCAAAGAAAACGAAACCTCGTGCTCCGTTTCAATTCGGCGAGGATACCGCGCGGCGCCCGCGCGCACAGCAGAACGTGAAGCCATCCAAACGCTCCCCCAACCAATGGAAGAGCGAGGCTCGGTAGGAAGGCCTTCGGGGTAAGTGTCGCGAAAGCACCCGCCGCAAGCCCTCCACCAAGGGCGCCAAACAGGGTGGCTCGGCGCCACCGTTCGGGCTCGACTGACGCAGCGACTCCGGTGGCGAGTGCCGCCCACGTGAGCGAGGCGCTGGCCGGTGCGAACTCGAGAAACGGCAGGGAGAAAAGGGCGCGAAGCACCCCGAAGAGGGCATGCACCCAGACGACGGACCCCAGAGTGATCAAGAGCGAAATGGGGAGCCTCTCGAGGGATGGGGGCCAAAACCGGGACTTCATTACGTTACTCATCGTTCACTCCTCTTGAACATACCAACTGGTCGGTATGTTGCGAAGCGGCGAGGCAAAGTCAACAAAATTCGGAAAATTTCTCCGCAGGGCTCCCAGACAGCTCGACCTCCTGGCCAAATACCGACCCGATCGTATGCTCAACACATGGGCCCCTCCCGTTCCGCCGCCGAAACCCGTCAGCGCCTCCTCGACGCAGCCCAGGCGATGATCAACGAGCAGGGGTACGCAGCCACCTCCATCGAAAAAGTCATCGATCAAGTCGGTGTGACGAAGGGAGCCTTCTTCTACCATTTCAAGAACAAGAACTCGCTCGCACGGGCGCTCATCGAACGCTTCGCTCAGCAAGACAACGACCTGCTCGAGGCCAAGATGCAGCAGGCTGAGAAACTGAGTGACGACCCGCTGCAACAGGTCCTCATCTTCGCAGGGCTGATGCTCGAGGTGGCGGAGTATCTCGATCAAGAGACTCACCCCGGCTGTCTCTTCGCCAGTTATTGCTACGAGAGCGGTCTGTTCGACGAGGAGTCGATGGGAGTCATCCGGGACGCGCTCGAAAAGTGGCGTCTCGCCATTGCCGAGAAGCTAAGGCGCGCGCACGAACGGCACCCCGCCAAGCTCGACGTCGACTGGGATAGCTTGGCAGACATGGTGACCGTCGCGCTCGAGGGCGCCTACGTGATGGCGCGCGTGTTCCCCGGGCGTGCCGTTTTCTCACACCAAGTGCGGCACTACAGGAACTATCTGAGGCTCCTCTTCGACGCGGATTGATGCCGCGCGCCCCCAGGAGCCAGAGACGTGGACCCGCATTCGGAGCCGTGAAGTCGAAGAAACGGATCAGAAGAGCTTGGTGAACAGATCCTTGGCCTTGCCGACAGCGTCGTCGACGTTTTCTCCACTCAGAGCGGCCAGAACCGGGCCCTCCATGGCGTCGGGAAGCTTGTCCTTGAGGAATTGTCGCACGACCTCGGCCACCTTGGCGGCCTGAGCCTCGGAGAGATCGGCTTTGTCGATGAGCGTCGCAATCATTTCTTTCATGGCGACAATGAAACCACTTCCGTCCGGTCGCGCCAATGGCAGAGTGCGATCTACGAAAGTGATGTTACATAGGGCCACGTCATGAGCCCGCGATTCACCCCTCCCGACGAATTCGGGCGATACGAAGCATTCATTTTCGATTGTGACGGAACTCTGGCCGACACCATGCCAGCCCACTTCACCGCTTGGCGGCGAGCACTCGAGGAAGGGGGGGCGACGTTCGAGTTCACTTGGACTCTATTCGTCAGTCGCGCGGGGATGAGCATGGAGAACACCGTCCTTGAGCTCTCCGCACAGTTCGGACAAGAGCTCGACTCCGACTTCATCTCTGCGAGGCAGCGAGAAATCTTCGACGAACTTTCGACGCAGATGTCGCCCATCGCCGAAGTCACCGACTTTGCCCGTCTCGTGCAAAAGACTCATCCAGTCGCCGTGGCTTCGGGCAGCGCACGCAAGAGTGTCGAGCGAAGCCTTCACATCATCGGAGTGCGCGACCTATTCGAAGTAATTGTCACCCCTGAAGATGTCCTCCGAGGAAAGCCCCATCCGGATAGTTTTCTCTTGGCGGCGAGAAGCTTGGGCGCCAAACCGAGTCGATGCCTCGTCATCGAAGACGCCGAGCTGGGGTTCGAAGCTGCCAGGCGAGCTGGCATGGATTACGCCGTGGTCGACTGCCCCGATCCGACTGGAGCACGTTTTTAGAGCTTCATCCGAGTGAGCTTTTTCGAAACCGTGAGGCGGGCCCGGGGCTTGGCTCCCTCATGAACGCGGGCTACCCCGGCGCAGTACTTGCTGACGGATTGTTCTCGAACCCCGAGGCTCCGAATGAGGCGCGCTGCTGGCGTATTGTGCATGATGCGGGGCTGTTTGAGCTCGATGATCCCGAAGGTGACGCCCTCCTCCTGACAACCGTCCTTCATGAAGCTGAGAGCTACGTCCACGGTAATGCGCTCGTTGGTGTGCACGCCGACGAACGTCGCGCGACGGAAGTTCGTCCACACCGCCGCCGTCAGCGTATCCGCGGGTAGGCCGGAGTGCCGCCTGATGAAGGCTCGATCGTCATCGGTCAGGATGACGTCACGGAAGGGTCGGTCACGACGAGCCTTTTCCGTCTTTTCCGCGTTCGTCTTGCACTTGATCTCGAGAAAAGAGCGCTCGCGATCGACATGATGCCGGATGCGCACCTTGTAGCGGGGACGACGACCGCGCACATGCTCGTGGAACGCGTCGAGTTCGGGTGTGTCGAAGTAAAGTGTCTCGTAGCGTGCCCAGCCGGCCTCTCCCGCGACGAGGATGTGATAGTCGTCGCGTAGGCCGCGAAGGAAGCGCGTCACCTTTTCGACGGACGTCACGAACTTGCGGTCGACTCGTTTGAGCAGTTCGCGCTGCGAAAGCAGCTCACGAGACGCCACCTCGAAGCCGTTCCAGGCACCCACGTGCACACCTGACGCCGGAGCAGCCGCCAACACGCCGGAGCCCTCGTGCAAGAGTTCCGAAGCAGCGCTCCCGAGTTCGACTTCAGGGTTCGCAAGCAGGATCATTCCCGGCATCCGGTGTCGGAGTAGCGCAGATGGCGAAATCACCGGTGCCGTCTGGCACACGGGCAAAGGACGAATCCGTCGTGGCGTTCTCGTAGTCGATGGAGTCGAGCAGATCGCCCATGTTCGATGTGAGCAAGATCGATTCGCCATCCTTCTTCAGATTGAACGGAAGGTGATGGGGCCCTTGCTCGATGTCGCTATCGGCCCAGAGGAGGAGCGTCCCACGCGGCTCGATCACGAGTCCACCCGAGAGAAGCCCTTTGGTGGGGATGTCCGCATCATCACTCACGAAAAAACCGTCCAGCTCGATGAGTTCGTCCGAGAGATTGTACAGCTCGATCCAATCGCCAGTTCCGCCGCCCTCATCCACAGCGCCCGTCGCATTGGACGCCACGAACTCGTTGATGACCACCTGTGGGAGGCTCCCGTCGCTATTGACGTCTTGCGAACTCATCGCAGTGGGATCGCCCGGCTCCGTCTCGTCGCTAGCGCCGCGATCGCCACAGCCGAAGGTCCACCAGGCGGAAAGAACGAAGAAGACTTGGTGACGAATCGATGACCGCCGCATGACACAGCAGAGGACGCTCCAGATGCGGTGGGTTCAGATTCCTGCGCTACTTCAAGAATTGCTTTGGAGTTCAGTGGTGAGGCGCCGTAAGTAGCTGATTTCCCTAAGACTGATGTTTTTCGATCGTGGCGGTAATTGAACCTCATCGAACCCGATCGTCTACAGCTGTTACACGTTCGTAACAAACCAAAGGGTCACACGTTGAACTTCCGCCGATTTGCCTCACTCACCGCTCCGCCACTCTTCGCTTCCTTCGCTCTTCTGATGGGAGCTTGCTCCTCCGAAGAGGGGAATGAGGAAGGAACGGGAGACGGCGACGCGAATACTGGGGGGGACGGAAACGTCCCCCCTGGCGGTGGAGGCGCTCTCGACGGCACCGGCGGAGTTGCGGGGCCAAGTGGCGGCGCGCCCTCCGGGACGGGAGCGACGGGGGGAGGCTCCGGTGGAAACCCGCCGGGCACCGGGGGTGACGGTTCAGGGACGGGTGGCGAAAGTCCGGGTACCGGCGGCGAAAATGCCGGCACCGGTGGTGAGTCAGGAGTCGTCGAATGCCCGACCGACGAAGAGGAGCTCTTCAGTTTTTTCGCGACGAGTCATGCCGCGCTCATTCGTGAATCGGGCAACCCCGATGGCTTCGGCGGCGATCTCGGCGGTCTGTCCGGAGCCGACGCGATCTGTCAGAGCATCGCTGAGTTTTCGTCGCCCTGCCAATCGAACAAGACCTGGCGCGCGTTCCTGTCGACCAGCACCGAGGACGCCATCGACCGGATCGGGACGGGCCCCTGGCACGATCGACTCGGGAGACTTCTCGCGAACAACCTGAACGAACTGACTTCAGAAGATCGACCGCCCAACGCCCACGCTGAAATCATCAACGATTTTCCCAACGAGGACGGAGTCCCCAATCAGTTCCCCGATGGCGAATACGTCGACAACCATCAGTTCATCACGGGCTCGGGGACCGATGGACGACTCTACACTCAACAAGGCACCGGGGCCGGAGCCACCCAGTGTGCTGACGATGGCGGTTGGAGCGTAGCCGGCGCAACCTGCAACGACTGGACGACGAGCGAAGAGGTCGGTTGTCCGCGCGTCGGCCATTCGTGGCCGCGGTCCGGCGGGTTCCTCGCCAACTGGATTTCCGTGTGGAACGAAGGCGGCTGCGCGCCAGGAGGTGTCCTCGAAGACGTCGGTAGCGGCGGTCCCGACGGGACGCGACGTATCGGCTCCGCCGGTGGCTACGGTGGCTTCTATTGCTTTGCGGTGACAGGACAATGAAAAGACTCGTATGGACGTGTGTCGGGGTTTTGGCCGGCACTGGTGCTCTCTTGCTCGGCTGTTCGAGCGATTCCGGCTCGGTGGATGCGACGGGTGATGGGGATGGCGATACGGGAGACGGCGACGCACCTGGCGACGGAGACGGCGACCCGGGCGATGGCGATGCTGGCGATGGGGACGCGACGGGCGATGGGGACGCCACGGGTGATGGCGACGGCGATGCGGTCACTGGAGATCCGCTCCACGGTGCCTTCATTATTCGTTTGACCGCTGAGGCCGAAGGCAACGAGGCCTTCACGTCCTTCCAGGGGAACGTCCGCACGAGTGAGCTCGTGGAGTCCATCGAATGGGAGTTCGTCCGCGAAGAGGGCCAGTGCGAGCTCTTCGTGCCCGCCTTCCCCTTCTGTGATCCACAATGTGAGTCGGGCAGCGTGTGTGTCGCCGGGGACGTGTGCGTCCCCGAGGCACAACCCGTCAACATCGGCCCGGTGACCGTGTCTGGAGCGCGGACCCAAGAGGACGCGACCGAGTTCACGGTTTCTCCGATCGGATCCAAGTCGAACTACTTGACGACCGCGAGCAATTCGCTCGCCTATCCTCCAGCCGGCGACGGCGCTCCGATTACCCTCACCGGAGAAATCGAGGGAGCCGAGCTGTCCTTGACCAGCTACGGCATCTCACCGCTCACCGTCGGTGCGAGCGAATACCCGATCGGCGGATCCGACGCCGTCGTCACCTGGGATCCGCCGACCGATGCCGCACAATCCGAGATGGAAATCCGAGTTGAGATCAGCCACCACGGCGGGGTCAAGGGCGAGGTCATCTGCACGACCGAAGACGACGGCGAGCACACGATTCCAGCGTCCATCCAGGACGACCTCATCGATCTCGGGGTCGCCGGATTTCCGACCATCACCTTCCGCCGCGTTGCGCGCGGGGTTTCCGATCCCCCGCACCAGATCGAGTTCCGAGTAGAACAGTACGTTCAAATCCCCGTGGTCATCGACGGGCTCGTTTCGTGCACCACCGATGACGACTGTGAAGACGGGCTCGCCTGTCAGGCTGACCGCTCATGTCGATGAAGACCCGAACTCGGCTCGCAAGGACGAGCGTGTGGATCGCCGCGTGTGGCCTTCTGATCGTGGCTGCACCTTCGTGCAAATCGTCCTCGACCGACGACGGCGCAGGTGACGGCGACAGCGCCGGGGGCGCGGCAAATCCAGACGAGCCCGCTCGCGACTGGGAGTGCTCGCTCTCCGAGGAGGAGCAGAATGCGAGCGCGGTGGAGGCCGGCGGAGCGGGCGGCCAAGCGGGCGCCGAGCCGGTCGACTTCGTCCGGGACGTCGGTTGTCTGGGCGATTTTCAGGCTCTGGCTTCCGTGCCCCTCGACGCCAGCATCCCTGGAGCCCGCTCGGTCAAATTCGTCGTCGACACGGATTTCGGTGACGAGCTTTATTTCCAAAACAGCCAAAAATACCAAATCCACTACGAGTTCGCGAGTGAACACCTCTCGGTCGCGCAAGGATTTTCTCCCGTTGGATCTCTCGCCGAGTTCAACAGTGAACAGTACACGTCGAACCTGCGCCGGTTCATTCTCGGCGCGGTGACCCACTACGAGGGGCCGGACATCTGGGCCTTCGAGCTGTCGCCCTACGACACGGCCAGCGCCGAAATGATCGAGCTCGCCTTCACGAAGGTGAAGCACCACGCGTTCTTCGGCGAAGATCTGCGTTTTCACCCCACGTCGCAAGCCATCGAAGACGTCGCCGAAAACCTGAGTGACGCCGTGCCCCTCGTGACCACGGACGAACTCTTCCAAGGTACGGACTATCAAGCGCTGAACGTCGCCGAAGCCTACGGCCGGCTTCGCTTCATGACCGCCCACGAGCTCGAGACGAACTTTCTCAGCTTCCGGGACATTGTCGTGCTCGACCAGGTCCCCAACGACATCTCCGTCACCTCCGGCATCATCACGTCGGAGTTTCAGACTCCCCTCGCCCACATCAACGTCCTTTCCCAAAACCGCGGCACTCCGAATATGGCCTTCCGCGGCGCTTACGATCTCGAGGAGTTTCGTGAGTTCGAGGACAAATGGGTGCGCCTTTCCGTCGGTCCGTTCGAATACGAGCTGGAAGAAGTCGACGTCGAAGTCGCCGACGCCTGGTGGGACGAAAACAAGCCCTCAGCAGTTCAGGTTCCCGGTGCAAACCTGAACATCACCGAGCTCACCGATGTGGAGGACATCGTCACGATCGACGACCCCGACGACGGCCCGGCGCTCCTCGAGACCATCAAGGACGGGACACGCGCTTTTGGTGGCAAGGCGGCGAACTACGGCGCGATGGCCCACATCGAAGGTCTGCCCGTGCCAAAAGCCTTTGCAATTCCGATTTACTACTACTTCCAGTTCATGGAGGAGAACGGCTTCGACGATCAGGTCACGGAGTTCCTCGCTGATCCAGACTTCCAGGAAGATCCAGAAGTGCGAGCTGCACGCCTCGAGCAGCTACGAGAGGACATGCTCGTCGCGCCGGTCAACGCCGAGTTCGAGCAGGCAGTCATCGACAAGATCAGCACGGACTACCCGCAGGGCCTCCGTATGCGGTTCCGCTCATCTACGAACGCCGAGGACCTCGACGGTTTCACTGGCGCCGGCCTCTACACGTCCAAGAGCGGCGAGATTACTGGGTACGAAGATCCGTTCCTCGACGCAATCCGGGAGGTCTGGTCGAGCGTTTGGTATTTCCGAGCCTTCGAGGAGCGGAGCTATCGCAGCATCGATCACCAGGCGGTGGGGATGGCTCTGCTCGTACATCAATCGTTCCCGGATGAGGAGGCAAACGGAGTAGCACTCACGGACAACCCGTTCGACAAGTCTGGACTCGACCCAGCGTTTTACATCAACGTGCAGTGGGGCGAAGAATCGGTCGTCCTCCCTCCCCCTGGCGTGAGCACCGATTCGCTTTTGTACTACTACGGTCAATCGGGCCAGCCGACCACGTACCTGAGCCACTCGAACTTGGTTCCTGAAGGCGAAACGGTGCTCAGCCGAACACAGGTACGCGAGCTCGGAGATGCGCTCATTCTGATCCGAAACTTCTTCGCCCCCGCGTATGGCCCTGGGCCGGGTTCGTCCGAATGGTGGGCGATGGACGTCGAGTTCAAATTCGACGGAGAGGAGGGCGAGGAACCCGCGCTCTACGTGAAACAGGCCCGCCCCTTCGGCAATCGTTGACGGGATTCAGCGGACGGTGACTCTGGCCCGCGGAGTGGTACGGTGGTCCGCGTGTCGACCGCTCCGCTCCCCAACCCCGCGCCTCCAGCCGCTGGACCACCCCCACGGAAAGTGGGCCAGGCTCAGCTCCCATTGATCCACCGCGTGGTGTTTTTCGTCTGTGGCGCGGCCCTGACAATCGGGTTCTTTTTGCCCTGGGTCACCGCTGGCACCGCTCTCGAGCTCAGCGGACTCGGGCTAGTGTTTTCGGGTGGGGACGTCGTGCAGGCTATCTCCGGCTCGGGGCGGTTCCTCCTATTTCTAGTCCCGATTCTGGGGGGAACGCTCGTTGCGGGCGCGATCACGGGTCATCGTTGGACGGCCTGGATCGGCGCCTTGGGCGCCGGCGCGCTCCTACTTTTCGGGATCATCCATGTGATCCTGCTCTTCATGTCCTCCACGGGGCTCGGGATGTGGTTGGTCGTCTTCTCTGCTCTATCGACTCTCGTGTTCGGGGCGCTGACGCTGGGACGGCCCAAACCGAGGTCGTGAGCCCGACCACGCCTATCGCAGATCGTGTGCTAGGCTCGCGCGATGTCGATGAAACTGTCCGTGGTCGTCACCCCGGGACCCCTGAAAGTCAGCGGAGCAGACTCAGTCCACTTTTGCGGTGAACCCCTCGAGGCCGAGGGTGATATTTACCTTTGCCGCTGCGGCGGAACCGGGAACGCGCCATTTTGTGATGGATCGCACAAGCAAAATGGCTTCGATGGATCCCGCGCCGAACGCGGGACAAAGCCGCTCAAGGTGTGGCAGGGCACGCGTATCGAAACGACGTTCAACCCGAACACGTGCATGCACGTGTTCTACTGCAAGCCGCTGGCCGAACTCAGGAAGCGCGAAGAGGCTGGCGACGAACCGGCGTCTGATGAGATCGCCCGCGTCGTCGAGTCGTGTCCATCGGGTGCCCTGACGTACAGGTGGAAGGATCCCCAAGCGCTGCCCTCTCCCGCTCAGCCCCGCCCCGATGTGGACATCCAGGAGGGAGGAGAGATTCGCATTCAGAGGAAGTTCGACCTCAACGAGGCGTTGAACGAGGCCCAACCCGACGATCGCGCGACGCTGTGCCGATGTGGATTGTCCAAGAACAAGCCGTTTTGCGACGGACGACACGCGGGGAAAAAGGGGTTTCGCTGAACGCGTCGCTGACCTGAAGTTGGGTCGAATCCCGTCTCGGGGGCTCGAAAGTCCGCGCTTGTGTCGTCGATTCCCAGAGGATCGCTCACTCCATCACTTCATCAATCGCCTTGTTGAGCGCCGCCACGAGGAAGGGCTTGGCGAGGACGAGATGATCCCGTGTCTGGTCGGTGGCCTCGTCGCTATACCCGGTGATGAACAAAACTCGCGGCTCTGGTCCTACTTCCGCTAGACGCTTGACGAGCGTCGTGCCGCGCATGGACGGCATGGCGATATCGCAGATCACTAGATCGAACGCGGTAGTTTGGTTCGCCCAAATCGTGAGCGCGGCCTCTGGAGTGTGGACGACCTCCACGCGATGGCCCAAGACTTCGAGCATTTTCGCCGTCACGTCGGACACTCTTGGTTCGTCGTCGACGACCAAGACGTGGAGGTTCGAAGGCCTTGGGATTTGGCTCACCGAGGCAGGCTTGAAGGATTCACGACTAGGTCCACTGACGATTGGCAAGATGAGAGAAAACACAGAGCCCTCGCCGAGGCGGCTGTCGACACGGACGGTTCCGCCGTGCTGATCCGCCGTGCCCATCACGGTAGATAGTCCGAGACCGGTCCCACCCGAGTCCGACCGAGTCGTGTAGAATGGTTCGAAAATATGGGGGAGTTCGCGTTCTGGAATTCCTGGTCCCTCGTCACGGACGCTGATCTCCGCGGCCTCCCGTCCGTTGAACGTGGTCGCTCCGGTCGCGATCGTCACGATCCCGCCGTCGACCGTCGCATCGCGTGCGTTCACGACGAGGTTCACCAGAGCACGCTCGATTTCGACAGGATCAACCCGCACGGCGCCAAGACCAGGTGTCAGGGATAGGGAGAGGCCGACTTGGTCGCCAATGAGGCGCCTGAGAAGATCCAGTGTCGAACTCACGAGCTCGTTGGGATCGATGTTCCTGAGTGAGAGACGCGCCTTCCGGCCAAATGCCAGCAGACGTGACGTCAGTTGCTTCGCAGAGTCGAGTGCATGAAGACACTCTTCTAGCTCTTGCGATGGACCCGCCTGATAACGGAGCAGCTCGATATTGCCGCTGACCACGGTGAGGAGATTGTTGAAGTCGTGAGCGATCCCGGCCGAAAGACGCCCGATTGCTTCCATCTTCTGGGACTGTGCCAGTTCCTCGCGCATGCGTACCTGATCCGTCGTGTCCAGGATCGCACCTCGGATTTCGGGCACGCCGCTCTCGTCGAACACCTCACTCGAAAATCTCACGTGACGTACCTCGCCGTTCGGGCGCAGCACTCGAGCATCGTGGACCGCGGCCTGGGGCGCCTCATGATTTCGGCGAGAGGCCTCCTCGAACATCGAGCGATCGTCGGGGTGGATGCACGAGAGGAACATTTCGACCGAAGGGCTTACGCTTTGGTCAAAGCCGAAAATGCGCCGAAATCCAGCAGACCACTCGATGAGCCCCGTCGACGGAACATACCTGTAGCTCCCGACCTGGGCGATGCGCTGGGTTTCGCGCAGGAGCTCGAGAGTGCGGCGCAGCTCGGCCTCGGTCTTGACGCTTTCGGTTCGATCGAGAACTGCCCCCACGAACCGACGTGGGCTCCCGTCCGCGCCGAAGATCGCCGAGCTCCACGAGGTCGTGAATCGAATGGAACCGTCAGGACGTACGAGCCGAGCATCGAACGGGGGGAGCATCCCATCGACAACGCCTTTCGCCTGAGACTGCTCGGCGCGAATCCGATCCTCGGGGTGAAGCGCCGCGTAGTAGCGCTCCACCAACGCCGGCGTGCTTCCGGGCTCTAAGCCCAAAATACGGTACAACTGATCGGACCACTTGACCTCGTTGGTGGCAAGGTCCCAATTCCACGTCCCCAGTTGAGCCGCGCGCTCGACTTCGTTGAGCAAGTCCTCGCGCTCGCGGAGCGAGGTGTCGTCGCTCTCGTCGCCGCGGGCCCGAGCCCTCTTCAGCTCGGAAACTTGCGAGCGCAGCGCCACAACCTCTCGAAGAAGCGCATCGTTCGAACTGGTCTCCCCCGCAGACATCACCTTAAAGTGTAGCAACAATCGACGGCTGGCTACCCGGCGGAACGGCTTGGACGATATTGGCCAGTCGCGGCTTCGTGATCCGGCCGCCCGGCCCCTCGGGGTATCAGCGAACTTCGCGGAGCCCGGGGGGAGCACTTTCAATGGGCATGCGCCCGCTGGGGGTGACGCCTTCGGTCACCCCCAGCGGCGCGCCTAGACTTTGAGTACGGTCAGCTCACCAGGATTGTCGATTCCAGCGCCTGCCGTGATGTTTCCAGCGCCGTCGGTCGCAAAATCAGGGACCGATGATCCGAATCCACCACCCGCATCCGATACTCCCCAGGAGTCAACGGGTACCCAGTTCGGATCGCCAGCACCCAGAGCATTGAGCAGCGTGGCGTACAGCTTGTTCAGCGGCACGTTCCCACCGTTCGAGCCCGTTCCCGACCCTGCGCTCACCTCCTCACCCTCCGTTTGGCATGCCGATTCACTGTTACCGGTTTGATTGGGACCGTCCCCCAAACTTCCCCCGTCGACGTTCACGGAAACTCCCTGCCTGAAATAGCCACCGCAACTTCCAGCAATGACGATCGGAAGATTGTTGTTGTTGTGAGCATTGCCGTCGGCGAGCTCCGGGAGCCACATACATGCGCAGTTGTCGAGCATCGTCCCTTCACCTTCCTCGATGCTGTCGAGCAAGTGGACGAGTTCGGAGTATTTGGCCGCGAACCAGTTGTCGATCTCCAAAATCCTATCGAGCACTCCCGACACACATGTGCCCGAGGTCGCGGCACTCCCGACCCGGTGGGAAAGCCCATGATGATCGATCGTGTGTCCGAGGAAATCGAATGTCGCATAACCCGGCCATTGCATGATGATGGAGCGATTGGCGTCACACATCATCGTAAGAGCGATGAGCTGAAGCATGACAGAGGACTGTTCATGAGAGACGCCTCCGAACTGGCCGTTCGGGATGCTGTCTCCCGATAGTCCTATACCCGCTGCCGACATCTGGTTGCATGCCGAGGGGACGATTTGTTGCTCGGTCGCGCGAAGCAGCGAGAGCCAGTCGTCGACCTTCTGATGATCGGCGGAGCTCATGTTGAGCCGCCTGAAAGTGTTCAGATCGTCCGAGACGAGATCAATGATGCTCTCGCCGCGCGCGACCCGGTAGTCGGCCTCCGTCTGATCACCTACGAAAAGCCCCGAAAGACTCGAGTACACGTTGGATGCACTCGTTTCAGGGACGTATGGGGTTCGTGACGCCGAGTACGAGACGATCTGTTTCACGCCGCTTCCGCCGAACCCCACGCCCATCACGAGCGGGCTCTTGTTCGCTCCCTGATTGAAGAGTTGGGCGACTTCATGATCAAGAGAATGGGAAAGGGCATAGTGGTCTCCCGTAGAGTCGATAGGCGCGCAGGTAAGCTTCGAGCCCATTCCTTGATCGTGGGGATCAAAGTACTGCGTGCCGTTGACGCTGATGTTGAACGAGTTCAGGGCCATCCGGAGACCCCGCGGGAATAGAAGCTTGTGCGCCTTGTCAGCGAGCGGAGCCAGCGTTCCCGCCAGGAGGGACTCCTGGGTAACTGTACCTTCGGCACCACCGATGTCGGGGAACCACCGGTTCGTCAGGCACCCGTTGTTCGTATAGAAGATGACAAGACGTTTGGGGTCTTGGGGCACGTCCTGCGCCATGAGCGGTTTCTGTTCGAGGGAGGAGAGGAAGGGAGCGGCCAGGGTCGCTCCACCGACTCCACGCAGGAAAATGCGTCGATTCATCGCGCGGTGCTTGGAATGGTTCGAGTTCATAGTCCTGCCTCCGTCTCGAGAGCGCGCAATCGGAACGATTCGCTCTGGGTCAAGTCTGCGATCAGCCCGAGCACCGTGTAGCCCCCCTCCGTGAGCTTCCGGGTGAGATCCTCCACCACACACGAATCTTGGTTGTTGATCGATCGCCGGTAGGCAAACTCGACCCACTTTTCCGCGTAGCAAGCGTGGGCTTCGGGAGCGTTCGCGATGACCTGTGACATGTCCACCGGCCCCGTCACATCCACGACCTCATCTCCGACGAGTACGGAAGCAGACGTGTCGATGGTCGCGCCCGAGAACGATTCGTGAGTCTGAACCTTCCCAGTCGCGTCATAGGACTCGAAGGCGAACCCGACGGGGTTGATGTACGTGTGGTGACAGTTGGAGCAACCGGCTGCGGCAGTTTGTGCATCCACCCGGGCCCGATTCGTATCGAGACCTTCAGTCGGGAGCGGTTGTCCTTCAGCTCCTGGCGGAGGGGTGCCCACCGGCGCGCAGAGGATCTCCTTCTGGATGAAAGCGCCCCGGTGTATCGGTGAGGATCGATCGTAGTACGAGTGCGACGCTAGGAAACCGAGGCGCGTGAACAACCCCGAACGCTGAGTTCCGTCGAGTGGCGTCGCTACGAGATCAGCGCCGAATCCCTCAGGAGCCAAACCGTAAAGCGGTGCGAGCTGAGAATTGACGAAGCCGATCGGCTCGGTGACGAGTTGTTGGAAAGTTCCTCGAAGATCAAAGACGACGTGCTCGATGAACCGATGAGTTTCTTCGGACAGCAGCGCAGCCATTTGATCGTCGTAATCTGGATAGAGAGAAGGATCCCGGTTGATCTCCTCCCAACGGGTCCCCGGTCCCATGTGCATGTAGTGCTCGTGGAAGGACTCAACCATCCTTCGCG
Organism: uncultured Polyangiaceae bacterium; assembly: GCA_965652275.1. Taxonomy (GTDB): domain Bacteria; phylum Myxococcota_A; class Polyangia; order Polyangiales; family Polyangiaceae; genus NIC37A-2. The sequence continues at coordinate 30,492 of CBFGUR010000015.1, read as the reverse complement.
CGCGTGGGTCCGAGAGCAGGCGCTGGGCCTCAGAGAGAATTCCTTCGGAAGTGGCAAGCGTCCCCGATGCGGCTGCATCGAAGAGCGCGTCATCGGGCATGCTGTTCCAAATCAAATAGGAGAGTCGGCTGGCGACTTCGTGACCACTGAGCGCGAAATGCTCGCCCTCCGGGATTTCCGTGACTTCCGCACGTATGATGAAGGATGGCGACAGGAGAAACGCCTCGATGATCAGTTGAACGAGTTCGTCGAAGCTCCCCGTTGGTGTGATGGCCGCACGGCTATCGATGAGCGACTGAAAACGGGTCGTATCCTCCGCGGTGAGTGGTCGCCGGAAGGCACGCGGCCCGAGAGTTGCAACGAGCTGTGCGGCGCAGGCGGCTCCGTCGCCTTCGGGCGTGCAGGGGATCAACTGAGCAAGCGCATTAGGATCAGCCATCACCGCTTCCGAAATCGCCGCGGCCGCCTGCTGATAGCCGTCCCAGGCGCGTTGATCGACGCTTCCCTCGGAGTCAGGCGCCAGCATCGAAGACGGCGCAATGTCCACGTGCACGAGATCGCGCACCGTATTGTCGAACTGTGCGCGCGACAAGCGCGGGAGCTGAGACGTTCCAGGCACTCCGGGGACGCACTGTTCCGGGGGCAGGTCTCCATCGTCATCTCCCGGAATGTCTCCGTCGCCGCCCACGTCGCCGTCTCCACCCGCCGCTCCGTCGCCGTCGCCGCCAGGGGTGTCCCCTCCGCCCAAGGGTTCGAGCGCTGTGCACCCGACCGTCCCCCCTAGACACAGAACAGCCAGGCCAGCCGTACTGAACTTTCTCATCGCGCCCTCACCTCGAAAATTAAAGCTAAGCGCAAACCCCAAAACTGTCGGGGAGAGCGCCGTCACCGAGCTACACACAGGCGGAGCGACGACCCCCAAACCGGGTCCAATAATTTTCGTTCTTTTTTCCAGGCGCGAAAGTTCCCGAATTCGCACCTGCGCCTGCCGCGCGTTCCCTACATCACACGACCTAGCTGCGAGTGGAATCCAGTGCGGCGAGAGTCTGGCCTCAACATCCGACGACGACATCGCGCACCCGTACGGGTGGAAAAGTCCAACGCTTCTGCGCATCCCCGGGCCTTTCGGCGCTTCGCCGCTGCACATGTCTGAGCGCAGCGGGGAAACTGGCTGCGCGCTACCTCCGACTTGGAATGCCCCTGACGCTCTCGAGTCTCAGGGCCGCTTGACCTTCAATCGCAGTCAGCCGCGTTGCAAGATCCTTTCGACCTTTTGAAGGACGTCTTGAATCTTGAACGGCTTGGTCAAATAGTGTCTGGCCCCGGCTTGAATCCCTTTGATGGTGTCCTTGGGCGTGTCGCGCGCCGTGAGGAACATGATGGGAACCTTCTTCAAGCCCTCTTCGGAGCGAATGGCCGCCGCTAGATCGAATCCGTCCAGTTCGGGAAGCATGACGTCCAGGAGGAGCAGGTCGGGATTGAGCTTCTTCGCGAGGATGAGCCCTTGACGCCCATCCGCAGCGCCAACGACCGTGTAACTCTTGGCGAGGAGGCGTTGTAGTAGGGCGCGGATCTCCTCATCGTCCTCGACGACGAGGATCCGCGCCTTGCGCTCGGTCTTGGTTGCTTTGGTGATACTCATATCCTTAGTGGTGAAGATGTCCCCATCAAGAGAGTCGGGGCGCGGACGCTCAATACCGAAGATTGCTTCACTTCGTGCCTTCCCGTCGACAATCGAATGTTGGCGCGAGGTACCCCCACCAGGGTTTTTAGTCTCTTACGCGCTCGTCTCTAGGGTATCCGAAACGGCACGAAAAAAGAAAGTGGATCCGAATCCATAGGCTTTGGGCCGCGGCAAGGATGTGTGTGTCCGACGACTTGGAGCCCGACTGCAATTTTGGGATGAGCGAGCCAACGGAAGCTGGAATCCCGTGTCGGTGATTCAGAAAAGCGCACTTCGTCGCCTGGTCGGGCAGAGGAGATCGTCTGAGGGACTGGCACGAGCGCGCGTCATCTTGGGCGCCAGCGCGGAAAATCACCACCTAGAGAAAGTTTTTCATCGAGATGAAAGACCACACGGCACGTTTGTCTATTCACTCCATCAAGGCTCCGAGCGCAGTTCGCATCACTTTCGCGCCGGCGCTAGCCATGATGCTCGCAGGGTGCACCGCCACCCTCGGCACCGATGGCGCCGGCCTCCCGGAGGAGGGCGACGGGAACGGAGTCGGGTCGCGAGGCGGAGACGCTGACGGGACGGACCTCGGCGACGGGGATGCGATCTCTCCCGGCGACGTCCCGCCAGCTGGAGACGGCGACGCCTCTATCGACAACGTCCCGCCGCCCGCATGCCCTACGCCGGATCCATTCGTCGGGACGTCCATTGTCCGTCGCTTGACGAACTTCCAATACAACCGAACCGCGCTCCTTCTCTTCGGGGACGACTCGAACCCTGCAGACGACTTTCCCGTCGAGACGCGTGAAGAAGGATACGACAATCAAGCGAGCTCTCAACACGTTCAACTCCCTCAGGTCGTTGGATGGGAATCAGCCGCTCGCCACTTGGCCGAGCGTGCAACTCGCGACGTCGATGCGCTGCTCGGCTGCGACACCGAAGCCCTCGGGATCGATGCGTGCTTTTCCAGCGCTCTCCCGACTCTCGTGAGACGCATATTGCGGACATCCGCCGAGCCGCAGGAAGTCGCCCGATACCAGTCCTTCTTCAATGAGCTTCGAGACGAAACTGAAGGGACGCGCGCCGTAGAGCTGATCATCCAGGCGCTCTTACTGGCACCTCGATTCCTCTTCTTGATCGAAGAAGGTGCAGCAAACGCGAACGACACCTACCGTCTGGACGCGTATGAAGTCGCCTCGCGGCTGTCCTTTTTGCTTTGGAATCAGGCTCCCGACGACGAGTTGCTCGATGCAGCCGACGCCGGTGACCTCGATACCAGAGACGGTGTGGCGACCGAGGCTCGCCGCCTGCTCGCCGACGAACGCGCCATCGACACGATTGTGCACTTTCACTCGCAATGGATTGACTTGAGCGAAGTCGACAACATGGTCGTGCCCGACGGCTTCCCGGAGTCGGTAAAAGATGCTGCACGCAAAGAAATCGAGTGGTTCATCGAGGACTGGTACACGAGCGGCGGGAAAACACACGAGCTGTTCACTTCTCCCCGTTCGCTCGTCGATGACACCCTGGCATTGCTCTATGGAATGGAGCCTCGCGGAGGCGAAACCGTCGTCGAGCTCCCCGCCGAACAACGTGCGGGTCTTCTGACGCGCGCGGTGTTTCTATCGACCCACGGCATCCCGCCGACACGGGGAGACTACGTTCTTTCGCGCGTTCTGTGTAGCCCGGTGCCCGCACTCACCATCATGCCGCCCGATCCACCTGACTTGGGCGAAACCGCAACGACTCGCGAACGCTTCGAGCTGCACTCCGAAGATCCATGCGCTGCCGGATGTCATGGCGTGCTCGACCCCGTCGGATTTGCTTTCGAGCACTACGGAAACACGGGAAGGTGGCGTGACACGGAGAACGGGCGACCGATCGACGCAGCCACGGTTCTCACGCTGCCCGAAGAGACAGGGTTCTTCGGCCCTATCGACGGCGCAGTGGACCTGTCTCGGGTGATTTCCGAAAGCCCGCTGGCGTCTGATTGTCTTGGAGAGAATTGGTTCCGCTACGCACACGGACGTGGGGCCACAGCCCAAGACGACTGTTCTGTCGAAGCAATGCAAAACGCGATCGCCGGCTCGGGAGACGTCGTCGATCTCCTGGTCGCGCTCACTCAAACCGACGCATTTCTCTACATCCGAAAGGAGGGACGATGAAGTCCAAGCTCAATCGCCGAACGCTCCAGTACCTCACACATCTGCGCGCCCTCGAGGAGTCCATCCAGGTGGAGGCGCAGCCCATCGACGTGGAACCTACCTGTAGGACGCCTGACGCCCCCCCAGATGTGGGCAATGTCAAGGACGACTCGAACGTTCCCGCCGTCACTCGCCAAATGCTGGGTCTCTCTCGCTTGGCACTCGAGTGCGACTTGACGCGAGTCATTGCCTTTCAGTGGCATGGTTCACAATCGGTGATCAACTACTCGCGCATCAACGATCCGATTCTCGATGGTGTAAAGAGCGCCAGTCACCATAACATTTCGCACGACGGCCCCTTCGCCGACATCACGAAGATCGCCAAATGGCACTCGGCGCAGGTCGCTCGCTTTTGCGAGGAGCTCGACTCCGTGGAGGAAGGCAACGGCACGCTGCTCGACAATTCGATTATCCTTTATTGCAACGAATTGAGCGAGGGTGACACGCACAGCTTCGATGATCTCCCGTTCATTCTGATGGGAGGCGGGGGTGGCGCGCTGAAGTCGGGGCGCTACATCGACTTCGGGAACAAGAGCAACAACGACTTGTTCCTTGGTCTCTTTCAGGCATTCGGTGTCGACAAGAATTCCTTCGGTTCACCCGAATACACGAATGGCGCCCTCACGGACTTCTTGGCCTGAGGCTCCGGCTAGGGCCGGTCAGTAGCCAGCCGTACGCCAACACGGTTGTGCAAGTTGCCAACCGAGTTGGCCTTTTGAGCTTCTGGTGGAAGGCAAAATCGCCGACTTTGAAGCAAACTCCTGCAAATTCGAAGGATCGGCACGCCAGGTGCAAGTTGCTGGTTGTGAGGCGCGCGATTGGGGCGACCGTACTTGTCGTCAGCACCTGGGTCCCGATGGCCTGTAAACGCGAGGTACCGGTTTCCGGAGTGCCGCCAGGGCAGTCGTGGACCTACACTGCACAGATCCAAAATACCCAGATCACGGAGCTCGACGTTCTATTCGTGGTGAGCAACGCCCCATCGATGCGTGACAAGCAAGATCTGCTCGTCGAGGCCATTCCTGGGATGATCCGTCGACTGGTCTCGCCGGGGTGCGTCGATGAATCAGGGAACGTAAGCGAGAACCCCGGCACATGCCCGGAAGGTACCTACGTCGAATTTCCAGGCTACGACGATGTGCGGGTCGGAGTCATCAGCACGTCGCTCGGCGGACACGGCTCCGGCGCGTGTCCTTCGGACCAAGAAGGAATGGACGACCGAGCGCTCTTCATTCCGAAGGTGCGGCGCGACGTTCCGGATCCAGAAAACGTCGGCTTTCTTCGGTTTCGCGGCGGGGGCCCGGAAGAACTCGAGCAGTTCATGTCGACGCTTCAGGCACACGTCGCCGCGGTCGGCACCCGCGGATGTGCCGCGCCGGCCCCTTTGGAAGCAGCCTACAGGGCGCTGGTGGATCCACGCCCCCCCGCGGAAATCGTCGTCGATTCCGAGGGACGTGCCGGTCCAAGGCGTTCGAGCGATGGCGTACCGCTGCTCGACGAAGCGGTGATCACTCAGCGTGAGGAGTTTCTGAGACCCACGAGCCTGGTGTCGATCGTGCTCGTTTCGGATCAAGACGACTGTTCGTTGATGAACGGGGGCACCACGTACGAAAACGCCGGGCTCGGGCACAGGATCTTGGATACCTCCCGTCCGATGGCCCGTCCGACAGATGCATGCGCACACGACCCAAACGATCCGTGCTGCTTCCCCTGCTCGCAGGCTTCCGAAGCGCCTGAGGGCTGTGACATCTCGGCCTGTGATGGGGTTTTGGCGCTTCCACCTGAACTCGACCGCCCCAGCGTGCGTTGCTTCGACCAAAAGCGCCGGTTCGGGATCGACGTCAACTACCCGGTTCAGCGCTACGTCGACGGGTTCACCCGCTCGACAGTTCTCGACGACCACTCCGGTGAGGCCGTCGAAAACCCTCTACTGCGTGGTGCAGGTCGCTACGCGGGCGTCTTCCGGGACCCGGGTCACGTCTCCTTGACGGCGATCGTCGGAGTCCCTTGGCAAAGCGTAGCCCAACAAGCGAGCCTGGAGGACATCTCCGAACTCGAGCTCGTTTCAGGATACTCACTGGCGCTCCCAGATGTCGAAACCGACGACGATTGGATTTCTCGGTGGGAAGTCATCCTGGGACAACCTAGCGCTGCCCCATTGGTACCTCCGCTCGACCCCTTCTCCAGCGCCTCGATAGAGCCGCGGCAGGCCGGTCGGACCAACCCCGTCAGCGGCGATGTGATCGTCGGTCCCGACTCGCGGGATCCTTGGGCGAACGCAATCAACGGTCACGAAAGCGATCCATCGGTGGTCCTTCCCGAGCGCTACGCTGACGGTGGCCCCGCACGCGATCGACTCCAAGCTGCGTGTCTGTTCCCGCTACACGAGCCCCTCCCGTGCGAAGATGATGAGTTGGAGTGTTTTTGCGGTGACGAGCCCGCTCGAAATACGGCAGCGTGCACCCCGCCCGCGGGCGGTCCCAGCACGACCACACAATATTTCGGTCAAGCAACCCCCGCTCCGCGCATCCTTCACGTGTTGCGCGACGTCGGTATGACCTCCACCGTTGCATCCATATGCCCCAAGAACACGGTCGACGGCTCAACGCATCCAAGCTTCGGATTCAATCCGGCCGTCGATCAGCTCATCCAGAGACGGGGGCACGACAGGGCACCGGGCTGTCTTCGGCAGACGCTACCAGTTGATGACGACGGCCTCGCTTCGTGCTTGACCGTCGAAGTTTTGCCTAAGGAGGGATATTGGAGTGATCCCTCCTCGGGAGATGAGCAGGCCGCGGACCCGTGCGCGATACCGGGACGCTCCGAAGTGAGTGAGACGACGCGAGCGGCGATCGAAAGAGAATTGCACGAATCGGGTCGCTGCGGCGAGCCCACGAACATCTCCTGCCAAGACTACCAGTTGTGCCTCATCGACCAACTTACGGGAGAACAGGCCGAAGGATGTCTCGCGGACCGGAACGCAACGGATTCCGAGCCGCCCGGCTTCTGTTACATCGACCCCGAAGTCGTCGACTCCGAGGGCCACTTCACCGCCGGCGGGGGCATCGAAGGGGGAAATCCAATCTTGGGGAATTGCCCCGTCTCCTCCAGACGCATGTTGCGCTTCGTCGGTGAACACACGCCCCGCCCCAACACCTTGACGATCATAGTTTGTCAGACGGAGTCTCTCAGCTCGAGCTCGGAGCCCGGGCCGGACGAGTGGGACGACTGGCTGACGCCCGGCGAGTCTCATGATGGAACGTCGGAGATCCCGCCGCCCCCCGAAACGCTCTGAACGAGTCGTGCTTCCGCCGCCGGGCGCGCTTCGTCACCTCGAAGAGCACCCCTCGATATGGTCATTCACGAGACCCATGGCTTGCATGAAGGCGTAACACGTCGTCGGCCCAACGAAGGTAAAGCCACGCTTTTTCAAGTCCTTGGACATCGCCGTCGAGGTTGGGGAGCTCGGCATCGCGAGAAGAGCAGCGTGGGTGATTTTCGTGGGTCGCTCTTTCTTGGGCGGAACGTACTGCCAGAAGTACGTCGAGAGACTGCCGTGTTCAGCAGCGAGCTCGATTGCTCGCTTGGCGTTGTTGATCGTCGATTCGATTTTACCCCTGTGCCGGACGATACCCGCGTCCTTCAGCAGACGCTCGACACTCTTTTGGTTGAAGCGCGCGACCTTTTCCACGTCAAAGTCCGAGAAGGCGCGACGAAAGTTCTCTCGTTTCTTCAAAATCGTGAGCCAACTGAGGCCCGACTGGAACCCTTCGAGGCAGATCTTCTCGAACAGTCGCCGGTCATCGTAGACCGGTCTCCCCCATTCTTCGTCGTGATATCTTCGATAGAGCGGGTCCGTCCCCGCCCAAAAGCAGCGACGAACCCCGTCCTCTCCCTGTTGGATGCCCGCCGGAGGATTTTTCATGTTTCTCGTGGTTCCGCTCAGGACTCGCGCCAGTGGGGTGGGAACGTCTTATCGTACCCGGGCAGCAGCTCGATCCTACCCATCCAGGCCGCAAGATCGGGGAAATGGGTTTCGAACGGGAGGATCCCTTCTCCGATGACCTCGAATGCCGGTTTCGTACCGGCTCGCAAAAGCGATCGAAGCGTCGGGTAAGCAACGATGTCCGCTGCTGTCGGCCCCGCGCCGACGAAGTATTCGCGGTCTCGAAGCGCTTCGTTCAGAAGAGCGAGCTCCTCCTTCAACCTCGGAAGAGCTTCGTCGATAATGTCCCGGTTCTCATCGACCTTGTTGAAGAAAACGGGTCGGACGATGCTGAGTAGAGGTCCGTCGACGTAGTTCATGAACTCCATGACACGTCGCCAAATTTCCCCAGTTTCTCGAATGGTGGTGCCGAAGAGCGGTGGGTCTGGGTACTTTTCGTCCAAGTACGCCAAAATGGCCACGGACTCGCTCATGACGAAGTCTCCATCCTTCAGCGTCGGTACCTTGTGACGCGGATTCATTGCCAAAAACTCAGGCGTCTTGTGGCCGCCGCTCGAGAAACTGATGAGCTTCGACTCGTAAGCAACGCCCTTGATCTCCAGCGCGAGCAAGACCCTCCACGACGGCTGACTGCCGCTTCCCCAATACACTTCCATCCGACTCATCCGGGGCACTTTAGGCCGATCTGCAAAATGAGGAAGCCCCCGACGAAGCCCCGAAAATGTGACGCCTCGCGCATGTGTTTTTCCGTCGGACCTACTGCAATCAGCCGGCTTCCCTTCGATCGCGCACGACCTACGAGCGAATGGTGTTAAGATGACAAACTGAATGACAATCGAGCAGTGGGAGGGACGCGCCAGATGAAACCCGGGTGGATCTCAGCGGCCATCTTGGCGCTGAGCACCGAGACCGCCTGGGGCACGTACTCGGTCCTGGCGGTCGACACCGAAAGCGGCGAGATGGGCGGTTTTGCGGTCTCATGCATCGGTAGTGAGTTCAGCCTGTCGGAGGTGATCACCGTGCGACCCGACGAAGGCGTCGTCGCGGCGCAAGGGTATTTCTACCGCGATGGGCGAGATGCGCTCTTGGCCGAGCTCGAGGGAGGAGAGAGTCCAGGTCACGCCCTCTCCTTCGCCTTGAGCCCTGAGGTGGATCCTCCGGGGGCATCGGCTGGCCCACAGTTCCGGCAGTACGCGGTCATCGATCGCTCGGGACTTGTCGCCCAACATTCGGGCGATGAACTCGACGAGCAGTTCGGACATCGCTCGAGCCGAACCGGTGACATCGTCTTTTCCGTACAAGGCAACGTGCTGTCGACATCCACGACCCTGGACGTGCTCGAGTCGGGATTCGAAAGCGAAGGACAAGGCCTACCAACCAAGCTCCTCGCTGCGCTGTCTGCTGCGGCAAGTTCTGGAGGAGGCGACGCGCGCTGCGCGCCACGCTCGGGAGACTCGGGCTATTTCGCATATTCCGCGCCGGGACGGCTGCCCGTTTCTGTCGAGCGGTATTCGTCTGAATCCGAAGTGGCACAGCTGCTCTTCGAAGCGGTCGAATCCGAGCTTCCGGAGCGAGAAGAGACGAGTACTGATCCGACGACAGCCTCCACCAAAGGAACCAGCTGCGCCGTCTGCCTCCGCTCGCGGCGATTCGACCCGTTCGCCTTTGCAGCGCTGATGGGGCTCGGCATCCTGTTTTTGCGCCGTCAGCGGCCAAGACGAAAAGAAGATTCCTTGTTGCCGCGATGATCCGTACTATGAAAGGACGAGGCCCTTACCTCGTCCAGCTGAAGATGTCTGAGAGCACTTATCCCATCACTCTCCCCAGCGGGGAGGAGCGCGGCCCGCTTCTTTTGAGGGACATCAAGAAAGCCGCGGCAGAGGGTGCTCTTCCGCTCGATGCGACCATCGAAATCGGCGGGTCCCGTTTGACGCTGGGCGAAGCAATCTCACAGGCAACCGACGGCCGAGGTACGAGAATGACGCCGGAAGAGCGGGCTATCTTGGGGGAAACGAGGGCATCCACTCCGATGGCGCTGCTCGCCGAGGCCCAAAAGACGCGCCGCTGAGTCCTGGGAGGCTACGGATTGTCGATTCGGGGCTTTGCCGTACCCTCGGCCCTGGGTCTATTTTCGTCTCGTGAGAGAGAATCGCGGAGGGCCGATGAGCCTGGTTGGATTGGCGTGCAGCTTCTGCGCATTGATGCTGGCGCTCGCCGGGGGCTGCGCAGGGAAGGCTGCCGACTCCTCTGGAGGTGACGGCGACGCCACCGGAGACGGAGACGGGGATGCGTCCGGAGACGGGGATGCGTCCGGAGACGGGGACCGACCTGGCGATGGCGATGTGTCCGGGGACGGGGATGAGTCCGGCGATGGCGACGGAGACGTCTCCGGCGACGGCGATGCCTTCGATCGTTCGTGCTCTACCGCGGGCGACTGTGAGCTTCTCGGCGCTACGTGCTGCGGCTCGTGCGGAGCGCAAAGTCTGAGCGACTTCACGTCCATTCGTTTCGGTCAGAGCACTCGCTACCAGGACGCATTGTGTGGACACGACTACGGCTGTCCGGATTGCCTCGGTCTCCCCAATCCGAACATCTACGCCGTGTGCAACTCCGGGGCCTGCGAAGCCGTCGACCTGCTGCAGCAACCGGCCTCCGAATGCGAAGCAACCGAAGACTGTGTTCTGATCCCCGACGCGTGCTGCGAATGCGGAGCCGGCAACACGTCCGAACAAGTCGTCGCAATCCACCGGGACCGAACTCAAGAATTTAGGGTCTCTCAGTGCGCGGCCTTCGCAGGGGCGGACTGCGCCGAATGTGAGTGGGAGCCGCCGACCGACCTGGCGGCTGCGTGTGTTTCCGGACGCTGTCAGGTAGAGCCAGAGCCACTCACCTACTGATGGATACTGAATCTCTGCGTCATCGGAAACGCATCGAGACGTTTCGACCCGCCGGACAAACCACGAATTTGGCCCTCGAGACGCCCAAATTCGCTACGAATCTGGACCAGCGTACCCGTGCTCCCAAGGGGACCTCACCAGTAGCAAACAAAACTTGAGCCGTTTGGGAGGAGGCCGGCGACTACTGATTGCTAGCCGCGCCGCGGCATAGTCGAGAACAAAATACACCGTGCCAATTTAAGCGTCTTTCGGTGCCTCACCTCATCGAAAGCGCACCTTCTCGCTGTGTGCCGTGGCGCAACTCGCTGGGGAGCGTCCCATCGCTCTCCCCCCGCTTTCGGAGATGCCAGCCTCCCCCAGGAGGTAGACATCTCCGAAGCCTATTTTGTGCTCGGTTTCCTGACCCACATCGGCGCGCCGCGGACACGACCCGGGTCCAGCGATCGAATCAGTTGGGAGCGGTCGACAAATACTCGATCCATTCCCGGATGGCCGTCTCACCCGCGGGGTCGATGATCTCGGTACCGAGGGGCGGCATGGAGTAGTCCTCGCCGACCGAATTGAATCGTGAATAGATCAGGCTCTTGTTGAGCTCGTCGGGATCGTTGACGTCCGTGATGTCGCCCGTCACCCGGTGGGTGCCCCCAGGAGGGCCATCGGCGGCAAGTGACGCCGGGACTTCGACTGCGGTCTGGTACGTCGTCGTCTGCGTGACATCTCCGGTGAGAACACCGGCGACCGACAGCCAGAGCTCCATATCTACGCGCGCTTGAACCGATGAATTGGGGTTGTGGCAGTGCCCGCAGTTGACGTGCAGGTAGGCGAGCGCAGTCTGTTCGACTTCGCTGCCCGGCAGAGGCAGCTCTGCAGGAGGAGCCTCAGTCAGGAGGCCCGCTGCCTGCAGACCGGATAACGTCCATTCGTCCTCGGCGGCCGTTCCCGGTACGTCGACGCCAGCGTCGTGGGCAAGCTGGATGGCCGAAAAGCCGAGCACTCGACTCGAAACCTGGTTGTGGCAGCCCCAACACTGATCTTCCGAGGGAATGTCATGGTCCGTGCCTGATGCGTTCTGAACCCCGAGGGGGACCTTGTCGGCGTCGCTCAAGTCATCCCGCCACTGATAGGCAACCATGACCCAGATGCCGCTCGGCTTGCGCTCGAGGAGGCGCGTTTCGACGCGCTTGTCATCGCGGCTGAACTCCTTCCAGAGCTTGGTACCCCTCGGCAGCTCCCAGAAATCCATGTTGCTGGTGTCGATTTGCTCGCATTCAGGCAAAGAGATCCAACGACGCTTCGCCGCGCCGTCGGTCCATAGCGCGAAGCGGGGACGAAACGGGCGCACACCGGGCCCCAGGGTCACCATGTCGGCCTCGAATAGGCCAGTCTCCGAGAGTACGTCGGGCAACGCGAGAGGATCACCGGGCGCGCCACCGCTCCCGCCCGCGCTCGTCGAGCCGCACGCGTCACCACCAGTGCCTCCAGTGGACATGTCACCACCAGTGGCAACCGCATCGCCACCGCTCCCCATTCCTCCCGTTCCGCCGGTCGTCAACGTCTCACCACCGGTCCCGCCGCCCGCGCCGACGACGGCGCCACCGGCTGCATCTCCGTCACCATCGGCGTCCGCGCCATCGTCTCCCGAACATGCGGCAACGAAGAGCGCCGCAGCGTTCACCAGGACCAGAGTGGCCGAGAAGCGAGGAAAGCGAAGAGTCGTCATGAGCTGAACCTGCTTGAAGGATGGGGTCCGCGCAAGGCTGCCGCTGGGGCCAAAAATTTTCAGAAATCGTCCCGGCGTCGACCCCTGGCACGTGGGCCGGTTCGACGCGAATGCGATCAATCTGGTCCTTTGGACCGTCACCCCTTGCACTCGGCCTGGGATGGTAGAGTAAATGGCCCCTGTCGGCGTCGGCCGACACGGCACCCCCTTTCTCTTTCGGAGTTTTGTCATGAAATCCTTGCGTCCCTTTTCAAGCCTGGTGGGCTTCGTTCTCCCGCTGTCGTTCTGTTTCCTAGCTTGTGGTGGCGAGGACGACGCGCCGGGTAGCGGGGCGGACGGGACGGGGGCCGGAGGGACCGGCGGAGGCACCGGGACAGGAGGCGCGGCAACGGGCGGAGCGGGCACCGGCGGCACCGGCGCAGGCGGAACGGCTACAGGAGGCGCGGGCACCGGCGGAAGCCCCGTTACGATGATGCGGGTCCCGGGGGCCGAGAACTACAATTGCAATCCCCCCGAGGGGACGCCCGGCGCGCTCCGGCTGACGCAAGTCGGCAGCGGCTACACTCAGCCGATCCTGGTTACCCATCCCCCGGCAGATCCACGCCTCTTCGTCGTCGAACAAGAGGGCGTCATCAAGATCAACGGTGGCGGCACCTTTCTCGACATCACCGACAAGGCCATTGGTCCGGGAGAGTCGAACAACCAAGCGGACGAACGCGGCCTCTTGGGTCTCGCCTTTCACCCGGACCACGCCCAAAACGGACTCTTCTACGTCTATTACATCGAGTCTTCGTCCAACGACTCCGTCCTCGCCGAATACACCATTGGCGCTTCGGCGGACGTGGCGGACGAAAACTCCGAGCGGGTGCTGCTCCGTTTCAATCAGCCTCATGACAACCACAATGGAGGCACGATCGCGTTCGGCGCTGATGGTTACCTTTACGTCGCCCTCGGCGATGGCGGAGGAGCAGACTTCCAGAATTATGGCGGCGATCCGGACCGGAACGGACAAAACCCGTCGACGATGCTCGGCACAATCCTGCGTATCGATCCTGCTGCGGGGGGCACCTACACGAGCCCGGCGGGCAACTACCCCGGCGCGCTTCCTGAAATTTGGAGCATCGGACTCCGCAATCCGTACCGGATGAACTTCGATGGCTGCACGGGCGATCTTTACATCGGCGACGTGGGACAGAACGTCAAAGAAGAGATCGACGTCGTCGAGTTCACGGAAGCTGGCAAGAACTTCGGTTGGAGCACGATGGAGGGCACGACCTGCTTCAACCACGACAACTTCGACGACCCCCTCGCCAGCTGTGACCAAACGGGGCTCACACTTCCCGTACTGGAGTATGACAACAACGGCGGTGCGGCGGTCATCGGCGGAGCGGTCTACAGAGGTTCGGCTATCCCGTGGCTGCGCGGCACCTACCTGTACGCCGACAACGTGCAAAACTTCGTGTACTCGACGACGTACGATCGGGACACGAACGCCGCTAGCGCGCCCCAGAATCTCACGGGACAGCTGAGCCCCAACTTCATCACCGCGATCCAAAACGGCTCGGACGGCGAGGTGTACTTCGTGAGCGCGCTCGGCTCGATATTCCGGCTCGAAGCTCTCTGAGTGCATGTCCGCAGGAGCAGAAACGACGACCGATCCCAAAGAAAAGGCCCACGCTTCTCAGAAGCCGGGCCTTTTCTCTGCCACTTTCGTAGAGGATCTCCTCATCGTCGCAAGGCGAGTCGTCGACGAGCAACGCGAAGACCGCCGAGAGCGATAGGCAACAGCCACAGCCACGACGACCTTGGCTCTGGCTTTCTCCCGAGCGCGCAACCTCCCTTGTCGTCGGAATCCGATTCCGAGCTAGACCCTCGGGGAGCCAACGTCTCGCGGATTCGAACTTCGTTGTCGGTCAGCACTTCTGGCGGACCGCTCGTCGAGTACTGAAGGATGCGGACGTTCGCTGGCATACTATCGTCGCCCACCGAGTACGGCCAGCTCGTGCCGGTCCCGCGAACGATCCTTCCGTCTTCGAGATGCACCGACCAGGGACCGTCGTCGCAACTCCGATGCCATTCTGCCGTGTGGTTGTTGTCCACATCCTCGAGATCTGGGTTGAACTCGAACACCGGATCCAGGGTCATCTCGTCCGCACTCATCGTCGTGTAAAGGCGCGTCACGTAGGGGTGCTCGTCGAAAAGGGTAGCGGTTCGTGCGATGGGGGACAGTACATCTTCCTCGACGGCCATGACGAAGGCCTCGAGATCGACTCCGTAAATGGGATCCGTGTCGGGAATCGGCGTCTCGTCGTACTCCCCCGGCGCCCCCCCGAAGCCGAGGCTCGGTGCCGTCCCCGGGTAGAAATAGCAATACGGACAGCTCATGAAGTCTTCGGGTGAGATCCCGTCTCGGAGAGGCAGGTCGGCGGCAACTTCCGCAAATCCGTCGTAGAGAGCAAAGCGTTCGGTGAGGGTCACGAGTACATCCTCGACATCCGTGGAACCGGCGATCGATGTGAACGTGGCGGACTCCCAACTCGGAAAAATCACCTGACCGTATCCAGCAGTGCTTTCCGCGAGCTCGGTAACGAATCCCTGCCCCCGGGCCTCGTCGGCTGCAGCGGTCACGACCTCGTTGTAGTTGCTCGCGAAGGTGAACCAATCGATGAGCGCCTCGTTCAGCTCGAGCGCCTTGTAGTTGGTCGGGACGGCGCGATGTTCGCCGAGAACCCACACCATGATGGGCATGTCGTCGTTGGCAGCCACCGATGTCGGGAGGATGGGGATCGCCGCCGCGCTCGCGTCGTATTCGAGGGCGATGGGCCGAATCGCCCCGGCGTCTCTGCCTTTTTGCAGCTTGAAAGCGATGAGATTCAATCCGTTCTGGAGGTAAGGTCCGAGCACCTCGCCCGCGCGTGGGCCGGCATCGTAGTCGTTGTCCGTCAGCCAACGCACGGCAACCTCAGCGGGATCCTCATCCCCAGCGTCGATGGAGATCGTTTCGTAGTTGAAAGGTCCGACGCTTCCAGAATCGATGACCGTCACGGTCGGGCCATCGCCGTCACCATCGCCGTCGCCGTCTCCCGCCGCGTCACCGTCCCCGCCCGCGAACTGATTGACGAGGCACGCGTCATCGAAGACCGACCGAAGGTTGTAAGTCGGGTTCGTGCGACTCTGGAGACGGTCCAAGGCCTGTACTGAGCTTACCCCCGGCTCGGGAGTGCCGGGAACCGGCAGAACCCAAGAGAAACCCTCCGCCGGCCCCTCGTACATCACTTCGACGATCTGGGTGACGCGGTCGCCGTCCATTGCGAAGATGATGCGCTCCGCTGCCTGGTTCACGGGGGTGGCGTTGTTGCAGAAGAAGCCCCCACAGGCGAAAGCAGGTGGGGCCATGAAGCTCGCCGACAAAGCAGCAATTGCGGAAAGTGCACGGTGATTCATTTTCGGTCTTTCGGGTCTCGGTCCCCAAGCTCAATGCAGCATATGTGCCACGGCAATCCTTCACAAAATCAGCGATTTTCCGGCTAAGCCCACTGGGTCATTGTGTGCCAGGGGTGCGGGAAGGGACAAATACGTCCGAGTGAGGACCCTCCCGCTCTCGCCATGATGGTCGTCCCAGCTAGGCTTTTCAGACATGTCCAAAACCCCTCCGCCGCCTTTCGTTTTCAAGATCTTCCGCTCCGAAGAATGGCAGGCCCTCGAACGGTCGGGCACCTTCGATGGCAGCGCCGACGACAAGCGTGATGGTTTCATCCATCTTTCGACCGAAGAGCAGCTCGACGGGACTCTGGTCAAGCACTACGCAAAGTACGACCGAGTGGTCATCGCCAAGATCCGAACGACCGGTCTACCCATCGAGATGGAGGTTTCCCGAGCCGACATGCTCTTCCCCCACCTATATGGCACTCTGAAGCGAGAGGACGTAGCCTCATTCGAGGAGCGCCTCATTTCGTGATCGCGAACGCCCCGAGATCTTCCAGATGAACCTAGACGAGCTCCGCGCATTCCTCGCCGTAGCCGAGACGGGCTCGTTCTCGGCAGCCGCCAAGTCGCTCAACTTCGCCCGGGAAGTGCTGGCGAACCAAGTGGACGATCTCGAGGCCCGCAGCGGCGTCCAGCTCCTTCGTCGCGCTGCCGATAGCGCGTCCGTCACCAGGGCAGGCGAAGCGCTTGCGCGCAGGGGGCGCGCTCTGATGGGAGACACGAAGGCCATCTTGGACGCGGTCAGGAGTCTCAGCGGGCAAAGAAGCGCCATCTTCATCGAGGTTCCTTTTGGACTGCCGCCCGCCATCGAGGAAACGGCCCTGGCCACGTTCAGGAAGGTCGCGCCATCGATTCGCTGGAGGATTCGCTATCACAGCGGCCGATTCGATCCCGATTCCGACGCGACCTTCTTCCTCCATTTCGGCGACGAACCCATCGAGGATCCCAGATGGAAACGCAGCCGGATCGCGAAGGTACGGGTGGGACTCTTCGCTTCCAAAAAATACGCGGAAAAGGTCGGCCTTCCCCTCACGGTAGACGAGGCAGCAACCCGCGACTTATTCGTTTGGGATCGTTATGACCGCGATCCGACACGACTACCGCTCACGGACCCAACTCACCCATCCGTTCGAATCGAACCTGCGGTCACGTCTCCGAGTCCGTACTTGCTTCGGCAATTCATCTTGGCTGGCCAAGGAATCGCCCTCGCACCGGTGTCGAAAATAGCAGCCTTCCTCGACCCAACGGAGCCACTGCTGCCCGTACTCAAAGACGAAGTTCGTGACGAGGTTTCGGTGTGGATGTCCACTCGGCACGACGCCGACTCGGGGGCTGTGGGCGTGTTGGCGAAGGCGATCTCGTCGTTCATCGGCACGGCGCTGAGATCGATCGACTGAGCGCCCGCACCTTCCCATCGCTCAAATGCACACTACTCTGCGCTGCATGAGCCGAGGGCGTGCATTGGTCAGCTGGAGTAGCGGAAAGGACAGCGCCTGGGCGCTGCATGTCGTCCGTGAACGTGGCGACTTCGAGATCGCCGGTCTCTTGACCAGCGTCAACGAAACCCATGACCGCGTAGCAATGCATGCCGTGCGTCGACAGCTGCTGAGACAACAAGCAGAACGCGCTGGGCTGCCTCTTTGGGAGGTCCCGATCCCACACCCGTGCTCCAACGAAGTTTACGAGAAGCAAATGAAAGCGGCGACCGAGCGCGCGGTATCACAAGGAATCACCCACATCGTCTTTGGTGATCTCTTCCTCGATGACATCCGAAAGTACCGAGTCGACAAGCTGCGCGGTACCGGGCTCGAGCCTGTCTTTCCCTTGTGGCTCCGGGACACACGCTCATTGGCGGAGGAGATGATGAGGGCTGGGCTCGTGGCGCACCTGACGACCGTCGATCCGCGGCAGGTGCCGTCCGAGCTCGTGGGGCGAAAGTGGGACGAATCTTTGCTCGCCGAACTCCCCAGCACGGCCGATCCGTGCGGTGAAAACGGTGAATTTCATACGTTCGTTTCGGCTGGGCCGATGTTGAGCTCCCCGATCCGCATCCAGGTTCGTGAGGCAATCGAACGTGACTCTTTTTACTACTGCGACCTGATACCCAACGACGAGTGACGTCAGCACCGCTCGCACCGGGATATTGAAATGCACGAAGGGCCCGCAACGCCGTTGCGAGCCCTTCTTTCGGCGCTGTTCCGCGTCAGAGAACCGAAGGGCATCCGAGCACGATGTCCACGCGCTCCACACCTTCGTCCTGGATGCGATCGCACAGACCGCCTCTCAGACGAATGGTCGGCGGATCGGTGACGGTGTCGACGATCCACTGCTCCTCGCCACCGCCATCAGCCCCCCCGGCTCCACCACCGCCACCATCGGCGAGCTTCGGAATGATCTCGCAATCGACAGCGACGTTGATATCCTGGATGGAGGGCGGCTGATCATTTAGCTGAATGTCACAGCTCGTGACGAGCTGCTTGGCGATTTGACGGAACACTTCCGTCAGACCCTCGACTCCTCCGTCGCCGTCCACGGCGAAGTATTTTTCGTCCTCACCTTCGAGAGCGCGCCCGCCCTCTTCGGCCAGTGCATCGAGAATGCTTGCGTACGCTTCCGTCCCCGGCACTCCCACCACGAAGGTGTCGATTCCGGCTGAACCCAGGCGCCCCACGGCGTCTTCGCTCGCAGCGTCATCGAGGCAACTGGTGGCGAGCTGTCCACTACAACACAAGTCGCCCTCGCACGTGCCGTCGATGTTGCGTGTGCACGTTTCGGGCGTGCACGAGATGTCCGCGTTGCAGTTCGGGCCGCCGTCGGTAGCGAGAACGACGTACTTGTCGCCCTCGAGATCCTTCCCAGAGCCGCTGGTGAAGTAGTCGTAGGCATTCTCGAGGGCTACAGCCGTCGGAGTTCCACCACCCGGACGAACGCGATCGAACGAGTCGATGATCTCTGGCACGGTCTCTAGGCCCGGGCCGATGGGGATCTGTGGTTCCGTGCTGGAGGTGGGCATCTCACAACAGTTGCCCACGTCTCCACACGTGTCCTTGTCGATCCCGAATGCCGGATCCTCAGGGAAGGGGTATAGAGAAAGACCGACGTTGATCTCCGGCGCGACCTCCTGAAGCGCGGCCTCGAGAGCAACCTTCATCGTGTCCCACTTGGAATTGTCGAAGCCCCCATCGGAATCCATGCTGCCCGACTTGTCGATGACGAGCAGGAGGTTCACCTCGCGTCGCCCGGCGGCGCGTCCGTCCTGGTCACAGCTCGGAAGCCCGGCAAAGCTTGAGCACGCGGGAAGTCGGGGGCCGTCGCCGTCACCCGAATCGCCGTCGCCGGAATCTCCGCCCATCGGGAGTGCGAGGTCGCCGTCGCCATCTCCGTCACCCTCGACCACCGTGCTCTTCGGATCATCATCATTGGAGCAAGCAAAATCCAAAGGAATCGTAGCTGCCAAAAGCGCAGCTCCCATTAGTAAACGACGCACCCTATGCCTCCTTGAAAAGCGAGAGCCTCGCCCCATCACGAGCCTCACCGCGACCTACAAAGTACCGAAGAGGTTCTCTTCCGGTCAACGAAACTTTGCTTCTACAAACCGAGATAGTGTCCAAACGCGCCCTCGGCAGGCATTGACCATGGACCGTTTTGACGAATCAGGCACTCGAAAAGGTGCGGGCTGCGCTCCCGTCCGCGGCGAGCGATCACAGTTTGAACGAGATGAGGAATCTTCCGGGTTGGTTGCAATGCGAGAGCGTCGGAGGTGATTCTCCTTTACCCGGAGGCGCAAAAAGCTTCAGAATAATGGGGCTCGTCGAGAGGGCAGCTCGCTTAAACAAGGAAGGGCACTCCATTGAAAACTCAACTCACGGCATTTTCGATGCTGGCCGCATTGATTGTGGCTGCACCAAGCTGCAGCAATGATGGCGACGGAACCGCTGGCGAAGGAGACGGCGACGGCGCCACCACCAACGCCCCGATCGACGACGACGACGACGGAATCCCCGACGGCGTCGACACGGATGGCGACGGCCAGATTGACGAACCCGGAACCGCAATCGACGCCGATGGAGATGGCGACTACGACGGCATCGACACCAACAACGATGGCCTCATCGACATCATTTTCACGCCTGGGACGGGAAACATCGGCGGCGACGGTGATGGCGACTCCTCGGGCGACGGGGATGGCGACTCGTCGGGAGATGGCGATGGCGATGGCGACGAATGCACCGACTCATCAGTCCCCCCACCGGTCAACCCCGATGGCACGACCGATGTCGGCCAAGATTTCGAGGCATGCGCCGCCGAAGCCCGTGAAGCGGAAGCCCTCCCCGCCGACATCATCTTCATGATCGATCAGTCGGTTTCAATGGTGGAGCACACCGTACCCGACAACGTCGAAGGAGCACCCACCAGGTGGGATCTTCTACGTGAGTCCGTGCTCGAGTTCATTCAGTCCGATGAGGCCTCGGGCCTCAGAGTGGGGCTCCACTTCTTTCCACAGCCTGGCGACTGGGTGCACGACAATGGATCACCTTCCGGCGCATCTTGCGAAACGAGCGACTACGCGGAACTCTCCGTCGAAGTCGGTGAACTCCCTGGGCATGCAGACACCCTCGTGGACGCATACCCCGAGCAGCCCGCCGGAGGCCTGACGCCCAGCTATGCTTCTCTGGAGGGCGCTCTGACTGCTGCTCGTTCCTGGGCGGACATGCAGGAAAACCTCGGACGTGGGGTTGCGGTCGTGTGGGTGACCGACGGTTATCCCACGGTGTGCGACGATCAGACGATCGCTGGTCTGGCCGACCTGGCTCAGCTCTACAACAACCCCCCTGAAGGTGAGACGCGCATCCCCACGTTCGTCGTCGGCCTAGGTCAAACGCCGAACCTCGACGCCGTTGCGCGGGCCGGAGGGACGGGAGATGGCTTCTTTGTCGCAAACGAGGAGTGTGATGCGGTCGGCACTTTGACGGAAGCACTCCGACGAGTCGCGAACACACCAACATTGTGCGAGTTCAACATGCCGCGGACTTCCGATGGAACGCCCATCGACCTCGACAAAGTGAACATGCAGTTTACGCCCTTCGGCGGGAACCCGGAAACGATCGGGCAGACCACTGGACCAGCCGGCTGCGCGCAGACCGGCGGTTGGTACTTCGACAACCCCGAAGACCCCGAAAAAATCCTCGTGTGCCCCCAGAGCTGCGGCAACTTCGGCGGCGGGACGGTGAGCATCGTAGCCGGTTGCGAAACCGTGAGCGTCGAATAGTTCGCACTGCGGAGCCGTGCGGCTTCATGGGCCGCGCGCATCACTGTGAAGTGCGGCTCTGGATGTCGCACTAATGATCGATTGGCCGGACGCGATCGCCCCTTGGGGTCGACTCGCTGTCCGGCTTCGTTGTGCCAGCCGCTTGAAAATCCTCTGACGTTGAAGTCGGAATACGCCAGTAGCGGTTTGGTACTCGATACTTCTTGTCGTGAAACATTACCCAAGGCAGGTTGACCATGATTTTCGCGGTGGCACGCGTTCGGGAGTCTTCATGGTCAAAACCAAGCTACATTTTATAATATCTATTTCTTCACTTTCCCTCGCATTCGCAGCCGTCGGCTGCGGAGGTGACGACGACGAATCGAAAAACACCAACGAAACCGGAGACGGCGACGGAGACGGCGGAGGGAACTCCGACATCGACCTCGGTGGAGGTGACGGGACGCGCGTCGATACCGACGGCGACGGCACCTACGACGGCGTCGACACGGATGGCGACGGCGAGGCCGATCACACCGGCGATCCGATCGACACCGACGGCGACGGTCGCGCGGACGGTATCGACACGGACGGCGACGGCGAGCTCGACTACGAGTTCAACACGCCCAACCGAGTGCAGGGCTGCAACGATCTCGACGTCGAATTCGAGAGCGTCACCCCCACCGTGCTCGTGCTCGTCGATCGTTCATCGAGCATGTTCGACCAACCCCTAGCGGACTATCCGAGCCGCTGGGAGCCCCTGAAGGAAGCGCTCGTGGGGGACGACGGAATCGTCACGACCCTCCAAAGCGGAATTCGATTCGGGTTCGCTGCCTACACACACCAGGCACAAAACGGCATCGCGGCGTGCCCTCTCTTCAACGCGACATCCATCGGCACCAACAACTACGAGACGATCAAAGCCGAGTACGACGCTGTCAGCTCCGATCCGATTGATCCCAGCGTACCTGACGTCAACGACGTCAATCCTTCGAAAGGCGAGACTCCTACAGGAGCGGCTCTCAGTGCGGCCACGGCCATCCTCGCCGACTTGGAGGCGATTGGTCCGAAGTTCATCCTTCTCGTCACCGACGGAGAGCCGGACACCTGTGCAGCGCCTGATCCTCAATGCGGACAGGACATGGCCATCGCTGCGGCGCAGGCCGCTTTCGACCAAGGCATCGGAACGTACGCCATCGGAGTCGGTGAGATTGGGCGCAATCATCTTCAAGACTTGGCCAACGCAGGAAGCGGTCAGCCTGTCATTTCACGGCCACCAGCTGAAAACTGCGAGGGCCTGACGACCAACCTGGCGACGTACTCTGGGGAAAGCGGCTCGGCACGAGTCTTCAATCCCAGCAACCCCGACCAACTCAAGGCGGACATCGCCGGCGTCGTCGGCAGCACCCGCTCCTGCGTCTATACGATGAACGAGGAGGTCGACCTCGAGAAGGCGAACCTCGGGACCGTCCTCGTCAACGACGTCGAAGCAAGGTACGAGGACGAAAACGGTTGGCGCATGAACTCCGCGACCGAGCTGGAGCTGCTCGGAGACTCGTGCATCGCCGTGAAGACGACGATAAACCCCGACGTCTACATCAGTTTCCCCTGCGATTCGTTCGTAGTGGTGCTCTGAGTCGCGGCAACCTAGCTGAGACGAAAATCGAGGGTCGCCCCATCGGGGCGCCCCTCTTTTCATTGGCTCGGCCGAGATCCACCGTGATTCGCGAGGCTCCGTTGGGGCAGCTCCTGAGGTCAGTCCCGCGCGATCCCCTTGGGCGTCATGTGTCCCTCATGTAGCCCCGATGGCCGAGGTGGCGAGGGATTGCCGCGAGCTGAACCCGCGGGCGCGCTGTCGACGGAGTCTTCGCCCCCGACTGCCTTGTTCGCGGGCACTTCGTCGAACTCGTGGTTTTCACACGGCCCGCCTCCTCCCAGAGCAATGTGCTGAGGCCTGTCGGCCCCATCCGGCCAATGTACGACGAGCGCGGCTCGATCCGTTTTGCGGCAGATCCGCACCGATTGCCGAGGCCCGCGCTTGATCCGACCCACGAAGGAAAGCGAACTTTCCTTGACCGAAACATAATAGTCGACAGTCTTTTTGCCGAACTCCACGACATCTTGGTAGCCGAGGATCTCTCCTCGACACAAAACGCGAACCCATTCGCGAACCACCTTCATCGTGCATTCCCGAGCCCGACCATGTTCGTGTTGGGTATTGATCTCGGTGGCAGTTTGCCACTCCTCGTACTTGGGGGGGTCGGATCTGTCGTTCGGGATGATGGGTACTGGACCCTCATTCTGAGTATCCGCGGTCTTCTTTTCGGAAGGCTCGTTCTTTTCCTTCGCCTTGAGCTGATCGAACGCTCGCGCTTTCTCGGCGACCTGCGATGGGACGCACACGCCCATCTCGCAGAGGGTGCCGTTGTTGCAGTCCGTGTCCGCCTGACATTTCGTGGCCTGCCGTTCTTTCGTGCAGGCGGACACCCCTAGGGAAAGTCCCAGGACCGCCAGCCACACCCGACACCTCGAAAAGCCGTTCGTCATTTTTTCCCTCCAGTCACGGCCCAAGGTCTCACGAGGCCAACGGCAAGACTAGACGTGCACAAATCCGGCTGGTTTGTCGATCGAGATAGACGCCAGCAAGGAGACACATTTCACTCTCGGCCGAAAACCGGACGCCACCCCTGCAGACGGGATCAGACCTTTTGCCCATATCGGGACTCAGGTAATCTGCGACCAAATGACACGTCCACTCTTCGAGGGGCAGTTTGCCAAAGCTCCCTTGCGCTTTCTTGACCACACAACGGCACCGACGCGCCACACGCCACTCAAGGCGCGTCTCCTCCGTATCGCTCTCCTGGGCGCACTCGTAGGGATCCCCTACCTGGGACAGCCCACGGACGTCTGGGCGGCTTCTCCCCAAGATCGTGCCGCGGCAGACGCCCTCTTCGATTCGGGAGTGAAGCTGATGGAGTCGGGCAACTTCGACAAGGCGTGCCCGAAGTTCCAGAAGAGCTTCGACTTGGATCCTGGCGTCGGCACGCTGCTGAATTTGGGTCGCTGCTACGACCTTGCCGGTAAATATGCTTCGGCTTGGTCGACCTATCGCGAGGCGTCCGCAATGGCGCGCCAAGAAGGACAATCGGCACGGGAGGAACACGCCCGAGAAGAGGCCCGCAAACTCGAGCCGAAGTTGGTGAGAGTGCGCATCCAGCTCGCTGACGGATTGGCTGACCTACCCGGCTTCAAGCTGACTCAGGACGGGGTGGAGCTCGTCGCCGATGCCGTCGTCGGAGAGGCCATCCCGGTCGATGCCGGGACCCACGAGATCGTGGCGACGGCGGACGGGTACGAGCCTCGCACGGTGGCAGTGAGCGCCACGGAAGAGGGCCAAACCTATCCGGTACTCGTAGAGGCCCTGGAGCAAAGCGACGCGCCACCTGCCGTCGCGGAGCCCGCGGCACAGACCGATGATTCGGCGGCTCCCGCGGAGCAAGCTCCTCCCCAGGCCACGACCGCCGCTCCGAAGGAAAAGAAGGGCCGTTCCCTCGCCGGGCCGATCATCTTGGGCACGGTCGGCCTTGCCCTCGCTGGTACGGGAACGGCTTTCGCTTTCATGGCGAAGGGCCATGACAACAACGCGCGCGCCATTTGTGAGGACGATGACGACCCGTGCGGCGACGATGAAGTCGACGAATGGAAAGATGAGCTCGGCAAGGCGAAGTCGAACGCCACCATTGCATACATCGGCTGGGGTGTGGGTGGCGCGGCCATCACAGGCGCAGTCATCTGGTTGATTGCGGGTGGCCCTTCCAAGAGCCAAGAAACTGTGGGCAAGACACGGCTCACGCCTGTGGTGGGCGGCGGCGTTTGGGGACTGAGCGCCCGAGGTAGCTTCTGATGACTTACTTGAAATCCTTACGACACGTCACTTCCTCCTGCTTGATCTTGGGCCTCGGCCTAGCCGGTCTCGAGGCTTGCCAATTCGACGATCGCGACGTGGAAGAGATCGCCGAGGAGCGCAAAAACGGACCAAACGGTTGCGACTTTGCCTTCAACGACAGCTGCGACGAACCGGGACTCTGCCCGAGAGGCACCGACACCGCCGACTGCGAAGAGTTCTACGGTGACGGTGACGGTGACGGTGACGGCGACGGCGACGGTGACGGTGATGGGCCGGGCGACGACTCGTGCGTCTATGCGCTGGATGGCGAATGTGACGAACCCACCTTCTGCGCAGAAGGCACGGACACCACTGACTGCTCAGGACCCCTCGATTGCTGCACGTCCGCAAACGCCTGCGACTGGGAAGAGGATGGTGAGTGCGACTGCGGGGGCGATTTCTCGTGGGACGACGTCGACTGCGGCGGGACCGTCGACGGGCCGAATTCCTGTACCTGGGCGTTCGATGACTATTGCGACGAACCGGCAAATTGCACTCCAGGGACCGACACCGCAGATTGCTCGAACACGTGCGCCAATTCTTGGAACGGCTTCTGCGACGAAGGCAGCTCGTGCGAAGCAGGAACGGATCAGGCGGATTGCTTCGTCGTCGAGGACGACGATTGGTGCGACTATGCTCTGAACGACACCTGTGACATGGGGACCTTGTGCCCATTCGGGAGCGACGCTACCGATTGTGAGGGTTTCGTCGGGGACGACTCGTGCGAGTACGCCAACGATGGTTGGTGCGACGAGGGCACCATGTACTGCCCGGATGGGACGGACTTCACGGACTGTACGAACTACACGCGCTTCACCGCGTGCACCCACGTTGTGGCCGTGTACGCTCAGCTGAGCGTCGATTGCCTGGGGGAAGAGCTGACCCCGAGCGGCTGCTTCGTGACGACTGACCTCGAAATCCTGGACGCGTTCACCTGCGGTTTCGAGCTCCTGACTTCTACATGCGAGGACTTCTCCGCGGGCGCCAACACTCCCGTCTGCGATTCGTTGATCGAGAGCGGGCTCCTGACTTTCTAAGTGAGGGGACGGGCAGATACCCCGACACTCGACGGCGGCGCCCTGCGGGGCGCCGTTTATTATTTCTGCCGGGCCGCTCCATCGTGGGCCGTCTCGCTTGACTCGAATTCGACCGGCTACTCGTCTTGTTCCAAGTGAATCAAGATGTGCGTCAGGGTTTTCCCTTCATCTTGCCACGACTCTTCATACTGAAAGTCCTGGTGCGCGCCGTCATGCCCCTTTTTGAGACCACAAGATAGGTTCTTCCTCTCGCGCGCCACGTTGGTCGAAGTCCCCTCCACATCACGCGTAATGATGAGTACGGCCCGATGGGTACACTGCATGACGTGAAGATAGTTTGTCTGTGTTTCCGGAGCTACAGCACATCTCGAAAATGAGATACGCGCCAAGAAAAAGCAACTCTAGTCACCCAGCAAGGCCATCCTTACGCTGATTCTCCACCACGCTCTGCCCCTGGCAGTAGCGAAGAGGAGTTGACGCTTCCGTCAGGACGCGTGCAGCCCTTGGGATGCGCGGACCCGTGTGGCCCGAGCCAAACGAGGGGCGAGCTCGTTACCCAATAGCAGCGCAGCGCAGGGCGCCACCACTCGTGAAAGCGCATCAGCGTGCACCCTTGCTCGGGACTGTCCCGAAAGCACTCCGAGAACTTCTGCACCTCGCCTGCCATGCTCGGATTGCGTACTCGACTTTGCGAGAGCCCGCTCGAACACCTGAGCGGCGACCGGTCGGAGGTCGGGCCAGCGGAGAATCATCCAGCGCACTACCTTCCAGGCGAGAGCTGCATGCCTTTCTTCATCGGTCGCAATCGCCTCGAGCGCATGCCGCGCTTGACGGTCCTCGCACCGAAGCAAAGCAGTTCGCGCCTCGAGCGCCGCCATCGTCTCACCCACGCACCCCTCCTCGATGGTCGTGATGAGAATCGATTCCGGAGAGGCATGATGATCGAGCGATCTCTCAACCCGAAGCGGTCCAGGGCCCACGGGGCGCTGCCCGAATCGACTCGCCAAGGAGAATGCCAAGCGCGCGTGCTTCGTCTCATCGACAAGCGCCTGATTCGTTTCCTCGATGAACTCGGCGGGCGCCCCCAAGGACAAGAGCTGCAGCAAGAAACGCGCAAATGCCGCAATGGATGCGTGCTCCATCAAGGCGATCTTCTCGAAATACTCGGCCGCAACCTCTGCCGGATCGACTCCTACCCGCCACTCGCGGGGGGTATCGCGCGCATACGCCTCACACCAGTCGGAGCGCATCAGTCCCGACGCCAGCCGCTTTTCCCCATCGACCAAGAACGGCCGACCGCAATCGGCCGTTTCTTGGCACACGATTTCCCCCGATTCCGTCCAGCAGTCGTAGTTGCAAAAATCTTCACCGCACTCGGTCTCGTACGGCGTGCAACCAAAGCGGTAGCGAAAGCCTCCTCCACAGATGTCCTTCCACCGCACGCCCACACAAAGCTCGTCCTCGACACAATCAAGGTCCGATCGGCAGCCTCCCTCCCCCACCGGAGCCGTGCCGGGATGACAAGTCCCGTACTCGTCCCCACACAAGCAGACGAACCCGTCGGAGCAGTCCGAATCCGTGACGCACGACCCCAGGCACGCCAGATATGGCGTCCCGAATCCACCCCAGGTCACCCCGCAGTACGCTAGGCCCCCATCACAGTCGGCGTCCGAGGTACACTGGTCGGCGAAGCCTTCACCACTCGCTCCACCCGCGGCAGATGCGACAGGGTCGAGTTCGATCGGCCGCGGGAGGGTTGACGGACACTCCCTCGGCTCGCGTCGATGAACGTACCCCTCGTCGCAAAGATACGTGCCGGTATCGACTCCATCGACGAATGCAGTGCCGTTGGTGCACACCCTTATCGAATTCGGGAGGTCGCCGTCGCCGGGTGCGTCACCGTCTCCACTCGCGTCGCCATCCCCATCGCCCGGGATTGCGTCCCCGTCCCCGCTCGTGTCCCCGTCCCCGCTCGTGTCACCGTCTCCCGACGTATCCCCGTCCCCCGATCGGTCGCCGCTCGTCGTTGCGCTACCGCCACAAGCAAAAGGAGCAAGCCCGACGCTCGTGACGAGGAAGAGTCGTAGCGCGTCAGAAGGGGAAGGCGACCGCATCGTCTTACCCTACCACGTTGAGTGGGGCCCGATCTGGCAGGTGGCGCCGAAACAAACCTTCTGCGCAGGGAATCACGACGTTGTCCAAGGCATCCGCATGAATCCGCCGGAGTTGCTCGCTCGACAGCACTCCCAAGGCAGGCGCGCCGGGCTGCTGATCCCCTGATGAGGCCCGCTTCGCGACCGCTTGTCCGAAGGCACGCTCGGCTTCTCCCAAGAGGTCCGGTCGCTCGGCCACAATCCAACTCACGACCTTCCAGGCGAGGGCAGCGTGCCGCTCCTCGTCCACCGCAATTTGCTCGAGCACGGCGCAAACGCCTTGGTCGCGGCAGACCTCCAGGGCAGCGCGCGCCTCGAGAGCAGCCATCGTCTCTCCGACGCACCCCTCGAGAATCGTCGTCCTGAGGATCGATTCGACGCGGAAATCGTCGATAGCACCGTTCATCGGGAGCGACCCGGGACCAATGCGCCGACCACCGAAGCGGCTCGCGAGGTCGAAGGCCAAGCGAGCGTGCTTCGTCTCGTCGACTAGTGCCTGATTCGTCTCTTCGATGAACTCGACGGGGGCACCCATTGACAAGAGTTGCAAGGAGAAGCGCGCGAAAGCCGCAATTGATGCATGCTCCATCAGGGCTATCTTTTGAAAATACTCCGCAGCAACGAGGCGCTCGGCATCAGTCGCCTCGTACGCGCTGGAACGCGCTCGAGCAGCGCACCAATCGTCACGAGATACCGCTTCCGCCTTTCGATCCTCGGCATCGACGAGGAAAGGACGTCCACAGACGACATTCGGGTAGCACTCGATCCGGTCGTTCTGCATCGAGCATTCATATTGTTCCCAACACTCAGGATCGCCTGAGGGGCAAGACTCACCAGTGAAAGGAGTACAGCTAAATTGATAGTGACCCGGGCCACAAGCGCCCGCGTAGAAAACCCCCACGCAGATCTCTTCGCCCGAGCAATCTGCGTCCGTCTCACAACCGCCCGCGTCGTCGTACACGGTTCCCGGCTGACACGTCCCGAATTCCTCACCGCAGAGGCAGACGAAGCCGGCCCCACAATCGGCGTCGGTCACGCACGACGAAAGGCACTGGCGTTCGGGAAACGCCTCCCCTCCACCGGTGAGAGCACAATACTCCAGGGGGCCCGCGCAGTCCGAGTCGGTCTCGCACTCATCAACGTACTCGACGCCACCGCCCAGGCCATAATTAGGAAGGTCGACCTGATTGTCACGAGGGAGAACCGAAGGACAGACAGCGCGCTCCTCTCGATGGATGTACCCCTCGTCACACGTGACGAATCCGGTGTCCTCTCCCGCGAGTAGCGGCGACGGATTCGTGCAATTGGAGCTCGGGACAATGCCATCACCGTCGCCAGAGTCACCGTCCCCGGAGTCCCCATCACCCGAGTCACCGTCGCCGGAGTCACCGTCGCCGGAATCCCCGTCGCCGCCGTCTACGGTCGATGTGCTGTTTTCGCACGCGAAGAACGGCAGTCCCAAGCTGGCAATCAAGAAGAGTCGGAGAGCATCTGAATGAGTCGGTGCGCGCATACGCCAGGATAGGGCAAACCTCGTGCCGGGGCTCCTTTCCTCAGGAAGGGCCGAATTTCCGAGAATCTACGAGCGGAAAGCCGCTCAAGCAGGACCCGCCGATCCGGGTCCGCGGCACAGTTGTGCCATCCCGTCCCCCTGGATTTCTAGGCCGAAAGCCCCCGAAGCCATTCGGAAAACCAAAGCTTGACAATACGGCGCCCGCGCCTAATTTCCACGGCCCCTGGAGCTGCTGGCGAGAGCCTCGAGCCCCAGGACCTCTTGGAACCATAGCCAAGACCACGCGAAGGTGGCGGAATGGCAGACGCGCTAGCTTGAGGTGCTAGTGGGGTAACTCCCGTGGAGGTTCGAGTCCTCTTCTTCGCACAACAATACCTCAGAAACCCGGAACCCCCTTACAGAGTAAGGGTTCCGGGTTTCCTCGTTTGAGCCTCTTGTTGCTCCAGCGCCTCGGGGGCTCGCTGCGCTCGGCCACGAGTCCTCTTCTTCGCACAAGAAATCCTCGACAGCACAGAAAAAGGCCCCCACGCAAGGTGCGGGGCCTTTTTCTTTTGCTGTCTCGTCATCGACCTCTTGTCGAAGAATGAGTCCTCGGGGGCTCGCTTCGCTCGGCCACGAGTCCTCTTCTTCGCACAAACAAACCTCAGAAACCTGGAACCCCCTTACAGAA
>CBFGUR010000014.1:0-150841 GCA_965652275.1 uncultured Polyangiaceae bacterium | reverse complement strand
GCAGGTCAGCGTCCGGAAAATTCCCGCTCGCGAAATTTTGTGATCAATGATGAGGTCTGCGCCCCCTCCGTCGCCTGAAGTAAATTCAGGCTCCTCCTCCCCATCTTGCGATTGCGCTCCGGCGCCTCACACTTGTTCGGCGGCGGTGCTCTCGCTCTCGTCCCGGGGGTAAGAGTGCAGCGCGTAGCGGACGCCAGTCCGCGGAGCTGCACGGCAGTGATACAGTACCTCATTGGGTTAGGGCGCTGCCCCGCCCGTCTCCGAGCGCGACGCCTCGGCCTGGCGGTTGCGGCGCTCCGGACGCTCCCCTCTTGGTCGCTCGCGGTGCTCTCGCTCTCGTCCCGGGGGTAAGAGTGCAGCGCGTAGCGGACGCCAGTCCGCGGAGCTGCACGGCAGTGATACAGTACCTCATTGGGTTAGGGCGCTGCCCCGCCCGTCTCCGAGCGCGACGCCTCGGCCTGACGGATGCTCGCTGCCAGACCCTCCAGCTAGCTCCCGACGGGGATGTGCTGTAAGTCACGCGCGTGAACAAACCGACCCTCGAAAACGTCCTTGCCCAGCGATACGCCAGCCCAGAAATGGCCCAACTCTGGTCGGCCGAGCACAAGATCATTCTCGAACGACAGCTCTGGATCGCCGTCCTAAGAGCGCAGAGGGACCTCGGCATCTCTATCGAAGAAGGTGTGATCGAGGCCTACGAGTCGAAAATCTCCGAGGTGAACCTCGAAAGCATCGCGGCGCGTGAACGGGTCACGCGCCACGACGTGAAGGCCCGCATTGAGGAGTTCTGTGCCCTGGCAGGGTACGAGCACATCCACAAGGGGATGACGAGCCGCGATCTGACCGAAAACGTCGAGCAGATGCAGGTGCGCACGGCTCTGTGTCTCGTGAGGGACCGGGCTGTAGCTGCGCTATCGAAGATGGCGAAGATTGCGGCAGACCACGCCGCGCTCGTCATTGCGGGACGCAGCCACAACGTCCCCGCCCAAGCAACCACGGTGGGCAAGCGCATCGCCAATAGCGGCGAGGAACTCCTCCAGGCTTATCACCGCATCGAGGCGCTCCTGTCGAGCTATCCTCTCCGCGGGATCAAGGGGCCGGTCGGCACTCAACAGGACATGCTCGATCTGCTCGGTGGCAACACCGAAAAGCTACAAGCGCTCGAGATGAACGTGGCGAAGCACCTCGGCTTCGACAAGGTCCTTTCCAACGTCGGTCAAGTCTACCCGCGCTCGCTCGACCTCGATGTGGTGAGTGCGCTCTGTCAGGTCGCAGCTGGACCCAAGTCGTTCTCGACGACACTGCGATTGATGGCCGGCGCTGAGCTGGGTACCGAAGGCTTCAAACCCGGACAGGTCGGCTCCAGCGCAATGCCCCACAAGATGAACTCGCGTTCTTGTGAACGAGTGTGCGGCTTCTCTGTCCTATTGGGGGGATACTTGACGATGGCGTCGGGCCTCGCCGGAGATCAGTGGAATGAAGGAGACGTCAGCTGTTCGGTCGTCCGCCGGGTGATGCTTCCCGATTCGTTCTTCGCAGCCGACGGTATGTTCGAGACGTTCCTCAGTGTGCTGGGTGAACTTGGATACTATCCGAAAGTCATAGAGCGCGAACTCGATCGATACTTGCCGTTCCTGGCGACGACGAAGGTGCTGATGGCGGCCGTCCAGGCTGGGGTGGGAAGGGAGACGGCCCACGAGGCCATCAAGGAGCACGCCGTGGCGGTGGCCCTTTCGATGCGCGAGGAGGGCAAGACGGAAAACGACCTGCTCGCTCGTTTGGGAGCTGACGAGCGCCTTCCCCTCGATCGAGCGACTCTCGAGACCCTAATCGCCACGCCTCTACAGTTCGTGGGAGCGGCGGAAGCTCAGGTCGCACGCTTCGTCGCCTCCGTCGAATCCATCGCAACCCGACATCCACTGGCTGCCGCCTACAATCCTGAGGCCATCCTCTGATGAGCTATCGCCTCATCGAAACGCCCGCGACCCTCGACGATGCGCTGGACGCTCTGGAGGACGACCTCGAGAAACAGCCCGTCCAACGCCTCTATCTCGATACGGAGTTCGAGTCGAACCGCTCGGGTACGAAGCTCTGCCTGCTGCAGATCTCAGCGGGCGGCGATACGTTCTTGTTAGATCCGCTCCGGCTGAGGAATCTGGACGGCCTCGCAGACCTCTTGGCGGACAAGGACATCGACTGGGTCTTGCACGCGGGGCTCCAGGACGTGGACCTGCTCACCCGAGACCTTCGCATCCGCCCGCCCAAGCGGCTCTTTGACACACAAATCGCGTGGGCTCTGATCAGCGCGGAATCGTCGGTCTCGCTCGCGTATCTGCAGTTCAAGCTCCTCGGCCTCCGCTCGGAGAAGGCTCACCAGGCGGATGATTGGGTCAGGCGCCCGCTCCAGGCAAGCCAGCTCCGCTACGCGGCCTCCGATGTCGACCATCTTCCCAAGATGACGGAGATGCTCCTGGCGCGCGCCGCCGAATTGGATCGCACGGAGATCATCTACGCCGCATCGATGGACACGCTGAATCCAGAAAAGGAGCCGCCGGCGCCGCTTTCGTTGGATTCGTTCCGGAACGCCTGGCAGCTCTCGCCGAAGAGCCAATCGGGGCTTCGTTTTCTCATGGACTGGTACAACGCCCTCTCTCTCGAGGAGCGGCGGAACGCACCAGACACGAAGACGCTCCTTGCGATAGCAAGTCGCTGCCCGGAAGACCCGAGCGCACTCGGGAGGATCAAGGGAGTGTCCCGGGGCGTCGTGCGTGACTTCGGGGCGGCGATCGTTCGAGGGCTGGAGAAAGCGGTCTCCGAAGCGCGAGGCTCCGACTTCGTGCCGCTCGATCCGCCCCCGTACGCGACTTTCGAAGAGATCGAGCTCGACGCCTGGCTTGCGCAATTCCGTGCCGAAATGAGCGTGAAAAAGCAATTTGCTCCCGAACTGGTGCTTCCTGGCCGGCTCATGAAACGAATGAAAGCGACAATCACGCAGTCTGGGGCAGAGGGGCTCTTCGAATCCCTCGTGGGATGGCGGAGGGAATTGCTGTTGGAATCCGCTCGGGAGTTTTGCGACCGGTCCCCTCCACCTGTATGACCAAGCCCATGACCGTGACGACCTCTCAAGCAACGAGCCACGGCGTACGTGTAGACGTCAAAGCCCGCTACTCGGCGGAGCACTCGGATCCGGATCGACCGCTGTGGTTCTTCATCTACACGATCACCATCTCGAACGAAGGACAGCGGTCGGTGCAGCTCATCAACCGGCACTGGGAAATCACCGACGGCAACGGCAAAGTCGAGCACGTCAGAGGACCAGGGGTGGTTGGAAAGCAGCCAGTGCTCTCCCCAGGCGAGAGCTTCGAGTACACTTCTGGATGCCCGCTACCGACGAAGTTTGGCTTCATGAAAGGAGAATACGAAATGCTGTTCACCGGCACGGACGAGATGTTCTCCGCTGAAGTCGCCGGCTTCCCCCTCCGAACCTCTGAACAAGAGCTGAACTGACGGCGGCGCGCCCCCGCGTGAGGGCGCGCCAGGCGCCTTCACTTCTTCGCTGGATCGGCGGACTTTGCCGGTGTCGCCGGCTTTGCCGGTGTCGCCGGCTTGGCAGGCTGGCCCGTCCCTTTCGGATCGGCTGGCTTGGCCGGCTCCGCTGGCTGAGCCGGGGTCGCTGCTTTTTCGGCCTTCTGCTGTGGGCCTTTGCTACCCGGCGCCTTGCCTTGCTCGTCGGTCTTCGAGTTGGCTGCGGACGACTGCTTTTCGCCCTTGTTCCCACCCGGCTCCTTCTTCTCGTCGCTCTTCTTGGCCGAGGGCTGGTTGCCTGCGTCCGTGGGCTTCGACTCCTGGGCAGACTGCTTCTTGGCCTTCGCTTCGCCGTCAGATGAAGCAGCGGCCGACGCAGGCGCCTTCTTGGCAGGCTCCGGCTCCTCGGAGACAGCCTTGCCGGACAGATCGTAGATGAGCGCCTGATTCTCGAGCATCTTGGGAACTAGAACGCGGCCGCGCTTGGTATCGAACCCGATGCTCGCTGGTGACTGCAAGTCGCCGAGCAGAACCTCGAACTTTCCACCGGGCTTGCCTTCGTAGATGGCTTTGGCCTTCCAGCTGGAAACGAGGAAGCGACCATCATCCAAAGCGATGACGCCATCCAAACCGCCCTTGGCGAGCTTGGTCGTCTTTTCCTTCTTGCCGTCCTCTCCCATCAAGAAGAGCTCCCCCTGGTCGTTGACGACCCAAAGGCCATCCTTGGTGACCGCCAGGCCGTTGGGATTCCCTAGATCCTTGCTGCGCGCCAGCTCCTTGGCAGCCACGGTCTTGGGGTCAATGAGGAAGACCGCATCCGAACCGGTCGCCTTGTATCCGTCCTTGCCGGACTTCCAGCCCGTATCGGAAAATACTATCTCGCCCTTTTCATTCGTAGTGACGTCGTTCAAGAACGTAGCGCCATTGGCAAAGATCTTCCCTTTGGGCTCGCCCGTTTTCCTGTCGAACACCCGGATCCAGGTGATGTCGGAGACGTAGAGAAACCCCTTGGACACTGCCATTCCCTTGGGGGCGTTGAGGGTCACTCCGGCCTTCTGACCGTCAATCCACTTGAGCTCCTGGATCTTCCCATCGGGACCCACCCGCGAGATGAACCCATTGCCATCCTCGGCGAGAGAATCGCCGTTGACGTTGGAAATATAATAAACGTCCTCATCCGCGTCGTAGACAATCGCCTCGGGTGCCTCGAGACCGACGTCCTTCAAGGTGTAGAGGAGCTTGGGGCCGCTCGGTTCCCCGGCAGAAGTTTGTTCGGACTTCTTCTCGGCTACCTTTGGGTCTGAGTCTGCCTGCGCTGCGTCGTTTGGTTCAGCGGCCGACGGACTTTCAGAACCCGTCGGCGTGCTCGCGGCACAACCCGAGCCGACGACTCCGAGCGCGGCAATGATTCCCCAGGTACGGACCAGACTTTTCGATGTTTTCATGGTGTTCCTTCCTCGCCGCCCAAAACCAACAGACTCCGGAGCAAGTTTCAACCCATGCGAAATTGATGCCGAAACAAACGCGCGAACCCCTGAAGAGCACTCTCTTCAGGGGTTCATGGGATTTTGGGAACAGAGTCTTGGGGCTGCACGAGGAAGCTCACGTCGAAAAACTTCAGACAAGCCTCCGAACCGAAGATGGGTTCGCGGGCGACTTCCTTCACCGAAGGCTTGACGTCTACCTATGTCTCACGCCAACCAAGTCTCGGGTCCGACTGGGTCAATGAGCGAAGGTCCGAACTTGGACGGCTTCGATCCGCTGGTCACCCGCCTTGATGTCGCTCACCACGACCACCGGGTCTCCGGGAAGGAGGCGGTTACGTCGCTTGAGCTCCTTCATCGCATTGGTCACAGCCTGCTCCGGGTCGCCCTCGGTGAATTCGGTGAGGAGCGGAACCACCGAACGCACGCACCAAAGCTTTCGGAGCACGCCGATATCGTCCGTAAATCCGTAAATGATGGCGGTTTGGGGACGGAAAGAAGCCACGGCCTCGACGAGACGTCCGGTGTGACTCGTGACCACAATGGCGTGCGATCCGAGTGAGTCCGCTAGCTTGCAAGCCGCCCGCGCGAGGTGCTCGCCAGGTTCGTGCACGGTGCGCTCGAGGTGAAAACCGATGGGCTTTTCTTTCTCCATGCGACGCGCGATGCTGCTCATGACCTCAATGCACTTGACGGGGTACGCACCCGCACTCGTCTCTCCCGAGAGCATGATGGCATCGGCGCCTTCGTAGACGGCGTTGGCCACGTCGCTCACTTCCGCGCGCGTGGGCGTCGGGTTGGTAATCATCGACTCCAGAAGATGGGTCGCCACGATGACGGGCTTCCCCTTGAGCGCGCATCGACGCACCATCTCGCGCTGGCGTATCGGCAGATCGCGGATCTCGATCTCCACCCCCAAGTCGCCGCGAGCCACCATGATGCCATCGGCCTGATCCAAGATTCCGTCGAAGTTTTCGACGCCCTCGTGGTTCTCGATCTTCGCGTAAATGCGAACGTTCTTGCCGGCTTCCTCCACGATCTTGCGGCATTCGATGATGTCCTCAGGGCTGCGCACGAAAGACAGCGCGATGAAGTCGATGTCATTTTCGAGCCCGAATTTGATGTCCTGCGCGTCCTTCTCGGTAATAGAGGGAAGCTTGACCCGGACGCCTGGCAAGTTGACGTGACGGCGCGACCCCAAGAGCCCGCCATCCACGACTTTGCACAACATGCGATCCCCGTTGATGGAAACGACATCGACGTTGATGATTCCGTTGTCGATCGTAACTCGAGCGCCTGGCTGCAAATCTGTGACGATGTCCTTGTAATTCACGAAGACCGTCTTCTGGTCGATCTTGTCATCCGAATTCACCGTGAGGGTGATCTCGTCTCCGGGCTTGAGATCGATCTTGTCGTCGCGCTCACCCGTGCGGATCTCGGGCCCCTGCGTGTCGAGAAGGATGGCGATGGGGTGGTTCAACTTCTTGTTGAGCTCCTTGATCGTCTTCATCACCGCGCCGTGGGACTCGTGGTTCCCATGAGACATGTTGAGGCGGGCGATGTTCATCCCGGCGGTCGCCATCTCCGTCAACACCTCGGGGCTCGAGCTCACGGGGCCGAGGGTGCAGACGATCTTGGTGTGGCGAAAATCGCGACGTGTAGGCTGTTCGGACATTGATTCCCTTGTTGTAGAAAAAGCGAGGGCCCGACCTTTAGCATCCCTCCCCCGGCCTGAGAAAGCGTCGTTTCCGGGAACAATCGCGCTTTTTCTGGGTGCGGATTCTCTTCCGACGGCAACTTTCGGCGCGCCCTCATGGAAGCGATATTTTTGGGGGATTGTACGGCATTTCTCGGAAACGTCGCGGATACAGATCGCCGCGCCCCGGAGGCGGTTCCGAGTGCCCCCGAGGAGGGCACGCTTTCGACGCACGAAAAAGGAGTCCAAGCGGGACCAGACGGCCCATTGACGGCCGCAGGGACGGGAGCAGAATTCATCCATGCCTGTCTGCAAAGGGTGCGGAGAAGAAGTCGACGAACTCGTGACCTTGAGCGTCCACGGGAAACGGAAAAAGCTCTGTGAAGAGTGCGCCGAGGATGCCGAGCACGAGGCAGACATGGCCGAGGAGTCCGAGGCGGCCGTGCAACAAATGATGGGGTTCAAAGGCCGTCGCTAGCTCCTCGATGACTGGTGGTGGCGCCCCCGGCCTCCGTCCGCCATAGTCGCGGCCCCTCATGAGTCAGGTCGAAAAAGAAGTCAGTCGACGGCGCACCTTCGCCATCATCTCCCACCCAGACGCGGGGAAGACGACCCTGACGGAGAAACTGCTCCTCATGGGGGGAGCGATTCAGGCTGCGGGCGCCGTCAAGGCACGCGGCGAGGCGCGACGAGCTCGCTCGGACTGGATGAAAATCGAGCAGGAGCGCGGCATCTCGGTCTCAGCCTCTGCGATGGTCTTCGAGTACGGAGGGCACATCTTCAATCTCGTGGACACTCCTGGTCACCAGGACTTTTCCGAGGACACGTACCGCACGCTCACTGCGGTGGATGCCGCGATCATGGTCATCGATGCCGCGAAGGGTATCGAGGCACAGACGAGAAAGCTTTTTGAAGTCTGCCGGCTGCGCGACATTCCCATCGTCACCTTCATCAACAAGCTCGATCGCGAAGGGCGAGATCCGTTCGAGCTGATGGACCAGATCGAACAGGACTTGGCGCTCGATGTAACCCCTGCAAGCTGGCCGATCGGAATGGGCCGCGGATTTCTCGGTTGTTACAACTTGAGAAAAGACAAGCTCGTCTTGATGGAGCGGAGCAAGGAAACGATCGCCGATGTGGCAGAGGAGTGCGAGGGGCTGGACGATCCGAAGCTCGACCAGCTTCTCCCCGGATCTGCTGTGGCGCAGCTCAGGGAAGAGGCTGAAATGGCTCGCGGTCTTTGCCCGGAATTCAACCACCAGTCCTTCCTCGAAGGCCACATGTCTCCTGTCTTCTTCGGGAGCGCTCTGCAAACATTCGGAATCAGCGAGCTTCTCGACGGTATTCGGGATCTGTGCCCGCCTCCCCGCCCACAAAAGGCCCGGGAAAGGGTCGTGGAAGCGACCGAAGACAAGGTTTCGGCGTTCGTCTTCAAGATCCAGGCGAACATGGATCCGAAACACCGAGACCGGATTGCTTTCGTGCGCCTGTGTTCCGGGCACTTCAAGCGCGGGGCGAAGCTCACGCACGTCGCTTCGGGCACGACGTTCACCGTTCACGCCCCGGTTCAGTTCATGGCCCAAGACCGAGAAATCGCCGAGGACGCATTTGCGGGCGACATCCTGGGGATCCCCAACCACGGCAAGCTACGGATCGGCGATACGCTGACTTCGGGGGAGGAGCTTCACTTTACGGGTATTCCGCATTTTGCACCCGAGCTTCTACAGAAGGTGCGCGCCACCGATCCCCTGCGCGCCAAACACCTCGGAAAGGCGCTCGAGCAAATTGCCGAGGAAGGAGCTGCTCGTGTCTTCAAACCGAGCTTCGGCTCCGACTGGGTAGTCGGCGTAGTTGGTGCTCTTCAGTTCGAAGTGTTGGCGGCGCGCATCAAGACTGAATACGATGTCCCCGTGATCTTCGAAGGAGCCGGCCTCTTCACGGCGAGATGGCTCGAGTACGACGATCAAAAAGTCTTCGAGAAGTTCAGAGCCGGCAACGAGGGCTACTTGGCGTCGGATCACACCAAAACGCCGGTCTTCCTCGCTCGCAATGCCTGGCACCTCGAGACCACCGAAAAGGATTGGCCCGATATTCGGTTTCTGAAGACGAAGGAGCAATGACGACTTCAGTCGGATGACGCCTCGCCGGAAAGCAGCGAACCGACCAGTTCGATCAGGTCCTCAGGCGTAAACGGCTTGGGTAAGAATGAGCACTCCCCTTTGGAGATCCCCTCGAGGGCGAGGTCTTCCTCCAGGTAACCCGAGCACAGGATGACTGGTGCGCGCTGTTTGGCTCTGAAATCACGAATGAAGGCTCCAACTCCTCCATCTGGTAGCACCCCATCACTGATCAAGAGCGCGAATCGTCGCCCTGCCATGGCACTCCGCGCTTCGGCTACCGTCGCCGCTTCGACAACCTCCAGCCCCGAATGCTTCAATACGCGCCGCAGGGCGGAGCGAATGGGGGCCTCATCCTCCAAGATGAGCACCGTCTGTTCGGGAGGCGACGCCGTGCTCGAATCTCTTCGGCGTTTCTTGGGTTTCTCCACTTCCATGGAAACGGCCGGGAACGTCATCACGACCTCAGCTCCAGATCCGCCGGCAGCAAGTTCGACCTGCCCCCCATGACGACGCACCGTCGCCCAAAGAGTCGAGAGACCGAGCCCCATGTGTTCCTCACCTTTGGTGGTGAAAAACGGCTCCCAAACATGCTCTCGAATCTCCTCTGGGAATCCAGGCCCGTCGTCTCTCACACGTAGATGTAATCCCCCCGTCAGCTCGTGCTTACCGAGCTCGATGGTCACTCGCCCAGCACGATCTCCGAGAGCCTCGCGCGAATTCGTGATGAGAGTCAGCAAGATCTGCTCGACCGCGAACTCGGAGAGTCCCACCGGAGGCACCGCCCCGTTCACAGGAACCTCGAGCTCGAGTTTGAGGTTGGCCGGGAGGAGTCGCCCGGTTTCCTTGACGAGCCTCCCCGCAACGAGCTTTGGATCGCACACACCGATCTCTTCGACGTTTCGCTTCGCGAAGGAAAGAAGCTGCCTTGCCGTGGTTGCGGCTCGATTGACGCCCTCATTGACCTCGGAGATGATTTCCTCGCGTTCTTCTTGCGACAGCTCGTCATCTAGGGCACCGAGCCCGCATTGAATGACGACGAGTGAATTGTTGAAGTCGTGAGCAATTCCTCCAGCAAGTCGCCCCAGGCTCTCGAGACGTTGAACCGAGCCAGCCGAGCGTACCATCTTCTCCCGCTCCTCGACGTAGCGCTGTTCACGAAGGCGAAGTCGAATCTGCTGCCCCAGGGAAGACCAAAACCCGGATTGGACCCGAAGAAACAGAAAGACGAAGAAGTAGAGCCCCAAGATGCTGGATACCGAAAGGCGGAGCCACTGGGCGAAGGACGGGTTGACCTCAGGACGGAAAAAGTCCGGCTGGAGCCATGCCATGTAAACGCAAGTAGCGAGCCCGATCGCCTGGAACGTCGCGACGATGTACGCATGGCCAGCCCCAACCAACAGCGCTGCAAACAGGACAGCGGCCACGAAAGCGAAGGTGCCTTCAAGCAAGGGCCCGAACTGCAAGACACCGAAGATAGCCGTGAGTGCTGTCGAGTAGGTGACGATCCGTCCGCGCACGCTCATCGCAAGCGAGGACGCGCTCGCGCCGACCCCGATGCCGATGATGGCTGCAACCAACCCCCAGAGGATCGGACCCGCCGCACCACGGTTGAGCTGCCGGTAGATGACGTAGGCGATGATCGGCGTGATGCCGAATATTACCGTTCGCGAGAGTCCGAGTAGGATGACGTGTCGATGTTCATCGACGACCGCCGCCACACCAGCTTCGACTTCTTTGTCCTCCTGTACCCTCCGCGCGATGGTGGGCACGGGTAATTCAGTGAAGTCGATTCGCCCAGTCAACGTTCCCTCGCCTGATGGAGGAAACTATCACAGCCCGTCAGCCTCGACGATTCCAGGCGACGCAGTCGGCATATCGGACTCCTGAGCCGCCGAAAAGATCCAGCGCGCTTCCAAAAGTCAGGTCGATCTTGCCTCCGCTGAGACGCTCGACCCGCGAAAGGTCGCTCAAATCCCGCGCGCCGCCTGCATAAGTACAAGGATGGGGGCATATCCGACCGAGAAGCGCGACGAGCTCCTCATCGATTCCCTGGCAGAGACCCTCGACATCCGCCGCATGCACAAGAAATTCGCAGCAATGGGGCGCGAGGAACGAAAATAGGTCCTCGTCGACTCGGGAGCCGGTGATGGTCTGCCAGCGATTCGTGGCAACGAAGAACTCGTCTCCCACTCGTCGACAACTCAGATCGATGACCAGCTCCGCTGGACGCACCACAGCGGCCAAAGTCTCGAGGCGATCCTGGGATAACTCACCTTCTTCAAAGAGGTAACTCGTGACGATCACCTGGCTAGCACCGAATGCAAGCCAGCTGCGCGCATTATCCGGATTGATCCCGCCACCGACCTGTAGGCCTCCAGTAAACGCCTCGAGCGCCTCCTTCGCCGCCTGCTCGTTCCCTGGCCCGAGTTGAATGACGTGGCCTCCATAAAGCGCGTCCTGTCGATACTTTTCCGCAAACCATGCCGCGGGGTGGCTCGAGACGTGATTCTCCTTGGCCCCTTCATCGGTCAGGCTTCCGCCCACGATTTGCTTCACAGCACCCTCGTGGAGATCGATACACGGTCGGAAAATGGTCACGCCGGTGGTCTACTACAGCAAACGACGCGGGTCCTGAAGGTCCCCGAAGAGAGGCTTTCTCAGTTGTATCCTCGGGCGACCAACTCGTGGCGTAGCTCCTGGATGACCCGTCGCACGTCCTCCTTGAGCCGAGCCGCGTCGGCGAGACTCAGGCCCTGGGTCGATATGGGCTGTCCGACAATGGAGGTGCCTCGTGCGACTCCGGGCTTCCAATCGCCTTTACGGAGTGCTCCGACCGTGCCACCCACGGCGATGGGAAGAATATCGGCCTGGGTCTCGATGGCGAGACGAAACGCCCCATCCTTGAACGGCAGGAGATCCCCAGTCGTGGACCGAGTCCCCTCGGGAAAAATGAGTACGGGCATACCGCGTTCCACATAGAATCGCGCCCGAGCCATGGCTCGTTTCACGCTGCGCGTCGAACCGCGCACCAGAGGGATGTCGCCTGCTATCTTGATTCCCCAGCCAACGAAAGGGATCTTGAAAAGGGACGACTTTGCCAAGAACTTCATCTCCCAAGGCAAGTGTCCGAGCAAGAATGGGTCGATGTTCGAGCAGTGGTTGCTGACGCACACGCAGCGCCGCGGAGGTGACGAAGGAAGAGGCTTCTCGTAGCCAAACTTCCACACAGGCACAGCCGCGCACATCGTCCTACCCACTGCGCGGATACCGGTACCCGTGATCCTGCGCGTAGGATCGAAGGGGAAGGTCACCGAGAAGACCGCCAGGCACAAGAGATATCCCACGGCGGAAATCGTCGCGAAGGCAAACCAAGTCCAAATCCCAAAGAGTGCGCGCATGGCTTTCGGCCGCCTCGGGGCGGCGGGAGCTTTCTCTACAACGAGTCCTCGGAATTGTCGCAGAGGTCCCGTCGGCTCGGTCTTTTCCGCGGACGGCGGTTCGACAGGAGGAACGCGTACATTCGTCCGCTCGCCCCTTATCGATGCAGCGGCGGGGTCGTTCTGCTCGATGAGGAGAGGATGATGAAGAAAAAAGGCTATCTGAGCACCCGCACCGAGATGTGCTGCCCCCAATGCGGTCAGGAGTTCGCTCTTTTGGAACCGACCGACGTGCTCGCAAGCCGCCCTGCGCAGGTCGACTTGATCTGCCCCGACTGTCACTTCCCGGGGCGGGCGACCCTGGATGAAAGGAACCAGTTCCAGCAGGTCCACCCCAGTCCGGACGCGTCCAGCCCGCTCGGGGTGGCCGAGGACGCCGACGGCTGGCTTTCCGCGAGCGCGTTCGACCCCCTGCCGAGTTTTCGTAGACCGCCGGAACGGAGCCTTCTGAAAGCACATCCGCGCCTGAACCTGCCGAACTGATCCCTGACGGCGAAAGGTGAAGACTTGAGCCTCCCCCCGGGCATCGTTACGTTGAGAGCCATGGGCGTCGACTCACACGGAATTTTGCGTTCGGAAATCGCCACAAAAATGCCAGGCGCCGACGCGACTAGCATCGACATCATCACCGCAGTGGTCGGACTCTTGGCCACGGTCGCATATGCGGATCGAACGATCACCGACGACGAAGGCGCACACCTGAAAGCCGAGTTGGGACGCATCAACGGGCTCCCGCCCCACGGCGCAGAGACGATCTGCGACGTGCTACACGAACACGCCGTTCGACTGAGCACATCGTTCGTGCAGCGATTCACTCGTGTGCTCCGGGAAGAACTCCCAGAGCCCCAGCGTGCCGAGGTCCTCGATGCCCTCATCGGGATGGCGGCGGCTGACGGTGAAATCACTCTGGACGAGACCAAGGCGCTGCGGGGGATTACCGGCGGCCTCGGGCTCACTCAGGCTCATTACAATGAGCTTCAGGACAAGTATCGCGATAAGCTGGTATTTTGAGGAGCAAGATCCTAAGGCCCATGTCTGACACATGCCGCGCCCTTTCGAGCAGCTAGATTCCGTCGAGACGGAGGAAGGCCTTCTGGAGCTTCGTCGTCGGGGCGCAAGCGACTTCATGATCCTCGTGGGAGGTCGCGTGCTCATGACGAGCACCATCACGACGTCGGAACTTGCCCTTGCCGAGTGCGGTTGTGAACGGGTTGCGCACACACCCCGTCCCCGCGTGCTGATCGGGGGTCTAGGGCTCGGATTCACTCTCAAGGCGGCCCTCTCGGGCCTTCCCCACCGCGCCTCCGTCTTGGTCGCCGAGCTCAACCCCAAGGTCATCGAGTGGTGCAAAGGGCCTGTGTCCAGAGAAAATGGCGGAGCTGCTTTGGACAAGAGAGTGGAGTTTTTCGTCGGAGACGTCACCAGCGCGATTCGCCAGGTCGCCGAAGACCAACGACTGCCGCGCTTCGACGCCATCCTGTGGGATTTGTACGTCGGCCCCACCCGGAAGGGGGGAAACGACGATCCGCTGTACGGCGACGAGAGCGTCGAAAACACCGCGCGTGCCCTGAATGAAGGAGGCGTCTTCGGAGTGTGGGGCGAAACACCGAGCCCAGCCTTCGAGGAGCGCCTACGCAAACACAATTTCGCTCCGGAACTCATCCGCACAGGCGGCGCAGGGCTTCGACACGCCGTCTACCTCGCGACGAAGAAGGCACCGCGCACTCCCTCGAAATCCGCTGCCGGGCGCCCGAAACGCCGCAAAGCACTCCGCAAGAAGTGACGCCAAAATCACTCGACGTATCTACTTCTTCCCCTCGCGCAAGAAGAGCCACTGCGTATCCGAGCTCTCCTTGGCGATGTACCTGTATCCGTCCTCGGTGAACTTCTTGATGTCCTTTGCATCGGTGATTCGATTCTT
Source organism: uncultured Polyangiaceae bacterium (assembly GCA_965652275.1). Classification (GTDB taxonomy): domain Bacteria; phylum Myxococcota_A; class Polyangia; order Polyangiales; family Polyangiaceae; genus NIC37A-2. The sequence continues at coordinate 136,658 of CBFGUR010000014.1, read as the reverse complement.
GACGACATAGCGGGCCATCGTCCCTCGAGCCCTCTTGGCGCTGAAACTGACGATCTTGGCCTCGCCCCCGCGAACCTCCTTGAACACGGGTGTGATGACCCGAGCCTTGAGAGCGCCCTCGGGAATGACTCCAAAGTACTCTTGCGAGGCACAATTGATGACGACCCGGCCCCCAGACTTCTCGAGTCTCTGGTTGATCTTCTTCGCAATGCGATCGCCCCAGAACTCGTAGAGCGACGATCCGCGCGGGGTGGTGAGACGCGTCCCCATCTCTAGACGGTATGGTTGGATGGCGTCGAGCGGACGAAGTAGGCCGTAGAGCCCCGATAGGATAGCAACATGCTCCTGCGCAAAGGCCATGTCGTCCTTCGAAAACTCCCGAGCTCGAAGCCCTGAGTAGGTGTCTCCATCGAAGGCCAAAGCGGCCTGTTTGCTCCCAGGAGGTCGGGGCTTGTCGGCGTCGAACTCCTGGAACCTCTGGTAGTTCAGCTTGGCCAAGGCGTCGCTCAGCTTCATGAGATGCTTGAGATCTGCAGCTTTCAATCGACTCGTGGTCTCGTGGAGAACCTTCGTTTCCTTCAGCAGTTCCGGGGTGCTGACCGAGAAGTCCTTCGCTGGTTCGAAATTCAGCTTTTTGGCGGGAGAGAGTAGGACGATCACTGGGCGACGGTGTCACCGCCCACTGAACAAGACAAGCCTACACCCCCCGCGGGATCCTTCGGCTGCCTGCAACAATACTTTGCGGGCGGGACGCACTGTCTGCTTGCTGGGGGATGCTTATACTCGCAAACATGGACCAGAAACTGCCCTCACCCGTCCTCGACTCGGCTCCCCTGGGTTTCCCTTGGGCAACCGTCGATCCGTTCCTCTTTTGCGCCTATCACAATGACCGCTTCCCCAAAGGGACCGAGCATTTGGGTCCCGATCCCGCGTTGCTCGCTGGGCGAAACATTGGGATGGATTTCACCGTGAAGGACGGATTCCGCATGTACCACGGTGACGTGGTCCCGGGCTTTCCGTCTCATCCTCATCGGGGCTTCGAGACGGTCACCCTGGTCCGGCGGGGATACTGCGATCACTCCGATTCATTGGGGGCTGCGGCGCGCTTCGGTGCAGGCGACGCTCAGTGGCTGACGGCAGGAAAGGGGATCGTTCACTCGGAGATGTTCCCGCTGCTCAATCGCGAAGAGGAAAACCCTTTGGAGCTTTTTCAGATCTGGCTCAACCTGCCGAGCAACAAGAAGATGGCGGATCCGCACTTCTCGATCTTCTGGGGACAGGATATCCCCAAGGTCACCACCGAAGACGACGAGGGGAGAGCAGCGACCGTCACTGTCATTGCGGGAAGGTATGGTGACGAGACTCCCCCCGAGCCGCCTCCTGATTCTTGGGCTGCCGATCCGAACCACGATGTCGCCATTTGGGTAATATCGATCGACGAAGGACGGACCTTCACCCTTCCCAGAACGAAGGAAACCTCGACGCGCACTCTGTACTTTTTCGACGGAGACGAGCTCGAAGTGAGCGGCTCGACTTTGTCCGAACACAGAGTTCTCTTACTCAAGCCCGATGAGGAGGTCGCACTCACCCCGAAGAAGGGCTCAGCGCAGCTCTTGATGCTGCAAGGGCGCCCCATCGGGCAGCCCGTGGCTCAGCAGGGACCATTCGTCATGAACACCCAGGCCGAGATTCGGCAGGCGATGGTCGACTACCAAAGAACTGGATTCGGAGGTTGGCCGTGGCCGAAGTCGGATCCGGACCACGGTCCGGATCGCAACCGATTTGCGCGCCACATCGACGGTTCCGTGGAGGAATTTCCCCGCTGAGCCGCCTCGCGCCAAACGAGCAGCCGGGAAGCGCGCCCCGGCCGCAGCCGGGCGAGAGGCTTTACGACCCCGTTTTCGTCCGGTACCACGAAAGGCAGGGAGTTCCTTCCGAAAGATGGACACAAGCTGGGATACCACGCCACGCGTGCTCGTCGTAGACGATGAATCGGCGATTTGTCGCATCATGACGCGTACGCTCGTCCGTCTAGGGTTCTCGGCCGCCAGCGTATCGACGGCCGCAGAGCTGGCGACGGCGCTCGAGGGAGAAAGCTTCGATGTGGTGCTGCTCGACCGATCCATGGAGCTCCCTGACGGTGCGTCACTCGTGCCGGTCGTGAGGAGACACGCTCCCGCGGCGAAGCTCGTATTCTTCACCGGCGAATTCGTGGAGCCCGAGGAGCGCAAACTGGTGGACGGCGTCGTGCAAAAGCCGATCAACGGTAAGCAGCTCGCCACGGTGCTTCGGGCGCTGTTGGTTTGACGGAGTTTCGCTTCAATCAACGCTACGCACGCGACATTAGGAAAACTTCTGACGGTAGGCCTCTGCGACGATTTGGGCACCAGCCTCGAGAGAGAATGCAGCCGTATTGATGGCGATATCGAATCCCAACAGATCGCGGATATCGACGTCGAAGTGCTGGCGAAAAAAGACCAGTCTCTCCTCGTCGACCCGCGAGACTTTCAGTTTGGCTTCTTCTAGCGACATGCCCTCGCGTTCGGAAACGTACTTCGCTCGACGATCTGCTGGAGCATAAACGCGAACGCGCAATGTGCGCGCCGGATTCAGGATGAGGTGCGCTCCCCTGCCGACGATAACGCTACGGCTATGTCGGGCGATCGCTCCTACGGTCTCCGTGAGGGACGCGAGATAGTCGCTCGACTCGAACTTGCGCAGAGTAATCAGGTCATCGACCCAAAGTCGCAACGACCCTTGAGAACGTTCATCGAGGGCCTGAACCACTTGCTCTCGAACCTTTGCATGCCGGGCGATCTGATGAACGAGTTCCTGGGCGTGAAAGTCGATGTCGAGTTCCCGGGCAACGATCTTGCCCATCTCACCACCATAGGCCCCGTACTCTCTCGAAATCGTGATCGTAGGCCTCTGGAGAACTCTGAAGTCGGAACGCGGCGTCGTACTGGGCGGGATCGAGTCGTGCTTTTTCCTCTCGGACAACCATTTGAGGATCTGCTGATTCGCCAATTGCTCGATACTACGACCCATACTGGTTCTCCTTCTTCGTGCGAACGGGACGCGACTGGGGGAGTGATCAGGATGCACCATTTTGGGCGCGGCCGGGAAACATTAGATCCGGACGGAAAACTGCAATGGGACTCTCCCGGGAAGGATGACCCCTCGGGATATCCCCTGCGGAAAAATCAAAACAATCGCGTGAGGATGCGCGTTTGCCGAAAAATTGCACGCATCTGCACGACATCACTTCAGGAAGTAGGCGAAAGTACGCCCTTGTCTTCCAAGAGCTGACGACAATCGATCCTCGCTTTGAGCTGCCGGCAGAGCAAAAACGTTCCCCCCAGCTTTCGCTGGAAGAAAATGAACTCGGGCGGTGGAGACTTCATGTCCCTCTGATGACGTGCGAGCTTGCGACCGTGCACTTGAATTCGATCGGCGAGATCCGTCGTGCCGAAATCGTACATGCCACCATCGAAAGCCTCCGACGACTCGAGCGCTAGCTCGATGATCATGTCTCTCACGGGGGACCCAGGACTCGTCGAGAGGCCCAAGTCGTCGAGAACCTCACCCAGAAGGCCCCGGTCCCGCTCCGCCAGCCCTACGAAGGCCTTGCGATACATCTGGCTGACGTGCTCGGGAACGGCGCGGGCCGCGCCGAAATCGAGGAGGACGAGGTTATCCGACTCCGCGTCGTACAGATAGTTCGCAGGGTTCGGATCCGTCTGCATGAGCTTTGTCTCGAAGAGTTCGATCAGAAGCAGCTCGAGCAACCTTGCTCCCAGACGGTCTCGGACTTCTTGATCTGCGTTCTCGCTGAACTTGAGGAGCTCGACGCCACTTGCGTGATCCAAAGCAAGCACACGATGCGTGCTCAGCTCAGGATGCGCGCGCGGCACGAACAGGCCTGGTCGCTCTCCTAGGGCGTCGCGATACAAACAGAGCTGCTCGAGCTCCCGCGTATAGTCGACCTCTCGATGAAGCTCCTCCTTCACCTCCCGGGTGAGCGCGTCGACGTCCAAGTCGCCGGGCAGCAGCCTCGCGAGTTGTAGGAGCGAGCGAAGGTTATCGACGTCGCTGTCGATGCTCTCCGCAACCCCGGGGTATTGGATCTTCAAGACGATGGGCTCACCCGCCAAAGTCGTCGCGACGTGAACCTGGCCAATGGAGGCGGCCGCCATCGGCTCCAGGGAAAGCGAACCGAATCGGTCCCGAAAGTCCCTGCCGAACTCCGCTTCGAATACCGCCCGCACCTGCTCCTGGGGCATTTGGTGTGCGGAGGAGCGCAAGATCTCGAGCGCTTTGGCGAACTCGGACGGCAGCATATTGTCGCCTTCGAGCGATAACATCTGTCCCACCTTCATGGCGGCCCCTCGGAGCCGGGCCAAGCGCGCCGCAAGAAGCTCCGCGTTCTTCTTCGTGAGCAAAGCATGCGGTAGCTCTTCCTCCGCCTTTTGCTTCAACCGTCGTGCCTTTTCGACCGCGCCACCCGCAGCCATCCGTGTTGCGGTCGCACCGATTTGGAGAAATCTCGACAGCCGCGAGCTGGGCACTCGGGTGGCCGGTCGTGACTTGGCGCTGTCGTCCTTCATGGGGAGAATCTCGGGAGACGGCGATCAGTAGTCCCCCTCCACGATCGCGGCGAGCTCGACGAAGTCGTCGTCAGCCGCCGGACTTGCCTTTCGACTCTTCGGCAAGCTTCTTCTCTAGATCGGGGACGACGCGTGAGATGCGTTTCTCGATGAGTTCTTTGACCATGCGCCACAGGGCGTCCTCCTCGCTCGTCTCCCCGAGGAGCCCGAGCGGAAGCTGGAACCCGCCCATGTCGGCGCGACCACCGCCGTATGGGCGACCGGCTGCGTCGGTTCCAAAGGCGTTCTGCATGAAGAGGGCTGGGTCGACGCTGGCACGACTCGTCCGCAACGATCCGTCGACGCGATCCTCGACGATGCCGTAGACCAGCACGGTATCGATGTCCTCGCGTCGAAGGATGAAGTCGGCAGCGGTGGGAATGGCATCACGATTCAGTGCAGACACTCGACCCACGCCGGCAATCGCGAAGTCTCGGATCACCTCGAGATTCCTGAGAGAGATCCCCACGGCCTCCATGGCCTCCGCGCTGATGCTCCGCCGCCCGATACGACTCAGGATATCTGAGTCACAGTGAGGCTTCAGATATGCTGCTGCACGGAAATCGGCAGGAGTTGCAAATGAGAAGTCATCGGTATCCGTCTGAATTCCAAAAAACATCCCAGTGGCAACAGCGCTGTCGTCAGCGCCCTCGCCACCACCGAGCGGGGCCAAGCCTTGGTCCGCATACTCCGCGTAGATCGTCGCCGTGGCCCCCACGTCATGGCGGATGTCGACAAAGGGCGCTTTGGGAAGCGACTTCGGTCTGTGGTGATCCACCACCGTGAGAAGCTCGAGTTCTTCCGGGAGAGTGATGGTCGACTCGTGATTGCTCGCGTCGACGAGGGAGAGATACCCAAACTCCTCGAGGTCCTCCTTCTTCTCGACCTGCACCATCGGCACGTTGAGGAGCTTCACGAGAGCGCGGTTCTCTCCTCGTGAAAGAGGAAGTACGTGGGCGATCGTCGCCGAGATACCCAGACGCTCACAAATCCGTCGATGCGCGAGCGCGCTCCCAATCGCGTCCGGATCAGGATGGCCGCCGAGGAGAATCACGTGGGGCTTGTCGGTGGCTTCCGAAAGCACCTGTTCGAGACGTTGGACGCGAGCCACAGTGCTCTTTTTGCCGTTCGTCACTGCCTGTGTGTCGTTCATGGAGGTGTCTCCCGGAGAAGGTTCCGGGTGGGGCGCGTGCGCGACTTCGCGCCGGCCAGGACGGAGGTCTACCACCTCGGAGGCGAGCAGGGAAATATCGCACGGACCCACATCGGCCCTCGGCTCGCACCAGGAAACACATGAATTTACTGAACTATTCCGCAGGTGCGTGCCAACCTGGTCTCGTGAAGCCCGACCTGCGCCTCGGCGCCCACCCGAGCAGCCCGAAAACGGGTCGAACAGGCGCTCGTCGAAACTTGACGGCTCCCAAAAACCGAAGCAGTCTTCACCCCGCATGACGCAGCAAACGCACCACCGTATGTCCGCACCGGCCCACGGCCGAGATGGATTCGTGCGCTGCAACGTCGTAGACGTACTCCTTCTCATCGTGTCGCTGGTGAGCGTCGTGCTCATCGGCACGGCGACGGGGTGAAGTTCGGCCTACAGAGTGAATCTGCAAACGACGACACCCCGCTCCGAAGACGGACGCGGGGTTTTTCTTTCGATACAAACCATGGATACCGCAGCAAAAGCCGAAACGACGCAAGCTGAAGCCACCCCCCGGCAGGCTCCAGGCTCCGAAATCATCTGGGACACCCTGGTGCATCTCGGTGTGAAAACCGTCTTTGGTTACCCGGGTGGAGCGATCATGCCCGCCTACGACTCGATGATTAAGTACCCGATTCATCACGTCCTGGTGCGTCACGAACAGGGCGCCGCGCACATGGCCGACGGCTATGCGCGTGTCTCGGGGAAGGTCGGCGTGTGTGTTGCTACTTCGGGCCCGGGTGCGACGAATTTGGTGACGGGCATCGCCAACGCCATGCTCGACGGGATCCCCATGGTCGCCATCACTGGTCAGGTCGCATCGACTTTGATTGGCAGCGACGCATTTCAAGAGACCGACATCACGGGCGTGGTTCTGCCGATCACGAAGCATTGTGTCGTCGTCGACAAGACCGAGGATATCTCTCGCGCGATCAAAGAGGCGTTTTACATTGCGCAGTCGGGCCGTCCCGGCCCGGTCGTCGTGGACATCACGAAGGACGCTCAGATCAAGACCTGCGAATACTTGTACGACGATTCGCCAGTAACGCTGCCGGGTTATCGCCCCGAGTTCGACGTGGCGCGCGACGACATCCGGCGAGCAATCGAGATGATCGAGGCGGCAGAACGACCCGTGATTTTCTGCGGACACGGCATCGTCCGTTCAGAGGCCGGCCACGAACTGATGCAATTGGTGGAAAAGACGGACATTCCCGTCGCTTCGACGCTGCTCGGTTTGGGTGGATTCCCGGCCAGCCATCCGCGCGCTCTCGGCATGATGGGCATGCACGGCGAAGCTTGGGTGAACAAGGCCATCCAGGAGTCCGACTTGATCATCGCCATTGGAATGCGCTTCGACGACCGAGTCACCGGCAACCTGGCGACATACGCCAAGAAATCGAAGAAGATTCACATCGAACTGGATCCTGCCGAGATCAACAAGAACGTGCGCGTGGACCTCCCGCTCGTTGGAGACGCAAAGGAAATCCTCCGCGAGATCATCCCGCTGGCAAAGCCTGGGAAGATCCAGCCCTGGCTCGATTCCATCGCGGAAATGCGTGGTCAGAGCGCGGTGATCGACATCCAGGAGCTGCCGGACAACGGCAAGCTCTACGCCGCTCATGTCATCCACGATCTCTGGAAGCTCACGGACGGCAAGGCAATCATCGTGACGGACGTGGGTCAGCACCAAATGTGGGAGACCCAGTACTACAAGCACGACTATCCGAGACGTTTGGTCACTTCGGGAGGTCTCGGCACGATGGGTTTCGCGCTGCCCGCAGCGATCGGTGCCAAGTTTGCCGATCGGGATGCCGAGGTTTGGGTGATCGCAGGAGACGGCGGGTTTCAAATGACGGCGGCCGAACTCACCACGATCGCTCAAGAGGGTCTCAAAGTGAACGTGGCCATCATCAACAACGGATTTTTGGGGATGGTGCGCCAGTGGCAACAATTCTTCTTCGGCGGACGCTACGTCGCAACCCCGATGAAGAGCCCCGACTTCGTGAAGCTGGCCGATGCTCACGGGCTCTTGGGCTTGCGTGCGCGCACCCGAGCAGAAGTGACGGAGTGCGTCGAAAAGGCGCGCGCCTACGACGGTTCGGTCGTCATCGACTTCCGCGTTGTCCAGGAAGACTCGGTGTACCCCATGGTCCCGACTGGAGCCGATCTCGACGACATGATCCGTCGCCCCCAGGACTCGATGGACGGCCCAGCCGAAGCGGATATGAGCAAGAACCCCATCTACGAGACGGGAGCTGACTAATCATGGAAATCGGAATCAACCCCTACCCGGTGGACAACGTCCGCACGTTCGTCGCGTACGTCGAAGACAAGCCCGGTGTGCTCAACCGTGTCGCCTCTCTCTTCCGCCGAAGAAACTACAACATCATCTCGCTGAACGTCGGCCGTACCCACGAGGAGGGCATCAGCCGTATGACGTTTCAAGTGGAAGCAACGGCGGATCAGGCCAAGCGGATCGAAGCGAACCTCTACAAGATGGTGAATGTCCTGAGCGTTCACGACATCACCGATGAGCCGCGCATGGTGCGTGACCTGGCGCTGATCAAGGTCATCGCGGCTCCCGATCGCCGCGGGGACGTGCTCAACCTCGTACAGATTTTCCGAGCGCGTGCGGTCGACGTCAGCCCCGAGACCTTGACCGTCGAAATCACCGGCGACCAAGGCAAGATCCAGGGCATGGTCAAGGCCCTCGAGCCCTTCGGCATCATCGAAATGGTGCAGACGGGCACCGTCGCCATGAGTCGCGGCCCACAAGGAGCCGCGGCGCGCATGGCTCACCGCCCCTTGGGGCTACGCAACTCGGTTCCCCCCTCGACGACCAACATCCAAAACCCACGTCCCACCCAGGAAATGGAGAGGACGTTCACCCCCTGAGTCCGACACCGCGGGCGCTCCGAATCTCGCAGCCCGCGCGCAAATGAACGAACGAGAGATAGTACGATGACCATCCCCAACGACTACGTCCGATTCTTCGACACGACGTTGCGTGACGGCGAGCAGTCCCCCGGCGCCACTATGACTTCCGAGGAAAAGCTCGAGGTCGCCCGCGCCCTTTCGCGTCTCGGGGTGGACGTCATCGAAGCCGGATTTCCAGCCGCATCGCCCGACGATCTGGCCGCAGTCAAGCAGATCGCAGACACCGTGGGGTGCCGCGTTCCGGACGGGCGTCCCCCCCGCTTGAATGAGAGCGGCGAGGAGGTCAGTAGTCCGCCCATCATCGCCGGCTTGGCGCGCACGGTCGAGCGCGATATCGAAAAGGCGTACGAGGCGGTGAAAGGCGCGAGGCATCCTCGCATCCACACGTTTTTGGCAACGTCTCCCGTGCACCGCGAGCACAAGCTGCGCATGACGAAAGACCAAGTGGTCGAGCGAGCCGTGAAGATGGTCGCGTTCGCCCGGAGCTTGTGCGAAGACATCGAGTTCAGCCCCGAGGACGCAGGCCGCACCGAGCCCGAGTTTCTCTACGAAGTACTTGCGGCGGTCATCGAAGCCGGCGCCACGACCCTCAACATCCCCGACACCGTCGGATACACGCTTCCGCACGAATTTGGCGAACTCATCGCTAAGATCAAGGCCAACACGAGAGGCATCGACGACTGCATCATCTCGGTCCATTGCCACAATGACTTGGGCCTGGCGACCGCCAACGCTCTCGCCGGGATACGTGCCGGCGCGCGACAGGCCGAAGTGACGATCAACGGCATCGGCGAACGCGCGGGCAACACGGCGCTCGAAGAAATCGTCATGACGCTGAACACCCGCAAGCCGATCTTCGATCTCAAGAACGGCATCGATACGACGCGTTTGACCCATTGTAGTCGTCTCGTCAGCAGTCGCACGGGCATGGTCGTTCAACCGAACAAGGCGATCGTCGGTGCAAATGCGTTTGCTCACGAATCGGGCATTCATCAGGACGGCATGCTGAAGAATGCGGAGACGTACGAGATCATGCGTCCGGAGGACGTCGGTGCCGTGAAGACTCTGCTCGTGCTCGGCAAGCATTCCGGACGACACGCATTCGTCAACCGCCTCAAGGAGCTCGGGGTCGGTTTGGACGGTGAAGCTCTCGAATCGGCGTTTGGCCGCTTCAAGGTCCTTGCCGACAAGAAGAAGCAAATCACCGATGCAGACCTCATGGCGCTTGCCGCATCCGAGGCCGCTGACATTCCGGAAGCGTACCGTCTTGTTTCCGTACATGTTTCTGCCGGGTCGGGGATGCCGACGGCTTCCGTCAAGTTGACGGGTCCGAACAAGGAAGAACTCGTGACTGCCGCGATCGGCACAGGTCCAGTGCACGCCATCTTCAATGCAGTGGACCAGCTCGTTGCCGCTCCCGCGGAACTTCTCGAGTACTCCATCAATGCGGTCACCGAGGGTATCGATGCGCTCGGCGAGGCGAGCGTGCGCATCCGAATGAAGAGCGAAGCGCTTCGCGAAAACGCCCAAATGGGTAATACCCGCTCCCCGGTGTTCCACGGACATGCGGCCGACACGGATGTTCTCGTTGCAAGCACCAAGGCCTACCTCAGCGCTATCAATCGTCTGCTAGCCGTCATGGACGCCAAGCGCAGCGGCGAGGATCGCGTACCCAAGTCGGCCGGGAGCGGGGTTTGACCCCTGAATTTTCCCCGTGACCAACGTTACCAAAGAACACCAGGCATCGGCTCGAGCCGACGCCGATCGGGCGATTGAGATCTACGACACGACCCTGCGCGACGGCAGCCAGGGCGAGGGCGTCTCGTACACTGCGTCGGACAAGGTCAGAATCGCACAGCGCCTCGACACCTTCGGGGTGGCCTACATCGAAGGCGGTTGGCCGGGTTCCAACCCCAAGGATGCGGAGTTTTTCGAGCGCGCCAAGGATCTCGAGTGGAAACACTCGCAGGTCGCTGCTTTTGGTTCGACACGACGCGCCAAGATCAACGCAGAGGAGGATCCGAATCTCGTCGCCCTCGTCGAATCGGGCGCGCCGGTGTGCACCATCTTCGGCAAGACGTGGGATCTTCACGTCACCGACGTGCTGCGCACCACCCTCGATAAGAACCTCGCGATGATCGAGGAAAGCATCGCGTTCCTCGTCCGAAGCGGGCGTAAGGTGTTTTTCGACGCTGAGCACTTCTTCGATGGATACCGCGCAGACTCGAGCTACGCCGTCGAGACGCTGAAGGCTGCGGCCCGCGGAGGCGCACACACAGTCGTCCTCTGCGATACCAATGGCGGCAGCATCCCCTGGCAGATCGAGGAAGTCGTGCGCGCCGTGCGGGAGCAGCTCGACACTCCCGTGGGGATCCACGCGCACGACGATACCGGGTGCGGAGTCGCGAACAGCATGGCGGCGGTCCGGGCGGGTGCTTCTCAAGTACAGGGCACCATCAACGGGGTCGGTGAACGATGCGGCAATGCCAATCTGAGCATCATCATCCCGAATCTGGAGCTCAAGTTCGGCGTCTCGGCGCTACCCAAAGGTCAACTGAAAGAGCTGACTGAGGTGTCGAGATTCGTCGCCGAGATCGCAAACCTATCCCCGAACAAGGGGCAAGCGTACGTTGGGCGCTCGGCCTTCGCCCACAAAGGTGGTGTTCATGTTGCGGCAATGCGACGCCACGTGGACTCGTACCAACACATCGATCCCGCCGTGGTTGGCAACACGATGCGCGTCGTCGTGAGCGACCTTTCCGGCCGTGGGAACGTGCTGAGCAAAGCCGAAGAACTCGGAGTCGATGTCGACGAGGGAGCGGGAAGGGCGGCGCTGGACGAGATCAAGGAGGCGGAAACCCGCGGCCTCTCGTACGAAGGAGCCGAGGCGTCCGTGTCGCTCCTCCTGAAGCGCAAGACCAACGGCTACGTCCCTCTCTTTCAAGTTCTCGACTATCAAGCGATGGTGGGTTCTCGTCAGGGCACCGAATTCGTCGAAGCGACCGTGCGCGTTCAGATCGGCGAGGAGGTGATTCACACGGCTGGTGACGGGAACGGTCCAGTCGGAGCGCTCGACTCAGCGCTCCGAAAGGCGCTGTCACCCACGTTTCCGCAGCTCGAGCACCTCCACCTCGCGGATTACAAGGTTCGAATCCTGGACTCGACGTCGGGCACGGGCGCCATCACGCGCGTGCTGATCGACAGCCGAGACGAAAAGGGCGGTTGGTCCACTGTGGGCGCGTCACCGAACATCATCGAAGCATCCATGGCTGCTCTCATCGACTCGTTCGAGTTCGGATTGAGTCGCTAGATTTTATAAATTCGGCCACTCGTTCTCATCGCAAGCGCCGACGAAACGGCGAGCCGTGATGCACCCTGAATTTTTGCGTAGACGCGAAACTTTCGTTTGTGCACAAACTCGTGCGCGCAAATCGTCGCGATGGTCAGAAATTCCCTTTTCCGTCCGAAAAGTTGGAGACAGCCTCAGCACGACTTCTCCCTCTCCCCTCGTTTCATCTCCTCGGAGTTCATCATGACGCGCCAATTCCTCGGCCTCTTCGCTTCTTGTATCGCAATCACCCTCCCCCTTGCCTGCACTGCACCTTCCCCCGGAGATCCAGTAGCCGGAGATGGCGACCAGCAGCCCATGGGCGATGGGGACGGAGACATCGACTTGGGCGATGGGGACGGAGACGGCGATCTGGTCGTCATCGACCAGCCCCCGACCGCAAACTGCGGTGACGGCATCTTGGACGATGACGAAGCATGTGACGACGCGAACATGCAAAACGAGGACGGCTGCGGCAGCAACTGTCGCTACATCGAAACTGGTTGGGTGTGTCCCGACGAGGGTCAGCCCTGTCGTCGCTTTGCCAAATGCGGAGACGGCGCGCCCGTCTTCCCGGAACAGTGCGACGACGGCAATCTCGATGGCGGAGACGGTTGTTCGGCGACCTGTAAGATCGAGATCGGTTCCAAGTGCGAGGGAACTCCCAGTGTCTGCTCGCCCTCGACCTGTGGGGACGCGCTACAGGAGGGCGCGGAAACCTGCGACGACTCCAACGGGCTTCCCTTCGACGGGTGCAGCGAGCTCTGTCAGGGCGAGCCTATCTGTGGAGAAAGCGGCTGCACGACGACGTGCGGAGACGGTCTCATCATCGGCGACGAGCAGTGCGATGACGGCAACGCCATCGATGGCGACGGGTGCTCCGCAACCTGCCAGGAGGAGCCCGGCTACGAGTGTTCCCAGGCGCCTCCCTGCCCCGACGGTGCAGAGGACTGCCCGATTGATCTTCCGATCGTTTTCCGGGATTTCAGCCCGACCACCAACTCCGATTTTCAGGCACCCGACCCGCCCGGAACCATGGACCGACCCTGTGACGGCTACAATCCCGGCATCGCGGCAGCGACCTTGGGTCCCGACGGCAAACCTGTTTTCGCCAGCGCACCGGCCAAGTCCTGCACCTCTGCCGCCACGTTCAGCCAGTGGTATGTGGACTCGGAAGCTTCCTCGACCATCCTGGGCACCATTCGGTTGTTTCCGAACGGCAGCGGAGGCTACGTCAATCGTTTCGGAGAAAATGGCGAGCCCTACCTGACGGCGGTCGCCACTCCCGACGAGACGAACATGGGCCAAACCCTGGCGGAGTGTCAGGGCACGCGATGCGTCAACGCCGCGACCAACGCTCAAGAGATGTTCGACGGCCTAGAGACGCTGCGATGCGACGATAACTGCCGAACCTTCAACGACACCCGCAATCAACGAGAGAACGAGCTGATGCAGCGCGAAAACCAGCTCTTGAACGCGACCGACCCGGACGTCATCGCCGACCTCGAGGCGGAAATCGAGGAGTTGGAGGCAACCATCGAGCAGCTCGCCGCCGACTACGACACGTGCCAAACCGACTGCCAAACCGAGCTCGACGCGCGCATCGAGGAGTGCGCCTCCCAGTGCGCGCCCTGCAGCAACACGGCTGCCGGATACTGCGTCGGCGGAGAGCTTCGAGAACTGGATGGTACGCCGCTCTTCTTCCCCATCGACGACCATCCTGACGCGCTCATGGACACGCGGTACGCCGCCCGCATCCCAGCGCAGATCTACAACGGCCTGGGATGGCCTTGGGAGGACACGGCCTGTGGGCTCGAGGGGACGTGTACGACCACACTGCTCCACAACTTCCACTTCACTTCGGAGATCGCGTATTGGTTCGAATACCAAGAAGGAATGGTCGCCGACTTGACGTTCATCGGCGACGACGACGTTTGGGTGTACGTGAATCGGCGCCTCGTTCTCGACCTCGGCGGCATTCACGTCCCCCTCGGTGGTCGGTTCACGCTCGACAACGGCGCCGTCACCACCCGTTCATGGCAAGCGGACGACCCGGGCGTAGCGGATGACATGGAAGTCACCCTGGACGAGGGCGCAACGACAGCCGCCGATCTCGGCCTCGTCCCCGGCCAGGTCTACGAAATCAAGGTCTTCCACGCCGAACGCAAGCCCGAAGGCTCCAGCTTCCAGCTGACTTTGTCTGGGTTCAACACCGCGCGCAGCGAATGCAGCTCCATTTGCGGTGATGGCATCCTGGCGGCCGGAGAAGAATGCGACAACGGGGAGGACAATATCCCCGAAGGCGAAGTCGGCGAGCACAACGGTTGCAACTACGACTGCACTCTGGGCGCCTATTGCGGCGACGGGATCGTTCAACCCGAGGTCGAGCAGTGCGACGATGCCGATCCGAACGCCCCGGGAGATTGTTCGGGCTGTCGCATCCTAGTGGTGCGCTGATGAGGGGAAACGATCCACTCGGCCCGGCTCCAATAGGAGACCGGGCGGGGCGGCTCGAGGTCATCTGAATCGACCCGCGCGGGCGGGCGGCGAGCTCAGAGCAGCCGCCGCACCTTGGTCGACCCGGGAGCAGGCTCAATTGGCCTCTTGCCGCGGTCCCAAGTGGCGAGCGGTACGTCGATCTCGGGCAAAGGTGCGTCCGTCTTGCGAAATGCCCCGAGCGCAGCAGCTGCCACGTGAATCCCCGTCCAGCGCGCGAGGTGGTAAGCGGAAGGCACGTTCACACCACGCGAGCCACTCGTCGACCCGACACCAGTCGAGTCGAGATGCTCCTTGGCCTGATGAAACGCCTCGTAGAACCGGTTGATGTTGTGATCAGGAGCGCAGCGCGGACGGGCAAGCTCGGCCGCCCTCTCCGCCATGGTCTTACGGCGGTCTTCGTTTCCGAGGAGGTCGACGACGGCTTGGCCGAAGCGCCAATCGCTGAGGCTTTCGTCCGGCCCGGGGCTGATGAGCACTCCATCTTGGTCGTGGGAGACCTGTTGCTGCACGCCCATCCCGTCGTTCATTGCGACCACGGGAAGGCCGCACCAAAGCGCTTCGCTAATGACCTGTCCGTAGGTCTCACTGAGGGAGGTGTAGACGAACAGATCGGCGTGTCTGTAGTAGGCCTGGACCTCGTTCAAGGTCTTTTCGCCAACGAAGAACAAACGCTCGGAAATGCCGAGCTTGCGACCGAGCTCGATCATCGCGTCGTGATCCGGCCCGTCACCCACCAAAGTAAGTGTCGCCAAGGGGTCCTCGGGAGCGACGGCACGTGCGAAAATGTGCAACAACCGATCGATGGACTTCTCGCGGCTGTGTCGACACACCGAGAGCAGGCGCTTGCCGCGAACGGCACCCTTGGGGAACGGATCGTCGCTGACCGGTTGATCGAAGATCGACGGATCCACGCTCCGGGGAATGACGTGGATGGGACAATTGACGCCTCGATCGCGCCAGTACTGCTTCAAGCCGCCCGAAAGCACAACCAAGCCATCACTGCGGTTGTACGCGCTGGCGATTTGCCGCTCGAGCCAGGGGATCACCCGATCTCCGAACACGTAGTGCATGGCCCGGTTTTCGCTGAACGACTCCGGGAAAAGCACCTCGTAGTAGCTCGCCCAATGGAAGGTGTTCACCGACAGAAACGGAATCTTGTGAGTGCGCCGCAACCACAGTCCAAGATCGATCATCCCGGTACCCGTCTGACCGAGAAAGATGTCGATACGCTTGCGAGCAAGTTCGCGAAGGCCGCGACGAGTCGGAAGTGCAAGGTGGACGCCAGGTTGCGCGTTCAGGGGTAGACTCGAAAGGAGAACGCGGTTTTCCGGTAGTTCCTCTTCGCGTGCGATCGGGTCCTCGGGACCGATGACCGTGACTTGGTGTCCTCTCTGGTTGAACTCGCGGTACAGGAATTGACTCGCGAACGAGGAGCCATTGGCGTAAGGAACCCGCACGTGGTCGTTCGCGATGCCGATCCTTTTTGGCCGCCAGCGCTTGCCATCTGTGTTTAAGTTAAGAACCTTTGCCATGAAAATTCTCGATCTTTGTGAGTTCTATTCGGAACGCGGAGGTGGGGTGCGCTCTTACCTGACCAAGCTGGGAACCTACTCAGAACGGGCGGGCCATCAGCTCGTGATCGTTGCACCGGGGCCTCGAGACGAAACGGTGGAGGAGGGGGGCGCGGTGATTGAGCGTTATTCCGCTCCACGTATGCCCTACGATCCGACCTACCACGTCCCGCTGAAGTTGGGACGAATGAGGGAACTAATCCGACGACACTCTCCTGATGTTCTCCAAGTCAGCAGCCCATTCGTGCCCGCCTGGGTGGCGGGAACGCTGAAAGCCGACGCGCTACCCAAAGGGGCGATCCGAGCGTACGTATATCACTCGGATCCGATAGGATGCTACTTGAAACCCTGGGCGAATCGGAAGATTCCGGCTTTTTTTCAGGGTCCAGCGCTCTCGCCAGCCTGGAAATGGATGCGGAAAGTTTGCGACAGCCATGACATCACTGTCGTGGCTGGAGCGTGGCTTCGCGACGAGCTCACACAAAAAGGCTGCAAAAACGTAGTCAACGTGGACTTTGGCATCAGTCATGAGGATTTCAGTCCTGAAAGGTCGGACCCAGCGCTGCGGAAAAGATTCCTCGGCGACTTGGCCGACAATCCGGACGCAAAGATGCTTCTGATTGCCGGCCGACTTGCTGCCGACAAGCGCCAGAAACGATTGGTCGAAGCCATTCGCAAGCTCTCGTTGACACACCCGCTGGCGCTGGTCGTCCTCGGCGACGGACCCGAGCGCCAACGCCTGATGGACGCAGCTGGCGACATACCACAGGCACACTTTCTGAAGTTCACCAAGGATCGCGCCGAGTACGCGTCCATCCTCGCGACGGCCGACGCTTTGGTCCATGGGTCGCTGTGCGAAACCTATGGATTCGTGCTCGCCGAAACGCTGGCATCGGGAACTCCTTTCGTGGCCCCGGATTGGGGTGGAGCTCGAGCTCTGGCGGGGCCCGAATACTCGGAGCTCTACCCGGCTTTGGGCGATTCGGATGATGTGGCAAGCGCACTCGCACGCCTCCTCCTTCGCCCCAGGGACGAACTCTCGAAGGCCGCGCGCGCGGCGGGCTTGGCGCAGCCCCACACTTCCGATCACTTCACTGGGCTGTTTCGGCTGTACGAAGACCGCCTCGAGAGAGCCTGACTGCACTCGCCCCTCCGATCCTTGAACTCATATGGCAACTCCAAACGATGAGCCTCAAGGGTTCGACTGCGATCGGTGCTCTCGCTGCTGCAAGGTCCACCGAGTGCCCTTGACGTCGGCGGACGTAGGACGCCTCGTAAGCGCCGGTCAGGACGCCGCGGAATTCGTCGAATTTCTGGAACCCGAAGAAGTGGACATGACGGGTGAACCCGAGAGCTTCGCCCAGCTCAAGGGAGGGCGACGAGCGCTCTTCCTTCGCCACAAACCGAACGAGGGCGGCTGTGTTTTTCTGCAGCCGGGCGGTTGCGGCGTGCATCCGAGTCGGCCGAGCGCCTGCCGGACTTACCCATACGACCGTCCCGATACCGTCGGTTCGCTCGGCTCTGCTCCGGGCTATCTTTGCCCGTCCGAGACGGGCGTCCTCGTCACCCTGCGCCGGGATGCAAGCGATCACACCCATGGGACGTTCGTCTCGGCTCTTCGGAAGCGCGATGGAGAGCTGAGCCGCCACGCAGACTTCATTCAGTCCTGGAACCGACGCCAACGTCTCCGCGTGCGTCTGGGACATGCCCCGGAGTCCGAGGCGAAGTTCCTCGCTCGACTTCTTCGAGACTCAGGTCACCATCCGTAGCGCATCTTCTACAACGCCGACGTAGCCCGCACCGAATAGATTCACGTGCACGAGCAATGGATAAAGTTGATAGAGGGGGACGCGGTCCCTGTGGCCGGGCTGAAGAGGAAATGTCGATTCGTACGCGGCGAACGTTGTTTCGGAAAACCCGCCGAATAGTCGCATCATCGCAAGATCGACCTCCCGGTGTCCGGCGTACGCTGCCGGGTCGAAGATGGCTGGACCGCGCGTCGAGAAGAACGCATTGCCCCCCCAAAGATCTCCGTGAAGGCGCGCTGGCGGCTCCTCCTCTCCAACGAGACTTTCCAGATTCTCGAGGAGGACCTCGAAACGGCGTTTGGCCCCTGATGAAAGAAGACGCTGGGCGCCCGGCAGCTTGAGTTGCACGAGAAGCCTCTTGTCTCGAAAAAACTCCGCCCAAGTTTCGCGCGGTTCGTTGACCTGACCCAGAGTGCCGACGAAGTTCGGCTCTGAACCGCCGAAACGATCCGCCGAAGCCGCATGGAGATGGGCCAAACCGACCCCCAGTCTCTCCGATTGGTCCCCCGATGAATCCCGCTCCAAGAACTCGAGGACCAGGAACCGGTGGTCGACGTGGATGACTTCCGGCACGATCAGTGGGGAGTCGCGCGATATCCCCTCTCTGAGGAAGTCGAGGCCCTTCGCCTCCGCCTCGAACATGCGAGGAGGAGTGTTGCGATTCGATTTGACGAACACCCGGCGACCGTCGGAAAGTCGCACGTCCCAGGCATCGTTGATGTCGCCTCCAGACACCGCCATGGATCGCTCGACCTTGCTCTTCAGAGCGTCCTCGAGTCTCTCGCGAAATTCGGCCGTGCCCGCCATTCATGACTACGATAAGTGATCTGCCGGCGGGCCGCAGCTGGACGAAAAACTGGCGCTTACGAAGCTCGTTCCGCACACCGGACGCGCACCCACATTGCCCCCCTTGCTGGGGCGCGACGCCTGAGCATATGAAGCGGACATGCAACTCGGACGCGTTGGTCTACTCCTGGTCACATTGTCACTCGGCGGATTCTTGGCTTGCGGCGGAGACGAGTCCGACGGCGACGGGGATGGCGGCGATGGCGACGCGAGCGGCGACGGGGATGGCGGCGATGGCGATGGCGACGGGGATGGCGATGGCGACGGGGATGGCGATGGCGATGGCGATGGCGACGGTGATGGCGATCTCGGTGGAGCTGCGGGGGATGGAGACCTCGGCGGAAGCCCGGGAGACGGAGACGGAGACGGAGACGGAGACGGACCCTCGACCCTGACGTCGAATCCGACCGACTCCGAATGCAATCTATCGGGAGTCTGGGCGGTGGTGACCAAAACGCGAACCACTGCCGCTTCGATGGACCAGATCGCCAACCGCTGGTACCTCTTCGAAATCAGCCACGATGGTGACGAGGTTGAGGTGGTACGCGCATCGAACTGCCAGGTTCGCGTGGAGGACGACGACGAAATCATCGGTACGACCGTGACCATCTCCGACTCCGCCGTCCGAGGAATCCTCGCAAATACTTCGGCCGCAGGACTCCGTGGGACTTACACGAGAAACGGTGACGTGTGTGACCTCGATTTCGACAGGCAATATTTCGTTCTGGGGCTGGGAGACGAGTATCTACCCGAGGATCCTGCGTCTCGACCCGATCTCGCCGATCTTCCGCCGTTGCCCACCGAAGACGCTCCCGACGGCGCCGAAGATTGGGACCTGGACGACGAGCCCGGCATCACTTTCGAGGTCCAGTCTCTCGCGAGCGGGACACGAAGTAGCGTCCAGCGCGGCTACATCGAGTTCGAATCGGATTCGAGCAATCCAGACTACACGATCTCGCTCGACGCAACCGAGCTGACCGTCAACAACTTGACCGCAATTTCCGAAAGCGTCCTCTCGGCGAGCAGCGATTTTCTCCGGACGACGGGCTCCCTTTCGGGCTCGGACCACCCGGTGACGTTCACTCGCCTCGGTGCTGACTACGTGTCCTCAGAGTTTCCTTCTGGTGGATCGCTCCCTTCGGACGAATTCGAGCTCTGCCAGGCGCTACAGAACGAGTTTCCCTTCAGTCTCTAGAGGGATTCGTTCACATTTGCGTGGATTCGTCCTCTCATGATGCTCCAAGGGAGTATCATGAGAGCTGAACACCAGAACGAGTCCCGCTTTCGTCAGCCCGATGGCGGGGCCCCACCTCCGGTGGGGACAACGAACGATTCGAGCACCTCGTCCGAAGCCGGGCGCGTGTCCCGAGTGCCGTTCGGAAAACGTCTCTTACGGTGGACTTTAGCGATGCTAGTGAGCGTAGTGCTCCTCGCCTTTTCATATCGATGGGCCGGCACGACCACCCTCCGAGGAAGTGTTCAGCGGGTCTACGAGAAGGAGGCTCACTACCGCGTGGAGTTCATCGAATCGTCTGGAGAAGTGCACGTTCTAGAGAACGAGGTCACGACGTTCCCCTATTTCAAGAGCGACAGCGCGGATTTGCAGGCGGCCCTACACCGGTACGCGCGGACCGGTGACATCGTCGACGTGAAAGCGTGGGGATTTCGGGCTTCGTTTCTCAGCGTGTTTCCCAACATCGTTGAAGTGGACTTCGTACGCTCGGGTGCCGAGCGCCAAGAGGCACGGACCCGCCTCGTCACCCAAGCTGTCATCGACGAGCTGATCGACCAAGGCATCGTCCGGCGCGGCGAGGAATCTGAACGTATGCGCCAGGGGCTCGAACGAGCCATAGAAACGGCGCAACACGAGTCCTCACCGACCGACGAGACGCAGGCCGCTTCGATGGAAGTCCAGCCCTGATCCCGGGGGGCGCCCGAAGTCCCCGAGATCGAACGGAACGCAAGGGAGAGCCTGACAGGACCAGCGGCGTCTGATAGGACCGGCGCCCTATGGAAGCAAAAATCGTCGTCCTCCCTGGTGATGGAATTGGTCCCGAAATCACGGCAGTAACCCAGAAGGTCCTGGAGCGCGTCGGATCGAAATTCGGTCACACCTTTCACTTCGAAAACCACCTCATCGGCGGTATCGCCATCGATGAAACAGGGACGGCGCTTCCCGACACGACCCTTCAGGCATGCCAGGGCGCTCAAGCAGTCCTTCTTGGAGCCGTGGGCGGCCCCAAGTGGGACATGGGCAAGGTACGCCCGGAGCAGGGCCTCCTGGCTATTCGCAAGGGTCTCGGACTGTATGCGAACCTTCGTCCCGTTCGGAGCTACCCACAGCTCCTGGATTCGTCGCCCCTGAAGCGAGACTTGGTCGAGGGCGTGGATTTGCTGGTCGTACGCGAGCTTACGGGAGGGCTCTACTTCGGACAACGTGAAGAGCCCAACGGCTTCTCGGACGAGAGCAGTGCCTACGATACGATGACTTACACGGGTGGAGAGATCCGTCGCATCCTCGAGCTCGGCTACAAGATCGCCAAGGGACGCCGCAAGAGGCTGACCTCCGTCGACAAGGCCAACGTGCTTGCGTCTTCCCGTCTCTGGCGCGGTATCGCCACTGAACTCGCCAAAGCCAATTCAGACGTAGAAACGGAGCATCAGCTCGTCGATTCTTGCGCGATGCGCCTCGTCACGAATCCGGGTAGCTTCGACGTGATCGTCACGGAAAACATGTTCGGTGACATCTTGTCGGACGAGGCCGCCGTGCTGACGGGCTCCCTCGGGATGCTCCCCAGCGCTTCACTCGGCGAAGGCTCGATGGGGCTCTACGAGCCCATTCACGGCTCCGCCCCCGACATCGCCGGCAAAGGGATCGCAAACCCCGTAGGCACCGTCCTGAGTGCAGCGATGCTGCTCAGGCACAGTCTGGGGCTGGAAGAAGAGGCTTCCTCGGTGGAAAGCGCCGTAGAGAAAACCCTCGGTGATGGCGTGCGTGGGAAAGACATCGGCGGCACCGCAAACACCCGCGAGATCGAAGAAGCGCTCCTCGTGGCGCTGGGCTGACAAGAGCCGGAAACATTGCCTCAGCGGAGCGGCCCTCTCCCGACGCTTCCGGTGCCAGCGGAAGCCTCCGGGGCGTCGCGCGAGGCAGGAAGGCAATGGCTCCGGCGGAAACTGCTGGGGCCTTTCGCCTTTGTCGGAGGTTGGGTAAATCTACGAGGGTGAGCGCCTCGTTGGGTTTGACCGGTTACGATCTGACGGATGAAGGCCCGGGACGAACCGTCAACGAAGACGCGACACTCGTGCGCGAGGACCTCGGCTTGTTCGCGGTAGCCGACGGCGCGGGAGGCAGAGGGCGTGGTGATGTGGCCGCCAACCTCGCTCTGCGCACGGTGGAAAACTACATCGGTTCTACCGTACGCAGGAGCCACGAGCGGCCGGATTTCGACGTCCTCGGCATTCCCGAACAAGCGAGGAGACTCTCCGGTGCAGTCCATCAAGCCCACGCGAATCTTCTGGAGGTGCTCAAGCAGGATCCGAAAAGGCAAGGAATGGCGACCACCATCGTTGCGGCTCTCTTCGCCCCGCGCACCAAGCAACTCCACATCGCGCACGTGGGTGACAGCCGCTGTTATCGAATGAGGCACGGGCGCCTGGAGCTTCTCACGACCGATCACACCATCGCAAACGAGATCCTCGAACGACGACCTGAAACGCCGGACGAGGTGATGGAGCAATTGCCGCGAAACTCGGTCACTAGTGCGCTCGGAATGGACATCGACTTCCGTGTATCGATCCGTACCCTAGATCTGCTCGCTGGAGACCGGTTCCTCCTCTGCACGGATGGACTGACGACTGCGGTATCGACCGAGACGATTTGGTCGACACTTCGCGATCCCGAACCCGCAAGTGTGGTCGTCTCCGAGCTCTTGAGCCACGCGCTTGCGGCGAGAAGTCAGGACAACATCTCGATTCTGGTGGCAGATTGCCGAGAAAAGGTGATCGATGAAGAGCTGATTACCCAGCGTTACAACGAAGTCCCTCTGCGCCCCCCCTCGAATCCGACCATCGAACCTGACGACGGCCCCAGTTCGGCCGAATTGATGGGACCGGAGATCCTGGCGCCGCCTCGCATCGAAGCGATCGAGCAATTCGGTACTGATTCCGAGCTCCCGACGAAGCCCATTCTCGAAGCCCGACCCGACCTCGAGGCCGCCGCGTCCTTCTCGGCACCGGAGCCCATCCTGCACGAACTGGAGGACGACGGCGAGGAGAGCCCGCCCTCCGGAATTGGTGGGGGCGCCGTCACGGGCGCCGCGGAGACCGAGGACGACGAGTTCGAGATTCTCGACGGAGATCCTCTCGACTTGCATGAGGCGACCAGTTCGAGCAAGAAGCGCGAGGGCGAGGCCTGATTCTTTTCCTCGCGTTCGCATTGTGACTCATCCATCACCGTTTACTCCTCCTCGCTACTGCCCCCTCCCGCCCTGCGGCGGGCGCATTGGACCTGATCCCGAACACTTCATCGTAGAGGAAATCCCGGCTTACCCTCTTTCCGGTGAGGGGGAGCACCTGTTCTTGTGGGTGGAGAAGCGCAACAAGAACACGATGGACGTCGTGAAAGCCGTAGCGCGCGCCTCCAACATGAGGGAGCGTGACATCGGCTACGCCGGAATGAAGGACAAGAACGCCGTGACGCGCCAATGGCTCTCGCTGTGCTGCAAGGAAAGCGACACGACAGCCTGGTCACTCGGCCCGGACATCGAGATCCTGTCCACGACCCGCCACGGCAACAAGCTGAGGACCGGCCATCTCATCGGGAATCGCTTCGAAATCACCCTTCAAGGACTCGAGCCCGACGGTTTGGCCCGAGCACGAGCCATCGCGGATTTCGTGAAGGAAGAGGGCGTTCCAAACTACTTCGGCGCGCAACGATTCGGTCGTGAGGGAAGAAATCTGGCCCAGGCCCTTCGCTGGCTCGGGGAATCCAGAGACGAAGGTGCGGAACCCGGGCCGCGCGATCGCCGGCGCCGCAACAAGAAGCAAGGTCGCTTCGAGAACAAGCTTCTCCCCAGCGTCGTGCAGTCGGAGGTCTTCAATCGCTACGTGGCGGCTCGACTCCGCATCGCCGAGCCGCTGCTCGAAGGAGAGGTGGTTCGCCTCGACGGAACGGGAAATTGCTTCGTCGTCGAGAATGTCGAGAACGAAATGCCCCGCTTCGTGCAAAAGGATCTCCACCTCACCGGGCCGATGGTGGGCCCCAAAGCGCTGGCAGCGACGAGCGCTGCCTCCCGACTGGAGCAGTCCATCACCCAAGAACTCGGCCTCGATGACGAGGCCCTCCAGCTCTTGGGACGGCACGCCCCGGGGACCCGACGCGACGTCTTCATCTATCCGAAGGATCTCGAGGTGCGACCGCTCGGGGACGACAGCGTCGTGGTGTCGTTCGAGCTGCCGGCTGGGGCGTACGCGACGGGCGTCGTTCGAGAACTCACCGATGCCGAGTTCTTCCCTTCCGGCCCCGCGAAATCCGAGCGCTACCCCTCCTCCCCGTGAGCGAGCATTGCTGCGTCGGCTGCTCATAGTTCGATAAGTCGTCGCTTTCTTTCCCAAATGGGCGCGCCTCGCCCAATGTAGGTGGAGGTATGCACGCGGCTCAGTCCCTACGAACGCGGCTCCTTCTTGGAGTCGCATTGTCCGCCGGTCCTCTTTTCGCGGGCTGCGCGCCCCCGGTGACGTACAAGACTGCGGACCACTGGTCGAAAGAAGGCTACGAATGGCCTCCGGGGTCCGGTGACGTCAGCGCAGGGAAGACGCATCATGAAGGGCACGTAGCCGTCTCCCGCGCCAAACAAGAGCCGACAATGGGGATCGACGAGCCCCCCGAATCCGCCTTTCAGATTCCGACGCCGGGTTCGGCACCGCGAATTGCGCCCCCAGAGCCGACGAACGCGCCATTCGAAGAGGGCAAGTCATGTCTTCGCGCTCTGGGGAGAACCGGGGTCTCGTTCCAACGCATCGACAGCCTCAAGGGCGTGGACAACCCCGTCGAAATCCGGGGCAAGCTCGGCGGCATCATCTTCTACGCGACCGACCACAGGCCCCTTCAAATGGACTGCCGCCTGGCCCTCGCTCTCGAGCGACTCGCCCCGGTATTCGCGGCGCACGGTCTGACCCGGGTGAGGTACTCTGGAGCGTATTCCTATCGCCGAACCCGAAGCGGTAGGTTGAGTCATCATGCTCATGGGCTCGCCATCGATCTTCATGATTTGGAGTTCGGCGCCAAGTCGCTCTCGGTCGAAGACGACTTCGCTCGGAACGTCGGATGTGATCCGGGAAATCCCCCTCTCAATCGCCTCGCGTGCTCCATGAGGCAGCAGCGATTGTTCGAGGAATTCCTCACCCCAGACTACAACTTCGACCACCGCGATCACCTCCACATCGCGGTACCCCGCCGCACCTGACTCAGCCGAGTCCGAAACGCTGAGCCAAGATCGCTCGGGTGAAGCGTGGACGAAGATAGAAACCCTTGGGCTGTTCGTCGTACAGTCCCCCCTCCTCGTCCAGAGTGCGGCGTTTCGATGAGCCGCGGGCCGCCTTGGGTCTGACCTGGAGCACCTCCCCGAGGTGACCGGTGATTTCCGATGTCCGCCCTCGAGAAATCAAGAGCGCCAAGGCTTCCCAATCACGGCGGATGAGCTCCCTCTCCTCGTCGGACGGGATCCAAAGAAACGGCGTTCCTATCCTCCGGTCTTTCACCAAGATTTCACGAGTACCCTCGACAGGCACCCAAAGCACGTGACTCAGCTTGTGCCAGAGGCGGCTCTGCTCCCACTCACAGTCCGCTATCTGAGAGAGCTCGATGGTACAAACGAACGTCGACTCCAGTGGTTTTCCGCTGAAATCCACTGGAAGGGTCTTCATTTCGACTCCCAGATGCGGAAAGTCGGGCTCAGCTCGAGATGATGCCGAAGCACCGAGCGCTTTTTCCATGAGTCCCCCCACCCAGCCCTTGGCCCTCTTCAGATCCTCCGGAACGGGAGTCTCGCATGCACGAGCCAGTTCGCCGAGCCTGAGTCCCGCCAGCGCTTCTGCCTTGGCTGAAAGTTCAGGAAGATTCCGTGGCTCCTCGCCCCAGGGAAACCCGTTTGAGCCGCCCGCCGTAGCACCACTGGTTCTGACAAGGGACACTGCGCGGTCGAGCTTGGTCTCTTGTCGTCCAGGAAACAACCCGATAGACCCTACACTTTACGGGGCGAGCGTTCGCCGCAAGGGAGAGCAATACCGACATGAAGATCTCATTTTCCAACAAGATTGCCGCAGCAGCCGCTGCCGGACTGATCTCAGCGGCCTGCGGCGGCAACACGCCCGAAGCCGAGGCACCTGCTGCCGACACTGGCGAACTGGGTGAAGAGGCCAGCGAACTGGGTGAAGAGGCCGGCGAACCCGCAGGAGATGCCGAGAGCTGCAAGGGCGAAGAGGGCTGCGAGCACGGGGGCGAGTGCAAAGGAGAAGAGGGCTGCGAAGGCCACGCTCCGGAATGACCGGGGTTTGCCCGAGAAAATAGCCCCGCGGCACGTTTCGCTGGGCTTTTCTGCTGGGCGACGGGTCGTTATCGAGAACGCGCCGGGCGTGCTGACACTTTTTGTCAGGAGGTTGTCGGTGGGCCTCGACCGAGACCGAGACCCGTGTAACGCAAGCGTCGATGGAACTCGACCATATCCAGATCACCGGCGCCCGCGAACACAACCTCAAGTCCGTCTCGGTGAACATTCCCAAGAAGAAGCTCGTCGTTCTCACGGGCGTATCGGGTTCTGGAAAGTCGTCGCTTGCCTTCGACACGCTCTACGCGGAGGGACAGCGCCGCTACGTGGAGTCTCTTTCCGCCTATGCACGGCAGTTCCTCGGACGACTCGACAAGCCCAAATACGATTCCGTGCGTGGGCTGGCCCCGACGATCTCCATCGAACAGAAGACGGCGGGCTCGAACCCTCGCTCCACCGTGGGCACCATCACCGAGATTCTCGACTACCTCCGTGTCCTCTACGCCCGGGTCGGGGTGCAGCATTGTCTCGAGTGCCACAAGCCGGTCAAGTCCCAGACCGCAGAGAAAATCGCCACCGACCTCGCGTCACTCCCCCCCAAGTCTCGCCTCGTCCTGCTGGCGCCGCTCCTCGTCAATCGAAAGGGAGAGCATCGCGAACTCCTCGAGGACGCGCGCCGTGACGGCTACGTCAGGCTGCGCATCGACGGAGAAATAGTCGAAACGGAGGGATTGGAGGCTCTCGACAAACGAAAGAAACACCACGTCGAGGCCGTCGTGGATCGCATCGTCATCGGTTCGGCGACGAAGACACGAATCACCGAGTCGGTGGAAAAAGCACTGGAGCGAGGTGGGGGCGAGCTCATCGCGCACATCGTTGAGCCTTCAAGAGCTCCACGCGATCAGATGTTCAGCCGCAGTTCGGCTTGCTGCGGTCGGTCCTACCCCGAGCTTTCACCTCAAAGCTTCTCGTTCAACAGTCCGCAAGGGATGTGTCCTGATTGCTCGGGACTAGGTACTCGGGCTGGAATGGACCCCGATCTGGTGATCCCAGACAAGACCCTCACCATCGACGAAGGAGCCATCGCACCATGGGGCGCGGACGTTTCCAAGAAGGACACCGGCTGGGGGAATGGCGTGCGGCTCCAGATCCTGAAGAAAATGAAGGTCCCGCTGAACAAGCCGTGGAACAAGTTGAGCAAAAAACACAAAGATGCGGTTCTGTTCGGTACTGGCGATCGGCGCTACCAGGTGGAGTGGAAGGCCCAATCGGGAGGCGGCGGGACCTTTCATGTTCGCTTCGAAGGGGTCATGCATCGCCTCTTGCGGCGGATGAGCGAGAGTAAATCCGAGCGCGCGAAGCAATACTATTCGCAGTTTCTGGGTACGGCTCAGTGCGGCACCTGCCAGGGCGCGCGTCTCCGGGCGGAGAGCGCCGCAGTACGGATCGCGAAGCGAAGTTTGGTCGAAGTGAGTGCCCTGACGGTTCGCGATGCTCTCGGGTTCTTCTCGAGCCTCGGCCTTCGAGGCAGCGACGCGGAGATCGCCGGCGAGGTTCTCAAGGAGGTTCGAAGCCGCCTCGGGTTTCTCGACCGAGTCGGTCTGAGCTATCTCTCCCTGGACCGTCCCGGACCATCGCTTTCCGGCGGTGAGGCGCAGCGTATTCGCCTCGCGAGTCAGGTCGGTTCCGAGCTCACCGGAGTCATCTACGTTCTGGACGAGCCGAGCATCGGGCTCCATCAGAGAGACAACGATCGGTTGATTCAAACGCTGTTCCAAATGCGGGACATCGGAAACACGGTCGTGGTCGTCGAGCATGACGAGGACACGATCCGGGCTGCCGACTGGGTACTGGATTTCGGTCCTGGAGCAGGAGCAACGGGAGGCGAGTTGGTCCACGCCGGGACGCCGGACTCACTCGAAAAGTCGAAGGCGAGTCTAACGGGTGCTTATCTTCGTGGAAGCCGTCAGATTGAAGTCCCGGAAGCACGACGCAAGGAGCGCGGCTACATCGAGGTCCGCGGCGCGAGAGAGAACAACCTGAAGAACGTGAACGTCAAGATACCGATCGGCGTGATGACCGCGGTCACGGGGGTCTCGGGCGCTGGAAAGAGTACGCTCATCAACGAGATCCTGTATCCGGCTCTCGCGCGCAAGCTCCACGACAGTGCCGTTACGGTGGGGCGCCACGATTCGATTTCCGGTCTGGACGAAGTCAACAAGGTGATCGACATCGATCAGAAGCCGATCGGCCGTACTCCCAGAAGCAACCCGGCCACGTACATCAAGGTGTTCGACGAGATCCGAAAGCTCTTTGCGGAACTCCCGGAAGCCAAATCACGCGGCTACGCGCCCGGGCGGTTTTCTTTCAACGTGAAGGGAGGTCGATGCGAGGCGTGCGAAGGAGACGGTGTCCGCAAGGTGGAGATGCACTTTTTGGCGGATGTCTTCGTCACTTGTGAGGAATGCAAGGGACAAAGATTCAACGCCGCGACGCTCGAAGTGAAGTACAAAGGAAAGAACATCGCCGAGGTGCTCGAACTCACCATCGCGGAGGCAAGCCAACTCTTTGCGCCCCACCCCAGCATCCATGGCCCTCTGACTCTCCTCGAGGAGGTGGGCGTCGGATATCTTCATTTAGGCCAGCCTTCGCCAACCCTGTCGGGGGGAGAAGCTCAGCGCATCAAGCTGGCGCGGGAACTCTCCAAGAGGGCGACAGGTGATACCATCTACATTCTCGACGAACCGACGACGGGACTTCATTTCGCCGATGTGGACAAGCTCCTCCAGGTCTTGAATCGCCTGGTCGAGGCGGGAAACACGCTCGTGGTCATCGAGCACAACCTCGACGTGATCAAGGTCGCCGATCATGTCATTGATCTCGGTCCTGAGGGGGGCCCTGACGGTGGCAGGGTCATCGCCACCGGAACCCCGGAAGAGGTCGCCAAGGTGAAGGAGTCGTTCACTGGCAAGTACCTCGCGCAAACCTTGAGGGGTCGAAGAACCCCACCCGCAGAACAGCCGAGACGGCGCTCCAAGGCCCCCAAGAAGAATGGCGTTCGATCGGCTCGAGGAAGACGCGGCGCTCAGACGATGGCTCGCGCCTGAGCTCTAGAGCACGGAAGACTGCTGCAGCGGCGTCTTTAGGGACTACCGAAACAGCCCGTCGCCGAAATGCAGATCTGCACCGAAACCGAGAAAAATCTGATAGTGAAGCGAGCTATCTTGCTCGCCGACGAAGCGAGTGTCCGCCCCGGCCACACCCTCCGCGGTTGCAGTCGGCTCACTGCAATCTTCAGACGTGTCCCGCCTGGTGAATTGACCCACGCTGACGTCGACGGCCGGAACGAAGGTGAGTAGGCTGCTTGCCGGAATGTTCATGCCTCCACCAGCACGTATCGCCCAGCCAGCGTAGTCTGCACGCATGGAACAATCCACGTCGGGGCCCGAGAACCTCTGTGTCCAGGAGTACTTGTGCAAAAACGACATGCCGAGTTCGCCGAATCCCCCGAGCTGACGTGGGTCGGTTGTTCCCATGAGGAGAGCCCCAGCGTCCATGAAGCGGCCGCTGTTCTTCGCAAGGATTCCCGTCTCCTGGTCTTCCGCGAAACGATCGAGTTCTCCACCAGGTGACAGAGCGCCCATGGAAAAGTACCCCTTGACCCCGAGATAGCGGAGAAAGCGAAACCCGAGCTCGGCTCGTCCCCCGGCTCCCGGTTGAAAATAGTCAGTCGTCGCTTCGCCGGCTGTCAATTCTCCGACCGGGAGCACCCCGCCCGCGCGCAGCCCCAAGATGAAACCCATCGGGCCCGACCCTTCCTCAATGCCACCCCCGTCCGTTGCGCCTGCCTCTCTCGTGCCTCGATCCCCCTCGACATTTTCCACCGCGGGTGCACTTGGATCCGGTTCGAGTGTCAAACTGACGGTTTCCTCCCCCCCCTCGGCAAGCGTGACCTCAGTTTCCGCGCTGAGGTATCCGGGCGCCTGAGCGCGAATCCTTCGCGTTCCGGGATTCGTCGCTCGAGCCACGGACAGTGCTGCTGTGTTGATCGGTTTGTCGTCGACAGTCACTTCGAGGCCGTCGACCTCGGGCTCCACCGCGATGGTGAGCTTCGCAAGCCGAGGCTCCAAAGCCTCGAGTTCGGAACGTCCGTCTTCCTGCGCACGCTTGAATGCATCGGGCGCGTCCGCCTCGAGCCGAGTGCGGGCGAGACTTCGGTACGCCTCCGCCGCCTCGACGAGCTGTCCCAGCTTCGCGTGCGCCCTGCCGAGATAGAGCAAGTGGATCGGAGCATCGTACAGCGCCTGCGCCTTCTCCAGGCTCACGACCGCCCCCTGGGCATCTCCTTGCTCGAGCTTCTTGATTCCGGCCACCGCCAGTTCGCGTGCGGTTGCCTTGTCCGCTGCAGATTGGGCGAAGACCGACGGCGCCACCAACAACGTCGAGAGCAGGAGGACGAGACCGACACGCGCCCGGGCTCCCGGGCCCCCGCGAAGGGAAGCCGACCTCGGAACATGGGCCAATGGAGAGGCAGTCATGGGGGTCGGTGTACCGTCGCCAGGGTTAGATCTTCAAGCTCCGATCGGGAAGAATGCTCTTTTCGGCTATCTGGGACGGGCATACGTCCATCCGACGGAGGAAAGACACGGGGACGAAGGCCAATAATGGGCCATTTCACTAATCTTTTGAGTCGAAACGCCCCCTAGGCTAGATTCTCGTCAGGAGTCTGTGGACTGTGAACGACGAACAACCTCCCGCTGACCTAGTCGCCGGGAAGTACAAATTGACGCGCCTGCTCGGCCGTGGCGGAATGGGATCGGTGTGGGAGGGAGTGCACGCTACTCTCGGCAACCGCGTAGCTTGCAAGTTCATCGAGCCCGAATTCGTCGAGAGCCAGGATGCCGTGACCCGCTTCGAGAACGAAGCACGGGCGGCAGCGTCTCTGAAGAGCAAGCACGTGGTCGATGTGTACGATCACGGCGTCATGCCCGATGGTCGCCCTTACATCGTCATGGAGTTTTTGGAGGGCGAGCCTCTGGACTCCCGACTCGAACGACTGGGGACGCTCAACACCCAGCAGACGGCTGGAATCATCCTGCAGGTGAGCCGAGCGCTATCCCGGGCACATAAAAGCGGTATCGTTCACCGGGACCTCAAGCCCGAAAACATCTTCTTGGTTTGGGACGACGAAGACCAAACTGACGTTGCCAAGGTGGTCGACTTTGGCATCGCGAAGTTTACCGACTCGGAAGCGTCGGGCATCTCGTCCTCCACCAAGACGGGATCGATCCTGGGCACCCCGTACTACATGAGTCCCGAACAAGCGCGCGGTTTGAGGAACCTGGATGCGCGTTCGGACAATTGGTCTCTCGGTGTGATCGCCTACGAGCTACTCACAGGAGTGCGCCCTTTCGATGGGGAGGCGGTGGGCGACTTATTGGTGAAAATCTGCACCATGGATCCCATGCCTCCGTCAACGCTGATTCCATCTCTATCGCCGAGCGTCGACGAATGGATGAAACGGGCACTCACGCGGGACCCAGACGGACGTTTCCAGGACGTTCGCGAGATGGCCGAGTCGCTCGTCACGATTTCGGGCTTACCCGGTCGCAGTACCTTGGGCTCGGCGATGGGCTCGATGGACGAATCAACGGGCGTGGGAGCGCCCCCGCGTACTGTTGCGACACAGGGTCAGGGCTCCCCAAAACTCACGAGCGGAGCCGTCACTCACGCTGCCGTCGGGGTGGACTCACCTTTTGCACCACCGGTCAACAAAACGAACCCGCTGTTGTTCTTGGGAGCAGGCGTGGCTGTCGCCGTAGCAATTGGTCTTGGTGTCGTGCTTTCCGGAGGCGACGACAAAGCCGTGGCCGAGGAGCCTACGGAGACCGAGGAGCCTACGGAGACCAGAGACACCAACGCAACGGCGCCGGCGAGCTCGAGCGCCCCTGCCGTCCCGGACCCCGCCCCGCTCCCAGAACCGGAGCCTCGGGAAAACGAGGAAGCGCCCCCTGCACACGAGGATCTCCCCCCGTCTGCCGCGCCCCCCCCGCAGCGTCCGCGACCAGCGCCCCGTCCCGCGCCAAGACCGGCTCCTGAACCGGCCCCAAGGCCCGTCGTGCAACCTGCGCCAGCGCCGGCACCCCGTCCAGCTCCCGCGCCAAGGCCGGCGCCCCCCGCGCGCCCAGCGGGTCTCGACTTGGGTTACTGACTCTGTCGAACCGCTTCTACGGGATCACTGCGTGACACCAAAGGGACGGAGTTCGTCGGGGCGCGCGCCCTGAGCCGAACCGTCCGCCAATCTCCTGTATGCAACCGACAGAGCAATAGCGCTGTAGGGCGTCGTGAGGAGCGGCAAGAAGAGGAGAGCTCCCGCAACGGTGTTGAGCACGGCAAGAACGATCAAGAGAACGACGACGAGCAGCGCGTGTTTCTTGAACACTTGATAACTGCGCGCCATCGCTTCGCCAGCCCCGAGGTTCTCCTCCGCCATTGCCTGGAACGTCATGCTCCAAGCGGCGAGCAAAAAAAGGCCCGGCAGCAGCAGCAAGAGCAGCCCAATGGAGACGCCCACGAAGATGACGAGCGACGCGATCGTCGCTCCGACGAGATGCGAAAACCCGGAAAACACGGTACTCGCGCCCACCTCTTCTCCCCCCAAGCGTCGGTGGACGAGCATGCTGAAGCCAACTGCAGCGACCCCACTCAAAATCCCGAGGCTTCCGGCGATCAGGAGCGCGCAAACGACCGTCGCCAGCAAGTAGACGAGCACATCCTTCCAGAAAACGTCCCAGCTCTCTTCGAGGATCCGTGTGAGCTCTCGGTCGAGTTGGTTGAGATCGGACATCGCACGAGAGGATAACCGCGGGATGGGGCCCGCGCCATGCTGCCCCCGGGGACTCTACTTGCTGGCCCGAAGGGTGCTCCCCGACGGATGCCGACGTGACGGGCCGAAGGACGGACGCCCACTTCAGCTACTTCCAGGCGTTTTCCGCGAATCCACGACCGCCAGAGTGGATATGTTCTAACATGGGAGAGGATGGCCGCGGCGAAGAAAGTCGATGCGAAGATCAAGCGCTTGAGGGAGCGCGCGTTCGATCTGATGCGAGAAGAGAAGTACGCGCAAGCAGTCGAAATTTACGAGCAACTCATCAAGCTCGACGAGGACGATGGGGAGTGGCCGCGACGGGCAGCCGATTGCCATTGGCATCTGAAGAATCCGGACCAACGCCTGAGGTATTCGCTCTTGGCGGCCCGAGCCTATTCGGACGCAGGATTGATGCTGAAGGCAATTGCCATGTGCAAAGTGGTCCTGTCGATTGATCCCGACCACAGCGAGACCCAGAGGCAGCTTGCAAGGCTCCATTCCCAGAAACCCCACGGCAAAGTTCGTCCGCGACCAGCGGGAGTGACCCATCATGGCCTACGGATGAACGAAGTCGTGGCCCAGCGAGAGCCGGCTCGACGAAACAGCGTGCGTCCGACGACGCCCGAGGAAGAGGAGCGCAAAGCGGAGCGGACCCGGGCGAGGATGGCGGCAGCAGCGGCCCTGCGATTGGCGCGCGCTCAGAAGCGCAAGGAGGCCATCGCGGCTGCTCGAGAGAGGCGCGCCGCCGCAACGGAGGCAGATGCATCTGCGAGCACCGAGACCGGCAGGCCCGAGCCGAAGACAAGCACTTCCCACAACGAAAACTCCCCGGAAAAGGTCTTGGGACGGGTGGCCCTTAGACCCGTGGTCGTGCAAGCCAAGAATGCGCCCGAGCCGGTAGGTGGCCCACCAAGTTCGGCCTTCCCGCCTCCGCACCCGCCACTCATCCCATCGCTCCGCGTCGATCCTCCGCCCCGCGCCACCCCGAGTCCGGGCCTCGATGCGTTGGTTCTGAGCCAACGCGTCCCAACGAAGCACCTCGACTCGCTCCCACCTGCCCCCGGCCGCGGGCACGTCTATTCCCTCACTCTGGCAGAGATACCCGACGCCGACTTTTCCGTGGGGGCACTTCCCAGCATCAAGGCACCCGCCCCCTCCTCGGACGACCTCCTTTTCGTTCCCGTCATTCCGTCGGACGGCGCGGAGGAGCCTTCGCCGGATTCCATCGACGTACGAGATGTGTCGTTCGGTACCAAGCTCTCCAAAGATCGACTGGAGCTCAGTCAGCGCGACTTCGCCGACATCCCGCTTCTCTCGGAGCTGGCACCGGACGTGCTCCGGCAGCTCATCACCGACGTCGCAATGGTGGAGCTGCGAACGAACGAAGTTCTCTTCAACGAGGGCGACCCCGCGGATGCGATGTACGTGGTAGTGGAAGGAAGCGTCACCGCGGTGACCTTGCCCCACAGAGAGAAGCCGATTCAACTCGCCCATCTCTTCGAAGGAGAGTCTTTCGGCGAAATCGGCCTCATGAGCGATCAGCCGCGCGGAGCTACCGTATCGGCACACGAGCCGACGCGTCTCTTGCGTTTCGACCGCGATATCGTGGCCATCCTCATCGAACAGGATCCGGGGTTTCTGGCCACCTTACTCCAGTTCTTGAAGGACCGACTGGTGGAAGACCTCATGATGAGCAGTCCGCTATTTGCTCCTTTCAGCGAACACGAGCGCTACGATCTTGCCGAGCAGTTCGAGTTCCTCGAAATCGAACCCAATTCGATTCTGCTCGAGAGTGGACAGCATCCCATCGGCATGTACGTGCTCTTGACGGGCGAGGCGACGATGAAGGGGGCAAGCGAAGCAGGCACGGTGCGTCGATTGGGCCCCGGTGACATCTTCGGCGAACAAGCGCTCTTGAACGGCGAGGTGTCGCGAGTCGAGGTTCGGACGACATGCAAGAGTTTTGCCCTGTGCTTGCCGTCCGACGCCTTCCCCGAGGTCATCATGACCCATCCCACGGTGCTCGAGTACCTCAGTGCACTGACCGAGAGCTCCAAGGGCGAGCTCGATGTGGCCGAAGACTTTCTCGACCACATCAGATTCTTCTGAGACTCAGAGGCTCTTTTGCCATTCGACAACGAGACGGTCGACGCGGTTCCTCACTTCGGCATGGCTCGCTCGAACTTTTCTGACGATCACACTGAAGGCGGCCGGTGACTTTCCTCCAGGGCGCTGAATGTAGCCCGTCAGTGCATCGACGTCGCGCAGCGTGCCCGTTTTCGCGCGAATGCGCTGACCGATGTCGGAGCGAGTCATTCTATTCTTCATCGTCCCATCGGTCGCTCCCATCGCTAGATGACTAACGAAGTCTTGATAGACGCGCGGGTTGTCTTCGATGGATGCAAGCACGGACGTCAGTAGCTCCGCACTCATCTGGTTGGCGTCGAACAAGCCCGAGCCGTTCTTCACGACGAGCCCCTTCGTTTCGATCTTCTTGTTCTCGAGCCAGTTGACGACGCTCTTCGCGCCTCGCGCAGACGACCAGGGAAGCGACTCGTTCTCTTCGCCATCCGCCTGACTGAGCGCGACGAAGATCATTTCGGCAAAGAAGTTGTTGCTGTCCTTCCCGAGCGCCCGCAGAAGCTCCGCCAAAGGTTCGGAATACCAGACCGCGATGCGAGGTTCGTCCCCGGCCTTTCCTAGACTCACCTTCGGTGCGACCTCAACGCCCGCCTCCTGTAGGAGTGCAGCTAGCGCGTAACCCCCAGCAAGCCTGGGATCTTCGAGTCGCCGCGCGTAGCGACGACGCGAGAGTTCGGCTCCCACGCTCCCTCCCACACGCGATTTGGGGCGTTTCGGATCGGCATCGATCTCGAGGTTCCACGTGACTCGATCATCGGCGCCACCGACAGTCTCGATACGGCCCTCTTCGATGACGACGCCCGGCGGATCGTACCATACCCTCGCGCTTTCGCCGCCCGAGGTCGGGACGACGTTCAGAGAGATCGAGTTCTCGTTCAATGCGAGGGCACTTACGGGAGCGCGGAATGGCGCCCATTCATTTGGCTGTTGTTCGAAGGCCGGAGGCACGAACCGATCGTCGAACCTCGATTGGTCAACCACGATCGCCTCGACCTTCGAGAGTCCCTGACCTTTGGCCACACGGACCAATCGGTAGAGATCCGCCGTGGTAAGATCGGGCGCACCACCGCCTCGAAGCACGAGACGCGGGCTGATGCCCTTCTCGTCGACGCTCCCAAGGAGTTCGGTCTTGAACTGATAGGCGGGTCCCAAGAGCTCGAGGGCCGCGGCCGCGGTGAGAATCTTGGCATTCGAAGCGGGATTGACCGGCGTGTTGGAGGCGGCGCGAACGAGCCACTTGTCGGTTTCGAGATCGACCAGGGCGACGTGTAGCGAGCCGCCGCGCTCCTGGACCCACTTCTCGAAGGTCGAGAAAGCTTTTCTGAATTCGGGGGAAGTCCCCTCGTCGAAGTGAGGTGAAGGCAACGCCGACTCGAGCGCTGCCTGCCCTTCTACCTGACCTTCTGACTGCGCCTCGCTCTCCGGTTCGTCGTGCGACTCTGGGGTCGGCGGAGGAACCTCCTTGCGCTGGACCTCGGAACTGGCACCGGCCCCCTTCTCTGGCCCCTTCTTCGAAGGGGCCTTGTCGCAGCCCCCGACGATCACCGCGAAACCGAGTGCCAGACAAAGAAAAGAGCTGAACAGAGGACCTCTCCCTCGCGCACGCGGCCGGAAAAACATGTCCTTCCCGTGCCGAAAGATGCCTCCTGACGCAAGCTGGGTGTTGCCCCAACCGGAAAAAAGCGCCACAAGCGGGGCCATGAAGCGCCTGCATGCTGCAGTACTCGGGGCATTCTTCGCGTTCGCTGGGCTCGTCTCACCCCGGCTGGCCAATGCCGACGAGCCTGAGCCGGTGCATCGCTACGAAGACGATCGACGCCCACCGGGCTCCGTTCGCACCAAACTTTTCCTGACTGGGGCCGCCGTCACGGGTGCCTTTTATGCTCCCGTGCTGGGAGCTTCATTTCTCTGGGAGGAGCACCCTGGCGCCGAGCACATGCGCATCCCCGTGGCGGGTCCGTGGCTTGGATTCAGCAAGACCAAGCTCTGCAACGCCCGTCCGGACCTGGACCGCTGCAACAACTTTCTGGTCGTCACGGGCGCGGTCCTACTCGTCCTCGACGGGATCGGGCAAGCAGGTGGTACCGGGTTGATCCTAGAAAGCATCTTCCTCCCCACCGGCCCGCGACGGGCTGTGCGCGGCTCAGACACCGAAACGAGCCTTGCACCCCCGACGTTTCGCCAGCAGCTCGTTCGCCGACCACTGACATTCCAGAAGGCCTCGTTCTCGGTGACTCCAGTGCCGATGGTCGGTGATCACTCGGACATCGGACTGAGCCTCTTCGGTCGGTTCTGACGAATCGACGACGTTCACCGACTGCCCCGAAAAGGACATCCCAAGACGGCCACGAACTCCTCGCCGGGATCGTCTCATTTCGGACGCCCAAACGTTCGACAATTGCAAGTAACTTTTCAAACCTGGAGCTTTTCGCAAAAAGCCCCTGACCGTTGTCGCGGCTCCCGAAATGTGGTCAATGAGACCAGGCCGGCCCGAGAGTGCTGACCTGATGTGGAGCTCTGAACGATTTCGGAGCTCTCGCGCATTTGGAGAAACTGATGGAACGAAGCACCGGATCTCGAGCCCCCAAGCGTCCCACCAAGTTCGTCCTCGTCACGGGCGGAGTGGTTTCTTCAATCGGCAAAGGTCTGAGCGCCGCATCCATCGGAGCACTGATGGAAGCGCGTGGCCTCACTGTCACTCACATGAAGCTCGACCCGTACATCAACGTCGATCCTGGAACGATGTCGCCGTACCAGCACGGGGAAGTTTATGTAACTGACGACGGGGCGGAAACTGACCTCGATTTGGGGCACTACGAGCGTTTTACGTCCTGCACGTTGACCAGGAATCACAACTTGACCACCGGACGGATCTACTCCTCGGTCATTTCCAAGGAGCGTCGAGGCGAATACCTCGGAGCAACCGTTCAGGTGATTCCCCACATCACCGACGAGATCAAGAGCCGGGTCTATGACGCGACCGATGGGACCGACATCGCCATCATCGAGATCGGCGGCACCGTCGGCGACATCGAATCGCTGCCGTTCCTGGAAGCGATGCGACAACTCATCATCGAGTGCGGCCACGAGAACGCCATGAGCGTCCACGTCACCCTCGTTCCGCACATCCCGACGGCAGGTGAGATGAAGACCAAGCCGACCCAGCACTCCGTGCGGGAGATGCGCGAGATCGGTATCCAACCGGATCTTCTGGTGTGCCGCTGCGACCGCAACATCACCCAGGGCCTGAAGGAAAAGATTGCCCTGTTTTCCAACGTCCGCGTCGACCGCGTGATCCCGGCCGTCGATGTTAGCTGCATCTACGAGCTTCCCATCGCCCTGCACATGGAGGGCATCGACGAGCAGATCGCGGAAAGGCTCAACATCTGGTCTCGTCAACCGGACATCTCCGCTTGGGAGAAGACCGCCGATCGGTTCAAGAACCCGCCCAAGGGTAAGGTGAAGATCGGGCTGATCGGGAAGTACGTCCACCTCAAGGACAGCTACAAGTCGCTGCACGAATCATTGGTCCACGGCGGATTGGCGGGTGGAGTCTCGGTGGAGCTGCAATACATCGATTCCGAACACCTCGAGCGCGAGGAGGGCTCCCTTTCGTCGCACCTCGAACACCTCGACGCGATCTTGGTTCCGGGTGGCTTCGGCGATCGCGGCGTAGAGGGGAAAATCGCCGCGATCCGCTACGCGCGCGAGCAGCGCATCCCATTTTTCGGGATCTGTTTGGGGATGCAACTCGCCGTGGTCGAGTACGCCCGCAACGTCTGCGGTCTGGAAAGCGCCAACTCCGTGGAGTTCGGGGGGAGCCCCAAGTATCCCGTCATCGACCTCATGCCCGATCAACGCGGCGTGGAGGCCAAGGGCGGGACGATGCGCCTTGGGGCGTACCCATGCAAGCTGGTTCCTGGAAGCCGCGCACAGGAGATTTACGGCAAGAAGGAAATCAGCGAGCGCCATCGCCATCGTTTCGAGTTCAACAACGACTTCCGAGAGCAGCTGCAGAGCGCCGGACTCGTTCTGAGTGGGACGAGCCCCGACGATCGATTGGTGGAAATCGTCGAGCTCCCGGATCATCCTCATTTCATCGGCTGCCAGTTTCACCCCGAGTTCAAGAGCCAGCCGAACAAGCCGCACCCGCTCTTCGAGTCGTTCGTGCGTGCTGCAATCGTGAGGCGCGAAGGCACGGGACGGGGTCAGTCGAGCCACAACGATCACGACCGTAAGAGCATGCACTGAGGTAGCGTGCTCTTTTGAAGCCGACGCCGACTATCGCTTGCTCGGCTGTGGAGAATTCTTTTCTTGTGCGGAGCCTTGTCGCGGCGCCCCGTTCGCCGTCGCTTTGGACGGCTGGGAGCTAGGCCTGGTCTGTGGTGATTTCCTCGGCGCCGACGCCAGAGC
This sequence comes from uncultured Polyangiaceae bacterium, assembly GCA_965652275.1. Classification (GTDB taxonomy): domain Bacteria; phylum Myxococcota_A; class Polyangia; order Polyangiales; family Polyangiaceae; genus NIC37A-2. Next base: position 96,852 of record CBFGUR010000014.1, on the reverse strand, counting down.
GTCGAGGATCCGTTCGACTCCCTGACTCATGCTTGTCTCCATCCCTTTGGTAACGATGTGTCCCACGCCGGCAAGCTCCCGGTAGTCGACCCGTAACCCCCGGGCGCGCAGGCCTCGAACGGTCTCCCGCCCCTTCTCGACGGGAACCGTGCGATCGGCCCCGCCGTGTTGGGCGTAAATGTACGGAAACTTCTGGCCCTTCTTGGGCGCGGGATAGAGCGCTGGAGGAAGCCAACTTGCCATCGGGAACGCCGCGGAGAAGCGCGCTGGGTACCTCGTGGTAAGCGCAAAGGAGAGGATTCCGCCTTGGGAGAACCCGACGAGGATCGGCTTACCGATCGTCGGGTTCGATCGACGGAACGCCTCGATGACTGGCGCGAGTTGATCGGCTCTCGCCGAGATCGAGCGACTCAAGAGTTGCGTCTCGCCGGAGTTCGTCCACGTCGCCAGCCAGGTGTATCCGCTCCCGAGTTTGTCTGGCGACTGGGGTATGAACATCCGAAACGGCTTTTCGCTCGAGAACGGGGCAGACGGCACTCGCGCCTTACCTCCTCGCCCGTGAAGGAAAACGACGAGCGGCATGGGCGCATCGGGATCGCGCAGCGGCCCCACGATCACCTCCAGATACTCGAAGTCACCGATCTTGCCGCGCTCGACGTAGAGCCCCAATGTGTCGTCCTCGGACATCTTGCCGACCGGCTTCCCTAGACCTTTCGGCCTCGCCGCAACGGTCTCTCGGAACAATCGAGAAGCCTCGAGCTCCACGGCCAGATCCGCTGGATGGCTCGGCGGCCACTCGGGGTCGATGGGCCCATGGAAATCTTTGGGTACGACGACCTCCTTCCGGGGCTCGAGGGGTGGAGCCGGGGGGGGCGCTTCTTCCTGCTTCTTCTCCGCACACCCAAAGACGAGCAAAAGAAGAATCCCCAGCAGATTCGACCGGATCCGCACCAATGTGCCATATCACGAAAACGGGCCCTACCCGCGGCCTCTTCCGCGGGCGGCCTCGAAACCCACGAACTTCGGGGGCGCCGAGGCTCTGCGATTGGGCGTTTACAGTACGTCGTCGAGCGCTTCGTAGGCCTGCCGAAGCCAAAGCTTGGTTCGCTGCTTCTCCATGGGCAGGAGGGAAAGCGCGTCGTCGTGGCTGTTGATGGCAGCCCAGAAGCTCGAACCCTTCTTGTCGATCTTGTACATCGTGGCGGCGTGGAGGAGAGGAAGATCGATGATGTGTCCGCCCACCTCTCGAAGCTGGGTGACTACCGGCGACTCGTCGAACTGACTGAAGTCGACGGATCGACCGTGGTTTTTGACGACCACGAACCGCATCGTATCCGAAAAGTATTCGAATGCCCTCTCGAGCTCGCTTACCGAATCGAACCCTCCATCGGTTACGTGCCAAAAGTAGAGTGCGACGCCCATCTCCTGGGCAAAGTTGAGAACGTCTCCTGACTCCATCCAGCGACGGAGGAGACGCGAACTTTGGGCGGGCAGGTCCACCAGTACCAAGCGCTCCGACGCGAGCGCCCGGTCCATGATGTGATCCGCACTTTCGAAGCTCTCGAGGTCGGCCGGTTGCGAATAGGCGCCGTAGTAGCGAAGGAGCGCACCGTGAGACGCATCCGCATCGATACCCGCGAATGGCTTGTCCTTGTCGATGCAGTACTGGCAAAGTAGTCGACTCACGACACTCTTACCAACACCACCCTTCTCCCCACCTATGAAATGTACGGTACTCACAGGCGTGCATGAGAGGGCGCGACCGGGAGCTTGTCAACAAGTTCGTCGCGCCCGACGCTCACTCTTTGCAAAGGCGCTTCGGCAATGTTTCTCGAAGACAATGGCAACCTCACGCGAGCCGCGTTGCTTCCCGCCGTCCGCCACCTCGGCTCAGTCGACCGGGATAAGCCAAACGTCGTCGACACAGATAGTGCCCGTGGCAACTCCCATGGTGAAAACGATGCCGGCGGACGACGTCGCGTTCTCCATCGTGAAGTTCACCTCGTGTTCCTGCACTCCTTCGGCCACATCGACAGATTCGTTGTGGAACTGGGTATAGGGGCTCTCGGGTAAACCCAGCTTCACGGAAAGCGTGGGCACAATCTGCTCGGACGTGAAGATGGTGCGGAAGGTGAGACGGTAAGCCTGGTCGAGCTCCAAGACGAAAGCATCTCCGATCTCGTCGGGCCATCCGAAGTCGGAGGTGTAGCCGTTCTCCATGCAGAACATCCCATCGGTGACCGGGGCGGGCGACGTCATGTCCAGATGCCATCCCAGCCCGCCCGCGGCAAAGTCGCCGTTTTCGTTCAAAGCCCCGTCGGGCTTCATGCTCTCGGGGTAGTCACACTTGGCCTCACCGTCACTGATGGTGCAATCGAACCCATTGCAGCTCACCGGAGCGAGGAAACCCGAACCCTCCTCATTGCAGGTGACGAGAGCGGTATCGAGACATTCCGTAGCCGAAGGCGCGCAAAGTTGCGGGCGGCAAGTGAGACCATCGCAGTACTCGTCATCGTCGCATCCAAGACCATCGACGCAGTCGGCACAAAATCCGCCGCTGAAATTGCAGAGTTGATTCGAGCCGAAGCAGTCCTCGTCCGAGTCGCACTCCACATGGCATTCGTTGCTCACGCACATCGAGCCATCTTCGCAGTCCGCGGGCATCGCGCAATCGAGACATTGTCCGCCCAGCACCTCGTTTTGCACGCAAACCAAATCCGGGCTGCCACAATCCAAGGAGCTTTCGCATGCCGTGAAGGCCTCACAAGTCCCGTGCTGACAGCTGCTACCCTCGGGACAATCGGTGTACTCGACGCACTCGGCGCAAAGGCCGCGCTCCAAATCACAGACCTGCCCCATCTCCAAACACGTCTTGTCCGAATCACACGGAACCGCACCAGATTGACCTGAACCAGCACCTCCAGTTCCCGCGTCGCCGTCACCATCCCCATCGCCGGGAGCGCCCCCCATGTCGCCATCGCCATCACCTGACGCGTCGCCGTCTCCGGGCGCGTCGCCGTCGCCAGGCGCATCACCGTCACCGTCACCGTCACCGTCACCGTCACCGTCGCCGTCGCCGTCTCCACCGGTGTTGCCCTCACCTCCGTCCCCATCGTTCGACAAGGGCTCCGGTTCGTCGGACCCGCCGCAATGGACGAGCCCCATGCTGGAGGCCGCGAGGAGAAGAGTTGTCGTGGTGAAAAAGCGTAGGGGAGTCATAGGGGCCGAATGCTACCTGGAGGCTGGGCTCGGGCAACGTTTCGACGGACAAAGTCGGTGCGACATCAAATGTCGCGCCGGACTATTGCGCACGATTGCGGATCTTTTCGACTCCGCTGGAGCGTGAATTCACACACCGGAAATACTGAGCGCGGGAGGCCCGGTGGCCGAACCCAACGAGCGTTCGCGTGAACATCTAGGAGTGCCCGAGCGACGCCGGACCGTCCAGACCAGCCATCCCAGAGGGTGCTGGCGTTCCGAAGCCGGTGGCCGCGCCGCGACTTCGAAGGCGCTGGTGCTGGCCGCAATCAAGGCCCAAATGCGACGATTCGATTTGTTCAGCAGCGCTGTCTATGGTCCCCCGCCATGATACCTCGGTCCGATCGCAGACGTTTCGTAGAACAACTGTTCGCTGCCACTGCCGCCATGTCGCTCGCCAACGTCGGCTGTTCGGGTTGCTCGAAGATCGAGCGCAAAAAGCTTGCTCCTCCGAACGAAAGAATCAACGTCGCCATCGTCGGCGCCGGTTCCTACGGGAAAAAACACGTGCCGCTGTGGGCCGCACAAAAGAACGCCGTTGTCACGCACGTGTGCGATCCCGATACGGAGCGTGGCAACGAACTCGCCGAGCTCGTGGACCAGCATCAGGAGCTCCTGCCCAAGTACGAGCGCGACATGCGCAAGGTCTTCGACGACAAAGACGTCGATGTGGTGGCCATCGTGACCCCACACCATTGGCACGCGCTAGCCGCCGTTTGGGCCATGCAGGCAGGGAAAGACGTCTATCTCGAGAAACCTGTCAGCCACAACATGAAGGAAGGACGGCTTCTCGTCGAAGCGGCTCGCAAGTACGGACGCATCTGTCAATCGGGAACCCATCGACGCTCGTTCCCCAACCTAGCGCGCGCAGCCGACTTCGTCCGTGCCGGGAAACTCGGCACGCCGCGCCTCTCGCGGTGCATCACCTACATCCATCGCAAGCCCATCGGCGCACCAGGAAAGTACGGTGTGCCTTCGACGGTCGACTACGACCTTTGGGCCGGACCTGCGAAAACAAGCGCCATCACCCGAGAGCGCTTTCACTACGATTGGCATTGGTTCTGGGACACGGGCAACGGCGCCATCGGCAACAACGGCGTCCACCGCATCGATCTGTCCCGGTGGCTTTTCGATCTCAAGGGACTCGGGGATGGGGTGCTCAGCTATGGCGGGCGCTTCGGCGAAAAAGACGCAGGCGAGACACCCAATACTCAGATCACGTTCCAGACCTGGGGAGACGTCTGTGTCGTTCAAGAAATCCGCGGCGTCCCGACAAAGCCGTATCGCTCTGGATGCGTCAACGGCGTCTACTTCGAGGGAACGGAAGGCATCATCGTGGATGCTCACAACAAGGTGATGCTCTACGACCTCCAGGGGAAGCCGGTGCAGGAGTTTTCGGCGGGCGAGCCGAAAAAGGAAGCCCACTTTGCCAACTTTCTGGACGCAGTGAAGAGCCGAAAGCATTCCGATCTGAACTGTGACATCGAGGAGGGGCACCTCTCGGCTGCCCTCTGCCACGTGGCGAACATTTCTCATCAGGTGGGAAGAAGAGCGACGCTATCCGAGGTGAGGAAGGCGGTCATGGACCTCGCGCTACCGATGTACGTTCAGGAGACACTCTCCCGGACCGAGACTCATCTCGCTGATAACGGCATTCAGGGACCCGTCACTCTTGGGCCATGGCTCGAGATCGATGCGGAAACCGAGACGTTCAAGAACCACGACGAAGCCAACTCCTTGCTCACACGGGCGAGCTATCGAAAAGGATACGAGCTACCGAAGATCGGCTGAGCAGAGAGCTTGCCAGATGTTTCCGGGAAGTGGCTCGCCCATGCTCATGATCATACAAAAGCTGCGAACGACGAGTGAGGCCGTGGGAGCACGGGCTTTTCGCTTTGGCCAAGCCCGCAGGGGCGAGCCCCGTCGAGGTCGTTCGTTCCGAGAACGAACGACCGAAGACCATCCCCGCTTCTCCTCTCCTCGTGCTGCCTGTGCTCCAGGCGCTCCACTTGGTCGCGCGCGGTGCTCGCCCAGCAGTCCTCCGGACTGCTGGGGCGCTCAACACCACGAATCAGCTAGAATCAGAATTGTGATCAATCATGAGCGCCCGTGAAGGATGTGACGGTGGTGCGCCAAAGGATCGCGAAACTGACAAATCGAGTCGCGGCATGAGAAATTTCGTGCTCGCTCATTTAGCCCTTGCATCACGAAAAATCGCGACAACGATGCTTGGGCTATGACAGATTTCCAGCTCAAGAAGCTCTCCGCGTTCCCGGGCGTTAAGGGCCCCGTCATCACGTGCGTGATGGATGGCGTCGGACTCGGGAAAGAGGACGAATCGGATGCGGTGTTTCTCGCGCGCACGCCAAACCTCGACTTTTTGAAGAAGAACGCTCTGTATACGACGTTGAATGCGCACGGCGTCGCCGTCGGGATGCCGTCAGACGCAGACATGGGCAACAGCGAAGTCGGTCACAACGCTCTGGGTGCAGGACGTGTTTACGACCAAGGCGCCAAGCTCGTGCAAAACGCGGTCGACGACGGCTCGCTCTTCACCAGCGAGGCTTGGAAAAAGTGCACGGGCCGGGTCAAGGAGAGCGGCGAGCCGTTGCATTTCTTGGGTCTCTTTTCAGACGGTAACGTCCACTCCCACATCGATCATCTCAAGGCGATGATCAAGAAGGCCGACGCCGACGGCGTGGAGAGGGTGCGCGTCCACATCCTGCTCGACGGCCGCGACGTGCACGAGACGAGCGCACTCCTGTACGTAGATGACTTCGAGCAACTGCTGGCTGCCATGCGCGACAAGGGGCGCGACTATTGGATCGCTTCGGGCGGCGGCCGCATGAAGGTCACGATGGACCGCTACGAAGCCGAATGGCACATGGTCGAGACGGGCTGGAAGACCCACGTGAAGGGCGAAGGGCGCACCTTCGCTTCGGCGAAAGAAGCGATCGAAACCTTCCGCGACGAGGAAAAGGGTATCGGGGATCAGAACCTCCCGGCCTTCGTCGTCGCCGACGAAACGGGGAAGCCGCGTGGTCCGATTCGCGACGGTAGCGCGGTCATTTTCTTCAACTTCCGTGGCGATCGGGCGATCGAAATTACCCAAGCATTCGAGCAGCAGAACTTCGACAAGTTCGACCGCGGCCCGATCCCAGACGTCGTGTACGCGGGCATGATGCAGTACGACGGCGATCTGAAGTTGCCGAATCTCTTCCTCGTGGCGCCCCCCAGAATCACCGAGTCTTCCGGAGAATACCTCGCCCGCAACAACATCACACAGATCGCGATCAGCGAGACGCAGAAGTACGGCCACGTGACCTACTTCTGGAACGGCAACCGTTCTGGGAAGTTCGACGACAAGAACGAAACCTACGTCGAGGTCCCGAGTGACACGCTCCCCTTCGAGGAGCGCCCTTGGATGAAGGCGGCCGAAATCACCGACCGACTCCTCGCCGAACTCAAGACGGACAAATACAAGGTCGCGCGCTTGAACTACGCAAACGGTGACATGGTGGGCCACACGGGTCATCGAGACGCAGCGATCATCGCCGTCGAGTGCGTCGATCTCGAGCTCGGCCGCCTCATGGCCTACACCAAGAGAGCGGGCGGCATCCTCGTCGTCAGCGCCGACCACGGGAACGCGGACGAGATGTACGACCACAAGAAGGACGGCAGTATCGCCACGGACGAAAACGGCAAGCCCAAGCTCAAGACGAGCCACACGCTCAATCAGGTGCCGTACATCATCTACGCACCAGGCCTCGAGGGCCTCAAGCTCAACACGAGCATCGAAAAGCCTGGCCTCGGCAACGTCGCGGCGACGAACTTCAACCTGCTCGGGTTCGAAGCGCCCGACGACTACATGCCGTCGCTTGTTTCGTTTTGATAGAGGGGCAGGGCCCCTCTCGTCGCGCGAAGTGAATTCGCGCTCCTCACTCCCACCCGGGCAACAGCCGCAGGCCCGTGAGGGCCGAGGACCTCACAGAATTGGTGGAGGCAAGCAGACTCCGGCGAAGGAGCGGAGAAGATGCGCCCCTCACTTTCGTGAGCGGGGCGAATCTTCGTAGCGGAGCCGCAGGCGACCGAAACATGCGCTCCGGCGGCTCCCACTTGGTCGCCGGCGGTGCTCGCGCTCTCGCCCCGGTGTAAGAGTGCAGCGCGTAGCGGACGCCAGTCCGCGGAGCTGCACGGCGATGGTACGATGCCGTCGATGGGTTAGGGCGCTGCTGCGCCCGTCGCCGAGCGCGAAATCTCGTCCTGCCGGTTGCCGAGCTGCTCATCCGTCGTGGCTTGCCGGGGCGCGACCAAAACATGCGCTCCGGCGGCTCCCACTTGGTCGCCGGCGGTGCTCGCGCTCTCGTCCCGGTGTAAGAGTGCAGCGCGTAGCGGACGACAGTCCGCGGAGCTGCACGGCGATGGTACGATGCCGTCGATGGGTTAGGGCGCCGCTGCGCCCGTCGCCGAGCGCGAAATCTCGTCCTGCCGGTTGCCGAGCTGCTCATCCGTCGTGGCTTGCCGGGACGCATGCCGCAGGCCCGCTAGGGCCGAGGACGTAAGAGAGAAACAGGTGGACGCAAGCAGACTCCGGTAAAGGAGCGGAGAAGATGCGCCCCTCACTTTCGTGAGGGGCGCGAATCTTCGTAGCGGAGCCACAGGCGACCAAAACGTGCGCTCCGGACGCTCCCACTTGGTCGCGCGCGGTGCTCGCGCTCTCGCTTCCGCTTTGCGGAATCTCGTCCTGTCGGGGACTGAGTGGCGGGCGATGTCGACTCGCTAGGGCGCTACCGCGCCCGTCGCCGAGCGCGGTATCTCGTCCCGACGGGGGCTTCCCTGCTTATCCGTTGTCTCCTGCCGGGGCGCATGGCGCTGGCTCGGCGCCAGTCGTTGGTGAAGGGCCGCGGCGATCCTATCAAGCTGGGACAATCTCGGGCTCTTCTTCACGTGCTCCCGCGCGCTTTTCCAATCCCCGATCTCGACACTGAGGGCGATGTAGAGAAGCAGACCCTCGGGCTGCTCCAGACCTTGTTCGATGAGCACTAGCGTGCGCAGCTCTTCGAGCTGGCGGAAGAACTCGCGAGTAGCCACACGGTACGCCCGCCCGTCCCAATCAAAGTAGATCGGCGGGCGGGGGACTTGCGCGTAGGGGAGAGAAAAAAAGGGGTCCGCGTGTGCGAACCTCTCGAACCACTCTTCCAAGAAGACGCCGGAGGTGCCCACGAGCGACCAGCAACCGTCCTCTTGGAACGCACGCTGCAGGCCTCCCCCTCCGTGTCCCTCCGGAAACTCGAGCAGCAGCCTCCCGCTCTTTAGCTCGAACACCCGGTGAAGATGGCAGCAGTGGGCACCCTCTCTCTTGAAGTCGACGATCAACTCGGGAAACCCGTCACCGGTGAGATCGGCGCAAAGGACGGGGCGCAGTTCGGCCACTTCGTCCTCGCGTGAAGCCTCGAGTTCGATCCGACGGTCACTGGTCCAAACGGCGGTGACCCGGCGGAGCTCTGGATCGCCGCTCGAAAGCACACGCACCCCCTCGCAAGCAAACACGCTCCGGGAATGAGCGCCCATCTCTTGCCACGGAACTTCACCGCCACTGCCCAAGGTCAGTAGATGGGGGGCGCTCGGTGATGCGGCCGGGTCGAACTCATGAGGCATCCGGAGGTCGTCATTTGCTCGCGTCGACGGAGGGCGTGGCTCCGAGCTCGGGGGCATGCCTCTCGAGGTGCAAGAAAGCATCCAGAGGGCAACGACGAAACTCGGAGCCGCGCTCCACCTGCTGCTCCATGCCACTGGCCCATTGTGCCTCATCTCGGACCCCTCTTAACCCAGTCGCCTCTCGGATCACCACTTGCGCCTCCCGAGCCATCCTCCCGCGTTTGACCGACCCGTCGGGAAACGTGTCCGGTACACAAACATCCAGGCAATTTTCCCCGGAAACGCACAATTTGCGCACATTCCTTGGCGCCGGGCTCGACCTGCGGCATACCACTGACACCAGTGTCAGTGACACCACTGTCAGTGACACGAAATAGAGCCTGGGATGGCCCGCCCACGCGGCGGCCGGGGAAGGATCAGATTCGATGACGCAGAGCACCATTTCATCCACGAGCGGCAAGAAATCTCTCCCGATCGCGGGCCAGGGGGCCCTCGACGACATCGACGCGGAGCTCAAGGCCTTCGAGGCCGAAGAGCGCGCCCGCCTCGGTATCGAGGAACGCGAGCAGTGGATCGAAGACATGGCCGATTTGACGTTCACCAAGGCGGAAAAATCGAAGATCACCATGCTCATCGGTGGCCTCACCGTGGCGCACGACTACATCGTCTCCGGCGGTCTCAAGAACTGCGGCTACGAGGTCGTTGCTCTCGACGCGCCAGACTACGACTCGCTCCGGGTGGGCAAAGAGTTCGGAAACCGCGCCCAGTGCAACCCCACGTACTTCACAGTCGGTAACCTCGTGAAGTTTCTCATCCACCTGCGCGATCAGAAGGGGATGAGCACCGAGGAAATCATCGACAAATTCGTGTTCCTCACCGCCGGTGCGTGCGGTCCGTGTCGCTTCGGCATGTACACGACCGAGTACCGAAAGGCCCTCCGCGATGCCGGATTCGACGGCTTCCGCGTCATGCTCTTCCAGCAGCAAGGCGGCCTCGAGCAGGCAACCGGCGAGGAAAGCGGCCTGGAGATGAACGCGCCATTTTTCATCAACATGGTGAAGGGGCTCGTCGCCGGAGACATCATCAACGGCCTCGGCTACCGCATTCGTCCGTACGAGGTGCGCGAGGGCGCGACGGACGAGGTCATCGAGCTTTCCAAACGCATCTGCTACGACGCGCTCCTCAACGGGAAGAGCATCCTGTGGGCGCTCGTGAAGTGTAAGCGCCTCTTCGCCGAGATCGAGGTCGACCGCACTCAGCCCAAGCCCCGCGTGGCCATCATTGGCGAGTTCTGGGCAATGACGACCGAGGGCGACGGCAACTACCGCCTCCAGCGCTTCATCGAACAAGAAGGCGCCGAGGCCGACATCCAGTTCGTCACCGCATGGCTCCTCTACAACATTTGGGAAGTCGCGTACGACACGGGTGAGCGCAAGCTGCTCCGCAAAGACGACGACGCGACACTCAGCCTAAATGGGATCGGCGAGTTCGGCGCCTTCAAGCGCAAGGCTTCGCTCTGGGCCGCCGACAAGGCGCTGCGCGCCGGTTTCCACACATTCGCATTTGCGGGCGGGTTCTACGACTACCACCTGCCAGACATGGATCAGATCGCCGAGATTGCGGCGCCGTACTACGACAACAACCTGCGCGGCGGCGAAGGTCACATGGAGGTCGGCAAGCTGATCCTCAACGTCGTAAAAAACAAGGCGACGATGACCCTCAGCGTGAAGCCGTTCGGCTGCATGCCGAGCTCGAGCGTTTCGGACGGCGTACAATCCCTCATCACCGAAAAATACCCCGGCACGATCTACTGTGCAGTGGAAACGAGCGGCGACGGCGCCGTGAACTTCCAGAGCCGGGTGCAGATGTATCTCTTCAAGGCCCGCAAGGTCGCCGAGCAAGAGATGCAGGACACCCTTGCAAAGCACGGGCTGACGATGGAGCAGTTTCGCGATTTCGTGGCCAAGAACCCGCGCTTTGGTGGAGCTCTGCACCGCGCGCCCTTCACCGCTGGCAGTACCCCGGTGGATCTGCTGAACGAGGTGGCCGAGTACATCAACTACACCACGGCCGAGCGCGTGTCGCGCAAGGCAACGCAGAGCCTTTCCGCGGCCGCCGAGTGGGCCAAGGGGGCCATTCTGGGCGCGCCCACGAGCGCTCAGAAAACGATGCAACTCGGCCGCGAGCTCGCTCTCGAGCTGGGCGACATTGCCAAGGACCACGGCCCCGATCTGATGAAGAAGGGGATGCAGTCCGCGAGCGCACGGGTCGCCCAGGTCCCCCTCGGGGCTCAGATCATCAGTCTCTTCGAGAAAAAGGGCGACAAGAAGGCCGACCGCGCCAAGAAGGCGAGCTGAACCATGCGTGCATTCTGGGACACCATCGAGAAGCTCGACACGAGCTCCTTCCGCAATCTCGATCGCATCGACAAGTGGCTCGGGCGGGACACCTACAGAAAGCGGGTGGAAAAAGCCGTCGAAGACGTCCGTCCACCCCAGCGGGCGATCCAGTTCGACAAATAGCCAGCGGTTCGACAGTTAGCCGGCGGTTCGACAGTTAGCCGGCGGTTCGACAGTTAGCCGGCGGTTCGACAGTTAGCCGGCGGCGCGGCGGGTAGCCGCGGGCCCGAATCGGCTCTATCCTCCCCGGGTTCGACGACACGATGACTGCGGGGAGGATGGCTCATGTACGACTATCGATCGCAACGAAAAATCATAGCGACTCTTGCGGGACTTGGCCTCATACCGTCGAGCGGTTGCGCCAAGAAGAGTAGCTTGCCCGACGGTTGGAAAGACGCGGAAGAGATCGCTCTTTCGGTCTCCGATTGTATCGATGGTATCGACCGCCACCCGAAGAGGTACTGCTTTCGGCCACGGATGACACCGTGGACGCCGACTATCTGAGCGCCGGCTTTCGTTGCGGACAGGACATCTGCGCGTACCACCAGGAAAAGGGCGGCACCGGCATGGTTCTCGTCCAGCCCTGCGACATCCATCCCGAAACCGTCGCCTTGTGCTCATGCAAGTACGACCTTTCGTTCAGTTTTTCGCGTCCCTCCGGCGACGATGTCGAAATCTGGAAGGGAACCGACGCTTACGGCGGCGAAGCGGAGCAGCACATCGTGCACGAAGAAGAGCTCTCGGATGAGCCCGCCACGGATTCCGCTCGCTGAACGGGTCGTCCAGGCGCCGCGAACTCGACACCCCCCGGCCCTTTCGTCGCCGATTCAGGATCGCCGCAAGCGTGGATGGGTGCCAATTATTCACATTTTGTTAAACTTATAACGAATATTTGACTGATTTATTAGATTTTCTTAACAAAGAGCAGCAAGCGACTCCTCGAAGCTTGTTGGGGCACCCCGTCTGAACGCGTTGCAACCTCGAGGTCGTTCGGGGCAAGCTCGCCGCTGGGGCGGCACCGTGGTGTCCGCGGGGCCCCCGAGGTTCGGTGAGATCGTGGCGTGTCGACGAACCAGAACCCATCGCGCGAGCTGGAACTTCCGCCAATCTGTGGTTGTCTGACTACAGATGGGCCGCACGATTTCCTTCGATGAGCCGAGCGCTCGCCGCACTTGGGCGGCCGGCGCGGTTTCGATCGTCGCCCACTTGAGTCTGTTTTGGGTGATCGCGACGGGTGCGACCCTGATGCCACCCAAAGAGCCGCTGTCTCCCCTTCGCTTCGTCGGCCAAACCTTCGACATCGACGCGATCGGCGACGACGACCAGGACGAAGCAAGCCCGAGCGGCGACGCATCGTCCCCGAGCGCGGCGTCCGAATCCGAGGAACCTCTTGTGGCAGAGGACTCGGACGAAGCGGCAACGGAGCCGAACGAAGGCGAGACGGAACCGCCCCCCAAGGCCGAGGACACCCCTGTCGCGCCCAACGAAAGGCCCGAGTACCACGCGCCGGCTCCCCCACCCTTTCCACGCAAACCCGGGCCCCCTCCGGCGCCCGCGGCACCTGACAACTCCCCCACGGAGTCTGCCTCCGAAGCCACAGCCAAACGCCCCGTCGACCCTTTCGATCTAGGTCTGCCGGGCGAGCCCTCCGGAGGGGCCTCCCCCTCCACCCCCTCGGACACCGGCTCGTACGGCGCCGAGGGCGAAAGCGCACCGGTCACCGACGTTTTCAAAGCATTCCTTCATCTGTTCCCTGAAGCCAACCGGCACAACCCAGCCTGGCACGACCTCGCCTCCGGACTCGTCGGGCGCATCGAGTTCTTCCTCACGATCGGAAAGAACGCCCGCCTCGTCTCCATTCAGATCGAAGACAGCGCCGCATCCCCTCCACCCAAGATCTTGATTGACGCCGTCCGGAAAACTCAGACGTACCTGCACCATCAGCGCCTCGGCTGGGAGGGCGAGCGACGCGAAGGAAGGCAGCGCCTTGCTCTCACGGTAAGGGTGGAGAAGCGATCCCCCCATGCGGAGACCCCGGATCGGGAGGGCACACAGCGCCACGGGCGCTATGGCGAATCCCGTCCAACGGGTGCATTTTTCACCTACTACGACGGGCATCACGTCGACATCGAGCTCGAACGGCTACCGTAGGGGCAGCGTCCGACCGCTTTCCGGAAACTCGACCGAAACGGCCCCCCGTGCCAAGGTCCGGCCGTGAGCGTTCCCCGCCGCCCGTTGTTGCCCACCGCCTCCTCTGCGCTCGGCGTGATCGCCCTCTTCGGGCTCGTTCTCTCCCAGAGCGGCTGTCAGTCGGAATCCAAAGCCGCTCCTGCCGAGCCGCTGAGGGAGCCTCGACCGCCCGAGGCCGAGTCCCGGGCGAAATCCGATGAAAGCGAGAAGGACGGCGCCGGATCGGAGAGCAGCGCCAAGGAGCGGAAGCCCGACGAGGCGAGCGCCCCGGATGCGCTCCCCGCCTTGACGGTTCCCCCCACCGACGCACCACGCGTGTATGCCAAGTCGCGCCACGTGTGGATCCGCAGCATGCCCCAGTCGGACGTCCAGTGGATTGGCTATTTGTGGTGGGGTGGGAGCGTGAAGATCCGCGGCGAGAAGCGCGTGCCCGGCGCCGGATGCTCCAAAGAATGGGTCCCGGTCGAGCCGCGCGGCTGGGTGTGCGTGGACGAAGAGCAAGCAACGTTGAACCCGGAGGACGAACAACTGCTGGGGATCTATCCCCACAGGCCGCGCGTCGAATCTCCTTGGCCCCACAAGTACGCGGCGGTGCACGCCCCGTTGCGGCGCTACGGCGAGCTTCCCGATCTCGAGCGTCAAAAGTCGTGGGAAAGGGGCTTCGAAGAGCATTTTGCCGCCGTGCTCGAGGCGCGCAAGACGGGCTCCATCGAACACTTCCCAGAAGCCCTGGGGCAGCTCGATCCTTCCCTCTCCGGGAAACAGCCGCCGAAGATCCCGCCACTTCCCAAGGGACTGAGCGAAGACGCTCCCAAGATCGTCGCCCGATCGGCCATGACTTACGTGACGGAAGCGGACTTCGGGGATCGGTCGTTCTTGCTCACCGGTGATCTGAGTTGGGTCCCCAAGGATCGGGTCGAGCTCTTGCCGCCTCGCCATTTTCAGGGAGTCGAGCTTGGTGATACGTGGAAGCTCCCGCTTGCATTCTTCCGAGGGAAGGACCGCCCTGGCTTCATCCGCAAGGGCGACGGCACCTTCGAAGAGTCCCCCGAAAAGTTCGAACGCCACAGCGTGGTGCAACTCGAAAACGAGGTCGTGCGCGACGGCTACACTCGATACTACAAGGTCGAGGGGAAAGACCTCTGGGTCAGCAGCAAGGAGGCGGTCGTCCCCACTCCGCGGGACGAGACCCCATGGGGCGCGCAAGTCGGAAAGCCGGACGAAACGGGTCGCGCGCGCCCGGGCCGCGCTACTTGGCTCGAGGCAAGCATTCTCGGCGGTTGGTTGGTTGCCTTCGAAGGAACGACCCCCGTTTATGCGACGATGATTTCAGCCGGGCGCGGCGGGACGCCGCATCCGAACAAGGACCCGCTCGAAACGGCGAGCACCCCCACCGGATGGTTCCCCATCGGGGGGAAGTTCAAGACGGCCACCATGAACTCCTCGTCGACGCCAATCGTCCACATGGACGTCCCGTGGACTCAGAACTTCAGCGGCCCCCACGCGATTCACAGCGCGTACTGGCACGACGATTGGGGCAACCTCAAGAGCGCTGGATGCGTGAACGTCTCTCCCAAGGATGGGAAATGGCTCTTCGAGTTCACCGAGCCCACGGTACCTGAAGGGTGGCACGGCGTCCGCTACGTCGCGCGCTACGGCGATGGGAGCACGCTCTTCATCGTGCACGAATGACGCTCGTTTCGATCGTTCTTGGGGGCACCCCGGCTTGGACTCGTGGCAAGCCAGGCTGACTTCGACGCGTGCTCAGTTGCAAAGCGCGGCAAACACCTGATCTGCGTACTGCTTACCCGCGGCGAAGTCGGCAACGGTGTTCTGTCCACAGACATCCTCTGGGCTCGCACTGCACTCAGCGGCTGAGCAGTCGTTCGACTGCCAGCAATCGAGGATGTTCGAACATCCGTTCACCCAATCTGACTGCCCAGCACTGAGGCAGGCATCGCCTTCAGGCGTCATGTCCCAATCGAGTAGACAATCTCCAGGGCTTCCCGGACTCGCGCTCCCGCCCGAGGCTGTCGTTCCGCCACCCGACGAAGTCATCCCCCCGGTGTCCCCATCCCCGTCCCCGGTTGCTCCGCCTGTGTCTCCGTCCCCATTCACCACCCCGCCCGTGTCTCCGTCCCCATTCATCCCGCCACCGGTATCACCGTCACCATCACCTCCGATGATGACGCCCCCCGAGCTCATCCCGCCCGAGCTCGACATCCCGCCCGAACCGGTGCTCGTGCCCCCGCTCGATCCGATGACGACCCCTCCGCTGCCCATCGCTTCGCCCCCGGAGCCCATCGTCTCGCCGCCCGATCCTTCGGACGTATCCCCATCTCCAAGCTCTTCGTCCGTGGGCGCGTCCACCGTCGCGCACCCGACCAAGCTCACCACCGTTGCCCAGCTCAGCAGTCTCTTCACCAGTATTCTCCATGAGTGCAAGGAGCCGACGCAGGGTCGAACCTGTCTGTAACTCCACGAAACCGACGCCCGTGCACTCTCTTTTAGAGTACGGTCGGCCGGCCTCGCGGATCCACTCCAAAACCTGCGAGCATGCACCACCAAGTTCCTGATATTTCTCTCCTATTTCATATTTTCAGTATCACCACATCTCCTCGACTGTCAGTGAAACCAAAGGGGTGGTAGGTGGCGGCCTCATGGGCCAGCACGAACTTGCCGGGAAGCCGGCGCCCCAGAGCATCCTCGAAGACATCCCTCGGTTGGTCAGCCGCTATTATGCGCTCGTCCCCAACGTCGAAGACGTCGCGCAGCAGGTTGCGTTTGGAACTTCCGGGCATCGGGGCAGTTCCCTCGATGGACGCTTCAATGAGGCTCACATTCTCGCCACGACCCAGGCCATCTGCGATCTGCGCAGCCAAGCCGGTATCTCGGGGCCGCTCTACTTGGGCAAAGATACGCACGCGCTCAGCGAACCTGCGTGGGTGAGTGCCGTCGAAGTCCTCGCCGCCAATGGGGTCACCGTTCGCGTGGCTCATGACGGGGGCTACACCCCCACTCCTGCCGTGTCTCACGCGATCCTCGAGTTCAACCGAGGACGACAGACCGGGCTCGCCGACGGAATCGTCATCACACCGAGCCACAACCCTCCCCGGGACGGCGGCTTCAAATACAATCCGCCACACGGTGGTCCGGCTGGTTCGGATCTCACCGGTCCCATTCAAGACCGAGCGAACGAAATCCTCCGAGGTGGCTCCAAGGATGTAAAGCGACTGCCTTTTGAACGAGCGTTGCGCTCGACCACCACGGAGAAATTCGATTTCGTTACTCCGTACGTCGACAGCCTCCGTGAGGTCATCGATCTCGAAGCGATCCGGAGCGCTGGTCTCTCCATCGGAGCCGACCCCATGGGCGGCGCCGGAGTGGCCTATTGGGGTCCAATCGTCGAAAAATACGGTCTGAACATCGATCTGGTCAGCGACGTAGTGGACCCTACGTTTTCGTTCATGCACGTGGACAAGGACGGGAAAATCCGCATGGACTGCTCGTCGAAGTACGCCATGGCGGGTCTCATCGCCCTGAAGGACCGCTACGACATCGCATTCGGGAACGACACCGACTACGACCGCCACGGCATCGTGACCAAGAGCCGTGGGCTCCTGAATCCGAATCACTACCTCGCCGTCGCCATCGACTACTTGTTTCGTAATCGACCAGCTTGGAAAAACGCCTCCATCGGCAAGACCGCTGTATCTAGCAGCATGATCAACCGCGTAGCACGTGGACTCGGACGAAAGCTCATCGAGGTACCCGTGGGCTTCAAGTGGTTCGTCGACGGACTGTCGGATGGCAGCCTCGGGTTTGGAGGAGAAGAAAGCGCCGGGGCGTCCTTCTTGCGCATGGACGGACGGTCGTGGAGCACAGACAAGGACGGGATTATCCTCGACCTGTTGGCGGCCGAGATCACCGCGAAGACGGGCAAGGATCCCGGCCTGCACTACCAGGCGCTGGAGGCTCGCTACGGGAGCCCTATTTACGAACGGCTCGACGCTCCTGCCGGTCGCGAGGAGAAGGCACGACTCGCGTCTCTCTCGCCCGAGGCAGTCAGCGCAACCGAGCTCGCTGGCGAACCAATCGACGCCAAGCTCACCAGCGCCGAGGGGAACGGGGCGTCCCTCGGGGGCCTGAAGGTCGTGACGGAAAACGGTTGGTTCGCGGCGCGTCCCAGCGGAACGGAGGACGTCTACAAAATCTACGCAGAGTCGTTCCTCGGCTCCGAACACCTGAAACTCCTACAAAAAGAGGCTCAAGACATCGTGGGTCGCGCCCTCTCCGGCGCGGGCTGAGTCTTCGGGTGGCGTGACGCGAAAAAGCGTCCGACACTAGGCCCGGTGATCACGCAGCTTTCGCATCTCCGGGGAGTCCACAGCTGATGTCCGGCGCCTCGTCTTACCCACCCCTCGACAGCCTGAAGGTCGAACGGCCTGAGCCGCACACGCTCCGGGTGACGCTCAATCGACCGAGCAAGAAGAACGCGCTCGATCGCCCGCTCGTGCGCGCCTTTGCCGAAGCCATGAAGACTGCATCCGCCGATGCATCGGTGAGAGTGATTCTGCTATCCGGCTCGGGCGACGCTTTTTGTTCGGGAGCGGACCTTTCCTCGATCGAGAACCCGAACCCCACCGAAGTGGAGGAACGAATCGACGAGTTTCACTCCATGATCTGGCGCATCGTCGACGCGCCCCAGCCCGTGGTCGCTTTGATTTCGGGGCCCGCGGTCGGCTTCGGTGCGGACCTCGCGCTCGCTTGCGACATGAGAATCTTCGCGGAGGACGGCTACGTGGAGGAGGCCTTCGTCAAGATAGGTCTCATGCCCGACGGCGGTGGCACCCACTTCCTGCCGCAGTTCGCGGGTCGACGCGCGTTCGAGATGATCGCTCTCGGGCAACGTCTCGACTCCGATGCCTGTTTGGAGCTCGGGATCGCCAATCGGGTCGTGCCTCGGGACGCACTCGAGTCCTCTGGTATCGCGCTCGCCCGGAAACTCTCGGAGTCCGCCCCGCTTGCCGTCGCTTCGATCAAGCGAAGCCTTCGGGAGGCAGAACGAGGCCCCCTGGCGCAAGCGCTCGCGGCCGAGAAGCGTCGCCAGGCGCGGCTCATTCTCTCCGGAGATTTCAAGGAAGGCGTAGCCGCTTTCCGGCAGAAACGAGCCCCCCGGTTTCAGGGCAAGTAACGCTCACTGCAGGGAAATGGCCCTGTTTCCGCTCGCTTGCCATCCCCCGAAGGGAGACTACAAAGAGGGTTCCCCGACTATGAGGCTCCCTTGGACTCCGACCTTGCAGAATCCGTCTCCGCCCTGAAGGAGAGTTTTGAGCGACGGCATATCCCAGCGAACTTCGGCAAAGCGTCCGAATCGCTCATCGACGAGCTCAAAGCGAAGATACGGTTGACTCGCCGCTACCGAGCTTTCTTGGCCAAATGCGATCCCATCGACTGCGAGACGCGAACGCCCTCGGAACGCGTTCGACTCATTTCGGCCTCGGATCTCCTGAAGGAGCAAGAAGGCTTCGCTCTTCAAGATGGTGAACCGATCGAAAGCCCGCGCCCCTCGGGCTGGCGCCCCTCGTGGATCATCATCGGGCACAGCACTCTGCTGGGCGACCCCTACTTCCTGGACGTGAGCGAGGCGGACGCCGAGGGCGACTGTCCCGTGTACACGGCGATGAGCGGAACGGACGTCTGGCAAGCGAAAATGTGCGCCAGCAGCTTCGCCATGTTCCTTCGTGTGCTCGCGGTGACGATGGAGGTCGCCGAGGGGTTCAACGAATCACAGCTCGACTACGAGGACGAGTTCGTCTTCCGCGAGGCCCTGGGCCCCAAGATTCGGGAATATGATCCAGCGGCCCTCAAGGCCGGACACTGGACCTGATTTCCGACATGACTTCCCCAAAACTACGTATCATCAAGCGAGGCACGTCCGGATGGGACGCTGAACTCAAGGCTCTGGCGCGTCGCGGCGACACCGACCTCGAGAAGGTCGAACCTGCCGTGAGGGAGATCGTCGACGACGTGCGCAAGCACGGCGATGCGGCGGTGCGGAAATACGTCGCAAAGTTCGAGAACCGCTCCCCCGACAGCCTCCTCGTGCGAGACTACGGGGGCAAGGAAGCGCTCGAGAGCCTCCCTCCGGAACTCGCGGACGCGCTGCGGCTCGCTGCGGATCGGATCCGCCGCTATCACGCGAAGCAAAAGGAGCAGCTTCACAGCTTCGAATACGAGGAGGACGGTGTTCTCCTCGGCGGCCGCGTTTCTCCCGTGAAGCGCGCCGGCATCTACGCGCCCGGCGGCAAGGCGAGCTATCCTTCCACCGTCCTCATGTGCGCCGTCCCGGCTCAGGTAGCCGGCGCCGAGGAAATCTATCTCGCCTGTCCGGATAGCAACGCGGAGGTGCGGGCGGCCTGCTACCTCGCCGGCGTGACGGCACTCATTGATGCGGGCGGCGCTCAGGCGATCGCTGCGATGGCGTGTGGCACGGAGAGCATTCCGAAGGTCGACAAGATCGTCGGGCCCGGCAACATCTACGTTGCAGCGGCCAAACGTCTCGTCTTCGGGCAGGTAGATATCGACTCGATCGCCGGCCCGAGTGAGATCTTGGTCCTCGCCGACGACACCGCCTCTCCAGCAGTCGTTGCAGCCGACCTCCTTTCCCAGGCCGAGCACGACGAAGACGCCTACCCGCTCCTCATCACCGTCGGTGAACGGGCGGCCACTTTGGCCAACGACGAGGTGCAGAAGCAGCTCGACGCTCTCCCCGAGGTCGATGGCCGCGGGCGCACGCGCCGAGCAGTCGCTCAGGAATCGGTTCGTCGGAACGGCATCGCCTTGGTCGTAGGCACCATCGATGAGCTCATCGAGGTCGCCGATGAACTCGCCGCAGAACACGTCTCCATTCAGACGAACGAGGCCCGCAGCGTCGCCGACCGGCTCCGTTGGGGCGGCGCGCTGTTCATCGGACACAACACACCAGAAGCCGCCGGGGACTACGTCGCCGGACCCTCCCACGTCCTTCCCACGGGTGGGGCAGCGCGATTCTCGGCCCCGCTCGGCGTGTACGACTTCGTGTCTCGAGCGAGTCTGATCTCGTATCAAAAGTCAGCCCTCGCAGCGCAGGCCGACGCAATCACCTCATTAGCGCGCGCCGAGGGTCTCGAGGCTCACGCACGCGCAGTCGAAGTGCGCTTGAAAAACTGACCGGCGCGGAGCGCTTCGTGGAGCTCGTGCCCCTCGATCAGGCAGGTGCCAACGGGCGCCTTACTGAAAGACCTCGAGGTATCCACGATGGATCAGGTCGAGAACGTCCCTAACCGTTTCCATGTCCGTCTTCGGCGAGCGGTCGAGCGCGGTTTCGAAGTTCGGAGCGTTGATAGCCGCCTGGAGCACCTCGAGCTGCTCTTGCTCGAGGTCCTGAAGAGGAGCCTCGAGGGGGGACTTGAGCCCGAGTCGTTGGTTCATCTTGGGCGCGCGATTCAAGAGCGGCTTCATCTCGTCTTGCTGACGGAACCCCTCCATCAGGTACGCCTGGGCGCTGAGTTGGATGCGCCGCTCCATGTTGGGGTCCTCCGGCTCCAGGGCAAACGTGCCGACCTCCCACCCGAGGAGCCGGTAGGCAGCTTTGGCGGGGGCGAGATTCGCGCCGTCGATCGATGCATCGACGATCTCACCCTTCCGCAGATGCAGTCGCCCCACCTTCGAAGAGTGGATCACCAATGTTCCGTCCTTACGCGACGTACCGAAGAGCTGCATCAAGTCGGGCAGCGGGATCTCCTCGAGGTTGCCCGTCATACGTGCGGCGCTTCCGCCAGTTTGGCTGCGCACCGTCTCTTTGCCGAACGCGACCTTCTGAAGGTTGCGGCGCGAGCCCGGCGGAGAATCCTCGACGGCCACCAACTTCAAGATGCTGGTTCCGATGAGGAGGCGATCCCCCTCGGTGAGGCTCGCCTTCTGAACGCGTTCACCGTTGACGAACGTTCCGTTGGTCGAGCCGAGATCCTCGACGTGCACGACGCCACCTCGCATCTCGATGTGAGCGTGCCGCCGGGAGACCATTTCCTCGACCAAGACCATGTCGAGATCGCTGCTACGCCCGACGACGACAGGTACCCCTTCGGTGAGAGGAAATTCACCTCCCTGGTACTTGCCCGAGATGAACCGAAGAACGATCTGTCCACCGGAGTCGCTTCTTCGAGGCTGGTGGTGAGGTGAGTTCATGGTGAGGTGGGCAGAGGGCGAGAAGTCATTTCAGAACAACGACAGCCGACACTCAAGATGGCATCCAACATGCGCAGCATTTTGACGAAGGTGGCGAAGCCACTGGTCGAAGCTCATTGAACATAGAATCTGGCCCTAGGATCGGTCAAGAAAACCTGCCGAATTCGGGCATTTAGGTGTTCTCCGGCTTCGTTTGCGGAAGCCAGGAAGAGAGAGCACATGCCAAGACCTATTGTAGCCCCGGCCCCGAGGCCGCTCCACCCGGGACCGGAAGGGAGCTGCTAACCGGGGGGGACTCGGTGTGGGCGTCGCCCAGCGCAGCCGGAAGCCATACCGAAAAGCGGGTACCGCGCCCGGCGCTCGATTCCACTTCAATACGTCCCGACATTTCTTCGACGATCCGTTGGCTGATTGCCAGACCGAGACCGCTCCCTCGCTGTTTTGTAGTGAAGAATGGGACGAAAAGGTTCGCCCTCACTTCGGGTGGGATGCCGGGTCCGTCGTCCTGCACGGAAATCTCAACCCAAGAGTCGGCGCTTTCCCCGTGATGGCTCGATCGTGCTGACAGCCCATAATTCGCAGAGATTTCAACGGTCCCCCGCCCCTCCATGGCTTGAACGGCATTGCGGATGAGGTTGATCAAGACCTGCCGGAGTTGTTCCGCATCCCCTCGGACGGGGGGGAGGTCGGGAAGTGTGCTCACGGCCAGCTCGCAGCCTGGACTGTCCGCCTCGAGCATCCTCGCCGTTCGCTCCACCACGTGGGCAATGTCGATTTCGCCGTAATTGGCTCGGGCGGGCCTGGCGTAGCTGAGCACCGAACCTACGACCCGGTCGAGGCGCTCCACTTCTTCCAATATGATGGAAAGGAACTCTCGATCAGCGGCCGAGACCTCGTTGTTGGGGTCCTCGCCGAGGAGCTGGGCCGCGCCCTTGATGGCACCCAGAGGGTTCTTGACTTCATGCGCGAGACCGGCGGCCATGCGTCCTAGCACGGCAAGTCGATCTCTTGTCTGGAGCTCGATATGTTGCCTGGAGTTCTCCATCACGACGCTCGCGTGCAGGGCGAGTTCTTCGAGAAGAACGACCTCGTCCGGCGAATAGGCGTCCACGGCACGGTCGTCCGCGACCAAGAGCAGGCCCACGATCCCGCGCTGATCCCCGCGGAGAGCCAGCACCACTCCGGTGCGGAAGGGGCCCAGTAGCTCAGCCGCCGCAAGGATGCGCCCGTTTTGCTCGACTGTCGCAGAATCGTCTCTTCGCCTCGCCTCCTGGGTCATGAGCTCGAGATCGTCGAGGACGAGCGAGGGCGATTGCTGAAGGTGCTCCAGAAGGGGCTTGGCTTGTGGGGCTTCTATCCTCTCTGGACCTTGTGGTCCGAAGCTCGCGACCAGATCGAAATGATCGGCCACCGGCTCCCGAACGAAAAGCGCGGCCGCCGTGGCGCGGCGCGATGCCTCAAGAGCGCCTACGACGAGATTACCCATCTGCTCGACTTGAAGAACATGGGCGAGCTCCCCCCGAACCTTCGTCACCGCGCGTTCCAGATCCGCTCGCTCGCGGAAGAGAGTACGGTGAATGGCGAGATTCACCTTCTCTCGCAGCGGCTCGAAAACGACGAGGATGACGATGGTCGCCAAGAACGCGGCCAAATAGAGCGTGTCGAGCCCCCCGAACACCCGCAAAAATACGTAAAAAATCGCCGCCAAGCAGCTCGCCAGAGCCGTGGACATCATGACCTGACTCAGAACGTCGTAGACGTCCACGAAGCGACGACGGATGAGCGACTCGCTGAGTACGAAGAGAAAGAGGACGGAAAGTGCCGCGCCAATGGGCGGGAAGTTGATATCCAAGAACCACAGGAACTCGGCAAGGCTCGCGGCGACGGCGACCGCGCCTACCATCACCAAGAAACGTACGCGACGCTGGGTGCCACGCGAACGCGATCGCGATCCTCGCGTCCAAAGTGAGTACAACCCAGCTCCCAAGAGGCCGAACACGTACAGGAAGACGATGCCGCGGAGCCACCAGCGGTCGAGAGGTCCGAAGAGCGAGAAAAGCGCAACGGGCGCCGAAAACACCGCCGCCAAGCGTGGCAACGTGGAGCGACGCTCCGTCTCCGGCATCAGAGCCTCGAAAAGGCGGAGCGCGAACTGCGGCAGCAGAAGCGCCAAGACCGCCGTGAATCGCGCCCACACGTCCGCCCGAACGAAGTGGTAGAGCGACTGGGCAAGGTACCAGAGGCCGGTGTCGGCGGCGAACGCCGCAAACCACAGCTGAGGCATCCCGGGCCGACGCCGCAACAGGATGGACACGGAAATCGCGATGGCCAGCGCACCACAGAAAAGCGAGATCTGAGTTCTGAGTTCCATCTTGCCTCCGTCAGCTCTGGTAGAGGCCTTCGGCCTCGATCAGCTCTCGAACCTTAGACGGAATCAACCTCTCGCGCTTCCTTCTGGATTCTTCACTGGGCTCTTTTTGCCACCAAGTTCTCGCTTCGGTCGACGACACATCGGGTAGAACTGCCTCCGGTGCTTCGCGACTCGTTACCCCCGCTCTCCCCAGCACTATCAAGGGCGCCAGACGCCGAACTTCTTCGAAACGGTGCCAGCGTGGCGCCTCTGGCAAAACATCGGCTCCGACGAGAAGTCGTAGGTCATCATTCGGAAAAAGCGTGGCGAGGCGCTGCAGCGTAGCTAGTGTGTAGCTCGGCCGAGGGAGTTTCTCTTCGACGTCGCTGACCGTGATGCGACGGTCCGAATCGAATGCCCGACGACACATGGAAAGACGAAGCTCGAACGGTGCGAGCTGCTTCTCGAGAGCATGTTGAAAAACGGGCACGACAACGACTCTTTCCGCTAGGCCAACGGAGAGCACATAGTGTGCAGCCAAGACGTGTCCTACGTGTGGGGGGTCGAAACTGCCCCCGTAAACGGCCACGATCATGATCAACCGTCTCCGGCAACTCTCATGCGCAGTGCCTTCGGAGCTACGAGCTCCTGACTTTGCACCTCTTGAAACTTGCTGTCGTAAACGAACGCGCGAAGCTTCTCTCCCGCATCATCCACGATCATGACGCCGTGATTGGGAAAAGCGCCCGGAGACAGAAACCATCTGCGACCAATCAACTTGATCAAGGGCTCTCGGCTCTTTCCGAAAATCAACAGGGTGGCAGGGAGGATGTCCTCCTCCTCGAGGTGGGCCTTGTCGTAGAGCATGACTGCCACTTTTCCCCCGATGAGCTCAACGGAGCGGGTTCGTTCGCCGGCTAGGGATTGAAACATCCTGAGCTGCGAGCGTTCGCGTTCCGCCTGCAGAAAGGCGTCGATTTGTTCGGGGGTCGCGTCGAGGCACTTTTCCGTAGCTCGCTCCATGAGAGTGAGGTCACTTGCTCGAGGCCCCACTAACTCCTCCGCCCATTGACCCACCACCAGATCGAGCATTCGGTCGGACCCGAGGTATAGGACGCGGTCGACGCGGAGATCGTTCTGCATCTTGCGCGCCGCCTCGGCCAGGACCTCCTTCTGGTCTGGCGCTGGCCCCAACAATCCAAGCCTCATCGAGATCAGTATACCGGCTCAATCCAGGCGTGATAGAGCCCGCAGTGGCAGGGCCAAAACAGCCGCTTCTCGGGCCGTTCAGTCCTCGATGAGCGAACCGAACAGCGAAAGTCCACCGGCCAGAAAGGCCACGTCGAAGACCAAGAGAAGCCGAACGTATGCCCCCAGCTCGGCGACATCCATTCCGGTTACGAGGCCACGTGTAGCTGACACGGCGGTAAGCAGCACGGGCGAAAGCAGAGGGAATAGAACGACAGAGAGCGCCAGGTCACGCGCCGAGGTCCGCACGGTCATCGAGCCGAAGAGCGTTCCCGCCGCGGCAATCCCGGGCGTCGCGAACGCCGAGACCAGCATGAAGCCAGGGCCTAACTCCAAGAGATCCACCGAGAAGAAAAGGGCCGAGACCGGAAACACCACGAGCTGGATGATCACCAAGAACACCATGAGCCCGAGCA
Organism: uncultured Polyangiaceae bacterium; assembly: GCA_965652275.1. Classification (GTDB taxonomy): domain Bacteria; phylum Myxococcota_A; class Polyangia; order Polyangiales; family Polyangiaceae; genus NIC37A-2. The sequence goes on along the minus strand of CBFGUR010000014.1, from coordinate 71,104 downwards.
CCTTCCCGGCGTAGAGGGCGCTTGGTGAAAGTGGCGACGACAAAAGTCCGGAAAGAGCCCGAGCGTCTCGCTCACGAGCCCAACTGCGACCGAGCGATAGCACTGCTGCAAACGCTACTGCCAACCAGACGACTCCCGCCATGACGATTCTGCCGGTGCGTGGGCCGCCATGAAAAGACATGGAGGCGAGAACGACCACCAAGAGTGCGAAGAACGCGCTCGTCGTGGTGACCTCGCCGCTACTCGCCTCGATCCGGAGATCCTTTCGAAATACGATCCAAACCTGCCGCGTCCAGGTCGGCAGTTTTGCGGGAGAGGACGACCTGGCTGCGCTCACGCCTAAAGCATACGCAACCTGGAAGGAATGCGGTATAGGTCGCGACATGACTGAACGAGTCCGCATCGAGCACGATTTCGAGTGCAGTGAAAAGGCGTTTTGGGACACTTTTCTGAACACGGAATACAACAAGGAAATGTTTTGTCAGAAGATGAAGTTCCCGCGTTGGGAGCTCGTGAAATTCGAACTCACCGACGACGAGATGCACCGTGTCGTGGAAGTCGAGCCCTACGTGGCCGAGCTACCCGGCCCCATCAAGAAGGTGATCGGCGACAGCATCCGCTACCAGGAGAAGGGCCGCCTGGACCGAAAGGCCGGGAGGTACGATCTCGAGATTCTGCCGGGCAAGTTGGCGGACAAGATTCGAGTGAAAGCGAAGCAGTACACTCAGAGCCTGGGTGAGAGCAGATGTCGGCGTATCTTCGAAGCCGAGATCGAGATCAAAGTGTTCGGCATCGGCTCGATGATCGAGAAGAACATCGCCTCGGACATGCGAAAGAGTTACGACGTCGGGGCCGCCTTCACGCGCGACTACATGTCCCGCCACGGCATCTCCTGAACCCGAGCTCGAAGTCGGCTGCGCACATGCAACGACACGATCACCACGTGCCGAGAACGCCGAATCCGAAAAGCGCGTCGCCGACTCAGAATCGCAAGCGGACAGCCCCACTCACGGCAAACCGCTAGGAAGGGCTACCCTGCTGAAATGACTACTTTCATAAGGCGATGATCTTTTGAAAGGGGGAGACGAAACCGGTAGCCTATCTACTCGGAAACTCACATTTGTCCCCCCTCCATGTCCACTGAAAGCACCGTCCTCCTTCTCGAAGCCGAGAGCCTTCCGGGCAGCCTGGAGGAACAGCTCGCGAAGCGAAATGTGTTCGTGGAACACGCGTCACACGCTGAGGTGGGCCAGGTGCTACCAGTGGTGGTGCCCGACCTCCTCGTGCAGTCTGGGGAGGGCGATCTGAGTGCCACGCTCGCGGCGTTGTCCAAGGAGGACAGCCCCCCACCTTTGGTCGTCATCGCAGACCGAAACACGATTCGCTCTCTGCGTGAGTCTCAACCCAAAGGTATCAATGCCCTGATTCCGCAGGACTTGCCCATAGCGGCTGTCGCGCACCGGCTCGCCACCATGGCACGACGAAGCGCGGAAGGAGCACCTATCGATAGCCCTTCCAAGGCGCGTCCCATCAAAGGCACGGCCAAGGCCTCGCCAACCGCGGCCTCGAAGCCGGTATCAGGATCCGCTGCTCGGGCGCCGGGACCAGCCGCGACTCCACAGGCAAAGCGTGGGTCGCTCGCCCCCGGACCTCTCGCTCCTCGCCAACAGGTCAAGATCGTCGACCCGGAGGAAGGCCTTCCGGAGGAACGCGGGCAAGCAGAACGACCGCAAGCGGCCCCGGCCCTCGAAGAGGTCGAGCAAAGGGCAGCGGAAGAAGCGCGCGCCAAACGCAAGGCTGAAGCCGAAGCGAAAAGCCACCGCGCCGCCGCAAAACGTCGAGCGGAGATCGAACGACGAGCCGAAGAGCGAACCAAGCTCCTCGAAGAAAAGAAAAGAGAGCAGGAAAAGCGTCTCGAGGAGCGCCGACAAGCCCAGGAGCGCAAGCGCCAAGAGCGCCTCGAGGCGCTCGCGAGGAAGGCGGAAGAGCGCGCGGCGGCACGAGCACGGGCGTCGCTCCGACCGACGCAAGCGGACAGCACACCAAGCGAAGTCCGAGCCCTGGATGAGCTCTTCCCCACTTCCGACACCCCGGAGCCAAAAACGAAGCGCATCTCGCAGCCACCGGTCGACCTGGCCGACAGCGAAGCTGCGGCCGAAGAGCTCGAGCAGACGACACAAGCGGTCAACATCTCCGCTTTTGCTTCCGATCTGGACAGGGAAGCAAAACGAGCTTCCGAGCGCGCAACAGCGCCGCTGACCAAGCCCGCGATCACCAGCGCACAGCCAACGAGAAAGCCTGCACAGAAAGCCACCTCGGACGACTTCGATTCGGTCGAGAAGACCGAGGACCTGTCGGTCATCCTACCTCTGCCCGTCGACATGCGGGTCGATTTGTCGCCGCAAAACGACCTCAAGCCGGTTCGTTTGGCGCTCCTGGACATCGATCTCACCCGTGCCGATTCGATTGCAGCGGAGCTCCGGGAAAAGGGGATGAAGATCCACCCGGTGACACCCGATCCAGCACGAACCCGCTGGCCCATGTTGCGCCGCTTCTCACCCCAAGGACTGATCGTCGATGAAAAGTCGATGGCTCGTGGAGCGGCGGAATGGGTGGAGACCTTCCGCGGGGACCCATTCCTACGTCACGTACCAGTCGTACTCGTGCGATTCAGTCGGCTTTTCGATGAAAGCACCGGAAAAGTCACGCTCGAACCGCTGCTTCACATGATCGAACACATTGGTAGAGAAGAGTTCGCGCTGCTGGAAAAGCTAGGCCCTGGCCGGCGAGTCGATCTCTGGCTCAGCCAAGTTACGCCTTTTCGCCTCGTGGAGATGCTCACCCAGGAGGACCGCAATACACGCCTGGATTGCAAGAGCCAGACGGAACGCATGGTGTGGCACTTGGGTCCGGGGTACGCAGGCAAGGGCAAACTGGCGGATCTCAAGACGGATGCCCCCAAGAGCCGGCTCTCACCCGAGGAGGCTCTCTCCTGGCTGCTGGGACACGAGGACTGCCAGGTGGCGGTCCACGAACACGCAGAACCTCTGGCCCATGCAAGCGAAAGCAAGGATGCCGAGGAGCTCTTGCGCGAGATGACCGAAGCGTTGGCGGCGCCAGAGCGTCATGAAAGCGTCCGTCCCGGCGCTCTCAGCGAGGGACAAAGGGCGCCCAGCTTCCCCGGGGGACTGCATTCCTCCCTGACCGCACCAGATGCACCGAACATCGAAGCTCCCTCGCGCAATGTCGGAATGTCAGGCCCTGTGGGTCCGCCCGGGGTGGCACCGCCTCCTCCCTTGCGCCGGCAAACTCCCGAAGAGCCTCCCATCGAACTGCCCCTCAGCCGCAAACCGCTCCTTCCATCGGGGTTCTCCACCCGGATCCGTACAGCGGTCGACCAGGTGACGAATGCCGCGCACAGCGCATATGGCACGTACGAACGTTGGCTCACACCCAAACTGGCGCCCCTCGAAACGAAGATACCCGCGAGCATTCTCCGCCACACGCCTTGGGCAAGCGTCGTCATGGTGGTCTTCATCGTCACCCTGTTCGTAGGGTTTCTCGGGGGGGAGGACGCGCCGACGCGATCCGTAAATGTTCCGAACGAAGCGTCCGAGAATGCCCCAGAGACACAGCCAGGACCGCCACCCGAGCCGAAACCAGAGGCGAGCGACCCCGAGGTCGGAAGCAAGAAACCGCACGAAGAGGAGCCCAAGGACACGGAAAACATCTGGAAGGTCCGGGAGACGAACGAGCTGCCATCGTGCGAAAAGCGCCTCGGGCCTGCTACGCCAAAGGGTACCGATCCCGTCCGCGCCACGAGCTACTGGAAGAACGCGCGGCGTTCGCTGATGGTCGGGAACACCGAAGAAGCCATCGAGAGCATGTGCCTTGCTGGACTCTTGGATCCTGCCGGACCCGCGAGTGAAGGTCTAGCCGAATACTATCTCGGACAACGTTCCCTCACTCAGGCGGAGCGCTGGATTCGTGAGTCTCTGAAGGCAGATCCCGAACGTCGCAAGTCTCAGGAGCTCCTGAGCGACATCGAGAATCAGAAAGGCAATGTCGATGAAGCGCGAATGATCATCCTGAAGACGATGCGCGTCTCGGCAGACGAAACCAAGAAGATGGAGATCACTGCCCGCAAGCTGCGCCAGGATGCGCGACTTGCAAGAAAGGGAGGAGACCTCCCCAGGGCCGAACGTGAGCTGAGGCGAGCAGCTCTGCTCGCCCCGAAGGACGCCGAAATCGCAGCCGAGCTCGGCGACATCCTTCTGAGACGCCAAGCCCCCGACGGCGCGGCTCGCTGGGCAGCTCACGCGCTCGAGCTGGATCCGAATTATTCCGAGGCCATGATCCTGTCCGGCCGCATCGCGGAGGTGCTTGGAAAGAAGGACAAGGCACGCAGCTTCTACGAAATGGTGCCGACGGGGGACCCGCTGCACGACGAAGCCCAACGGAGGCGTGCTCGCCTTTAGCTTTCGCGCTAAAGCGCGTGCAAACGACCGATGACACGCAACCTCTGGGCTCGAAGCTACATCCTGAGCACAAGCCTTGCCGAAAAGACCGAGCCGCTGCCGGCGCCCCCAGAGTGGGACCATTCGTATTCGCCCGAGGACTTGCGACCAGGTCGGCCCGAGCAATTGAGGATCACTCACAAGAGACCCAAGAGCGTGAAAATGGGGGCCATGGGTCGAGCAGAGGCTCGGGCAGAGCTTCACCACAAGTTCTGGCACCACGAGCTACAGGCTGCCGAACTCATGTGTTGGGCCATACTCAGATTCCCTGACACTCCACGAGAGTTTCGCGACGGCCTCGTCAGGATCTTCCGCGACGAGGTGCGTCATATGAAGATGTACCAGAACCACATCGAGTCTCTCGGCTTTCGATTGGGTGATTTCGAGGTCCGCGATTGGTTCTGGGAAAGAATCCCAACCTGTGAAACACCTCTGCAGTTCGTGGCACTCTTGGGTATGGGTCTCGAAGGAGCCAACCTGGACCACACGGCTCGCTTCGCCCACTGGCTTCGCCTTGCTGGCGACGAGGTTGGAGCCGCGCTCCAAGAGCAGGTGGGACGAGAAGAAATCGGCCACGTCCGTTTCGCGACCCGCTGGTTTCGGACTTGGTCCGGTGGTGTGGACTTCGACCGCTGGTGCCATGAGCTACCACCTCCGCTCACTCCGCTTCTCATGCGCGGAAAACAAGTTCAATTGGAGCCCCGCATCAAGGCGGAGTTCCCACGGGAGTTCGTGGACAGCTTGATTCGCTGGAGTCCCGAACCCGAGTCTCTCGAGGCTCGCTCGCCGTGACCTGGCTCTGGCTGCTCAACCCGGACGCCGAAATCGAAATCTCTCACCATGCCGAAGGACGCGCGGGCCCATACACGACGCCTTCTCGAGCTCTCAGGAGCATGAAAGCGCGCACAGCGACCTTTCGAGAACTCACCACGCAGGATGCCTTCGCGTTCCACGACGATCTCCGAGACTTCGAGCCACGATCAGAAACCCGCCTCCTCCCATGGTGTCCGACTCCATCCGTGGTTGCGACTTGTCGACGAAGGCACCTCCGCCTCCCACGGACCCCTACGATGGAGACCATCATCCGCGCGAACGACAAGACCCGCCTCGAAAGCTGGGGCCTGCGCGTCGTGCCGGGTCGAACGGTGGTCGAAAGTGAATCTGAACTCGAGTCCCTTCGTTCGTCGACGGCTCGACTCCGATTGAAGCGACCTTTCGGGTTTGCAGGCCGGGGTCAACGACAGGTGACCGACACGTGGAGTGATGACGATAGGCGCTGGATTCACGATAGCCTCGCCCGCGGTCCCCTGGTCGTAGAGCCGGAACTTTCAGATCCCATGCTCGCTTCGGTGCATTTGATGCTGGCGCCAGAACAGACCTTCGTCGGAATGCCCCTTTGCTTTGCTTGCGACCCGTTTGGCGCCTTTTTGCGCTGGACGGAGCGGATCCCCGACGGGGAGCTCTGCGCAAGGATCGCTGCCCAGGCGTCAGAAGCGGCGCGACGCTTGCTCGACGAGAACTACCTGGGTCCAGCGTCGATTGACTTTGCCCTCGGACCCGACGGCTCGCCCTTCGCGATCGACCTCAACGCTCGCTTCTCTCTTGGTTGGAGCCGTGGGATGGGGGCATCGAGACAGAAGGCGCTCGAACTCTATTGGGCTCAGCCCTCTGACTGAGACGTTCGCGGGTACATCCCCAAGGCCTCGTTGGCCTCGAAGAGAATCCGCTTCAGTAGCTCGTCGTCTTCTGGACCGTCCTGAGCAGCAGTCATGGCCTTGACCAGAGCAGCTCGTGTGCGCCTGAGCTCACCCACGAGCCACTGGGTGTCCTGCTGCGCTTCGCCAGTGAGCCTCGCGGCGCGGCGTTCTATCTCGCGCATTCGTTGTTCATTGCGGATGAATACAGTGCCGATCTTGCCGCTACCATCACAGTCCGAGCAGCGGGATACACCGCGCTCGCTCGAAACCTCTCCGCTTCCTAGGCAGGTCAGGCAGGTCCCTTCTTCTAATTCACTCATCACTTTCTCCGCATCTCGGCCCGTGAGCCCATGGTCAGTCCGCACCATAGCTGACCGCCATGATCTCCAAATCGACTTCTCCCGCGGGTCGCTTCACCGTGACGATATCGCCCACACGCTTCTTCATCAACGCGCGACCGATGGGCGACTGGAAGCTGAGAAACCCGCGGGCGGGGTCAGACTCGTCGGGGCCGACCAATGTGTAGACCTTCTTCACTCCATCTTCGTCTTCGACCTCCACGCGCGCTCCAAAGCGGACCTCTTCGTGATCGAGGTTCTTCGGGTCGACGATGACGGCGACTTCGAGCCGCTTGGTCAAGAATCTGATTCGCCTGTCGATCTCCCTGAGGCGCTTCTTGCCATAGATGTATTCGGCGTTTTCGGAGCGGTCACCTTGGGCCGCTGCATCCGCCACCTCCTGAACGACCTTCGGGCGCTCGATCGCGGCTAGTTGTTTGAGTTCGTCTTGGAGCTTCTTCGCTCCCATCGGAGTGAGATAGTTGGACTCGGCCACGGCCCGCCGAGTCAAGCAGGAAGGCCGTTCCGGGCGCAACCTGGAAACAGCTCGCGCCCCATATCCCACCGCTACGACTGTTCTTTGGGGACCCTGGCTGGCAGAATCGCCGACAGCAGCGAGGCACGCATCTTCATTGACCGGAACGAAAGACAATCCATCGCTCTTCGTGGCTATCGACGCCAGCACGACATCGATCCGATGCATCATTTTCGATGCCAAAGGTCGGCCTCTTGCCACTGGCAAGGCGCCCCTGACCTTTGAGCGAATCGGTCGGGACGGATACGAACAATCCGCCGATCTGTGGTGGGACGCACTTTGCTCCGCCATCAGAGAAGCCGTTTCCAGTGTTTCGCCCGATCGTCATCGCGACATCGTGGCGATGACGATCGCCCACCAGCGAGAAACCGTCGTGGCAACGGATGCAAAAGGGCAACCTCTCTGTCCCGCGATCTTGTGGATGGACAGTCGGTGTCACGCGGAAGTCGCGGAGGCCGAGCGTCGTGTGGGATCGGTCCGCCTTCACGCGGTTTCGGGAAAGCCTGCCTGTACGACTCCGTCCCTGTACAAGTTGATGTTCTTGATGAAAAGCCGTCCGGAGCTCATCGACGTCGCCTTCATCCACGACGTGCACTCGTTCTTGTCCCTGAAGCTCACGGGCAGAGCCGTATCGTCCTTCGCATCTGCCGATCCAAGCGGGCTCTTGGACATGCGAAAGAAATCCTGGTCGCGCTCACTCACCCAGCTCGTGGGCCTCGAGCCTCATCAGCTGCCGGAGTTGGTCGAGATCGGCTACCTAGTCGGCAACTTGACGGAGGCTGCTGCTCGAGCCACCGGTCTCTCCGAGCGCACGCTTCTCTACGCTGGCGCAGGCGACGGGCAGCTCGCCGGGCTCGGTGCGGGTGTCACGGGAAAAGGCTCTGCCTTCTTGGATCTCGGCACCGCTATTTCCTGCGGCACCATTACCAACAAGTACGAAATCGACAGCGCGTTTCGGACGCTGCACGCTGCGGTTCCCGGGCGATACTGCTTGGAGACTACGTCGCGGGGCGGAATGCTGACCCTTTGGTGGCTGGCGGAGACGCTGCTTGGCAGCAAGAATCGAGTGAAGAAGCTGAAAGAGCTGGAAACGGACGCCGAACGGATGATCCCCCCGGCTTCCGACGGCTTGGTGACCCTTCCGTATTGGACCGGCGTGATGAATCCCTATTGGGACGACAACGCACGCGGGGCATTCGTCGGCCTGCATCCGAGTCATCAGCCGGCCCACATGTATCGTTCGATTCTCGAGGGGCTGGCCATGGAGCAGCGGCTACATCTGGAAGGCGTCCGCTCAGCGGTGGGGAAGACCGGCGAGACGATCGTCGCCCTGGGGGGAGGATCCAGAAGCGACTTCTGGTGCCAGATTTTCGCCGACGTGTTGGGCCGGCCCATCCGTCGCTGCAAGACCGCCGATGCACCGTCGCTAGGAGCCGCAGTCCTGGCCGCGGTGGCACACGGCGTCCACCCGAGCTTCGAGCGAGCGACCGAAGAGATGACTCGCCTTGGGAGCACGTTCGAGCCCAGCGCCCACGCGGAGATCTACGAAACACTCTACCGCGACGTCTACCGGGGTCTCTATCTCGAACTGGCGCCTCGGATGCGCGCGCTGGCGGAACTTCGTCAACTGGCATCGCCGGGGGGAAGTCCCACGATCCCGCCACCGATCAGCGCGGGTTGATGCCGAGTCGGCGTCAGTCCTCGTCCGTTTGTCGAAGCTCGAGGTAGATTGAGTAACTGAAAACGGTTGGGCGTTCCGGCTCATGGAAGTCGATGGCGCCGAAAGCCTCCTTCATGCACTGGTCGAAGTCCTCACCGCCGAGCTTTTGGCGACTCCCGCGAACCTCGGGAGCGCCCCCGGCTAATCCCACATAAAGATCGACTCCGTAGGATCCCGCTTTTTCAGGATCGTTCACGAAACGGAAGCAGGACAAGATTGCATCGTCTCCGCGCTCGATGTCCTCCAGCCAGGGGCGCTTGGACTCGGCCGAGTTCGACTCACCACCGATGTGCATTCCCAAGTGCTTGTATGTGAGTCTCGGCAAGGCCGCCTGGGGTCGAGGCTCCCGGCCGTCGATGAGAGGATGCGCTTCGGTCTCGGCGCGGGACGAGCTCGCCGACCCTTGGGGCGCGCGGCCCTCAGACAAGTGGGCAGAGTCGTTCCCCGCCATCGACGTGCTAGGATCCGACGCAGATCGCGCGGGAGAACAGCCCCCGTTCGGCACCCAAGAGAGCAGCGCCACGAAGAGGATCGCGTGAGGCTTGAGCTGCATGTGTCTCATCATGGCTTCGTCGATGTGTTTCGGCAATGGACTCGACTTCCGACCTGTTCAGCGGGAAAAAGAAGTTCCATCATGAGTGTCGCGCTGGGGAAAAAATGCACACGGCGATGGCGTCGATTCGCCCTAGCTGCGCTCCTCCTCACTTTCGGCATCGCTTGTAACGAACGTCCCAAGCCGACTGGTGGTGGATACGTTGGAGGAACGGCCAAGGCCTCTCCAAGCGCCGCGGCCAAGGCCTCGGCCCAAGAAGACCGGCAGGAAGCAGAACAGGCGCAATCGGAGAACCCTCCGGACGCACCGTCTCCATCCCAACAACCACCGCCGGCGGTAACGAAGTACACGGAGCTCACAGATCGCTGGGGGCTGGGGGACCTGCATGATCTCGGACCAGCGGGGCCCGCAACCGCGACTTCGGACGGCGTCTATTTCGTGACACGCGCTGATGAACTCGTCGTCGCCAAACGCAAGAAAAGCGAGGTTTTCGTGCCGCTCTCCGCTGAACGCGCCGCGTTTGCCAAGTACGGACGTGGCCCCGCCATCTCCAAGACTCACGCCTACTGGGTCTCGGAGAAGGGCCTACTCCTCAGAGCACCTCGGCGAGGCGGGAAGCCGGAGGTTTTGTTCTCTCAGGCGCGCCTGGGGACACGCACGTCCGTCGTTACGGCGGCAGGACGGGACGTCGTCACTTTCATCGCAGAGATCGAGGAGAAACCCTACGCATACGTTTGGGCTTCGAAGGGCAAGGGCGAAGCAGAAACTCTTCGTCTGACGCCGGAAGGCGCGACCGCCACGTCGGTAGCACTAGTCGAAGGGAAGCCCCATCCGCGCGCCATCGTGCTCGCTGGACGCTTGGGGATGTCGCCCGTTCACGTACGCCGCATCCGAACGACCGAGAAGCGATTGACGCTGGAGCCCGATGAGGTCGTGTGGGTTGGTCCCGGCTCTCACGTCCTCACCGAGATCTATGCCCTACGCCTCGAGGAGGACCACGCTGTCGCGTTCCTCCCCACGGCCAAGGACTTCAATGACTTTGGCCTTGCTCAACTGGACATTGGGCCGAACCCCGGCGCAATCGACGCTCCCTCGTGGCACATCTACCCGAACGGGCTCGATCCAGCTCCGGTAGCCACGGGACGATTCTGCGACAAAAACTACGTACTCTTTGCACGCCCAACCGAAGCGCGCCCCCGCTCGCCTCAAGAACTCCACCTCGTGGAGATCAAGAGCGGCGCCCCTGGGGAAGGCGATGTCATCGGGCGCTCGAGAGCCTTTGCCGATCTGTCTCTCGCCAGCACCAAGACGGGGGCACTCGCAACCTGGACGGCCGACCACCGAACCTGGGGCATGGAGCTTTCCTGTCCGGACTCGAAGGTGAATCCCAGCGACGAGTGAAGCTGGGACTATTTCAGGGCCACTAGATACGAGAGCCACCCAGGCTGATTTTCGGCGCGGGTAGCCACCTGGTAATCCTCGTCCTCTTCGTCCTCCGCTTGATCCCAATAGACCTTGACGTCGCTGAATCCGGCCTCTTTGAGAAGCTCTTGGATTTCAGGCAACGTCCAATACCTCCACTCGTAGGTGAAAGCCTTGTCCATTTTCGTGCCGTCCTTGAACTCGAAATGAATGTGATTGACGACCTCGTGGGTGATGGGGTCGAAGGCGTGTTGATCCCATACATAGGTGAATCCCGCTGCAATCTCTCTCGGTTCGAGCATCGGCTCCTGCGACTCCCAGCCGCCGTAGACATCGATCAAAAACAGCCCTTCGTCTTCGAGCGCTGCGTGCACCTTCTTGAAGTAGCCGCACAGAGCTTCTCGCGTTCGGAATGTCCAATAGCTGAAGTTCAAAGCGTTGATGAGCTGAAACTTCCCATCGCGATCGGCTCGCACGTCCTCCTGTAGCAAGGTGACGCGCTTGGCGGATTCGCCAAGCGGCGCGATGTTGTGCTCGCGACCCCAATCCAAGGTTTCCCCACTGAAGTCCACCCCCGTCGCGGTCCTGTTTTCGTCGCTCTTCACCCAGGTGGCACAAAGAAGCGCCGTCCCACAGAAGTCCTCACGCATCGTGAGGGGCTTCTTGTCGAACGCCTTCTCGTACATCTTCTCGAAGATCTCGACTTCGTGCTCCGAGGACTGCACGCTGAGCTGATAGAGCTCGTGGCGATCCGCAGTCGCGGCCGTGTACTTCGACTTTTTGGCCTTGTTCTTCCGGGAGTTCTTCTGATTCTTCTTGTTCTTCTGATTCTTTTTCTTCTTGGACACGCGTGACTCCTCGAACAGCGCCGCCACCCTAATCCGGGGTCCTGGCGGTGTCGACGGAAGGGCTCAAATCACGTCCGCTTGGCAGGAACAATCCCTGGGGGCAGACTGACCGCGTGGGTAACGACGCCGTGACAGGAAGGCTAGCGCCGAGCCCTACCGGAAACCTTCATCTCGGACACGCGCTCAGCTTCTTGGCCGCCTACTGGAGCTGCCGAAGCCAGGGCGGGAAACTTCTCCTCCGTTTCGAAGACGTGGACGTCGATCGGGCGGGACAAGAGCACATCGATTCCGCTCTCGAAGACCTACACTGGCTCGGCATAAGCTGGGACGGAGAGCCGATCATTCAATCGAAGCGGACGAGTTCTCTCGTAGCAACCGCTCTCAATCTGCTGGAGAGGAAGCTTGCCTATCCGTGCGTCTGTACTCGAAAGGATCTCAGAGATGCCAACCTCATTGAGGAGCAGCACGGAGCGCCCCATGGCCCCGAACCACGCTATCCGGGAACTTGTCGAGGTCGGTTTGCGACATTGGAGGAAGCCACGGCCCGGACGAAACGTGATGCCGGCTTGCGCTTCGTGGCGCCCGACCAAGCTGTCGCGTTCGTCGACGCGGTCTACGGCGAGGTCGAGGAAAACGTCTCACGGACTGTCGGAGATTTTCTGATCCTCAGGAGAAACAGGACACCAGCCTACCAGCTCGCTATCGTCGTCGACGACGCTGAGGACGGCGTGAACGAAGTCGTACGCGGGCGAGATCTGTTGGCAAGCACGGCACGACAACTTCTGATTGGGCAAACCCTGGGCTACCCACCTCCTCGTTACGCGCACGTGCCCCTGGTCTGTGACCATCGCGGTAACCGTCTCGCCAAACGCGATGATGCCCGCAGCCTGACCGAACTTAGATTCGCTGGCGTTTCGGCCGATCGCGTACGGGATTGGGCGGCGAGGAAGCTGGGCCAGGTCGCAGCACCTTGGGACTTGAGCCAGCGATTCGACTGGAACTTAGTGCCGCGACAGGACATCCGCTTGTCGGAAGACCTCGGAAGAGAGCTCTAGGCGTCGCCCATCATGACAGATTCTTGCCACCCTCGACTGGAACGAGCAGTGCCTCGCTTTCTCCCGGCGCCGGAGCCTCGTTTGGGCCCAGCGGCCGGGCCTCGAAGGTACCCCCGAGCACCTTTTTGACCGCAACACGAATGGCCTGGTGCGCGGCCGCCTTGGGACGCGCGGCGAGAGGAGCAACGGGCGTCGGTTCGCTAGGTTTGAGAGGAACCTTTTCGGCTTGCTTCGTCTTGGGCGTCTCGTCTCGCTTGGCTGCAATCTCTGCGGCGGTCTCCACGATCGTGTTTTCCGCGAAGTCGTCCTCCGTAATCTCCGCCAGGACTTGTGGCGGCTCTTCCTTCCGCTCGAACTTCTCGGTAGCCCCCAACTTGGCTGCGCTGCGACTCAAGATCCCTGCGCGATGGGGGCGTCCCTGACGACGCGCGGCCGACGCGGCGCGGTGCAGCCACTTGACTGCTGCTTCGATGTCTTTGCGCTCGACGGACACACGAGCGGTTTCGAGGGCGACCACGACATCGTCATCGTCCTCAGCATTCGCTACGGGCACCATTGATTCGCTCATGGTAACACGCCTCATCTTGGCCCATGCTGGCGCCCATGGGAAGGCCATCGACGATAGCGAATCTCTGGTTTCTCTTCGCTCATGGTGCTGGCGCGCCGTCGAGTTCTTCGTGGATGCAGCGCTACGCGCAACACCTGTCGAAGTTCGGTAGGGTTCGATCTTTCGACTATCCCTACATGAAGGAGGGCAAGAAACGTCCGGACCCAGCGCCGAAACTCATCGAAGCGCATCGCGCTGAGCTTCTTGCAGGTCGGAAAAAATGGGGACCGCGGGTCATTCTTGCTGGAAAGAGCATGGGAGGACGGATCGGTTGTCACCTCGCGCTCGATGAGGACGTGCTCGGCGTGCTCTGTCTCGGCTACCCGCTCAAGGGCATGGGCAAGGGCTCAGCTCTTCGTGACCAGGTCCTGCTGGACCTGAGGGCGCCAGCGTGCTTCGTGCAGGGTACTCGCGACAGTCTCTGCCCACTTGACCTGATGAAAGCGACCCTCGAAAAACGACCCTACCCGAGCATGCTCCACGTAGTCGAAACGGGGAACCACTCTCTCGAGCCCACCAGGACCTACCTCAAGGAGACTGGCATGACGCAGGATCAACAGGAGGCCGAGACCTGCGCCGCGATAGAAAGGTTCGTCGCCAGTCTCTGACCGGCGTCGACCGCTAGACCCTGGTCCGAGACTAGGAAGAGAATTCAGCGAACCTTTCGATCGCCCACCGTCCCAAACACCTTGTCCCAGACCATGTTCGACACGCAGTAGCGGGAGTCGTGGTCCTTGAAGTGATGGAGCATGTGGTTCTTCTTGAGCCGAATGCCGTACGCAGACTTGGGATTGTGATGATGGAGGTAATAGTGCGTCACGTCGTAGAACACGTACCCGAGCACGAAGCCGGCATGCCACGACCAGACGTACTGGTCCCCGAAGATCGGGTAGAAGATTCCCAGGAACACCCAATAAAGGGTCAGGCTGACCGCGGGCGGCATCACGAGTCGGTACTTGTCCTTGGGCCAAGTGTGGTGCACCCCGTGAACGAAGAAGTGCATCCGTTCGCCCCACCGCCCCGGCGGCTCCCAATGGAAGAACGTTCTGTGCAGCCAGTATTCCACGAGCGTCCAGGTGATGAATCCGGAGATGGCGAGTACAACCGTGAAAACGAAACCCGCTTCGGTCCGAAGGACGCTGTAGACCAGCATCAATAGGCTCACCGGGACCCAAATGATGGGAACCACGGACCAGTGGGTCCTGGAAAAGAGATCCAGGAAGTCACTCTGGAACATTCTCGGTGATTCTTCTGTCGCGCGGAGCACTCTACCTCTTCCTGGTTTTTGGGGCCTCGACCTTAGAGATCAGACGGGGTCCGTGCAAGGAACCCTTCCGGTCCGCTCGAGGCGTCGACCGGGCCTGATCGTAGCGGAAAATCTCATGTCGGCCGGTACTCAAACGACGGGACATTCCACCCGCCGCTACCCGGCTGGGAATCAAATTTCACCTCCACGGGAAGGGCTCCCTCGAGCCGCGTAGTGAACTACTCGGACGGCTCCGAACTCACGCCAATCCAGGCGAAGAACTTCGGCAGCTGGCTCCGTTGGGCGTCCGGCATGTACTCGAAGTTCCTGCCGCGATCGATAATCTCCCAGAAGTCCTTCGTGGTGACGCCCGACAGTGCTTGGAAAATCGCTATCAGCCGCGTCCTCGGTTCGTGAGACATGTCATCGGCAATGCTGCGTGCTCGCGCTTCGAGCCCCTTCATCAAATAGTACGCGGCAAGCTTCACCTGTGCCTTCCGCACCCCGACGAGGGCGCTCTCCTGGCTTTGTGTGCGAAGTGGCCGATCGAGCTCCAAGAAGCTGTTTAGCATGGGCTCTTCGACAGGGAGAGCAAGATCGTGCGCAGTCTGAACCATCGACGAAACGTCATACGCCACCGTTTCTGTCACGAAGGTGAGTTTCATGTCGAAGCTGACGTGACCGTAGTAGATCATGTGCCGAAGGCCTTCGAGCGCGGACTCTTCCTCACCTGCCTTGAGCATGGCTTCGACGAGCAGACGATATTGGTTCAGAACGTTGTAAGCAGTCCTCACATCTCGAGCGTTGAGCGTCGCCCTGAGGTACGAGTTCATGTATCGGTAGACCAGCCGCACGAGCTCGCGATCGTGCCGTTTCGCGGCCGCCTCACCGAGGTACCGAGTGTCGATCGCGATCAGGTAGTTGATGTCTCTCATCACCCCCAATGCTTCGTTGTAGATGCCGAAATACTGCCGCATCACCTTCCACTCGACCCAGGTCCGCCGCGCTTCGAGATCTCGAAGGGACTCGGGATCCATGGCGACGAAGTCGGGATTCACACGGATTCCCTCGTGAACGAAGAACCATTGCGGATCGGCTTTCTCTTTGGCCTCCAAATAGCCGAGCGCCAAGTCTTTGAGCGCGTCGACCGCACCGCTGGCAATGATCTTGTCCTTGCCCGAGATGGACGCACTGGCGATGTCGGTGAGTTCCTCCATCGACATGAGCGTGCCCGCTTGGGCCCTCGACGCGGAGTCGGCCGTCGACATTTTGGTGCCCGCGAGAGCCGTCTCGAGCGCACCCGCTCGGATGCGTCGGATAATGTTCATCGGCTCGAGGAACCAAAAAACGTATCCGAAGTACGGGACCATGAGGACCACTGACAGAGTCGTGAGCGCCAGCATCGCCAGAAGCGCGACGCGCGGTACGTAATCGCTCTGTAGTGCAACGCTCAGCCAAACGCCGCAAACGCAGACGACGACGTAATAGGCGATGACCGAGACGTTCACGCGATCGCGAAGGAACATGCGAGTGATGCCCGCGAACCGAGCTGCTGACAGCTGGACCACGATGCTGACGACCGTGATGACGATACCGAGGACGGCGGCCACGACGCCGGCAAGGGCCGAAAGTGCGTCGGTGATGGACCCCGGATCGAACTGCAGATATCTCGAGATCGGATCACTCGCGCGCTCTGGCGTGGGGCTGTCTACGACGTAGTAGTCCAGAGCATAAAGTCCCCAGAATAAGACGAGCGACAATCCCGTCAGGAGAGCCATGGGCAGAGCCCAACGACGAGTCCAGCCGACTGATTCGTTCTTCGACACCCGAGACCTCGTCGATCAGCGCTCAGGGGCTTTCAAACCATCGCGCCAAATACAGTTCGGTGAACTTGTCGAATGCCCCGCCCATCATGTCTTCGTAAATGTCGGGCATGTCTTTTTCCTTGTCCGACAGGATGTTGAATTGCGGACTACGCCAGGCGTTCCAGGCATATTCGAGCTTCTGATCCGAGCCAGGTATCTCCGCCTCAGCGCTCATGAGCAGCGCTACACCCATGTACATCGCCTTCGGCATGCCACCCACGAAGCCTCCGGAGAGTTTCTCGCGGTGAGAAAACGTCAACGTGGGCACTTTGATTTCCGGCAGCTCTTCGTTCTCCTTTTCTGGGAGGGGCGCGAGCTCGAATGTCAAAACATCCTTCGGGAACTCTTTCTGAAGCCGAGCCTGAACGGTTTCTAGGAGTTTCTTTTCCCTACGACGGGCGGGATCGCCGAGGAAGTACTGAGTCGGGAGGCTCTTGCGGCCCATGTAGTACTTCTTCGACTTGCTGACGATCTGATCGACTTTCTCGGGATCCTGGGGAAAGCTGTGGCTGAAGCGCAATTGGACGGTAGGGCCGTGCTTTTCGGCATAGGTCACCAGGGCCTGCATGAACGGCACGAGCTCGGGAACCTTGGAGCTCGCCTTCTCTTG
The DNA here is from genome assembly GCA_965652275.1 of uncultured Polyangiaceae bacterium. Taxonomy (GTDB): domain Bacteria; phylum Myxococcota_A; class Polyangia; order Polyangiales; family Polyangiaceae; genus NIC37A-2. The sequence continues at coordinate 54,091 of CBFGUR010000014.1, read as the reverse complement.
GAAGTTGGCCAGCGCCTTGGCGTAGACGTCCCGGCGCGCCGCAGCAATCTCGCCCTGAATCAAATCTGCCGATTTGAACCTCTTGGGAACCTCCTCGATCGCGGAAACGGTTCCCTTGGCCTTGGCCTTTTCCAGCTCCTTCAGCAGGGCGTCCCGAAGCGCATTCTGAATCTCGCTGCCGATCTTGGCGTCCGGGTTGTCGTCCTTGAACTTTTGAAGTGCCTCGACGGTGCCTGCGTCGATCGCGCCCTTCAGCTCGGCACGAGGGAGCCACAGAGTCGAGACCTCCTCACGCTCGCCGCCTCGCTTCAAATAAGCCTTGTACGCCTCCACGGTGTCGGCCTCGGTCGCGGCCTTGTAGAGGGCCTTGCGACTCAGGGAATCTCGCCAACCGACAACCAACAATCCGAGCAGTATCGCCAAAACGACGACGATTCCCGACGAGACGGGCAATGGTAGGAGAGACGGCTTGATGTGAGGTTGAGTGGGCGCGAGGGGATTCGGTACACCACTCTCGAGCAACGGGTTGAGCCGGGCTTGAGCGAGCTGCTCACCGCCCTCGACCGCTTTCCAATTCTCGGCTCCCTTTTCGAAGGCTTGAGAAACCTGCTCCGCCCTCTCGGGAGAACCCGTCGGGAAAACGAAAGAGGCACCGCTCTGAAAATCGATACGAACGGCCGACCCCTGAACGGCGTGAGACTTCAGCTCCCTCGCATCATGAAGCACCAAGGATGCACCGCGGGCAACCACGACGCCGCAGGGGAAGAGATAGTTTCCCGAGCCGTACGGCAGGCGACGCGTCGCCCACGACAGGGTGTACGCGCGTAGAGCGGAGGCGGCCACGGCCCCCGCGAAGAGAACGTGCGCGACCTTCGCGGGCAAGGGAGACAGGGCAAGGGAGCTCTGAAGATTACCCAGGCCCACCGTGGTGAACCCGGCCCAACCGAGAGCGAACAGCAAGGCCAAACCTCCCCAAACGAGAGGCGACTTTTCGCCGACCGGCAACGCGGCAAGCGGGGCAGGCGCGGCCACCGCCTGGGAGGACTCAATGAATCGGTCCTGGATCGATCGTGGAAGACCGTAGAAGTCTTGTTTCCGCATCAGCAAAGTGCACCGGTGGACGCACTTGAGTGAACCACGGCGTACCGTGTTTTCACAAGCGGAAGACCGCTGTGAGTGGAAAAACCCCAAGCGCAGGGTTGACTCACGTGAGCGTCCAATGGGTGAAAGTTCAGGTTATCCCGGAAGAAATCGACTTCATTATGTGGGAGAGAGCCCCGCAGGCCTGGTCAACGACTGTTCCTTTTGCACACAGTGCCGGAGCTGCCCCTCGGGGTCGAGGGTCCTTGGTAGAAAGGGAGCTTGGGTGAAAGCGTGATGCGGCAAAACGCGCTCCAGGCCGTTTTTGTGCGCCTCGTGGATAAACTGCAGAGTCCGCAATGCGTCGAATCTCTCATGCAAACGGCGCAAACGATGTGCCTCATCGGGACACGACGCGAGAAGCGGCTTCACTTGCGCCCACACTTGCTGTCCACGAGCAACCGCCCACGGCGGAAGGGAGGTCGGAAGGTCGAGTTCGGTGATCGCTGGATCACACGCACCACGCACGAGCGCGTCGAGCACGAGACGCAAGCACTCGAACGCCTCGGGATGATAGTAGCGTATCTCGTGTCCAGATTCGCAGACCGCTCTCTGTAGCGACGGCCCCGTGCCGAAGGGCACGCGATCGGAGACACGCGATTGGATCTCGACGATGGGCGCAGCTAGCCGCTCGAGCGGCGCAAGCTTGCATAACTTGGCCAGGAGGTGAAAGTCCTCGCCCGCCTGCCGGTTGGGAACGCCACGGACCCCCGCGTAGTGTGGAAGGCTGACGCCGAGGGCACTACCGAGTGAGTGGTAGGCATAGGGAGACCCCGCATAGTCGAGACCGAGAACGTAGTAGCGAAAGCTTATCTCGAGCTCGGTCATGGCGGCGCGAACGATTGGGTCCTCCGCCGGACGGTGTCGATAAGGGAAGAGCACGCCGGAGCGCTCCGAAGTGGCTCCGGAAGGCGAATCGAACCCTTCACTGAGGGCCGAGAAATACCCCCCTGGGAGCCACACGTCTGCGTCGGTGCTCCCACAACAGGGGGAGCGCAAACGACCTGATTTGTACAGAGCAAGCGCAAGATCGAGGCCCATCCGTCTAGCTCGCCCCACGCCCTCCTTATCCTTCAGTCGATACGGGCCGACCGTCGCGTCCACGATCAGCACGTCGCAGCCCGTCATCCCGAGCGGTTCGCTTACCCACGTCAAAGCAGACGCCAAAGTTTCCGAATGGCCGCTTGCTCGAACGAAGTCGACGAACTCCTCGTTCCTCGCGATCGCCTCCGCTGGAGCATGAGTGGGAGCATTGACGACGAGGATCAGGAGGGCTCGTTTTCGGTCATCGGTACCGTGCGTCAAACGCTGGAGAGCCTCCACGTCCTCGGAGTACACCGGTACGACCACCGCCGCGTCATAACTTCCGAACGGGAAGCTCAAGCCGTGCCTGGAAACAGGCTCGGCATGACGCTCGAGGTACTTGTCGATGACGCGCTGCCAGCCCATCGGCTGCACCCTTCCTCAATGCACTCGAGCGTGCACCGGCAAACGTGCAACGATCTCGACTTCTAGATCGAGCAGCGAATCGGCTCTTTGTCGCACGTGGTTCTCGGGCGCAAAATGCTTCGCGAGGCGAAAGAAGAGCGCATGGTGTCGGGATTCGGCGCGGGCGAGATCGAGGTACATCTCCGAGAGGGGGTTGTCCGGCGGTAGGGCATCGGCCACCATCTTGAGCCGTTCGCAGCCCCGCGCCTCGACCACGCCTGCAACGAGAAGGCTATCGACGAGCCCCTCCGTACCGCCGCGCCGACCCCATTTCCGCAGAGCATCGACGTATTCATCCTTGTAGTCGGGAGCAAACGTCAGGCCTCGCTCGGCCATACGAAGATACACCCGATGGAAATGTTCTAGCTCTTCCCGAGCGAACTCGATCATCGGGAGAAGAAGCTCCGTACGATCGGGATAGCGAGATACGAAAGCCATTCCGGTCGCAGAGGCCTTTCGCTCGCACGCTGCATGATCGACGAGGAACGAATCGAAGTCGGCGAGCACCGTGTGAAGCCAACGTTCTGAGGTAGGGGATCTGAGGTCGAGCATGGAGACTCCGGGTTCGGTGACCGCGCCCCTTCACTCACCGGCAAGGTGAATCACGAGACGCCGCTGATGGGGCACGCTGCGGTGCTCCCAAACGTAAATTCCTTGCCACGTGCCGAGGGCGAGCCGCCCAGAACTGACGGGAACGGTGAGGGACGTCGCGGTGATAGCCGATTTCGCGTGAGCTGGCATATCGTCCGGACCTTCGTCGTCGTGCTCCCATCGGCGCGATTCGGGTGCGAGATCGCTGATCCATTTCTCTAGGTCGCGAGTAACCGCCGGATCGGCATTTTCCTGAATCAACAAGCTGGCTGAGGTATGCTGAATGAAAATGGTACAAAGACCCGTCTGAATACCGCTGCGCCGCACGACCTCGGACACCTCCGAGGTGATCTTGAGCAGCGCTCGCGGCCGGGAACTGACCCGGATCTCTTCCTGATGAACGGACACGGCGTCCTTATGCGATATGCTGGTCGACGAGAAAAGAGCTTCCTGTCCCAATGAGTGAATCCGTTCCCCCATCCGGGCCCAGCAAATTCCCGCCGCGCCATTCTCCTGCCGATTCTGCAGGTGACTTCGAAGTACAAGTCCGGCTTTTCTCCGAAAAATACAACGAGCTGCTCACGCACTTTTTTCAGGCAACCGCTGAGCGGACGCGCACCTATTGGCTCCTCGCTTCCTTGATGCGACATCACTCGGTGCGCACCGCAAACGCGATGGCGTTCGACCTTTTCTTGGCGCTGGTGCCGATGTTGGGCCTCGCCGGATGGACGGCCTCGGCCCTGGTCCGAAGCCGAGTCGACGACATCTCCGCGAGTGCATTTCTGACGAAGCTCACCCCCGGGCAAATCGACGAATTCATCGGCCAGCACTTCGAGGCGATGTCCAAGGCGCACTTGGCGCCCTTCGCTGCGTTGGCCGGTTGGTGGCTCGTTTCTTCGGCGTTCGACACCATGATGGGTGTATTTCAAGAGACCTTCGACTGCCGCCAGCGGTCTTGGTTGGAAAAGCGGCTGATCAGCCTCGCCTTTGCCCTCCTGGGAATGATTGTCCTAGGTGTCGGCGGCGGGCTGGGTGTCCTGGCCACGGTCACCCCGCCCGAGTTCTTGAAGCCGATCTTCGATTCGCTCGAATATCTCGGACTCATCAAGACGGCGGCCTTCTTCGTGTCGTTTCTGATCACCGCCGCCTTCTTTGCCATTCTCTATCGCTACTCGATCAGTCGCCCCGATAGGAAGCGCCGCGTGTGGCCCGGGGCATGGGTCGCGACTCTCTTGGGTGCGGGGGCTACCGTAGGACTCGGCTATTATGCGGCCAACATCGCTCGATACGCGTTGTTCTATGGTGGCTTGGCCGCCATCATCGTCGTGTTGTTGTGGCTCTGGCTGTGGAGCACGGCCATCCTCGTCGGAGCAGAATTGAACGTCGCGCTCGAGGACGTGCTCTTCGCCCGGACGTCGGTACCCGCCTCACCGAGCGGCCGGGACGCCGGAATCGGCACCGGCGCAGATCCCGAGATCTGAGGGGAATTCGGGGGGCGCCATGCACTGCCCCCCTGCTGGACATTGCGGCTCGTCCTCCTCGGCGTCGGACGACAGAATGGTCGAACAAAGCTTCATACAGCCGACTTCTGGCTGACAAACGAAACCATGGGCGCATTCGGCGGTTTGCGTGCCTGTACACGGGTCCCCGGTTCTCCCCGGGCCAGGCACGGTGCAAGAAGTGGCGCCGTCGGACCGGACCACCACACAGGCGCGATCGTTCGAACAAGTGCACTCCTGCCCGTCGGTACACGGAAAGGGTTCGGTTAACGAGCAGTTGTCGACCGGTAGGCAGACCGGTACGAAAATCTCGGGCGCTTCCGCAAAGCTACGTTCGTCGCAAAATAGCCCCTCGCCGCAGGAGCGAGTCGTACCTTGGCAGCAATAGGGTCGGCAGATCCCGCCGCCGCCGCCTCCCACACAGGCCAGCCCTGCTGCGCAATCAGCTTGGGAAACACAGGGCTGTCCCACGGCGCTCGCCCCGTATGGGCCGCAAGCGCGCTCAACCGAACAATTCTCCCCCTCACAGCCGGCCTCCCGCTGAACGCGGCAGGAGAGCCCTTGAACCCCCAAGTCGCCCTCGTCATAAGTGAGTCCGCCAGCTTGCCCTCCGAGCGCTCCGGCTTCAGCTCCCCCAGCGCCCCCGGCGGAAGCGCAGGAATTCTTCCTGTCCGGAATGCAAGTGCCTTGTCCGCACAGCGGATGCAGCAGCGCCCCGTCTCCGGTTGCGCCCCCAAAATGATAATCTCGGTTGATATCCGACTGGTCACGCTCCGACGGCATCGAGGAATCACCGTCTCCGTCCCCCTCATCGCTTTCAGCTTCAGACGCGCTGCATCGGAAGCTTGCCGCCAAGAGGAGAAGCGCCCCCAACTTGGAGGGTGTGCGCAACACCCGGAGCGCAGAGACCGCGCGATCCATTGAAGAAGCCATCAAGAAAGAGCCTTTCAGCCTCGACTAGTGTAGCGGCGCCCGAGGGGGATGCACGAGCTACCCCGACGAAGCGCCGCCGGGCGCGCGCCAAACCGTATCCTATCGGGCAGCTGGCACCCGAACATGCTCCACCTCGAAATTTCCTGCGGTATCGAAAGCCCGCACCGTGAGGAGCGCGCCGGCCGGAGGAATGAAGCTCGTCAAATCAATTTCGAAGGTTTCGGAATTCTGATCAAAGACGCCATCCTTCGGGTCGACGGGGATCCACTCAGGCTCTCCGGCGATGCGCACCTCCAGGCGTCGCACCGGACCGATCCCGTCGGATGCCTTACCGACCAGAGTTCTGCCGCGAACGGCGAGGCCAGAGATCTGAGGAGCGGTGTTGTCCACCAGAACCAAGTCACTCGTCAGCTGGTGCTTCAGGACACGGCTTGGGCTGTTGGACGGTTCATCCGACGCCTCGACGCGAACGAAGTACTCTCCTTCGGGGAGATCCTCGGTCTCCCAATCCCAGGACTTGCTCGTGAGGACCTCTCCTGGACTGAGTGCGTCGAACCACGTCGTGTCAGACTTTCGTCGGTAGCTCACCCGAAATCGCAAGTCGTCCTCATCAGGGTTGTCCACGTCCCAGCTCAGCTTGATCTTGCTGGACGCCTTCCCCGAAATCGGGCCACCCGACGAAGCGATGCCCGACGAGCCGTTCGTGTCGGCGCTCGACTTAGCGGTCACCTTGGTCAGGACCGCGCGCAGATTGTCCGTGACGAACGGCACGTCGATGCGCAGGACACGTGCGCCTTCGCCTCCGAGCAAATGAGCCCGAACCTGCAGGTAGCGCCCAGGGGTCGATGTGACTTGCCCGCCTTTCGACAAGGATGCGCTCCAATCCGTCCACGTCTCATCCGGCTCTTCGGTGTTTCCGCTGCGCGTCGACAGCTCTACCTTGCCCGCAGCGTCCCAGCTGATGCGGCCAAAGCTCGCTCGCAATCCCGCGTCCAGCACTTCGCTCGTCCAGACTGCGGTCTGACCGCCCACGGACTCGATGGGATGAACGACGACGGGGTCGTTCGCGACCACCCAGCCGCCTTTCACGGGACGAGCCAAGGAGACGACTTGCCGAGCTTCGACGTCGGCCAAAATGGCGTAGTTGTGGTTGGGCTCGACTCGAACGACCTTTCCTTCGCTCCCCGTTCCAACGACGGGGCGACCCTCGTCGTCGAGCTCGAGCGAAATGAAGTGCTCGCTCTTGTTCGCGTACAGCTCCTCGGGACGACGCTCCCTGTCGAATCGAAACAATACCCCTTTGCCTCCCTTGGCCGATGGGCGCTTGGGGGCCGCGGGCTTGAGTGTGTCGATCTTGTCTTCCCGCGGGCCGCCACTCAGTTCGTTGGCGATGGCGAACACCTCGCCCGTTTCGGAAATAGCGATGTCACGAACCTCGGTGGAGGAGAAATCCCTGAGTACCGTCGCCCTGCCCGGAGCCGAAATTTCGTACAATCGAGCCTCACCCGAGCTGCCGGCGAGCACTTTGCCCCCACGAGCAGCCACGCTGACCAGGTGCGACTGGGGCGCATCGTAGTAAACCTGTGCAGTTCCGTCGGCTGTAACGCGAAACAGCTTCCCCTCCGGGCCTGTTGCAACGAAGAGCGCCTTGCTGCTCTCGTCGTACGCCATGTCCCAAATGTGCTCGGATTCAGCGAGGCTCGTGAACTCGGTGAGTTTGTCGCCGTCCAACTGATAGAGCTTCCCGCCAGGAAGAACACCGACGACGACTTTCCCGAACGCTTGGACGAGCGAGGTCACCGCGATGGCGTCATTGATGCCGGCGACCTCCCGGACCTTGCCCGCCTTCACCTCGAAGAGCTTCCCGACATTTCCGGTGCCCAGGAGCAAGCGTCCGCCGTGTTCTAGGCTGGCCCAGACGCTTTGTGCATCGGGCACCTCGATACTCCCCAGATCGAACCCCGAAAGGAGCGCTCCCGTGGAATCGACGGCCACGCCCTCGAGCTCGCCCTTTTCGAAATCCTCACCGGTTTCGATGACGAAATGCCGTGTCCCGACAGCCCAACTGAGGGCGGGATAGAGAAGGCCGAAGCAAAGCACCGCGCCCGACAACAGAGTTGAGCGACAAGAGACGAAACGAAGGGGTCTTTTCATGATTTATCTCGAAGAAAGCGCGAAATCAGCGGCGCGCCTTTCGCACCTGAACGGTGACCGAGTCGGTCCCCACGACGAAGAGAGGCATTGCCTCGACCTGATGGACCATCGTTTGAAACTGCGAAGGGGATTGAGACGAACTCGTGCTCGTCAGAACGTCGAGCGCGGAGGGGGGGAGATGCTCGGCCACCACACCGTGGTGTGCCGCACCACCCTCTCCGGATTCGTAGGAGAAGACGAGGCTTCGAGGCATCTCGGTGCCTGCCTCCAGATTGCTGATCAAGTCGGCGAGGTTCTCGGGAGCGGCGCGCACGGGCTCTACGGAGTATCCCGGACGAATGGAGATTGAAAGCGACTCCCCCGCAAAGCGATCTGGAACGGGGATGGCAACGGTGCGAGTGAAGCTCTCCCCGTCGAAGGGCTCGAGATGGAGTCGGACGCGAGCCTTACCACCGGGGTCCACCTCCGGGGTGAGGAGCTGCACTCCACGCAAAGTCGCCACGTCTCGCGCGAACGTCAGCGAAACCTTCACATCGATGGCATCGAGGCGTGCGTGGGTCCATGGATTGTTCAGCACCTCGCCGATGGCGGAGATCGCGTTGGATTGAGCGATCTGGGAAGCTCCCGGGGTACCCGCCGGTGACGCCCCAAAATCCTCGAGTACGATTTCCGGGTGCCCGTCGAACTTCACCCGGGACTTCATGGCCCAAGTGACGTGACGTCGCTCTGCCGCCGTCGAGTGAAGCCCATTTCCGAGCGCAACGCCGAGCAGGGCCGGCGTCAAAAATCGATCGTGAGCAACCTCGAAGTCCCAACTATTGAACGGAGCCCCAGGCTCACCCTCGATATGGAGCGAAACCTTGACCGTAGGAGCCTCGATCCTCTCGTCCACGACGATCGACGCTTGACGATCGTTGACGAGAGCGCCGAGCGGATCCGTCCCCTCCCCCATCTTGAACGAGCGCATCTGACTGGCCATGAACCAAAGCACGCGCGCTTGCGTCGTCGGAAGTGCCGTAACGCCAATCTCCATCATCGGATGCCCGAATGCCACGAGACGATCGCCCTCGACACGCGTCACCGTTCCGAGTCCCATCCCGCTCATGTCACCGCTGATGAGATTGACCCCTATCGCCCCGCCATCGACGTAGCCGTCGATCTTACCCGTCTTGGTCGATGAGGGCGCCGAGCCACCGCCCTGGAGAGGGGAAAATCCGAGGGGCTCGAAGAGCTCCTCGGCCATTTGCAGACCGGTGGAGTTCATCCCACCGAGTAGAAGCGGCGTCGACACGGCGGTGAGTTGTGTACCGTTGTGCCGTACCGGCGCGACCTGGCTCGCGATCTGCTTGGAGTGCTCGACGACCGAATACTTGGCGCCCGAGTACCTACCCTGATGGTTCATCGCGACCCGCGTGGTACGCTTTCCCGGCAGCGGTTGGAGCGGATAGCCGTGCAGCATCTTCGGCAAGGGTCGCTCCAAGTCGTCCAGCATGGAGCGAATGGGAGTCACACCAGCTACAGGCTCGACCCCAAACGTCCAACCGTAGGCGTAGGCGCCAGCCATCTTGCCATCGAGATAAATGGGGCTGCCGCTCATGCCGCCGACGATCTTCGCAACCTCGAGACGGGGGTGAGTCGTCTTGACCAAGATCAGCTCCTGGCGCGGCTTGAAGCTGTGTAGAACGTCGATGACCTCTACATCGAACTTCTCGGGTTTGGTTCCTTCGAATACGGTCAGACCGTACCCCTTCATCCCCTTCTTGATGTCCTTGACCGAGATGACGTCGGGCCGGTTGGCCCTTCCATCGGCTCGAGCCGTCGTCGTGAGGGAGGGGACGGACAGCGCCAATCCCAGGAGGGCACAGAGGGGAATCAGGAGAGGTGATCGCACGGACTGGTGGACGGTAGCATTTTTGTGGGCAAGCGCGCACGGGCCGCGCCGGAGCCGTTTTGGACGGGGAATTGCTTCAGTAAGGGCAACCTCCCGCGCCCGTGTATTATTCCCCCGCCATGGATTTCGCCCTGTACGGCTCGATCGTATTTCTCTTCGCCGCGTGGTGCACGGTGCATCTTCTGTTGTGCGTCCAGGTCGCGAAGAGGGACTGGCGCCGCGCTCTAGGAGGCTTCCTCGCATTCCCACTCGCCCCCTACTTCGCCTACAAGCTGCGCATCAAGAAGTACCCAGCATTTTGGATTACCGGCGCAGCGCTCTATTTTCTCTCGCTGATCGCCGGATCGATTTGAGGAGTCGTCCGCGCCGATGACGCTCAAATGACGGCGGTCCGCAGACGGATCTGATTCATGTCGGCAACCCCGATCCCGAGTTCCGCCGCGCGAGCTATGTACCGGGGCTTACGCCCAGCCTTTTCCAAAGTCATCCCGCCCCGGGCCTTCCTTTCGTCATCGATGACCTTCTCGCCGATCGTATCCAGAGCCACGGGATCGGTCGACGCATAGATGGCACCATGAGGCACTCGCATGCGCGGATCTTTGTCGAGGGGGCCCTTGTCGTAGATGATCTTGAACGCATCGACGATGTGCAGTCGCACCCGGCTTTGCACAATGGGGTGGTTGTAGAGAAGCGCAATTTGCGGGCTTGCCTGGTGCGCGTGGTGCTTGTGGGGGTTGTCGATGTTCCCGTGAGTGATGTTCTTGAGGGCGCCGGTGAATCCGCAGATTGAGTGGTCCTTCATCATCGTCATGTCGATGACGGCCGTGGCCTCCGTGAAGAACCGGCAGTACCGCGTCGGCACGTTCTCGAAGACGGTGATGGGGGGCATCGAATGATCACGATTGTTGTGCGTCCCGGTGACCACTCCATCTGGAAGTTGCCATTTTCTCACCCCGACCCGGGTCCCCATGAGGTACGTGGGATATTGCTCGTACACACTGACGTTCCGAGCGGGCACGCCGGCGCCAAGAACTGCCTCGACGACGGGAAGAATCACCTCGAAGTTGACGGCCATGGTGTGACCCGTCTGGCCCGCAATCCCGTTGACTTTGATAGCCACCCGGTCGTCTTTGGATACGAAACGTTTCATCGCCTCGGTGCTGTTGGAGGCTCCCGTCAAATCGGTGAGAGCGCGCTCCACGAGTCGACGGGCAACGTCCTCTTCCGGCCAAAGGTGGTTCTTCTGCATGAAGGAAGCGAAATCGCCCTTCGCCTCGGCCTTCGTCACGAGTCCAGGTGCTACGAACGGCTGGAATCCCGAGGGCGGTCGCGCAACCCAGTCGGAAAGCCGAAAGGTGGGGGTCTCATCCGCCGAGGCGTTCGGCACACCCCAACCAGCGAGCGCTCCAAGAGTCCCCGCACCGGCTCGCAGCACATGGCGCCTGCTTACGGTGAGCCTCTTCGCCTCGTCGTCGTTCAGCCCAGCCATGCCGGAAGTCTAGGCGAGACGGTCGCCATCGCCACCCCTCACCCCCGCGAGCCGGGAACCGCGGCTTCGTTCGACGACACCCGGGGAGCGTGTGCTTCGGAGGCGGAGCCAGATTCGTCCGGTTTTTCTTCCGACGGACGATCTACGACGAGCAGATCTTTCATGGCTTGAAGCGTTTTCCAACCGATCCCGCGCACGCGAAGAAGGTCCGTCACTTTGCGAAACTTTCCCATGCGTGTGCGGAGCTCGACGATGCTCTTGGCGCGTGCTTCTCCAACGCCGGGAAGGCGCGTGAAGTCCTCCTGAGTGGCTTCGTTCATGATGATACGACCGTCAGCCAAGACGGCAGGGGGAGCTTGAACCGTCTTCTGCTCCGCGCACGGTGAAGGCGACGGGTCGGCGGCTGCCGCCTGAGCGAGCGGCTGGCTGTCTCCCTCCGTATCGGTTTCATGTGCAGGCTCGCGCAGGTGTGAGCTGGGCGTCGAGCTCGGGAGCTCTACTCGCCCACCATAGTTCGTCTCCTCTTCACTCTGTTTTCCCAGAAACGCGACGCACCCGAGAAGGCCCATCATTCCCGCAGCGCGAAAGAGCGGGCGCGCCCACACCCTGATCTCCGGCGCTTTCATCAGGCCCGCGAGGCCGCGGGGGCTCCGCGCGAGCGGAGCCCCCAAACTGTCCTCGGGGAGGGACGACGTCATCTCGGAAGGCTGGCTCGTTACTTTCGAAAAAGCGTGAATTTCGTTCGACATCGGTCGTCCCTCCACCTTCCTCAACCCGCCAAGACGTGGGGACCCTCTACCTCCGAGAGCGCCGGACGACCTTCCGTCCTATCCCGAGGCGAGTAATCTCGAATGTGAAGCTCCCCATCCACCGGAAGGGAGTCCAGCTTACAGTTGAGCGATCCATCCCGGTTGACGAAGGCCACCCCGACCTTGGTCCAGAACTTCCGCTCTCCCTTGCCAGCAATCACGTACACGAACTTCATCTTAGCTTTTTCCATCTTCATTTCTCCTTGTTTCCTGACTGACCAAAACGGTTCGTTCTGGCCGTCGACAAGGACAAGAGCAGGAGATGTGCCAAGACTTTGGACACGGGATTTTACCTTCGACGAGTCACGAAAACGCGAACGCGCCACCGACAGGGGTGGCGCGCGTCGAACAGTGTGGCAAACGACGAGGGAGTCGCACGAGCGACGGGACAATCTAAAGTTCCGCCGCCGACTGGTAGAAGGCGTTGCGGTTGGCCGAGTTGAAACTCTTGTAATCGATGACGAACGGCTTCACTTCACTCTTTCCGTTCTTGAACTTGATGGTAACGGCCATCGGCGTGACGGACCGATAGCTGCTGTCGGGCGGCAAATCGTTGTTCTCGGCCCCTCCCGAAGAAAACACGGTGAAGAGCGAAATTGCATCCTCGGCGTAGGTCTGCCGAAACCCTTCCTCGACCTTCTCGTGCCCCCTGAATATGGTGTTGCAACCGAGCTTCTGAAGAAACGCTTGGCACTGGAGCTTCCCAAAAGGAAAGCGAGCCGACTGCTCCTGCAGCGCCGCCGGAATCACGTCAGCGCTACTCGGATCGCTCCACATCATTTGAAAGCGGATGTCCCAGTCGTTGAGGCTCGACATATCCTGATACTTCGCCTTGAGGGTCGCATCACGGGGGATCCCGCCGTGAACGAACATCATCTTGTCGAAAAGGTACGTATTCGGCATGGCTTCGAAGAGCTGGATGTAGTGCTGGAACACTTCCTCCGAAAAATGGGGCTTGAGCGTGTCCATCGCCTCTGACGGGCGCACGGCTCCATATACCTTGCCCTTGTGCTCGATGTAGTACTCGTGATTTCCGCGCAAGAGAACGACATTGTCGGGCGCTTTGGCGAACACCTGCAGCACCGAGCGGAGGACCCCTTGGTAGCTGAACATGCCGCGGTCGATGTAGTCGCCAAGAAGGACCAACTTGGGACATACGGCCGTGTCCGGGCTCTTCTCGTAGGCGGCGACCTTCGCAAAGAAGTCAGTCTGAGTCAGAACCGCTTTCAGACAGCTGTAGCACCCGTGGAGATCGCCGATGACGATGAGCTCATACTCGCGTCCGGCTTCGGGCGCGGTGAGATAGGTGTGACCGTCCAAGAAGTCGGAGCCAGGAGCGAACTCGCTCACCCTTTGTTTCCCGCTGAGCTTACCCCGACCGAAGGCTCGCTGTTGATCCAAGATCGCCATGACGCGATCCATCAGCTTTCGGTCGCTCGCGACCTGGTTCTTGAGCGCGTCGGGATCGGACGAGTAGTGCTTCTCGAACTGGGAGAAGAACGGATTGTCGTCGGGCTTGGTCGCGAGCTCGGCTGGCTTGACGTCGACGGTCTTTTCTCCCCTCTCTTCGACGAGCTCGATCCCGAGGTCTGCGTTCAATAGATCGGCGAGCTCTCCGCGGAACTTCGCTTCCGCCGGGTGAACGTGACCGTCGGCGTTGATGAGCTCATCCACCGTCTCCATGAGCTGTTCCTGGTTCTTGTCGTCGAAGCTCTTGAAGATCTCGAAACAGCGCAGCTTCAGCTTGGCATGGACGAAAGTATCCTGGTCCTCGCCCTCGGCCACGGCCTCCGTAAAGAGATCCTTGACCTGATGGTCGATGGTTTCGAAGACTTCGAGGAAGTGCGTCGTGTACTTCTGGGTCAGCTCGGCAGCGAGTTTCGGATCCGCAATGTTCGCGCCCGCTACTCGATGCGAAATCAGCTTCCCGATGTAATCTCGGACGAAGCTTTTCTCGGACTCGTCGAAATCTCCATCGATGTACCCGAACGTGGTCATGTAGAAGATGACCGCGCGCATCTGTTTCTCGGCTTCAGGCCCATCCGAACTGAAGGTCAGCATAGTCGGCAGGCTATCAGCGTGGCGCGCGGCGCACCAAGTAGAAAAATCCTCGCTTCCCGGGCCGGTAAATATACTCGCCTTTGTCCTTGGCCATGTGCTCTTCCAGTGCTCCCACCGGCCTCACTTCGCCATCTTTTTCCTCGAAGAAAAAGTGCCGCGTCCAGTTCCAATTGATGTCGAGCTGGGCAGCGGCATGCGCGCCAATGTGTTGCATCCCGGCCGCCAGTACTTCCGGCTCGGTTTCCGAACCCAGTGCATAAAAAAGCGTTCGTCCGTCTTTGCTCAGCCCGACTGCCGACCGTCGACGCGTCTTCCGGTCCTTTTGCTGTCCCGCCCACGGCTTTCGATCACCGCTCTTCAGCTTGGGGTGTATCTGTCCGTCCTCGACGAGACAGGGAGGCGTTTGTCGGTAGGCGACGATATTCTGGTCGTTCTTCAATTGAGGCCACGAACCGATGCGAGCGGTACCGTCCGCCAGAACTGCCACGGTGCAGGCATCTTCTCTTGGCGGGATCAATTGCTCGCCCAAGCTGAGCATGCCCCAACGTCCGTGACGCGGCTGAAATCCACCGTTGAAAACCGAAAAAACGCTCCCTCGCCGATCGGAAGGGACAAGCCCAGCCGCGGGGCTCAGCTCCGGATGATTCACGTCCAGCACGTCCTGGCTCCCTGCGACGTGGGCGAGTGAAAGATGTCGCAGATCCAGTGCGACAACGGACATCTTGATGAATCGACTCGCTTCATGGGGATGGATCACGAGCCGTCTTGCCACACCGCTCCCGAACTCGGCCGAAACCTCCCCCTCGGTTCTCTTCTCGAGAGGAAGATCGGGTGCCTCGGCGAAGACGGGCAGGAAGACCCCGTCGCCCTCTTGCGCCGACCTTTCGAACGGTGCGCCTGGATCGGGCGGCGGAAACTCGGTTTCGCGGAAGAGGACGGGAGCGGTAGGTGAGTCTTCTTCTTCGGCGGAGGCTTCGGCGGGAGACTCGACGGGGGCCTCCGCTCGGGACGGCGGCGCCGGATTGGACTCGGCCGGCTGATTCGAACCGATCTCGCGCCGCTCCGCCGGCATTTCCGGTTCGGTCTGATTGTGTGAACAGCCGAGAAACGCACAAAGAGCGATTATCGAAGAAAGACGGTGGGAAGCCCCTTCGAGTCGCATTTTCGGGGAAAGGCTCATGCACCAGCCTAACAAATCTCCCACCAGAGGTAGAAAGACGGACCCGTTCGATGTCAAAAACTTCAACAAAATTAGCCACCTGGAAGAGTTCACAGGATGCGCTAGCCCGCCCAATCTTTGACGAGGAAGGTGCATCCTGAAAAGGTCGTAAGCTGCTGAGAGACATACGAGTCGCTCGACCTTTGCCTCGGCGACGCTCTGAGCTTATTTCAAGGACACCACCATGAAGATCATCAAACCCCTCGTTAGCATTTGCGCCCTCTCTGCCGCAGCTCTGGCTGTCGGTTGCGGAGCCGAAGACGTCGGCTCTTCCACCCAAGAGACGAACGGTCTCCACGCAATCTTCGAGGCAGTTGCGAGTGGCGACGGCACGACCCGAGTCGAAGCGCAGCTCCGCGTTGGTGGACCGAACGGAACGTACCTCTTCCTCGACGGAGGGGATCGTTTGGTCGCCTCCGCAGACGGCGAAGAAGTCGACATGGGAGAAAACAGCTCCGGTGATCGTCACTGGTTCCTGTCTCGCTTCGAAACGGATGCCGACAACACCGAGTTCCAGATCCAGTTCTTGCGCGGGGACGAAGACAAGGCAGACGCCACCGAATCGATCGTCACCATTCCAAAGCCGTTCTCGATGGGAATCGAGGGTATCGATGACGAGGGAGACCCCATCGAACGGGGCCAGGACATCACGGTCACCTGGAGCAATACCGATGGTGGGACGATTCTCATCGATGTCTCGGGTAGCTGCATTTGGGACTTCGACGACGAGGTCGACGACAGCGGCGAATACACGATTGCGTCCGAGGACATCCGCGTACAGAGTCTCGACGAAGGTGAGGACTGTGACGTCGAGATCACCCTCGAACGCAACCGCAAGGGGAGTGTCGACCCGGGCTACGATGGTGGCGAATTCTGGGCCCGCCAACGTCGCGCATTCGTGTTCACTTCGACGCCGGCTCCGGGCGAAGGTGAAGGCGGAGACGGCGACGGCATGGGCGGCTCGAACTGAGCTGAGCCAACCCGCGCCCGCGCGGAAGCGGAAACGGCTGAGCATCCCGCTCAGCCGTTTCGCTTTGTCGTCAGCCTTCCGCGACGCCAGCAGCGAGCTTCTCGACGAGCGGCGCAATTTCGTCGTGTCGGAGCTTGTAGAGGCTGCGATTGGCCACGAGGACCGAGGAGATATCGCAGATCTCTTCCAGCACGTGCAGATCGTTTTCGCGCAACGTGGCGCCCGACTCGACGATGTCGACTATGACGTCAGATAGCCCGACGAGGGG
Organism: uncultured Polyangiaceae bacterium; assembly: GCA_965652275.1. Classification (GTDB taxonomy): domain Bacteria; phylum Myxococcota_A; class Polyangia; order Polyangiales; family Polyangiaceae; genus NIC37A-2. The sequence continues at coordinate 37,579 of CBFGUR010000014.1, read as the reverse complement.
AGACAGCTCGACCGAGCCACCCACGTAGATCACTTCTGCCTGCACGCCTTTGCGAGCGAAATGCTCGGCGGCAATGCGGGCAAACTTGGTCGCGACTCGAGGCCTTGCTCCGACGACCGTGCCCTGAGGACCGGCGACAACCATCTTGCACTTACCAATCCCAAGGTCGAGAGGCTGGTACAGATCGTAGCGACGCTCGAGGAGAACGTCGCGACCGCTGATCCCCAAGTCGGCAACCCCGTACTCGACGTAGGTCGGGACGTCGTCTGGCTTGAGCAATAGAAACCGCACCGACCCGTCGTCGCTCTCCCGGATCAAACGACGGTCGTCGGCAAGAAGGTTCTTCGTGCCGAGGCCTGCCCGCTCCAAGAGCGGCGAAAGGACCTTGGCGACTCGTCCCTTCGGGATCGCGATCGTGAGCGGACGAGAATGTAGCTTGGAGGAATCGGTCATGGGATCTCGCTCAGGTCCCCTCGAGCTGAATGCGTTCTATATTCGCGCCAACGCCGCCCAGCTTTTTCTCGATGGATTCGTACCCGCGATCGAGATGATACACGCGCCTGACAATTGTCTCGCTGTCCGCGACCAGACCCGCAATGATGAGGGACGCGCTCGCTCGTAGGTCGGTCGCCATGACGCTAGCTCCCGAAAGCGCCCTCACGCCGTCGACGAAAGCCACACTGTTGTGCGTTCGGATCTTTGCGCCCATACGCCGCAGCTCGGGCACGTGCATGAAGCGGTTCTCGAAGATCGTCTCGGTTAGAACCGAACGCCCCTCAGCCAGAGTCATCATCGCCATGAACTGGGCTTGCATGTCCGTAGGGAAACCCGGGTGCGGAGCGGTCGTCACGTCCACCGAACGAATTGCGCCTTCTCGCACTACGCGAACCGACTCGCCCTCGCGATCGATGGATAGGCCTGCTTCGCGGAGTTTGACGATCACCGGTTCGAGTTCATCGAGCGGGGCCTGTTCCAGGAGCACATCCCCGCCCGCCAGGCCAACGGCGGTCATGAAGGTGCCCGCCTCGATGCGATCGGAAATGATGGCATGATCGAAGGGCTCGAGCTCGTCCGCACCCGTGATGTGCATCACCGCCGTTCCCGCGCCGTCGACCTTGGCGCCCATCTTGTTGAGTACGCGCCCCAGCTCTTCGACCTCGGGCTCCCTGGCGCAATTGACGAGGGTGCTACGACCTTTGGCCAGAGCGCAGGCCATCATGATGTTTTCGGTGCCCGTCACCGTCGGCATGTCGAAGACGATCTCAGTTCCCTTGAGTCGCGCCGCCTCGGCCTCGATGTAGCCATGCTCCACCGTGATCTTGGCCCCGAGCGCCTCCAGCCCCTTGAGGTGCTGGTCGACGGGGCGTGATCCAATCGCGCACCCGCCCGGAAGCGAGACACGAGCTCTGCCGTGACGAGCCACGAGGGGCCCCAGCACTAAGACACTCGCGCGCATCTGTCGCACGAGCTCGTAGGGGGCCTCGACGTACGCGCCCGTGCTTGGACCGACGATGACTTCAGGAATATCTACCCGAGTCTCTCGACCCAGGACCCCGAGGAGCTCACCCGTCGTTCTGATGTCACGAAGCCCAGGAACATTGCGCAGGCGGCTTTGCCCGTCGGAAAGCAGCGTCGCGCAAAGAATGGGAAGGGCCGCGTTCTTGGCTCCACCTACTCGGATTGTCCCTTTGAGCGGCCCGTTTCCATGTACTCGGATGGCGTCCATGTGCGCCCGCGTTTAGCAGGTCGGGGCCGAAATTGCATTCCCGCTCGGACCCGAACGAGTCGGAGCCAAACCCCTGGCGCGGACGGCCGAGGCAAGGCAGTCTGATCCTTGAGGATTTGGGAAAGCCAGTGAAACGAGCACCGAAGAGGACCTCGGGCCCAGCCCTCTCGAGGGGGCATGCGCCACGCACCAAAGCTGGGGTCGTCGGACTGATTTTTTCCATCGCGCTGGGAGACGGCGCGTTCGCATCTTCGATGCCCGTTGCCCCTGGGCTCTCGGGCGTGAGCCCATTCGGGGGTTCGATCGCGAAGGACTCGGCGGCGAGATCCGGAAAGAAAGAAGACGACTTGCGGGCTCTGGAGGCGGACGTGCGTCCGGCCACCACCCGCAAACTCGTCGAGCTGGCCGAGAGCTCGGACGCGGGCGACAGCGCGACATGGCGCCTCGCTCTGGTCCGTGCTCTCGCGTACCACGAGCAGCGCTCGAAGGAGCGGGGGGATCTCCACTTGGACGTCCTGCGTGCACTGGTCAGGCTCTTCGCGGCCTCCGACACCGGTGGCGCAGAAGAACCACGCAACGCGGGCAACCCGGGCGCGGAGCGGCATCTCGTCCGGGGAACGGCGGCGATGGCCCTGGCACGCTCGCTTCACCCCCTGGCCCTCAAAAAGCTCTTGGCCGTGGCGCTGAGTGGTGGCGAGACTGATCCGGTTGGCGTCACGTTCGCAGTGGGGGCTCTCCGATCGATTCCTCCGGACATCGTCCGGAGCAAAGATCTTTCGCAACTCTTCTCGAGCGAAGCGATCGACAGCGTGCTTCGTTCCGAATCGAGAACGGCCGACCGAGATCTGGACAAGCTGACCCCTTTCGACCTCGTCCAGCTGGGCGCTGCGAGCGTCTCACCGCGCGAGCGAGGAGAACGGACCTCGCGCGAAGCGAACATCCCCGAAGCCACTGCCGATGACTACGCCAGGGACCTCCGATATCTGCTCGAACTACGCAGTCTGCCACGGCAACTTTCTCGGGTTCAGGCCTGGCAACGAGCGTTCGACGAGGATCCGACGTGGACGCTACGAACGTGGGCCTTTTTGGGTGAAATCTTGGATAGGCCCGTCTTCACCTGGGGTCAAAAGAAGGCACATGGGTTGGTGAACGCGAAGTCGGACGTGACGCGCAGCGCCGCCGCCTGGGCGTTGTCCGTGACATCGCCCGAGTCAGTTGCGGAGCTCCTCGAAAGGAATGACCCAATCGTGACCCGTGCCGTGCTCAGACAAGCTTCGGAGGGGCAGGTGGCGCGTGTCGTATTTAGCGCACTCGAGCGCGCCTCCTTGCCAAAGGAGGACGAAGACGCCGCGTGGGGGATGGTACTTCAGGCGCCCTCCGTGTGGGCGTCCCTGAGCACTGCTCGACTGAGGAAGCTGGAGAAGGAGCATTCTCCGGCCGTGACAGCTGCCCTTTCGTCGCGACTGCGAAGCACTGCCCGAGGTCTCGGCCCGGATGCGGCGACCATACGAAGCTGGCTGAACGACAAGTCGCCCCAATTGCGTTCGAGCGCTGCGCTCGGCCTCGCCTACGCGGCCACTTCGACGGCGCAGGGCATGCTCTATCAGGCCTATCGAAACGAGTCGGACGAGCGGGTGCGACGAGCGATCGTATCGTCCATTTCCCAGACTCCGCTTGGCAAGAACGCGACCTTCTTGGAGCTCTTGCGCCTCGATCCCGACGACGATGCCCGTGATCTCGTTTTCAACTCTTCTGAATCGCGACGTCGCGCCTTCTTCGTCGGACATTCGGCGCGGGCGGTGGCAAAGGTGCACGACAGGCAGGGGAGAATCCTGGAGATCCCTCCTGCACCGGACGGGTTCACGGGGATCGTCGGTTCCAGCTTCTGAGCCGAGAGGCCAGCATTCGGCTTGATATGCAATCCGGTAGGCGCCAGGCTGACCGCGATGGCATCCCGCAAGGCCAAAAAATCGAGCGATGAGGTCCCCTCTTTCGAAGAGGCACTGAAGCGCCTTTCGGAGATCGTGGAAGAGCTCGAGGGGAGCGATCTTTCCCTCGAGGACTCCTTGAGCAAGTTCGAGGAGGGCATCAAGCTCGCTCGTGCTTCACAAAAGCGTCTGGACGAAGCGGAAGCCCGCGTCGAAGAACTGTTGGGAATCGAAGACGACGAACCCGTGCATGAAGAACTCGAGGTTCCGTGACACCCGAGGGACAACCGCTCATCGTCGAAACGGCAGCGGCGCTCATCATTGGCGCAGAGCTACTGAGCGGCAAGATCCGGGACGAGAACTTCCACGCCCTCAGCACCACCCTGCGCGCGCTGGGGATTTCCTTGGAAAAGGTCGTTTTCTGCAGCGACGATCGCGAGACGATCGCCTCTGAAATCGAGGCCCTCCACAAACGATACGATGTCGTCTTCACGAGTGGCGGTGTCGGGCCCACTCACGATGACGTGACGATCGAAGGGGTGAGCCAGGCGCTCGGCGTCGAGACTGTAAAGTCACCTCAGCTCGAAGCCCTACTCCGGCAAGTGTATGGCGGAGCCGTCACCGACGCGCACCTCACGATGGCTCGAATCCCGCGAGGAGCCCAACTAGAAGAAGGTGCCGGGATTCGTTGGCCCACCATCGTAGCCGACAACGTTTGGATCCTTCCGGGCGTGCCCGAGCTCTTCCGGATGAAACTCGCGGCGGTCCGGATCCGCCTGCGTGGTCCCTACCCGTTCTTCACCGAGGAGCTCTTCTGCAGCGTCGAAGAAACGGAACTCAAGTCGGAGCTCGACGCCGTCGTCGATGCACATCCCGACGTCGCGGTCGGTTCCTATCCCAAATGGTTCGACACACGCTACAAGACACGGCTGACGTTCGACGCTCGCTCGCGAGAACTCGCTGAGGCGGCGGCGCGCGCGGCACGACGTCTCTTGGGTGACCGAATCGTGGATGTCGACTGACGCGTCAGGGCGCAGTGCATTCGGGGCGAGGCGAAATCAGGTGAACCCGCACTTGGTACGGATCATGCGAACACGCCTTGGATGATGACGACTGCCCCGCGACTGAAGCAAAAATGCGCCTCCTCACATGACGACAAGCCGGAATCGTTCTCTCTACAGCGTCTTCGCGCCATCGTCGCGATGGAGGGAGCGGCATCTTTGGGCGATGCGGACCTACTAGCGCTGGTGCTCGGACGAGGCGGCGAGGGGCTTGCACCCGTTCCCTTTGCCGCCGATCTTCTCGAAGCCTGGGGCGGACTCGCACGGTCGAGTACGCTTCGCCCCGGAGCGCTTTCGCGCCACAGCGGGATTGGCCCAAGTCAAGCAGCTCGACTCGTCTCGGCTTTCGAACTCGGACGCCGCGTCGCCCAAGACCACTCGCGCCTTCCTCCACCATTTCCTCTGACCAAGGAGCGTGTGATTGCGTGGGCTCGTCCTCGTATCGGACATCTCGAACACGAGGAGGTTTGGCTTCTGTGCGTCGATCAGCGGTCGGTACTGCGCTCGACGCATCAAGTGGGTCGCGGAGGGATCCACGGCTGTGCACTCCTTGCTCGAGACATCCTCACCCCGGTCATTCGGGACGGGGCTTCGGGGTTCATCTTGGTTCACAATCACCCCAGTGGTGACCCAACACCCAGCCCCGAGGATATCGATCTGACCCGGGCGCTGAGTGCCGCAGCAACGACCGTTTGCGTACCACTGCTCGACCACATCGTGGTCGCAAAAGAGGGCGGGAGGAGCCTGTTTGAGCTGGGTCTTTTGGGATGACCACGGGCTTCAACCTGTGTATCCTGACCCCACATGAGCTCTGAGGTTTCTTTCTCAGCCCTCACCGACGTCGGGCGCAAACGCGAGGAGAACGAGGACAACTTCCTCGTGGATGAAACCCTGGGGGTTTACGTCGTCTGTGACGGAATGGGAGGCCATGCGGCGGGAGAGGTCGCGAGCGCACTTGCGGTGCGCACCTTTCACGAGGAGATCAAGAAGGAAGCCGACCTTCTGGAGGACTACATCGCTGGAAAGAGCGGCGTCGATCGTGTCAGCAAGCGCGACATCACGAACATGCTCGAGTTCGCGGTCAATCGGGCTTCCGCCCGCGTCCACGCCGAAGCGAGCAAGGACCCGAGCAAACGCGGCATGGGAACAACCCTCGTCGCGATCGTCGTCTGTGGCCAGACCGGCTTCATCATCTACGTCGGGGACAGCCGCCTATACCTCGAACGAGACGGGGTCCTGGAGCAGGTCACCGAGGACCACAACGTGCTCAACGAGCTCATCAAGCGGAAGAAGATGCCGCGAGAGAAGGTCGAGAAGCTCGCGCACAAGAACGCGATCACGAGGGCGGTCGGCGTCTACGAACACGCCGAACCGGACACGATCGTGCTCGACTTGATCGCAGGAGACCGAATCCTCCTCTGCACTGACGGCCTCTACCAATACTTCGAGGACGATCTCGATGAGCTGTCCGATCGCATGCGAGGCAAAGACCTCGACATGATGATGAAGACCCTCATCGCCGACGCGAACGAGAGAGGGGGCTCGGACAACATCACGGGCGTCCTTCTCAACATCGGTGACGCGTCCGGTCGGGACGAGGAGCGAGCACGTCGGCTTCAGCTCAAGCGCGAACTCTTGGCGAGGATGCGACTCTTCCGTCCACTCAACGACCGAGAGATCCTCCGCGTCCTCCAAGTGACCGACGTCATCACCTACGATGACGGCGAGAACATCATGACGCAGGGCGAGAACGGCGAAGATCTCTTCATCGTCCTCGAAGGCAAGGTCGACGTCATCAGAGGTGAAGCGGTCATAGCAACCCTGGAACAGGGCGCACACGTTGGTGAGATGGCGCTAGTGCGCAATCAACCGCGCTCGGCCACGGTCCGTAGCCGCGGCACGTCGGAGCTGATGGTGATTCGCCGGCGCGACTTCTTCGAGCTGCTCCGGAACGAACATGCCCTGGCCGTCAAGCTCCTCTGGCAGTTCCTCGGTGTCGTCGCAGACCGCCTCGCGGAGACGAGTAAGGAGCTCGGTCAGGCACGAGAAGAGCTCGAGGTAGAAGACCTCACCGACGAGCTCTTCGAAGAAGTCGACCTGGATTCCTATGCCCTGGGCGACGATGACGATGAGGACGAGGAAATGGATCGCCCAACTCTCGTGGCCCCGGCCCCTACCGCCATCCTCACGGACGTCATCGATGAACCGAAGAATGAACCGGAAGACAATTGAGTTGACAGCTGAAAGCGGACGCCGGTAGCGTCTCGAAAGCGACCCGTGCCCTTCCTTCGATACAAGAGGCGGTCAATCCCGCGAGTTCTTTCAGCCGTGACTGCCCTGGGTTGCGCAACGCTCGTCACGCCCACGCCCGTACGGGCCGAGGAGCCGCATCTTCCTTCGGAACCGCCGGTACTTCGAGACACGACGGTCGACATGCTCGATGTCCCCGATGCCTTCGATGCCGGTGACCCTTTCGACGTCAACCTGAAGCTCTCCTACGACTACTCCTCACGTTCGGCACCGATCCGCCGCGAGTCGAACGTCTCTCAAACGGGTCTCACGACGGGTGGCTACATCAACGACACGATGGACGTGGCTACCTACCGCGAATCGACTCAGCGACTGATTCCGGAGATACAGCTCGGCATCTTCCATGATCTGGCCCTCAGCGTGCGCATGCCGGTGATTCTATCCAACAATCGCAGGCTCGACGCGCGCGGTGACGCCGCCAATCAGCCGCTCGCGACGGCTGGACTCATCAACGCCGACGGGACCTCGGAACAACTGTTCTCGCCCGACTTCGAGTCCCCCACCCGAAGCGGGATCGAATACCTCGCTATCGGCCTCGATTGGGGCATCATGAACCAGTTCCGTCATTCGGCGCGCCCCAACTGGGTCGTGGGGGTCGAGGGGCGGTTCAACGTTTCCGAGCCCATGCGGGCATGTAACGAAAACCCCAAGGACGGGCAGGTCAAGTGCGCCGATCCGGCTGACCGTAACCGGAATGGCGAGGCCGATTCGTTCGGACAAATCGGAAACAGCGATGACGAGGCCCTCTGGGGCGACCTGACGGGTGAGCCCGAGGGGAACTTCTCGGGCAACCAGAAGGCCGGCGTGAGCCGGGGTACGACGGCACTCGAAGTGCATGCCTACGTATCGCGTCGGATCCGCTATATCGAACCGTACACGGGTGTTTCGGCCTTGTTCGAGTTCCAGAACAAGGACACCGCCTACGGTCCGTTCGACCTGGAGGGCAGCCTAGTGAACCACCCTCCGCTCCGCGGGACGGTCATCGTCGGCATGACCGTGATCCCGTGGGAACAGCCCGAGATGTTCCGACGCATCTCGATCGATTTTCGTGCGCGCGGGACTTACGTCTCCGAGGGACGCGACTATTCGGAGCTATTCGACGCACTTGGTTCGAGCGATGCAGCATCCCTGCGGAACCCGAACTTCACATCCTATACGGCGCACCCCGCCATCGCGGGAGGGATCGATCCAAACGACGTGGATCCCGACTTGCAGAAAGAGGTCGCGGAGTCCCCCTCCGTCGTGGACACGACCTCCAACCGTGTGAACTTCACCGGCCTCACGGACGTACAGCAGCACGGCGACTACAAGTTTTCGGTTCAGTTCTCGTGGCTGGCGAGCAAGTACGTGCGATTCGATCTCGGCGGCGCCTGGCGCGTCATTCAGGAACACTTCATCACCTTCGATCAGGCGTGCAATCCAGATGTTACCCGGCAGGTGTTCCGCTCGGGTCCCTGCAAGACGGATGATACGACCTCCGCCGAAGCCGCCTCGGGCCAGGTGGCGTGGAAGGCCGGTGGCCTACCCAATCCACATCATCGCAAGGTGATCAACGATCCCGGCCAACGCTTCAAGGTCGACACCTCAAACGGTCTGAGCACGTGGCTCAGAGCCAGCGTTCTTTTCTGAGCGGCTCGCGGGAATCCGGACCCGTGTCGGGCGACGCCCCCCTCGCAGACGAAGCCCACGAGGGCACCTGGCAGGACGTCCCGATTCCTCAGGAGTACCTGGGTGGCCGACTCGACCGCGCGCTTTCGGCACTCCTACCCGGCGTCGGGAGAAAGCTAGCGGGTCAGCTTTGCGACAGCGGCGACGTCCGCGTGAACCACCGCCCCGCGAAAAAGAGCTTGGTCCTTTCGCCGAGTGCCCGAGTCACCGTTCGTGTGGCCGCTTGGGGGGAAGCCAAACCGGCGCCGCATGTGCCTCTCGACGTTCGTTGGGAGAGCCCGGATCTGGTGATCGTCGAAAAGCCAGCCGGACTCTCGACGTGTGCCATCGTGGGCTCGGAAACGGAAACGCTCGCGGGTGCACTTTTGGCCCGCTACCCGGAGATGCAGACCATTGGCTACAGCCGTCGCGAACCGGGTGTTCTGCACCGACTCGATCGGTACACCTCGGGACTCGTCGTAGCCGCGCGGACGAAAGAGTCGTTCGCCGCCCTGTGTGGTTCCCTGAAGTCCGGAATGTGGACGAAGAAGTACCTAGCTCTCGTTGGCACAGGTACCGTGGGAGACGAAGGCGTCATCGGGGTCAGTCTGCGGACGGATCCCACCAACAAGCGCCGGGTGATCGAGGCAAAACCTGGCCAAGCGGGGCACCCCTGCCGCACGGAATACCGAGCCATCCGCAGGACGCCGCGCTGTGATCTCCTGGAGGTATCTGTGAAGCGCGCGTACCGACATCAAATCCGGGCGCATCTCTCACTCGTCGGAGCGCCGCTGCTCGGAGACGAGGTCTACCGGGGTCCGCAGACTTCTCTTTCCCCTCGGCATGCTCTACACGCAAGCTACATTGCTTGCGCAACGGGAGCTGGCTTGGTCGAGGTTGAGAGCCCGCTGCCCGCCGACTTGTCCAGACTACTCGAAGAGTGACGCGCCGCCGCTCGCAGGTTCGTCAACAGTGAACGAAGCAGGCGCAGCAACTGAGCAGCCGTTGGAGCGCTGGGACGCAACACGGCCACTCGTTCCTCGGGAGCACGACCGCGTTGCCAAGGGACGTCCGCAGGCAGCGCGCGAACCGCGGGCGAATCCTCGAGTGCTCGGACGACGACACACGGCATGACACACGCTCCCGCCGCTTCGTCGAAGGAGACCTCCAAGGCGCGAAGGCCCGCGGGCAGCTCGCGGAGTACGAGGCGAATTCGCGCCTCGTCGTAGGCGTCGAGCGCGATGGTGCCCGACGCTTTCTCTTCCCCCAAACTGGCCCGCCGACCCCAGAGTTCAATCTTGGCCACTTCTGGGTCGATCCCGCGACGTACCAGCTTATGCCATGGCCCTGCCTGCGCCACCGGCGCCCGGGGAAAGTCATGGAGCTGACCCGTCCAGAAAAGCGGCACGACGACGAGTTCGAGGGCCAACGTCATGAAGGCGAAGTAGTTCGATTCTGGCAGCACTCGATATGCCAGACCCGCGATGGCCAAAGTGAGGAAGGAGAACGCCGCAAATCCCCGAAGGGCTCTCAACTCGAAAATGCGTCCTGGCAGCGCGACCTTTGGCGTCTTCGGCGAAAGATCCACGGCCTCCCATACGCCGGGACCTCTCGGACGCAGAGCGCGAACTGGCAGCAAGTGAGTGGCGGCTGCGCAACCTACGGTGAGAACGCCCACGGACCACCACGGTTGCTGCAGAAGAGCCAGGTAGGCCGCTCCGGCTACCGACAGTCCGACCAACGAGCCACGAAAAGCTGGAGGACCCGGTAAGAGCGGTTTGACGCGCACATCGCTCAAACGAGCGGCCCGGAGTGTGAACCATCCCTTGAGGAACCCGAGCAAGCCGAATACCAAACCAAGAAGAAGAGCAAGCGGAAGGTAGGTCCGGCTCGCGTCCTGCTCCAGCAAGACCCTCGTTCCAAGCTCGACCGGGGGTGCGCTAGCCGGTGCCGGCATGCCCGCAGCGAGCGAATAGACGGACGGAGAGAGCGCCTCGGGATCCACCATCACCCGCCAAATTGCGGGTTCCCCGATCGCGAGATGAGCGCGCACGAGTTCTATCTCGTCCGTCTCGCTGCCCCGCCTGACCTCGTTGAGGAGCACGCCGGCCCCTGTCTCATCCGCGCGGCCGAGCCGCGGTTTCGCCCCCCCCCGTGGTACGACGAAGGTAACCTTCGCGGAGTCGACTCCGGAGGTGAGTCGTGGACCGATGAACGAGATCTCGATCCCATCGTTCTGCGCTGCGATACGGCCGAGCTCCTTGAGATCGAGCCGGTAGGCGAACGAAAACTGGTAACTTCCACCGCGGATCCCTCGCTCGGCACCGATGCGCAGCCGAAGTCCTCCATCCTCGAGGGAGGAGATGGTGAGAGGCCAAGCTCCGGCCGATCCCTGGACCGCCCGTCGAACGATCGCATCGGGAAGCGGATCCCCGATGGCCCCCACGCCGTCGATCTCCAAGGACTTCATGGGTCCTCCGCGCACTTTGAGTACGAGCTCGTGGCGCACAATCGCGGTGCCGTCCCGGGCCACCTCGACCCGAGCCTCATAGCTCCGCACAGCGGTCTCGACCCACGCTCTCGCGCCACGGGGGGCGATGAGAATCAGCGCAAACACGGCCCAAAACAGGCACCTCGGCGCGCGGACAGACATTTTCCCGACGTACGCCAGAGTCCCCTACAAGGCCAAATTTTCGGGTTCTCCGCTGAGCTGGGAAGACCCGCCTAAGGTTTCATCGTCTTCATGTCCACGCCCCGCTTTTGCGCCAGCATCACCCCGAGCGCCGCCAAATCCTGAGTGAACTCAGCAGGTACGTGGATCCTCCAGGACGCTGTCGTGTTCTCGGCCCTCTTGACCCGAAAGGAATAGAGCACAGGGACCGATGCTCGATTGGGCATCGCGGCCTTGAGTCCAGTCCAGTCGTCCAAAAGCCCCCCGGGGAACAGAAAGCTCGTCATGCCCACCAAGGCATCGAGGCGAGCGAAACCGGCAGTGACCGCGGGCTCTCCTCGCACTCCGCCGAGATCCCCGAGCGAGCCTAGACGCTCCACGTCTTTTTCGGTCAAGACGGAGAAGGACTCAACCAACTCTTGTCTCGTCTTGCCCCACGAAATCCAAGTCACATCCCCGATCTGGTGAACCGCGATGAGACCCGACTCCAGATCCTTGAGACCCTCCGTCGGATCCCCGATCTCGAGGTCAGCATCCATCTGCGCCCCCATCAGCCGCGCGAGCCCCATCAGTTCCGGCGGCAGATTCCATTCGAAGACCGTCGCGCCCGCCGCTCCGGACACAGCGAGGTTCTTCCGTTTCAGCTCGGGAAAGGCAGGTGTCTCTGGATTCATCTTCCGGAGCTCCTGGGACGAAAGCAGCCACCCGATATCATCGAAGAGCTTGACCACGTCGGCCTTCTTTCGGGTCGTGCCCGACAGGACCCAGGCGGAGCGGAGCCCCTCTCCACCGTCGCTTCCAGAGGTAACGAGCGGACCACGGGCGTAGACCCCCGTCTCGCCATCCGGGCCGAGCTGTTTGACGACAGAGCCCAGCCGTTTTGCCACCGCTCGACTCACTCCGTCGAGCTCCGCTCCCCCCTGAATCAAGTCGGCAACGATGCTGACCCACTTTTTGGCGTACTTGCCCGAGATCTCCCGCGAATAGCCGGCCGAGCTGGCGCTGCTCGGGATCTCGTCGAAGATTGCAGGGAGCTCCTTCTGACGCTCTTCGAAATCGAGCAAGACCTTCGACACATCGGACGTCTCGCCCTTGAAGTCGACGTCCACCGTCCCAGTGAAGTCCCCCGACTCCTCGTCGATCTGAACGGTGACGCGTTGAAGCTCGTCCACGAGCGCCGAGCCCTCACGAGAAAGCTCGACCGCTCCATCCGACAGAGCGCTGTCGAAGGTCCTATTGCCTTGATGTTGAGATCGCGCTGCCGCGGGAGCCCAGCGCAAAAAGGTCTTGAGCTCCTTTCCGTACGCTGCCCGTAGTGGCTCCATGTCAAATTGCATGTGAACGTCCGCGCTGGAGAGCCTTTCCTCGGGCAAGCCGCGCAAAGCATAAGGCAGCAAGAGATCGAGAGACGACCTCGAATTGGCGCACACGACCCGTGCCGGACTGCTTCCCAGTGCGGGGCCCACCGCGCAGTTGTCTCCCGAAACCTCGAAGTAGAAGACCTCGCCGGGCCCTTCGACGGCCCCGACGTTCTTCTGTTCCAACAGGCCCAGAACCGGGCCAATACCGCGCACACCCACAGAAAACGCTCCGTGTGGACGTTGAGGTTGCTTGATGTTCATGGCCGCCACCGCTTCGACGGAGCCTTCCCAATCCACGGCGGCAACCCACACCCCCGTTTCTCGCCCTTCTTCGAGAATGCGACGCCAGTCGAACGGGATCGACGCCGCCTCCATCAGGCCGTCGGCGAGCTGCGCCATGTTCTGCACCCGAAACCTGGCGACCACGCCAGCGGGCGCTTGCGCCGGCTTGAGATTCCGTGGCGCCGCGGGTTCGCTCGCCCGCCCCACGCCACCTTCGCGGTCACTACCGTCGGGCGAATTCGCTTCCTGCCTGGCGCCACCGCATGAACAAAGAAGGAAAGCCGAGGTGACCATCGCACCTCGGACTGAAGAGCCCCATTTCCTCAACATGCGGGCACCCTAGAGCGTCGATCTGTTTGCCGCAATGAGCTCCTGAAAAACGCCCCGACCCTCTACGAGGGTGCGTTTTTCGCCGGCTCTGCTTGCATTTGCTGCACGAATCGACGCTCTAGTTTCCCTTGAATCGCGACGACCGGTCAAATCGGTCGCCGCCCTAGCGCCCGGCAGTCCAGGGATCGAGTGCGGACTTTTCCCGCGAATTTCATTGGGAGCCGGGTCCGACTGACATGCTAGCCCCTCGGACCCGGGCCTCGTTCACTGCTCTTCGAATTCGGCGTCGATGACGTCGTCTTTCTTCGAATCGGCACCCGCCGCGCCGCCAGCAGCAGCTGCTCCGGCTGCAGCTCCCGGGTCTCCGCCCGCACCAGCGTAGAGCTTCTCTGCCAGTTCGTGCGCCTTCTTCTCGAGGTCTGCGGACACCCGCTGCACCTTCTCGTCGTCCTGCTTTTCGACGGCATCACGACCGTCCTTGATGAGGTTCTCGAGCGCCGCCACGTCGTCCGCGTCGAGCTTCTCCTTGTTCTCGGAGATCTGCTTTTCGAGACTGTAGCAGAGGTTGTCGAGCTTGTTGCGACGCTCGACTTCTTCACGACGCTTCTTGTCCTCCGCCTCGTGCGCCTCGGCGTCCTTGACCATCTTCTCCACTTCGTCCTCGCTGAGGCCGCTGGACGCCGTGATGGTGATCTTCTGATCCTTGCCGGTCGCCGTGTCCTTGGCGGTGACGTGAAGAATACCGTTCGCATCGATGTCGAAGGTCACCTCGATCTTTGGCACACCACGCGGAGCGGTCGGGATCCCTTCGAGGTGGAACTTGCCGAGGGTTCGGTTTTGCGAAGCCTGGGTGCGTTCCCCTTGGAGGATGTGGATCTCCACGGAGGTCTGATTGTCCGCTGCAGTCGAATAGGTTTCCTTCTTCTGCGTCGGGATCGTCGTGTTTCGCGGAATCATCACCGTCATCACGCCACCCAGCGTCTCGACACCGAGAGAAAGAGGGGTGACGTCGAGCAGAACCACGTCCTCGACGCTGCCCGAAAGCACGCCGCCCTGAACTGCTGCACCGATTGCGACCACCTCATCCGGATTCACGCCGCGATGCGGTTCTTTCCCGAAGAACTTCGTCACAGTCTCCTGGACGAGAGGAATGCGGGTCGAACCACCCACGAGAACTACCTCGTCGATGTCCGAGGCGCTCTTCTTGGCGTCCTTGAGAGCTGCCTTCACCGGCTCGATCGTTCTCTCGATGAGCGGGCGGATCATCTGCTCCAGGTTGGAGCGTGTGATCGTCTTCTGCAGGTGCTTCGGACCCGAGGCGTCAGCGGTGAGGAACGGCAGATTGATCACCGTATCCTGCTTGGACGACAGTTCGATCTTCGCCTGCTCCGCAGCGTCCTTCAAACGCTGGATGACCATCTTGTCCTTGGAGACGTCGATGCCCGATTCCTTCCTGAACTCGTCGATCAGGTAGTTCATGACGGCGATATCGACGTCGTCACCACCGAGGTGCGTGTCACCATTGGTCGAGATGACCTGAACCACATTGTCGCCCACCTCGAGAATCGAAATGTCGAAAGTACCGCCACCGAAGTCGTAGACTGCGATGATCTCGTTTTCCTTCTTGTCGAGACCGTAGGCCAGCGCCGCCGCAGTGGGCTCGTTGATGATGCGCTTGACTTCGAGCCCGGCGATCTTTCCCGCATCCTTGGTGGCCTGACGTTGGGAGTCGTTGAAGTACGCCGGCACGGTGATGACCGCTTCGGTGACGCTCTCACCGAGGTAGTCCTCGGCTGCTTTCTTCAACTTCTGCAGCACCTTCGCGCTCACCTCAGGAGGGGCCATCTGCTTGCCGCGCACCTCGAACCAGACGTCGCCGTTCTTGCCGCTGATGAGCTTGTACGGGACTCGCCCCTGATCGTCGCTCACTTCGTCGAAGCGGTGACCGATGAAGCGCTTAGCCGAGTAAATCGTGTTTTCGGGGTTGGTCACGGCCTGGCGCTTGGCCACGGTTCCAACCAAAACCTCACCCTTGTCGTCCCAAGCAACGACCGACGGAGTGGTGCGGGATCCTTCCTCGTTGACGATGACTTTGGACTCCTTGCCCTCCATCACAGACACCACGCTGTTGGTCGTCCCCAAATCGATTCCGATAATCTTTCCCATTTCAGTTCTCCGGTGGCCTCGACGGCCCTTCGTGTTGGCGAGCGACGCTCGCGAAAATTCTTCAGTTCTTGCTTTTCGAAATGAGCACCCTCGGTACGCCGTCTCCGGCACCGCTCGGGTGCACCTCGGGCGCTCCTCGCTGGGGAGGAAAGTGCTCGGACTTGGTCAGTCCTCATGCGGACCACCCCGAATGGAGGGGTCCATAGGCTGCCGCGAGCGTCGACACAATGCAAAAAAGCTAATTATATCGGAAGGTTAACTCGATTCCTTCAACCGCTCTTGAGTCAACATAACCACGGGCTACGACCATGCAACACCTAGGCAAAAAAGTTTGACCCGGGCACGCAGCTCCATGGCGCCAACCTCCGAAATCCTTGAAAATACTCTGTTTCTTCGGGCCCAGATCGATGCTCCCGACGAACTCCTGTGGAGCTACCTCAGCACGCCCGAGGGGCTCGCCTGTTGGCAGGCCGATTCGGTTATCGGTGACCTTCAGTCCGGATCGTTCTCGCTCAGGTGGCCGGAGCTGGGCGCACGGCTCGACCTGAGCGTCAGCGAGCTGGAGCTGGGTCGTCGCTTGGTCCTGCGCGCTGGAGGCACGTCCCTCAGCCTCCGTGTCCAGGGCGGCTGGGTCGAGCTTGAGCACCGCGGTCTCGACGCCCACGATGACCTTTCGGGTTTCGAGTCCTCTTGGTTGACGGCCCTAGCGCTCCTCGACCTGGCGGCGACACGCCACCCGAGGACGCCACGATCCGTCGCCTGGCTGTTCGCTCCCGTACCCTCCTCGGCCGAACTCCTGCACTGCTACTTCACGGAGGCATCTGCCCTGTCCACGTGGCTGGGCACGTGCAAGAGCGACCTACGACCGCGAAGTGGTTTCGCCGTGGAGCTCTTCGGAGGAGCACGCCTGTGTGGTGAGGTCCTCTATTGCGGGCGCGACGTCTGCCTGAGGATCGATCAATGGAACGATGGCGCCCTGGCTCTGCGATCCCTTCCAGGTCCCGAAAACACGCGCGTTGCTGCCCTCGGTGTGTCGACGTGGAACACGGCGGTCCCCCGTGAGCTTCCCGACACGCTCGAAGGCGCTCTTCGCCGCCTCACTACGGCCACTCGCAGTCGCGAGTAATTCATTGGTTCATTGGCGCGCCGGCGGAAGCAAACGCGAGGGCGATGGACCGCGAATGCCCGCCCAACACCGATTGAGGCCGAGACCGCTGAATCGACTACTTGGAGTGCGGAGGCATCTTCGTCTCTTTGAAGATGACATGCTGGCGCACCACGGGATCGTACTTCTTCAGTTCGAGCTTCCCCTGCTGAAGACGCTTGTTCTTCGTGGTGTAGTAGGTGAAGCCGGTGCCGGCGCTGGAGACGAGTCGAATGTTGTCGCGCATGGGACGCGGGGGGTATCACGCGTCCATACGGGCGGCAACGATCTTTTGTCGCCCTGGGCAGGATTTTCCTTGACGGCGCCCCCCGCCCGTGGCTCACTCCCGCCCCCTTCGGGAACAGAGCTATGTCCAAGCGTACTTTTCAGCCCAGTAACACCAGCCGGCTTCGCACCCACGGCTTCCGTAAGCGCAACAGCACCAAGGGTGGCAAGAAGGTTCTCCAGAACCGTCGCCGTCGTGGCCGCGTTCGTTTGGCCGTCGGCGCCTACAAGAAGTAACCCGTCGCGATCCGAGCAGGAGCATGGACCCGAAGTCCATCTGCGCACCGGAAAGTACCCAGATATGGCGATCTCGCGCAGGTCGCCATTGTTCGTTTGTGGTCCGTGAAAAGCTCGGGCATGACCGCCGGCACCGGGCCGATGTCCGGCGAGAACCATGAAGTTCGGACCTGACCGCCGTGTGAGAAAGCGCGCTGAATTCCAGCAAATTCAGAAGAATGGGCTTCGCATTGGCACACCGCACTTCGTGCTGATCGTGTCCCGGGCTGATGGCACCGACACTCCTCCACGTTTGGGGATCACGGCATCGAAGAAGGTCGGAAATGCAGTGCGGCGCAACCGCCTCAAGCGCATCGTTCGGGCGGCTTTTCGGCATCTGGATGGCTTCGTGCCCCCGGGTTACGATCTCGTGGTCATCTGCAAAGGCGGGGACACCGACTTGGGGACGGATACAGCTGTTCAGGAGTGGCGTGGCGCGACGAAACGCCTCAAAAAGGTGCTGGCCCAGCTCGAAGCTCGTGCTGCCCAGCGCCCCTCCCAAGAGTCATGAACCCCGTCTCCCGAGCGATTTCCTATTTTCTCGTCCTTTTGGTCCGAGGATATCAGCTCGTCCTGTCGCCACTTTTGGGGCCAAGCTGTCGATTTCAGCCTACTTGTTCGAACTACGCGGTCGAGTGCCTCTCGACGCACGGCCCATTGCGCGGTACCTGGCTCGCGGTAAAGCGCATCTGTCGCTGCCACCCCTTTCACCCCGGCGGCTACGACCCCCCACCTCAGGCGGGCCCCGCTCGGACTTCAGACCCTCACTCCACTCCCCAGTAGGCGACACCTCGTCGCTGGCGGCTTCGTCAAACAACGTTACAAGTATCAATGGAACGCGGATCCCGTATCCTCGTCTTTCTGGCGCTTTTTGCTGCTCTCTACTTCCTCTTCTTCAAAAAGGACGGGGCGGGGACGGACGGCCCAAGAAAGATCCAACCCCCGACGCTCAAGGCCCCTGAAGGCGATCGGCCCCCGGCTGCGTACTGCGACTTGTGGACGGCACGGTACCACGCTCGCATCTCCTCCCGCGGCGCCGTGCTGGTGAGCCACCAGGAGCTGTCGGACAAGTACCGCAAGGCGGACCAGCCGCTCGAGCTCGTGACAACGCCCGACCATCCTCATCTCGGTCCACTGTGGACCGGCTTTCGAAGCCTTGCGGATCGGAAGGGTGACAAGGACTGGCTCGTCGGGACCGACATCCAAGACTTTTCGATCGAAAAGTCGACGGCCGACACCTGCGTGATGGTCGCAGAAGACGGCAACTCCCGAATCGAAAAGACGTTCACCACCGGGAAAACGCCTTACCTCATCGACGTGTCCGTGAAGGTGACGAATATCGGCGAGGAAAGCCGCCCCTACGCCCTTTCGATGGGGACCGCCGCGTATCTTCTCGACGCAGATGTGGAAAGCCAGATGTTCCGCATGAATCCGAAGATGACGCACGTCGAATGTCTCCCCGCAGAAGGCGACGAAGTCACTCGCGAGCTCACGGAGGATTTCGCCGAGGACGAGTTCGAGGACCCCGAGCGCTTCCGCAAGAACAGCATCAACCCTGGCGATTGGTCGCAGCCCGCCGCCGAGGCCTCCATCGTCGCCGTGTCCGACGCGTACTTCACCACGTCGGTGGCACACGACGACGGCCCCGCGACGCCCTCCTGCCTCCTGCAGATCGACCAACGCTATCGTGGCCCCAGCCCGGACTCGGATCCCGATTCTGGTGCCATCTATCAGGCGCGCCTTGCCTACGAACCGCGCGAGCTCAAGCCGGGGAAATCCGATAGCTACGCGTTCAAGGCTTTCATCGGGCCCAAGGAACGCAAGGCTCTCGCTGCTGCCGGAGAGCGGTTCGACGCAATCATCGATCTTGGTTTCTTCTCCGTCATCGCCAAAGTCCTCGTGGGCTACCTCCTGTGGCTCTACGACCTAGTTCCCAGCTGGGGCGTCGCGATCGTCCTTCTGACGATCACCGCGCGCGTGCTGCTTTTCCCGCTCACCTGGCCGTCGATCAAGAACATGGTCCACATGCGGGAGCTGAAGCCCGAGATGGACAAGCTGAACGAGAAGTTCAAGGACGACCCGCAAGCCAAAGGCCTGGCGCAGATGGAGCTGTGGAAGAAGCACGGGGTCAACCCGATGAAAGGCTGCCTTCCACAGCTGATCAGTATGCCCGTCTGGTTCGCGCTCTACACGACGCTCCAAACTGCGGTCGAACTCTACAACATCCCGTTCCTCTGGTTCCCCGACCTCTCGGAGCCCGATCCGTACTACGCGCTCCCGTTCATCATCGGTGCTGTTTTCTTCGCTCAACAAAAAATCATGCCGATGCAGGGTGACCCCGCTCAGCAGAAGATGATGATGTACTTCATGCCGGGGATGTTCACCGTGTTCATGCTGTTCTTGCCGGCCGGCTTGGGTGTCTACATGTTCACGAACAGCTTGCTGGGTATCGGACAGCAACAGCTGGTCGAGCTCCACGCCAAGCGCACTTTGGCAGAACGACGAGCAAAGGCCGAGGTGACTGACACGCCCGGTGCCCCGAAGAAAAAGAAGAACAAGCGGAGCTGAGCTCGGGTAGGTCCCGCGCTTTACGTTCCGGAAGAGAAAGGCAGACTGCCGAATGACTGATCAAGAACTAGCTGAGAAAGATTCCGACGAGGAAAAGGTTTCCGACGAAGGCCACGACGACGGCGCGGCAGAGGACTCGGGCGGAGACGGCCCGAGCAAGAAGCGCCGACGCCGCGGCAAGAAGGGTCCGAAACCGGAAGTCATCGAACCCCCTGACGAGAAAAGCGCGATGGCGCTCGAGTTCGTGCAGCATGTCATCGAGGACATGGAGGTCGACTGCGAGGTGATCCTGCGCAAACCCGGCGAAGACAGCCCGGACGAAATCAGCATCGAGATCGTCGGGCGCGACTCGGGGCGCATCATCGGCAAAAAAGGCCAGGTCCTGCAGGCACTTCAGTTCCTCACCCACCGCGTGGTCAACCGCCCAGGCGAGGAGAAGCGCCACATCCTCGTCGACGCCGAGGGTTACCGCAGTCGTCGGGATACGAACTTGGCCGGCATGGCTCGCAAGCTCGGAAAGCAGGCTCTCGACCTCGGCAAGATCATCACCTTCGAACCGATGAATCCGCGGGACCGCCGAGTCGTCCACATGGCGCTGGCCAAGTTCGACGGTGTCATCACCAAGAGCGATGGCGAAGGCGACGATCGCCGGGTTCAGATCATTCCAGTTCGCCGATAGCTTCAATCGCCGGACAACCCACTGTGAAACCGCGCCCCTTTGGGAAGAAAGGGGACGCGGTTTCTTCGTTCCATCGGGATGACGCGTCCTTTTTCTTGGGCGCATGGCAACATCTCGCTGAGGCGCAATCCAACTCGTTGCCAAATGGAGCAAATTGGCGGCCGGACCGCCCCTCGATACACTTCGCCGACCGAGCGAGGGGAAGACCGACCCTTCCGAAAACGTAATAATGACGGGTGCAATTCGCGCTCCCCTCGCGGTGCGCTACGGTGCCGGTTGGGCGGTGGGAAAATCCGCCTTCCTTCTCGATCCAATTGCCGAAGGAGCACCTTCATGCATCATTTGCCCATGTTCTCGATTCGTCGCCTCATCCCTGTCACTTTGGCTTGTCTCTTTGCGGTCCCTGCCGTCGGGTGCGGACCGCGCGCGGTACGGGGAGACGACGTGGAGGGTCTCGACTCCGATGCGATGAGCACCGGCCTCGACAAGGTCGATCTGCAGAAGCTTCTAGCCGAGAACATGAACGCAATGGAGGGGTCGGCTGTCGTGAAGCGGTGGGAGAGCGAAGACGAGCCACGTCTCGCCGTACTCCCGTTCCGCAACGAGACGAGCGAACACATCGACAGCGCCCTCGACGCTTTCATCAGTGATGTCGAAACGGCAATGATCAACGCCGGTCACGTGGCGGTCATCAGCCTCGAGAGCCAAGGAATGTTGATCGAGCAAGTCCGCCGCCAGCAAGGTGCCGAATTCGATCAGGCAAAGTCCGCGGAAATCGGCCGCCAGATGGGCGTCCAGTACATCATCACGGGTAAGGTCTTTACCACTGACGAAAAGTTCAAGAAGGAGCGCCGCGTGCAATACCACTTGTTCATGCAGGTGCTCGAGGTCGACACCGGGCGCATCCTATTTCAGAACAAGGCAGCGCTGACGAAAGCCTTGATCTGATCCGCCCACTCTCCCGTCTCGTTTCGGGGTTCGTTTCAAAGTCATGATGAATTCCCCGCTGCAGCCCCCCAGCAGCCGAATCCTGGCGCTCGGCGTCGTCCTCCTCACGGTGGCGCTGAGCGGCTGTGCGGGTCACTCGGCCAAGACACTGCAGGCAAGGGAGGCGCTCGACGCGGGACAGCCGAAGCGCGCAATGACCTTGTACAACAAGGTGCTCGGCGTCGACGGTGCAGACGAGCTCCCCGAAAAGGAGAAGAAAAACACAGCGATCTTGGTGCTCGACCGTAGCATGATCTCGCAGCAGCTCGAGAAGTACGAATCCTCGAGTCGCGACCTACAGTACGCGGACAAGGCGATCGAAATGCTCGACATGTCCCGCACGGCCGTCGCCGACATCGGGAAGTACCTTTTTTCGGACGATTCAGGTCCGTACAAGGGCGCGCCCTACGAAAAGGTGATGATCAACACCATGAACATGGTGAACTACCTCGTGCGCCATGACCTGAACGGAGCGCGCATCGAGGCACGTCGCCTCTCGATCATTCAGAAGTACCTGAGCGAACACGACAACGCTGCCGAAAACATGAACGCACCCGGCGCTTATTTGGCGGGCTTCGTGTTCGAACATTCCGGACGCCCGGATATCGCTCTCCGGTACTACGACGAAGCGCTCCAGTACGGCGACTTCAAGACGCTCGCGCTGCCCATTTCCAAACTCCACGGAACTGGGAGCTACTCGACGCCTCGTCTGCGCGAGTTCTTGGAGGACAACGGCTACGAGACCAACGCAAGCAGCCCATCGCCGTCCCCCACGGCGCCTCCGGCAAGCCCGACCCCGACCCCTTCTCCGGCTCCAGGAATGCTGCCAGCGGCGTCGCTCCTCTCGCAAACAGCTCAAGCTCCGGCGGCGACGCCGACGGCTCGACGGGAGCTGAGCGCAGGGACATCGAACGCAGCGAACGACACGGGCGAGCTTCTCGTGATCGTGAACTATGGCCGTGTTCCAGCGAAGGTCGCAAAGCGTATCCCCATTGGGCTCGCTCTGACTTACGCAACCGCCAACCTCACTGGACCGAACCGAAACACGGCTAATCGCCTCGCCGCACAAGGTCTGGTCACCTGGGTCAACTATCCCGATCTAGAGGAAAAAGTCCGCGGGGTGACGCCCCCCAACCTCTCCATCAACGGAAAGCCGTATGGCCTCGAACCTCTTGCTGCCGTCGATGTTGCGGCACGAAAGGCATTCGATGAGCAGCGCGGGGCCATCGTCGCCTCCGCAATCACTCGCATGATCACTCGCGTAGTCGCTGGCGAATCGGCCGGAGCGGTCGCCCGGGGCGCGTCCGACAACAACATCATCGGTGCGCTCGTGAGTCTGGGCACCCAGGCGGCCATGACGGCTGCGGACACGCCCGACACCCGCAGCTGGGTCACCCTCCCGGCGCGCATGGCAGTGACGCGGCTGAGGCTGCCGCCCGGCCGGCACCGCATCGACCTTTCGGCCCACGGGATCTCGAAGACGGTGGAAGTGAATATGGAGGCCGGAGGCTGGGAAGCAGTTGCGCTCACCGTACTTCGATAAAGCCGGCAAATGCCCGGATCTCCCAACATTTCTTGCTTCGCTCCGAATTTCCCAAGTGCCAGGGGCCGGCCCCTGGCAAGGCGTGCCAGGTTGAGCTACGGTTCGCGTCCCTTTGGGACCCGACGACGGAAGCGCGCGACGCCCCAGGGAGAGTTTTCACATCCATTCCGGTCGCACGAGCGACCCCACCCAGTGAGACTTCAATGAAGGCTGATACCCATCCCAACTACATGCCCGCCATCTTCATCGATGGCGAGCACGAGATCTTCACCCGCTCCACCATGAGCTCCAAAGAGAAGCGCGAAGTCGACGGCGTCGAATACAACGTCATCAACGTCGACATCTCCTCGTACACGCATCCTTTCTACACGGGGAAGCAACGCCTGGTCGACACCGCCGGTCGCGTCGAGCGCTTCAAGCAGCGCTTCGCCCGCAAGAAGTAAAGAATTCGTCAGTGGGCCCCGAAAATCGGCCGCTCCACTGCCTGAATCTCCTGACGGTCGCTTCTTATCGGAGCGGCCGTTTTTCGTTTCGCGATCGCCAAACTGCTTCGCTGGCGCTGTTTCCGGACGTAGCCATAGGTGGATAAATAGGTGCTTTGAAGGGCATGCGAGGAGCGGGGGAGCTTCTCTGGCCCCGAACAGCCGGGTTCAGGTACGATTTCCATCCCGGATGAATGCGTGGCGCCGCCCTGTGGTGGACCGTTGACGTTCGGGTGCATTCGGACGACCTGGCGTGGCAAAAGAAACGAAATTCGGCACCTTCGGAGGGGTCTACACTCCTTCTCTCCTGACGATTCTCGGCGTGATCATGTATCTCCGTCTGCCCTGGGTCGTCGGGCACGCCGGACTACAGGCCGTCGTCGGCATCATTCTCGTTGCTCACATCATCAGCGTTTCGACCGGCCTCAGCATTTCTTCCGTCGCAACGGACAAGAACGTCGGCGCTGGCGGCCCCTACTACATCGTATCGCGAAGCCTAGGTCTCCCAATCGGGGGTGCTCTCGGTCTCGCCTTGTTTACGGGGCTGTGTTTCGGCACCAGCCTCTACGTCATCGGTTTGTCCGAGAGCGTGCTGGGCACCATGGGGATCGAGGTCGACAAGACTTCGATACGCATCGCCGGGACGATCGCCCTCACCATCATCACCACGATCACCATCATCAGCACTTCGCTGGCCATCAAGACGCAGTACATCGTCTTGGCTCTCATTTTGGCTTCGCTCGCCGTGATCTTCATGGGCGACCGACCGGAAAACACGAAGGAGTTCGCCGATGCAGCGGCGGGCGATAGCCCGCCGATCGCCGTGCTCTTCGGCATCTTCTTCCCTGCCGTGACCGGATTCACGGCGGGGGTCAACATGTCCGGCGACCTGAAGGATCCAAAGACTGCGATCCCCAGGGGGACGATGGCGGCCATTTTCACGGGCATGGCCGTCTACCTTGGGCTTGCGATCTTCCTCTACTTCAAGGTGCCGCGCGAAGTGCTGATCGGAGATCCGAGCGTGCTCTCGCACATGGCATGGAAGACGGGAGGTCTAGACAGCTGGTGGGTGCTGCTCGGGATTTGGGGTGCGACGTTCTCCTCGGGTCTGGGGAGCATCATGGGCGCTCCGCGCATTCTCCAGGCGCTGTCGACCGACCGGATCACTCCTGGGGTCTTCGCCAAAGGCACAGGACCCACCAAGGAGCCGCGGAACGCGCTCGTCCTAGCGTTCCTCATTGCGGAAGCCGGCATTCTCATCGCGGAACTCAATGCCATCGCCGAGATCGTCTCGATGGTGTTTTTGACGATGTACGCCTTCCTGAACATCAGTTGCGCGATCGAGGCCAAGGTCAGCCCGGACTTCCGTCCGTCGTTCCGCATACCCGCCACCGTCAGCGTGATCGGAGCTCTCACATGCATCGTCATCATGATTCAACTGAATCTGGCAGCGATGATGGGAGCCACGGCGATCATGGTCGGGCTGTTCGTCTATCTTCAACGCAAGCAGTTGAAGCTCGAGGCGGGCGACGCTTGGGAAGGCGTGTGGTCTAGCATGATCCGCTCCGGGCTTTTCCGCATCACCGGCGGCGAGGAACAGCAACAGCGCAATTGGCGTCCGAACATCCTGGCCTTCCGAAACGAAGGAGATCCGTCCGATTCGTACGAGGAGTTCGCGAGGGCACTGATCACTGGCAACGGCATCCTCACGGACTTTGCAATCCACCGCGAAGGAAAGCGCCACGGGCAACGCCCGAGCATGGCCGCCGCAATGCCCAAGTCTTCTCCTCCCCCCGCGGAGGAGGCCCCCCTGCCGCCGGACCTAGAGAGCAGCTCGCTTCCGGAAAAGAAGCCAAAGAAGAAGACCAAGAAGAAGGTGGCGGTCATCGACGACCACCGCGTCGTGGGTATGTTCCGTCGCCGACTCTCGGTGGAGGACAAGCCTTTCGACGAAATCCAGACAGTGTGTCAGCACTATGGTTTCTCGGGCCTCGAACCCAACGCGCTCCTCCTGCCCTGGGGATTGGTACATGAGGACGCCGAAGAGTTCGCAGATACGATCGATTTGGCTGCCGATCAGGACTTCAACGTACTTGGATACCACCACAGCGAAGACGGGGAACGGAGGAGCGCAAATCGGGTCGACATCTGGTGGCGGGTCGACGCCGGCAACGTCACGTTCTGCATCGCGCTACTTCGCTTCCTCACCCGGTCTCCGCAATGGGAAGGATCAAGTGTTCGGTTTTTGCTCCTCAGCTCCGACAGTGCCAACAACGACAACCTCCGCAGCACGATGCGCCGCGTGCTGCGTGAAGGACGTGTCGAAGCTACGGTCAAGGTGGTCAGCGACACGTTCGGTGACAGGTCATTTGTCGATCGAGTGCGCAACTTGTCGGAAGACGCCGCCCTCACTGTCGTCGGGCTTCCCAACAATAGTGGCGAACTCGATCGAGAGGTCGTGAACGAACTGGACGAGCTGTGCCAGCATCTGAGTCGCGTACTTCTCGTTCGCGGGTCGTCGTTTTTCAAGGAAGTCCTCCCCACGGGGCGGTCGGCTGCCATCTCGGAGTTGCCCCCCATGGTCGAGGACGGCGTCGCACCGGGGCAGCTGCCCGAGCTGAAAATCTCGGATGTTCCCGACATTGCCTCGGCTAGCACCGAATACTCGGAGGCGTACCAAAAGCTCGCGGGTCGACTGAGCGAGCGCTGCATCAAGAAAGTCTACGGTCGCCATGTCGAGTTGATTCGCTCTCTGAAGTCCGCCGCAGAGAAGCATCTCACGGTGGAACATGCCGGGAAGCTCAACAACCCCCGCAAACTACGCACCGCATTCAATCGACAGCAGAGTGCCTTCCTCCTGGAATGCAAGACGCGCCTCGACGAGTTCTCCAAGAAGGACTTGCCCGATCTGCGTTCCATCCTAGAGGGGGGCATCGATGCATATCTCCACGACGATCAAGTGCTTTCGCCGGAAGGCACGACGCTCCTCGTGACTCGAAAGAAGGCCGACTTCGAACCCGACGAAAAGGATTCCAGAGCCGTACGCCGATTCAAACGACGACGTCGCATCGGCGCGTGGTTCCGACGCAAGAGCCCTCAGTATCGCATCCCGGTGAGCAGCTTGAAGCGGTACTACTTCCAACAGTCGGTCGACAAGCTATTGCAGCCAGCCATCCTGGGATTCGTCGCCGAAAGTCACCAAATGATGGTGCGGATTGGCAAGCTGCTGAACTCGAGTCGGGTCGATCTGACGGCCGAAAACGAGGATGTCGACATCACCGATCTCTTCAGCGCCCAGCGTAGGCAGCTCGTGGATCATCTCGACGATCTCGACTACCGGGGCAAGGAGCTCATCCGCCGAAGAAGCTGGGACCTGATCGTCGGGGCCCTGGAGATTTCACAAGCCTTCTCCGAGGACATCAGCGGTTTCGACTTCCCTCTCCTCATTCAGAAGGAGCGCGTGCCCGCGCCCACCCTCGACACCACGGAGCTCGAATCGGCGCCGGAGCTTTGGTCCAAATACCAAGCGCAGCTCGGGATTCGCGCTGGTCTGGCGCTGTCGCTTTCCGGAGTGCAGCATCGCCTGACCACCATCGCGGGTCGCGAGCGCGAGGCCGTCGCCATCGGACTCAAGAACGGCGCGCTGCGCGAGTGCCAACGGGTCATCACCGAACTCGACGGTCTCCTCGCGAAGCTACCCGAAGGTCCCTCGGTCACGAGTCAACTCAACCTACACGTCGACCTAAAGAACCACTTCGACCCGGGCCCCATCATCGAGAACCTCATCCAAGAAAGCCGAGGAAGCGCGGACGATCTTCCCGCCACCCTCGAAACGCTCTCGGACGATTCAATCCAGGCACTGGAAGAAGGGCGACTCGATGCGGTCGAGCACGTGGAAGTTCCGGTGCGCCGATTGATGCAGTTCCTGACCGAAACCGAGCTCGTGGGTGGCCTCCAAGAAGCCCTTTCGGATACTCCAAAACGCGAGCAACACGCCTTGGGCATCGCCCAAGACGTCGTTCGGCTGATTAACTTCCAGGTGAGCGAACTCGAGGCAACGAGCGACTTGGACGCCTCGGAGTTCGAAGCGCAGCTCAAGCCGGTCATCCGAAACGGCATCGAGCGCCTGAAGTCCGAAAGCGAATCACTCAAGAAGCAGGCGCCGCAAATCCTCGAGACCATCGACCAGAAGCTCCACGTCGTCATCGATGGCACGAACGCCTACGAGCTCTCGGCTGCCAGCTCGCGTCTCGACCAACACATCCGGGTCTACCACGGTCGTATGGCCGTTTCCGGAGCCCGGGGATACGTCCGCAAGGCGGTAGGGCGCGTCCGGGATACCGCAGTGAAGCTCATCTACCGCCGGAGTGAAGGCGTTCTGCTGGCGCAGAAGCGACGAGGTACACTGAAGGTCGAAGAGCGCGCCGTGGATCGCATCGCCTCCATGGTGCGACAGCAGGCGCCGGCCCCCGAAGTACTTTCGGATCTCCCTTTTTACTACAGGCAGCTTTTCTTCGGCCAAGCCGGCATCAACGAGACGTTTTGGGTCGGTCGACGTGAGCAACTCCAAAAGGCCAAGCGGGCGCTTTCCCAGTTCGGAGCGGGCGCTAGTGGGAGCATCCTCGTGATTGGCGACCGTCTGTCCGGCAAGAGCGCACTCTTGCAGAAGCTCGGGACGGACGTGTTCGACCGCCGGAAGATCTTTCGCGTGCACGCCCCCCCGGGCGGATCCATCGACCCGAAGGTTTTCGAGCGCTCCTTGCGCAAAGCCATCGGCTCCGACTCGACAACCGGCACCCAAGCCGGCGTGAAGGCGACCATCGCTGCGATGCCGACCGGCTCGGTCCTGGTCCTCGACGACCTGAATCTGTGGTGGGAGCGAAGCCCCCATGGCCTGGTCATTCTTGACGAGATTGCCAAGGCAATCCACTCGCAGGGCAGTCGTATCTTGTTCGTCATCGCGCTCGAGACACAGGCTTTCCGTCTCATCAATCGTATCCTGCCTGTGGCCGACACGGCGCTCGCGGTCCTCGAATGCGGGCCTCTTCCTGCCGAGTCCCTGAAATCGATAGTGACCCTTCGCCATGGATCGACGGGGCTCAAGTACCGTCTGGGCGGCAAGAAGGAGGAAGATCTCGGAGATCTAGCCATGGCACGGCTCTTCTCTCAACATTTCGATCATTCGGGCGGCTCGGTAGGAGCCACCCTGCGCGCTTGGATCGCCTCCATCAAGAAAGTGAAAGGAGACACCTTGGAAATCGGGACTCCGGTGCGGCGAGACTGGGAGGCGCTCGACACCCTGAAGGAGAGCTGGATTGCCCTCTTGCTTCAGCTCAGCCTCCACAAGCAGATGAGCTTGGATCGCCTCCGCCGGGTCAGCGGCTTGTCCCTTTCCGAACTGAAAGACGACATCGACTCGCTTCAGCGCATGGGGCTGGTCGCCCAAAATCAAAGGCGCATCCTGGAGATCGAACCCGCCGTGCTCCCGGCGATCACAGAGCGGTTCGCGCGTCGAGGGGTGTTCGCATGACTTGGTTTTCCGGAAATCTCGGATTCGATCTGATCTGGATCTTCGTCCTCGGCGCGGGCTTGTGGTTCCTCCATGCGGCCGTTTTCTGGACGCTCGAGCTCCTCCCGCTCGGAGACGATCGTCGCGCGCTCCTAGGGCGCGTGAAGCCTCTCGCCGGACTCCTGGTTGCTCTCGTCTTCGCCCTCTTTTCTGCGCATGCCCTCTTTTCACGGTACGAAGGGATCCTGCCTCTGGCGCTCCTTTTGGTGCTTGTGGGATTCTTCCTCGGATCGCGCAACCTGGTCCGCGACTTCTTCTCGGGCGTTGCTCTGCGCGCCGAACAGAGCTGTCAGGTAGGAGATCATATCCGCGTTGGCACGACCCAAGGACGCGTAACCGAACTCGGACCGCGAGCCATCGCTCTGGTGACTCCCGAAGGAGATCACGCGCTCATCCCGTATTCCCAGGCAACGCTTCAGCCGATCATTCGCACCCGCGCTGCCGAGAGTAGCGCCTCGAGGACGTTCATCGTCGAGCCTCCGCCCGACCAATCGTTTTCGTCCGTCTGCACAATCATCGAGAAAGCCGCCCTGCTCCAACACTGGGCGTCGGTAGCTCGCCCCCCCGAAGTCCAGGCGAAACCCGGCGGTCAAATCGAGGTCACGGTATTCGCCCTCGCCCAGACTCACACGGCTGATGTAGAACTCGCAGTGAGGAAGGCCGTGGAAAGGTCGAGCACCCCTTGAGCGCGGACGAACCCATCGCCCCAGCCCCGCCTGGGGTCGTCGAAAAGCCCCAAGACGCCGGACGAACCATCGGTCTCGTCGGCGCAACTGCCGTCGGAATGGGTGCCATCGTCGGTGGAGGCATCCTGGTGCTGGCTGGCGCGGCATTTCACGCTACCGGACCCGCTGCGATCTTGGCGTTTGGCCTCAACGGTGTCATCGCGGTGCTGACCGCACTCAGCTTCGCGGAAATGTCCACGAAATTTCCGGAGTCGGGAGGCGCCTACACCTTTGCCAAGGGTGTGCTCTCGGTGCGCGCCGCGTTCGCTGTGGGGTGGGTGCTCTGGTTCGCGTACATCGTGGCGGGAGTACTCTACGCCCTGGGTTTCGCCTCCTACGCGATCGAGTTTTTGAAGGTCGTGTTCTATCAGGGCAACGCTCCGGCGTGGCTGTCCGGGCGCACCCCCGTCGTGATCATGGCGCTCGTGCCGACGCTTCTCTATTCCGGATCATTGATTCGGCAGGCTTCCGGCGGCGGACAATGGGCAACCTGGGGCAAGCTTGCCGTCTTCGGGGTTCTGTTGCTGGCCGGGTTTTGGGCTATCGGGACACGTGGAGTCGTCGAATCGGCTCAGAATCTAACTCCGTTCTTCCCCGAGGGCTTCGGCGGCCTGTTGACGGCCATGGGGCTGACCTTCATCGCACTACAGGGTTTCGACTTGATCGCAGCCATCGCTGGCGAAGTGAAGGATCCGGTGCACACCATTCCGCGCTCCATGCTGCTCTCGCTCGGCGCAGCGCTCCTCATCTACATTCCGCTCTTGCTCATCGAGGTGACGGTCGGCACGCCCGCGGGCCAAACCGTTTCGCAAATGAGCGCCGAGAACCAAGAGACCGTGATGGCGCGCGCAGCGGAGCTCTTCATGGGTAAAGCGGGGTACTGGATCGTGATGGTTGCTGCGCTGCTGTCGACGCTTTCCGCCCTTCAGGCGAACCTCCTCGCCGCATCGCGCGTCGCCCAGTCCATGGCAGGCGACCGGACTCTTCCGGCAATCCTCGGGGCGACGCATGAAAAGCTCGGGACGCCCCACATGGCGATCTACGCGAGTGCCCTTACGCTGATCGCCCTGCTTCTCGCTGTCCCCGACCTGGCGGCGGCAGGCGCCGCAGCCAGCCTCATCTTCCTCATCGCCTTTGCGCTCGCTCATTGGACGAGCATCTTGGCTCGCAAGCGTGAGGAGCCCCG
The DNA here is from genome assembly GCA_965652275.1 of uncultured Polyangiaceae bacterium. GTDB lineage: Bacteria > Myxococcota_A > Polyangia > Polyangiales > Polyangiaceae > NIC37A-2. The sequence goes on along the minus strand of CBFGUR010000014.1, from coordinate 6,653 downwards.
AGTGAGCATGGCGCCGAGTTCGTCGATGTTCTCCGGAACTGGAGTCGCGGCCGCCGCGAGCCCTGCAACGTTTCAAACGCCCTTCTTTCCGCTGGTACAAGTCGTCGGCGGGTTCTCCTGCATGGGGATGGCCATTTTCCAGGCACTTGCCGTACCAGCAGCCGGCGGAATCGCCCTGGTTTGGCTGGGCCTCGGCGGACTCCTCTACGCGGCGCTCTTCTCCGATCGGGCCGAAGTCTACGATGCATTCGCGGAAGCACGCGACCCCAACCTGGCGCGCATGCGCGGACGCAGCCCACTCGTTTTGGTTCCAGTGGCCAACCCCGCGAGCGCGCCGGGCATGGTCGAGGTCGCTGCGGCTCTGGCGCCTCCCCTGGTGGGGCGCGTGATGCTCTTGCGAGTGATCCCTCTTCCGGATGAAGTCGATGGATCGCAGGAGGGCCTTGAAAAAGCCCAGGTGGTGATGACTCAGGCCCTCACCGCGGCCCTGCGCTCGGGGCATCGACCCGAAGGGCTCGTGACGATTGCGACGAAGCCATGGAAGGAGATCGGTCGAGTCGTGCGCAGTCATCGTTGCGGCGGCGTCGTACTCGGTCTCCCACAGAACTACGACGAGCTCCGCGGTGGCCCCGTCGAACTACTTCTGAACGACTTGGTGTGCGATTTTACCTTCGTGCGCTGCTCCGTCGGGTGGCGTCCATCGTCCGCGACCCGTATCTTGGTCCCCATCGGGACGCAGAGGACACGAACTCGAGCTCAGGGCCCGTGTTCTGGGAAGCCTGCAAACGGGCCGACGCCCTCAAATCACATGGGTCACGGTCATCGCAGAAGAAACCTCGTCCACGGTAGAATCCCAAACCCGTCGGCGCCTCCTCGCCGTCGCCCAGGATAACGTTTTCGGAGACCCCACCCTCCTCGTCCTCAGGAGCAACGATCCGGTGTCGGCCATTGCGGAGCTATGCGATGACCACGATCTCTTGGTACTTGGTCTCCACCGAAACGAAGCGGGCGTGCGCGTCTTTGGAGAGTTCAATCTGTCACTCTTGCAGCGGACGGAAACGGCCGCGCTCTTGATCGGCGGGAGCTCGTGAATCAGAGCCCGGCGTCGTCGAAAGCGACGTCCTCATCGAGGTAAAAACACTCGCGCCCACCGACCAACCAGTTGAATGCGTTGTACCAAAGCCGGGACGTTTGATAGCTCTCGCGGGGGGACATGCTCGAACACTCGGAATTCTGAACGCAATCCCCGGGCGCCGTCTGACTCCAGGCGTGTTGGTACGAGATCCAGTCGTCATGAAAGAGGAAGACTCGACCGTCCCCGACCTCCTTCGTCATGCCGAGGACTTTGCCCTCCTCTTGGGCGACGATCTCGCCCATGCCTTGAATCGAGCGCCCGCCAAACGCGCCCACGGCGGAGACTCCATCCGCAATGGGATGGTCCGGATTCCAGCCTTCTTGGCGATCGGTCGTTCCCAGGCAGTAACCACAGACCCCGAGACTGGTAGAAGTGTCACCACCTTCGCTGAGGCTCACGTAGTTCATGCCCGAAAAGGAGAGGAGACGGTTGGTAACCATGACTTGCTCCGTGTCACCCTCGTACCCGGATAGCGCCATGGCACTTCCACCGTCACGAACCCAGTCCCGGAATACCCAAACTTCCTCGTCGGAAATCTCCCAGCGACTGAGGTTCTGCAGGAGCACGAGATCGTACGCGTCCAGAAACGCGCGAGTGATCTCCGGCTTCTCAGCAAAATGTTCTCCGCTCGCCGTGCTCGTATCGTTGAGCCACGACACAATGGCATCCATCCCAAGTGCACCGGGAACGGCACCCTGAGTCGCAACGGCGCCCCAGCTCATGAACCTGAGGCACGACTCGGTGCCACCGTCGTGGGATGCCCCACCGACCCCGATCAAATCGGGATCCCCTGGATCGAGCACAGCGTCGTCTCCCCCTCGGCCGAGCGAGACAGTCGGCGGTTCACGCTCCTCTTCGTCCTCTTCGGTATCCGAGCCCATCGCAGCCGCATCCTGCTCGACTCCGCGAGGCGCACAGCCCCCGAGGACCTCCGTGAGGGTGACGGCTGCAAAAAATGGCCAAGCCAGGGCGGTGAGTTTCACGCGTGCCATGAAAGAAAGTCGTGCGGACGCCACGCCGCAAAAAACGAAGCATTTTCCGACACATGTGCCGGAGGTAGAAATCTGAGGCGTCGGGGACGGAGGTGCAAGGAAGGGTCCTAACCCGTTGATCTCCCTTGTGATCTTCCTAGCAAATGAGCAAGAGGCGAGGCACTCCCAAGAGCGCTCACCTCTTCCGTACGGCCGATTTGCGGCGAACTTCCTCGGGCATTCGGGACAAGCTCGCATCTCCACGAGAGTGCGACGCGGGCGCGCGCTCGGAGAAGTGCCCTGTGCCTCTTACTTCACGATGGTGACGTCATCGATGTCGAAGCACTCGATGTCACCAGACGCCCACTTGATGGAGTTGAACCAGAACTGCGCCGATTGGTAGTCGGACGCGGGACCATACCCGTAGCACGAGTTGTTTGGGTCGGTGGTGCAGGACTCGGCACCGGGGATACCCTGGCCCGTCCACTGGCTGTTGTACGTCACCCACTCGTCGTGGAACATGAAGACGCGCCCCTCACCCACCGTGGCGGCGGCGGCGACCACACCCGCTGTCGGGTCCTGGGCCACGATTTCCGCAGCACCAGGCGTGATCGAACGACCGTGGAAAGCGCCGACGTTCGTGATGTTTGCCCCAATGGGATGGGTGGTCCAACCGCCCTGAGGAATCGAATTGCCGTAGCAATAACCGCACGTCCCGCCCGTCGTCCCGAATGTGTCGCTGTTGGCCACGTACGACATGCCAGACGAGGCCAACAGGGCGTTCACATTGGTCATCTCGAGCCCATTGGCGCTGTATCCGTTGAGGCTGATCGCCCCACCACCCGCCGCGAGCCACGCGTCAAAGGCTGCGATCTCTTCGGCCGTGAACGCCGGCCAGGCCGATAGATCTTGGAGAATAATGACGTCGTAGTTGGCGAGGTACTCGGCAGTGATCGCCGGCTTGGCCGCAGTATAGTCGGCCTCGCCCGTGCTATTCGCGTTCAGCCATGCGGTGATGGCGTCCGTGCCATCCATCCCCGGAACCGCTCCAAAGGTTCCGAGAGCGCCCCAGGTCGCGAGCTTGATGCAGGTGCAGACCTCCATCCCCGTAGCCGGATCGATCTCGCACTCGGTTTCACGCGGCCCGTCGCCGTCACCGCTCCCACCACCAGTCGTGATGACGATGTCCCCATCGCCACCGGTGTTGTCTCCGTCGCCGGGTGTGCTTCCGGTGCCCGGGTTGTCTCCATCACCCGTTCCGGCTCCTCCACCGTCCGGATCGGTCGTCCCGGTACCCGGACTGCAGGCGGCCATTGCGACAGCAAGGCCTGTGATGGAAATCAAAGATGCGCGAATCAAGTGACTTTTCTTCATGATATTTTCTTCAATCTAAGGAGAGATCGCTCGACAGGCTTTGCCCCAGGTGTGCCAACCCAAAGCACGAGCGCGACCGCCAAACGGAAAGAACCGGCTTGGTCCGATGCCGGTCTAAGTGTGGAAGCGGAACGCTGTTTGTGCAACGTGAGCGGAAATGATTGGTGGATTTTCCGCTTCCAAGAGGGATACGGGAAGGGCAGGGGAACCCCACCCGGAGGATCCGGGTTCACAGCTGCGGTGAGGCCGCCTACCATGTCCCCTCAAACCGCGCCGACGCGTCCCGCTGAGCCATGACCCTACCTTTCCTACCCAGGCCCTCCACTCTACTTTGCTTGCTCTTGGCACTTGCCATGTACACAGCGTGTGGATCTGGGGACGATGCGCCTCCACCACTCGAGAACACAGGCAATCAAGGTGACGGCGACGGTGACGGCGATGGCGATGGCGATGGCGATGGCGATGGCGATGGTGACGGTGACGGTGACGGCGACGGCGACGCCGCAACCGGAGGCTCCATGGGAATGGGCGGTGCTCCACCCTCGGCTACCGTGGGCCTCGAGTTCGAGGACGGTCCGCCAGACCTGGACGACCCGGCTCGCGATGACTTCCTCGGATCGTGTCGGGTGCGCCCGGCCGACGAATCACCAGAATCGCAGATCGACACGTCGACCGTCGAGTTCATCCTCCTCGACGCTCAAGGCCAGGAAGTCGACCGCTTGGCAGGCGAGCTGGTCGACGGTGAGGTCGACTTGTTCGTCGCAGACTTCGGCATCGCCAACCTGGATTCTGGGATCTACACGGTAGTCTGTTCGGCAGAAACGATCGGAGGCGACACGGCGATCCAGACTCTGGATTTCCCCATCGATGCCGGTCCGACGATCACCTGGCTGTCTCCTTCACCCGACAGCGCCCTCCAGATCACGCCCCAGCGCTTCGACTTCCGCGTGGAGGAGAACCCCATCGGAGAGGCCGACGATGGTGCGGCTATCGACGAGGTATGGGTCATCATCGAGGGGAACCGCTACGACGCCTCCCCGGTCCCCGGAACCCCGGGTCAATACTTCATCCTCGTGAATTTCGGAGACAACAGCGAGTTTCCCCAGCCGCCCAACGGGCAGCTTCTGGTGACCGCATATGCCAACAACTCTCGACCCACTCCGGTCACCAATAGTCAGACCGTGAGCTTCGAGGTCGACGGTGAGGGTCCCGTCATCACGCTGCTCTCGCCCGACGACGGTGACATCATCGGAGGAACCGTGCATCTTCGTTTCCAGATCGAAGATGACATTTCCGGCGTCAATCACTCCACCATCAAGGTTACGCTGAACTCGGAGGAGCACTATTTCAACGAGACGGATGGACGTTGGACGCTCGTGAATGGCGTCGTCACCTTGGAGTTCCAGTCCAAGGACGTCATGGGCTCGGTGGTCCAAACGAACGTGCAGATCGCCGCGCGAGACGCGGCTGGCAACGACGCAGAAGACGTCTCGGCTCTGTACCAAAGGGACGAAAGACCGCCGCTCCTATCACTGGCTCCCCCCTACTTCCGCGAGGGCAAGCAGGTCACCGCCACCGATTATTGTTCGCGGGCGTTCTACCCCACCGGGGATGCGGTGCGCGGCGGATTGGTAGACGACTTGGTGCTATTCCGGGCGGCGATCTGGGACCAAACGAACAATACGACCGGTCAAACGGTGTTTCATTTCTCGGGCACCGATCGAACGTCGGCCGAGCTGTGGATACGCAAAGCTGACGCGCCACTCCTCAAGGATACCAGTGGTGACGGCACCTGCGACGACATCGAGGTCGTCGGCGCGAAACTACAGGAACTCAGCGCTTTGACCCCAACAGGTGAAGCCTACTACGGGGGCGCAACCGGAGATCAGGCCTACCCATTGATGAGCATCCCTGGGATCCCATCGGCGTCGGCCTGCGAATACCTCAACGCTGCTGCCCCCGATCGGCTGTGCGATGGTGACAGCGACCTGACGGTCGTAGCTCATCATCACAGTCTGCCGGCAGAGCCCGTCGTCTATGCGGTGAACCCGAGAACTGGGAGCGCCGAGTGCACCGGATCGGCTTGGGAGCTCCCGTCAGCTCTGACCGACTACGAGGGATGGGTCTGCGCCGCAGCTCGGGCGTACGATCGGGTCGGTAACCGAGGTATCTCCGCGCCGCTCACTTTGTGCCTCGACAATAGCCAGATTCCTGGTGAGCCAGCTTGTGCAAGCGACCTCGGCAATCCTCCGGACTGCACTGCCTCGTGTAGTCTTCCGGCGGATTTCCCCTCCCAGGGGCTCGTATACCGGACGGACTGAACGTCGCTGTCGCGCGGAGGCCCCAATGGGTCAGACAACCATGGTCCCCGAAAATCCCTCGGAATTTCGGCGCTGAGAGCACTTCGTTTCCGTCTTGACAGACCCCACCCCCGCTGCCAGCTTCCGGCGCGGAGAGATGACCGAGAGGCCGAAGGTGCCTGATTCGAAATCAGGTGTGGTTCACGCCACCGTGGGTTCGAATCCCACTCTCTCCGCCGAGATTCTTGTTCAGTTCCTCGAGAACCTGCACTAGAAGACCGAACCGGGTGCCCGCCCAAATAGGACGGGTCCCCAACCCCGGAGGGGTGACCGAGTGGCCGAAGGTGCATGATTGGAAATCATGTGTACGGGCAACCGTACCGCGGGTTCGAATCCCGCCTCCTCCGCTGACCATAGATGCAGCGCTGCGCCGCCCGCCCCTAACGGGGCGAGGGCGGTCGGCTCCGCGCTCTTCCACCGGCGCGTCAGCTCCGGACCTTTCTTGTCGCGTTTGGGGCCCCGGCGCCCCAAACGTCTCGAGACGGGATTCGTGGCCGAGGAAGGAGCGCCCCGGCGCGACTGACGAGCCCCGGCGAGCACAGCGAGCTCACCTGAGGTTCTGCTGAACCAAACGCGCCCCCCGAGCACACTTCGACGCGGGTTCGTGGCCGCCGAGGGAGCACCGACGGTGCGACCGACCGCGTCCCATCGAACGAAGTGAGAATCATCCCGCCTCCTCCGCTGAGCTTGTGGGGGGGGGCTTTGCAAAGCCCCCCCTCGTTCCGCGCAAAGCGCTGCACGAACCGAAGTGCACGGAATCCAGCGTGCTCTGAGGATTGGCCCCAACTGGTGATTACTGTTTCAACTCAATGA
>CBFGUR010000013.1:0-157911 GCA_965652275.1 uncultured Polyangiaceae bacterium | reverse complement strand
GCGCCTCCCGCGCGACCCCCCCCCACGCGCCTCCCGCGCCTCCTGCGCGACCCGCCCGCCACGCGCCTCGAAGCTGTGCGACCGTGTCCCGAGATGTGGGTCGAACGGTGCCAACGTGGCTTCTTTTTGCACGAGATTTGAACCACTTTGCTCCCGGTGCGGGTCCTTCTGTCGAGATGCGATTTTCTTTGGGGATCAAACCGTCCGTCGCTCTGGTTGGCTCTTTGGGGATCCTGTCCGGTTGCGACGGGTCGCTCGGCTCCCACCTGGGGGGCGCCGGCGCGGAAACGACCGGTGACGGGGACAGCGGGGACGGGGATGGCGACGGCGACTCGAATGGCGACGGCGACGGGGACGGTGACTTCCCATCGCGTCCGCCCAGCGATGACCCGGATGAAGGCCCCACGGAATTTTCCTGTGACGAGGAACTTGCCACCCCGAGTCCCGGAATGCGGCGACTGACGAGGCGCCAGTACGAAAACACGCTCTTCGATCTCGTGGCCCGAGCGCTGGGCGACGAAGCGGCCAGCTCGGTTTACGACGAGGTCGCACCGCTCATCGACCGACTGCCGGAAGACCAGCGGGCGATCCTCCCCCAGGATCTCCACGGGACATTCCGCCGACTCGACCAAAGCGTGCAGCAGTCCCACGTCGACTATTGGTACGAGGTGGGGGTCCTCGTGGGGCAGATCCTGTCGCGCGACGAGAATCTGGTCACTTTGGTGGGGTCGTGCGCGGGTGATGACGACACGTCCAACGATGCCGCTTGCGTCACCGACTTCATTCGTTCGTTTGGTGGCCTGGCTCTTCGCCGTCCCCTCACCGACCAAGAGGTCGCGCACTACGAGACGTTCTACGCGCCGAGCACCGGAATCGATCCGCTCGGGTTCGCGGATGTCGTCGGTGGTCTGCTCAATGCGCCGCAATTCCTCTACGTCGTCGAGCACGGTGACACCGAGGTCGAGGCGCAGACCGACACTTTCAACTTGGAGGCGTACGAGCTGGCTTCGCGGCTCTCGTACCACTTCTGGGACACGATGCCCGACGAGAGATTGCTCGATCTCGCGGCCACGGGTGAGCTGCTCGACGACGCTACCTACGAGGGAGAGGTCGAGCGCTTGTGGGGCGACACGCGCACCCGCGAGACGTTGCGCGGGTTCTTCCGCGAATGGATGAAGGTCGAGGACCTGCCCGAGCTCGACAGCAACAACGGTGCCACCGTGTTTCAGAATTTCGCGGGCGACGACCTGCCGAGTGCCGACTTGCGCCAGGCGATGATGGACGAAGTCGTCGACCTCATCGACTACTACACCTGGGAGCAGCCGGGCGGGATCGAGCAGATCTTCACCACGAACTATTCCTTTGCCAAGTCGGACGAGCTTGCCGGACTCTACGGAGTTCCGGCTTGGGATGGGGAGTCGGAGCCTCCAGCGTTCGAATCCGAGCGACCGGGGCTTCTCACCCGCGCACTCTTCCTCTCGACGGGGACCGCCAACACGCGGCCCGTGATGAAGGGCGTTTTCATGAGGCGGAACGTTCTGTGTGACAAAATCCCGCCGCCCCCGGAAAACGCGATGGCGACCCCACCCGAACTCAGCCCGGAGTTTTCAACTCGTCAGGTGGTGGAAGAAATCACCGAGGGGGAGGGGACGGGCTGCGCGAACTGTCACGCCACCCTCATCAATCCACTCGGCTTCGCCACGGAGAGCTTCGACAGCCTCGGGCGTGAGCGCACCGAACAGAGTCTTTTCGACCAAGACGGCGCTCCGTCGGGCACCGCCGCGATCGACACGACCTCGATTCCCCAGGTGATCTGGGGAGACACGACGCCTTCGGAGGGTCCGAGCGACTTGATGACGATGGTCGTCGATAGCGGCAAACCGACGGCGTGCGCCGTCAGGCACTACTTCCGGTACTCGTTCGGCCGCTGGGAGGGGGTCGTCTCCGACGGCTGCGTGCTCGAACAAATGCGCCTGGCTCTAGAAGAGACGGGCAGTCTGGCGGGGATGCTGCGCGCCGTTGCGATGACGGACGCTTTCCGTCGAAGAACCTTCAATTTCGAGCCCGCTCAAGCAGGAGACAACTGATGCCCGTTCGTTACCTTTCGCGCCGTCAAATCCTGGTCGGTGCCTCGGGATTTGGCCTGGGGCTGCCCATCCTTCGCTCTCTTTTGCCACGCGAGGCGGAAGCCGCGCCGGGCGACGGGGAGCGTCGGTTCGTCGCGTTCGCTACCGATCACGGTGGGGTCGACGAGAGCGCGATGTTCCCGGCCGACGCGACGCTCACCGAGACCGTCAACCTGTACACTGGGCACGACGTATCGCGCGGCGCGCTCTCCCTGAGCGAAAGCGGCGGCACTGCGAGCCTCTCGGAGATCCTCACGGGGCCCTCCGACCGTCTGACACCGAGTCTCGTCAGCAAGATGAACGTGTTCCGAGGTCTGGATATCCCCTGGTACATCGCCCATCACACGGGCGGTCACCTCGGGAACTTCGCGCGCAACGACGGCAACGGCCAGGACGGGAGCGATCTTCAACAACAGCCGATGCCGACCATCGACCAAATCATGGCTTGGTCGTCCAACTTTTACACCGATCTCTCCAACATCCGCGAGCGCGCGCTCATCTTCGGGTCGAACCGCCTTTCGTACAATTGGTCGAACCCCTCGGAACGAACCGGGGACATCCAAGAGATCACCGGCGATCGCGACCCGCTGGTCGTATTCAATCGCGTTTTCGTTCCGGAAGAGGATCCGAATGCCCCCGCGCCGCGCCCCCCAATCGTCGATCGTGTATTTTCGAGCTACCAAAGCCTGCGCCAGTCCGATCGTCGTTTGAGCACCGACGACCGCCAGCGTCTGGACGATCACATGGATCGGCTCGCCGAGCTCCAGCGGCGCCTGAACGTCGATGCCGTGCGGCGAGCCTCGTGCGGGGACGCGCCTCAGCCGATGGGAGACTCGAGCGAGATTCGCGATTTTCACCACATGGTCAACGATGTCATCGTGGCCGCGTTCCTCTGCGGTACCAGCCGCATTGCGGTCGTCAAAGTCCGAGAGTCGAACTTCGTCGAGTACGCGGGCGATTGGCATCAGGACGTCGCCCATCAGCACACGCTCCCAGAACCCCAGGCGCTCCTCCGCCAAGTGAATCAACAGGCGTTCGAGCACGCGATCTTGGATCTCGCTCACAAGCTCGACGTCGAAGAAGCCGCCGACCAAAATGTGCTCGACAGCTGCATCGTTCAATGGACCCAGGAGTCCGGAGTCAAAACACACGACGCCCGCAGCATTCCCGTCGTCACCTTCGGCGGCGCGGGCGGGAACATCCGGACGGGGAATTATTGCGACTACGTCAAACACACGCCAGAAGGCCAAGTGATGGCGTGGGGTTCGAGCATCGGAAACTCGGGACTGCTCTATTCGCAGTGGCTCGCCCAAGTGATGCAATCGCTCGGTGTCGAGCGCTCGGAGTTTCAGAACGTGACCTACAACGCGTCGGCTGGCTACGGGTTCGCCTTCGTCGACGAAGGCTACGACGCGAGCCACTCGGATGGCGTCGTAGAAAACGCCAGCGAACCGTTGCCCTTCACTACATGAAAATGGCCTCCTCGAATCGATTCGCGGGAGCGCTGCTCGTCATCGGGTGGCTCCCCCTTTCTTGCAACGTCTCCGTCGATTCCCCGGACCCGCCCACGGACTCGGGGGACGGTGACGACGTTTCCGGAGGAGACGGTGACGGTTCCTCTGGTGGCGACGGATCGGGGGGCGCCTCCGACCCGACGGGAAACGGTGGCACTGGTGGATTCGCCTCGGGCGGCGGCGACGGGGACGGCAACGGCAGTGGCGGAATCGTCGCCGCGGGCGGCGCGATCGACCCCGGAACCGGCGGAACCGGCGGGAGCACCCCGGTAGACACAGGTCTGGTCCCCGCGTTCGTCGGGCAAGGGCACCTGGGCAGGACCGTGGTCTCGTGTGACGACGGCCGCACTTGGATCTTCGAACAGTCGAACGACGTGGGTACCGGCACCTGCTGGAGCGGTGAGAACGAAATCGAATGCGACCACGATCCGGGTGCTGGGCGGGGTCTCGCCGCGGGCGGAGGACGCTTCTTCGCGATGTTCGGGTGGGGGACCCCCAGCACTCTGCGCACCAGTTCAGACGGCGAATCGTGGGACGTGAGAATCGGAGACGTTCCCGACCAGCGATTCGGCGGCGTGGGATACATCGACGGAACCCTCCTCGCTGCGGGGATCCGTTCGCGGGTGTCCCAAGACGACGGGCTCACTTGGTCCGATCCGATCGAAACGGGCCTCTCGGGTGGCAACGTCCGTCGTGCGGGAACGGCGGGCGCACACTTCGTGATCGTGACCGACGATGCCGTAGTCTTGAGCGCCGACAAGGGCGCGACGTGGTTCCAGCCGACGAACCTCCCCGACGGTTGCGGCGCGGGGATCCAGACGAGGGGCGGGATCGCCTACGGCAACGGTGTGATTGTCGTGATGGGTGACAATGGGCTGGCTTGCTCATCGACGGACGGGGGTGTGAACTTCACCGCGTCCCCGATCGGCGGCGATTCGGACTCTCATTTGGTGTGGTCCGGCTCGGACTTCGTCGTCTACGGGGGCGGCAACGCGTACCGGAGCGCCGACGGCGAAGAGTGGACCGAGACGGCGCTTTCTTCGAGCTACAGTTTCGGGCCCGTCGCGGTGAGTGACTCGGGCACTTTCGTTGCGGTCGAGGGCGGCTGGGGCGATTCGGTCTGGTATCAAAACCAGGAGTTTTATCGGAGCGAGGACGGCATCGACTGGGAGACGTTGCCCGAAGGGAGCTTCGAGGGGGGCCATCCGATGCGCACCCTCGCTTTCGGCTACATCGAGCCGAGCTCGAGCTGTCCTCTGGACTGACGAAAGCCCCTCCTCCTTTCAGAAGATGAGCTCTAGTTTTCGTCCAAGCGGCTCAGATCCGTTGCGATGACTCGCTGCAGCTTCCGGGCGGCTCCGCGAACCGCCGTCTCCACGCTCTCGGCTCGATGCACCGCGACGACCGGTTCGCGATGCTTGAGGCGCGCTTCAATGGCGCAGCGGATCTCCCTTTTTCCGCTTTTCGCGTCGGCGTTCTCGGTGCCCAAATGCACACCGAGTCTCGAAAAGCGGCTGCCAAACCGCGCGAGCGGGCCCTCCGCCCATTGGTGAACCAGCTCGACGAGATGCGGCGTCCCCTGGATCTCGCTGCCGGTCGTGAGCTCGATCCACATCGCTCTCTTCGACAGCGGACGGCGGGCTAGTAGCAACATCATCGCTCACTCGCCCGCGTGCCACTGGGAGTCAGCGCGAGGCCGGCTCCCGACCAGTCTTGCTTCCCCCCGACGTAGTTCATCACCTTGTGATAGCCCATCGCCTCGAGGCGCTCTGCGGCCCGAGCGGAGGCGTCGGAACTGTCGCTGTTGCAATAGACCACGACCGGTTCGTCCTTGTTGGGGACGGCGAGACTCGCGCTCGTTTCGAACTCGTCGTCGAGCGGAATGTTGATCGCGTGGGGGAGATGCCCCTCGTCGTATTGCTCAGAGCCCAGTACCTCGATCACGGAGACACGCGCCCCGTTTTCGATCGTTTCTTGGATGTATTCTCTCGTGACTCGCTCCATGGTTTCGTAGTGGCAAACATCGTGCCGACCGTGTGACGCTCGGGTGCTGCTTGCGTGCTGCGAAAACTTGCAACACCCGCGGAGACCCTCGTGTGGCGAGATGCCACAAGTGTGGCGGAAATGTCGCAACTCTCGCCTCCCGCGAGGGCCGAAGGTGGCGAAATTTCATGGTAATTTGTTGCGGTTGAGCCCGCCATTGGGACGGTTGAGAGGGCGACGAACAGGCCCCTTTGTGTGCTCTTTGTGGTCGACGCGTTTGGTCAATTTCTCTGGCGGGGAGCGCCCCCTCGCGACCTCTACCACCGACCTTGAGCGCCCGTCCGCGCGCCTGCTGTCATTGGCCTGAATTTTCGCTAACAAGGCCCGCTGGCTCTTCGATGAAACCCTGGGACCTTGCCTTGTTCGCTGCGTGCGTCGCCAATTGGGGCACGACCTGGATCGCCATCAAGTTTCAGCTGGGCGAGGTCGCACCCATCACGAGTGTGGCGGTGCGTTTCTTCTGCGCGGCGCTCCTTGCAGCGTTCGTCGCTAGGCTGCGCGGTCAGGTGTCGAAGTTCTCCGGGCGCCTTCACCTTCTACTTCTGGGGATGGGGCTTTCGATGTTCACGGTGGGTTACGCGTGCGTCTATCTCGCGGAGACTTACGTCATCAGCGCCCTCGTTGCCCTCGGGTATTCGGTCAGCCCCCTCGCCAATCAACTCGGCGAGAGAATCGCGTTTTCGAGGCCACTCGATCCGCGACTGACGTGGGCGGGCGCCACCGGCGTGGTGGGGGTGCTCCTCATCTACTTCCCAGAAGTTCGCCAGGAGACTTGGTCGAAGGAAACTCTCGCCGGCCTCGCTTTCACGGCCATCGCGGTCATCAGTTCCGCAGTGGGGGCGCTGTTTGCGCAGCGCCTCGGACAGCTGGGTGTGTCTGTTTGGACCAAGATGGCCTGGAGCATGGCGTACGGTGCTTTGGGCGCTTTCTTGGTCGCGCTTTGTGTCGGCGAGACGATGCGACTGCCCACCCGTTGGTCCTACTATTCGTCGCTCTCGTACCTGGTGCTGCTCGGCTCCGTTGCCGCTTTCGCTTGCTACCTCACTTTGCTCGATCGGATTGGCAGCGTCCGCACCGGCTACATCGGAGTCGTCGTGCCCGTCTTGGCCCTCATCGTTTCCGTCTTGTTCGAGGGCTACCAAATGACGACGATTGCCTACCTGGGGATCGCGCTGGTCGTCTCGGGGAGCGTCGCGATGAATCGAATTCGCGCCACCTGACGCCCGGCTCTACGACTCTTCGCGATGCCCGGCTCGACGACTTTTCGCGCGACTTGACGCCCGCACTCTGGCGGCCATCCCATCTCGCCGTCAGCCCGCCTCCGTCTTTGGCAACCTCCTTCTCGCGTTGGGGGCACCCCGACTTTTCGTAGCCTGTGAAAAACCGAGGGCGGGGCAAGTTCATCGTTTCACCCCGACGACCGAGGGCGACGACCCTGCGCCCCGCGTCCGCCGAACGCGGGGCCCCGCGTGGCACAAGCTGATTCAGCTGATTCTCAAACTCGTGATTCACGGTCAGCGAGTACGTCCCTCTAGGGCAAACGGCAGAGCGAAGGCTTCGTCCTTTCGCACGTGGCTCGCACTGAAGTCCCAGTACTGAGCCCCCAGTCTCCGAACCAGTTCGTCGAGAGGGGCGACGCGTTTTCGAATCCGCTCCAGGAGCCGCATCGTGGCTCGTAGTCGTGGCACGAAGCTGCCGGGCGCACCTGAATCGAGTCCGAGTCCACGAGCAGTTTCGGGATCGAGCAGGGCGCGACACACGGTTTTCGCAAAGGCCACGTGAGCTGTGGCGAGCCTCCGCTCACGTTCACTTCGCGCGCGCCGCAGCGGTTCGTTCATCAGCGCGGCCACGAGCGCTCTCGAATCTTCATCCGGCTCCCCTTGGGTGAGCCGGATGAAGTCGGCCTTGCGACGCGCCTCTTCGACGGTTCGGGGCAAGAGCTCTTCCTCGACGCCGAGGTAAAACCCCACCAGGCGCCACAAGGCTTGGTAGTCGCGCTGCTCTTCGTCGGTCGTTTCAAGTCCGACGAGCGAGAGACCATCAATGAACACGACGCTGAAGAGAAGCACGGTCGCCAGCATGTCGTGCTGGTTGATGGGGAGCCCAAAGCGTTCGGCGTCCCATCGCTCGTCGGACAGCGCCATCCGGCGCACCTGGGCGTGCATCAGCCGCACGTAGATGCAGTAAGAAAACCCCTCGCGGCCGGGCAACAGTCCATCTTTCGTGCACACCGCTGCGACGAAGCGGCTGGTTTCGGCGAGTCGCCGTTGCGCCGTTCTTTCCAGGGCACCCGACAAGGCCAGCGGCTTGTTCCCGACGGGGGACGCGTAGCCGTAGACCAGGGAGCGCATCCCGAGCACGATCCCGCCGAGCACCCCCGCTCTGAAGAAGACGGCGCCCGCTCGGTTCACCTGCTCGGAGTCCACCCAAGCAGGCGTCACTCGACAACTCGCAACGAGTTCCGCGAGCGGAGCGGGAACAGTGCTGTCCCCCTGGCACGCTCGACCGATGAGCCCGTGGGCGTCTTTTGGTGCAAGGCCCGCCAAACACCCAATGGCCGCGTCGGCGGGCGCGTCGCCGCGACTGAGGGCTGGCACCAAGAGCGCGAGTTCGTCGGGATATTCCGAGAGCGCCCGCTCAGCTCGACAGACCCGCGGCGGCAAGACAAGACGATCGGTCACTCCTTACATTGTGTCGCCCCTTGGCCCGCCGCGCCAAGAGTGTACGCCGGGCCCGAACGACCTCGATTGGTGCTCATTTCAGCAATTCGGGCTCGCACCCTCTGTGCTCTAAGCCTCCGGACCGAGATCGATGATCGTGTAGCCGCCGCTCTTGTCGTCCTTTTTGATCCGCAACAAATCGTCTTCGGCCGCGGCTTCGAGCATCCGATTGAAGCTGCGGAACCCGTGGTAGCTCTCGGAGAAGTTTGGCTGTTTGCGGATGATCGCCTGCTTGATCATCGAGCCCCACACCGTCCCGGTAGCGTCGCGCAACATTCGTTCGGTCGTGTCGACGATGAGATCGAGGCCCGCTTCTCGACGGTCCTCGAGGGTCTTGTCCGGAGTCTTCGGATCGGATTGCTTCTTCGGGCGCGGCGAGCGCGCTCTCGTCGGCTTCGCCTCTCGGGCGAGATCGTCGTAGTAGACGAACTCGTCACAGATCGAGACGAGCAGATCGCTCGTGGAGTTTTTCACCCCGACTCCGATGACGAGCTTGTTGTTCTCTCGAAGCTTGCTCACCAGGGGCGAAAAGTCGCTGTCGCCGGTCAGAAGTGCGAATACGTTCACGTGAGATTTCGTGTGGCAAAGATCCAGGGCGTCCACGACCATCCGAATGTCGGCGGAGTTTTTCCCCGAAAACGAAACGTGCGGGATTTCGATCAGTTCGAAGGACGCCTCGTGCAGAGGTTTGCGGTCCTTCTTGTACCGCTCCCAGTCCGAATACGCCCGGCGCACCACCACGTTCCCCTTGTCGAGTAGGCGCGCCAAGACGAGATTGATGTCGAACTCGATGCGCGCGTCTTTGGCGCCGAGGGCGATGTTTTCGTAGTCGGCGAAAACGGCAATCGTCGGCGTGTCCGAGCTGGGCATGCGGTGTTGTACCCCGGCCCTCCGAGATCCCAAATGAAGCCGCCTCAGTCGGGGGCGGTCGAGACCCGGCGCAAGGTCGGCCGTACCAGAGCGGCGCGTTTCACCCTGGAGGGGGCCCGCACCAGGGTGCCCCGGGCCCGGGCGACCTCCTGATTCCATTCGTGTTGAAATTGCACCGTGACTTTTTGTGCATTCGTACTGGTGCTTACAGCGTGCCCCTATGTAAGCTGCTACCGCTCTACGAGATTCCGATTGCCTAGGCGCGGATGGGGTCAGCCAAGTGGATACGCCGTCTTCCAAACAAGCTCTAACACACGACTCAGAGTTCCTGTTGGGACAGGTGGTCGGTGGTAAATGGCGCGTGGAGCGAGTCCTCGGTGAGGGCGGGATGGCGACGGTTTACTACGCAGTGCACGAGCACACGCACAGGCGCGCCGCGATCAAGGTTCTTCATCCCGAGTTCTGTCACGTCGGTGAGGCGCGAGATCGCTTTTCTCGTGAGGCGCGCGCTGCCAACAGCGTCGGTCACCGTGGCGCCGTTCCCGTTCTCGACGATGGCGAACTGGAGAACGGCGCGCCCTACTTGGTGATGGACTTTCTCGAGGGGCAATCGGTGCAGGACCGCATCGAAAGCGGCGAAGGCCCGCTCGGTGTCGAACAAGCTCTCCGGATCACCGAACAACTCTTGGACGTGCTCGAGGCTGCCCATCGCGCTGGCGTGCTTCATCGCGACATCAAGCCCGACAACGTTTTCATCACGAACGAGGGCGAGGTGAAGCTCCTCGACTTCGGGATCTCCAAGATGTCCGGCGAGCAACAAGGCCACAAAACGCAGGTGGGCGCTTTCATGGGCACCCCCGCCTTCATGGCTCCCGAACAGGCGCGCGGACGCTGGCACGAACTCGGACCTCGGACGGAGATTTTCGCCGTCGGTGCCACGATGTTCACGATGCTCAGCGGCCGCTACGTCCACACGGCCGAGACCAACAACGAACTCCTCCTCCAGGTGATGACGACGCCCGCGCCAGACGTGCGTAAGGTCGCCCCCCACGTTCCCGCAGCCGTGGCCAAGGTCGTCAATCGAGCGCTCGCCTTCGAGAAGGAGAACCGCTACGCGAGCGCGGCCGAGATGCGCGCGGCAATCGTCGAGCTCTTGGGCGATCCGATCCGACCGAGCCAACACACCCTCGTCGATGCCGAGCCCCGGCCCACGACTTTGTTCGGCGACACGACGAGCCGAACCACCTACCGGCCGGTTGCGTTCTCGCTCTTCCCCGCGCCCACCATCGCGCGTGGACTCGAGTCGGCTCGGCGGCGCTGGAAGTACGGCGCCGCGCTGCTCGGCGCGGCGATTCTCTCCTACGTGTTCGTCGCCAATCTGGGTTCCGACGAGGCTCCGACTCACTCGCCGGTGACCGCGACCCAGCGCGCCACCGTGCCCGAAACGGAGCCCGCCGACATCCCCGCGCTCGGGGCGGATGACTCCGAGCTGGTTCTCGACCTGTCGGACCTCCCCGAGGAAGAATCAACCAAGAAGGTCGACGAAAGCGGCTCCGCTCCTGGCCAGGCTGCGGCGTTTCAGGGGGCTCTCGACTCGTCTGGCAAGACGCGCGCCCCTGGTGGCGCTTCGACGACTCCTCCTCCGGCCGCTGCTTCCGGCTCCGGCGATGCGACCACCCCAGCCGACGAGCCGATCGTGGATACCGATCCGCTTGCCCGGAGACGTTGATGAAGGCGTCGTGGTGGATCGCGCTTCTGACACTCGTTTTCGTTCTGCTCGGCTCTGACCGAGCTTTCGCGCAGTCCCGAGATCCGGCCGCGGCCGAGGCCCTGTTTCAGAAGGGGCGGGACGCGATGGACCGGGAGGACTACGACACCGCGTGCGAGATGTTCGAGGAAAGCTTCGCCTTGGACGAGGCGGCCGGCACTGTGCTGAACCTAGCCGCCTGCGAGGAAAAGCGAGGCAAGCTCGCCCGCTCTTGGGAGCGCTGGCACCAGGCTCTCGATCTGCTCGATGAGACTGACGATCGCGTGGGCTACGCCGTGCTGCAGCTGGAGTCGGTCGAGGCCCGGCTCGCGTATCTGACCATCGTCGCGGAGGAGGGCGCGCCAAGCGATCTCGCCCTCGAGCGCGACGAGGTGGACCTCGGCAGCGCCGGCCTCGGACAAGAGCTACCCGTTGATCCCGGTAAGCACATCGTCGTGGTCAAAAGCCCCGGGCACGAGCCCAAACGGTACACCGTCTCTCTCGATGTCGGCGAACACAAGGAGCTCCGCGTTCGACCCGGTCGTGAGATCGACGCCGAGGGCGACGCCGAACAGCGCGCCCTCCGTCGAAACCTCGGTATCGCGTCCCTCGGCGTCGGCGCGGCGGGGCTTGGCCTCGCCATCACCACGGGGCTTCTCCTCCCGGGCCAACACGACAAAGTGCAGGACGAGTGTCCCGCCAGGTCCTGCACCCCGGAAGGGTCGAGAGCCGTGGTCGGAGCCAAGACGCTTCTCGGTCTCAACACCGTCGGATGGATCGCCGCCGGAGTCGGCGCCGCAGCCGGACTCACTCTCCTCCTGACATTGCCGAAACAAGAAGAGGGTACGGCGCGCTCCCGCTCGGGTACCCAGGTGGGCGTCGCGTTTTCTGGCACCGACGTTCAAGTGTTCGGCAGCTTCTAACCGTCGCGTCTTTCGACGGCGTGTCCCAACACCAAAGAAAGCCCGCATGATTTCTCTCAGGTATCTCGTACTTGCGCTAGTTCTTCCAGCAGTTGGCTGTGCCCTCAGCTCGAAGTACGATTACGGCGACTACACCGCTCAATCGGACGACGATTCTGCTGCGGTCGGTGGTGACGGCACCGGGTCGGGCGGGGACGGGAGCGTGGGCGCTGGCGGGACCGGCGGTGGACCGGATCCAACGGGTTGTGTTCCTTTCACCTGCGAGGACCTGTCAGCCAATTGTGGCCAGCTTCCCGACGGCTGCGGGTCCCTAGTCGAATGTGGAACATGTGAAGACGGCCTTTTTTGCGGAGGCGATGGACCCAACCAGTGCGGCTTGGCACCGTGTTCCCCCGAAACGTGCGAGTCTCTCGAGTCCGAGTGTGGTGAGATTTCCGACGGCTGCGGCGCCGTCCTGAATTGCGGCACGTGCGGCGAATACGAAACGTGCGGTGGGCTCGGCGTCTCGAACATCTGCGATTGTGAGCCCTTTGGTTGCGTTCAGCTGGGCGTCGAGTGCGGCACCACGGTAAACAACTGCGGGGTGACGACCAATTGTGGGGGCTGCCCCGTCAATCACGAGTGCAATGAGGGTCGGTGCGAATGCACGCCCAAGACTTGCGAAGAGCTCGACGCTCAATGCGGCATGATTCAGGACGGTTGCGGTGGAACGCTCGACTGTGGAAGCTGCGAGGATGGGTTTTATTGTACGGGAGTCGGCCCGAGCAGCTGCAGCAGCGTCCCCTGTCACCCCGAAACCTGTGAATCTCTCGACGCGAAATGCGGCAACACCGGCGACGGTTGTGGGAACGTTCTATCCTGCGGAACCTGCGGGTTTCCCACGGTTTGCGGCGCCGACGAACCCAACCAATGCTCTTGCGTCTCCCAAACGTGCGAAGCTCTCGGCAAGAACTGCGGCACGGTGGTCGAACCGTGCGGTCAGCACCTAAACTGCGGCACGTGCACCGCGCCGGCGACGTGTGGCGGCGGGGGTACGGCCAACATTTGCGGCTGCACCCCGCGGAGCTGTGACGACGCGGATGCCGAGTGCGGCCCGATTTCGAATGGTTGCGGTGGGATGCTGAACTGCGGCGGATGCTCCCAACCCGAGACGTGCGGGGGCGCGGGTGTCGCCAATCAATGCGGGTGCACTCCGCGGACCTGCGAGCAGATTGGGGCCGAGTGCGGGAGCGTACCGAACGGCTGCGGCGGAACCAAGAACTGCGGCACGTGCGGTTCGGGCGAAATGTGCAGCCCCGACAACGAATGCGTGTGTGATCCGCTTACCTGTCAGGAGCAGGGGGCCGAGTGCGGGAGCGTACCCAACGGCTGCGGTCAGACGATCAATTGCGGCACCTGCGGCACGGGTGAGACGTGCAGCCAGAACGAGTGCGTGTGCGATCCGCAAACCTGTCAGGAGCAGGGGGCGGAGTGCGGGAGCGTGTCGAACGGCTGTGGCCAAATGCTGAATTGCGGCACCTGCGGTACGGGAGAGGACTGTGGCCCGGACAACCAGTGCACCGAATGCACGCCTTCGTCGTGCGACGATCTTGGAGCCGAGTGCGGTAGCATCGACAACGGGTGTGGGACGATGATCAGCTGCGGCACCTGCCCCGGGATGCGTACGTGTGGTACGAACAATCAGTGCTCGAATTGCGACGCTGAGACTTGTGAGAGTCTCGGGCTCGAATGTGGTACCGCGCCGGACGGTTGTGGTCTGACGCTGAACTGTGGCGCCTGCGATGAGGACCCGGTGCCGGAGTCGCTCTAGTGTGGTCGCAGCTCCAGTGTCCGCTGGGTCGCGACAATTGGTCCAGCCGCTTGTCGCTTCTGGGGAGGCTTACGCTGAGCTCGCCGGGTTCGCCGCGTTGATGCATTCGGCGGCGAGGGGTACGCTCACGACATGATCCGACGAGCGGCGTGCTTGGTTCCACTCATCCTTCTTCTTGCGTCAGCCTGCGGAGGCGGAGACGAAGAAGAAACGGCCTACGAGTGGGAGTGTTACGCGAGTGAGAGCAGCGGGAGGTGCTCGTGCTACGAAGTTGCCACGGGTTCGAGTGCCGATCTCGGGCAATCGACGGCGACCGAAGTCGATTCGTGCAGCGGGTACGACACCTGCAAGAGCTACTACGACACCCTCCGAGAACAGGGGCGCTGTGACTGTGGACCGGATGGCTTCTCGCCCAGTACGAGCCAGACGCGCGACATCAAGACGGTCGACGATTGTCCTGAAGACTGACGGGCGGGCTCGGTGCGCTCCGCGCCTCGATTGGCTTTCGCCGAGCGCTCTCGACCATCGCCAACGAGTTCGAGCGCTGCTCGTCCATCGCGACCCGTCGCGTTCAATCGGCGGTGAGGGCGCGGGCCTTGATGCCCTTTTCCAGGAAAAACACGAAGAGCGGCACGGCGGCTGCCACGGCCGCCGCCCCCCAAGCAATGCGCTCCATCCCGACTAAGGTGCCGTCCGGCAGAGCCACGAGTAGAAATGAGCCCAGGAACGCCCCCAGGGCCGACGAGAGATGTTGGACTGCGGACTGCGCCGACATGAATCGCGCCCTCTGATCGGCCTGTGGAACCTGAGTCGCCAGGGTCTGCATCGGAACCATCCTCACGCTGCCCGAAAGCATGTAAAGCGTGAAGATGAGGAAGATCGGCGCTACTTCCCACGGATCGAGGAAGAGAAAATCGAGAGCGAGGAGATGGAACACCGTGCCCACCGCGACGAGCGGGAACGCACCGAACTTGTCCACCAATCGCCCCGCCACTTGAAGCGCGACGAAGCTCGCAATCCCGCCCACGAGGTACAGCATCCCCAGCATCTCCCGCGGGTATCCCATGTTGTGCTGGACGTACGCGGACAGGTTCGGCACGACGGCGAACACGCCCATCATCACCAAAGCCGTGTTCGAGAGCGCCAGAACCGTGAGCCGATCGAACTCGGGAAGTAGCCCTTTCCGTTTCGGAAGCTCGAGATGCTTCGTCATTTCGGGCAAGAGCCGCGTCGAAAGAAGCGTGATCACGAGCCCCACGGCCGCCAGCGTGAAAAACGGCGCGCGAAACCCGAATCGCCCGGCGAGTTCGAGCCCCGCGGGAACTCCCAGGATCGAGGCTAGGGAAAACGCTGCCATCACTGCGCCCAGCGCCTTGCCCCGACGAACCGGGGGAACGGCGTCCGTGACGATTGCCAGCGAAAGCGAGGTCGCCGGGCCACCGAAGCAGCCCGCCAGGATCCTCGCGAGCAGCAGACTGCCGAGGCCCGTGGCCAGCCCACCAACGGCCGTTCCGAGGGCGAGTCCCAGCATCGCGAAAGTGAGAGCCTTCTTACGGTCGAAACGATCCAAAAATAGCGAGCCCGCCATCCCCGAAAGCGCTGCCGCGGCCGTGTAGATCCCGCCCACGAGTCCAATGTGGGCGGTCGAGATGTCGAGGGCTGCCGCAAAATCGGGTCCCATGGGCATCACGATCATGAAATCCAGGACGTTAACGAACTGGATGGCACCCACGAGGAAGATGATGCGCCGCTCCAAGCGAAGTGCCTCGTCGTCCGTGGGGATGGGCCCCCCGCCGGCGACCGCAGTGCCCTGAGGGCCGAGGGGTGCATTCATCCGGCTGCTTCTGACTCACGCGAGGAGGGGGCGCAAGCCGCGCAGCGCAAGCCTCGTGGTCAAAGCGTCCTGTGGCAGCGGGCCCCTGGGACGATTGTTCCATCGATCGTGGGGCGCGTGCCGTTGTCGTTGGGGGGACTCAGGCGGAAATCCAGCTGGAAACGTGCGCGCACGACGGAGCGTCCCGGCTTTCGTGCTGGGGCGCCGTGGTACGGCTCTTGCTTCGTCCAAGCGGGTCCTTGCGGCCGGAGGAGCGACGGAGACGGGTGAAAATGGACAGTTCTGTTCAGGGTGGCGTGCGAGGCTTTTCGGTGGGTGACGAGATCGACGGGCGATACTTGTTGAAGCGCGAAATCGCTCGTGGCGGCGGGGGCACGGTTTTCGAGGCCGAGCAGAAGTTCACCACCCGTCGCGTTGCCCTCAAGCTTCTGAGCCTGGGAGAGGACGTGAGTTCACCCTCGGGACTTCGGCTCCTGCGCGAAGCGCGTGCCCTGACCGTCGCGCGGCACCCGAACATCGTCGAGGTTCTCGACGCTGGTGTCGCGTCGCGTGGGGCCCCGTATCTCGCGATGGAGCTTCTGGACGGGAGGTCCCTCGACGGAATCCTCGCCAGCCGAGAAAAGCTGGCGCCAGGCGACGCCGCCTGGGTCGTCTCCCAGGTCGCCGCAGGTGTCGCGAAAATGCATCGACACGGCCTCGTTCATCGGGACATCAAGCCGTCGAATGTGTTCGTCCGCTACACGAAAGAGGGAGAAGAAGCGATCACGATTCTCGATTTTGGGGCGTGTACCCACGAGGCACTTCCCAAACGCGAGCGAATCACGTCCGACAACAGCCTGATAGGCACACCCGAATACATGTCGCCCGAGCAGCTCCTGGGCGAGGTGAAGCCCGACGCGCGGATGGACGTCTACGGCCTCGGCGTGCTGCTCTACGAGTGTCTTTTGGGCGGGATACCCCACACCGGTACGTACGGCGAGATCCTCTTGAAGGTCCACTCGGGGCAGCCAACCGCACTTCACGCCGAGTTCGAGAAGCTTCCCTTCGCGTTCCGGAACCTCATCAGCCAGGCAATGGCGCTTTCGGCCGACCAACGAACCCCGAGCGCGGCCCATTTCGAGACGGACTTGAAGATCATCCTTTCGGACTTGAGCTCGCAGCAGGGGTCGCTCCTTGGAATGTCGGAGGTACACGTCGCAGGCGCCGTTCCGGGCCGCCGCCGGCACACTCGGGCGCCGTTCACGACTGCAGTGGCGATGCATGCGACGGACGGTTCCCATTTTCAGGGCAGGACACAGGATCTCTCGACGGGCGGCGTCCTCATTTTAGCCGACGAGGCCTTCGATCCCGCAAAGATCACCAAGATCGAACTCGCCCTCCCGTTCGAGGGCTCTCCCGTGATCCTCCCAGCGATCGGGCGGTGGTCCCGACCCGCTCGCAAGGGATTGCTCGTGGGCGTGGAATTCGTCGACCTACCCGAAGCGGTTTCGGAGAACATCCGGATGTTCGTCGCCGAGATGGTGGCTCGATCGCGCCGGGATGAGCTTTCGCCCATCTCTGGTCTTTCGGCGACGGGGACCCTCGACCGCTGAGGGGCGGCCTTTCGGCGCGCTCCTCCCGATGAGTGACGAGGCGAGGGGAGGCGTACTCGAGGAGCCTCGTGCGGAGTTCTACCAGCGCGCAGCGTGCTGACCGGCTACTTCTGGGGGCGTCCAGACGACGAACTCGCTATCCGCCGCCCGACGCGCTCGAGCCAGGGCAGCGTTCGTTCGTTCCGTCATTTCTTCGGCGGTCGTCGGCGCGCCGTCGCTACTCGCGACGCCGATCGACGCGGTGATCTGACCCAGCAGTCTGGGATCTCGCTTCGACAGATCGGGGATGGCTCGACAAAGGCGAGCGGCGACCTCCGCAGCTCCCAAGCGTCCGGTGTGTGTCAACAGCAAGGCGAACTTATTCTCATCGATCCGTGCGGCCTTGTCGGTGTTTCGGATGGACGCGTTCAAGAAGACGCCGACGTTCGCGAGGAGGTTGGTCGATGCGGAAACTCCCCCTCCGGGTCGAAGCTCCAAAAACACGAGCGACAGAGGAACGCGGTATCTGTTGGTGCGCTGGACCTCCTCGAGCAGGGCCGTCTCGAAGTGGCCGCGAGTCGACACGCCCGTGACTTCATCCGACGAGACCGCTTGGTCGAGAAGCGCTCGGAGCTGTCTCGCTTCGGCTCGCAGGCGCCTGACGCCCAGGTGAATCTTCACGCGGGCAACCAACTCTTGGCCATGAAATGGCTTGGTGATGTAGTCGGCAGCCCCCCGCTTCAACATCTCCACCTTGCGTTCGGCCTCGTGCTCAGCGGTCAGCATCAACACGGGGATTTCCTTCAGCTCCGGACGGCTAGCCCACATCGAAAGCAGCTTCATTCCGTCGAACTCGGGCATCTGTAGGTCACACAGGACGAGATCGGGCTGCTCATCCGCGAGCTTCTGAAACCCTTGGAGGCCTCCGGAAGCTTCGATGATCTCGAGTGGCTCGTCGCACTTTTCGAGTGTCGCGCGGAGATAACTCTTCATCGCCGAACTATCATCCACGATCAGCACTCGGCAGCGATTGCTTGATGGACGCACCTTGCGGCTCGACTGGCGGCTCGACCGAGGGGGAACGAGGTCCTCTCGAACGAGGTTCACCGAAGCATCGTGGAGAGCATCGCGTAAAGCGTAGAGTTCCCCCTTGAGCTTGGAGCGGAGGTCGCCGAACGTTTTCAGCGCGCCCGCGTCGGGGCCCTTCTGGGCAGCGGCCGCCTTCAGAGACAGCTCCAGCCGAGCTGCGACCCCTTCGACCGTGCGTACGGCTAGATTCCCGGCTCCACCTCGGAGCTGGTGGAGTTTCCGCAAGTCGTCATCGGTTGCTTTTGGCGTACCGTCGAGCTGAAGCGCGCCCTCGAGGGCGATGGAGTGGCGCACGAACTCCCGGAGCAAGGAGAGCAAGAAGGGGACGTCATCGACCAATCTTTGGCGAGCGTCGTCGAGATCGACACCTGGGAGCTCTATTTCCACGTGGTTCACTGGTTCGAAATCCTTCTCATTCTTTTCACGAGTGCCTCCGGGCCGCACACGCGATTGCGGCCCTGTTCCTTGGCCAACAGGAGAGCCTCATCCGCATCGCGAAGAAGCTCCTTCGCCGCTGCGGAAGCGTCTCCTTTCGTGTGACCATCGTAGGTAGCCCAACCCACGCTCACGGTGACGGCGTGGTTTGCGCCGAGGTCTTCGCGAAAATCCGACGTTCGCACTTCGCTGACGATCTCCTCGGCAACCGAAAGCGCCTTTTGTCCGTCGACAAGAGGAAGAATGACGCCGAACTCCTCGCCCCCGTAGCGCGCCACCACGTCGACCGGCCGTCGGACGACGTGGGTGAGGATGCGCCCGATTGAAATCAAGCATCGATCCCCGGCCGGGTGCCCGAACGTGTCGTTGATGAACTTGAAGTGGTCGACGTCGATCATCAGCAGCGCTAGAGAGGTCGAACCTTCGCTTGCCCGAGCGATCTCTCGCTCGAGGGCTCTGTCGAACGAACGTCGGTTCGCGACTCCCGTCAGGGCGTCGATACTCGCTTGTTGTCGCAGCGAATCCGTCTGACGTTTGATCCGGATTTGGTTGCGCACGGCCAGCTTCAAACGCGCGGCGGAGATCGGTTTGCTGACGAAGTCGACAGCTCCCATCGACAGCGCCTTGATCTCCGTTTCCTGGTCGAGCAGGGCCGTCACGAATACGACCGGAATTTCGGCGAAGAACGGATTGTTGCGCAGAGCGGCCCAGAGCTCGAAACCGTTCAATTCCGGCATTTGCGTGTCGAGGAGAAGCAAGTCGGGCGGCCGCTCTTCCACGAGCTTGATGGCTTCGAGCGGACTCGTCGTGGTGCGCACGTTCGGGTACTCGCGGAGAATTCGCCCCAGCAGCATCAAGGTCGTCGCATCGTCGTCTACGATGAGGATGCGGGCGTCCATCTCGTCTTCGAAGGTCGTCGAGGCGGGCACGCTGAGGCTCGATTCTGGCGGAGCCAGAGGCTCGACGTCTTGGGAGGCCCGCGTTTCGATCGTGAGAGCATCTGTCGGACGTCCGAAAAGATACCCTTGGAAGAGATTGCATCCCATCTCCGATAAAAGGCGCGCTTGGGTTTCGTCCTCCACGCCTTCGGCGATGACTTCGAGGCCGAGGTTCTGGGCCATCGCGAGGATGGCTCGGGACAGGCTCGCATTGACGGGATCGGTGAGCATCTCGCTCACGAAGGAACGGTCGAGCTTCAACTGTTCGAAGGGCAGTTTCCTGAGGAGGGTCAGTGAAGAGAGGCCCGTGCCGAAGTCGTCCAGCGAGAGCCGGATCCCGGCGTTGCTCAGCGCCCGAAAGCGTGTCTCGAGTGAGTCGCGATCCCCCCTGAGCACGCTCTCGCTCAGCTCGAGTTGGAGCTTCCTCGGATCGAGTTTCATGCTCTCGACGAGGAGAATCAAATCGCGCGTAAACGATTCCGCTTCGAACTCGCTGGGGCTGACGTTCAGTGAGATCACGAGGTCGGAAGTGCTGCTCCGCTGGGACCATTTCGCGAGTTGCTCGCAGGCGCGGCGGCGGAGTGCGGCGCCCATCGGCACGATGAGCCCAGACTCGATCGCCAGCGGAATGAACTCCGCCGCAGGGATCTGGCCCCTGGTGGGATGCTGCCAGCGCGCAAGACCCTCGACACCAACGAGCCTTCCCGCGCCGCTGACGATGGGCTGGTAAGCGAGACCGATCTCTCCAGAAAACACCGAGTACTGGAGCTCGCGGAGCAACTTTTCTCGAGTCTCGACTCGCTTGAGCATCGACCTACGGAATACGGCGAAGCTCTGGCCTCCGTGTTTCGCCTCAGTGAGCGCAATGTCGGCCTTTCTGAGCAGCTCTTCGGGCTCTCGCCCTTCTTCTGGGAGCACGCACGCTCCGATGTGCACCGCGCAAGTGACGAGTTCGCCCGAAACCTCGAAGGGTTCGCTGAAGCTCTTGGCGATCTGCGCTGCGATTTCCGCAGCTTTCGCAAGCTTCGTTCGGGGATCCAATTGCTCGACGACCAGTGCGAATTCCTTGCCGCCGATGCGCGAGACCTTGTTGGGATCCGAGGCTCGGAACCGTAGTCGGGTGGCAATTTGACGCAGGACCTGGTCACCCGCCGGACGTCCCCTCGTCTGATTGATGTTTGCGAGCCCGCTGATGTCGACGCGGATGAGACACGCCTGGTCCCCGGTAGACTGGGTTCGCTCCACGGCCTCGATGAGAAACTCGAGGCACTTGTTTCTGTTCGGGAGCTCGGTGAGATCATCGAAGTTCGCGAGCTGGACGATGCGACGTTCGCTTGCCCGTTGCTGAGTCGTGTCGACGATGATGCCCATGAGGCGAGCCGGCCGCTGTGCTTTCCTCTGCAGCACCCGGGCCGCCTCACGCGCCCAGATCACACGGCGTTCGCTCCCGATGAAGCGGTACTCCAAGTGGTTCTCCCAAGCCGCGCCGCTCCGCAGCCGATCTCTGGCTTGGACGACACGTAATCGATCTTGGGCGTGGATGAGATCGAGCCAAGATTCTTCGGACAATGTCTTCGATTCGGCTCGGAGTCCCAGGAGGCTTCGAAGGGCTTCCGAGATCGCGACTTGCCCACTTTGCAGATCGTGTTCCCAGACCCCAAGGGATGCCCCTTCGAGCGCCAACTGCCACCTGGCTTGGTGCAGGTCGCTCTGGACCCGGCCACCTTCGACCCACTCCAGCAGACCTTCCAGTCGCGCGCTCACGACACCGAAGTCGAGCGGCCGAACGAAGTAGTCCGCCGCCCCGTGGCGTCGTGCGGCTTCCTTTCCAGCTTCGCTTCGCACCACGAAGACCATCGGAACGAGCTTTCGATGCGCGAGGTCGGAGAGTTCCACGAATCGATCCTGGTGAAGCGTTTCCTCGGTGAGCAAAAAGAGCGTGGGGGCGGCATTTTGGGCTTCGCTCAAGGCGCTCGAGATGGACCTCGGCCTGCGAAATTCGGCCGCGTGTCGCATTTGGGTCGAAAGCACATCGACCAACGGGTCGAGGTCTCCTAGAATTGAGATGACGCGCCGTTCCCGTGGGCGGCTACCGGGGATCTCCTGTTCCGGCATGACCGGTGAGTGCGTCATTTGTCGATCGTATGCGCTGCCTAGCGCATTCGCCAGACCATTCTCGGGAGTTGTAGCTCCTTCGATCGACGTCTGTCTTTCGAATCTCATCGACGACTCACAGAAGAAACGAATGGACGAATCGTCTCCATCTGACCCGCTAGTGGACTATTCGTCCACGAAGCCGACCCGCTGCAATCCGACAAGCCCGAGATTACAGACCATGACACCCTCGACGTAGTCATCTCCTTCATGGCGCCTGCCCGCTGGGGTGGTAAGTTCACATCGACATTCGAATTTGTCGGAATCAACTGGTAGTAGATCCACGAATGTACATAGTTGAGCGAGAGGGGGGAACACAAGTGACAGCGGCGAAAGTCCTGATTGTCGACGACGACGAAGAGCAAGTCCGTTTGGCTACCCGATTTCTGGCCAAGCAAGGACACGCCGTGCAGTCCGCCGACTCGGCGAGCAGTGCATTGGAACTGCTTTCGCGCGAGCGGGCGGACGTGATCGTCAGCGACGTGGACATGCCAGAGATGAATGGCATCGACCTGCTGCGCGAAATTCGCATGCGCAGGGGCAACCAGCCCGTCGTCATGGTTTCGGGGATGAGCTCCCTGGAGGTGGCTGTCGAGGCGGTCCAAGCGGGCGCCATCGATTTTCTCACCAAGCCCATCGACTACGACCGCTTGAGGACGGTCGTCGAACGGGCCCTGACCCTCTATCCCCCGGAGAACGAAGAGTCGCCACCTTCGTCGGCCTTTTGGGCCCATCCCCAACTGGTGGGCGAGAGCCCACCGATGGTGAATCTCAAGCGCCTCATCAGGCAGGTGGCGCCCTCGGATTGCCGCGTCCTGATTCAGGGCGAGAACGGCACCGGCAAAGAGCTGATTGCCAACGCGATTCACGCCGGCTCGAAGCGGCGCAACAACCCGTTCGTCAAGGTGAACTGCGGAGCGCTCACGAGCACGCTTCTCGAAAGTGAGCTGTTCGGCCACGAGAAGGGGGCGTTCACCGGCGCCACGGGGAGGCGACGCGGACGCTTCGAAATCGCGCACACGGGCACCCTCTTGCTCGATGAAGTCGGCGAATTGCCGCTCGACGCCCAGGTCCGGCTCCTGCGCGTCATTCAGGAGGGAGAATTCGAGCGGGTGGGCGGCAGCCACACTCTCAGGTGCGATGTGCGGATCCTGGCCGCGACGAACAAGGACCTCGCCGACATGGTTCTGCGCGGAAAGTTTCGAGAGGACCTGTACTACAGGCTGAACGTCGTGACTTTGGAGGCGCCCCCGTTGCGCAATCGCCGTCGCGATATCCCTCTTCTCGTCGATCACATCGCTGGCCAACTCAACTTGCCGGACAAGATGCGGTTTTCTCCCGCAGCCATGGAACAAATGATGGCTCGCTCTTACCCGGGTAACGTTCGCGAGCTCCAAAACATGATTGAGCGACTCTCGATCCTCTTACCGGGTGAGGAAATCCTTCCCGAGCATCTCCACGACTTCGTGCCTTCCCTACGAGCGAACCCCCAATCCGGGAGCGACAGCAGCGCCTTGCAGTCGACCTACCAGCCCGGCGTGAGCTACCGGGATCGGCTCCTCCAACTCGAGCGCCATCTGATCATCGAGGCCCTCGAGTCTCACGGCGGAAGCAAGAGCTCAGCGGCCCAGTCCTTGGGGACGGACAAGTCCTTCTTCTATCGAAAATGTCGCCAATTTGGGATCGAATAGGATGTCCGAGAGTGGGGTTTCGAGCGATGCGGAAAGCACGGAAGGCGGCCCCCAGCGGCGCGTCAGCGGGCCGTTTGCGGCGACTCTCGAGAACCTCTCCCACGAGCTCAAATCCCCTCTGAACGCCATCCTCGGGTACGCGAGCCTCCTGACCAACGAACCTTCGCTTTCGGAGGTCGGGAGGCGGAGGCTCGAAGCCATCGAGCGCTCGGGGGAGCACATGCTGGAGCTCATCAACGCGTTTCTGCAGGCCTCGGCCTTCCAGGCCGAAGGGGTGCAGCTCAATCTCTCACCGTCGTCCACCGTTCAACTGGTCGAGGACGTGGTGTCGATGTTCGAGGGACCCGCACGCGCGGCGGGGATCGAACTCGGCTATCGCATTGCCTCGGACACGCCGACCCAGATCCTGGCTGACATCGGGAAAACGCGGCAAATTCTCATCAATCTCGTCGGGAACGCGGTGAAGTACACGAAGGACGGTTTCGTTCGTGTGCTCGTTCGAGCGAGCGACCTCCGGGGGGATACGTGCACGCTTCACTTCGAGGTGATGGATTCTGGGCGGGGAATCGCTCGACACGAGCAAGAGCAATTGTTTCAGCGATACGCTCGGGGGGCGAATCGTGAGGACATCGAGGGAGTCGGCCTGGGCCTGTCCATCAGTCGTCACCACGCCCGATTGCTGGGCGGGGCGCTCTCTTTGGACAGCCGAGTGGGGAGAGGCAGCGTCTTTCGACTCCAAATCCCTGTAACCTGGCTTCACTACGGGGACCAAGAAACGCTCCTATCCCAGGGCGTGCAAAGGACGCTAAGAAAACCACCGTCGCATCGGTCGGGGACGTTCGCCGTGAGCGATGAGGGAGAAATCCATCTTCCTCAACCACTGGCCGAGGAGCTTTTGACGGCGGCCCGAGCCGGTGACGCCTCGGAGCTCCTGAACCTGGCTGATGAGATCGAAGAACACGAAACGGCCACCCGCGTCCGGCGATTTGTTCAATCCTACGACTACGCGAGCCTCATCGAGCGCGTTCGCGGCGTCCCAAGCGCAGCTGGGAACGGGTCCTGACGTGCCGGCGGTGGACGCGGCCCGCGCAGACGTTCTCATCGTAGACGATCTGGCGGAGAACCTTCAGATCCTCACGGAGGTTCTCCACGAGGAAGGCTACCACGTCAGGCCCGTGACGAACGGTGAAATGGCGCTGTTGGCCGCGCGGGAAAGGACGCCAGACATCATCCTTCTCGACATCAGCATGCCCGAAATGTCCGGCTTCGAGGTGTGCCAGGCCCTGAAGGCCGACCACAACCTGGCGGATATACCCGTGCTTTTCATCACCGCCCTCCAACAGACCGAAAACAAGCTCCTCGCTTTCCAGGTCGGGGGAGCCGACTACATCACCAAGCCGTTCCATTTCGAGGAGGTCAAGGCACGTGTCCGGACTCATCTCGAGCTTCATCGCAAGAGTCGCGAATTGAGGGACGCGTACGAGAGGCTCGTCCGTGTCGAGAAGATGCGCGACAGCCTGACGCACATGATCGTCCACGACCTGAGAGCTCCCCTCTCCGGAGTCGTGGGATCTCTTCGATTGATGCAAGAGGACGCTCGGACCGAGGGAGGGCTGGTAGATGTCGAGGACCTGAGTCGGGCCGAACTCAGCTGCAACAGGCTCGTGCGCTTGATCAACGATCTCCTGGATATCGCGCGCATGGAGGCTGCGGAACTGCCGCTCACGCTCGATGATGTCGACGTCCGGGCGATCGTGTCCGGGGCCGTACGGATGCTCGGCCCGAGCGCGCAGCCCCTGGTTGTCGTCCACGGTCCTGATGCGGTGATGGTTCGAGCGGACGGCGCGGTGCTCGAGCGCGTGGTGGTCAATCTTCTCGACAATGCGTTCAAGCACTCGCGTTCGAAGAGCCCCGTGGACGTGACAGTTTCCGTCGATGATGATTCCGTCACCATCCTGGTAGAGGACCGCGGGCCCGGGATCCCAGACGATTTCAAGACGAAGGTGTTCGAGAAGTTCGGCCAGGTGGAGGTACGGCGTGCGAAGGTCCCATCGACAGGTCTCGGTTTGGCGTTCTGTCGTCTCGCCGTCGAGGCTCACGGGGGGAGCATCCGCGCAAAAGACCGCGAGGGCGGCGGGACCTCCATCGAGATAAGGTTTCCCAGGACAGAGACCCGACGATCCTGAGAGCCCTCAGCCCACCTCGCTCGACTCGTCCGCGCCCGCCCACGTCCGATGGACCCCGCTCGGCTTCTCCAATGCACGCTGTGACGCGAGCCTCGCTCGTTCCTCGATTTGCTCCAGTTCCATGAGAACATCGGCATAAAGCGAACGGTACTTTTCGAGGTCGTCGGGTGGGCAAGCTTCCTCGGCGATACTGAGCCCGAATCCCGGGCACGTGCGTCCGCCGACTTGGCTCGGTGCGAACCTCCAAGCAACAGTTCCCCGGATCTGGAGGATGTCGCCGTACTTGTCTCGAAGATTGATGCGCACGTCCGATCCGACCGGTGGAGGATCGAGCGTTCGTAAGTAAAGGCCTTGTCGGCTGATGTTGTCCGTGAGCGCGTAGGTGTGTTCGAAGGTCCGCTTGGCGCGAAACGTAGCAATGGCCGTGTGCTGGATGCGGCGCGACGCGCGAGCGTCGTTCAGCGCCGGACGGGTGGCCTCGTCTACGAGGAACATCAATCGTTCGCTCACCTCGAGCTCCGAAAGCTCTCGAGGAGAAACCAGATCACCGGTCGACAGCGGAACGTTCACCCTGGGGATCGGTCTCGGCTCGGAGCCCGGTGCCCCGTCACCCGCAACGGCGATTTCGATCTCGGGAGGAAGACTGGGAGTGGTGACGATCACCGAGGCGTTGGATGCCTCGATGTGGGCGTCCTGATCCACGTCGCGCGAAACGAACTGTACGTGGTACCCGGCCGAGCGCAGACGCCGCCCGATGTACTTGCGCTGTTTCTCGTCTGAAATCGCCACGATGGCGTTACCCGAATTGGTGGCGGGCAGCCGCGGCGCCGCCCCTTCGAAGAGATTCGCCAGCCTGCGGGTCATCCCGCCTGCGTCGTACTCCGGGATGCAATCATCCGCTCCCTGACGATTGGCGAGCTGGTACGACTCGCTACTCGGGTAGGGAACCAAGGCGACGAGGGGTATCGTGTAAAACTCCACGCTATCGCGCATGAACTCCGCGAGAGTCGCGAGATCTGCCCGCACGGACGCGAAAACGCACCGTGGGGCGGGTTCGAGTGTCCTCAGGAGAGCCTCGGCTTTCTCGAAATTGCTGGCGAAGATGCACTGAGCCCCCGCTCTTTGCACCGCCGCCTGCATGTTTGCCTGCGCGTGCCGATGAAACTCGCCCACCACCATCGTAATCACTTTGCGTCGACCTCCGATCTCGAAAGATCTTCGTTTGCAGAAGTCATACCAGCCCGAAGAAACCTCGCAGACAGCCGGTTTCGAGGGTTTCCCGTCCCGTGCCCTAGTCCTTTTCGTCCTCGATTGATGGACAATTTTTCCTCCAACCGGAGCGTCCGTCCACGTTTGTTGCGAATAATCAGATGTAAAGACGATGGCACGGAGCCTGCAATCTCGTCTCTTGGATGAAGTCCTCAACCCGTAGCTACTGTGGTCGCTTGTGTGTCGTTGGTTTCTCGTTCGTGCTGATGATGCTCATTGGTTCAAATGCATATGGCTACGAGCTCAAGCACGACCGACATGGGAACGTGCTTCGTTGGGAGACCGATCGCATCGACTTGTGTCTCGGGACCGAGCTCCTCGACAGGTTCGGCTTCGAGTATGCGCTCGGCGCAGCGGAAGCGGCGGCCGATGCGTGGTCGGGGATCCCTGGGGCGCCCACCATCGTCATCTCGGTGGAACAGACGCGAGGATTCGACTCCGCTCGGGTGTCCGATTGTGTGCACATGGCTCGTCCGTGGGTGGGGGAGGGGAACGAACTGGCGCTTACGTTCACGGCCGCGGACGACGAAGGAGTCGTGCGTAGTGCCGAGATCGTTCTCAACCACCGGCATCGCTACGGGATACCGTCCGCGCCTTTTGGAGCCGAAAGCTACGATCTGCAGGCTGTTTTGACCCACGAGATGGGGCATCTGCTCGGTTTGTCCGAGAACTACGACGACCCCGAGTCGACGATGCGGCCGGACATTGGTCCCGGGGACACCTTTCAACGCGATATTACCGACGATGACAGGGCAGGCGTCGAGCACATCTATGCGTCGGCGCCCGAGCCTCGAGGGGTGACATGCGCGGTCGACCGCCGTGGGGGCGGGGATTCTTTCGCTTTTCTTGCGTTTCTGTTCGCCACCGGTCTCGCATTTCGAAGGCGTGGACGAATCGTCCATTCATGCGGTCAATGAGTACACGATGACTACCAAACATCTCATTCCAGTTCGATTCAAAGCTACAGAACTTCCGATGCGCTCTGGCACGTCGGTTGCTTTTGGTGTTTGCTGTTCATATGGGGCTACAGCATCGAAAGCTGAGGTCCATCAACTTGAGCGACGACAGCCGCGGGAGGAACGAGGGATCATGAGCGCGCCGGGCACGAAGGCAACGATGCAGCCCAACGAGGTTGGAGTTCAGGGAGCGCCAGCCGACGTGAGTCTGAGCGTACCGGCGCAAGTGATATCCTCGGGCCGCCCCCGCGCGCTAGTAGCCGACGATGATCCCGTGACTGTCGCGATGATGCAGCGAGTTCTCACCCGCAAGGGGTTCGACGTCGCAACGGCGCAGGACGGTGAAGAGGCGTGGGTGCTCGCCAGCTCCGTCGACTTTCACGTGATCCTGACGGACATCGAGATGCCGCGTGCCTCGGGCCTGGAACTCTTCGACGGGATTCGCGCGACCAAACCCCACGTCCCTTTCATCTTCGTGACCGGGCGGCCCACGCTCGAGTCAGCGGTCGAGGTCATGAACAAGGGGGCTATCGCCTATCTGCCCAAGCCGTTCGAACCCGAGCAGGTGTATCAGGCCCTCGAGCGAGCGATGAAGGAATTCTCCGCTCCCATGTCGACGCGGACGACAGGACGCGGCGCGACGCAGCAATTCGGCCTGGCCCTGGCTGGACTACACCTTCACTACCAGCCGATCGTTCGTTGGTCGACGCGCACCCCATATGCCTACGAGGCGCTGATGCGTACTTCCTATTCGGAGGTGCCGCATCCCGGGGTCTTCCTCGATCTGGCCGAGGGCCTGGGGCGGGTGCACGAGCTCGGCAGGATGGTGCGAAGTCGGGCGGCCTCGGACGTGGTAGACCTGCCCGGGGCGCCCGAGCTCGTTTTCGTCAACCTCCATCCTGAAGAGCTCCAGGATGACGACCTTTTCGATCCGAGCGGTCCTCTCGCCAGCGTCGCTGAGCGCTTCTGCTTGGAGATCACCGAGCGTGAGAGCCTCTCCAAGCTCGGCGACGCCCTCGATCGGATTCGCGCTCTCAAGCACCTCGGGTTCAAGATCGCAATCGATGATCTTGGCGCTGGCTATTCCGGTCTGAACAGCTTCGTCGATCTCGAGCCCGATCTCATCAAGGTGGACATGGGGCTCGTGCGGGGGATCGATACGTGCGCCCGACGACAAAAGCTGGTGAGCTCGCTCGTGAGCCTGGCCCGCGAGCTCGACATCGACGTCATCGCGGAGGGCGTAGAAACCGAGGCCGAGCTCGCTACTTTGGTCGAGTACCAGTGCGATCTCTTCCAGGGCTATCTCTTTTCGCGGCCCGGGCCGCCCTTCGTCGCGCCGTATTTTCCCGATGGTGTGAGCGATGTCTGATGACGGTGGGTTTAGCTCCTGCCGCACCTCGCTCGTGTTCGCGGGTTTGGTGTTCGTTCTCGGCTGTGTTTCGGTGGGCGCGCTCTTCGTGTTCGGGCTCGAAGCAGAGCGACACTCGAGTGGCAACCTTGCCAGCGCCCAGACTCGGGACCGCAACGAGCACGTCGAGAGTCTCGAGGCCGATCTCCGGTCGCTCGCTCGGATGCCTTCGACGCTCGACGCGTTCGAAAGCTTCAACGCGGGGTACGATTCTCACATTCCGGCGCACCTTCGCGACTTGTACGTCGAGCTCAACCCCCATCAGGACGAGGGACTCGCTCTCCTATCCGATCCGAGAGATGGCTCCAAGTACAGCGCCGCCCACGCCGAACATCATCCCTGGCTTCGCGAGGTCGCCCACCTGCAAGGCTTCGCGGATCTGAAGCTCATTCGATTCGACGGGAACGTCATTTATTCGGTTCACAAGGGACGAACGTTCGCTACTCGCGTCTCGGAGGGGCACGACGAACTGGACGTACGAGATGCTGCCCGCGTTGCGAGGGAAACGATGGAAAAGGGGGGCGGAGCGGTGGCGATGTCCTCCGGGCACTCGTCGCTGCTCGGTGAGCGCGAATTTCACGCCGCAACGCCTGTCGTTGACGCCGACGGTCGCGTCGCGGGGGCGCTCGTCGTGACACGAGACGCGTGGGAGCCGATATTTTCTCGCGCATCGAACATCAACGCATCCGTTTTCGGGAGCTTCCGCGAAAGGGCGATGGTGGTGGCTGGTGCCTACGGTCTGGTTGGGTTTTTGATGTTGGGAGGTCTCGTCGCGCTCGTTTCCCGACGGCGCGCGCCGGAGGCGCCAGCCGCTCCTCTTCCCCTCGTCCCCGTCCTCGAAAGTCAGCGTGAGCTCGAATCCGGCGGGTTCGGCTCCCATCGATCCGGCACCAGGCCGGCGCTCTCCAAGGACCCGGAAGGCCTCGAAACGAGACGGGGTCGAACCGCCGGTAGTGGTTGATCGCTTCTTTCCTTGCCCACCTCTTCCTGGAGCGTTACTCCTCGCGTAGGGAGGGGTTGGTATTTCCGAGCGCGACAAGAGAGCCCGCGGTTACGCCGTCATCAATGCGCTGGCGACGACGGCGCTGATTGTGTGGAACTACTGGGCGGGCTCCGGCAAGGCCTTCGGTAAGACGATCGGTGAGATCAGTCGCCGCCTGGACACGTCCTTCACGCCAGCCGACTACGCCTTCGGGATCTGGGGGCTCATCTACGTTTCGCTCCTCGCGCAGGCGGGCTTCCATCTCAAGCGCGCTTTCTTCGACTTTGGCACGAAAAGGAGCCGAACCGAGGCCCTCCTCGAGCTCGGTCCCCGGATGCTCATCGCGCAGATCCTGTGCGGCGCCTGGCTCTTTGCGTGGCTTTCCGAGGCCTTTCTCCTGTCTCTGATCGTGATGGCCGGACTATTCACAGTTCTCCTTTCGATCGTGGTGGCGTGGAACATGGAGCGCTGGGACGCCCCGGCCAAGATCATCGCCTTCGAGTGGTGGCCGATTTGCTTCTACAGCGGATGGATCGCCGTGGCTCTTCTGGCCAATCTCGGGGCGTATCTCGCGTCCCGTGGTCATGCCTTCGTCCTCGAGGCTTGGTGGGCGATTCTCTTGGCCGTCATTTTGACGGTCGGGAACGTCGTCGCCATCCTTCTTCGCAACATGCGCGAGTTCTCCTCGGTGGCGATGTGGGCGCTCGTGGCCGTTGCAATGCGCCACTTCGATACTCCGCTCGAGTCCGTATCGTATGCGGCCCTCACTTGTGTTGGGCTGCTCGTCCTGGTCGCCGGCTACCATGGCTGGACCCATTTCACCCTTCCTCCGCGCGAGGAGGGGTAGCGCTCGGCGGCCGCCATTCACGTTCCCCGCGCGGCTCCGCACATCTCATCCGTGCTGTGCTACCGTCTTGTCGATGTTGCTGAAGACGATCGAGACGAAAAAGGGAAATGTGACGCTGCGTTTGGCGGACAAGAACGACGTCGTCGAGCTCATTGCCCTGAACAAGCTCTGCTTCCCCTCCATGGCCGAGGAAAACGTCGTGTGGCGCAAGGGGCAGCTCGAGAATCACATCCGGCTCTTCCCCGAGGGGCAGATCGTCGCCGAACACGACGGGAAGCTCATCGCCGCAATCGCGACACTCATCGTGCATCTCGGCCTCGACCCCTATCGCCCCCATACCTACGCTGGCATCACTGACGGCGGGTACTTCCACAACCACGATCCGGACGGCGACAGCCTCTACGGGGCGGACGTGTACGTGCACCCGGACTACCGGGGTGCCGGGATCGGTCACCATCTTTACGAGGCGCGTCGTGACCTCTGCAAGACCCTGAACCTGCGCCGAATCATCGCTGGCGGACGTATCGACGGCTACGCGGAACACGCCGGTGAGCTGAGCGCCGAGCAGTACGTCAAACGCGTCGAAAACGGTGAGATCCTCGATCAGGTGTTGAGCTTCCAGTTGCGCGAGGGATTCGTGGTGCGGGGGGTGCTCAAGAACTACATCACCGATCCCAAGAGCAAGAACCTCGCGACCTTCATCGAATGGAAGAACCCCGACTATGTCGCTCCCCAGGGGTCAGGGGAGCGCAAGCTGCGCGTAGCCGCCGTTCAGTACCAGGTTCGCAAGATCAATAGCTTCGAAGCATTCGCCGCGCAGGTCGAGTACTTCGTCGAGACTGCTGCGGAGTATCGCGCCGATTTCGTCCTTTTCCCGGAGTTTTTCTCCGTTCAGCTTCTCTCTCAGCCCGAGCTCCAGAAGCTCCCCAGCGTCGAAGGGATCCAGCGCTTGAGCGAGCTGGAGGACGAGTATCTCGGATTGATGTCCGGGCTTGCCCAACGGTTTGGCCTCTACATCATCGGAGGGACTCATCCGATGCGACGCGGGAACAAGACACTCAACATGAGCCCCTTTTTCTTCCCCGATGGTCGCTACGTCTTGCAGCCCAAGATCCACATCACTCCCGCCGAGAAGAAGTACTGGGGCATCACGGGAGGCGACGACATCCTCGTGATCCCAACGCCCAAGGCCAAGATAGGAATCAACGTGTGTTACGACTCGGAGTTTCCGGAGTTCGCGCGCTATCTCGCCGATCAAGGCGTCGAGATCCTCTTCGTTCCGTATTGTACCGACGACAGACAGGGCTTTTATCGGGTGCGCTACTGTTGCCAAGCGCGCGCCATCGAGAACCAGATCTACGTCGTCACGGCGGGAATCATCGGGAATCTCCCGAGCGTGCCCGCGATGGACATCCACTACGGGCGCGCGGCGGTGTTCACGCCGAGCGATTTCCACTTTGCGCGTGACGGCATCCAAGCGGAAGCCGACTCGAACGTCGAGACGCTCCTGGTTACGGATCTCGATGTGGAAGATCTCTACCGCGCGCGCGCTGCGGGCAGCGTCACTCCGCGCCTCGATCGGCGCAGCGATCTTTTCGAATTCCGATCGCACGTGTCCTCTGCCATCGAACTTCAGCTGGAGGACGCGCCGCGGGTCGGGATCGACGAAGAGTGATCGCTTCAGTCATTACCCATGACAGTGAGATCATAGTGAAGCCGCCGCTGTCGGTCGGAAGCGGCTTCTACGGTGGCCTGATTTGCGATCTTCCTTAGCTGTGCGGCAAAACGCACGGGCTCGGATCTTTGTGCAGAACTTGACGGTTCGCCGGGCTCCAGGACGTGACTTTGGGATTTTTTGGCCGTAGATTTGTGCGCATGAAGCTTCATACGAAAATTCTCGCGCTTGGTTCTGTGTTCGCTGCTTTGTCCTTCGGGGCATGTGGTCCCGTCGACGACGACCCCTCTCCGGGTGATGGTGATGGTGACGGCGATGGTGACGGCGATGGCGACGGCGACGGCGACGGCGACGGCGATGGCGACGGTGACGGTGACGGTGACGGCGATGGCGATGGCGATGGCGATGGCGATGGCGATGGCGATGGCGATGGCGACATGGGCGGCGGTGGCATGGGCGGCGGGGCCTCGAGCGAGTGCGACTTCGAAGGGTTCGATGCGATCGGGCCGGAGGGCTCGGCGACCGAGGACGAAGACCAGCTGACCTACTCGGATTCGCAAGTCGACTCCGGCGAGGGAGCCGTGCTCTTTGCGGAGATTTACTACTCGCTCGGCGCTCCGACGACGACCTACGAGTTCACCGACTGGTCGGGCTACGAGGACTGCAGCACTTGCGTACAGATTCTCGACTGCCCGGACGTTGGCGACATCGACTACGACAGCTGCGTGACCTACGAAGTGTACGAGGGGACGCTCGACGTCACCGCGAACGACGACGAGGACGTGGGCGCGTTCGAGGCGACCCTCACGAACGCCAAGCTTCGCGAAGTCACCATCGATAGCGAGACCTTCGTTTCCACGCCGGTCGAGGACGGGCGCACCTGGTGCATCGATTCCTACACGATGGACGTGATCACCGAAGCCCCCTGAACGTCGATTCCGAGGACCCAATAGGGTCCTCGGCGCTCGGCTGCCGGGCGCTGTGACGGCCGGCTCCAAGTTCGAGCGACGGTCCGTCACGCAAATGGAGGGCGGCGGGAGGCCTCGAGCGAGGCCCTCTCCCGCTAGCCGCTCAGAAGTATTCGCAGAGATAGGCGGTGGGGCCGATTGCCGTGACGGTGAAAGAGCTGCTTGCCGGGATCTCGAATGACGTGCCGGCGGGGTAGTGGACTGTGTCGGTCGCCCCCTCGAGAGTCACCGTGAGCTGTCCGGAAACGACGGTCATCCGTTCGGGGGCCTCGGTTCCGAAGCTGTAGGTGCCTGGGGCGATCACACCCACCGACTGGCGCCGCCCGAGACGCTCGAAGCCGACACTCTGGACCATTCCGTCGAAGTACACATTGTGCTGAAGCATGCGGCGCCCTTACCACCATCTCGGCCCGGAGCGCACGGAGATTGCGCCCACCCGAGGAGGAAAGCCTGTGCACCGGCTCGCAGGCGCCGCTTCTCGGTCGGTATCGGAGACTGTGGAATGTTTCGGCGCCTCGAAACAAACTCGACACGGATGCGGTGGACAATTTACACATGGTTCAGGCTGCGCTCCGTCCCAGTCACTCCCTCGAATCCGGAAACATCGAAGGCACCGCGCTCCGGGACTATGCTCGTCGGTCCCGCCAGGCACTGATCGAAGAGCTCGAAACATCGGGCAAAGGCGGACTCGCCCTGGCCCGCAAGCACGCGAAGATCGCCGACCATCTCATTCGTACTATATTCCAACCCGCCCACGCCAAGTGCCCGGACGTGCCCGTCCTACTGGGGGCCGTGGGCGGCTACGGGCGCGGATTGCTCGCTCTCGGCAGCGATCTCGATCTGTGTTTCGTCACGACCGCATCACGACAAGAGGTCGCCGCGTGCGTCGACGCGATGCTTTACCCACTCTGGGACGCCGGGATCCAAGTGGGTCACCAGATCGTACACCCTGCCGAAGTGGCTCAGGATGCCGAGGCGGATCTGACGATGGCTACGGAGCTGCTCGATTTTCGGCCCCTGGCCGGCGACCTGGAGCTCTTGGCGCCCCTCAGGGAACGGCTTTCGACCGGCATCTTTTCCGAAGGGAAAATGAGCGCCTTCGTTCGAAAGCTGGAGGAGGGCGCGCGGCTGCGCCACGAAAAGTACGGAGATTCGGTGTATCTCCTCGAGCCGGACGTGAAGAACGGCACGGGGGGCCTGCGCGACTTGGATTCAGCTCTCTGGGCGACGCGGGCGAGGTTCGGGACGAACGACCTCGGGGCGCTCGCTCGGGACGGGATCATCACCGAACAGATCCGGCGTGACACGGAAGCGGCGCTCGATTTTCTTTGGACCGTTCGCAACCACCTGCATCGACTCTCGGGACGCAAGACCGATCGCCTGACCTTCTCCGAGCAAGAGCGGGTGGCCAAGGGGATGGGTTACGCGAAGAGCACCGACGACAGTGTTTCGCAGCTCAAGCGGATCGGCGAGATGGTCGAATCCTTCATGTCCGACTATTACCGCCACGCGCGAGTCGTAGCTCATACCCGCGCACGACTTCTGGGCCGCGCCAAACGCGGCGCTGTCGGATCCTCGCCCCCGGTGGAGGCGATCGATGAGTCGCTCGTACAGTGCGAGGGGCGCATCGGTCTCCGGGATCCGG
Source organism: uncultured Polyangiaceae bacterium (assembly GCA_965652275.1). Classification (GTDB taxonomy): domain Bacteria; phylum Myxococcota_A; class Polyangia; order Polyangiales; family Polyangiaceae; genus NIC37A-2. The sequence goes on along the minus strand of CBFGUR010000013.1, from coordinate 122,510 downwards.
AACAGGTGCCCGAGGCCCCCGGTCTTTCCTTCCGGGTCTACGCTCACGCGGTGCAGCGGGGCATGCCGGTTCTCTCGCGCACGCGTGACGCCATCGCAATGACGGCGGCTGATGAAGCCTGGTGCAAAGCGCTACGCGAAGATGCGGAGGCCGTCGAAACGTTCGTCAAGCTGATCTGTTCGAGCCGGCGAGCCCCGTTCGCGTCCGCTTCGATCCTCACCGAACTCCACGATGTCGGGCTCCTTCTCGCGATGATTCCCGAGTTTGCTCCAGTCGTGGGGCGGGTGCACCACGATCTGTATCACGTGTACACCGTGGACGTGCATTCCATCGCAGCCGTCGACAAGCTGCACGCCCTCGTTCGCGGTGAGCTGACGAAGACCTACCCCTTGGCGAGCCGCATCGCCGCCGAGGCGGTCAGACCCCGAGTGTTGTTCATGGCGACACTCCTGCACGACGTGGGGAAGGCCATCGGCGGCCGCAATCATGCCCAGCGAGGCGCCGAGATGGCCAAGACCATCCTCTCACGTCTGAACTACACGCCCGACGAAATCGAGGATGTGAGTCAGCTGATCCTTCATCATCTCACCATGTACATGGTGGCGATTCGCCGCGACCTGAACGATCAAGTCACCATCTCGGAGTTCGTCCGCGGCGCTTGGGATCGCGAGAGCCTCCGCGATTTGTATCTTTTGACCATCGCGGACGTGGCAACGACGAGCAATCAGTCCATGACGGCGTGGAAGCGCAACATGCTAAACACGCTCTTTCGGAGCAGCGACGCGTATCTCTCGGGCTCTTTGGTAGGGCGCGAGAGCCGGGTGCAGCGAATCCGCGAACGAGTGCGCCGGCTTTGGTCGGACGAGGAAACAGCGGAGGCCCTAGAAGAATTCTTGGAGTCGATGCCCGAGCGCTATTTCTTCGCCAACAGCCCGGATGAGATCGTAGCTCACGCTCGTTTGGCGCTGGGAGAGTCGGGGGAGGGGCTCTCGGTGACTTGGATGCCGTCCAGTACGGCGGGGATCGTCGGCCTCTGCGTGGTTGCCGACGCTCCTGGGCACCTCGATGTGCGTTTAGTCGCTGACGATCGCCCCGGGCTTCTCGCTTCGATCGCCGCGGCGATTTCGGCTGGGAAGTTCGACATCACCTCGGCTCAAATCAACTCCTGGCGCTTACCGGGTGGGCGCCTTCAGGCCCTCGACTTGTTCTGGCTCCGCTGCTCTGAGGACGAGGAGACGACCGAGCGGCGTCTCACCAAGCTCAAGGCGGATCTCTCCGAGGTGATTCGAGGCGAGGTGGATCCGCAGAACCTGGTGAAACCCAGGCTCGTCGCCCGGCGCCGTTCGCGTCCCGCTCCCCCCGTTCCGACCGAGATCCTCTTCGATCACCATGCCTCCGATGAGTACACGGTCATCGAGGTTCTGGCCGAAGATCGCCCGGCGCTGCTTTTCACCCTCACGAACACTTTGCGCGAGCTCGGAATCGTCCTCGGCGTCGCAAAAATCAGCACCGAGGGGACGCGCGCCATTGATGTGCTCTACGTTTCTGAAGGGGACGGGACCAAGGTCGCCCCGGGCGCGCGGACCGACGAGATCCGCGTGAAGCTCATCGAAGCTCTCGACGCGACCTGCCTGAACTGAGCCTTGCGGCCTCGGCTCCGGTGGTCGTTCAGTTCGGCGGTCGTCAGCCTGCCTCTGCCTGGCGCAAGGGGGCTTCCTCGGGGGCCGTGAGGAGAAAGCGGAGCGCGGAGGCGATGGCGCTCGATGTATCGACGGGGGCGGAAGCGTAGAAGTAGTTCCACGCCTCGACTTTGAACGAATCGTACACCGTCGCGTGCTCGGGGTGGTGATGCAGGTAGTGCAGCCTCACCGCGTGACCGATGAGCGCGTCCAGAGACAAGACGTCAGTAATCAAAAGCTCGGGGTTTTGGGCGAAGAAGCTCGTTACAACCGTGAGCGCTTCGACGTTCAATTGGCGGAACTCCGGAGCCTGGATTTTGTTCAATTGATGTTCGAGAAGTAGCGCAAACGACTGCTCTCCCGGGGTCATGTCGCTGAGCACGATGCGGCTGTCGATGCGGTTTCTCCGATCGAGTTTGTCCCCAATCACGAAACCAGGCACGTGTTTGAAGGCGTACCAGGTGCGCGAATAAAAGTCGGGGGGACGCCGGTCGATGACACCCCGAAATTGGCGCCACGCGTGCCAGCCTTCCGGGGGTTCGGGGAGCGCAGAAAGACCTAGGTCGTCGTTCCAATGAAGCTCCCCCAAGTCTGCGGCGATGCTCAGATGCTCGAGGTCCTGGGGCAGGGACTCGATTTCCGCGTAGCGCGATAGCGCGGCTTCGAGCCGCGCCTGGACCTCCGACGGCGGAGTCTTGAGGAGTAGACTGTACGCCTCATCGATGGGCAGGTTCGTTTCCCGCGCGAGCTCACCCGTGATGAGCCCGATGATGTGAGAGACGCGCACGGTGAGAAGCGCCCGGAAGAGCTTCGGTCGCGCCCGCACCAAGAGTCCCAAATAAAGCAAGATTTCCTGGGTCAGGACGCGGTCCGCCGCATCGTCGCGGCAGAACTTCTCGATTTTCTCCAGGAGCTCGTGGTCCGGAAGGGGGGCCGTGATCAGCGACTCGGGACTGTAGGCGCGTCCGACCTGGATGTTCTTGTGAGCGACCAGGAGCGCCGCGCACGCCAGATTCAAGTCGACGTCGACCTTGCCCAGGATCCCCGCAGCGCGACGAATGACCGACCAATGTCGAGCGGCGCCGGCCGCGTAGTAGACCTCCGAGACGAGCTCGAAGAGCGGCACGGACTTGTCTCCTACCCGGACGACTTGATCGAGGCCCCCGCGTGACGCGAGCACGGACAGCACCTCGACTTGTTCGTAGAGATTCGCTGTCTCGCTGAGCCGCCGGACCAGGCTGTCGATGTCCTCGGTGCTTTCGATTTCGCGCTCCGCCTGGACGTTGAGAGGGGCGGAAGACTGCGGGGAGCGCAGGGCGTGTGTGTCGAGGGACGCAGGGTTCACCGGGATCAAGGGCTCGTCCAGTTGACTCAGGTCGAGGCGTTCGAACGATCCCGTCGCCAGCAGCTGCACCAGGCTGCCCTGGCGCACGGGTACGCCGCCCACCTGACCGCGCCGGACGTCGCTCATGAGCTGGAAGAGAGGCGTTCGATCGGCCCCGAGCAGATTCCGCGTCAGCAAGATGGTCACCGTGGGGCGCCCCGGCATCGTCCAATGGCGCCGGAGGTACATGAGTTCGCTCTTGAACCGCTCGACCAAGAACTCCAGATCGTAGGTGAGATAGAAGTCACCCTGGCTGAAGAACGGAGCCAAACACAGCGCCGTTTTCCCGTTCAGATCGTAGAATCGGCTCGTGGTGAGGCTCTTGAGGGCGCGTGCTGCTCGTCCGCTGAGTCCAAGACGCGCGTCCTTGCCCACAGCGCCGTGGGCGCGGGCGATTTCTTCGGGCACGTACGCCTGGACCGGCGCGAGCTCTTCGAGAGTTTCGGTTTGCACGCCGTGAGCGGCGAGCTCCGCCTGCAGCTCCTCGTCTTCGGACAGAAGCAAAACCTGCACGACGGGGCGACCCGCCCGCTTATGACGCCTTCGACCGAGCGGATCAATCTGGCTCGGGCTGAGGACACCCTCTCTCAACATGCGTGCCAAAATGTAGAGCGACTGAGCCCACACGAGGGGCACGTTCTCGTTGGGCAGCCGCTCCTGCGAGCCCGGCTCCTCCCGTTCCGCGGCGATGGACTGTCGGGGGACGTAGTAGAGCTCCGGGAGCAGGCGCTCGCCGCCCTGCTCGACGACCACGTCGTCCAAGAGGCGCTCGTACTTGAGCGCCTCGTTTTCGTCGTGGCGGATGAGCGCATCGAGGTAAAGGTACGTGAAGAAGAGCGGCCACTCGCTCTCGACGTTCTCGAACTGCTTCAGTTCCTCGGCTTCGTAGTGAAGCCTTCCGTCGTCTTCGACCGCAGTTTGGTGCCCATCTCTGAGGAAGCGCTTGAGTCCGTATCGTCCTTCGAGCTTCTTGGTGATCGCTCGGCGCGTTTTGGTTTTCAGCTTCTCGTCGTGGACGGCAAACGCGGGGTAGCCGATGACCGAAAGCACCGCTGCATCGACCTCCTTGCTGTGGGATTCCCTGGGGAGCATTTCGCTCAGGGTGATGTCGGACTGCGCGATGTTGTCCGGGGATACGTGAATGACCGAGGCATGCCCACCACGAGCGCCGAACAGGTTGAAACAATCGAGAGCTTCGAGCGCGGCTTTGGCCATCCCCACCGAGCTAGCGTTCAGCTCCACTCGACCGTGGTTGGACTTCGCCCCGCGCTCCCAGATACCGAAATCCGGGGTCCGATAGGCGCGCTCGATGTAATAAACGAGATTCTGGACGAAGTGGACTTCTTCCATCGTCCAGATGATCTCGAGGCCCGAAGCCGTCATCTGCGCGAGCTGCAGCAGAAAAACGCTCGTGGCGTCGATCTGCAGGTGACCCCAGGCGTCGTCCCGGACGACTGTCGCGCCCGTTTCCGTGTCGTACTTCGCGTGAAGCGAATCCTTCGGGTCGCGGGTCTTCTTGAACGTCTCGACCTTGCTCGCTTGAGCCATCATCGAGCGGAGCAAGGCGCGCATCAGAAGCACCGTCCTGCGCTCGAGTTCGCGTCCCCGGCCATCATCGTCATCGAGAGAGCGGTAGGCCATCCCCAGCCCCCACACCGCCAAGATGCTGTAGACGTTGTCCCGTACCCACGCGTCCCGGTAGTCGCCGTGGGTATTGACGGCCGTGCTGGCCGGCAAGAGTCCCGTGACGGGATGCTGCTTGTCGACGATGACGCGCGAGACTTCTCGGTAGTACGCGTCCAGGGCGATTCTGAGACGAAGGTTTTCCATCTGAGGGGCGCGTACCGCGCCGCTTGTTTCCGCCGCAAGCCATCTCCGCAAACGCGTCGTGACCTGGAGTTTGCCCTGGGAAGAGTGGCGAATGCTCAGGTGCCGCGAGCCTCGTGGGGTAACCCAAGTGCCCGATTTTTTGGCACTCTTGGTACAGTCTGGCACGAACGACAGGCCGGCGCGCCTTCAGTCGAGGGCGGCGGGCTGCTACCCTCGGATTTCCCGCGTGTCAGACAGGTCGAACGCTCACCAACAAAGCGAGAGTGCGCATCCTCCTCCGCCGAGGCGGCCCCGGGCTCGTCTCCTTCGCGTGTGGAGCGGCTGCATCGCCCTCGTGCTGCTGGTCGCGTGGCTCGACGCGACCACCGGCGCGGAGGCGCGCGTCTTCCCGCTCTATTACATTCCCATCGCCTGGGCGGCGAGCGCGGTCTCCAGGCGAGCGGGGGCGGCCACGGCGCTCATTTCGACGGCCCTTTGGGGGTGGGGCATGTCCCTTTCCGGGGTCACGTGGAGCGCACCGCTCTTTCTATTCAACATCGTCACCCAGAGCAGCTCGTTTCTCCTCGTCGCGATCCTCGTGGGACGACTAGCGAAGATGTATCACGAGGAGCGCGAACTGAGTCGTCAGGACAATCTGACGAGGCTCCCCAATCGGCGCAGCTTCTTCGAACTCGCGGAGCTGATGTTCGCTTCGTCCCGTCGTTGGTCCCGCCCCGTCACCCTCGCCTACGTGGATCTCGACAACTTCAAGTTGGTCAACGACCAGGGCGGGCATGCCGAAGGCGATCGCGCCCTACTCGAAGCCGCCCGCGTCCTGCGCCGCACCGCACGGAAGAGCGACGTGGTGGCTCGTCTCGGCGGCGACGAGTTTGCCGTGCTCCTCCCAGATACGAGCCTCGAGCAGGCTCGGCACTTCCTCCAGAGACTCTCGGAGCAAATTGTCTCGGCGATGAAGCAAAAGGAGTGGCCCATCACTGCGAGCATTGGCGCCGTGACTTTCGAACCGCCACCCGAGCTGGTCGAGCAAGCCCTGCACGTTGCGGACGAACTCATGTACCGGGTCAAGACGATGGGGAAAAATCACTTCCTCATCGAGCGGTCTTCGGCTCCACACCACCCAGAATCCTGAACTCGATGCGGCGGTTCATCTGACGCCCGTCAGCGGTGGCGTTGTCTCCCATCGGCTCGCTCGCTCCAGCGCCGCGCGCCTCCAGTTGATTCGGATCGACGCCGGCGTCGATGAGCCACTGTCGCACGGATCTCGCTCGCTCTTCGGAAAGCTTCTGATTGACGTTCACCGAGCCCTCGCTCGAAGTATGTCCGGAGATCTCGACGCGGATGCTAGGGTGTCGCTTGAGGATTTCTGCCGCATCCTGGAGCGTGGGCTCGCTGGATGCTTCGACGGTAGCCTTGCCGATGGCGAAGCTGATGCCTCGCATGGTGCCCGTGAACTTCTGCACCTCTCGAGGGACTTCGTCGGGGCACCCGTCGCTGTCCTCGTATCCGTTCCGGGTTTCGGGCTCGAGGGGGCACTCGTCCGCTTCGCCTATCACACCGTCGCGATCCGGATCCTCGTCGCGGCAGCCCGTCGGTGCCACGCCCTTTTCTTCGGGACATTGGTCGCATGGTAGATGCACGCCGTCGTCGTCGGCATCGGTGTTCGGGCAGCCGCTGTCCAAGTCGCCCGGCTCCTCGGGGCACGCATCTGCAGAGTCCCCGACCCCGTCACCATCCGAGTCGCCTGGGCAACCGTCTGCGGCCAGCGAGGCCTGCAGCGGGCACTTGTCCCTGTCGTCCGAGAGCCCGTCCCGATCGCTGTCCGGCACGGGACGTTCGGCCGGAGCGCCCCAACCGAAAGCGACACCGACGTTCACCTCCTCGCTGAAGGCGACGCCCGCGTAGCGATCACTTTCGCGATTGTGGAGGTTTTCACGCAGCTCCGCTCGGAGGGCAAAGCCTTCGCTCAGAGGGACCTTCACGCCGCCCCCGAAATGAAAGAGAAAGTCCGTGTTCCGGCCTTGCGCCTGGCTGCTGGCTGAAAGTGCCCCGAGCCCGACGAGCGCGTACGGTACGACAGCGAAGCCCGGAAGCTGTCCCACGAGCTGCGCGCGGTAGGCGGACAGAGTGCCGCGATTGGCGGTCAGGCGACCATCTGACTCACTCAGATCGTCACCAAAACGTGCGTCCCCGAGTGAGAAGTCACCTTCGAGTCCAAGGTACGCGAGCGGATAGTAGGCGAGGCGAGCTCCCAGCTCGAAGGCGGGTCCCGAGTAGGCTTGCTGCTCCAGGTTCCTCGAGTGAAGAACATGACCCGGCGACACGAACAGCGCGCCCGAATAGATCCCGAACTCGATCGGAGAGGTGTCTCGTGACGGCGACTCGCTGGGTCGCGTCGCGTGCGCTCCGCTCTGCGTATCCGCCTGAAGCTCTACGGCGCTCGATGCTTGCGGCGTCGTTTCGAGCGCCTGGGCGCGAATGCTCACCAGCGAGGGTGCACTCCCGAGCAAGCAAGCGATCGCGAGGCGAAGCGGTGAACGATGGGGAGAGGGACAGTGGCTCACACGACGCATCTTCTGACCGTGAGCAAACCGGGCGATCGGTCAGCTGGCAAGGCTGCTTTCCTACTTGGATAAGCGTCTCGAATGTTTCGTGCGCAGGGCGCCTGCTCCGATCGTTCGCCAACAAGGGCTGTCGAGCCCGGTGGGATGGCCCAAGCTTCCGGTCGCGGCCCGTTACTTCTCTCGTGGAGCCAGCACCGTGTGAACGGGGCTCAGCTTCCGAGGGTCGGTCTCGCTCACGTTCTCGATGCGAACGAATCCGTCATCCGCGCCCTTGCAGCTCTCTGAAAATCCTCCCAGCGCGAAGCGAAAGAGGCGGCCACCGTGGTTCGAAAAGGCGTTTGGGGCGTCGCCAGTGGTCGTACCAGCCTTGAGCTGACAGAGCTCCTCGTCGAAAGCCTCGCTTCGGTACACGGTGCTGTCGACGAAGACCGCGAGCTCGCGGCCGGTCTCGCCCTTCCGACAGTTCGACTCGAAGGGAAGCCCTCGTCCTTTGGACTCGATCTGGTACTCTCTCACCCCCTGGGGGGTGATGTCGAGGGCCTTGGGTGTGTCAAGCCACTCCGAGAGTACGCGGACGTCGCCGGACTTGAGTTCCAGGGATCCCTTACCCAATGGATCCACGAGCTTCGCATCGCGAGTGAACCGCGCCAGGCAATGTTCGATGAGGAACGTCGGGATGTTGGCCGGGATCGCCGACGCTTCTGCTGGAATCACATCGGGTGGCATGGGTAGCTCCGCCCCCGAGTCGGGTCCCGGCCGATCAACGTCCTCGGTCTCGAAGCTCGCAGAGGCAGAACATTTGCAGCCGGGAAGGCCCACGGAAAAGACGAGCAGCGTGCAAAGGGATGCCCATCTCACACTCGATTCGGTTCCCATACGCCCGGGCTAACTTCTTTTGCCGATCGAAACAATGCTCGAGGGCAAGGCGCACCTCCCCTGAGGGCCGTACCTCGAGCAGTGCTTGGGCCGGCCTGGCTCGACGCCCTATGTAGGCGTTTTTCCTTCATTCAGCGCTCGCAAGAACGGTGCTAGATTGACAATTGAACATGTCTGTCGCCCAGGCTGCCGAGCGTCGACGTTATCCACGTGCGATTCCGCTCTCCGGGAAACCGGTGGAGGTGCAGCTCATCGGGGAGGACTTCATCGAAGTCGTCGAAGCAGAGGACATCAGCGAACGCGGTCTGGCCATTGTCGTCAGGCATCGCTTCGAGAACTGCCACATCAGTGCGACGGTCGATCTCATCATCGCTCTCCCGCACTACGCTCCGTTCAAGGCTCGCGGTCTGGTCAGGCGCGCGGCTCGCGGCCGCGATCGATCGCTCTTTGGTGTCGAGCTGACCACGATCGATCCCAAGCATCAGGCGGCGATCGCTCACTACGTCGAGCTTCTCATCGCCCTCGGGCGCAAAGCTTGAGAGTCACGCCCCTGTCCCTCCCTGTCGACGTGTCGGGTTAGGGGCTCGGGTGCATCGGAACGTGTCTTGGCTGGTCGCGCACGCGCGCGAGCCAAGCGACGACGTTCGGGTGTTTCTCGAGGGAAAACCCACCTTCGTCGGCAACGTGCGTGTACGCAAAAAGCGCGATGTCGGCGATAGTGTACCGACTTCCGACGAAGAATGGCTCCTTTTGCAGATGCGTCTCCATCACGTCGAGGGCCGCGTAGCCCTGACGTACCTTGTCGTCCCATTGGTCTCTCTTCGCCCGGTGGGCGCCGCCGCGGCTCCAGTGGCGGATCACCGCGACGTACGGTTCATGACTGTACTGTTCGAAGAACATCCACGACAGCACTTGGGCTCGCTCCCACCGATCGACGGGAAGTAGCGGCGTACCCTCGGCCAGGTAAAACAGGATGGCTCCCGACTCGCTCAGATAACGCCCGCCGGTGGTTTCGAGCACGGGCACGCGGCCGTTCGGGTTTTTCCTCAGAAACTCAGCCGTCCGAGTTTCGCCCCCCTCCGTGTCGAGCTCGACCCGCTCGTAAGGGAGCCCGAGCTGAGCCAAGAGAAGGCGGAGTTTGTAGCAGTTTCCGGAGCCGGTGTTGTCGTAAAGACGCAGCATGGGGTCGATGGTGCCCGCTTGGGGCCCTCTTTCGAAAGTGGCAGAACCGACAACTTTCGATAAGATTCTGCCAATGGCCCAAACGACCAAGACGTCACCTCGCCGAGCTCGGTCGAGCGGAAAGCCGCACCGGGTCGTGACCCTCGTTTACCATGGGCTGGCGGCTTTCGAGTTCGGCGTGGCCGTGGAGTTCTTCGCCCTCGAGCGGTGGGAGCTTTCCGAATGGTACGACTTCGGTTTGGCGAGCGTCGACGAAGGGCCGGTGCGCGTCGTTGGTGGGTTTCGCATCCAAGGTGCGGCGGGACTCGGCGCCCTGCGCAAGGCGGACACGATCGTGGTGCCGGGCTGGCGCGGGGTGGAAACGCCCGTACCCGAAGGTCTGATTCGCGCGCTTCGGCGTGCCCATCAGCGCGGCGCGCGCTTGGTTTCGTTTTGTTCCGGGGCTTTCGTGCTGGCGGCGACGGGGCTGCTCGACGGGCGTCGTCTCACGACCCACTGGCGCTACGCCGACGCGATGAAGGCGCGCTATCCCAAGATCCTCGTCGACCCCGACGTGCTCTACGTGGACGAGGGTACGATCCTGACCTCAGCGGGGAGCGCGGCCGCGATCGATTTGTGTCTGCACCTCGTGCGCAAAGATTGGGGTCCCAAGATCGCCAACACCGTCGCGCGGCGTCTGGTCGTTCCGCCCCACCGGGACGGCGGACAATCCCAATTCATCGAAAAGACGATGCCCGAGGCCGACGAACCCGCCCACACCCGGGGGACCGTCGACTACATCCGCGCCCACCTCCACGAAGAGCTGAGCGTCCCGGAGCTCGCGCGCCGCGCCAAGATGAGCGAGCGCAGCTTTGCTCGGCATTTCCGGGCAGAGATGGGTGTGAGCCCGGCGCGCTTCGTCACGAGCGAGCGGGTGCTGAAAGCCCAAGAGCTCCTCGAACGCACGGATCTGCCGATCGAGGAGGTAGCAGCGCGTGTCGGCTTCGGATCGGCGATGACCCTTCGCCAGCACTTCGCCCGCGCAGTGCGAATCTCACCCACAGCGTACCGCAGACGCTTTCGACGACGAGTGGGCGCGGGATAGGGAGAGACCGGGTCCTCCGGTTCAAGGGAAGCAGGGTGGCCAAAGGGTGGCGCCGGGCGGCCTGGCGTGGGGGTATCGGCAGGTTCGTCGGGGTGCGGCCGAGTGGCCGGGTGATGGGTTCTGGGGCGCGCCTGGGGGCTGTGAGAAAGCAGTGAGTCACCCCTGAGGAGGCTTGCGAAGCACAAAAGCCCTGGGACGGGTCTCTTTGCTGACTAACTATTGACTGATGTCCATGGCAAGTCGACGATGCCGCGAAATTCGCTCAGGGCGAGTGGAGCGGGGTGGGGGTGACCTTTGCCCTGAGAGTGATGGCGATGGGGAAGAATACGACTTGGGACTTTTCGCGTGGACTGTTTCTTGCGAGCTGCCTTCTGGCGCTCGGTTGTTCGGGGGGTGGGGGCGACGGGCAGGACCCGGGCGGCTCGACCGGAGACGGGGACGGCGACGGCGATTCGAGTGAGCCGCAGGTCTGCGAAGACAACGACGACTGCAGCGACGACGTCTTTTGCAACGGCGAGGAGCGCTGCAACCCGGACCACGACGACGCGGATGCTTTCGGGTGTCTCCCAGCGGCCGATGAGCCGTGCAGTGACGGGGACGGCTGTGACGAGTCGTCCGAATCGTGCGGCTGTGAGGAGCCGGATGCCGATGGCGACGGACACGATTCGGAGGCTTGTGGGGGCGACGACTGCGACGACGACGACCCCAACCGCTACGAGGGCAACGCCGAAGTCTGCGACGCGAACCATCACGACGAGGATTGCAATCCGGAGACCTTCGGCTTCAGAGACCAGGACGGCGACGACGATCCGGACGCCGAGTGCTGCAACGAAGACGAATCGGGCGACTTGATCTGCGGCACCGACTGCAACGACAACCGCGGCAATCAGCATTCCTTCAACACCGAGGTGTGCGACGACATCGACAACGACTGCGACGGCCTCGTCGATGAAGCGATCGACGGCGACGAGGACGATGGGCTGAAAAAGGTCTTCACCGTCGACCTGGACGAGGACGGCTGGGGGTCGAACGCCGACGACGCGGACACGGTGTTCGCCTGTGAAGCGCCGGAAGGCTACGTCGAGAGCGCCACCGACTGCGACGACGACGACAATCAGGTGAGCCCGTCAGCGACGGAGGTTTGTGACTATATCGACAATGACTGCGATGGGCTCGAGGATGAGCAAGGGGACGAAGAAAACGGCCTCAAGGTTCTCTACACCGAGGATGCGGACAACGACTTGTTCGGTTCGGATGCCGACGACGCGGAGACGGTGCTCGCCTGCTCCAAGCCCGACAACTATGCCGAGGCGACGGGTGATTGCGATGAGGGTAACCCGGACATCAACCCGGGCGAAATCGATTCGTGCACGGACGACATCGACAACAACTGCAGCGGCGTGGTCAACGACCCGATTGGGGGCTGCGACTGCGAGGGGAACGAGACTCAAAGCTGCGCGCTCAGTGGGTCGGTGGGAAAATGCGCGACCTTCACCCAGCAGTGCAACGATGGAGTTTGGGACGATTGTCCCCTCGAGCTCAACAGCGAGCCCGAGGTGTGTGACGCGGTGGGCGTCGACGAGAACTGCGACGGGTACGTCAACAATCTCCTCGGCTCGACCGTCACCGACAGTCTCAAGGTCCCGTACTACCGCGACCGCGACGGCGACGGGTACCCTGATCTCTCGACGTCGCAGGCTTTCTGTGCCGATCTCGAGCCCGCCGGCTGGGTGACCAATGAAAACGAGGAAGACTGCGTCGACCAGCCACTCGCCACCAACCCGCTTTCAGACGACATCCACCCGGGAGCAACGGAAGTCTGCAACGGTCGGGACGACAACTGCGACAACATCGTGGATGGTCTGACCTCAAACGGGGATTTGGAGACCACGTTCTACTACGACGGGGACAACGATGGTCAGGCGGGGTCGGGAACGACGATGTCGGCCTGCGTCGATCCGGGCGCCAGGTGGCACCCGACCGCTCAGGACTGCAACGACAGTAACGCCAACATCTACTTCGGAGCCCAAGAGATCTGCAACGGTGCGGACCAGGACTGCGACGGCGTCGCAGACGTGGACGACCCGGACGCGTCCGAGAACTGCGATGTAACGGGGCAGATCGCTTCAGCCGTGTGCGCCATGAACGCGTGCATGGTGGATGAATGCTCCGGGGCCTATCTCGATTGTGACGCGGCCTATGATTGTGAAACGAACGGCGCGACGGACATCGACCACTGTGGGGAGTGCGGGAATTCCTGTTACTTCACGTGCAGCGATGGTGACTGCGAGGAGATTGTCGAGGTTGCGGTCGGTGACTATCACTCATGCGCCCTCGTGGAGACAGGCGAGGTGTCGTGCTGGGGTAGCGGGCTGAATGGGCGTCTCGGGAACAACGGCACCACCCTGCAGGACGCGCCCGTTTTGACGGGTGTTCTCGGCAACGTAGTCCAACTATCCGGCGGGACGGCGCACACCTGTGCCGTTCAGGGCACCGAGCCTGGTGTTGCCTACTGTTGGGGATCCGACGGTTTTGGTCAGCTAGGAAATACGGGAACGGAGACCGGGGATGTCCTTCTGCCAGCTCCCGTGCACACTGATTCGAACTTTCTAGACGACGCGATCGCTGTCTCGGTCGGGAGCACCCATACATGTGTCATCGAGGCGTCGCATCCCTACGCGCAAAACGGACTGTTGTGCTGGGGCGATCGAACCAATGGCCGCACCGGCGTGGGAAGTTCGTCCGGGACCAACGAGACCCCGTACTATGCCTTGGCTGAACCTTCGGGGACGTACCCGTTAGGGAACGTGACCGCCGTCGCCACGGGTGACATGCATACTTGCGCAATCGTAGACGGTTTCGCCGATGGGAGAAGCACCGGGCGCGTTGACGACACGGACTACGACCGGGCTGTGTTTTGCGCCGGTGACGATTCATTCGGGCAGAACGGGAACAGTGCAGCTCAACCCAACCCTGCGCAGGACGAGTTCTACCCGGTTACTGGACTTTCCGGAGTGTCCGCAATTGCTGCGGGATTCGCCCACACTTGTGCTCTGTTGCAGGGCGGCACGGTTCAGTGTTGGGGTAGAAACCAAAGTGGCGAGTCAGGCCAGGCGGGAACTTCTCCGCAGCATACGCCCGCGACGGTTTCGGGAGTTTCTGGCGCCAAGCAGGTTGCTGTTGGCACGGATGTGAGCTGCGTCATCTTCGGCGATGATGACGAAGTGCAGTGCTGGGGGAACAACGATCGAGGGCAGCTCGGGACGAGCGGCGGCGGAACGAGTAGCTCGCCCCTCACGATCAGCGGGCTCAGTGGAGTCACCGAGATTGCTGTTGGGGCCAAACACGTTTGCGCACAAGTAGGCGCGCGCGGGGCAATCTATTGCTGGGGAGACAATCAGACTGGGCAGCTCGGGCGCGACGGTCTGGATACACAACCCCAGCCAGATCCGGAGCCGGTGGCACCGCTGGCTTCAAACTAAGACTCTCATCTTTCAAAACCACATCCAAATAGAAAGGGACGGCACATGGCACAGCATGCGCTTTATTTTGCAGTTGCTTCAGGCGGAAATATTGAGGACCTCCAGCTATCGCCCGCAGAGCTTCACAGCACGCAGGTGCCCACCCCCAACTGGGCTGCGGATCCAGTCACGACGCGCGCTGCCATTACGTCGATTGCCGTGTCGGAATATTCTGGATTTGACTCCGACGTTTTCGACGCGTTCAAGGAAGCTTTCGAGATCACTGGCCCAGGGGTGGTCGGATCTCTTGAACTTAACCTTGCCACACTCAACGACCCCGCGTTTGATGCCACGGCTCGAAGTGCGATCATCTCCACGTTTGAGGTGGGCGGGACGTTGACGTTCACGATCAACGACGCTGCGCCGCCCCCAGGAACGGGATCAGAGACCTTCACGGTCCAACTTCGAGCCATCAAGACCACGAAATTCTTGATGAACGGCCCGAGCCTTCAGCCGCTGCCAAGCACCGTCACAAACAATCTGGTTCTTCCAGATACGGTGGGCAACTACACGGTTGCCTTCGACCGACCCGCTACCCCGGACAAGCCCGTGCCGGGAAATCTCGTGGTGGACGCCCCTGCCACAGCGACGAATACCACGTGGCAGAATCTTGCTCTCAACGCTGCCGGGTCATCGGCGGGCGACCTGGTCGGGCATGGAACGGAACTGAGCATCTCGAGAACAGACCCCGCCAATCCTGGCGACCCGGCTCGCACATCCACGCTCTTCTGCGACATTCACGTGCCGACCGACTTGGTGCTGTCCTTCGATCGAAGCGGCAGCATGAACGCATCCACTGCCGGAACGGACACCAAATGGCAGGCCGCCGTCAAGGTCGGCAACATGCTTTCGACGCTCTACGCCGAGTTGCTTCCGCAGTTTTCTCTGCCCAACGGTTCCGTCGCCGCTCTGAACACGATTCTCCTGACCAAGTGGTACTACAACGGCGCCACCCAGTTTGAGCACGAGCCGAACGACGGCACGGTAACCAACCCTGTCCCTGCGGCAGGCTCTGCGATGCCTCAGTTTGCAGCCGCAAGCCCTGGGGATGCGGGCGGGGGGACGCCGATTGGTGATGCTCTCCTCAACGCTGACAGCCAGTTCACTCCGAGCCAATGGCGGCGACGCACGGTGGTCTTGCTCACCGACGGCAAGCACAACTCGGGGACGGCAGACCTCAATGCGAGCGACCTCTCCAACACGACGTTTCCCCATGATCCCGCCACGGCGGCCAAGGATGCACGCATCACCCTGCACAACATTCAGTATCTTCAGAGTGGAGGCGGGCCTTCGTTCAACGCGTTTCTAAATCAAGTGCAGCAAGACAGCCTGGGGACCTTCCACGACACCTCGCCGGACACCGATCCGCTGGCGAGCGACTTGCTCTTCGAGAAGTACCTCGATGTATTGTCTGACATGATGCCCGTCGACAAGATGGACGTCGTCGGCACCACGAACATTCCCGCAGAGCCTGGTCTTGATCGCGCCGTCTTCATCGCGACCAACGAAGACGCGACGGCGGGCGCGCTCACGGTGCAGCGAAGCGGAACGAATTTCCCCAGTGCCAATTCCGGGAACGGATTCACCTGGGTCATCGTCGACGAACCCTCGGGGGACTGGACCGTGACAGCGACGCCTGGGGGGGCGGATGTGTTTGTTCTCTACGACCTTTCTTTGAGGTTCGAATGCGGCGCTGAACCCGCAATGGTCGGCGAGCCCATCAAGCTCTGGGCGACGTTGATGAATCGGGGACGCCCCGTGTCCGGAGCTGACGTGCGCCTCGGCGCCCGGATCCCTGATGAATCGCGCGGAGACGTCATCACTCGCTTCATTCGCGACGGGGGACTCAAGAAGGCTCTCGCGCGAGGACAGATTTCGCCCCTGCTGATGCAGCAGATGCGGGCGGCAGCATTCGGAACGCCCCTGGACATCTCCGCGAAAGTGGATGTCCCGGACTTGCAAGGAGAGCTTCTCAAGTTGGCTGAGGCGCAGCGGAACCTGGAGCTACAATACAAGGGCAGCACCGGCGTGTTTCAGGAAGTCAGCCCCGGTCGCTACGAGTACACCGTCGCGGCGCAAGAGTCCGAAAACGAGTATTCCCGCAACTTCTACATCCGCGCCGACGGAACGCTGCCGAGCGGCGACCGGTTTGCCCGGGACCGGCAGTTCAGCGTTTCGCTTCTTCCCGAACCCAGCCCGGAAAACACCCAGGTCGCCGTGAGCGCGGGGCCGAGCATTCAGGGGCAGGTCACATGGACCATCAACGTCGTGCCGCAGACTGCGGCCAAGAAGCCGCTCGGCCCGGGGCTGCTTCCGTACCTCTTTTTCCAGTACATCGATCCTGATCTCCGCAAGAAGCTGGCTCCTCTGCCTGTGTTCGATAATTTGGATGGCAGCTACCGGACGACGATCGTGACGAAGGAAGGCGACAAGCCGCCGGCTCTCGAACTGCGCACCACGACGCACAAGCCTGGCCAAAAGACGGGCTCGGTTCCGATCGATCCCGATCGACTCACCCCCGAGTTCAAGAAGGTGAGAGTCATCTTGGAGAAGGTTCAGGTTCTCGACGACAAGGACCCGCTCTGGGGAGCGGGAGAACTCGTCTTCCACACGAATGTTGCTCCCAACGGTTCCCCGGCTCGAGCGGTACAGATGCGACTTCCTCCGAAGGACTACTACAGCGTGTCGAGCGGGCGCACTGTCGAGACGGCGCAGCCCATCTTCGAGGGTGTGCTCGAGAAGGATGCTTCGCTCGTGATCAGCATCACCGGAGAGGAACTCGATTGGCCCCAGTGTCTGAACCACAACGACAAGCTGGCTCGCTACGTGCGCTCGATTCCCATTCCGAAGAACACGACCAAATACACCCCCGACGACGAGAAGAACGACCCCGAGTCGCTCGCCGATTGGAAGGTTTGGTACACGGTTGAGGTGAGCTGAGGGTGCGCCAAATCGAACCGCCACCAGCTCCGTGGGCCGGTGGCGGGACCAACAGGCTGCCCTCGCCAATCTCTTTCAGACCGGCGGCTCGCTGGAACTCGTAGTCGACTTGTCCGACGGCTCTTCGAACGAGAGCACGGGGCAGGTGCTGCCCATTGAACTTCGAGCGCTCAAAACCTCCCAGTACGTGTTCGAACCGGAGGGGCCGAACGCAATCCCATCGCATCACCCGGACGTTGACGAGGGCATTGACAACGCCCCGGCCGGGGCGGGGTCCTACATCTACACGCTCCCGGATTTACTGGGGGGCGCGACGGTAGTGCCGGCACCGGGAACCGGGGTGCTCGATTTTTCTTCAACGCCGCTCGACGACCAGAACGAGCTCTCGGGCCCTGTGATGGAGTTCGTTTTGTCAATCGATACTACAGTCGATTCGAGTCTCACCGGGGGAACTGTGAGTCGAGAGAGCTTGTTGTTGGTCACGCTGCTGCTACCGGCTCCCCCCGACAACATGGGCGGAGCCCCCAACGACGACCCCGATCCGCTCGGCGGCCAAGGCGGTCAAACCGACCCAGGTACCGGCGGCGACCCGATGACCGGCGACGGCGACACAGCCGGAGACGGTGACGGAGACAGTTCAGGAGACGGCGACGGCGACGCATCCGGAGACGGCGACGGCGACATGATGTCAGGCGCCACCGGCGGCACCGGTTCGACGATGGATCCCGACGACGTCCCCGCCGGCGACGGCAAGCCGCCCACTGACGACTCCGGCTGCGGCTGTCACATGGAGCGCCGCGCGCCGACGAACTTCCTGTGGGTGACGCCGGCCGTACTCCTCTGGCTGCGCACCCGCCGCCCGATCCCGCGGCGGCTCGCTTGGTGGCGAAAACTGTAGCTGGAACGCTGCCGGCTTCGCGACGTCGATCACTACGTCCGCTTGAGGTTGGACCGCTCGAGGTTGCCTGCGTCGAGCGCCGCACGGACCCGCTCCAGGTTTTCTGGTTCGTTGCGTACCCACAGATCCGCGTCCTTCGTGAACCGGGGGAAGCCGTGAAGTGCGACCGCCTGCCCACCGACAAGAAGGTATTCAACCTTCGTACTTTCGAATTCCGAAAGCAGATCCCCCTGGCACAGTCTGGCCCAGGGGGAAGGGCGCGGATGTCAGGTTCAGCGGGACTCGGTTCGACTGAAAGGCCTGCAGCCGCTGGTCTGACGCGTTGGCCCACAGCTTGCTATTCCTGTCGACAGTCCCGAAGTCGTCGAGCGGAGCGACCGGGGAGGAAGGTTTTTGTGATGCGTCTTTGGAAACTGGGTTCATGTGTCGCTTGCTTCGTCGTGGGTTGTACCGGGAGTGTGGTCGACGAAGACGATCCCAAGGACGGTACGGGTGGCGCGCTGGGCGCTGAATCCGGTGGTTCGGGTGCAGAGCCCGGCAGCACTGGCGGCTCCGGCGCTGCGCCTTCCGGGACTGGAGGCGCTTTGGGAACAGGGGGACAGAGCGCCGGCGGCACTGGCGGAACCACCACGGGCCCCGGCGGGATGGGCGGCCAGCCTACGCACCTCGGGGGGCAGGGAGGCGCCGGAGACGACTCGTCGGTCCCGTGGGAGGTCACAGCCATTCTGGTCGACGACCCGCATCCGAATGCCGGACCCGACGACAAGAGGATCATCGTTTGGAGTCACTCGAGCTACGACTGTAGCGAGCCCAATGGAGGATCGTTTTGCGATCCCGAGAGAGATCACGGGCGGCTCAGCGTCCCCATCGCCGCGACGCAGATGCAGGTCGGGTCATTCGAGATGGCCAATCACTCCGGCTATTCGGCGATGGGCCCCAACGAGGGAGCGGACGATTGCTGGGGCGGTGGCGGAACTTTGGAGGGTGACGTCGAGGTGAAGAGCGTGAGTGCGACTTCGCTAGTCGTGCGCCTCTCGAACCTGCAACTCTTCGAAGTCGAACTCGCGAACCTCTTCGAGTCACAGGACATCGAAGTCGTGATTTGCCAGTAAGCGTGAGCGCCCACCGGGTCCCTGAGTTCGCCCGGCTGAACTTGCCCCGCCACCACGTTGGGGTGCCTCCAGCGAACCTGCCCCTCAAAGCTGACTCGTTTTACGCATGTATTGTAAACATAATCTAAATAGTTAAGTTATTCTCGGATGTATTATTAAGAAAATATTAATAACGAGCAGCGCGTGGGAATCCTGGGGACACCACGAGGCGCTCGTTTACCCTCTTCTTTTCTCCGCGAGGCGGTGCTGAAATCCTCACTATGAAGTTAAAATGGGTTGGGGTGCTTGGCTTGGGGCTTCTGGTCGCGGCGGGATGCGGTGGAAGCGATGACGATGAAGGGGACGAAAACGTGTCGCCGGCCGAGGCGTGCGCGCACCTCCACGAGCTGTGTCCTGGTTTCCCTGTCAGCGAGGACGAATGTACCGAGAGCGCCTCGTCGGCCGCTCCCCAGGATGAGCTCGACTGCGTCGGCAACGCCGACTCCTGCCGCGAAGCGGTCGTGGATTGTCTCGGGTACACTGAGCCTCAGTACGAGCAGATTGCCGCGCTCGGTCAGATGGGGGGCGCCGCCAACTAGCGCGACGACCATCTAGAAGCGAAGCACTAGCGACTTTCCATCTTGCGCAGCTGCTCGTCGCTGAGCGCCGTGAGGCGCATGAGCTCTTCCGATGGAGCCGGCGGGACGTGACCCGTGACAGCGAACACGTCGGACGGCGGCACCGCGCCGCCTCGCTTTCTCACCATCGCTCGCAACAGGATCCGGCAAGCGCTCTTTCCGGAGGGGAGAACGAACTCTTGACTGAAGTAGAGCCAGCGGTCGTCGGCGCCTTCCACGCGTGAGATCAGATCGAACTTCGACATGAGAGGAATGGGCCGCCGGTAAACCACGTCGGCTCCGCCCACCAAGAACATCCACCCTTGTCGGAGGGAAGTCTCGAGGAGCGGCGTTTTGGCGGTCCAGGCCCAACGCGCATCCTCTGCCAGGCGGAGGTACGCCGAGTTGTTGAGATGGCGGTAGGCGTCACAGAGCCAAGGCCACGCGCGCATCGACACGACGAACGGCTCGCCTGCTACTGCTCGCGGACCGAGGGTGGCGTTCTTCAGGAGGAGCGCGCCCACGCGCAGGCTGTAGCCAATCATGTCCCGGGATGTTTTCAGACTAGGCGGCGCGTCGCAAACTACGCTGTCCGGGAGGCGTCAGGGCTGTCCGGTGAGCGTCACCATCACGACCCCGTGACTCGGGATCATCGCGGAGAAGCTCCCGGTGTGCTCCCCTTCGTCCGATCCCGTCCAGAGATTGCGGACGGTTGCACTCGAAGCTTCGAGGCCTACCTCCCCGAAGTCGGCGACGATCTCCGCTTCTTCGTGGGTTCGATTGAAGAGAAGAGCCGCGTAAGTGTCGTCTCCCGAGAGCTTCTTCGCCCAGACTTCGAGAGTCGTGCTTTCGCTGACCGGGATGCCCTGGATGCCGAGTGGGTCTTGGTTTACGGCGATGACTTCCGGGTTGGTCAAGATCGCGAGAGTCTCGGGCGTCATGTCGCGGAGATCGTTTCCGGCGATGAGCGGCGCGGCCATGATGGCCCAAAGACTGAAATGCGAACGATACTCTTCGTCCGTCATGCCGCCGTTTCCGACCTCAAGCATGTCCGGATCGTTCCAGGCGTTCGGTCCCGCATACTGCGTCAGCCCGGGCTCCGGGTACGCGCCGCTTTCGAAGTCGTCTTCGGAGAACTCTCCGTAGCGCTCTATCGTCCCCCCGCTCCAGTTGGTGAGCGCGATGACGCTGTGCTTGTCTTCGTCCCAGTTGTCTTTGATGTCCGTCGTCGTACGCCAGAGGTGCCCGACCTCCGGCATCCAGTCATGAAACCACCAGGCGCACACGCTGTAGACGATCGGGCGCCCCGACTGACGGAGAGCCTCGCCCATGATGGCGTAGTCTTCCTCCATTTCTGCGCCCTCTTCGCGCCCCAGGGGCACGGCGCAGTTGTCGTACTTCAGATAGTCGATGCCCCACTCGGCGAATGTCTCCGCGTCTTGGATTTCGTGGTCGAATGAACCCGGATACCCCGCGCACGTCGTGCGGCCTCGGTCCGAGTAGATTCCAATCTTGAGGCCCAAGTCGTGCACGTAGTCCGCCACGGCCTTCATCCCATCGGGGAATCGAATCGGATCGGCTTGCAAGTTGCCGTCGGCGTCTCGCTCGCTTGCGTGCCAGCAGTCGTCGATGTTGACGTACTCGTAGCCGGCGGCGGCCATGCCGCTATCGACCATCGCTTCCGCGGTTTCCATGATCAAGTCCGCATCGATCTCGCAGGCGAACTTGTTCCAGCTGTTCCAACCCATGGGCGGGGTGGGAGCGAGATCTTCCTTTTCCGTGTACGTGTCGAAGACTCCGCGAGGTCCGCTCAGATCTTCCTCGGGGCTCGGCTCCCAGTCACAACGATCGCAACTCAACAAGCAATAACCCTCGAGCCAAGCCATGTCGCATTTTCCCCAGCCCGCTTGTTCTTCGCAGGTGTAGCCATCGTCGAAGGGGTATTCGTCTACGCACGGTTTCTCCTCGGGAGGATCTCCCGCCCCGCCTTCGCCGCCGGTGCCCTCGTCGCCGTCACCGTCACCGTTGTTCGTGGTCTCGCCACCTTCCGCGCCGGTACCGTCTGCGCCGGTTTCGTCCGAGGACCCATCCCCACACGCCACGAAAATCCCCATCGACACGAGCACGCTCGCTCCCGCCCACTGATTCCAAGATCGCATTGTTTACCTCTGCCTTCCCACCCGGGGGCCGCCCGCCCCAATGAGGGGTGACATCGCTGCTGCAGGGGACGGGCGTCAAGGATGGAAGTGGCTGAATTTGCCCGGGTCAGGTGCGAAATTGCACCCATTGGGTCAAAATTCCACGGAGCCGCTAAAACGTTTTGGTAAATCTGCCCGGCGGACCCGCGAAACGCTCCCCGTGGGTCGTTCTGGAGGGTTGCTCTCAGAAGCGGTCGGTTTTCAGTTCCGACCAGAGGCGCCGCATCATCCAAGTGTCCCAATCGGTGATCTGAGCGGACGCTCCAGCATTCATGATCGTGTGAGGCGGAGCGAGACCGGGGAACCAAGAGCCCCAGTTGTAATAGTCCGGGAACCCGAATCCGTGACCCATCTCGTGAGAGAGGATGTGGATGGTGCTCTGATCGATGGCGCCGATGAAGTACTCCTGACCGATGCGCTGACCCCAGTCGCCACCAGCTCCCCCGTTCATGCCGGCCGTGAGCCAAAGGGACATGTCGTAGTGGTTTGCGCGACCGCCGCTGCAACTCGGATACTGATAGCCCGGTTGCTTGTTGAAGAAGCGACCACACGCTTGAGCACATTGAGGTGCTGACTCGAAGCTGTCGTCGCCGATGTACATGAGTCCGGGGTGTTCGTTGTCGGCCCAGCCGAAACTCGAACGGTTCATGGCCGCCCAGCCGACGACCTTCACCGGAATGTGGTCGTAGGGGAAGCAGTCTTGACCCTCGAGTTGGTCGATCCATTGGTTGATGTTGCGCTCCAGGGCGTCCTCGAGCTTGTCCCGGTTCGTCGCGGAAAGCGTCGCGTTCGATTCCCAACGGACGCAGTAGTTCAGCGTTCCATCGTTTTCGAAGATCTGATCCATGATCGAGTTGTCGAAGTTCAGAATCGACGCGTTCGGGGGACGCGCCCCGTTGCCCGAAATCTGTCCGGTCATTTCGTCCCAAGTGGCTTCGATGGTCTGGACGTGTTCGCTGGGTGGTGAGTTGATGATGCACTCGCCCGGGCTCCCCCCCGTGCCCGGCGAGCCGCCGTCGCTCGTGGGCGCACCGCCCGTGCCTTCGCCGCCCGTTCCAGTCGATCCTCCAGATGACGCGACTCCGCCGGTTCCGCCGGATGGGATCGGATCGCCTCCCACGCCCACAGCGCCACCGCTGGGGGCGCCACCGGTCGATGTCGAAGGACCTCCACCGGTCGCTAAGTTCCCGCCCGTCGCCATGCCCGCGCCCCCAGTGCCCGCGGTCGCGCCACCAGTGCCCAGGTTGGGATCCTCAAAGGACATGGATCCGCCAGTGGAAGAGTCGTCTCCGCCTGGATCATCGACCCCGCTGCAGGCCGTGCCGAGACCGAGACAAAGGATGGTGAGAAGAGCGAAGGGGCGGAAGTGTGCGGTCATACGGGTCGCGGCACACGGCTAGAAACATGTGCCTGCGGGGTCTGTCGATCGACTCGGGGGAGAGCATTCGAAAAATCACGTTCTTGCGTGGCTGTACAATCGCAATCCTCTTGAGAAACCGCGCCGCTCGGTGAGAGTTGACGCCTCGCGCGAGCCGGCGTGTCCTCGTTCAGGTGGCGCGTTTCGATCTCCTCCCCAGGATCTGTGTGCTCGGGCTCGTGGCGGGTGCCGGATGTTCGACCTCTTCGTCGGTGGTTTTACGATCACCAGTGAACGACCAATGCACCGAGGTGGGGCTTCGCGGCTGCGAACAACTCGCGGACGGTGTGCTGCTTTATGTCGATGGGCGCCGCGACGAGGCCATGCCCAAGCTCAGTGCGGGTGCGGCGGAGAATTCCCCGGAACAACTGACGAAGTTCACGGCGCTCCTCGGCAAGCTGGAGAGTCTCCCGGGTGCTTCGAAGTATTCAGCCTCGATTCAAGGAGTCGTCGCCACGATCAATCGCGAGGCTTCCAAGAAGGCAAAGCACGGTCCGACCGAGAAGAGCACCAAGCGGTCACCCTCCTCGAGCGCCGAGCCCCACCCCGAAACCGCGCGCGTTTTTTCTGCCGATACCGACCCACGTCAGCTGAGAGATGGCCTGGAGATCTCGCCTTCAGCCAGACTCGGGTGGTGCACGCAGTATTTCGGCGAAGGCACGCGCTGCGCCACCATTGCTCAAGGGCCTCTGTACTTGACGGATGCCGTCCCCAACGGGAAGAGCTGCGAGGGGCAGCTGCTCGCAGTGATGTCCGGGGACGCTCTCGGGGCTCGGTTCGATTCTCCGCTCGGCATTCACGGCGCGCGCATCTTCGTACCGAGCGGTAGTTCGCTGATCTTCGGGCAGCTTCCCGAGCCTGCGGCGCGGCGCCCGGCTTTGGGCGGGGATGGGGACGGCGCCTCGGCCTCGACTCCCGCCGGCGGGAAAAGCCCTCCCCGAGTCGTCCTCGACGAGGAATCACCGGAGTGGTCGTGCCTCCTTTATTGGAGCGGTTTCGTGCCCTATCCCAGCCGCTGACGGGATACGCGGACGCTCTGTCACCTGCGTGAATACGCCCAAGTGAGCCGCGCGGGTGCGTTCGGCACAGCGTTTGCGTAGTTTGTAGACATGAAGCGGCAAAATACCCATCTTTTCTCCTTGTCGGCCGAGCGGCCTGACACTCGGATCCGATGTTTTGGCACAGTGTGCCGGATGCTGGCGATCGCGTGCGCCGGCACGTTCCTGGTTCTCCCTGCATGTCAGGGGGAAGTCACCGATGCCCCTGGGGACGGTGATGGCGACTCGGGCGGAGACGGGGACACCAAGGGAGATGGCGATGGCGATGTCGGCGGCGACGGAGATACGTCTGGGGACGGCGACGCCGGAGGCGACGGCGACGTGCCTGGCGATGGCGATACATCGGGTGATGGGGACGTGTCTGGTGACGGGGACATGCCCGGCGGTGGGTCCGCAGGCGATGGCGACACTACCGGCGACGGGGACTATGGAGGCGACGGTGACATCGTCGGATGCACTGCCGTGTACATCTATGGGCTCAACGTGCGGGTGATCGGAGGCGCAGCGCCGCGAGCCGAGCCGTTCGCGCCCCCGCCGGGCGACGGCGACGCGGGTGATCTGCTCCCGCCGCCCACGGGGGGCTCCGGCAACGTTGGTGACGAATGCGCAGCAACGGTGGTCGCCGTCGATGGAGACTACATCGAGACGTTGATGTGTGGCCGCGCTACGGATCTTCCCGGTGACTGCATCTGCCAGGGCGCTGGAGAAAGGGCCGGCACCTACGAAATTACCGCCACCCTCGGCGACCAGACTCAGACGCGCACCGTCGAAGTCACCGCCGACGTCTGTCACGTCATTCCCGAGGACGTCACTTTCTTTGGACCGCGATGATGAAAACTCGGATGAATCACGAAACGCGCTGGATAGTCTCCGCTCTTGCGGTGGGCCTGTGGATGACGGCATGCGGTGGGACCGCGTCCGAAACCGCAGACGATTCGGGGGATGGTGACGCCGTGGGCGACGGCGACACGGGCGGAGACGGTGATCTCGGTGGTGACGGAGACGTGGGTGGCGATGGGGACGTCACTGGAGTCGGAGGCACGACGGGTGACGGGGACGTCTGGGGCGACGGCGACGGCGACGGCGATGTCGTTGCGGTTGGCGGGACGCGCGGAGATGGTGACGGCGATCTCGTTGGCATTGGCGGGACGTGGGGCGACGGCGACGGTGACCTCATTGGCTGCACGGACGTCTACATCTACGGACTGACGGTGGTGCTCATGGGTGCCGCCTATCCACCACCGCCCGATGATTTCGGAGCCGATACGGAGCCCGCACCCGCGCCGGGCGCGCTTCCACCCGGGGTAGATCCAATCGCTCCACCACCCGAGGACCCGGTGCCGGTCCCGCTCCCGACCTGTGAGGGTGCTGTCGTGGCGACGGCTGGAGAATACGTCGAGACCTTGTACTGCAATTCCGGGACCCCGACCGCCCTGGACTGCACCTGTATGGGCGCTGGGGAAAGGCCCGGCACGTATCAAGTGACGGCGACCTGGGGACATCTCACCGAAACCCAGGAAGTCATTCTCGGATTCGACGGTTGCCACGTAGTTCCGCAGACCCTGACGTTCTTTGCCGACTGACACCCAGGGGTAGCAGCCGATTTCACCTCTGGTGGTGCCTGGGCGCTCCACCGGTTGCGCTCGCTCTTCCCATTTGAAGCCTCGGGATCTAGCGTCGCTCCGAAGATGGCAGGTGGAAGTTATTTGGTTTCGCTTTCGGCAACGCTCGCGCTCGGCGCGGCCGTCCTCGGAGGCTGTTCTGGGGAGGATGACGAGGGTGCCGGCGGGGAGTCGACAGCCACCGGCGGGGCCGACGGTTCGGGGGGGGATGCGGGCTCCGGCGGTGATGGTTCGGGTGGCGATACTCCAGCTTCGAGCGGTGGCTCTCCCCCCGAGGACACCTACATGAGTGACGCCTTTTCGATGACGGAGACCGACGGCGAGTACGTCTTGGAACACGGCGACGTCACGATGCGCATCGACCCGATGGTCGGTGGGCGGATCATTGGGTTTTCCGTCTCCGGAACCGAGACCCTCGTCCAAGAGGGCGAGGCGGCGGAGTATGGCTCGACGTTCTGGCCGAGTCCGCAGATCTGGAGCTGGCCGCCCGCCACGAGTATCGCCGAAATCGATCCCGAACCGTACTCGGTGAGCGAGGGCGAGCAGAGACTCGTTCTCACAAGCGAGAACAACAACTTCATGGGCGCCATCGTGACCAAGACGTTCGCCCCCGCTGAAAGTGACGCCGGCGCTTTCGGTTTCTCAGTCACCTATACCATCGAAAACACGAATGCTTCACCGCTCACCTATGCTGCCTGGGAGATCAGCCGCGTGGGGAGCGGCGTCACGTTTTATCCGGAGGGGCCGGGCGGTCTGCTCGAAAAATCTACCCTCACTCCCGAGTCTGCCTTGGGCCACGGATGGTACGAATACGAGGCGGCGGACCTTCAGGGAGTGCCCAAGATCTTCGCCGACGGAAAGAACGGCTGGCTCGCCTGGGCGCTCGGCGAAGCGGGTGCGGGGGGCGCCGTCGTCATCAAGTCCTTCCCGGACATCGAGCCGAGCTCCTTTGCCATGGGTGAAGCGGAAATCGAGATCTACGCAGACGTCTCGGGGGATTACATGGAGGTGGAGCAACAAGGACCCGCCGTCTTGCTCCAACCCGGAGAAACCCTCTACTGGCGCGTCGAGTGGTATGGGACGGGCGTGCCGGACGGCGTCGTCGTCGAAACGGGGAGCCAGGGGCTCATCGACGCCGTGGTGACCACTCTAGGAGGCTGAGCGCTCGTCTGAGAGTGGGCTGGTCTCCTTCTTCGGGGCGCCGGCCCAGCCACGGGGGCCGCAGCATCACAGTGGGCGCCCCGGTGCGCCTCCCGCACTGGTGGGATCTCATCAGCGCACGACGGGGAATCGC
Source organism: uncultured Polyangiaceae bacterium (assembly GCA_965652275.1). Classification (GTDB taxonomy): domain Bacteria; phylum Myxococcota_A; class Polyangia; order Polyangiales; family Polyangiaceae; genus NIC37A-2. The sequence goes on along the minus strand of CBFGUR010000013.1, from coordinate 95,258 downwards.
TCCTTCATGCGCTTGATGATGGTCGTGACCGTGGGCGTGTAGCCGTCTTCGGGCACTTTGGGACAGATCGAGCCGACGATTGAGTTTTCGCCGTAGTCACGCAGCACTTCCAAGATGCGGACACCCGGATACGCCCGGGCGAAGTATTGGCTCGTGGAAGCGGGTCCGCCTTCTGGGGGCTGGCAGAGGGGGCGGTTGCGCGATGGTTCGCCACCGCATTCGCACGAAAGGTCGCCTGCGTTGCAGTCGATCCGAGGAGTCTGCATCTGATAGATGCACGCGTACTGCAGGTCGTCCCGAGCCGGAAGGCCGTCGGTGTAGGCCGAGTCCACCACCAGATGATCGACCTCGTGTCCGTTGATGTTGTTTGCCAGCGGGTTCGTGCTGCTCGAGGGCACGATGGCGTCCCCCGAGATCGGATTGACCGCTCCTTCGGGTCTCTCCTCAATCGACTCGATCATGAAAGGATCGAGCGGAGGTACGGGTGCCTGACCGCATCCCTCGGTGGTTGGGGCGTCCTGGCAAGTCTTGCTGGACACGGCAAGCCCCCGGCGTCCGAGCATCACGTCCCAGCGATTGACGGTCTGACCTTCATAGTCGAACTCTTGAGCGAGCTGAGCAGCGTTCAAGTATTCGAAGACTTCGGGGTCATCGAGGCTCGCGGGTGTGACGAGGTCCTGCCACGGCACGCCGACGATGCCCGTGAAGTACACCCGGCCGTGCGGACGGATGGTCCCAACGTGCTCTCCAACGCCCGTCAGCAGCGGATTGTACGCGGGCTCTCCGCTGCGCGCGTCGATGATTTCCCGGTCGCGCAAAGCCTTGACGTAACGATCCGTCGGGTAGAGCAAGTCCACTCCGAAGCGACGCTTGTTCTCGAAGCAGCGCACGTTCGCCCGATCCTGATCTTTTGGCAGTGTCTCGTTCGTCGAACAAACCTGCACGGCTGCTTCACAGCCGGCGGGTGGAAAGCCCGCTTGCAAACACGATAGACAACAAGCGTCGTTCGGATTCTCGTCGCATTCCTCGGTGGCAATCGGCATGTTGAAGGTCGACTCGGCGACGATGTATCCAAAGCTAGCGTTGTTGTAGTACGCGCCTCCATCCATCATCGAGCAGTCGTTCTCGTCCGTGAGAATGACGATGCTGACGAGACTCTCCGGCCTCAGGAACGCCGCACGTTGAGCGAGGACGACCTCGTCCACCAGGGGGTTGCCCTCCGGGTCCGTGGCCATGACGGCCCGATTGTTTCCGTCCAGGACGATCTGCTGGGGTGGCTGGGGATCGACCAAGAAGCGGTACCAGGCCTCGAGAGGTGCCTCGAAACCACACCCGTTTTCGCCTACCGCCGCGATCTGAGCGCTGAAGTCCTCGACGAGCTGATCCGCGACCGTCTGATCACCGCCATTCCAAGAGAGGAATCCGTCGGGGCCCGACGGAACGCTGGGGCGCACGCTCGGAATGAGCCGCCCTTGATCGTCGTTGTTGTAGTCCGGATCGTTCCGTGCGCAGGTCCTGGCCCCGTGCCCACCCAGGGAAGAGCTGATCACTCCCACGTGGATGTCTTCGAGAGGTGCGTACTGTCGTTCTGAGCCTTCCGGGCAGGCACCTGCGTCTTTGGGAACCTCGGTCCCCGTCTCGTCGACACAGGGCGGATCGACGAGCTGACGGACCATCTCGGGCACCGCCTGGCGGAGCATTTCCTGCTTGTCGGCCATCGAGATCGAATTGTCGACGACGAAGAGCATGTCGACCTGCCCGACGGGTGAGTCGTCCGCGACGAGATGGCCGCCGGTCCCTAGTACGATCATCGGCTGTCCGCCGGCTCCCGGCATGTCCTGGGCGCCTCCGGATCCATCGCCATCACCGTCGCCATCGCCGTGGGTGTCGCCACCGCCATCACCCTGAGACGGAACGTCTCCGTCCCCGTCTCCCTCACCGCCCCCGTCCTTGACCTGACCCGAACAATGGGTGCAGAAAAGAAGAAGCATTGTGCCGACCAGCCCGCGGCGGGTCCTTCGTTGTGTACGTGTCGTCATCTCGTCCCCCAAGGAAGAAAAATCAGCGCAGAGTAGCCGCTCGAGTCATCCGGCGGCAAGGGGCGCTACGGCCGCAGGAGACGATATCTCCCCCGCGCGTGCAGCCAGCCTGGCGAGTTTCAGCCCGGCTCGCCGATGGTCGCTCGAACGAGCTATTTTCAGCTGGAAGGGCTTGGCTCGTCCGCTGCGCCCGCTAGGGTGCTTTGCGTGACTTTTGTCGGTGGGCCGCATTGGATACGAAAACTCGGGTGCATCGGCCTCACGACCCTCGCTGCGTGCAGCTCGACGGGTGAAGAGGGGCCGCCGCCCCAGGAGGAACCGGGGATGTCCACCGGAGGAATGGATCCCGGAACCGGTGGAGGGGTTCCCTGGGAGGCGTCGGGAGGTGACTCGAGCGCATCCGGCGGCGCCGCATCTGGAGGCGCCTCGACTTCTGCCGGAGGCGGTTCGGCTTCCGGAGGATTCGTGTCCCTTGGCTCGGGAGGAGAGCCAAGTACCGGTGGCGACCCGGGTTCGGGCGGCGAGCTGGGGAGCGGGGGAGGCGTCGGAACAGGAGGTGACCCCGGCGGCAGCGGCGGAGGGGAGCCGGACGACGGTTGCGAGTTTTCGGGAAACGTCACCTACACTTTGAACTCTCCCGAAACCTGGCCCCAAGATGCGCGCGACCTCATCACGGAGGCCATGGACGAGGCCGTGTATTATTACAATTGCTACGCGGACTTGGAAAAGCAGATCACCGTCGACTACAACTCCGGCGTTCCCACCGCGCAAGCGAACGTCGACGGATGGCTCAGCTTTGGCAGCAACACCGCCTACATGCAGCTCGCCACCGCGATGCACGAGGTCGCTCACACCCTCGGTGTTGGGTATTATCCCTGGTCTGAGCTCATTTCGGATGGTCGCTGGGTCGGTACGGCCGTCGACACGCTCATGAACGCGCTGCCGGCGAGCGAGCGGGATCCCGACATGTACTCGCAGCGCACGTACATCACCTGCGACAGCCAACACTTCTGGCCTTATGGGCTGAACCAGTCGTCGGAATATCAGAGCGAATGGAGCCTCATCAACCACGTGCGCATCGTAGCGGCCATGAACGAGGACAAGCAGGCGTTCTTGAACCAGTGATGTCGGGGTAGGGGGGCGCTAGTCGGGCGGAGATCGTCACACCCGGGCCCGTCGAGAGGCCCAGATGCTCGTGCTGTCAGCCATGCGACAATATATTGACGACGGGCGAGGGGTTTCGTGTTGCGCCCGGACGCGCTACCTACCCGCATGACGTTTGGTGGAGGCCCGCTGGGCTTCAAAACGAAAGTCGCGACCCTCTCGCTCGTTGTTGCCTTTCTCGGCGCCTGTGAGCGAAAGGCTGCCGAGGTGGTTTCGGAGCAAGAGACTTCGAAACGAGAGCCCCCGATGGACGTGCACGAAAAGGGTGAGGAAGAGGAGCCGACCCCGGAGCTTTCTCTGGATCCCGCCGTCGAAGACAAGGGGGCGCCTTTCGCGGGCTTGCGAGTGCGCTCCGTAGGTGAGCCCCTCGGCAGCACGAAGCATCTCGTGGTGCTCTTTCACGGATACGGAGCTCGCGGAGACGATCTCGTCCCGCTCGCGGCTCGCCTCGACGAGAAGATCCCCGCCACATACGTCCTTCCCGAGGCGCCCTTCGCCCTGACGTCCGGGGGGAGAGCCTGGTTTGCCAGAGATCGGTCGAACTTCGACGAGGGGCTGTCGTACGCGCGAGCGGTGATGGAGTCTTGTGCCGCGCGCGGGCGCGACGTGAAGCTGGTCGTGGGCGGGTTTTCTCAGGGGGCTATGCTGACGGCGAACTTACTTGCCGAGGCCCCCGCCCAGCTCGTCGGTGCTCTGGTGCTTTCCCCTGCCGACTATCTTCCTGCGCCACCGGGCCCGGACTCGCGTAAGGTTCCGATCTTTCTCTCGCATGGAACCGAGGACCGTATCCTTCCGTTCTCGGGCGGGGAAAGGCTCAAGGAGCGGCTCGAAAACGCGCAATACCCAGTAAAGTTCGTGCGATTCGATGGTCGCCATCAGATCCCTCCGGACGTGGTCGAAGAGGCCACCGAGTTCATGAGTTCGCTTTATGAGCCGGGCAACCGGCCGCCGCGTGGCGCCCACTGAGCCGATTCAGCCGCAGGTATCTCTGATGTAGCTCGGGTCATCGGTGCACGCGCAGGTGATTTTCTCACCGTGCTCCTTCGAGCCCTTTTCTTCGCACTTCTTCTTCACGTCGGCGATGGGTGGCTCGCCGCAAACGTAATGTCTCGCTCCGTACGAAAGATAACTGCACATCACCTTCTTGCCGCCCTCGGCGAGCGGGGTGGGGCGCTCCTGTGGCCTCGGGGGCGAGCTTGCCGCAGCCGACGCGTAGACGAATCCGATCATGAAGGCCTTCGCGGCGAGCGCTTCCCACCTCATGCGCCTAATTTGCCCTGGGAAAGGGGGGCGCACCAGTCGTTGGGGGCGATTTCCAGAAAACGTCGTGTTTTTGGGGGTCAAGGCGCCTAGCTTGGGTCGCGCCCCATGCTGACGAAGACCTCGACATGATCGGTGTATGCGAACATGTCGAAGAGCTCCACGCTACGAAGGTGGTAGCCCTTGCTCACGACTGTCGCCAGGTCTGGCGCAAGCGATGCCGGACTACACGAGCACAGGATCAGATGTCGAGGACCCAATTCCATGATCCAGTCGAGAGTCGTCTTGAGGCCAGCGCGTGGCGGATCGCAAATCAACAAATCTGGGTCGTAGCTCGAGGCAAGAGCTCCCCAGGTCTCCGCGTCCCCTTCGTGAAACTGCGCCTCGAGCCGCTGCTGGCGAGCGGCCTCTCGAGCTCCCCAGATACTCGCCCGCACCGTTTCGATTCCGTGCACGGCGAGGCCAGACGTCGCCAACGGGAGCGCGAAGTTGCCGCTTCCACAGTACAAGTCCAAGGCACGAGTGGTCCCCGCTCGGTGAGCTTCCGAGACGACTCGATTCACGAGTGCCTCGTTGATGGTGCGATTGATTTGTACGAACCCGAACAATGGGGCGAGAGTGAAGACTTCCTTGGTGATGGCGAGCCGTTGCAAGACTGGGGGTCGGCCCGAACCTCCGGCGGAGAGATCGCGGGAGGGGGCCGGTGGACGAAAATCGATGAGGAGACAAGAGGGGAGACGCGACAGAGCGAGCTGCTTCCATGTCGCTGCGTGCGTCTGGAAAAAGGCCGCGTTCCTGGGAGTCAGAAGGAGGCCAGGGTGCCCATCGAGATCGGGGGCTCGGAGTTCGGCACTCGAGAAGGGAAGAAACACATCCGGATGCTCCTGGGAGGTCGCCCGCAGGCTCGTCAGAACCTCCAGCAGATCGCGCCTGAGGACGGCACATTGGGCGGACTTTCCAGGATTGAAGAACCCGAGCTTTCCCGTGTCGTCGATGCGAAGGCGAACACGAGCTCGGTAGGCGAGCTCGCTTCGGGCCGGGTGGAAGACGACGGGAAAATCGAGCCCCACATCCCCGAGAAGCCGCTCTAGCTGAGCTTGTTTAGCTTTCCGCCCGTCGTCGAGGTCGCATTCGATTTGAGGGCAGGCGCCACAGGTTCGAGCAACGGGGCAGACAGCGGGCACCGGCTCGTTCTATCACGATCCGCACCATCGCCACGCCGCGCTTCGGGCACCTGGCGAGTTCTGAACAAAATAGCGGACATCAGGAATATCCAGCCCTGTGCATTTTTTGGTCGGGTCATGACCACCCGACACCTTCTGAAACGAGTCCAGCTCGTGCCCGCGCCGCTTTCCGAGGTTGCTCGATTCTTCGAAGAACCGAAGAATCTCGGCGAAATCACGCCCCCTTTTCTGAACTTTCAGATCAGGACCGAGGGGCCCCTCGAGATGAGGGAGGGCGCCCTCATCGACTACACCATTCGCCTGCATGGGGTGCCGATGTTGTGGCGGACGAAAATCGACCGCTACGTCCCCCAGGTCGAGTTCGTCGACTTGCAGCTCGAGGGCCCCTACAAATACTGGCACCACCTCCACACCTTCCGTCGCGTGGACCGCGGCACTGAAATCGGTGACGAGGTGACCTACGAGTTGCCGCTGGGGCCGCTCGGGGCGGTAGCGCATTCACTCTTCGTGCGTCGACAGCTGGAGACGATCTTCGACTTTCGAGCGCAGGTCGTTCGAGAGAAGTTCGGCGTCGTGCCCCGAGCCGCGTGATCCGGATCACCACATCGAGCCCCGTCGGTCAGAGTCAGTCGCTCGGGCTGCGGAGAACGCTTCCTCGATACACGGTGTAGACCGGGCTGGAGAGCACGGACAGATCTTGGCGCGGGTCTCCCGAGAGAAGGAGAAAGCTGGCGTCTCCCCCGAGTTCGAAGGTACCTTCATCGATGCCCCAGTACTCAGCGGGCACGCGCGTTGCAGAGGCAATCGCCTCGCCGCGTGACAGTCCGATTTCTTCGAGGAGCGCGAGCTCCTGAACGTCGATGGCGACCAGCCGGGTGTTGCCGAAGTCGGTGCCGTACAGCACGGTCATGCCCGCTCCGTGGAGGAGGCTCAGATTGTCGCGGGTCGTTTCGGAGGCCCCGAAGGCGCGAAGGGTGGACACCACCGCGCGACCTTCGAGGGATGCTACGATGTCGCTCGTGAGTTGTTCCGTTGGAGTGTGCGCGAGAAGATCACAACCGAGGGCGACCATGCGCTCCACACCCAGGAGAGTGAGTGCGTGGGCTGCCACCTTGAGCCCAGCAGCGTGCGCTGCTTCGGTGACGGCTCGAACCTGGTCGTCGGTGAGCGATGAGTCTCCATCGAGCGGCACCTTGATGACTCGCGCTCCAGCCAGGACCAGGTTTGCCACCGCTGCTCGTGCCTCGTCGATCGAAGCGACTTCCAGCCCATAGCCGTTGCGACCCCAGCTTTGCGTCGGGTACCCGCCCACCGAGGTCACCATCGGACCAGACGGGAGTAGATGAAGCGTGGTCGGGGGATCCTCGAGCGACTGGAGCGGGGCAGCGAGGTCGACCGCCGCCAAGATCCCAGAGCTTGCGAGCCCTTCTGCTGCGGGGAAGTACGTCAGGTGAACGTGACTGTCGACGTAGCCCGGAGAGACGAATAGCCCCTCGGCTGCGATGATGGTCTCCGGTGCAGCGGAAGAATCGGTGTAGGAGTGGACGGTACCCTCCGAGACGACGAGCGACTCTGTCGATCCGTCCGGCATCGTCACGTTCTCGAAAAGCATGGCGGGCGGGGCGGGAACCGATGGCGCGCCGCCCTGGGCGGCGCTACCGCCGGCCTCAGCGGATGCGGTCGAACCTCCCCTTTGATCTTGCCCGCAGGCGGCGACGGCGAGTGGAAAAAGGGCGAGGGCCCAGACGGACGAAGATGTCACGAGACGAGTGTAGCTCACTCGTGCAAAGGCGCTTCACGCTCCTTTTCCGAGCCGCGCGGCCCAGGCCTTCGCGACGGCATCGAGCGCTTCGAGTTGGCTTGGACCAAGACGGCTCGTTTCGCTGGGGTCGGCGAGCTCGAAGACACCGAGGAGCTTGTGCTCGTGAACGATGGGGAGGGCCACGAGATACTTCGTGGGTGAGAAGACTGCCCAGCGGCCCTTTCGACAGCGGTCGTCGTGAGCAGGCGAGAGGATCTTCACCGGGCGTCGCGTTCGACGGAGTTGGGTGAGCAATTGGTCTTCTGCTTCGGTGATGAAGCCCAAGAGCGCGGCGGCTCGTTCTCCGTGGACGCCGACAGCGAGCGCCTCTTGGTTCTTTTGATTCACGGTATGAATCAAGATACACGAACACGGTGCAATCCGGGCGAGGAGCTCGACGAGGAGACCCGCCTGTTCTTCTGGAGTATCGAGGTAGCGCAGCGCGGCGAGCTTGTGTCGCAGGGACTCGAGGAGCGACTGCTGAGCCGAGCTGTCCGGCTCTCCAGCGTCGCCATCGGGGGCATGCGGAGTGGAGAGCTCCGGTCCGGGCGCTGGCGCCGATTGTGTCACGCTAGGCGGCGGGGGAACTGGGCGTCGCGATGAGCTTGGAGGGCGCGCCGGAATGGAGGCGCGATCCGGCTTCTCGAGGGCACGGCGGAGCGCTCGACCTGCGTCGTCCCGTTCGTCCCGCTCCTTCGTGGGTGGTGGGGGCGCGGAGTCGGTTCGGGAGGCCTTGTGCCAAGTCCCCGTCGCGTCCGCGGACTTGGATGGCTTGCGAGAGGGGGGGACGACGGGGGACTTTTTGACCTTGGTGGCTTGTTCGACCAAGAGCTGCATGGGGCGGAAAACGCGCCGTTCGAGCCAGATCTTCGCGCTCGATTCGTCCCGTTGGCGGTCGAGAGCAAAGAGCGCTGCTTGGTAGACATGGGGGCGGAGCCGACTCAGGAGGTTGTCGGCGACCTCCTCTGCCTTTTGTTTGAGCTGAGGAGAAAGTTCCGCCTCCTTCTCGGACGAAGTCCGAGAAATAGCCGGAGATCCCCCCACCGTGCGAAGTTGGGAGTTCAGAGGCGCCATCGTGCTAGCTTCTGTTGTCACCGCTTCTGACAGAAGCATGCAACTTATTTCTCGCCCGCCGGGCTCGGGTGAGCCCTCTCGGGACTTTCCCCCGGGACCGAGCGGCGCAAGACTCACGGATGTCGGGGGCCCCGCATCGCGCCTCGAAACTTCGCGAATTGCCGTACAAAAACGCTTTACTTGGCCCAAAGGTTCTTCTTTGATGCCGCTCGGCGCAAAGCCCGCTCTCGACACCATGAAAACCAATCGTTCTCGCCTCGCTCTTTTCACGACGCTCCTTGCCCTGGCCATGCCTTTTGTCGCTTTCACGGCGTGCGGTGAGGGATCCGACGACTCTAGCGGCGATGAACCCTCCGCTGGGGGCGGAGCTGGGGGACAAGCGCCTCAGGGGAGCGGCGGCGAGACGGCGGGTGACGGAGATCAAGGAACGGGCGGAGAGCTCGGCCATCCGGAGCCGGACTGCCCCACCTCGGTCAACCTCGGCGTGAGGATTGTCGGCCGGCACTCGGGATGCCCGGAGGGCGCGACCCAGACGGCCTGGTCGGGAACGGGATTCGTGGCTCGATTCGAGGGCACGGGACTCTCGTTTTCCCAAAGTGGGAGTGGCGTCGAGTACACCGTGGTCGTCGACGGCGAGGTTCGGGACAAGCTCGTGACGATGGCGGGACAACACACCTACGAGGTCGTCTCGGGGCTCGACGACGGTGAGCACATCGTCGAGGTGTACCGCAGAAGCGAGGCGAGCTTCGGAACGACGAATCTCTGGAGCGTCGAGGCGATCGGCGGTGAGCTCCTCGATCCACCTCCGCGCCCAGAGCGTTTCATCGAAATCTTCGGGGACTCCATCACCTGCGGGTACGGCAACGAGGGAGAGGACACGAGCTGTTCGTTCTCCATCGATACGGAAAACCACTACATGACCTACGGCGCCATCCTGGCGCGCGGCTTCGAGGCCGAGCTCTCGACGGTTGCTTGGTCGGGTAAAGGCGTCGTGAGCAATTATGGGGGCGACATGGGCACCACCCTTCCGGAGATGGTCGACCGCGTTCTCCCAGCTGCTCCGTCGAGTTCCTGGGACTATTCGCTTCTCGGAGAGGCCGACTTGGTGATCATCAACCTCGGCACCAACGACTTCAGCACCGACAACGATCCGACTCCCGAAGACTTCGAGGCGGGATATCTCTCGCTCCTCGAGACTCTCCGTGCGCGCTACCCCGGAGCGTTCATTCTCTGCACCCTCGGGCCGTTGCTGACCGGATCGGATCTCGCGACGGCGGCTGGCGCCATCGAAGGAGCAATCGCGCAGATGGACGACGACGAGATCGCCTATCACGCGATGCAAACGGGCAACCCAAGCCCTGGGTGCGACTGGCACCCCAGTATCACCACCCACGAAGCCATGGCTGCGGAGCTTTCCGCTGTCGTTACCGATGAACTGGGGTGGTAAGCGCCGTCCATTCGCGGGGGCTTGAACCTGCTGGGTCCCTGTGGTTCACCCTCCATGGGTGACCTACTTCTTCGTATTCGTGGTGACGTTGGTCGTGGGGGCGATGGTGACGCTGCTCTATTCCGAACGACTGAGGAAGACCTCTCGCAGGCCTGAGAAGACCCTCAACCGTCCTGCGCGGCCCAAGAGTGGCAAGAGGCCCAAGAAGCGCCGGCGCTAGCGTGCCGCTCAGGGCTTTCTCCAGTGAGCGACCCCGAGCGCCATCAGCAGCCCCGCCACCACGAGGCCGAATTGACGCATGCCCTCGGGCAAGCCGGCCGAGGGTCTTGGCGAGTCGACCATGCTCGCTCCATTTCGAGGGAGTCGCTCGGTCTGACGAAAGTCGAAGACGTGACTGGGCGAAGACCTCAGCAAACTCGTGGTTTGAGGCGCAGACATCGGCCTTTGTTGTCGTGGAGTCTTGCCTGCGCTCGTCCGAAGCACCGTGACGCTCGTAGGTACCGTTCTGTGGGCTCCTGTCCACTTTACCCGCACTCGTTCGCTGTCAGCACCCTCGAGCTTGTATCGTCGCTCTACTCGAACGTATCTCACGGGAGAGTCTCCGTGCCGATGGGGAAGCCGAACGTTCTGGAAGAAGTCCCTCTGCGCGGTAGCGCCGCTCGCCCGATCGTCGTCGAATAGAGGAGTCACGGAGAAGAACTGAGGCCCGTACCGATGTAGGACTGCATTCTGAAACTGCCTGAGTTCCTCGCCGGAGACGTTCCCGTCGCGATTGCGATCCAGGAAGGGTAGCGTCCGAATCGAAGGGGTGGCGACGAGGTGGACGGTGTCCCCCGAAAGTCGCACCACGGCGCGATCCGGACCCAGTCCGTGTCCCCAAACCACGCTCGTCATGAGGAAAACAGCCGTGCCGAGGGGAGCTCCGATAGGTCGCATCATCGGCTTCTTGGGTATCGACTTCTGCGCCGGATACCAAGGGGCGCCCGCGCAAGTGCTGATTCAGTTCGAGAACTCGATGGTGACCGAAGTCGGTGTGCCGCCGGTGTGGGACAAGTTCACCGTTTCTGTCTCGCCCTCGAACGTCGCGGTCACCTCGTAGTCACCGAAGAATCCGCGCACCCGGGCCGTACCATTTTCGGCGGTGGTGACCGTTTGATCGGTCCACCAGCGTTGCAACACCAGATCCTCGTAGACTCGTCCCGTCAGCCAGGGGGACCAGTTGTAGTCGAAGATGAGGTCTTCATCCCCCCAGAATCCCCAGGTGACGAAGGTACTGACGCTCGGATGACTGAACACGGCGGTCATGAAATCGTGGGTGAAGCAGGCGGCGAGCTGTTCGCCTTCAACCTCGACTGCGTACTGGGTGATGGCGATCTCTTTGCCGAGCTCCAAACCGAACCTGTCGAGATGCACGTAGAGGTCTTCGGGGCCGGTGAGAGTGTGCCCGAAGTATCCGTTGAACCCCAGTCCATCGAGGGGAGCATCCGCCAACAGTTCCACAAGACGCTCCAGAGTTTCGTGATGACCGTTGCGAGCGGGGCCGTCCGAAAGGATGCCATAATCCGTCAAGAACAGTTTCGCGCCCGGGTCCGCCGCGCGGGCGCGTTCGAACCATTCGACGATCACCTCTTCGCCAAGGATTTCGAGCAGGTCCCGGTCCGTATGCGGGTTGCTCACGACATCCCAATGCAGCGCGCGCCCCCGGGTGAGCTCCATCGCTTCGTCGATTCGGCCGAGCACGGCCTGCGCGAGAGCTGCGGGGTCATCCTGCTGAGCCTCCATGAACCCGGGCAGCTGTGACCAGGATGGCTGGACGAGGACGAAGCCCCGCAGGGCGAGCCCCGCATCCTCGAACCAATCCACCATCCGCGCGCCCCGCTCCTTCGACCAAGCGGTTCCCCAGTCACCGGCCCAAGGCTGCCATCTCAGTGCGTTGAAAGGAGTCGCGATGTTGAACAGGCGCATGGCCTCCTCGCGGTACCTCTCGGTATGTTGAGGCTCTTCGTTCTGAACCGTAAGCTCGCTCGAGACCGCGGAACCGAACAGAAACTCGTGCTTCGTCATCCGGACGCGGATTTCTGCGTCTTCGATTGGGTTGCCGCCGGAGTCAGTCACCAACAGGTCGATGTTCCCGCGCCGCACCGAATCGATTCGGTCGCTCGCTGCCTTCCGCCAGCTCGCGTCCGGATGCATCCCCCGATAGGTGAGAGGCGTCTTCGGAAGGTCGGACACGCTCCGCGACCCGTAGTTTCTCAGTGTCACGGGGCCGATATCGATCGTTTGGTTGGCGTATCCGAGAAAGAGTGTCGTGTGACCGACCCCAACTGGGTAATCCTGGGGCGCCTGAAGAGGGATGAAGAAATGCTGCCATTCGTCTCCGACGTGAAGCGGAAACTGGATCGCCTTGTCGAAGGTAATGGCGTCTTCCACGATGAGAAGGGCCTGGCAGATGTCGCTCCCGGGACTCGGGGTTTCACAACGCGCCCACACGTCGGCGAGCAGGGACTGCCCCGACTGGATTTCTGCTTGTGAGCTCCTCACCATTTGGGCCGACCAGGGGTCGGGAGGAGTTCCGACGATCTCCACACGCGTGGCGGTGTCGAAAGGCTGCCCATCGACTGAAACGTCTTGGAAATGGCCGACGAACCCGCCCATGATCGGGTACGTAATGATGGTATCCGCGCTGACGATGCTTCCCCCCGGGGGAGGAGGACCGTCCGGGGTGGGTGGGGGAACGCAATCGAGGTAGTCGAATGGATCGGCCGAGATCGGATCGAGTCCGAGGCTGCCCGGGGGCGGGTTTTCGCCCGATTCGCCGCCTAGACCGCCTGTTCCGGCGCTCCCATCCCCGTCTCCGCCGTCACCATCCCCTTCATCGCCGTCGCCGTCGCCATCCCCGTCACCAGGCGTAGCGTCGGACTCGAGGAGGATCCCGGCCTGGAAGTAGGTCTCGCCACAGGACACCAAGCCAAGCAAAAGGGCGAGCATGGAAAAATGTATGGCCCGTGACACTTCTTCCTACACTGTCCGAGGGGCGCGGATCTGTCCACATGGTAGCGCCGAAATCACCAACATGCCGCTGCGTAGGATCCGCTGGGCTCTCGCCGGGGTGAAACTATTCACGGACAACAGAAGGCGGCTGGCGCATCGGCAAATCACACGGAACGGTGCCTCTGGTCCTGCATTACCAGACCAAGAAGGCGCCCTGCTATGCTCCGACTGACGTTCAGATCGCGCCCGCGCGCGCTTGCTCCCGCGGGATCGGCACCTTGTGTCCGAGCGTGGCTTGGACGACGTTGAAGGCGTGATCGCCCATTTTCTCGAAGCTGTTGATGAGATCCGAGTAGATGAGACCCGCAAGCGGATCGCATTCTTGGTTCTTCAATCGGTCCAAGTGACTGGTGCGAAAACGGTCCCTGAGTGCGTCCAAGGCGCGCTCCCGTTCCAGGGCGGGGGCGAGCGCCTTGTCGTCTCGGTGCAGGATGAGCACGCGCATCTTCGCAAGCACGTCCGCGGTGCGCTCGGCCATCGTTGCGAGGTCTTCGTAGGCCGAGTCGCTGAACTGCGTACCGCCCTCTGACGCTCGCTTGAACAAGTTCGCCATCTTCTCGCCGTGGTCCCCGATGCGTTCCAGATCGTTGATCATGCTCAGCAGCGACAGGGCTTCGTGGCTTGCCGCCGTGGAGAGATGGCCATGGACGAGTGCCGCGAGGTACTCGGTGATCTTGTGCTCGAGACGATCGGTCAGGTCTTCGGCTTTGAAGATTTTCGCGATTTCATCGGGCTCGATGGGCGCCTTCTTTGCGATGACCGCCTGGACGTCAGCGACAATCTCTTGGACGACCGCGGCCATCCGATCGACCTCACGGGCGGCCGCCTCGATTGCGATTTCGGGCGTCGAACCAAACGGCGTCTCCAGGTAGACGAGATCCGTATCGGTTTCCTCGCCACCCTTGTCCGGGAGGAGCCTGATGATGAGCTTCTCGAACGGACGGAGAAACGTCAGGAAGATGGCGGTGTTGACGCAGTTGAATGCGGTATGGAAGGCCGCGATGTGCGTCGGGATGTAGAGCATGAGCGCCTTTTGATCGGTCGCGAACGGGTCTCCCGGGACGATTGCATCGACAGCGCTCAGGAACGGACCGAGAAAGAGGATCGGCCAGATCGAACCCAGAAAATTGAACAGGAAGTGGGCCAGCGCGGCTCGCCGGGCGACGAGGGGGGCGCCGATGGTAGCCAGGGCCGCCGTGATGGTGGTGCCGATGTTCTGTCCGAGAGCGATTGCGCAGGCGGTGGGAAAGTCGATGTAGCCCTTGGCCGCGGCCGTCAATGTGATGGCCATTGAAGCACTGGAGGACTGCACTGCGGCGGTCAACACGGCTCCGAATACTACGGCCAAGAGGAGCCCGCTGAATGTGCCGGGTTCGAGCTTGGTGAGAAGCTCGACGATGGCGGGGTTCTCTTTGACGTCCGGTAGGGCGTCCTTGAGGAGCCCGAGCCCGAGAAAGAGCAGGCCAAATCCCACGAGCGCCTGACCGACCTTGTGAGGGAGACTCCACCGTCGGATGAACTGGGAAAAGAAGCCGAGCCCGATCAGTGGAACGGCGAAGTGAGAGATCTTCACCTTGAATCCAAGGAGACTCACGAGCCAAGCCGTCGTCGTCGTTCCGATGTTCGCGCCGAAGATCACGCCGAGACTTTGGGTCAGCGTCAGCAGCCCGGCGCTACAGAATGCGACGATCATCACCGTGGTGGCGCTCGACGATTGCACCGCACAGGTGACGACGAAACCGCTCGCAGTTCCCGCAAATCGGTTCTGGGTCGCGCCCGCAAGAACGGCGCGCAGTCGGCTACCGGCCGCCTTCTGCAGCCCCTCGCTCATGACGGAAAGGCCGTAGAGGAAGACGCCCAAGGCGCCCACAATTTGTAAAATAATCGCGAACATCGCGTAACAATTCAGTGAGGGCCGAGCCTATAGCCGCCGGGAAGCGGTAGGGTCAAAGACTTCCTCCACCTTTCGCAAATTGCTGTTATTGTGAGTGAAATGATCCTGGCCCGCTGAAGGGCGGCGGTGGGCGCCCGGAGGCAGACGTCCCTGAGCAGTTCCCCGACCGTCCTTGGTGGGGTCAGCGAGGACTTGATTTTCTTCGAAATTGGATCGGCCGCTTTGGCGAAGAGGCGCGATCGGCGAAGTTCAAGGGGCCGTTTTGGGGGGGATCAGAGACTGCGAGAAGAACGTCCCTTGTCGCCAGGCCTCGAGCTTTCGCACGAGCCCAGGGTTTCGCATCAACCCAAGCGGCAGAACGATGTCGCTGGGGTGCATCAGCGGACGCTGTTGTGTGCCCCGCACATCGATGTCACGCGTTCGCGCGACGACGACTTCCGTCGTGCCGCGATAGACGGCAAGGAAGCGGACGACCTGCTCTCGGGCGATTTCACGACGTTTGCCGAACGCCGGTTTGCAGACGAGCTTGTCATCGTAGATGTCGATACCAACGCGACCGGGCTGCAGGTAGCGATAGGCGTGAATTGCTCGGTACAGCACGAAGGGGGCAAGAATGAGCACTACGGGATGCACCAAATAGGCGCCGACGAGAAGTAGCAGGAGGAAGACGCCCGAAAAGAGCGCAGCCCGCTTGTGCCAGATGTAGCTCGGTTCGATGACGGCGGAAGGGGGCATACTTCGCTCTTATCGACCATCTCACCAAAGATCGACGGGTGGCACAAGATTCTTGTGCTATCCTGTAGGGTTAGAGGACATGGTCGAGACAAGAAGACGCAGTGGGGAGTCAGAATCCAAGCACGAACTCATCGCTCCGTACCGGCCACCCGACTTCACCGTACCGGAGCTCTCGAGCGCACCTCCCGCGCGTTTCGAGCCCGCGCCGGCCAATGGCGTTGCGCCGAGAGGCTTCCATGCAACGTCGAACCACCCCGAATACGTCAAGCGTTCCGACGGAACTTGGCAACTCCTGCGTGAAAGTCGGATGGACGCGGTCATCGTGGACCGGGGCGGAACGTTGGACGTCGTCGAAGCGCGCCGACTGCTGGCGGGTGATTTGGTCGCGGTGGGACGTACCGAGGACGGCGAAGACGGGCTGTTCATTCACACCAACGGTTTCCAGCCCGAAGGTGCAGAGGCGTCGGACAAGTTTGCATTTCGAACGCGCGGAACGCGGGAGAGCGCGTTTTCGGCCAGCTACGAATCGCTCTACGATCTTCTCCGCCACGATCGAGAGCACGGGTACGTCGTGTGGGTCGCTGGGCCCGCAGTATCCTTCGATCGGGACAGCCGCGAAAGCCTGGGGGCCCTCATTCGCGCAGGATATTGTGATGCGCTGTTGGCCGGAAACGCCCTAGCCACCCACGATCTCGAGGCGGGACACTTTGGTACCGGTCTCGGACAAGACGTCTACAACCAGAGGATCGTAAGGGGAGGACATTACCACCATCTCGACATTCTGAACGAAGTCCGGCGACAGGGCAGCATCGAGGCAGCGCTCCGAAGTTGGGGCGAGGACACGCCGGGTATCATGCAAGCGCTTTTGAGTCGCAAGGTGCCGTTCGTGTTGGCTGGATCGATTCGCGATGACGGTCCCTTGCCCGAGGTGATCGCCGATGCCTATCGAGCGCAAGACGAGATGCGACAGCACGCGAGGCGCGCGACGACCGTCGTCGCCATGGCAACTCAGCTCCACTCCATTGCGTTCGGAAATCAAGTGCCCGGGTATCGTGTGCTCGACGACGGCACCGTCAGACCCGTCGTACTCGTCGTCGTGGACACGACCGAATTCTCAGCCGACAAGCTGGCCAACCGTGGGTCGGCGCAGGCTCGCGCGTTTCTCACCAACGTGCAGGACTTTCTCATCAACCTGCGTCGCAATCTCGTTCAACAGGACGCGCAATGATACGAGAAAAGGCCTCGAAAAACGACGACAACTCGCCTTCCCAACGGGCCCAGAACCGCGAGATCGAAGTGTGGGGGGTTCCTCTCGATTTGGGACAAACTGAGCGGGGGACCGACGTGGGCCCGGCGGCCATCCGGTACGCGGGACTCGTCGAGAAGCTCAGAGGTGACGGGCACCATGTGACCGACCGCGGCAACTTGGTCGTACCGCCATCAGCCGCGGTTCCGCAGGACGAAAGGATGCGCGCCATCGCCGCCGTCACGCAGGAGCTATTCGAACGGACCTTCTCGACCCTCGAGCGAGGCGCGGTGCCCCTCGTCCTGGGGGGAGATCATTCCGTAGCGATTGGAAGCGTGGCGGCTTCGGCGGCTCGCGGTAGCACCGGTCTCCTATGGATCGATGCTCATGCAGACTTCAACACGCCCGAGACCTCGCCGTCGGGGAATGTTCATGGCATGCCACTGGCCGTGATTTTGGGTCGAGGGCACCCCGACCTCTTGTCGGTAGGACGGCCGGGAAGCCCTCGCCTCACCGCGAGCGACGTCGTAGTCATCGGAGTACGGCAGCTGGACGGTCTCGAACGCGGCGCGCTCAAATCGTCTGGGGTCAGCGCCTTCTCAATGAGAGACGTCGATGAGCGGGGCATGAGCAGTGTAGCGGCCGAGGCCCTGCGTCACCTATCACATTGTGAGCACCTCCACGTGAGTCTGGACGTGGACGCGCTCGATCCTCGCGATGCTCCGGGGGTTGGAACGCCGGTGCGTGGAGGGCTTTCCTATCGAGAAGTGCACCTCCTGCTCGAGATGGTGGCAGACTCCCAACGTCTGTCCGCAATGGATGTGGTCGAGGTGAATCCCATGCTCGACGTGAGAAACCAGACCGCGAAGACGGCCGTCGAGCTCGTGCTATCTGCTCTCGGGCGTTCGATCCTGTGAGCAGGTTCCTCGTGCGTCGCGGCCGTTCGCGGCGGTCCGACTCGAAAAAAAGTGAGCTAGCGCAGCCGCGGCAGCGGGTGCAAACAGACTCATCACGATTCGAACGCCGAACAATGTGAGAAGAATGTCATAAAACTCACGCGTTGTACCCACCCGGCCAGATGGTCAATTGTTCCAATTGAGCCGAAGCGGAGGCGACGCCCCAAATGTCGAGCAATTCGAGCGCCTTGGCGGCCACCTGTCCATGGGGAGACTGGGGTGGTCTCGCGGGAGTGCCTGTTTGCGGCTGGCTCACCGCCTCGGACTTTGGACACATTCCGGAAACCTACAGGGGCTCCCAGCTCCGGACAGCTCCGCATCCTGTGGCACGATTCTTACCGTTGACGGAATTTTTAACTATCGCAGGATGGAAGCAGGCTTTCGTGCCTAGAAGGGGTTTGTTCAGTGAAGATTTCGACTCGGAAGAATTTTGGACTTTTTACAATCGCCGCCTGCTCGACTCTCGCCATTGCCTGTGGCGGAGATGACGAAGAGGCGGCTTCTGAAGAGGTGACGGGATCCGACACGGTGGAGATGACGTCGTGGTGGAGCGGTCCGGGGGAGGCGGAGGCGCTGGCAGCGCTCTTGGCGGTCCACGAAGAACGCAACCCAGGGGTGGACATCTACAACTCGAACGAGGAGAGCGGCACGGATGCAGAGCTCACCATCGAAGAGCGCCTGGAAGCCGGCAATCCTCCCGACGTGTTCCAAGAGAACATTCACGACATTCCCGCGATCTTGGACGCGTTCCCCGGGTCGCTCGAACCGCTCGATGACTTGTTCGAAGAAAACGGCTGGAACGACGTTTTCCTTCCTGAGGTGCTCGAGGCGATTACGATAGATGGAAACATCTACGCGATGCCCGTCGGTGTCCATCGTGAAAACGCGGTCTTCATCAACCAGGAGATCTTCACGGAGCACGACTTGGATCCTCCGACTTCGGTCGCCGAGCTCATGACTGTCTGTGAGACCCTCGCGGCGGAGAACATCACCTGCCTCGCCACGGGCGGTCAGGGATGGATCGTGCGCATCATGTTCCTCGACATCGTCATGGGTACGATGGGTGGCGCTGAGTTCCGCGACTTCTTCAGCGGCGACGGTGCAGCGGACGACCCAGCGTTCGCCGAGGCGGTCGACCACATGCAAGTGATCCTCGACAACTACATCGATGCCGACCTTTGGGGTACCGATGACTGTATGGACTTCAACGGGGATTCCATCGACCGGTGCCTCGATTCGTCCTTTGGTTGGCAGGAGGCCTCACAGGCCCTCTTCGACGGAGACGCTGCGATGTTCATGCACGGTGACTGGGTGGGCGGCTACGTCCAGCAGCTCGGTTGGCAGGCGGGACTAGACTACACGGCGGTCGGTGCGCCGGGAGCGTCGGATACATTTCTGTTCGGCGTCGACACCTTTGCTCTCCCGGCCAACGCCGAGAACAAAGAAGGTGCGCTCGCGTTCTTCGAGACGATCGGCTCGCTCGAGGGTCAGGCTGCATTCAACAACATCAAGGGCTCCACTCCCGTGCGCTTGGATGCAGATCCCACGCTTCTCACTCCGGTCGGTCAACAAGCGCTTGAGGACCTCGCGGATGCCAGTGTCGTGATGGGTGCCCCGACGTTCCCTGACATGGACGCGATGATCATGGACTTTGCCAACGGTGCATTGACGAAGGAGGAATTCATCGCTGTCTTCCAGGAAGCGCTGTACCCATAACTTGGTCGATCATTACACCCTCTAACATGAGAGGCGTACCTCACTCATGAAGCAACGAACCCCCCGGTTCCAGCTCCTCGTCATGGCGGCTGCTTTCGCCGCCATGACGACTGGGCGTGCTGCGTTGGCGCAGCAGGCGGAGCCCGAACCGCAGCAGCCCCCGGATGAAGATGGGGGGCCGACGTCCCCGTCGGAGGAGGAAGCTTCGGAGCGGGAGGGTGCGTCCAGCGAAGGGGAGAGTGACTCTCAGCCTGACGCGGATGCGCCTCCTCCGGAGGCGCCGGAAGCCGAGCCCGGCACTGAAACCGAAAAGCAACCGGGTCAGAAGCCCGAGAAGGGCACGAGTGACGGCAGCGAGTCGAAGACTGACCCCCGTCAGCCCCGTGATGTCGCGGAGCCCGACGTGGATACGGGTGAGGGCGAAGACGAAGACGAAGACGACGAACCATTGCCGCTACAGTCCACCTCCGCCAAGCGTGAACTGGAAACCGCAGACGTCGGAGACATCGATCTGATGAACCTCTTGTCGATCGACGTGTCGACCGCAACGAAAACGAGCGAGAGCCTGGAGGAAGCTCCGGCGATCATCACGGCCATCACTGCCGACGAGATCAGTCGGTGGGGTTACCAATCCGTCGGCGAAGTGCTTCAGCACGTGATGGGGTTCTACCTCATCGATGATCACATCACCCCCAACGCGGCCGTTCGCGGTGTCACCGGGGGGCTTGGCGCCGAGAGTAGCGTCATCAAGGTGATGATTGACGGGCGATCCGTCGCGTTTCGCACGACGAACGGGAATTGGCTGGGGGTCGAGCTCTTTCCGCTCTCGGCGATTAAGCAGATTGAGGTCATTCGTGGCCCCGCATCAGCCTTGTACGGGGCGGATGCGTTCCTCGGAGTCGTCAACATCATCACTCTATCACCGGTGGATGTGCCAACGGTCGATGCGCGGGTGACAGGCGGCGTGGTGGGGGACAATCCAGGTGGCTCGTTCGATGTCACGGGTGGTTTCTGGGGTGAGAAAATCGACGTCATGCTCACGGCGGCTGGTGAAGCAAAGGACCGGAGCGGACTCTCGATGCCCTCACAGTCCCCTGCGCCCCGTGTGCCCGGATACAACGACCCGTACGGCCAGGCTGAGGACCTACGTCGGAAGTCTTTGGTGTTCGGCGGACGGGTGGGTTACTTCGAAGAGAAAAAGGGGCATCATCTGGTGGTGAGTGGTTACGCGTCCGGTGTTCGACGTGGCGCCGACTATGCTCACTGGTCGCAGCTCACGGCGGGCGAGGACAGCCAGGGTCGCGAGGTTGGTTCGGTCGTGAGCCTCGGGCAGTTTCGCATCAATGCCGACGGGCTGTACCAAGCGACTCGGGACTTCGGCCTTGGGATTCAGACCACGTATTTTCAGGGTGGGCTGCTACCGGCCGACCGTGTCGAGGTGGGGAGCGATCTCTTCTACGTGGAACGCAAGATGGCGTATCGTGGTGTCGATACGAACATCGAGGGGCGTTTCATCCCATCGGACCGCTTCAACCTCATCGTCGGCACCGAAGTCATCTACGACAACGAGACGCTTCCTTCCGCATCGAGAATCAACAAGGAGGACGGCAGCTCATTCGACGAGGAGGGCGCTGAATCAGCTGACCTCATGAACGTCGGCGCTTACGTCAGTTCCAACCTCCAGGTCATCGACAAGTTCCTCAAACTCACGGGGGGAGCCCGCTACGACTACCACAACCGCTACGGGAGCCAGACGAGTGGACGCTTGGGGGCCACGTCGGTCGTGGCTCGCGGCCTCGTCCTCAAGGCGCTGTATGGGAGCGCTTACAAGGCGCCTTCACCCTACCTTTTGTTCGCCGAACCTCTCGTCCCGGGCGACGTGGTGGGCAACGAAGATCTCAAACCGCAGTTCATCCACACGTGGGAAGGGCAAGTATCCTACAAGCCAAACCACGTGTTTCAGGCTACGACTGGCGTGTCGTACAGTCTCCTCCTCGATAAGGCAGAGTTCATTCCTCAAGGGATCAACCAAGCTGCTCAAAATACGGCTCGCCAAAATGCATTCACGTGGGAGAGCCGCATCGATTTGAGGGACGGGGACGCTGTGGGTGGGTACGGCAGCTTCGAGCTGGTTCGCTCCTACCGTCAAACAGAGCAAGAGGGATATCAAGCCGACGTCGTCGGTTTCGACATGATCGCCTACCCCGAATGGATGGCGAGAACAGGCGCGTACGTGGGTCTCCCGTCCCCCGAGAGCGTGCCTCTCGAGCTCGCGACTCAGGCTATTTTCGTGGGTCCCCGGCGCGCGACCGATACGAGTATTCTCGAAAACGGCGGGAGCTTCGATCTCGATCCGTACGTACTATGGAATGCAAGCCTTCGGACACGCGCCATGACGATATTCCCCCATCAAGAAACGTTCGCCGCGCTGCGCGCCAAGAACCTCTTGGGGGCGGGCGGACCGGATCCGGGTTTTTCGGGCTTCGAATACCCGCTCGCCGCAAGGGAGATCTTCCTCGAGCTGAGGCACCGGTACTGACATGACAGAGAGACAGGACAAGCTGACGAAAGGTCGGAGAGGCTGGCTGAAATCCAGCGTTCTCGTCGGTCTGACGTGCCTTTCCTCGGTGCTGACGGGATGCCCGCCCGAAGTGGAGGAGATCAACCCAGACGATGCCGTCACCATTGGTCTTCTGTTGCCGTTCACGGGATCGAGCGCCGCCACTGCGAGCAATTTCGAACGGGCGGTGCTCTTGGCTGCAGAACGAGTCAACGACGCGGGTGGAGTCCAGGGGAAGCTCATCCGAGTGGTGGCGCGAGATACGCATTCCGAGAAGCGCCGGAGCGTCGAGTCGGTCCGAGAATTGGTCGATGAAGGAGCCGTCGCAGTGATCGGACCAGAGAGCCCGGAGATCGCGGCCGCCATCCGAGAGGAGCTCAACGATGCGGAGGTTCCGCTGGTATCCCCGTTGGTCGGAGCCGGCGAGGAAGTAGAGCTCGATTGCGATTTCCCATGGTATCGGCTGGCCCCCTCGGCCCAGGCCTTGGGTGAAAACCTCGCGAATGACTTGGCCTCCGAAGGGATCTCGGAGGTGGCAATTCTCTACGGCACTGACGAATACAACGGCGCGTTCCGAATGGCTTTCAGGGACAAGTTCCGGGGAGCACTGCTCGGCGGCACGGTGCTCGCCGAGGAGGCCCTGGTCGAGGGCGCTTCGAGTTACGCGGAGGAGATCAGCGCAGTGCTCGATACCAGGCCCGAGGCAATCGTTCTGTCGACTTCGGCTCAGACGGGGGCGGTGGTATTCACCGAGGCCAGTTTCCTTGGCGTTCGGGACGCCCAATGGGCGTTCTCACCCTTGCTCAAAACACCGCTGTTCCTCCAGAACATCGACGTCGACGAGGCCGAGGGGGCCGTCGGCATCGCGCCCAAGATCTTCGAGCAATCGAACGAATTTTCTGAGTTTTTCGCCGATCGCTGGCTCGGAGACGAGCCGCTCGAGGGCGCCTACTTCTACTACGACGCTGTGAACCTCCTGACGGTGGCATTTGGCCTCATCGAGGACATCGACGACTTCTCCTACCAGGACCTGAAGGAAGCGATCGTTCAAGCTTCGAGTTCGCGAGGCGTCTCCGCTGGCTGGGACGAGATTGAACAGGGCCTCTCGAGGCTCGAGGACGGCATCGACGTGAACTATTCGGGTTTGACGGGACCGATATTGCTCCAAGAATGTGGAAACAGGCGCAGCGGCGTGACGCAAGGTTGGACGGTCGCAGACGGAAAGATCGAGGAGCTCAACTGATGAAGCGAAGAGACATACTGACGATGACTGCGGCCGGGCTTGGGCTTGCGGCGGCAGGTGGATGGGGATCTCTGTTCGCGGCGGGTCGAGCTCGGGCGCTCACTTTCGTTCCGAGTGACGAGAAGTCTCGCACCATCGAGAAACAACTCGAAGGGGCGATGGACAGCGTCGAGATCACGGTGTTTGGTCGCGCAAAGGATCTGGAGAGGAGCGTGGCCCAGCTCAGGCCGGAGGCGGTGATCGCCCCCGAACCCACCTTGCGCGACCTAGGCCTCACCCCGGAACTCAGCGGAAAGCGCGGTGGATCCACCACCGAACCGTATGTTCTCATCACCGTCGATCGCCCGGCGTCACCTCAGTCGATGGCGGGGGAAACGGTGGGGGTCTTGGGGATCATGGGACATGCATCAATGGGTAAGCACTGCGGAAGTTTGCTCGGCACCGGTGACCAGAAGATCAAGACGGTCACAAAGTACGCCGACCTTCTCCCTTTGTTGCAGTTCAAGGCAGCCAAGGGCGTGGTCCTTCCCAAGCGCTTCGCTCACACCCTGATATCGAGATCCGCGCTGAACTTGATCGTGAACGATATCCCAGGGGGCCGGGTTGGACTCACCTCCGTCGCCATCCAAGACTCAGGGGCGCGAAGCACGGTGGTTTCCGCGCTCAAGGGGCTCAATAACGCTGCGAAATCTGCACTCGGCGTGGAGGGGTGGGCATGAGACATACAAGCACAGTCGCGATGGGCCTTTTGATGAGCGCGCTCGTCTCGTGTTCGAAGCCCACGGTAGAGGTCGAATCGGCCCAGGCGCCCAAGTTCGTCGACCGACCGGCGGCCAAGGAGCGAGCTCCCGTGCTCGTCCTGACTCCGTACAACGAGAGTGCTCACGCTCTGTGGTCGAGCATGCGGGACGAAGTGGCCGACGACATGGACGTCGTCACGATGCAGGTCGAAAACGGGCTATCGGCGGAGTCGGTGCAGATGCGCATCGAGGCTGTGAAACCCAAATGCGTCGTCTTGATCGGCAATCGGGCCGTCCGCATCTTCCGCGAACTGCAGTCGGAACACGAGGACACGCCGCCGGCCGTGGTTGCCATGTCGTCTTTCGCCAAGCAACTCGCTGGAGACCTGCGCAACACGACGGGAGTGGCGTACGAAGTGCCTGCGGTCACTAGCTTCGTCACTCTCCGTCAGCTCTCGGAACGACCGGTGGAGAAGGTCGGTGTGCTCTACCGGCCAGCCTTTGCGACCTTCGTAGGGTCCCAGGCGGAGCTCGCCGAGATGGAACGAGTTCACATGGTGGGGCGCTCGCTCGAGGGGGACATCGGTCCACGGAGGATTCGCCTGGCACTCCGAGAGCTGCTCCAAAAGGAGAAGGTCGATGCGCTGTGGGTGCTCAACGATAACGCCTTGCTGGAGCCCGAGAACATCCGAGACGGGTGGATCCCGGAAGCGAGAAAATCCGAGGTCCCGATTATCGTGGGCGTGAGCAGTCTCGTGAATCCGAGGCTATCCTTCGGTAGCATCGCCGTCGTCCCCGACCACACGGCGCTCGGGGTTCAGATTGCGAATTTGCTCTTCGAACTATCCGACGAGGACTGGAAGATCGAAGACCGAGAAATCGAACTACCGCTCTCGGTGCAGACGGTCGTCGACATGACGCAGACGCGAGTGATGCAGCTCACTGATGACGCCCCCGGGCTCATCGACCGGCAGGTGTCCAGCTCGCCCTCTCCCCTCTACTTCTGACGACGTCTGTTAGCCGCGCCCCCCTGCCGAGGCGGGTGGGCGCGGGGAGCGTTCATTCGGCAAGGAAGCTCGACCGCCTAGCCCTCGAGCAGGCGGGTCGTCGTCGAGTCCGCCCGTCGCTGACCCTTCTTCGGGGAAGACCTCAGCCTGCTTTCGACTGTTCTTCGGCGAGGACCTTGAGCTCTTTTTGCACCTTCTCGTGCCGCGCTTCCAGCTCCTTCGTCAGCGCATCGGCCTGGCCGAGGTCCTTGGCTTCGGCCAGGTGCTGCAGCTTTTCCGCAGCATCGGCCATGTGGGGGGCATCGATGGCGAGGCAACTCCCCTTGAGTTTGTGCGCGTGGGCGCGCACCTCGGGGGCAGCCTTGGCGTCGACGGCCTTGCGTAGGGCACCGAGTTGACCCGGCCCGTTCCTGAGGAAGAGCTCGATGAGGCGCGGCGACCGCTTGGTTCCAGGCGTCAGCTCCGCGGTGAAATCCGAACTCGGTGCGGAGGCGGGGGCCTCGTTCGTCGATGTCGACGGATGGACGACGGTCCCGTCGCGTGTGGTGATGCGGTGCTGGCGCATGAGCTTGCGGAGCGATTCGGGGCGGAATGGCTTGGATAGATAGTCGTCCATGCCCGCTCCGAGTACTCGTTCACGCTCGCCGGCCATGGCATGGGCCGTGAGGGCGATGATCGGGGTATGTTTGCCGAGATCAGCCTCGAACTCCCGGATTTTCCGCGTTGCCGTATAGCCGTCCATGACTGGCATCTGGCAGTCCATCAGTACGAGGAGGTAGTTGCCATTCTTGACCTTCTCGAGGGCCTCGCTCCCGTCGTTTGCGACCTCGGTGCGATACCCTGCTAATTCAAGTTCTTCGACTGCGACGATTTGGTTGATTTCGTTGTCGTCGACTACCAAAACTGGGCGCTCCGTTTTTCGCGTTTCACGCTCTTCGCGGTGTACCGGCTCGGCGGCGGGGCTGATGCCGACGAAGGTGCCCTGAAGAGCGTTGAATAGCTCGCTGAGACGCAGAGGCTTCTGAACCTGAGCCGAGATTTCTCCGGCGACTTCGCTCACCGTGGCGCTCGTTCCGAGCTGGGTGAGAGCGATGATGGGAAGCGCCTTGAACTCTTTCGCGCTCCTCACGGTGTTTAGGAAGCTGCGCGCGGATTCGTCGCTCAACTTGAGCCCCAAGAGGATCGCATGAAAGCCACGGCCGCCTCGTTCGGCTCGATGCAGGCCCTCGAGTGCCTCGGTCGATGACTTGAACGTCTCAGCCTCGATGCCCCACTTCTCCAAGTGTTCTTGGATTACCCTCGTCCAACGCGAACTTGGTTCGATGACCGCGATGCGCTTGCCCTCCGTCCAGTTCAGGTTGCGACGAGACTCCGTCCGGGGCTTCGTTTCGAACTCGAACCAGACCGTGAACTTGCTGCCGACTCCGAGCGTGCTCTCCACGGAGACATCACCATTCATCATCCTAGCCAGCCGCCGGCTGATGGTCAGACCGAGCCCAGTCCCGCCATGCTTGCGCTTCATCGTGCCGTCTGCTTGCGAGAAGGCATCGAATAGATCGTTCATGGCCTCGGGAGGTATGCCGACGCCCGAGTCGATGACGGCAATATTGCAGCGAATCTTCTGTTCCTCGAGTTGCTCGTAGGTGACGTCGATGAAGACTTCCCCTTCGTCGGTGAACTTGACGGCGTTGCCGATGAGGTTGTTCAGGACCTGGCGGAAACGGTCCGGATCGCCGACCAGCAAACCCGGAAAGTCAGGTTCGATTCGGTAAATGAGCTCGACCCCGTTCTCCTGGGCTCGAGTGCTCAAGAGCTCGGCGACCTCTTGGACGACGATGCGAGCATCGAAGTCGGCTCGTTGAATGGTGTACTTGCCCGCTTCCATCTTCGAAAAGTCGAGGATGTCGTTGACGATGGTCATGAGGGCATGTGCCGACGCCTGGGCCGTGTCGGCGTAGCGGCGTGCCTTGGCGTCGAGTGGCTGACGGAGCAGGAGCTTGATCATACCGAGTACACCGTTCATCGGCGTGCGGATTTCATGGCTCATGTTGGCGAGAAACTCGCTCTTGAGACGGGATGCCTGCAGTGCCTGCTCCGTCGTTTGTTCGAGGGCGACGAATTGCTTCTCGTTTTCCTCCAGCATGTCGTTGAACGCGCCTGCGAGGACCTCGATTTCGTCCCGGCTGCTGATCTGCACGCGATGGGAGCGCTCGCCACCCGCGATGAGTTTCGCCGCTTGGGTCAGCTCGCTGAGTGGCTTCGTGACGGCCTGCGCTGCTCGCGCCATCAGCAAAACTCCACCGAGGAGGATCAATGCGCCCAACATCCCCAGAACGTTCAGAAGCTTGCGTTTCGACCGGAGCGCTCCCTCCCTCGATTGGTCGAGTGCAGCAGTCAGACCAGCGACGGTCAGGCCGTATCGGATCGTTCCCAGAGTCTCGTCGTCGAATACGACCGGCTGGGAGAACTCGAGGATGGGTTGGCCGAAGAGTTGGCTCTCACGCCGGGGATTCGATGGGTTTTCGATTTTTAGCTCTTTCCAGGCGTTGACGTCGACCTTGGAGTCTGCGTCCTTGACCGGGTGCGTCGGGGAAACGTAGGCCCATGGGTTGTCGTCCGCTGAGAGAAAGAGCCCATAGACGATGTCGGAGTCTCCGGACACAGTTTCTTCGACGAGCTTGCGAACGTCCCCGAAGGCGTTGTCCGCGACGAGAGGGCCGAGCGCGACCGCATGGCTCTTCGAGAGGACGGTTCCTTTGTTGGTGAGGTTGTTTCTGATCTGTTGCTCGAGTTCGGTCTGCCGTTCGTGAATCGCCTCGTCGGAGAGCCACCAGACAGTAGCGAACGTGGAAACGCCGACGAGTACGAGCGTCACCGCCATGACCAAGATGAGTTTGACCTTGACGGACCGCTGGGCGGCGCTCACCGGTGACCGCCTGTCGCTGTGTGCGCTTGCATGAAAATAAAATGACCTCTGCTGGAAACACCTCGCACGCCGTTTTCCGGATCGTGCCTAGCGCTAGTGTAACTTTCACTGCCACATGTGAAAGGACGATGTGTTGCAACTCATCGAAATGAGTAGGTGTAGGTCCGCCAGATTCTGAAAAATGGTAGCGAATGGTGAACGGCACTGCCGCATCACGAGCGACGCTATGGGTGAGCGTGTGCGCACCGCTTGCTAGCGCACGAGGGTGTGTAGAGCCGCGTGGATGTGCGACTCGGAACTACGACAGGCCCGGTGGCGCGAAACTCTTCGGGGCCCTGTGGGGGTTGGCCGAGCGGCCCTCGGGGGCGGGGCTTCACCCAAGGAAGGGCTTTCTTGGACGAGCTCGACGCGCCCTTTGAGCCGACGGGGATGATGGTAGATTCATGCACGTGGCGAAGGCGGGGGTATCAGAGCTAGTAGCACATACGGACCTCGCGGAGCGCAAGGCGATGGTGCCAGCGTCCGCGAAGCTGAGGGGTCTTTACTTCAAGAACAACATCACCGTTCTCAGACGGAGGGGGCTCGAAGAAGAGTTTCGGGAGATGTATCCGGAGCAGTATTCCGCGGTCAGGTGGTACCCGGTCGCGGACTTTCTCGAGCGTCTGGCTGTGGCGGGCGCGCTGGTCTCGGGGCCCGAGAACGTTCACGAGGGGATGCGATTGATCGGCGAGAACAACGCCTTGGCCTTCGCGGAAAGCCTGATGGGCCGCGCGATGCTGCGTCTACTCGCGAGAGATCCCGTCAAGCTGCTTCGCCAATCGATGGCAGGCAGGCGCCAGAGCTGCACATATGGGCGCTGGGACCTGGAACTCATCGGCCCAGGGGAGGCCGTGATGTCGATGCATGAAGAGTACCTTTGGCTCGAATCCAACATCGTTGGAGCGGCCATCGGGACCTTTCGTTCCGTCGGAGTCGATGTGGACGTGTCCCTCGAGCTGACCTCGAAGTTCGAGGGGAAGGTCACGATGCGCTGGGAGCCGAGCCGTTAGCTGTCCCTGAGCGCCCCGAAATCGGGTGCCGACAGTGTAACTTCTTGGAAAAGTGCAAGGCGAATACACATTTTTTTCTGTGAGCTTTGTATTTGCTCACAAACCCAAAACGTCCACTTTTCGGGCTCTTGGCCGATGGTGAGCTTGTTGTGAGCCCCATAATTCTTTCATAACTGAAAGAGGGGTAGCGCTTCCCCAGCTGTTTTGACGCAGTAGGCGTCTGGACGACGGGACGAATTTCCGCATACTGCGCCTCCAGAGGACCCACATGTAGGGCGAGGTCCGACTGCATTGTCGCGAAAGGACGAATTCGTATGTCTAGTCAAAATGCTATCCGCGTTGTGCCCCCTCTAGGAGTCGACCCCGAGCCTGCGGCCAATGAACAGGCAAAGACCACTACCTGGATTCGGCAAATCACCCGAAAAGGGCCGGCCGAGGGCGACATACCCGCGCTACCCCGCCCGCCTCGGGTTCCTTCTTTGCTCTCACCCGATTCCACTGCCCAGAAAATCGTGGAGTTGCTCGTGTCTCGCGGTGTCCGAACGTTCTTCGGCATCCCCGGGGGCCCCATTGCGCCTCTGTTCGAAGCCATCCGACTGTCGGACGAGGCCCACCTGGTCGAGGTTCGTCATGAGAGTCACGCAGCCTTTGCGGCCGCGGCATTTCACCGATTGACCGGGAACCTGGCGGCCGTCGTCGTGACTGCCGGCCCCGGCGTGACCAACTGCCTCACCGGGGTAGCTTCGGCCTACGTGGAGGGGGTCCCGATGCTCGTTGTCTCCGGGGACGTCGCGTGGACAAATCACGGCGGTCGCCTGCTCCAGAACTGCGGTCCGGAGGGCTTGAACATCGAACAAATGTTTGCGTCGGTGACCCGCCGGCAGGTTCGGGTGACCAACGCGCGCAGCGCGCTCAGCCAGACACTCGCCGCTCTCGAGGCTGCCTTGGATCCGCTTCAATCCGGGCCATCGCTGCTTGTCCTTCCGATCGATATCGCCACTGAGAGCACCATCGGCACCGAATTCCCATCTGCCTCACAGCAGAACACGCTTGCCCCAAGCGCCGGTACCGTCCGACGCACTGCCGAGTTGCTGGCGTCGGCGGAGCGACCTTTGCTCGTACTGGGAGGGGGGTGCTTGAGAGATCCCGACGCGATACGAACGCTGGTGGATGTCCTGGACGTGCCGTTCGTGACGACTCCACGCGCCAAAGGCGTGGTGAGCGAGGACCACCCTCGGTCGCTACGGAATGCCGGGATGGCTGCTTCCCTCTGGGCCCGTGAGTATACGGCTAGCGGAGTGGACGTGGCCCTGGTCCTCGGAACGGATCTTGACGACGTTTCGGTTGGGGCGACCCCCTTCGTCCGAGAAGGCGGCATCTTGATTCATGTCGACGTCGACAGTCGGGTTTTCAATCGAAACCTTCCCACGAAGCTCGGAATCCGCGCGGATCTCACTCTCTTTGCCGCGGAGCTCTATGAGACGTTGGTCGATACCGGGCTCCGAAACCCGGGAGTTCGTCACCTAATCAAGCAGACGAAGAGCAAGAGCCCGTACGATCTGCCGGACTTCGCGGTCGACGTGAGCGACCCCATTCCGCCCGGGCGGGCGCTGCACGATCTCCAGGAGGCTCTACCCGATGCCCGTTTCATGACGGACATTGGGGAACACATGCTGTCGGCCCTGCATTACCTTCGAGCGAAAGGTCCAGGTGAGTTCATCATTCAGCTTGGACTTGGCAGCATGGGGAGCGCAATCGCCGGAGCGACGGGTTGCGCAATTGCCGACCCGAGCCGCCCCATCGTGTGTGTCTGCGGAGATGGTGGAATGCAGATGTCGGGAATGGAAGTCCTTACCGCGAAGAAGCTCGGGCTCCCCATCATCTACGCCGTATTCAACGACTCTCGTTACAACATGGTGCACCATGGGATGAAGCAGCTGTTCGGCGACGCGGAGCAGTACGACACACCAGAAGTGGATTTTGCCGCGTGGGCCAAGTCCATGGGCGTCGCGTCGGCGACCATCCGACGAGGCGGAGATATTTCGCCGAACCTGATGGCCGTGCTGTGCATGCAGGGCGGACCGGTTGTTTTGGACATCCTGATCGACCCGAACGTTCGGGTGAGGGGAGGCGGGCGCGTAGAGGCCCTCCAGCGTATGTCGATGTTGAGCGACGAAGATTTGGAGTGTGGCGCCTGATGGCAGCAGTTTCCGGAGTCGGGGCTTGGTATCCCAAAGAGGTCAGAAAGAACCAGGATTGGCCGGCTGACTTTTCGACACGCGCCAAAGCATCCGGCCACCGCACCTTCAACGACATCCCGTCGGCCACTGATCCTGCTCTGCGTGTCACCGAAGAGTTCCTGCGTGCCGAGGAGGGCGACCCCTTCTTGGGCGCAAAGGAACGTCGCATAGCGCCGCTGTCAGTGAGCTCTGTTGACGCCGAGACTTGGGCTGCCGAGGCGGCATTGGCCGATGCCGGCCTGACCGCCGACCGAATCGATTGTGTGATCTCGTATTCGGCCGTCCCTGATCGACCGACCCCGCCGGCTGCGACGGCTGTCGCTGCTCGGCTCGGAATTCCTTCCACCCTTGCCTGGGGAATGGACGCCGCGTGTGCAACTGCGCTCGTGCAAATTGCCACCGCGACCGCTTTGGTGGATTCGGGGCAAGCGAATCACGTGCTTTGCACGCAATCGCACCTCATGCTCAGGACGTTCCCCTTGATGCATCCGGCGTCTCCTTGTCTCGGTGATGCGAGCACCGCAATCATCGTGAGTCGAGAGGGACGCTGGCCCATCCTCGCGACGTCTGCCATCTCTCACGGCGAACACTACCGTTCGGTGACCTGGGTGCGCGAGAAGGAGACCGCGGTCGCCGACCCGAACGACACCCCTTGGTGGGATGCGGGGGGGGCGTTTCGAGTCGGATCACTGGACATCGAAGGAGCGAAGGCCCTGCAGAGGGATACCGTTGCTTACGGCGCCGAATCGATAGAGTCTGTCCTCTCGAAGGCTGCCGTCGACAAGGAACGAGTGGGTCTCTTGGCAAGCGCCGAGCCGAGGGGCTTCATTCCCAAGGGCATCCTTCGAGTTCTGGGGCTCCCCGAAGGGATTGCTGCGTCGGTCTACGAGACGCGAGGGCACCTGGGGGCGAGTGGTTGTATCGCCAATCTGGAAGCGGCGCATCGGGATGGTAAGACCCGCGGCGCGGACCTAGGAGTTCTGTATGCGCAGGGGGCAGGCTTTACTCGCGCTGCCGTGTTGCTGAAGATGGACTGAGGCTGGGCAAGAAGGTACTTTCTATGTCCCCACTCACCGAGGTGATTTTCCCTCCGAGTGCAGAGGGGCCAAGCACATGGTCGCCCCCGTAGACATCGTCGTCGCATTCGCCTCCGAGAAGACGTTCGGCGAGTTCGCCCAACGATTCGAGTCCCGCCCCAGCTCGGGCGGCGGGACGATCATTTCGCGGCTCTGCGAGGACGCGTCGATACACCACATCGAGGCCATTCGGGACGAAGTCGGAGCACTGCCGCTTGGGGTCGTCACCGAAACGGAAAGCGACGCACTCACCGCGATCCAGGCGGGCGCCGACGAGGCTGTTTCAGTCGGCTACCTGGATGACGCGACGATCACGAGATTCTTGGACCGCGTGCTGCTCCGGGCTCGGGCGAGACGTAGAACGGAAATCGATCGCCATGAACTCGCCCAGACGGAAAAATTGAGCGCACTTGGAACGCTGATCGCTGGCGTGGGCCACGAACTCAACAACCCGCTCTCGACGATGTTGCTCGGGTTCGACGTCTTGAGTGAGCACATGGTGCCGGATCTCGATCTCATCTGGGGTCTACGCGACAAGCTGCGAGCGGGCGAGGGGCTCGGTGAAAACGATTTGAGGTTCGTTACCGAAAAGCTGTCCATGCGCGCCATCGACGTGAGAGATCTGCTCGGGGACATCTCGCTCGCGGCGGAGCATGTCGTGCAGCTGGTTCAGGACCTTCGCGTCTTCTCACGGACGAACAACGTCGAGCGAGCTCTGCTCTTTCAGCCGAAGGACGTCATCGAGCAAGCACTTCGCCTAGTGCGGAGAGAATTCGCGACGAACGTCGTTCTGGAGCAAGACTACGAGGACAACCTCCCGCAGCTCTTCCTTCAGAAGAATCGTCTTGCTCAAGTCATCACGAACCTGCTGGCAAATGCGGCGCACGCGATGCGGGACGTGGATCGAGAGGTGCATCGGGCCCGGATCAGCGCCCGTATGGATGACGATTCGATCGCGATTAGCATTTCGGATACGGGCCCGGGTATCTCGGACGCGACCCTCGAGCGCATCTTCGATCCGTTCTTCACCACCAAGTCTGCGGGTCGCGGTACCGGACTCGGCCTCTCGATCTCCAAGACCATCATTCAGGATATGGGCGGAGATCTCGAGGTCTCTTCGGTCTACGGCGAAGGTGCAACGTTCGTCTGTTTTCTGCCTTTGCCATCGGAGGAGCAGCTCGCGGCGGCCGGAGTCGCAACACCCATGGAAGAGGTCTCTCAGAAGTCGTCCAAGCGTGGATCGGTGCTCCTGGTGGACGACGACGAGAACGTCCTCAGGGCAGCGTCGCGATCGCTCAGCAAGCACTACAAGGTGCTTGTTGCTCGAGACGGCGAGGAAGCTCGGGAGCTCCTCGTTTCGGGTTCGCGGGCCGACGCTGTCGTCACCGAGCTTGCCCTGCCAGAACTCGATGGTCCACAGTTCATCCAGTGGCTGCGAGAGAACCAGCCCCAGGTCGCTGAACGTATCGTCATCGCAACGGCGGCGCAGGAGCGCGAGGAATATCGCAAGTTTCTCGATGGGTACCGAGGCGTCGTTCTTCATAAACCGATAGGCCAGGACGCGCTTCTTCAGGCTCTCACCGGCGTGCTCTCGGACTGACTGCTACGGACGCCCAGGCGAAGGCTCCGCCGTTCGCTTCATCGTCGGAGGGATCGTCTCGCCGACGCGTCGCGCCGCGCACGCGCCACAAAACATCTGCCCCGTGCGTCCATTGATGCGTCCCCGGGTGCCGGGTGGCATCTCCGTCTCACAGCCGTCGCAGAGGGAGCCGATTGCGAGAACGATTTCTTCCCACCCCGCAGGGGCTCGTTCCTGCCCATCGACGAAGAGTCCACGGGGCGACGCTTTTACGATCTCTCTTCGGAACATTTCGTCGATCGCGAGCCATCGGTACATCAAGTGTTCGGGTATTTCTTCGCGCCGGATGCAGTCCTCGAGCAGTCGTTCGCGGTAGTCGAACAACTCGTCCGAAATGACCATCCAGTGGTGGGCGTTGTACGGGCCAAGTCCGAAGTAGCTCTTCTTGCCCGTGAAGAGGTCGACCGAAAACTCGTACTGCTTGTCGATGGCTCTCTGTTTGGTGACACGGTGGAAGAACGGAGCCAAGAAAGGGTCCCGATACACCCGCGAGTAGAAATCCTCGAAGATCCGCTTGAGCTTCGCTCCACCTTCGAGGGCGTCCCACAGCTCGTCATCGGGAAGCAGCGACCTGAGCTTGTCTTTGTCCCTGGGGCGCGCCGGGTGAGACTCGAAGGGATCGGCGTGGATTTTCTCCGTCGCGACGCCGTACCGCCGGCATCGGATGCGTGCCTCCTCCACGGGGCCTGGCGCGCCCGCCAAGAATACGTGGGTGCCCGTGGCGATGGGCTGCCCCAGGGCGACGTCCACCGCCCGTGCGAAGTAAGCATCGTGCGTGCGGTTGCCTGAGGCGCATTCCGCCACCGAAAGATTCGGCAGGCTCCGCTCCAGGGTGCGGAGCTCCTTCGACCAATAGAGATGGACGGGGTCGCGCACGCCGTGAACAACGGTGATGGAGCCACGATGGCCGCGTCGGGCGGCATCTCGAGCAATGGCCGCCATGGCGCCGATCCCGGTCCCTGTCCCGATCAGGAGGAGGGGGGCGTCGGGATCCGCCACCTCGTACGTGCAGCTGCCGGCGGGGCCGCTCAATTCCACGATGTCCCCTTCGGCCAAGCGGTCAACGAGCCACGTGCTGACCGCCCCGCCGTTGACCTTCTTGACGTGGATCTCGAAAAAGTAGTCTTCTTCTGGGACATTGGCGAGTGAATAGCTTCGAACGAGACCGGTCGGAGACCTGATCGAGATGAACTTCCCGGCCGCGGCGGGAAGCGCCCTCGAGGGTTCGAGCAATATTCGGGCGATGCCAGGGGCGACGACCGACTTCTCTTGCACGCGCGCCGCTTGGAAGAGATCCGATCGGTTGGGCCGCACGACGGTGAGATCCGTCACCGGGCGGCATTGGCAAGGTAAGAAATAGCCCTGCGCTGTCGCGTCCGGAGATAGTCCACGTTGGGCCGTGGTCCCCGGCGACCCGTCCGTCACCTTGAGGAGGCAGACCTGACACGTACCCTTGCGGCAGGAGTGCTCCACTTCACTGCCCCCGCGAATGAGTGCGTCGAGTACGTTCTCCCCATCGAGTATCGGAAACCGCCGCCCTTCGAACGTGACTCGCGTCATGGTCGACGGCTGAGCAAAGCCCGTGCCGAACAGCGGGTGATGATTCGTCCACGCGCGGTCGGTTCTCGTCGACCCGTGTCAATCTGACCCCTTCGCGAGCGGAAGATTTTGCGTGAGCTTTGGCCTCGCGAGACGCAGTTCCAAGGCGTACTCTGGACGCCGACACCATGAATGAAGGGAACACCGTGGGTGGTGGCATGGGGGGCAAAAGTCAGGTTCTGCTGATGGACGGCTCGGACCGTTCGCGCGGGCTTCTCACCGACGGACTGCGCGGACAAGGGTTCGAGGTGATGTCGGCCCCCGACGAGCGACGCGCACTGGAAGTTTTCCGTCAGCGATCGTTCGACGCCGTCGTCCTTGCCTTCGACTCACCGTCAACCGACAAGACGAGGATTATCCCCGAGTTTTTCGAACATGCCGAAGACACGGTGGTGATTCTTCTTACCGAGGAACTCGACGTCACGTCCGCAGTGAGGGCGATGCGAGCAGGGGTGTTCGACATATTGCAACAACCGGTGCGATGCTTGGAGCTGTCCACTCGGCTGCAAGAGGGCCTGCGAGCCATGGACAAACGGGACACGGTGGTCTCTTGGGGGCCGCCAGCGCCGGCCTCGAGTGGTCGCTTCAAGACGGTTCAGACTCGGCGTGTCCTGGGTACGCGCCGCTTGATTGGTGACTCCGATGGGATGAAGCGTGTCCGTGATCAAATCGAGAACCTCGCTCGATTTCGCGACGTGCCAGTGCTGATCGTCGGGGAAACCGGCACGGGCAAGGAGGTCGTCGCGGCAGCAATTCATGACCTCACTGCTCCAGGTGAGGATTTCGTGAGTGTCAACTGCGCGGCGATCCCGGAACTGCTTTTCGAGAACGAGCTCTTCGGTCATGCCGCGGGTGCATTCACGGGGTCGACCGGAGAGCGTGCAGGACTCTTCGAAGACGTGGGCGAGGGTACCTTCTTCCTGGATGAGGTCGCTGAGATGCCGGCTTCCCTCCAGCCAAAGTTGCTTCGTGTCCTGCAGACCAGGAAGTTTCGTCGGGTGGGCGGGCACGTCGAGCTCGATCTCCGTGCTCGAATCGTGAGCGCCACGAACCGCTCGGTGTCGGCGTCGGATCAGGACGGGATGAGATCCGACCTTTACTTCCGCCTGGCGGGTCTTGCCATACATCTGCCTCCGCTGCGTAAACGGATCGGGGACGTTCCGTTGCTCGCGACACACTTCTTGTCGGAATTCGCCAAGAAGTATCCCGGTGTGCCGGTACAACTCGCGCCCGCTGCCGTGGAGAAACTGAAAGCGCACCTTTGGCCGGGGAACGTTCGAGAGCTACAGGCGGTGGTCGAACAAGCCGCCATGATTTCCTCGACTTCGGAGCTCACCCTTCGCTCGGTGGAGCATGTTCTACACGATCGGATGACGACACCGGGCGCTTCGTCCATTCCGCCGGGGGCGTTGGCGGATTACCACGCCGTCTCGTTCGCCACTGAAGACGGCTCGAACGTCGATGATTGGGCTCCCCAAACGCGAGTGTCCTCCACCAGATTCGCAGAACCCGGGCCGGGTATCGTCGATGGATCGGCCCCGGGGGAGCCCCTCGAATTGAACGAGATCGAACGTCAAGTCACGATTCGAGCCTTCTATCGAAATGGCAGAAATCTCTCGAAGACGGCGCGGGCGTTGAGCATTCCTCGGACGACGCTGCGCGATCGCCTCAAGCGTTACGGCGAATGTTGACGCGAGTGACCCGAGCCGCGAAACTGACGGATTTGGAGTAGCGCCGTCGAGTTTCGACGAGTGGAGGCGATGCTCGCTAGCGGGGAGGCTCCACTTGACTCGTGCTGGTGTCACTTTGCCGTATTTTGCGGTCCTGGTGTAGTTGGAATGGAAGTTGCTGAGCCTCCTCGCGGGAGATCAGAAAACCATGCATTGGATGCTTTGCCAGAACAAGCCAGGTCTACTCGAGGTCATCGAATCGGAGGAGGAAGATCTCGAAGGTCGAGAAGGTCGAGAGGCTTGGCTCTCGGAACCAACATCGAGAATACAAAAAGTGGCCCAGCGCCGAACGCTCTCCGAGCACCGTCCGACTTGGCCTGCGCCGTCCAGGCAGCCGAAGCGAAGCGGGCGCGAGGTCTGAGGAACGCGCGTCACCCCGGAGGTCTTCCCTAGCTGACTTCAGTCCTCTCCGGACGACGGAGAGCTCTCCGGGAATCTGCCCACGTACCAAGCGCCGTATCCCATCAATAGGGCCTGAGCGACGAGGCCCCACCACGGAACTCTTCCTGAGATCGCGCAGTAGCTGAACGTGATGGACATCATGCTCCACGACATCAGCTTGGCCTTGCGCGGGACGACGCGATGCTGTCGAAACCGGACGACGGCGGGCCCGAACCACTTGTGGTTCAAGAGCCAATGCTCGAAACGAGGGGAGCTTCGGCTGAAGGCCCAAGCCGCTAGGATCATGAAGGGGGTCGTGGGCAGGAGGGGGAGTGCGGCTCCTAGGACACCCAATCCGAAGAAGCCCCACCCGAGTCCCAAGTACATCCAGCGACCGCTCCTCACCCCGCGAGAGGTTCTGCCCCGGAGGACTGATAGCTGTGGTGGTGGTGAAGAGGGTGAAGCGGCGGCAGCAGAGTGTATGGGTAGCATGTATTCGTGGGGTGCAAGGACCGTGCTCAGTCGCCGAGCTTCAAACTCGCCCATCTCGGGGGCGCTCGTGCGAGCGGCACCACCAAGTGGCGGGATTCGACAATGGCCGAGAGTCGCCGCCTGGCGGAAATCGGCGGTGTCGGACCCGATGTGTCGAAGCTGCCGCTGTTTTCGACTGGTCTCGAGCTTTCTCGAACCTGGCAAGGTGTTTGCAACGGCCCCCCTCGGATTCGTCGGGCGCACAGAGCCCGCCAGGAAAATAGGAGAGGCAAATGGATATCAAGAGCTCAGTACAGACGGTCATCGACAACACCGAGGGAGCGCTCGGCGCAACGCTCGTAGACTACGAAAGCGGGCTCTGCCTCGCGACTGCCGGAAACCCCGGGTTCGATCTGGAGCTCGCGGCGGCCGGAAACGCCGAGGTCGTTCGAGCGAAGAAGAAGATTCGAGACAAGTTGGGCCTCCAGGACAAGATCGAAGACATCCTCATCACCCTCGACGGTCAGTATCACCTGATCCGGATGGTTGGAACGACCATGTTCCTCTACGTCGCCCTCGATCGAGCGAAGTCCAACCTGGCGATGGCGCGACGTGAACTCGCGGCCATCGAAAAGAATCTGGAGATCGAGCGTTCCTGATTGGTGACCGGTCGTGTCCGGCGAAACGGGAAACCAAAGAGGCGTTTCCGGTTCGCAGGGTCTTTCACTTCTGGTCGTCGATACGGACCCGGTGCTTGCTCGGGCGATTGGTCGCACTCTCAGTGACGACGTCGCCCAGGTTTGTTTGGCAGAGAACGTTCAGCGCGCCGTCGAGGCGATGTCCGAGCGTCAGTTCGATGCTCTGATCGTCGGGTTCGACGACGAGAGGGGTAGAACTCTGCTGGAGGCCCAAGCAAGCCGCCAGACAATTCCAGAAATCCTGGTTCACGCTCGTAGTCTGAGGTCGCCAGCGGCCGAATGGGTGCGACAACGAGCCTTGGGGGAGGTCTTGGAAAAGCCTGCACCGGTGCCAGTTCTGTTGGACTGGATCAAGAGGATCCGTGCGGGCCGGCAAGCCGTCGCCCCTCCTCGAGTTTCGGGCGATCTCTGGGGGGCAGAGCGTCTATTGGGAGAAAGCCGGGGCATGTCCGCGGTGCGAGAGCTCGTTCGAAGAGTCTCCGCATTCTCCGCGGTGCCAGTCCTAGTCGTGGGAGAGCGCGGCAGCGGACGCAGGCTGATAGCAACGGCCATTCATGAACAGGGGTCGGGGAACGAGCCCATCGTGACGGTTGATTGCGAAAGCCCGGCTCCCGAGGGGCTCGAAGTCACACTTTTTGGACGGGATGGAGGCCCCGGCTCCCCAACTCCGGGTGCACTCGAAGCTGCCGGACGCGGAACGGTCGTCCTTTGCGGTGTGTGTAGGCTGCCGCGGCCGGTTCAACCAAAACTCACCCGAGCACTCGAAACCAAGCGTTTCGCTCCGATCGATTCGAATCGCGAAGTGCCGCTGAGGGCGCGCGTCATCAGCACGAGCACCCACATGCTGCGCGAATGCGAACCCTCGCTCCGATCGGATTTGGCGGCGAGTTTGTCCGGCTACAATATCATCGTGCCCCCACTCCGTGAGCGCTCGGGGGATATTTCGCTTCTATCGACACAGATTCTGCACGACCTCCGTGGGGTGTCGAACGCGCGGGTAGCTTCGCTCAGTCAAGGCGCTCTGAGGTTGCTCGAGTTGGAGAAGTTCCCCGGTAACGTCAGCGAGCTTCGGACGGTGGTGCGCAAAGCACACGAGCTGGCGGGTGGTGAGGTCATCGGGGAAGACGTCATGCGGCGAGCGCTCTTTGACACAGACGACGCCAGCGAGCTGGTCGCTTTCACCGCTCAGCACGAAACCCTCGATGCTCGAAGTCCCAAACCATTGGTTGGCGAGGGACGCCCTTTCTCGTCGCTCGAGGACTTGGAGCGCTTCGTCATCCTGGGCGCGTTCGAAGAATCGCGAGGAAACCTGAGTCGCGCGGCAAGGACGCTCGGGGTTGCCCGTAGCACCTTGCGGGATAGGCTCCGAAAATACGGCGTGTCGCTGAACGGGAGGGGGTGAGGCGGATTCCGCCCATAGGGGGCCGGTAGAAATCCGTCACCCTCGCCACAGACGTCGGATCGGCCTGCTTCGCTCCTGGCGCGGAGCTTGCTTATGACTTTGGGTCACTCCGGTCGGTGTCGGAGATCGTCGATCATGAAGAGAGGTTTGGTGAACGCAAGCTTTCCGCAGGCAGACCAGTTGCCCGAAGGATTCCTTGGAGCGGCGTTGTTCGACCACAGCCGGGGTCGGGTGGCGCATTGGTCATCGGGGTTCTGGGAGCGACTCGGAAGAGGTGAGGCGAGCGAACGGGAGACCGGGCACGCCGAACACCTGCTCCAGCGACTCGAAGAGCTTCGGTTCGAGGGCTCCAGCCTGAAGGCTTCGGGCGGTGCCGGCGGCCTGCGACTGAACGAAGTGCCGCTGTCCGAGGAGCTCTCACTTCTCCTCCTGACAGAAGACTCTCAGCAAGTATCGAGGCTTGCCTCTCGACTCTACAGTTGGCACCGCGAATGCGTGACGGACATCGTCGGAATGATTGCGGAAGATATCCAGGGCACCGCGTCGAGTCTCCTTTACAATGCAACCTATCTGGCCACCCAGACCGGCACGATTCAAGCTCGCGAAGCTCGGGACGACATCCTCGCGACTTCTCAGGCAACGACCTCGTTGCTCGGTCGTCTCAGCGACCTGGTGCGGCTGCGCGAATCGGCCCGCGAAGTCGTTTCGCTGGGTGAACTGCTCGAGGGAGCGAGGGCTGCGCTGCACCGGCGAGCTGGCGAACCGGATCTGGATTTCGTAGAGCAGGTGGATCCAGGCCTCAGGGTCTCCACGAACGCAATCTTGGCTCAGCAAGCGTTGTGCGAGGTGCTGCTCAACGCAATGCAAAGCGGGGGAGTCACTCGGATCGAGGTTTCGAGCGAGGTGCTTGCCATTCAGGGTGCGCCGCTCGTGAGGATCCGAGTCGAGGACGATGGAGAGGGTATCTCGGTAGATATGGTCGATAGGGTATTTCAACCGTTGTTTTCGACTGCTCCCGATCGGGCCGGGCTCGGGCTCACGGTGGCGCGAGAGTCCGCGCGCGCTCTGGGGGGAGAGCTGATCCTCGACCGGCGGTCGGGACCGACGTCGTTCGCTTTGCTGCTTCCGCACCTGAAACAGGAGGATCTCAGATGACCTCCGTCGCCGTGCTCGAGAAGGACCAGGTT
The DNA here is from genome assembly GCA_965652275.1 of uncultured Polyangiaceae bacterium. GTDB lineage: Bacteria > Myxococcota_A > Polyangia > Polyangiales > Polyangiaceae > NIC37A-2. The sequence continues at coordinate 53,743 of CBFGUR010000013.1, read as the reverse complement.
CTGCGATCCCTCGTTGTACGTGAGCTTGCTTTGCGCGGCTACGACGTGGCTTCTTTCAGTTCCCAGGAGGACGCGATCGAACGAGCTCGATCCGGACGTGTCGACATCTTGGTTTCGCGATTGAACGGGGACGAGGAGGGGTGGGGGCTACTTTCGGCACTTAACGAGAAGGTTCCCCACGTCCGCCCGATCATCATGGCCGGTGAAGACGTTTTCAGTCAGAGCGAGCGAGTTCAGCAGCTCGGCGCGGTCGAGGTCCTCCCGTATCCGCTCGTGGAGGGGCAGCTCGTCGATGCAGTCGAGCGCGCCGAGAACGCTTGCCAGGGGTTTTCGGGGTGGATTCATGGGGTCTCACTCATCGATTTGCTGCAGATCTTCCACTACGGCAAGCGCACTCTTACGCTCACCGTCGAACGCGAGGGGGTCCTTCAGTTCGTGGAGGGTGAAGTCGTGGACGCACGGTATCGAGGGCAGGAAGGGGAGGAGGCCGTTCGTGCGATTTTACAGCTGGAGCATGGCAGGATTAGGACGAGTGAAGGCTCTTCGCACGTCACGACCGTGCACCGATCGTTTCAATCTCTGCTTCTCGACTGTCTGCGAGAACTCGATGAAGACGCCCGCGATCGGTCGGCCCAGAACGAGGACGATTGGGTAGAAGCGAACGGTGAATCACAGGTCGTGCGCATATCGGAAGGCGCTCAGGATGCCCAGGGCTCGGTGCGCCCCTCCCTTCGCCCCTCGTTTCTCCCCGGTCAGAATCCCCACGAGGTCATGCTGGGCGGTATCTGCCGCGACTTGATAGGGCAGGTCGAGGGCGCAAAGGCGGCTCTGGTCATCCATTTGAAGAAGTCGCAGGTTCTGGCTTCCGAAGCGATGCCTCTCGGCGCCTCGGAAGCTCTCGTGGCTCTGGTGACTCGTTTCTTCAGCGGGGCTTCGTTTGCCGCAGTCGAGGATGCCGCCTTTGGTGGGGACACAGTAACGACCTCGCCGGACGAAATGAGAGTGGCGACGAGAGGTGCCCGGTACCTGGCGCGCAAGGTATCGGGACGGGACGTGGTGCTCTTGCTGGTGACCAACCAACAAGCAGCCAGCGCTTTGTGTTCGGCCGGGCTTCGGCAAGCGGTCAAGACTATCGAAAGGATCTTGCCTTGAATCGGACGGCACCAATCATGGTCGACCCAATCAGTGGGACTCACCCGCGGTTTACCATAAGCAGCCTACCGCCCACGCGCGTCATGCGTGCTTCGCCGGCCAAGCATGTCTCGTACTCGGCAGTTGGGGATTGTCTCATGTCCGTGGATGAGCTCGGTGAGGGTGCGACGGGGGCGTTCGTCTTCGGTGATCCTGCCTCGTCGGTCGGTGCCATCTTGGTCGAGAAGGGACGGATTTGTTGGGCAGTCGCGAGCGGTTTCAGCCGACGACTGACGGACCTGCTGAGGCACCAGTCGGAGCCCGCCATTCCCCTCGAGAAGATCGAAGCGATTGTCTCACGTTGTCGAGGTGAGGGAGGACCTTTGGGCGAAGCCCTCGTGCAAGCACAGCTCGTGACCGAACAGGGACTCCGGAGCGCCTTGAAACAACAGACCTCCGAAGCGGTGGCCGTGATCGCGGGAAGTGGACATCTCGGCCGCTTTCTGCCCCACCGCAAGGCGACATACGACCCGAAATACTGCTTCTCCACGACCGAGATCTTGGGAGCGGTCGGCTCTCTTCAGAGTGACGACACCAACTCGTTGACGGCCCGCTCGGACCTCCGGAGAGTCGTGCGAGGCGTCGCTTCCGGAGCCGTCTTCGTGCGGTCTCGTGGGCACGCGCTTCTTTTGGGAGTCGAAGAGCACGAGGGAGCGTTGCTCAGCGCCGAGCGCGTCGTCAAGATGAGCTCGTGGGCCTTGGGTCAGCTCGACGTCGCGGGAGCAGTCGCAGAGGGGTTGAAGCTCGTGTCTTCCTCGGCGGAGGACGGCAACGCCATTGTCGCTTGGCAAGACGGGTCGCTGGTCTTCGTCGCGCTCTGCAAGACTCAGCAGGCCCTGGCGCGAGTGCTCATGGGGGCGAGCCGGAGGTAGCGTGGCGTTCGTCGACGAAAACGGAAAGATCGTCGTGCGGGTGGTCTACGACGGGCCGGCGATGGCCGGGAAGACGACGAACGTGAAGTATCTGTCGAGTGCTTTCCGGGCGCGAACCCAATCCGATGTCATCTCCGTGGACCAGCAAGGAGAGCGGACGCGCTTCCTGGATTGGTTGAAAGTCGACACGGGCCTCGTGGCGGGACGACAGCTCAGCTGCCATTTCATGTCCGTGCCGGGCCAGCGCGTCTTGGTCCGTCGACGGGAAGTGCTTCTTCGACTCGCCGACGCGGTGGTCTTCGTTTGCTCGGCGGAGCCCGGAGCTCTCGACGAGAACGCCGCCTGCTACGAATCCCTTTTGCAGGTTCTTTCCGCGAGACAGACACCGATTCCCGTGCTGGTTCAACTCAACAAACAGGACCATCCGCGGGCTCTCGAAGAACGGGTGATTCGTAACGCACTCCGTCTCGACGACACCGTTCGGCTTTCAGGGGCGATGGCGTCGACCGGAGAGGGCGTCCGTGAGACCGCAGTCCTCGCGCTTCGGGCTGCTGCCGATCGCATCCAGAACCTGGTGCTCGAAAACGGAATCGAGAGCGTCTGCGACCCTCCGGGCGACGCTCAGGAACTTGCTGCCATGATGCGAGCCGAAGAGGCAAAGGATCAACGCTCTTTGGTGGAGGTGGTATTGGATGCCCGTCCGATGGCGGACGCTGAGGGCGCCGCCCGAAGGCGTGAGCCGGCAGTGATTCAACACGGGCTTCGGCTGCCACACCCGCTCTTGCCAAGCGGCCTCATATGGCCGGCGAACGACGGCAGGGATATCTTACGTCGCGCGGCGCGCCAGTCTGCTCAACCTCTCCATGTAGACGATCCCGAGACCCTGATCTTCGATGCGGGGATGTGGTGCCTGCAAACGAAGCGTTCTGGGTTTTCGTCGCTGGACGCGGCTCGTGAAGGCCTACTGCAAGCGGTGCGACGCACGCTTCAACTCGGTAATGTCGCGGTGCCCAACCTGGTTCTGTGTCTGACGCAGGGTTTGGATCAAGCCTACTACCTCTGGCGGGTCGAACCCATGTTCTCGACCCTCAGGGACCGGCTCGACTACGGGTGCTCACAGGGGCGCGACGACATCGTGGAGAACTGTCTCGGCGCCTACATTGCAACGACGGCCAGAATGGCCCAGGGGCCTCGCGGAGAACAGAGCAGCTACGACGCAGCACTCGAGAACTTTTCGTTGGTTGGGGAGCGTCTCTTCTATTTGCGGCACGACGTCCCTCGCGACGTAGGTCCAATCGAAACACAGGTTGCGGACGCTCTCGCCTCGCTGGAGCTCTCCGAGGCGGCCATGTCCTTGGTGCGCCGAGCGTTGGTGGAAGAGTTCTCCGAGGCGACTTGGGGACGATTTGTCATCCAAAGGGAAGGAGCAATGTCTGCGTCGTGTCAGAAGCGATACGAGGTCGCTGCATCATGAATACTTCGTCTGCCACTTTCCCTGAGCCGGAACCCTTGGCGCGAGTCGAGCGGTTGAGCGCAGGCTTCGAAGGTCGGGTGGTGTTTCGACGAGTTAGTTTCACGATACCCAGGACGGGAACCGTCGGGATCCTTGGCCCTGCCGGAGGGGGAAAGAGCACCCTACTCAGGACCCTGGGCAGATGGAACGATCTCAGACCATCGTTTTGGACTCATGGTCGGGTGCTCTACAACGGTCAGAACCTGGTTTCTGACGTGCATCGCGCGGAGGTGAACCGCAGGTTTGCTCTCCTACAGCAGAAGGCGCGGCTCTACACGTCCAACGTTCTGGCGAATGCCATTTTCGACTTCGACTCGGAGCGAGTCTCGGCCGCCGATCAAAAACGGGAGCTAGCACGCTCGGTGCTCGAACCATGGGGACTCTGGCGAGAGCTCGAGGGGAAGCTGATGCAACCAGTCATCTCGCTCGAGTTGTCGACTCAGCGACGGCTCACTTTGGCTCGCTTGGCGCAGGGCGGCGCGGAAGCCATCTTGGCTGATGAGCCGTTCCGAGACTTGGAACCAGGCGGTGAGGGCCCTCTTCTGGACATGCTGGGCGAGCTGGCAAAGTCTCGTGCCTTGGTCATGATCACTCACGACCAGGAGAAAGCGCGCGCGCTGCTCGACGATGTGATACTCCTGACAGGGGGCTCAGTTGCGGAAAGCAGTTCGGCGTCGCGCTTCTTCTCCGAGCCACAAACCGACCTCGGAAGACGGTTCTTGCGAAGCGGCAGCTGTTGGCCTCTCGAGGAGGAGATGGACCCCGAGTGGCTCGCCCATCGGCGAGCCCAGGAATCGGGACAAGAAGACGCCTCGTCCTCGAACCTGTCGGGGAAGCCCTCGTGGATTCCTACGGCTCAGGAGCGCGTGGTGCGTCCTGGCGGATTCCACTGGGTGGAACCGAAGATGATGGGCGGGATGCAATGGCCGGGGTTGCTTCAGGACGAGACGGCTGACTTAGATGGCCTCGTCGGGCTTGGTGTTCGTCATCTCGTCAACTTGACTGAAACGCCGTTCCCCGTGCAAAAGTTGACAGTCCGCGGCATCGAGGGACATCACTTTCCTATCGTCGATATGCGAGTCCCAGAGATCGAGGATTGTCTCGAGCTTTGCCGGAGGGTCGATGGCTGGCTACGTAAGGACGAGGCGACGGTTTTTCACTGCCGCGCTGGGCTGGGGCGGACGGGCACCTTGCTTGCGTGCATGGCCGTCCTTCATGGGCGAGACGCGGTGACGGCGATCGACAGGGTGCGTCGAGTGAACTCGATGTACATCCAGAGCCAGGAACAGTTGGCGTTCGTCGAAAGCTTTGCAAGACACGTGGCCGCTCTATCGAGCGTGGCGCATTCCGCCACCTGACGGTAACGGCGGAGGCCGGATGGCGGGTTTCGTCCCCGACGCTGCCGCTCGCCAGGGGACCTGGCGGTGACCGCCTCCTCCGGGTTCGGTAAAGAACGCGTATTTTCTGCGCTCTTTGGGCCTGGGGCGCGTGGTGCGCTGAACGACTGCGGAGCGTCGAGTGTCCACTGTGACGATGGCCCGCGACTTGCACAGGGTCTGGTCAGGTGCGGGTCGCGCCGGGAGTGAGGATGTGAACGTGGGTCCCATCGACGAAGCCTGTGAGAAAGTCTTGAAGAACGTGGACGGCGCGGTCGTCTGCGGCGTCGTGGACCTGTCGTCGGGTATCGTTCTCGGGACGTCCAACGGCAGCGCCGTCAGCCGCAGGCTGAACGATTCACTGTCCGTGCTCAGCGTCGAGCTGTTCGCCTCGAAGGAGATATCGATCCTCGATTCATTGTGGGGGCAGCAGCAGGCCGGCGAGGGAGTCGATGAAATCGACGTTGCGACCGAGCGCGCACACCACTTCGCGAAGTCAATCAACAACGGCAAAGCGGCTCTTCTGCTCGTGACGGACCGCTCTGCAAACATTGGGATGGGTTGGGCGCAAATTCGCTCCGCTCTCCCTCAACTCGAACCTCACGTGCCGTGAGTGAACAACAACAGGAAGAGGAGCAAAAACATGAGTCTTGATAATGCATTGGCAGCAGCCCAAGCGAGCATCCCGGATTGCGTCGCGACAGGGTTCGTGGACATGAAAACGGGCATGCTCTTGGGAGTGAAGACTCTCGATAGTCATCCGCAAGAAGTTTTGGATCTAGTTGCTGCAGCGACCGGTGAGCTATTTCAGGGGCAGAACGTTTCCGCAATCGAGCAGATGTTCAAAAAGACCCGCGGTGTCGCCGACGATGGGCACCATTTCTTCCAGGAGATCATCATCCTGTCGGACAACCTCTTGCACGTCTTCCAACGATGCAAATCCAACGAAGATCTGGTGATGGTGAGCGTGTGCAGAATTTCGGCGAACCTGGGCATGGTCCTTACCAAGTCGAGGGGACAGCTCAAGTCCGTAGAAGCCGCTGCCTAGGTAACTCGGGTACGGGAGGCGTGGTGACTCTGCGGCCTCGCTTCGTCATGGACGGGCATAGGGGGGGATCCTATGCCCGTCTATGATGAGCATTTGGGGAGAGTGGTGGTCCGCGTCGTGTACGACGGTCCCGGGATGGCCGGGAAGACGACCAACGTTCGGAAGTTGAACGAAATCTTCTCGTCCAGCAGGAGCTCGGAGCTCGATACCTTCGGCGAGACTGCAGGGAGAACGACCTACTTCGACTGGTTCTCGATGGATAGTGGCCTCGTGCATGGGCAGCCCCTCAGAACCGAGTTCGTGACGGTCCCCGGGCAAAGAGTCCTCGCTCGTCGCCGGATGGCCTTGGTCGACCACGCGGACGCGATCATTTTCGTCGTGGATGCAGCCCAGAGTCGGCTGGCCGATGGTCGTCAGATGTTTCTCGTCCTGAAGGAGCACCTGACGCGGACGAAGCGCACGGCTTTGCCGATCATCATCCAGGTCAACAAGCAGGACGTCCCGGGAGCGGTTTCGGTGGAGGTCGTCCGACGTGCCCTGGAGCTCGAGTCGGGGGCGTGCATCATTCCTGCCCGGGCGCATCAGGACGTAGGCGTGAGAGAATGTGCCGTGCTCGCTATTCGCGCGGCGGCCAACCGAGCTCAAGAACTCATCGTTGGAGGTGGATTGTCATCAATCACGGGGTCGTGCGGATCGCCGGAAGCACTGCGTCTTCATCTCGATCAGCTCGAAGCACAAGAACGCCTCCGCCCCATCGAGATCCTTCGACAACATAGCTCGGCCGACGCCGACCGGGCGCCCTTGGTCGAGACCGCCAAGATCCGCACGAGCAGCCTCGAAGAGGACTCTGTGTCGGAGGAGTCGGGATCGCACGCCGTTAGCAGCGAACCCACGCCTAGTCTGGTGAACAGCGCTCCACCTTCCGTACCACCTTTTCCGCAAGTGCAAGAGGAAGCGGGGGGCGTCTGGCCCCCGGTAGGCGGAAGAGAAATCGTGGGGGGCTTGAACCAATCCGCGGCGCAACTCATCGATAGTCCAACGAATCATGGCGTGGAACGAACTGAGGCGTACTGCACGTATCTGGTAGCGCCGTACGTGTTGACGACGCGCCGTGACGTGTCGGCTGTAGGCTTGGAGAAGGGGCGCAAACTACTCGTTCAGGAGGTGAGGCGCCATCTACTGCTCGGGGCTCTTCTCCCCGAATCGACAGTTTTGACTTTGCAGTCCGACGACTCGGGTACGTACTTTCTATGGAGAATCGTGCCGGATCTGGTGACCCTCGACGACTCGCTGCGACGGAGTCTCGGCGAGGGCGAGGGCGACGAAGCTCGCTCCGCTCTATCCAAGATCGTAAGAGCAGCAACCCAGGGATGCCGATTGGCCCTCGAGCAAGGGATCTGGATTGATCCCTCGCCTCGCTGTTTCGGCATGCAAGGCGGCGAGCTGCGGTACCTGACCGATGAGATCCGAATGGAAACGGACGTGCGTCCCTGGGCGAAGCGATTGGGGCGCTCGATCGAAGCGGTGCTGCGCACGTTGAAAGCTTGGCCTGACTTGTCGAGCTTCTTCACGAACGCCTTGAAGGATGCGCTTGCGACGGAGCTGAGCGAAGAAGAGCAGATCGAACTTGGATTGCGCGACGTCCTTCTGGGGATTGGTGATGACGGCGCCCTATCAGCTACCGCGAGCTGATGCTCCCGGCGGAGCGGGGCCTCCTTTTTTCGGTAGTCAGGATGCTGCAGTCAGGGCGGCGGCTTCGGCGATGCCCTCGAAGAGCGGGACGCTCTCCTGATTGAGATGATTTCTCAAGGTCACTGCCGGGCGCTGGGTGGGTTCGCAAACGACCTTGTAACCAAGCATTGCCTCGATCCAATCCAGGAAGGCCGGGAGAGGGCGCTGTAGGCTGCCGAGCTTGACCGGCGTGGCCAAGGGCAGCTGTAGGTCGGTCCGGACCCGCATCTCGAGCTCCCACTGGTACTGATTGAGGCGGCGAAGACACTCGACGTAGTTCGCGATGTCCGCAGCCAGAACGTCGACCGCGGCGCTGTTCTCGATTCTGAGTGCTCCCTTTCGGCACCGTAAGAGTGCCGCATAGAGCTTGACGGCGGCGGTTGGTGCGTGCCCATGGAAAGATGCGTTCATGAGTGCGGCTAGCGCCTGCCGGGCAGGATTCGCTTCCTCGCCGCGTAGTAGGAGACGCGCCGCCGCGTCGTCGGGGAGCTTGGGATGCTCGGCTGCCTTCATGCGCGCCAAGACCAACCGCTTTTCGATGAAGGAATTGTGCGGATCGAGCTCCGGCCCCCAGCGCCTCAGGAAGCGGGCTTCGACCGCGCTGTCGTACGCGCCGAAAGCGAGACCAAGGCGCACCTGTTCGAGCAGATGGTGGGAAACGGAAACACGCGCTTCTGAAGGGGTGGCCGGTGGGTTCTCCATCGGCTTGAGCACCGCCGCCAAAGCCGAATCGGGAGCCAACCACGCTGCGGTGCAGCGACGAATGAGATTCGGCGGACCCGCGCAGACCTCCGAGGCGCCAAAGAGGGCGTTTTGGCGCTCGATTTCCGACAGAAACGCTTCGACGTGATTCTGGGTGTGGCGGCCGAAGGCTTCCTGCTTGATGATCTGAGTCACGACTCCGAAATAGCCCGCTGCGAGCTTGTGGCCGACAGCGAGTCGAGCGGGAACCCTCGACTCCCCGTTCCCAGCGCTCAAGAGGTGGCGCAGAGGGCCGCTGAGTTGGTCCAGTATCCCCGCAAGCATGAGGTCCCAGGACTTCAGCTTCTTCTCCGACGCTCGCCGAAACGCGACGACATCGTGAAGCACCCAGTCGAGATGCGCGGTCATCTGCTCAAGTGCCGAGACGTTCATCGAATAGCCCCGACGTGAGTCGCGGTATGGGCACGCTCTGAGCACCATGGGTACGTCGATCTTGGCCTGCGTGGGGGCGCGGATTTCGCCCAGAGGGCGTCCGTCGGTGTCGTGGACGTGGCTTTGACTGTGGATCATCGCGCTGAACGACCAGGGTTTGCCCTGAAGCGCTTCCTGCCAGGTTGTGCTCATCTTCCCTCCAGTAGATCGTCGAAACACGCGATGATCTCCTCTCGACCGTCTTGCAACGTACGTGCCGACGAAGCACGATCTTCGGCGTGCCGAGGGGTGACATCAATGAGGGCGTGATTTCGTCGGAGGTCGAGGTGATCTCGGTGAATCTCGGCCTGCGATCGGAGATCCTGCTCGGGTCGAATCCGGTGGAAACCGGCATCGCCAAGCTTGCTACGACGGAAGCCGTCGTGGCGACTTCCGTCGGGCTCGAAGGGGACTTCAAGGCACGTGGCGACGCGGCGGGTTTTCAGGCGCTGTCGGCGTATCCCGTGGAAAATTACGAATTCTGGGGCGAGCACTTTCGCCGCCCGCTCGACCCGGGCGCCTTTGGGGAAAACCTCTCCTTGCGGGGCGCCACCGAAGAGCAGGTCCACCTCGGTGGGCTGCTCGTCGGGGACGAAGTCGTCTTGGAGATCACCTACCCGAGGACGCCATGCAAGAAACTCAATGTGCACCTCGGGGAACGATTCTCGGGAAGTTTCCTCCAGAGCGGCAGAGTGGGCTACTATCTCCGCGTCCTGAAACCAGGGCGTATAGGGCCGGGTGATGTTCTAGAGTATCGACCGTCGAGCTGCCCTACGGTCAAGGCTTTCGTTTTGGACGGGTTGGCCGAATACTGGGACCCCAATCGCCTTCGAGAGCTCGCTCACCTTCCCAGCTTGTCAGAAGACTGGCGTCAGCGCATGTCTGCGAAGATCCCCCGCGCGGAATCGGCGCCGGGCTGGATTGGTCCTCGCTCACTCCAAGTGGTGAGCCTCGAGCGAAACGACGCGGGAACCAAGGTGGAGGTTCGATGTCTGCGAGGAAGGTTGTTGCCCGAGATGGCGCGGGGAGACACGTTGGGTTTCGATCATCGCGCCAACTATCTCGACGCGGCTCGCTCCGTAGTATCTCGGCCCTTGGTCGAGGGTGTCGACCCGGAGACGCTCGACCGGAAGCGAGTCGTTAGCTACTCTCTGACGTTCGACGCGTTCCCACTCGAAATCGAACAAGGGGCCACGATTCGAGCTCGTGCCCCGAGCTCCCTTTTGAGATACTGACGCGATCGGTTGCCGAGCACCCTGGGTTTCACTCGAGCTCGCCGTACCGGCGCAGCCGATCCCTCAATGTGGTTCGCGGGATCCCAAGTGAACGAGCAGTTTGGGCCAGGTTGCCGTCGAACTGGCGGAAGCGATCAATCGTGAGTTTGCGTTGTAGTGCGTTCAAATCGACCGGGTTTTCGCCGTCCTGTATCGGGATGCCTCGGTCCGCGCCCTCGTCGAAGGCGGACGGGTAGCCCGTGGAAGTGGACCAGACTTCGTCGCCTTCGGGCAGCTCGTCCAGAGCCTGAGTCACGCTGAGTCCGCTGATCTCGCCGGTCGCCGAGTGGATGGCCGCTCGCTCGATGACGAGCTGCAGCTCACGCACGTTGCCCGGGAAATCATAGCGGTGGAGAACCTCCATCGCCTGAGCGTGGAAGCGGGTCGGAAGGCCGGGGTATTTGCCGCTGAACCTTACGAGAAAATGGAGTGCGAGTCGTTCGATGTCTTCGCGGCGTTCGCGAAGTGGAGGAAGAGACAGGGTGAAGCGCGCCAAGCGAAAGTAGAGGTCGGAACGAATCGCCTCATCGGGCTTGCCCGACAACCTCCTGTTGGTCGCGCTGATGACACGCGCTTGGAACGGGTACTCGCGCTTGCCGCCCACGCGGCGAAACTTCTTCTCTTGCAGAACCCGTAGAAGCTTCGCTTGCAGCGCGAGGGGCATTTCCCCGACTTCGTCGAGGAACAGTGTCCCGGAGCCAGCGGTCTCGAGAAGCCCGGCCTTGGTTGAACGCGCTCCGGTGAACGCTCCAGCTTCATGGCCGAAGAGTTCGCTTTCGAAGAGATTCTCCGGAATGGCTGCGCAATTGATGCTCACGAACGGGCTCCCGGGCGAGCTCTCCTCGTGAATCGCAGTGGCGGCGACCTCCTTGCCCGTTCCTGTTTCTCCCAGAATGAGCGCAGGAACATCACGAAATCGAGCCAGATTCACGATCTGAGCCCGTGCTTCTTCGATTGCCTGGGAATCACCAATCAGCCGGGCAGCCCCACGCAACCTCGGGGGTGCCGGTAGCCGGATTCGTCCACTGGAACGTCGATGCACACCCTCGGAATCTTGCCCATCTCGTGGCGCAGGTAGTCTTGCGTCCAGTCCGCTCCTGATTCGTTCGCAGATCTCCGAAAACGTACACGGCTTACGCAGCACGTCGAACGCCCCGACTCGGAACGCACTGACCGCTCGAGCGACGTCCACCTGACCCGACAAAATGATCAAGAGCGGGTCGTTCCCCGAGTCTCGTAGGAAGTCCATCACTTCCCAGCCGTTGATCGGCTGCATGTGGATGTCGAGAACGACCGCGTCAAACGACGTCTTCGAGAGAGTTTCGATCGCCGCCGCGCCGCTCCCTACCGCCGTGACGTCGTAGCCCTTCAGCTCCAAGGCTTCGACGAGAAGCTTCCTCAAAGACGCCTCGTCATCGACGATGAGGACGCTTTGCGGACGCGCCTGGCTTGCTACGTTCGTGCTCATGAGTGACCCAACGAGATGCTGAGCGTGAAGATATCATGGTCGAATACCGGTCGCGAGGCTGGGGTGAGCCGATTGAGGGGTGACCGGGTCGTTCGATTGCGCATGGCGGAATCCGCCGGTCCGCCGGGACGTTTCTGACACAATGGGTGGCAGTGGGCACCCAGACGAGCTGGGGTGTGCTAGGCTCGACTCACATGAGCGGAATACCGATTCTGGGCTGTCTCCCCAATTCACCTGCAGGCAGGGCCGGGCTGATGTACGGGGACATTCTCCTTTCGGTCAACGGTACGCCGGTGTCATCCATCGACGAATTCATCAAGCTTCGCAGCGCCGCTGGTCGCGAGCTTCAGCTTCTCGTTCGTCGCGGCACGCGGGTTCTCGAAGTCACGATTCACCTCCGCAAGGCAACTGGGCTGAGCCCTCAGATGGTCATGGCCGAGCTCGCCGAAATGGGGACAGAGCGACTCGCCCCCGGAGCTCTCCATGTCCTCGCCGCTACCCCTGAGCCCCTGAATTGAAGGGCGCGAGGTTCACTGAAGCGGGAATGGCGTGAGAACGAAATCGACGCCAGCTCTGTGGCAGTTCGTGCAGACGTCGACGTCCGTCCCTTCGGCGTAGGACTCCGATTCGTACACTTCGTACCAAAACCAGTCGCTCTTTCCGCCAGAGTCCGCGATTTTCACCGAGAGGCTCCACCCGCCCCGAGCTTGGTCGTCGCCGTACAGCTCCTTGACGGCGGCGGAGCAGACCGGGTGCACATCGGCGTCCGCCGCGAGTGACGCCTCAAGTTCGCTCGAAATCCACGTTCGCACGTTGCCGAAGTGAGGTCCACTCGAGTCGTGGACGGCGGATTCGGCTGTCCAGGTCAAATAGCGTTCGTCCTCGAGCCAGGCGGAGAGCTCCGTCAGATCATCCACTGGGATGTCGCACGGGTTGTTCTCCACCGGGCTTCCCAAATCCCGATCCTCTTCCGCCTCGGACGCGCACCCCAGGAGAGAGCCGACGCACAGGAAGAGCCACGAGGGGCGGGATTTGGATCGGGAGGAGGTCGTCAAGGCAGGCATCATGAATCGTGTACGGAGGATGCACAAACTGGGTTTCGAGCCTTCCAAAATTCTCTTTCTTCTATAAAAAGGCCGCCAGCATGTCCACGATGGCGCGCAGCCGGCTCGAGGCAATCAAATGGTGGGGGGAGGACAAAGTTCGGCCCGCCCTCGCGCGCGCCTTTCCGTCGGAAGCTCACTTGCCGTGGGCCGTTGGGCTCTCCGCTTTTCTCACCTTCAGCATCTACCGAGGTGTCCTGTGGTGGACCCTCGCGCGCGCCTCGCAACCGCCGCTCGGCATAGTCATCGAGCGTTTCTGGTTTCAGGAGTTCGTCACCGCGAGCGGGTGGGACTTGTTCGTGTCGGCGCTTTTGGCCCTCACGTTCCGCTCCACCGCTCCTATGCCCTCGAGGACGTCCGTTGGGCGCCTTGCGGCCGCTCTCCTCGTCGTTTGGAGTGCGGCCCTCATCTGCGTCGTTCACTTCAAGCTGCTCTTGATCCGTGGCGAGTACGTTGGCTTCGACGCGGCGAGGGAAGCTCTCTTCGGTGCCATGACGCTGCAAGAAGCGCTCGGCTACACGACGGCCGTGGATTGGGTGATGCTGCTCGCGCCCCTACCGCTATGCGTGGGCGCGTTTTGGCTCATGGGGCGGCTTCGAGAGCGTGGGCGCTTGATGACCGCGGCGGCCTTCGCGACGCTCGTCATGACGACCCTCATTTGCGCCGTCCTGCCGCAACATGACAAGTTTCGGCCCCAGTTTCACCAGAATCCGCTCGTCTTTGCAGCAATCGACGTGACCGCAGGACTTTTGCGCCCTTCGTCGGCGCTCGCAAAGTCCGCCGCTCCGGTTTCACCTGCCCAAGCCGAAGCTCTTCAGTTCGTCGATCCGGACTTCCTGGACATCACTCCGCGAAACTCGCCCGAGCGCCCGAGACCGGTCGAAGAGCCGCTCGATCTCGTCGTCATCGTGATGGAGAGTACGAGAACGCAGGAAGTCTTTCGTCCGACGCCCGATGGCTCCGTCGCGATGCCGTTCTTGAAGTCTTTGTCCGAGGAGAGCTGGTGGATGTCGGCGCATCACAGTACCTCGAACTCCAGCCACCGTAGTCTGTTTTCGATCTTTACTGGGCTGTACCCGAGCTTCGGGCGATCCTATTTTTGCATTACCGATGGCGTGGCCGTCCCCACGGTGAGCTCTTTTCTTCCGGTCGAGTACGAGCGTTTCCTCTACACGCCGGGAGATCTCCGCTCCTACTTCCCGCGGAGTCTGCTGGAGAAAACGGGAATGAACGAGCTTTACGGTCGCTCGGATCTCATCGGTCAGAAGAAGCGTAAGGCGACATCGATCGCCCTCAACGAATTCGACGCCCTCGAGCCGTTTCTGAAGAGGGTGGGGGAGGCGAAAGGGCCCATGTTTGCTGTGTATTACAGCTACGTCCCCCACTTTTACTACCGGCAGTTCGGAGGGAAGTACGAGGTCATGAAGGACCTGACGATTCCGCAGAATCGCTACGTAAACAACCTGCGGGTCCTCGACGACGTGATCCATCGGATCGTCGAACAGCTCAAGAGCACCGGTCGCTGGGACAAGACCGTGCTCGCCATCGTCGGAGATCACGGAGAATCATTTGGCGAGCGCGGCCTCTTCACGCACGCTAACGACTTGCATGAAGAGCAGGTCCACGCGCCGTGGCTCCTTCGGTTTCCGGGCGTAACTCCGAGGGTCGTCACCGAGCTCACCAGCCACGTCGACATTCTGCCGACGCTCCTCGATACGATGGGGATCTCCGTCGACCCCGATCGGTTTCAGGGCGAATCGCTCTATAGCGACGAATCGCGTCGTCGCTACGTGTTCGGGGTTGGGAACGAGCAGAGCTATTATTCGATCGATCGCCGAGGAACGAAGGTGATCTTCATGGACAAGGAGAACCGGTGCATGAACTACGACCTCGTCAGCGATCCATTGGAGCGTCACCCGCGGGATTGCTCGGTTTCTCCTGCAAATTTCCAGGCATTGGCGGACTTTCGCGCGTTTCAGTCCACCACGATCCAGCGCTACAGCCGCCCGGAAGCTCCCAATAAGCCGCCGCTTTCCCCTCGCTGAATGGAGAAGAGCAGGGCCGCTCCACCGGCACCAGCATCCCTTGGTTTGCGACGGGGCCAGGGTTAAATGGACGTATGATATCGTTTGTCTTGCTTGCTCGTGCACTCCGAAGCGCGCCTCTTTCCCTTGGCATGTTGCTTTGTGTCCTGATGGCAGGATGCAAAAAGGATCCCGTCGAGCCAGCGGAGAAGACGTTTTCACTCGCGGCTCTCCATGATCGTTCCGCATTCATGGCGATTCACGGGACCAGTGGAACGGACGTGTGGGCCGTCGGCGCGGACGACGGGCAGGGCCCGCTCGCGCTCCACTACGATGGGTCCGCGTGGGTGCGACATGATGCCGGAGTCCGGGGCGACTTCTGGTGGGTGCACGCGCTTGCCGAGGACGACGTGTATTTCGCGGGTTCGGACAGCCACGTCGTGCATTTCGATGGAGAGGACTTCCGGCGCATCCGTACACCGGGGTTGGGCAAGCACATCGTGTTCGGTGTGTGGGCAGCCGGCGAGGACGACATTTACGCCGTCGGAGCGGTCGGTACGCGGCACGGTTTCATTTGGCATTACGACGGCGACGAGTTCGTGGAACTCACGGTCCCCCAGGAAGTCGCGCTGACGGGGTCGAATGACGTTCCACCATTTTTCAAGGTGTCTGGGACGTCCTCGGATGACGTGTGGGTCGTTGGAGGCGAGGGGACTGTGTTGCGCGGCAACGCAGCCGACGGTTTCGACCGCGTGCCGAGCGGCACCGAAGAGACGTTGTTCACGGTTCACGCTGCTGCCGACCAGGTCGTCATCGTGGGCGGGTCCAGCGATGGTGTGGTGCTCTTCGGTGACGCGAGTTCCTCGTCGACCGAACTCGTGGATGTCACACCGGAGGACGCGCCGCTGCTGCAGGGCGCGTGGGTGGGTGACGGTGGCGCAGCATGGCTCTCAGGACGCGAGGGGGAGCTCTTCGTCGGTGAGGATGGGGCATTTTCCAGGAGCGCTGTCGAATCACACCTCGACGTCCAGTCGCTCCACGCCGTCTGGGTGGATCCCGAGGGCGACGTGTGGTCCGTGGGCGGGAACGTCTTGAGCGGCGCATTGGATGCCGGGGCGGTCATCACGACCAGGCCCCGCGTCGGGCTGTGGGTCGCGGATCCCCTTGACCCCTTGGCAGCGAGCGCGTGTCCGGAAGGGGCAGGAGACCCTGCGCCCGACGGGTCGATCGCAAGGAAGTGGAACGAGCAAATGCTGAGCGCCATCCGACGCGACCTGCCGCGTCCAACGGTCCACGCTCGAAACCTTCTGCACACGTCAATCGCAATGTGGGACGCCTGGGCTGCCTTCGACGAGACGGCTCAGGGCGTGGTGGTGAGCGAGGAGGCAACGTACGACGACGTCGACCGCGCTCGACGCGAAGCGATTTCGTACGCGGCCTACCGCGTGCTTTCACATCGGTATGGCCCGGCAGTAGGAGGCGCCGTTTCACAGTCGTGTTTCGACGAACAAATGGAGATCTTGGGCTACGATCCTGCCGACGAAGTGAGCCGAGGGGATACTCCCCGGGCTTTGGGGAACCGGATCGGACAGCTCGTCATTGAGGCATTTTCCGACGATGGCGCCAACGAGCAAGACGACTATCGCGATCCAGAGGGGTTCTCTTCCGAGCAGCCGCTGCTCATCGTCGAAGAGCCGGGAACGCTGGTGGAGGATCCGAGCCAGTGGCAACAGATCCTTCTCGCCGAGTCGGTCACGCAGAACGGCATCCCCGAAGGGAGCGGGGTGCGCGACTACGTAGGTGCGCATTGGGGTCATGTCACGCCTTTTGCGCTCCAACGTTCCGCGGAAGGGGAGCCCTACTTCCGTGGCCGGAACCCTCCGACGAGTTTGGATGACGGGCTCGTCGCCGCGGCCGTTCAGGTTCTACGCAAGAGCTCGGAGCTGGACATCGATGACGGTGAGGTGATGGACATCTCTCCCGCGAGCTACGGGAACAATACCCTCGGAACCGATGATGGGCAGGGATACCCGGAGAACCCCTTCACCGGGGAGCCGTACGAGGAAGAGCGCGTACTGCGTGGTGATTTTACGCGCATTTTAGCGGAGTTCTGGGCGGATGGGCCGGCTTCCGAGACGCCGCCTGGTCATTGGAACACGCTTGCCAATTTTGTCGCAGACCACCCGGACTTCTCGTATCGGCTTTTCGGTGAGGGAGAGCCGCTGTCCCGACTCGAGTGGGACGTTCATGCATACCTAGCGCTCAATGGCGCAGTGCACGACGCCGCCATTGCCGCGTGGGAGATGAAGCGCCTGTACACGAGTGCTCGTCCGATCACCCTGATTCGCTACATGGCCTCGAAAGGCCAACGTACCGACCCCGATGGTCCGAGCTATCACGAGGAGGGGCTCCCGCTCGAGCCAGGCTTGATCGAAGTCATCACCGAAGAGAGCAGCGCCCCTGGAGAGCGCCACGCTCATCTGGCACGGTACGTGGGCGAGATTGCGGTGCGCTCCTGGCGCGGCGAGCCGGGGGACCGGGAAGCGGACATCGGCGGGGTCGACTGGATTCGAGGGGCCGAATGGATCCCATACCAGCGGCGCACGTTCGTGACACCCGCTTTCCCAGGGTATGTTTCCGGTCACAGCACGTTTTCTCGGGCTGCGGCTGTGGCGCTTAGCGAGCTGACTGGATCGGAATACTTCCCAGGTGGCCTCGCGACCTACGCGATCGAGCCCGGATACCTTTTCTTCGAGTACGGTCCGACCGAGCCAGTGAGCCTGCAGTGGGCCACCTACTTCGATGCCGCGGACCAGGCGGGACAATCGCGTCTCTGGGGAGGGATCCACGTCTCTCATGACGATTTCGATGGCCGCGTGATTGGCGCTGACGTCGGGGCGGGAGCCGTAGCGCTTGCGCGCCAGTACTTCGAAGGCAACGCTCCTTAGCCCGAAGAGCGAGATAGCCGGGGCCCTGGAGCGACGCCTTTCGCCCGGCACGCCCCA
Source organism: uncultured Polyangiaceae bacterium (assembly GCA_965652275.1). Classification (GTDB taxonomy): domain Bacteria; phylum Myxococcota_A; class Polyangia; order Polyangiales; family Polyangiaceae; genus NIC37A-2. The sequence goes on along the minus strand of CBFGUR010000013.1, from coordinate 35,965 downwards.
GTCACCTCATCGGCAGGGTTCGGCTCGCCTGCCCGCCGTCCAAGCACCTCGTACCCACGACGAGACGAGGGGGGCACCAGGAGAAGGCCCCAGAAGAGAGGGCTTTTTCGGCCCGGCATCCTGGGGTAGTAACCCAATGCTTGGACGAGTGGTTCAAAAAACCAACACACGGTACGCTCGGGCTGAACGTGGGGCGGCCCGGGAGCAAGATGAGACGTAGTGCGTTTCTCCTCGTGATGGTCACGGTGAGCTGCGGAGGCGCGGTGAGTAGGCCTCCGGCCTCGCCAGCAGAAACCGGCGAAACGGTGGTAGCGGTGGTGCTGACTCCTACCCCAGAAGAACGGGACGGCGGTGGTAAGGAAGTCGTGATCGACGCAGCGGAGGCGGTAGAACACTGGGTCCGCTCGCCGCTCTTCGGTTCAGGCGGCTGGGTGAAGAACGAGGACCAGTCTCCGCCGAGGTATCTGGTTTCGTTCCAGGGGCGGAGCGATGAGGTCGCTCGCTATTACATCGGGACGGTGCAGGGCGGGGCGGTGGAGTATCGATGCTTCGGGCTGTGCGCCAAGTGGTGGGTCGCGCCAGCTTTGCCCGACGGAAGCCAAGACGTGCTGCGGTACCGCTTGATGTCCGACGATGCCTGGCACCCCTTGGCGAGGGAATGGTACATGTTCAGCAAGTACGGGGAATCGGCCGACGACGCACCGTGACCGGCTGTGAGGTCGATCGAAAATCAAATCGAGGTGACGACACGTACGTCGGCTGCAAGTGCGCTGCGCGGGACGTATGCGATCGCTCCCTCGAGTTTGCTCACCAGCCTGACGATGAGTTGAGCGCTGCTGACGGACTTGGGTGGCGGCGTGCCGCCACGGATGCGCCGGTCAATCCAATAGCGAGCGACTTCCTCCGGGGACATCTCGAGGACAGCGCGGTCGAAGTCGACACGCACTTGATGCTTGGGTGGAAAGTTGAAGGGCACGATTCGGCTGCCGCCTCCCCACGACTGTCGCCGCGTGGTGAACATGGCTGCGAGCTGCGCGCGACTCGGTTCTTCTTTGTTCGAAGGGTGAACGACGACGACCAAGTCGTCAGCCGAGGCCGGCTCGATGAGGGTAGAAGCGGTCAGTGCTCCCGCTCCAGCGAGGACGATGCGCCTCGATATTTTCGTGCCAGTGCTCTTCATGCGGACATAGGATTGTACGCGACGGGTGCCGGGGCATTCCCGGTACCGCCTTGGATAATTTGCAGGAAATGTAGATTTTTCGCAAAGGGCCCTGGAAAAGCAGGTGGGATACCGCCTCTGAACCAAATGGGCCGACTCATCCCGCTAGCCCGGAGGCCCCTCCGCTCATCATGAACGTCAGCATTTCGGACGAAGAGACGTCGAGCGGCTCGACCTGGTCCCGATGGATGGCCAGCACCTGGCCACCGATGTTGTAGGCCTGGGGGAGATACACCGCGACGTGGTTCGGAAGGCCCAGCGGACTGAGATCGTCCCGCGTGAGCAGCCCCAGCACTCGTGATTCACTTGCAGCGGAAAGCCGCACCGACACCGGCTTGCCGAGCTGCTTATTTTCGCCAACGAACGTTTCGATCAAATCGCGAATGGAGTTGTAGAGCAGCTTCACGACCGGGACTCGCTGCATGACCCGGTCGAACAGCAGATAGATGCGACTTCCGATGACGTTCGATACCAGAAACCCGACGAGAGTGATCAATCCGACGGCGACGAGAAGTCCGAGCCCCGGGATGGTCACTCCAATCAGAGCGTCCGTTGCCGTCACGAACCACCACAGAATGTACGCCGTGGCGGCGATAGGGAGGATGGCGAGACAGCCGCGCGCGAAATAACCAAGAATTCGACTCATGTCCCGATGGTTACCCATCGAGCGGGAGCTGCCAAATGCGCGTCGCTTCAGCCGGGTGGAGTGGCACTCTCGAAGTTCAAAAGAGCAAGCTGTCCCAAGGCTGCCGCTAGCGCGACTTCGGTTTTGAGGGTACCGGTGCCGAGGGTCACGGGAGTGAATCCTGCCCGGGACAACGTGTCGAGCTCGCTCGCTATCCAGCCTCCTTCTGGTCCGAGTGCGGTGAGCACGTTGCGACGATTGCCTTGGACGTCAAAAAGCGCCTCACCTAGGCCTATCCTCGCCTCCGGGTGAAGAACCAGCTTGGGCCCTATACCGGGAAAAACCCGGGGCAGTTCGTCCTCTACGAAGGGTACGAAACGGCGAAAAACCCGGAGCTCAGGGACGAAGACCTGTTCACCCTGTTCGCATCCCAAGATCGCGTCTTGTCGGAGGCGAGCAGCAGCCAGCCTGGGCGAATCGAAGTAGCTCTTCTCCACGCGCCAAGCATTGACCAGAGTCAAACTGCGGACCCCGAAGGAGGAGGCGGCGGCAACGACGCGAGAGATGACCTTCGGGCGCGGTACAGCCAAAATGACGTGTGTTCGCGGTGGCTGACATGGCTTTACGTCACCCACGACGAGCACCATGGTCGCGTCGCTGTCCGAGACGATGGTCGCTTCGCAGAGACCTCGGTCGACGAGGCCGGCCTCCAGCTTGTCCCCGGGCCCTTTCTTGAGAACCGACCGAATGTGGTGCGCACGTCGTCCGGAAAGCAGAACGTGCCGGTCTCGGACCTCGTGTTCCTCGACGAGGAGTAGATTCATGTGTTTAGCGAGGCTCGTCCGAGGAGAGCATCGGATAGCTGCCGAGCACCTTCTTCAGGTTCCCCAGCTTGCCGAGCTCGGCCAGGGCGCCCTTGAGTGGCTGTTGCTCCCGGTGTCCCTCGACGTCGACCACGAAAGCATACTCCCACCGTTTATCCGGGAGCGGGCGAGACTCGATACGGGTCAGATTCACGTTGGCCGCATCGAATACACCGAGGACTCGGAGCAGCGCGCCCTTTTCGTGCGGCGTAGAAAACACGAGGCTCGTCTTGTCCCGTCCCGTCGGAGGCGCGTCGTTCTTGCTGATGCAGATGAATCGCGTGGCGTTGTCAGATCGGTCGGCGATGTTCTGATCCACGATTTTCAGACCCAGGCTCTGGGCCGCGAGTGGGTTTGCGATCGCGAGCGTTTTGCGATCAGTCGTCGCGACCAAGGCCGCGGAGGCAGTCGAGACGGAGGTTTCGCGTGGTAGAGATGGATAGTGGGTGTCGAGGTATTTGCGGCACTGAGCGAGGGGCTGGGAGTGAGACAAGATTCGCGTCGCCTGCTCCGGGCTGCTGTCTGGGTGACAGAGAAGACAATGAACGATCTCCATCTCGAACTCGCGGCTGATTCGGGGCGCGTAGCGCAGAAGACCGTCGATGGTTTCGCGAACGACCCCCTCCGTTGAGTTCTCGATGGGTACGACGCCGACCAGATCGGTATCGTTTTCGACCCGCTCGAACACCGCTGTCTTCGTCAGCTCGGGGATGTACTCCGCCGACTCACCAAACAGCTGCCGAGCGGCAGCATGGGTGTTCGTGTTCTCGGGTCCGAAATACGAAACGCGCATGCGTCGTCCCTAGGCCATGATCTCGGTCAGAGCCTGAAGCTTCATCGCGAGGCCCATGTCTCCCTCGATTTGCAGTCGACCGGCGAAGAACAGATCCTGCCCCTGCACCCGGCCCTCGATCATGTCGACGTAGTCAGATGCTGCCATCTTGATGGTGCACTCGGCCTCACCGTCTCCCGCAGTAATGGTGGGCGTGCCCTTGAGAGAGACGATCCAGCTGCCGCCTCCTTCACCGTCGAGCACGAACTTGTAGACCGCGTCCACGGCGCTTGCCGCGGCGGAGTTTTGGGCGATGGCGATAGCGGCTTGGTCCATTTTCTCTGATGCAGTCGTCATTGGGGGGGACGTCCTTTCCGAAGCAGTGTCCTTGATGGAGTAGGCCAGTGCGGACGGGCGTACAAGTGTGCTTGTCTTGGGCTGCGACTGCCGCAACTCTTGGCGGGTGTCCCAACTCGTATTCGTGTACGGTTCCCTCCAGCGAGGACTGCTCCACCACGAGCAGCTGAGCGGGGCCGAGTTCGTTGGAGAAGCCCTGCTGTCGGGTCATGCGCTGGTGCTCTACGAGGACGCCTACCCGGCGTTGTTTCGTGACCCTGCGTCCACGGACCCGGTCCGGGGCGAGCTGTTTTCCGTGACCACCGAGAAGCTCGCTGGTCTCGATCGCTTCGAAGACGTTCCCGAGCTTTACCAGCGAGTCCGGGTTCGTGTGACGGACGGGCGCGAGGCGTGGGCTTACGCGATCGACGTCGCGGTTGCCCTGCGATACCCCAGAATCGTCGGCCCCTGGCGTGGCCTTCCGCCGTTTCACGAGGATGCGACCTGAGGCGACCCCGAGGCCACGAAAAAGGCCCCCCGGAGTGATCCAGGAGGCCTGTGCTCGGAAACGAGCAGTGCCCGGTCAGGGTACCGCGCGTTCGTCGAAGCCGGTGTAGATCTGCCGTGGGCGAGCGATCTTTTGCTCTTTGTCGAGGAGCATCTCCTCCCACTGCGCGAGCCAACCGACGGTTCGTGGGATGGCGAAGAGCACGGTGAACATCTCCACGGGGATGTTGAGCGCTTCGTAAATCAGGCCGGAGTAGAAGTCGACGTTCGGGTACAGCTTGCGCTTGACGAAGTACTCGTCGTCCAGCGCGATGCGCTCGAGCTCCATCGCGACGTCGATGAGTGGATTGCGCTCTCCCAAGGTCGCGAACACCTTCTCCGCCAAGCCTTTGATGACCTTGGCGCGAGGATCGTAGTTCTTGTAGACGCGGTGACCGAACCCCATGAGCCGGGTGCCCGCCGTCCCGTCCTTGACGCCTTTCATGAACGCAGCGACCTTATCCTTGCTCCCGAGCTCCTTGAGCATCTTCAGCACCGCTTCGTTCGCCCCCCCGTGAAGCGGGCCGTAAAGAGCAGCAATGGCTCCCGCTGCGGAGGAGTAGGGATCGGCCTGGGAGCTGCCGACGCTACGCATTACGTTTGCCGAGCAGTTCTGCTCGTGATCGGCGTGAAGGATGAATAGAACGTCGAGGGCCTGAACGATGTCTGGATGAGGTTCGTAGTTCGGCGTCTCGTCCTTCTTCATCATGTTGAGAAAGTTCGCCGAGTAGCTGAGCGCAGGGTTCGGCTCGACGAAGGGGAGGCCTTTCTTGTGGCGATAACCCATGGCGCCCAAAGTGGCGATCTGCGCGATGAGCCGGGTGATGTGTTTTTGGCGGATCGCGGAGTCCCCAACTTGCTTGGATTCGGTGTTGTAGGTTCCGAGTGCAGCCACGGCCGAAATCAATTGCCCCATCGGGTGTGCGCCCGGATCGAACGACTGGATCAGTTTCGCGAGCTGGTCGGGAACCTTCGAATCATTGGCGATTTCTCGTTCCCAGGTGCTGAGCTCGTCCTTGGAGGGCAGCTCACCGTGAAGCACGAGCCAGGCTGTTTCCAGCCAGGTGGTCTTTTCCGCCAGTTGGTCGACGGGGTAACCCCGATACCGCAGGATGCCCTTGCCCCCGTCGATGAACGTCACCGACGACCGACACGACGCCGTGTTGGTAAACGCGGGGTCGTATCCCATCAAACCGAAATCGCTTTCGTCCACCTTGATCTGACGAAGGTCCATGGAACGGATCGTTCCGTCGGTGACGGGCACCTCGTACGTCTTGTTGGTGCGATTGTCGGTGATGGTGAGCGTATCTTGGGGCATGAAGTCCTCGTGTAGGTCTACTCTTGAGATCGTAGGGTTGGTTGCGGCGCTGCCGCTCGCGTCCCCCGAAAATCTCTCAGTCCTCGGGGGGGAGCTAGTGGGCCGAGTAGGCGGAAGGGTTCTCCCTCTAGAGTCCTCTTGTGGCAAGTGGTCGTGATGATGAAGGAGTCCGAAATGTTGGCCCATTTTCGTCCACCTGGCATGGCCAAAAGCCATGGGTCGAGCCCGTCAATGGCGTCGCAATACGTCCACGAGTCGTCTCGGGGGGCGCGCTAGCCTCTGGGGGGGGCTGGGTGCCCTCCTCGTGGCTTTTTCGTGCCTGGGGTGCGATTCGGTTCCCAAGGAGGTCCTGGACGGTCCAGCGCCGTCTCTGATGCATTCCACGATGGCCAGCACGGCCTTCGGCGTCGCCACGACCAAGTGGAGCCATTTGCCTGTACCACCGGCCGACGGGCCCCAGCTTGCCGCGGTTTCGCTGATCACTCCCATCCTGGAGGCGCCGAACAAGGAAGCGAAACCCATTGGATATCTACGCCTGGGCGAGAAAGTTGCACGGTCCCAGGAGCCCGTCTCCCAAGCTGGGTGCCCCGATGGTTGGTACGCCATCCGTCCCGTGGGATTCGTGTGTGTCGATCACAACGCGACGTTGAAGATGGACCATCCGCTCGTTCGCGCGTTCCAGCACGGCCCTGACCGCGACAAGCCGATGCCGTACAAATACGGTTTCTTGCGAGCGATTGCTCCCAACTACCTACGCGTGCCGACCGAGGAAGAGCAATTCAAGTTCGAGATGCGCCTGGAGCGTCACCTGCGAAACTACGAGAAGCTGGCGGACCAATGGGACGCGATGAAGGCAGGCGCGAACGACGTGCCGCTCGGGCCTTCTGGCGCAGCGATCGGCGATCCCCCGAGTGACTACAAGCCACCGAGCTACAACGAGAGATTCGGTGGCCACGGCGACGACAGTATGCCCTGGTGGCTGAAAGGGGAGCGACGCATCCCGAATATCTCTTCTTTCAAGGCTCCGGGATATGCGGTCATTGCCGACCGCATCAAGCGCCACGCGGGGGTCGCTCTGGTGGACACCTTCATCGCCGACGAGCGGGCTGGCAAGCGACGTTTCGCGGTGGCGGTCGACGGGCGTCTCATCCCCGCGGACAAGATCAAGCCTGACGGCGGGTCGACGTTCCACGGCGAGGAGCTGGGTGATACCCCGCTGCCCGTGGCCTTCCCCTGGCGCGAAGGCACGACCCTCTGGACCGAGCGCGCCGAAAGGGGCGAAAAGGTCCCGCTGAGGAAGATGATCCCACTTACGGGGAAGGTGCAGATGCGCGGTGGAGTGCGTTTCGTCGAGACGCGCGGCGGCGCTTGGCTGCGCTCAAAGGATCTCAAGGTAGCACCCGCCCCGTCGAAGCTTCCGTGGTTTGCTACCGGCAAGACTCGCTGGATAGACATCAGCATTCTCAGTCAGACGCTGGTTCTGTACGAGGGCGCAACGCCGGTCTACGCGACGCTCGTATCGACAGGCCGGGATGGGATGGGTGATCCCGACAAGACCCTCAGCACGCCGACGGGTACGTTTCGTATCTACCAAAAGCACGTGACGACGACGATGGACTCGAACGTTGCAGACAACGAGTTCGAGCTGCGCGATGTTCCTTGGGTCATGTACTTCAAGGGCGGCTACGCGCTCCACGCTGCATATTGGCACGACGACTTTGGTCGACTCCGGAGCCATGGCTGCGTGAACCTTGCGCCGATTGACGCGCGTTACGTCTTCAATTTCGTCAGCCCGGATACTCCCGAACACTGGCACGCGTCGTATTCGGGCGAAGCACTCGGAAGCGGTACCCTCGTACACATCCACGGATGAACCGGCGGCTCCGTGTGGGCGTTCGAACGTGCTGCGGCGGCGCGTCGTGGAGGTTTTACTTGACCTCGAAAGTCTTGGAGACGACGACGGGATCGCCGCCGAACGACGGAACGCGCGACTTCTTGAAGATACCCTGCAGGCAAGTGCCCACCTCGGTCTCGTGGAAGGGGCGGGAGACGGCGACGGAGCTCGCCGAGCCGTCGGGTGCGTACAGGACCTGTGCGCGACCCTTTCCGACCGGACCGTCCACCCGCCGACAGGAACTCGCCTGGGCGGCGATCTGTCCGAGAACCTCTCCGGCGGCCTGCGCATCGAAGGGCGGCCCCACGGCCTTGGGTGGCGCGGCTGGCGCGAGGTCGAGCCCGATTACGCCGCCGATTCGGCTCATTCCGCGCTGGAACAGCGCCGGCCGGAAGATGTAGATCCCGGCTAGGGCTCCGAGGACGAGCACAATCGCGAGAAATAGAGGCAGGAGTCCACTCGATGTCTTGGCACGTGAGGGAGGCGCCGTGATTGTACCGAACGTCGGTTCGCTGGGCCCTATAGAGTGCGGCGACGACGGGCGAGACGGATAGGGCGCCGGTGCACTCGGCAGCGACGCTGTGGGCGCTGGAGCCGAAGGGAAGGGTGAAGTCGTCGCTCGTGGGGCAGTCGATGGCGTGGGCGCGTAGCTCGGAGGGGGGGCCGAAGGCGGGGCCGACCGTGGTACGGAAGGGGGCGTGGTTGAGCGCGTGGGCGCGCTGGTCGGGGGCGGAGGAGGCGGTGAAGAAGGAACCGGCGGTGGGTAGCTTCGATTCGCGTAGGGCTGAGCCGCCGGGAGTGAGGGTGCGCGCGGCGGGGGAGCCGACGCCGGACGTGAGGGCGTCGGGGGCGGAACCGGTCTTCGCGACGGCGAAGCTGGCGAAGAGCTGGGCCGCGGGGAACGAGAAGAGCCAGGTGCTCGAGGGGAGGAGCTCGGCGGTGGTGCGCTGGGTGCGCGCACCGGAACTGAAGCCGAACGACCAGGACCCGCCGGCCGACTGCTCTGGGGGCGGGCAGGGGACGACGACGACCGCGCGGGCGGCGGGGGAGGGCTCGATGGGCCCACGACTCTCGGCGGGCGGGAATTCGAGCTGCGGCCACCGGTTCGAGCCGCGGCACCGGGGGCAACGCTCACGATGTTGTCGAACGCGTTCATTGCGATGTCCACGTCGTCATCGGCGAAGAAGCTGTTCGGCCCGTTTCGGAGAGGCGGTTGCGAGCTCTGTGCCGCTGCTTTCGTCAGTTTCGCTGACTCTTCGGCGCCGAGAGTGACGGTGTTCTCACTGAAGGTCGGTTGCGGTGGTCGGGCAGGGATCGCTTCATCCGGTGGGCTCACCATGTCCATCACGTCGGCGTGATCGTAGGGAGGGAGCCATTCGTCTCTGCCCGGGGCGCATACCAAAGTGCCCGGCTCGAAGCGGCCCCCGGAGTAGCTCTGCGCGACGTCCGCGAGGGACATCTCGTGTTCCTTTCCCGAGGGCTCGGACACGCGCCACCTCGTGGAGAGCCCGCTCGAGGGCGGGGGGCGACGGGGAGCGGAGCGGGTGCGTTTCTTGGGTCCGGTCGACGAACGCCTGGTTGCGATGGTCGGGGCCTCCGACGGGGGTGGCCCGGTGACCAGACTCGTCCCATCGATTGGGATCCCTTCGCCACACTTCTTGCACTTCATCCGCGCCCGCTTGCCGGCGATCTTCGCATCGGGAACGTTGAACTTTGCGGAGCAAGAAGGACAGCTGACGAGCATGATGGATGAAAGCCCAAGTCACCGGAGTGATCGTGCCATGGGCGGAGTTACCACGGTAAAAGCGCTACCGAAAGGTACTGCCTCCGCCCCAAGATTCGTTCGTTAGATGCTCGCAGGGCCGCCGAGCTGCTTCAGTCCAGCACTCGAGTCCACACTCGAACCGAGACGTGCCCGCGCACATCCCCCTCCAACACCTCCACTCTCGTGACATCGTCGAGAGTCGCGCCCGCCATCTGCCTGAGGAGCCTACGTTCGACGAGGCGGTACTTTTGTCTATCGGAATTCAAGTGTTCGAGCTCCGCTACGACTGTGAAGGTGTGAAGTCGTTCGATTTCCAGCGTGTCGAGGAGCTCATCGTCGTCGGCTCCATCGTCGGCGCTCGCAGTTACTTCGATATCGGGGACCTCGCGCCTGTGATCTTCGGCAATGAGCGCATAGGTCTCTCGCCCAGCGGATGCCAGGGTGACGGTCACCTCCGGTGAAGTATCCATGGCCCGGGCGATCTTCGGCGAGACCGCGCCGGGCGCGTTGGAGATTCGGTCCCCGTAGTGCTTCGTTGCCGTTCGCGTCCTGACCCCTGAAGCCCGTAGGGCCACGCCGTCCCGCGAGATCGCGGCGAGGGTCTCCCGCCCGGCGGGTACCTCCTGAAAAGAAACCGCCGGGCCGTCCGGCTTTCGAGGCGCCTTTTTCTGCACGATGCGAAGTATCGCACGGAGCTGGACAATTGCCTACTGCTCCTGGGACAAGGGGAAAGCGGCGGCGAATCGCTGACGCCTCGGGTCACGCCGAAGTGCGGCGTGCCGGAGGAAATCCGCGAGGTTACGCGTTGAATCGGGGGTCCGCTTGGTTCCCCTTGGGCATGGTGGTCGTGCTCATGAGGAACTGGTCGACCCCGCGAGCCGCCTTGCGGCCGTCGGCGATCCCCCAGACGACCAGGGATTGGCCTCGCTGACAGTCGCCAGCCGCAAATACACCGGGTACCGAGGTGGCGAAGCTCTCCTCGTCGATCTTCACGTTGCCCCGCTGGTCGAGTTCCACACCGAGCTGCTCGACGACGCCTGGTTTTTCCGGATGGACGAACCCCATCGCGAGGAGCACCAAGTCCGCTTCGATGTCGAACTCGGTTCCGGGTACGGGCATTAGTTTTCCTGCCTCGAACTTCACCTCGGTGCAGGTCAGGCTCGTGACCTTGCCGTCCTTGCCCTTGAACCTCTGGGTCATGACGCTGAACTTCCGCTCCACACCCTCTTCGTGGGAGCTGGAGGTGCGCAGCATGAGCGGCCACAAGGGCCAAGGCGTCGTCTCGGCGCGCTCGTTCGGCGGAAGTGGCATGATCTCGAAATTGGCGACGCTGATGGCGCCCTGTCGATTCGATGTTCCAATACAGTCGCTACCGGTATCGCCACCACCGATGACCACGACCTTTTTCCCGGTGGCCAAGATGGCTTCCGAGTCGGGGACCGTGTCGCCAGCAACGCGCTTGTTCTGCTGCGTGAGAAAATCCATGGCGAAATGGATCCCCTCGAGGTCGCGCCCCTCAATCGGGAGGTCGCGCGGAACGCGCGAACCGATGGCGAGGCAGACCGCGTCGAAGTCCCGCTTGAGATCGTCCCCGGTCACGTCCTTGCCCACGTCGACGCTCGTCTTGAAGACCACACCCTCGGCCTCCATCTGCTTGACGCGCTTGTCGATGAGGTGCTTCTCCATCTTGAAGTCCGGGATTCCGTAGGTGAGGAGCCCTCCGATGCGGTCGTCGCGCTCGAACACGGTCACATCGTGGCCGGCGCGACCGAGCTGCTGAGCTGCTGCGAGCCCCGCAGGGCCGGAGCCGATTACGGCGACCTTTTTCCCCGTCTTGCTCGTCGGAGGCTGAGGCACGACCCAATTCTCGGAAAAAGCGCGATCAGCGGTGGCCCGCTCGATGAGCTTGATCGAAACCGGATCATCGTTGATGCCGAGAACGCACGCCGCCTCACAGGGAGCCGGACACACCCGCCCCGTGACCTCGGGGAAGTTGTTCGTCGCATGAAGTGAGTCAATCGCCTCGCGATATTGTCCGCGATAGTTGTAGTCGTTCCAATCTGGAATCAGGTTACCGAGAGGGCAACCTGTGTTGCAAAACGGAACCCCACAATCCATGCAGCGCGCGCCCTGCTCGGTGAGGGTGTCTTGCAACACTGGGAGTTCGAACTCCTTGTAGTTCTGGATTCGCTCCTGGACCGGTAGTTTTTTCGGGTCTTTGCGACCGAATTCGAGGAAGCCTGTGTCCTTACCCATGAGTATTCCGTGATGTTCTTCTGAGATTGAGTCGTAGTTCGTGCGCGGTATCAGTTGGGCGAACCACCGCCCATCGGGTTGGGTGGTCCAATGACGCTGAGGCTGTCACGCCGAGCGCTGACTCGTTCGCCCCGCTTCGTTGCCAACTCTTCCATGACGCGCCGGTACTCCACGGGCACGACCTTGGTGAACTTGTTGAGCGTGTTCTCCCAGTCGGAGAGGAGCCTCTTCGCGAGTTCGCTGCCGGTGTGTGAAACGTGTTCTTCGAGCATCTGCGCGACGAATACGGCGTCCTCGGTGCTGAGCTGCTCTAGTTCGACCATGCCCATGTTGCAGCGGTCCTTGAACGTGTTTTTCTCGTCCAGGATGTAGGCGTAACCACCGCTCATGCCGGCCGCGAAGTTGCGTCCCGTCTCCCCGATGCAGATCACCCGCCCGCCGGTCATGTACTCACAACCGTGGTCGCCGACGCCTTCGACGACAGTCGTGGCGCCGCTGTTGCGCACCGCGAAGCGTTCTCCGGCCTTGCCGCAGAAGAAAGCCTTGCCGCTCGTGGCGCCGTAGAGAGACGTGTTTCCGATGATGATGTTTTCGGAGGCGTTGAACGTCGCGCCTGGCCCGGGTCTCACGCTGATGAGCCCCCCAGACATGCCTTTGCCCGTGTAGTCGTTTCCTTCACCCGACAAGTGGAGCGAGATGCCTCGGGTGATGAACGCACCGAAGCTTTGCCCGGCCGTACCCGTGAAGCGGAATACAATCGAATCGTCATCGAGTCCCGCCGCGCCGAACTTCCGGGCGACTTCTCCGCCGAGCATGGCGCCGACCGTTCGGTTGACGGAACGGATGGAGAGCTCGTGCTGCACCTTCTTTCCCTCGTCGAGAGCCGGTTTGGCCAAACGAATGAGCTCGTTGTCGAGGGCCGTCTCGAGCCCGTGGTCCTGCTCGATCGATTTGCAGACGCGAACGCCTTCGGCTGGTGTGGCTGGCTTGAGCAAGTCGCTGAAATCCAAGCGACTCGCTTTCCAGTGCAGGTTCTCCTTGGTGGTGAGTCGGTCGGACTTCCCGACCATCTCGGCGATGCTGCGGAAGCCGAGCTTTGCCATGAGCTGACGCGCTTCTTCCGCCACGTAGAACATGAAGCGAATGACGTGCTCCGGTTTTCCGGTGAACTTCTTCCGAAGCTCGGGGTTCTGGGTCGCGATTCCGACAGGGCAGGTGTTGAGATGGCACTTGCGCATCATGATGCACCCCGAGGCCACGAGGGGAGCGGTGGCGAAGCCGAATTCCTCGGCACCGAGCAGCGCGGCGATGACCACGTCGCGACCCGTTCGCATCTGGCCATCGGTCTGGAGGAAAACGCGGCTCCGGAGGTCGTTCTTGACGAGCGTATGATGAGTCTCGGCCAGTCCCATTTCCCAGGGGATTCCAGCGTGCTTGATGGAGGTGAGGGGCGAAGCGCCCGTGCCGCCATCGTGGCCCGAAATCAAGATGACGTCGGCGTGCGCCTTGGCCACACCTGCAGCGACGGTGCCCACGCCGGCCTCGGCAACCAGCTTCACGCTGATGCGTGCCTTCGGGTTCGTCATCTTCAGATCGAAGATGAGCTGAGCGAGGTCCTCGATCGAATAGATGTCGTGGTGGGGCGGGGGCGAAATCAGGGTCACGCCCGGCGTCGAATGACGCGTCTTGGCAATGATCTCGTTGACCTTGTGACCGGGGAGCTGCCCGCCTTCGCCGGGCTTTGCGCCCTGGGCGACCTTGATTTGCAGTTCGTCGGCGTTGACGAGGTAGTGAGTGGTGACCCCGAAGCGCCCCGACGCCACCTGTTTGATCGAGCTGCGCCGGAGGTCTCCGTTTTCGTCCGGCAAGAAGCGACGTTCGTCTTCACCGCCTTCGCCAGTGTTGCTCTTGCCACCGATCTTGTTCATCGCGATCGCGAGGTTCTCATGAGCTTCGGCGCTGATGGATCCGTAGCTCATGGCACCTGTGGCGAACCGCTTGACGATTTCTTCGGCCGGCTCGACTTCTTCGATCGGAATTGCCGACGGCGGATAGTTGAAATCGAGGAGTGATCGCAGAGTGATCGGCCCCCCAGGCTGCTCGTTCACGAGCCTTGCGTACTCCTTGTATGCGCTGTCATCGCCCAGGCGTACCGCGTGTTGCATGCGCGAGATGATGCTGGGACTCCAGAGGTGCCGTTCGCCCTGAGATCGGTAGTGATAGTCACCGCCCACGGGCAAGTGCGGCTTCTCGGTGACTGCACGCGGGTAGGCACTCTCGTGCCGCATGCGGCACTCCTCGGTGATGACATCGAGGTCGACGCCCTTGATGCGACTCGTCGTTCCCGTGAAATAGCGCGTGATGACGTCCTCGGAGAGACCGATGGCCTCGAAGATGCGCGCGCCGTGGTAGCTCTGCAGGGTGCTGATGCCCATCTTGCTCATGACCTTGAGCAAGCCCTTGCTGATCGCCTTGATGAAGGCTTTCTTGGCAGCGCTCGCGTCGGTGACGCCTTCGTAGCGCCCGGAAGCGACCATCTCTTCGATGGTCTCGAAGGCGACGTACGGGTTGATGGCCCCGGCTCCGTAGCCCGTGAGCAGGCAGAAGTGATGCACCTCGCGCGCTTCACCGGTCTCTACGATGATGCCGACCTTCATCCGCATGCCGTTGTGCATGAGATGGTTGTGCACGGCGCCGGTCGCCAGAAGCGAGGGAATCGGCGCCATCTCAGCGTCCGCGCCACGGTCGCTGAGGATCAACAGGCTGTGCCCATTGAGACATGCGTGCGAGGCCTGACGACAGAGTTCGTCGAGGGCCTGCTTCATGCCGTGAGTCCCGTCCTGCACGCGGTAGAGCATGCGGAGGGTGGGGGGCATGCGCTGGTGCGAGAAATGGCCATGGCGGACCTTGGCCAAGTCTTCGTTCGTGAGAATGGGGGTCTCGATTTGAAGCTGCTGGGCGTGATCCGGAAGCTCGAAGAGGACGTTCCCTTCGCCGCCTACGAACGTCCGGAGACTCATCACGAGCTCCTCGCGGATCGGATCGATCGCCGGGTTGGTGACCTGCGCGAAGTGCTGCTTGAAGTAGTTGAAGAGAAGCTGAGGACGATCGCTCAAAATGGCGAGCGGCGTGTCGACGCCCATCGAGCCCACGGGGTCCTGTGCCTTTTGGAGCATGGGAGCCATGAGGAAGCGGATCGTCTCCTGAGTGTAGCCGAACATTTGTTGGCGCTTCAGGAGGGGTTCTTTCTCGACTTCGGGGGCGACATCGGGCGCCTCCACCTGATCGAGGGTGATCCGATTCTCGGAAACCCACTTCCCGTAGGGCTTCTGGGTCGAGATGAGCTGCTTGATCTCTTCGTCGTGGATGAGCCGGCCTTGTTCCAGGTCGACGAGGAACATCTTCCCCGGCTCCAGGCGCCCGTGGCTTGCGACGTTGGCTGGATCGATCGGTAAGACGCCCACCTCCGAGCCGAGGACGACCATACCGTCCTTGGTGATCGTGTAGCGCGCGGGACGTAGGCCGTTCCTGTCCAAAATCCCGCCCACTTGGCGGCCGTTCGTGAACGCGAGCGCCGCCGGGCCGTCCCAGGGCTCCATGAGACTGGCATGGTACTCGTAGAAGTCCTTCTTGTGTGGCGGCATCTGCGGATCGTTCTGCCACGCCTCGGGGACCAGCATCATCATCACGTGAGTGAGCGACCGACCCGCCTGGATGAGGAGTTCGGCTACCACGTCGAGCGCTGCCGAGTCGCTCATGCCAGGAGCGATGGTCGGGAGGATGTGCTTGATGTCGTCACCGAAAATCTCGCCGCCGAACAGCTGCTCGCGAGCCGTCATCCAATCCTGGTTCCCACGCACGGTGTTGATTTCTCCGTTGTGGCAGAGAACACGGAAAGGTTGTGCGAGTTCCCACGTCGGAAACGTGTTGGTGGAGAAACGCTGGTGCACCATCGCCAGCGCGCTGACGAAGTCCTCGTCCTCGAGGTCTTTGAAGTAACGCGTCAGTTGGCCGGGAAGGAGTAAACCCTTGTACACCATCGTCGAAGCCGAGAGGCTCGGGATGTAGAACTTGCCCTTCTCCAGCAAATGGCTGGCGCGAATCGTGCGCTCGGCCCATTTGCGAATCACGAACAGCTTACGTTCGAAGACGGTCTGGTCCTCGCAGGTGGACCCGATGAAGACCTGACCCATGTACGGGGCAGACTCGCGGGCGAGGGGGCCTGGGGCTTCCTCGTCCACGGGCACCTCACGCCAACCAAGGAGTCGCTGTCCCGTCCCGAGGATCTTGTCCTCGAGTACGTGCCGACAGCGATCGCGCTCGGCGGGGTTTTGGGGCAGGAACACCAGACCGACGCCGTATTTGCCGGGCTCGGGCAGCTCGATTCCGAGCTTCTTGCACTCGCGGCGAAAGAACTTGTCGGGGACCTGGGTGAGGATGCCCGCCCCGTCACCCGTAAGCGGATCGCAGCCCGACGCGCCACGATGCTCCAAATTGAGCAGAATGTTGACGCCCTGCTTGACGATGTCGTGAGACTTGGTGCCATTGATGTTGGCCACCATGCCGATGCCGCATGCATCGTGCTCGTATTGTGGGTCGTACAGTCCGTCTTTCGGGGGTAGGCTCATTCGGGTTTCCTGGTGGGACTTTTTGCGGTCTTCGGGAGTCGGGTCTCCGGGCCGCGCCTTACGTAGGCACTTGTCGTGAGGGCTCGGAGCCGCGCCGGGGCGCGTTCGGGGGGTACCGGGCGACTGTCGAGGCGCCCCCTGACGGGGCGCGCTCGTTAGTAGCTCATGCTGATTCCAAGGCGGCTCATGTGCCGGTGGGGTTTCGTGCGCGTCTCATACGCGCGCCCCGCGGAGTAATTGCCAAGGTCCTCGGTTGGTGGGCGAATTGGGCCACGAATCGGCCGCCGTCGCAAGTGCTGGAAGCATACGTTCAGTGCAGAGAAAATCACGAGGCTTTTATGCCTTTTTGGACTTCAAGTCAGGAGGAGCCCCCGCCTTCGGGCTCGAGTTCCACTGCTGGTGGATCGAGGGTCATGTCGCAGGTTCCCTGAAACTGGATCCCACGGTCCATGTAGACTTGGGGGCTCTTCAAATCGCCCCGGACCACGGCGGGAATGTACAGCTCGATCGACTCTGCCGCGGTGATATCGGCGTCGATATGGCCCCCGAGCACGATCACCCGGCGGGCCGCCAGGCTCCCTGACACCCGCGCTCCCTCTCCCACGATGAGCACTTCCCCGCCGTGCACCGTTCCTTCGACCCGGCCATCGATGCGAACCTTGCCCGCGAATGAGAACGACCCCACGAGCGCGGTATCTGCTCCCAGGATTGCCTGAAGCTCTACCCCCTGCACCTGGCGAAGACGAGCCGAAGTGGGGGCTGTGATGTCGCGGGGGGCCTCGTCGCCGGCGGCGCGGTCGACCGGCTCGGACTGGCCCAAATGAGCCGCTACCTGAGCCTCGGAGTCGGATTGCGCCGCCGCGGGCTGAAGTTCAGCGGGGCGGGCCGCTGGGTTCCATCGGTTTTCGGGGGGATTCATGGCGGAATGCGACAATCCGATCGCGGAAGCGCGCGTGCTTGGGTACCATAAAAAGATGGGGGACAGATGGTGAATCGAAATCCTAGCCGGAAGTCGAGGCTCGCGGATGATTGACGGGGGACCTGTAGAGAGCACGCGGAGTTTCCCTCCGCGCGTATTGATCGTCGATGACGAGCCAGAGATGCGTCGGACGCTGGCACGACTGCTCTCGAGTCAGTCGATGAATGTCCTCACGGCCACCTCCGGAGAGGAAGCGCTGGAGGTTTTGCAACGCGAGCCGATCGATGTGGCCCTGGTGGATCTCCAGATGCCAGGTGTTACGGGTCTCGACCTGTTGCGCGAGATCAAGAAACAGGACATCGACGTTCATGTGGTCATCATGACCGCGCACGGCGATGTCGACATCGCGGTTCAAGCGATGCACGCTGGCGCGTATCACTTCCTCACCAAGCCATTTCGATCCGCGGACGAGGTGGGGCTGACAATCCGAAAGGCCGTCGACCATCGGCGACTTCGAGATCGCAATCTAGCTCTCGAGAGGCGTCTTCAGCGAACGGAGAAGTTCGGCGAACTCATCGGGAATTCGCGCAAAATGCACGAAGTCTACGAGCGAGCCACAGGCGTCGCGGGGACAACGTCTCCGGTCCTCATCCTGGGTGAAAGCGGCACCGGCAAGGAGCTCACCGCGCGAGCAATCCATGACCGTTCGGACCGCTCCGGCGGCGAATTCGTGGCGGTGAACTGCTCGGCGATTCCGGAAAGTCTGATCGAGAGCGAACTCTTCGGGCACGTGAAGGGGGCCTTCACGGGGGCGACCTCCAATCGTCGAGGCCTCTTCGAGCAGGCTGATGGTGGCACGCTGTTCCTCGATGAGATTGGCGATCTGCCTCCACTGGCTCAAGTGAAAGTGCTCCGCGCCTTGCAAGAAGGTGAAGTGCGTCGAGTCGGGTCGGATGAAAACCGTCTGGTGGACGTGCGCGTGATCACCGCCACCAACGTCGATCTTCGTGAGCGGATCGCCCAAGGGAGGTTCCGGCAAGATCTCTTCTATCGTCTGTCCGTGGTCGAGGTAGCGCTGCCGCCTCTCCGTGAACGAATCGAGGACATCCCTCTCTTAGCGTATCATTTTCTGCAGAAACATGCGGAGACGTCGCGTTCGGAGGTGACTCGAATCAGTCCCGAGGCGCTGTCCGATCTTCAGAAGCGCAGCTGGCCGGGCAACGTGCGCGAACTCGAAAACGCCATTCAGCACGCGATCGTGTTTTGCCGCGGCCCGACCATCGTGCCTGCCGACCTGCCTCAAATCGGTGGAATCGAAGAAGCTCAGCGCACTGCCGGGGGAGTGTTCAGCTCGACGCTCGTCGATCTCCCGTATCGACACGCGAAGGAACGGGCTCTCGAAGAGTTCGAACAGAACTATTTTTCCTCCCTATTGAACCGCACCGGCGGCAACGTTTCGGAGGCTGCGCGCCAGGCGGGGCTCGACCGATCGAACTTCCGACGCGCGCTGCGTCGCGCCAAGATTCGCTCGACATCCAACTCGGGCGGGCCGGACCATCCGGTGAGTTCGGCACCGCGCCCCCTGGCTCGGGCCGAGGGGGGGGATGCGCGGCGTGATGGGTCGGAAGCCCCGCAAGACGAGGAGGACGCCAGCCTGGCGGCGCGCTATTCTTCGGGTTTCGGCGGACAATGAGCCGTCATTGGGTCACGGGTAGGCCTGACCTCTGAACTAGTGTCGTGAGGTTTGCTGAGCTAGGGTCCGGCCGCCCATGAGAGTTCGGTTCCGGCCCACATACCGCTTGTTGGGCGCTCTGGTCCTGAGCGGACTGATGAGCGCGCACGGTGCCCTCGCCGCAGAGTCCGGAGGGAACCACGAAAGTGCGGGAGCCGCGCTCTCCCCGATCCACCCGGAGGTCGGACCAGCCCCGGAAACGGGGCCGAGCAAACGCGTGTACACGCTCGATCAGATCTTGCGGATGGCCGAGGCGAACTACCCCAAGGTTCAGGAAGCTCGAGCCCGATTGCGGAAAAAGCGGGGGGATCTTTGGGAGGCACGCACGGCGCCCTTCAGTCAGTGGAAGATGGAGGGCGGAATGGGTATCGCGCCGACCGTCCGCGGCACCGCGACCTATAGCCCGAGTTCCGATGTGGCCCTGACCGAGAACATGGCCTTGGCTTGGCAAGTGGGGATCGAAGGATTGATACCGCTCTGGACGTTCGGGAAGATCACGAATCTGTGGGACGCAGCCGAAGCCAGCGTGGAGCTGGGGCGCCACGAAGTGAACAAGGAGAAGAACGAGATCCGGATGGAGGTGCGCCGCGCGTACTACGGTGTCCTTCTGGCGCGAGATTCACGCGTACTTCTTCGCCGCGCGATGAAGAAGATCGACACGTACATCGCGGAATTGGAAGAAAAGGTGGCCGAGGGCGAGGCTGACGATATCGAGCTTCTGAAGATCAAGATGGAGCGCGCGGAAGTCCTCGCTCGTGGGACGGAAATCGAGGAAGGGGAGCGCAAGGCCATTGCAGGCCTTCGATTCTACGCGGAGCTTCCGGCGAATTTCGATGTTCCCAACGTCCCGCTGCGTCGGATCGAACACCCGCTCGGTCCGGTAGCGCGCTACCTCGAGGCGGCCCGCATTCATCGTCCCGAGGTGAACATGGCCAAGGCGGGGCTCGCGGCTCGTCGCGCCCAGGTTCAACTCGAAAAGTCCAAGTTCTATCCCGACTTCGGTCTGGGGATGACGGCGCAGCTCCAACGTGCGCCGGAGGTCACTGATCAACGAAACCCATTCACGCGCGACCCGGGCAACCGAGGTTGGTACGGGGTCGGGGTCGTGTTTCGCTGGAATTTCGACCTGCTTCCACAAGCCGCCCGGCTCGCCCAGGCCCAGGCTCAGCTCGAAGAGGTGCGCGCGACCGAGCGTTATGCCCTCGGAGGGATTGCTGCCGAGGTCGAGGTTTCCCATGCCGAGGCGGTGGCCGCGCGGGATCGGCTGCTCGCCTGGGAGGAGGCGACCGACTACGCCAAACGCTGGATGATCAAAGTCCAACAAGGCAAGGACATGGGGCTTTTCGACGAAGAGGACATGGTGGAGCCCTCGAAAGCCTATGCTTTGAAGAAGGCCAAGGAGATGGAAGCCCTCTACCAGTACAATCTGGCTCTGGCCCGGCTCGCGCAAACTACCGGCTGGGAAGCCATGCTCCGCTAGAAACGAACCGGGCCCCGTACCACGACGGAGCCCGAAACGCGTCTCAATGCGTCTCTACGACGGCGCGTCACGCCGGAGGAATGGTTTGTTTCTTTTCCTCTTCCTCTTCGTCGTCGAGGATCTTCTCGATGCTCGCCATGGCGTTCTTCATCGAGTCGTTGATCATCTGGACGATGGTAGGAAGCGAGCCGCGGAGCGCGTCGTAGTAGCGTTGCCGCTCGGTAGAATGGATGATCACCGGGGGAAGTCCCGCCCGCATCAGCAGGATGTTCATCGAGAGGCGCGCGACCTTGCCGCTGTCCTGAGGGAAGGGGAAGGTTCTCAGCAGATCGTAGTGCAGTCGGGCGGCCACGCGGATCGGATCTTTGAGCTTGGGCGGCTCGGGACCGTGAAGCCAGTCGAATGCCTGCCGGATCCGCACCGCGATCTTGTCTGGGGGCGCGTAGTCGTGGAAGTACAAGCGATGCTGAGGGATCTCCTTGCGGTACTTGACCGACTTGAGATCGCCCTCCTCTGGGTGGAGGAGAAGCAGCAGCCGCTTGAGGATTTCGGCGCTCAGGGGCGTGTCGTTCCGGCCCAGCTCGCGCGCCCACTCCAGAGCCTTCTTGTGCCTGCGGATCTCCTCACACACCGGTTGCAAGCTGGAGTCGGGCACGATCACGATGTTCGGATCCACCGCCGTCTTGAGCTCTTGGTAGGTGTAGACGACACCATCGAGGGCGCTGTCATGGTGGATCCACGACATATCGAAGCTCTCGGCGTATTCACGCTGGAACTTCTCGGGGCGCTCTCCCAGTCTCTTTTGGATGAGCGTCCACCTTTCGTCCAGCGCTTCCGGGGGCGCGGGGCGGGGCGGGGGTGCCGGAGTCGAGGGTCGGACCAGGCTCGTCTTCGCGACGGCCGCGCCTGTGAATCGGGGCTGGAGCACCCCCTCGCGGCGTGTCCCCGCTTGGCTTGGAATCGCGTCCGGGCGGTAAACGCGCGATGAACCGCCTCGCCCCGTTCCGGCGATGCGCTGTGCTCGGCGAGCCTGCTGAGCAACGCGCCCTTCGAGAGCCCGTCGGGCCGCCTCTTTTTCGGCTCGAACACGCTCGCGCTCGGCCTCTCGCGCCTTGCGGTAGGCCTCCTGCTCCTTCTCTTTGCGGATGCGCTCGCGCTCTTTTTCCTTCTGGATCCGGATGCGCTCGCGCTCCTTTTCCTTCTTGAGGCGCTCGGCTTCGCGCTCCTTTTCCTTCTTGAGGCGCTCTTTCTCCTTCTCTTTGCGGATGCGCTCGCGCTCCTTTTCCTTCTTGAGGCGTTCGGCTTCGCGCTCTTTCTCCTTCTTGAGGCGCTCTTTCTCCTTCTGGGCCTTGAGCTTCTCGCGCTCTTTTTCCTTTTGGAGGCGCTCTTTCTCCTTCTGGGCCTTGAGCTTTTCCTGCTCTTTTTCCCTCTGGAGGCGCTCTTTCTCTTTCTGGGCCTTGAGCTTCTCGCGCTCTTTTTCCTTTTGGAGGCGCTCTTTCTCCTTCTGGGCCTTGAGCTTCTCGCGTTCCTTTTCCTTACGCTCGCGCTCGCGCTGCTTGGCGCGCTGGGCCGCCGTGGGCACCTTTGCCGTCTTCGCCGCTGCGCGACTCACCTTCTTCTTCGTCGACTTTTTCGCCGTGGACTTCTTGGTGGTCGCCTTCTTGGACGTGGCCTTCTTGGACGTCTTCTTGGCGGTGGATTTCTTCTTGGTGGTCTTACGAGCAGGCGGCTTCGTCGTCGGCTTCTTGCCGGCGGTCTTCTTCACGACCTTTTTCTTGGTCGTCTTCTTGGCGGCCTTCTTCTTGGCGGTCGAACTACGCGCATTTGCACGCTTTTTTGCCGCCGTGGAGCGCCCAGCGCTGCTCTTCTTCTTTTTCTTGGAAGCCATCTGCTTTCGTCACCCATCCCCTCCGAAAAGCCGGGCGCGAGGAATCTGTAAATTTGCACCCAGCCTACAAGCGGAGGCGGGCCCCCTAAGGGCTTTGAAGCTACTAGTCGCGCGCGGCCACGCTCGTCAACCAAATGCGCGCGTCAAGACGCGAAGTAGCTCGGAAATAGCTCGCTATTTTCGAGCGTTCCGGTCCGAGCCGTGAGCACTTCATGACCCGTTTCCGTGACCAAGATCGTGTGTTCGAACTGCGCCGAAAGGGAGCCGTCCTGCGTCACTGCCGTCCACCCATCGTCGAGGATCTCGCACTTATATGTGCCGGTATTGATCATGGGTTCGATGGTGAAAATCATGCCGGGCCGCATCCGGGGGCCGCGACCCCGCTGCCCGACGTGGGAAATCTGGGGCTCACAATGGAAGGTGCGCCCGATGCCGTGGCCCACGAAATCCCGGACGACGGACAGCCCCTGGGCCTCGGCGAACTCCTGGATTGCCGCACCGATGTCCCCGATCCGTGCCCCGGGTCTTACCTCGTCGATCCCGAGCTGGAGGCATTTTCGCGCGGTTTCCGTGACCTTGACCGCCTCGTCCGCGGGCTTACCGACGTAGAACGTCGCCGAGGTATCGCCGTGAAAGCCGCCATAAATGTGGGTGACGTCCACGTTGATGATGTCGCCATCCTCGAGGACTCGCTTGGGATCGGGGATGCCGTGGCACACGACGTCGTTGATCGACGTGCACACGCTCTTCGGGAAGCCCTTGTAGTTGAGGGGGGCGGGGACGGCTCCACGACGGATGGTGTCCTCGTGGACGAAGGTGTTGATGTCCTCCGTCGTGATCCCGGGTTTGAGCATCCCTCCGACGAGGCTCAGCGTCTCGCCAGCCATTTTACCGACCACTCGCATCGCCTCGATTTCCTGAGGAGATTTGATTTCGATGGCAGAATTGCGAAAGCGCAGCATGGGTTTCAGATGGGCGGCTGGGGTTTAGCTGATGGGGACCGAGGAGACCAGCGAGCGGGTGAATCCCCTCAGGACGCCGATGGTGAGGCGCTGATCCGTTCGGCGCCGTCAGGCAGGATGGCCCCCGAGCTGACCTCGACCTTCGCTTGGGGCCTCACGGCCTGGATGAGAGGGCGCAGCACCTGCTCGGTGACCAGCTCGTTGCCCGGGCACCCGGCAAAGCGGCCCCGGAGATGAAGGTGGACGTCACGCCCCGTGTCGTGCACGAGGAAAAGCTCGCCCTCGTCGGATTCCACCATGGGTGCAATCACTCGCTCGAGCGCGTTCCTCAATTCATCGTTTGCCATGGTTCGATTTCGTCTTCCTGAATCTCTTGACCGATGGTGGGGCTTTCACTTAATTTCCGCCCCCCTCTGAGAGGAAGCTGGCTATCTGCTCAGGCGATGCTAGCTTCCGCGCCCCTCCGAGGTCGTTCGCTAAACTAGCACACTTTTTCGGAAGAGAATCCAGTCTCGGAAGAGAATCCAATTCCCGAGCGGGAATTCAATTCCTGCCTACAACCGTCGTCGGTGAGAACTTCTCTTCGGTGACCATCAACCTACCAGAGATTCATGGCTGTTCATATTCGACTCGCCCGTCACGGCTCCAAGAAGCGTCCCTTTTACCGCGTCGTGGTCACCGACCAGCGCAACCCGCGCGATGGTCGTCACATCGAGCGCATCGGGACCTTCGACCCCAACGCGGAGAACGGGCTTTCGCTCGACCTCGCTCGCGTTCAGCATTGGCAGGGCCAGGGGGCGCTGGCTTCCGAAACCGTGCAGAAGCTCATCAAGACGGCCACCAAGGCAAAAGCAGCGAGCTAAAACATGGCCCTCAAGGATCTGATTGCCACCGTAGCGGAGGCACTCGTCGACGATCCCGATGCCGTGGAGGTGGACGAACTCGAGGATGACCGCGGTGTCATCATCGAGCTGCGCGTCGCCCCGGACGACATCGGTAAGGTCATCGGCAAGGAGGGCCGTACAGCTCAAAGCATGCGCTCGCTCCTCAACGCTGCGGCCGCAAAACAGGGTTGTCGAGCCCACCTCGACATCCTCGATTGACGCTCCGCTGAGTGATTTCGCGCGCCGCCTTGCACGAGCGACCGCGCACGGGAAGGCTCGACCTTCCAAACCAGGAGGCGCCCTCGGGCGTCTCTTTTCGATCACGTCTCCGAAAATGCAAGTCCCCGACAAGACCACGACCCACCTGAAGATAGGTGCCGTGACTCGGCCCCACGGTGTGCGGGGCGAGCTCAAGGTCAGAATCTTCAACGAGGACAGCGACGCGCTCGGTGAGGTGTCGCATGTCATCCTCGAAAGCCCCAAGGGGCAGGCTGCGCGCTACGAGATCCGGAGCGTACGTGGCAGCGCCAAGGGGCCGATCGTGGATCTCGCGGGGGTCGAGGGGCGCGACGCAGCGGATGGGCTGCGCGGATACACGATTTGGGTGGAACGCTCGGCGCTCCCTCGCCTTGAGGAGGGTGAGTATTATTTGATCGACCTCGTCGGCTGCGAGGTTCTGTTGGACGGGGCCTCGTACGGGACCGTGGTCGACGTCCGCCCCGATCCGAGCGTCGATCCCATGGTCTTGCGGCTCGAAAATGGGAAAAAGGCGGAGGTTCCCATCGTGGACGCCTGGGTGGGGGAGGTCGACATCGACGCGCGCACGGTCGTGCTTCTCTCCGAAGATGGGGTGATTGATTCGTGAGCGGGACCGACCAGCAGCGGGGACCCTTGCGCATTTCGGTGGTGACTCTTTTCCCGGAGCTCTTCGAAAGGTTCGCTGAAACGAGCTTCGTGGGGCGGGCCCAGCAGGCAGGAATCCTGGAGCTCTCCATGGAGCCGCTCCGTCCACACGGCTTGGGTAAACATCAGTCGGTCGATGACACTCCTTACGGCGGAGGTTCGGGGATGGTCATGCGTGTGGACTGTCTCATGAACGCCATCGAAGACGCCGAAGTTCGCCTCGGGGGGCGCAGCCATCGAGTGCTCATGACGCCCCAGGGGACTCCTCACACGGCGGCCGGCGCTCGCGGTTTGGCTGAGCGAGATCGAATCGTGCTCGTGTGCGGCAGGTACGAGGGCTTCGACGAACGGGTCCGCCATTTCATGGACGAAGAGATCTCTCTGGGCGATTTCGTGCTGACGGGTGGCGAGATCCCGGCGATGGCCGTCATCGAATCGGCGATCAGGTTCCGCCCGGGGGTGCTCGGCAACGAGGACTCGGTGCGCGAAGAATCGTTCAGCGAAGCGCTCGATGGGGGACTCGAATACCCGCAGTACACCCGCCCGGCGGAATTTCGCGGACTCGGAGTGCCGGAGATCCTCAAATCGGGGGACCACCAGAAGATTGCCGAATACCGTCGCGCCGAGTCGGCGAAACGGACGAAACTCCGTCGTCCGGACCTCGGTGAGCGCACCCCACAGGGTGAATCGGAATGAGGCAGCTGTCGGTCGCTCTCGTTCATTTTCCCATTCTCGATCGCGGTGGGAATGTGGTCACGACCTCGATTACCAATCTGGATATCCATGACATCGCCCGAAGCGCCTTCACCTATGGCGTCGACCGGTACTTCATCGTCCATCCCGTCTTGGCGCAGAGGGATCTCGCGCTCCGCGTGACGGAGCATTGGACGACTGGCTCGGGGGCGACCCGTATTCCTGATCGAAAGCCGCCGATGGAGGCCGTCAGAGTGGTCGGGTCTCTGGAAGAGGCCGCTCGTGCGTGCGGCGCAGACGCCGAAGTCTGGGTGACGAGCGCGAAGGAGATGTCATCCATGACTGACCACCGGACGGCCGGTCGCTTGCTCCGAGAGGACGGTCCCCCCGTCTTGCTCGTGTTCGGGACCGGGTGGGGACTTTCGCCAGAGGTCGTCGCTGCGGCGACGCGGCGCCTCACACCCATCGTCTCGCCCCGTGCTGACGGGTACAATCACTTGAGCGTTCGCGCTGCTGCGGCCATCCTTCTGGACCGGTTGATCGTCGGGGAGGGAACATGACGTGGCAGCGCGATGCGCTGCGACGAGGCGCCGTGTGGCGCAGGGCTGCGGCCTGGGGCGCGCAGAGTTGGCCCGAATGGTTCGCGCGGGGCGCCCCCGTCGTCATCGGTGTCTTTTTCTCGTGTTTTGCGCTCCGCGCGCGCCGCGCGGTGGGGCGCAACCTGAAGATGATTCGGGGGAGGACGGGGCTTTTCCGGCATCAGAAGCAGATCATCGAGACCTTCATCGAGTTCGCCCGGGCTCTGACTGCTGGGCTTTCGCCCGAGCGCCCCCTTTTCAAAAATCGAACGATTGATCTTCGGGGAGAGGAGCACGTGCGACCGTTCCTCGACGAGGGGCGAGGCATGCTTCTCGTGACGGCGCACGTCGGTCCTTGGGACGCGTGTGCGTTGCGTCTGCGAACGATGATGGACGTGCCGGTTCTGATGATGATGTCTACCGAAGCCAGTCGCGAGGCTCAGTCTTTCCACGACGAGGTGCGGAGCTCGGCTCGGGTCGACGTTTTGCGGATAGGTGAGGGGCCCCTTGATGCGCTGCCGTTGCTCGGGCATCTGGAACGAGGCGGAGCAGTCGTGGCGCAGCTCGACCGAGTCTTACCGGGGGCGCGAGCGATTCATTGCGGTTTGTTCGAAACGGAGTTCGCGGTGCCGGAAGGGCTCTTTCGGCTGGCAGCGGCGCTCGAGTGCCCGTTGATTCCCGTATTTTCTGCGCGCTTGGATTCCGAGGTGGATCAGGTTGTCGTCAGCGCTCCCGTGTGGGTCCCGGGACGCCCTAGCGCGGAGGCCCTGGCCGACGCAGCGTCGAAGGTCGTCGTGCGGCTCGAGGAGCATCTGAGAAGGTTCCCGACCCAGTGGTTCCACTTCGTCGGCGAGTAGGAGAAAATGGCGCCGATCTGCGCAAGAAGGGCTGGCGCAGGG
Source organism: uncultured Polyangiaceae bacterium (assembly GCA_965652275.1). Classification (GTDB taxonomy): domain Bacteria; phylum Myxococcota_A; class Polyangia; order Polyangiales; family Polyangiaceae; genus NIC37A-2. Next base: position 8,805 of record CBFGUR010000013.1, on the reverse strand, counting down.
TCCGTCCATTTGCCAAAAGCCCGCCATGCAACTTTATGTAGGCGTGAACTCGGATCGAGGCAGCATCAAGAAGTTCGCCTTCGAGCTTCTCGAGATGCCGGTGACGGACTCACTGCCCAAGATTCGCACGCTGAAAGAGATGCGAGAGACGCGCCCGAATCTCAAGTTCTCCCTGCGTCTTCACCCCGATGTTGCGCAGCACGGAGCGACGCACCCCGACGTGGAGCGGGCCGCAGCGGCGGCCGAAGCGCTCGGCGCCGACGTCGTGGTCGTACCTACGGGACCCCGCTTCACACCGACCGAGCGGCACCGAAGAATGCTGGGAGAGATTGCGACCCGGCTGGCTAGCGATGAGCGGCGCGTGGCGTGGGAGCCACGGGGCGTTTGGGCACCCGCCGAAGCGGATGGTATCGCCGAGGGTCACGGCATGTTGCTCGTGCGCGACTTGACGCGCGAAGAACCACCGCGGGCGCCGGTCGTCTATACTCGGCTGTTGCCGTTTGGGTTCGGGGCGCGAGTGAGCCAAAACGCTCTCGAGAAGTTGGCCGCTGCGCTCGAAACCAAGGAACGGGCGTACGTCGTCGTACAGTCCGAGGGCGCCAAGCGGACGCGCAGTGCGCTGCGGGAGTGGCTGGGGCTGGGGGACGATTGATGGCTCGCGCAGCGGCCCTTGCCACATCGGAGGTTGCCCAAGAAGCAGCTCGGTTGGCGCTTCTGGACGGCGCCACGGCGCTCGGTGCAGCTCTGACGGGCTTCTTCGTGGCTGCGGGGCAGTCGTCGGGCGTTCTGTTCGGTCCCATGAGCCTCATCGTCGGGGGACTCGGGTCGGGGGTGTTCGCCTACGATGGGCGGCATCGCCAACCCGGACAAGATGCCAAACGACCGCGCGGTTTCGAGGAGGGCGAGGAGATCCCTCGAGCCGCACGTGTGGCTGTCCCTGGGTCGATTCGCGCAGCGGCGCTCTCGTGTGCTTTCCACCCCGGCACCACGATTCTCTCTTGTGCGCGACCCGGGGTTTCCCGCGCCAAACAAGAAGGGGCAAAGGGGCGTGCTCAATTGCTCGAGATCGTGGCGACCAAGGGGGCGACGGCGCTCTCCGACGCGGCGGTCAAGAAATCGTTCCTTTCACTGTTCGGCACGGTGGAAGGAGGCCTCGTGACGTCGGGCGATTTGTCGTCGCAAGCGGATGTTCAGGTGCGCGCACTCGCCACCGAAGGCGGCTACCGGACGCCGTGGAACGATGGGGAGCCACCTCGGTCCGTCGGGGGTCAGGCGATCGTGGCGGGTGACGCTCACGGCTTGTTCGTCGCACTGGCGTACGGGGAATTGCCGCATGGAGCAGAGCTTTCACCGTTCGAGACCACGGTACCTCTCACCGCCCAGCCGGTCCTGAGAGGTGTGCCACGTGTCCCGCCTGGGACCCCGATTGCTCGACCCGACGGCCTCGAACTCCTCAAAGGGGAGGGGGCCGCGGGGATCGTCGGCGCGACGGCTCATGCTGGAGGGCGTCAGCTCACCGTGCGCCGTGGGGAGGGCAAGGAGCTGGTCTTCAACATCCGATAGGTGCTGCGAGCGCCGACAAAACACGAAAGGCGCCGGTACCTTGCGGTACGACGCCAGAACTCGAAACACGTCTCTCGAGCGGCGGCTCAGGCGAGCTTGTAGCCGTGCTGTTTGGCGAATGCGAGCAGCCCGATCTTGTCGATCGTTCGAAGGTCGCTCGTTGCCAAACGCAGGGTCACGTGACGTCCGAGCTCGGGCACCCAAAGGCGCCTCCGCTGCACGTTCACCTTTTGCCAACGCGGGGTCTTGATGTTGGAGTGAGAAACGTTCCGAGCGCGCATCTGGCGCTTGCCTGTGATCTGACTCTTGGCCATGGGGCGGCGGAAGCTAGCTGAAGCCAACGGGGCGTTCAACGGGTTTTTCGGAATTTATCGAACTGGCTCTTCGAAGTGGGCTCTCCGAACTCGTCAACGTTTGAGCTGCTCCGCAGGGATCTCGGCCATCCGACGCACGAGGTTCGAGCAGAAGTTCCGGCACGACTGGAATCGTTCTGGGTCCCGGACCAGGCTCCGCTCCTCCATGTAAAGGCGCCGCGCCAGCTCGATCTGCAGGGCGTGGACTCCCGCCTTGGGGCTCCCGAAATGAGTCGTCGTGAACCCCCCGCGGTAGGGGGTGTCGTGAGCCACGTCGTACCCCGCCTGCGCCGCGGCTTCGTCGCACGCGGTGATGACGGACTTGCCCGCGGTAGATTTCCCCTGGGAGCCGGGGACGACATCCGCACGGCGCTCTCCGAGCCGGCCGAAGGAAGGCATGGAATGTCCGCAGATCAGAATCGCCACTCCGAAGCGGCTCACCTTCTGATGAACGAGCGCCGCAAGGGCGGCATGATAAGGTCGATAGATCATCGCAAGGCGGCGTTCGATCTCGGTTCCAGGTAGCGGAGCCACGATTGCAGGCCGGTTCTCGGTCGTCTTCCGCCATACCACCCCGTGGGGTGATGCGGTCTTCGTGCCAACAGGACTCGTGAGCTCGTCGAGGTCATCCTCCGAACGATTGAGATCGCAAACGTAGCGACTGAGCAACGAGCAGATCAGGTGTGCGCCGTGGTCGGGCGCGTCTTGAAACAGCTCATCGACGAGTAGATCGGCATCCTGGCCCACGCTCCTCGCGGGCGCACAGCAGAACGCCAGGGATTGAGCATCGAGATGGACGGCGGCGTGCGGGACCTCGACGATGAGGGGAGTTTCCGCACTGCGGGGCGCTTGGATTTCGAAAGGAGGATGCATGAAGGCTGTACCTAACCGCGCGGATGCGCGGCGCGATGCGCATCTCTGACGTGGCTAGCGGAAACGTGCGTGTAGATCTCGGTAGTAACGATGGAGACGTGACCGAGCAACATCTGCACGCTGCGGAGGTCCGCACCGCCGGAAAGCAAGTGAGAGGCGAAGGAGTGTCGAAGGGAGTGGGGGTGCAGGTCCTCTCGCACTCCAGCAGCGTGACCGTAGCGTCGGACGACCTTCCAGAATGCCTGACGCGTGAGCGGCTTGCCGCTCGGACCACAAAAAAGCGAGAGGCTGTGGGACTGCTTTTCGTTGAGCTGTCGGGCCTCGAGGTATTCTTCGATGTGACCGAGCGTGAGATGGCCCACGGGCACGACACGTCGCTTTTCACCCTTTCCCAGCGGAGAGACCGTTCCCCGCTTACGATCGAGCTCACCCACCGACAGGCTCGTAAGCTCGCTCACGCGCAAGCCGGCCGCATAGGTTAGGCTGAGCATGGCTCGATCCCGAAGCCCCCGAAGCGTCGTCGTGTCGGGTGCCGCGAGCAATCGCATGAGCTCGTGTTCCGACGCTGCCGCTGGGAGTCTCCGTCCGATCTTCGGTCGCGAGATGTTTTCGGTCGGATCATCGCGCACGATGTCCTCGTCGAGCAAATAGCGAAAGAAGCCACGGATGCTCGACAGCTTGCGGGCGATCGTGCGTGCCGAAGCGCCAGCCTCCGTCTGCTGGCGCAGGAACCGTCGGACGTCGTCGCTCTGACAATCTCGAGGTTCCGGGGCTCGTCCCTCCTCGGCGAGCCAGCTGGAAAACTGAAGAAGGTCGCGCCCGTAGGCGGCCGCAGTGTTGTCCGCCAGGGCTCGCTCAATCCTGAGCGAGCTCAGATAGGCGTCAATCGCATGCTCGAACTTCATCCGGTCCTCGGATTGTAGCTCAAGTTGCGCCACTTTGTGAGTTTTGGGCTCGCAAGGCGAAGCTGGCAGCGATTGGTCCGACGAGTTCGAACACGACGGTGCTCATGATCGTTATTGAAATGATTTCGTCGCGATGCGACGGAAAGCGTTCCACTGCGGAAAGCGCAAGACCGAGGGCGACTCCTGCTTGGGGCAGGAGCGCCATGCCGACCCAATTCCTCGTAGTTCGCGGAGCGGAAACGGCTCTTGCTCCGAGGTAACCGCCGAGCACCTTTCCTAGCAGACGAAGGAGGAGATAAGCCGCACCGATGAAGCCGAAGGTCGACAGGCTCCCGATGTCCAATGACGCCCCAGCAAGCACGAAGAAGACGACCAGAAAGGGCCATTCGATGCTCTCGACTTGGCGAAATGTCTTGTCGTGATGATGAGCGAAGTTCGAAATCACGGCTCCCATGGTCATGGCCGAGAGAAGCGGAGAGACTTGCAGCCAGGACGACATGCCGGCGCACAGACTGAGCAAGCCGAGCGCTTCTTCGAGCAAGGGCTGACCACGTTTGATGCGTCCTGTGAGCTTGGACGCTGGGTAACCCAGCACGAACCCGAGACCAATCGCGCCGCCGATTTCACGCAGAGCTTCGTAGACGAGCAGTGGGCTCGTCGATCCGGACTCCACGGCCCTTCCGAGCGCGACGAGAAATGCGAAGAGCAAGAGGGCCACCACGTCGTCGAGGGCCACGAGGCGGATGAGCAGTTTCGTGAACGGGGATCGCTGTCGCGACTCCTGAACGACGCTGAGCGTCGCGGCAGCATCGGTTGCCGTTGCAATCCCGCCCAGCGCCAGGGCAAGCGGAAACGGCGTGCCGAGGATCATCAAGCCCGCCGCCACGACGGCCGCGGTCATCATGGAGACGACAGCCGTCAGCAGGAGCACGCCGCGCCCATCTTTGCGAAGTTCGGAAACCTTGAGCTCCCCCCCGATCAGGAAGCCGACCATCGATAGTGCCACGTTCGCCACCGCGGGAAACCAGGTCTTGCTGACCGATGGCAACAGATCCAGTCCGGCCTGCCCCACCAAGAGCCCCAGCAACAAGAGCAGCGTAACCTGGGGTAGCTTGGTCCGGGCGCCTACGAAATGAGCGAGCAGCCCAGAAAGCAGCAGTCCGCCAATCACGATGAGAGCCTGATTGACGGGGGTCATCGAGCGTCACCCTCGAGCGGTCGAGACGAGGGAGCGCAACACCCAAGCCGGGTCCTCGGCGCGCATGAGCACCTCACCAATCAAGGCGGCGTCGGCTGGCCCCTCCAAGATGGAGCGGACGTCTTCGGGGCCCTTCACTCCGGAAAGATGGACTCGAACGACCGAACTCGGTAGCGACGAGAGCACCCGCGCGGCCTGCTCGGCGTCCATTTCAAGTGTGTCGAGATCGCGAGCATTGACGCCGATACAAGTCGCTCCTGCGTCCACGGCACGCTTTGCTTCCTCTTCGCTGAAGACTTCGACGAACGGCACGAGGCCCCGTTCTTCGGCGGCGTCGACCAGAGACTGGAGACGTCCGGGTTCGATGCACCGTACGATGAGAAGCACCGCCGATGCTCCGTACGCTCGAGCCGCATCCAACTGGATCTCGTCGATGACGAACTCCTTGCACAGGAGGGGTAGATTCGAACCCTCTCGGGCCCGGAGCAGGTCCTCGTAGCTTCCGTCGAAGAACGGCCTGTCACAAAGCACGCTGATCGCCGACGCTCCGCACTCGTCGTAGAGCTTTGCACGCTCGCGAACCGACAAGGAGCCCCCCAGCTTGCCGGCGGACGGTGACTTGTTCTTGATCTCGCAGATGAGTCGGACCGGACCACCTCGCCGCTTGCCGATGAAGTCGGGGAGCTCGGAGGGGGGTGTGGGTAGCTTTCTCTTTCGGAGCTCGGGGAGCTCGGAGCGCTTCGAGTCGAGGATGGTTTTCAGGAGCGACATGAAAGTGCGACTGGTCGGGCGCTCACAGAGTGAGGAGCCAATTTTCCATCATCTTGATCCCGCCTTCGGTCAAGATCGACTCGGGATGAAACTGCACGCCTTCGATGGGGAGCTCTTTGTGACGTACCCCCATGATTTCGCCCTCCTTCGTCCGCGCGGTGACCTCGAGGCATTCGGGGATCGTCTCGGGGGCGAGGACGAGTGAGTGGTAGCGCGTCGCCGTGAGCGGCTGGGGAAGTCCCGCAAACACCCCGGCATGCTCGTGCTCGATGGGACTCGTCTTACCGTGCATGAGGCGGGGCGCGCGAACCACCTTCGCGCCGTGAGCTTGCCCGATGGATTGGTGGCCGAGACACACGCCGAAAATCGGAACGCGCCCCCCGGCCTTGTCGATGGTCTCCAGCGTGATTCCGGCGTCGTCCGGGGTTCCAGGACCGGGCGACAGGAGGATCCCATCCGGTGGATCGCTCAAGAGATCGTCCACCCGCGCCTTGTCGTTCAACACGACGTCGCAACGTGCTCCCAAAGTGCGCAGGTATTGCACGAGGTTGTACGTGAACGAATCGTAGTTATCGATGACGAGAACGCGCTTTTCCATGCGGGGGGACGGAGCCTACAGCCGCTTGCGCTAGCATGGAACGGCTTTTCTGGGTCTCGCCCCTGTCGGGTCGAAGGCTCGACCTGGCAAAAGGCTCTGGTCAGCATGTTTAGCGCTCCAGTTCGTCTCCCGCTGCTGGGACGACATCGCTAGCCTCAGGAAGAGGCGCGAGTGGGGCTCGGGGATTTCGGTCCGTTCGCGCGCGAAGCGGCTCTCGGTGGCGGTTTCGTGATGAACTCTTCGACCCGCTTTGCGATGACTTCAGGGTACTCCGCCGCACAGTAGTGGGTTCCGCCAGGAACCACGAAGAGCTCGGAGTGTGGGATGGCTTCCGCCATCTTGCGCGCGAACCAGGGAGGAGTCAGGACGTCCCGCGCCCCAGCGATGACCAGGGTGGGCACGTCCAACGTAGGCAGGTGATGCTGGGCGTCGTGCTCGTGGAGGCGAGTGAGAAGGGCGAGGTAGACATCGAGGTCGACGGATTCGAAGGCCTGCGTCATCTCCTCGAACGTGCGGCGGGAAAAGCCGGGTGCGATGAGGTAGAGGCGGCGCAACAAATCGTAGCTGAATTTCGACCGACTGATCCGGCTCAGGAGATGACGTCCGAAGCCATGAAATCTGCGCGCCCCTCGGACGAGCGGGGGCAGAGTCAGCCCCGAAAAAGGCAGAGGGAGGCCGTGGAGCGGTCGCCCGTAGGTTCCGTTGATGAAGATCAACTTCGAAAATGCCTCCGGGCGTTGGGAAAAGGCCTCCAAGCCGACCTGCACACCCATGCTCCAGCCGAAAAAGACGGCCTGATCGACGTCGGCGTCCTCGACAATGGCGTGGAGATCCTGAGCGTGGGTGGAAACATTCAAGCTGACTGCATTGGAAGGGATACTGGAACCGTAAAGGCCTCGATAGTCCCAGGTCAGGAGTCGAAACTGGTCACGCCAGAGTTCGAGATAAGGATTCCATGCGGATGCGGGCCCACCGAGGCCGTTGGCGAGAATGATGGCCGGTCCGACACCCTCACTATCGAAGTAACGGAGCCTGGTTCCGTCGGCCGTCCGGAGATGTCGAGCCCTAAACTGGATGGGATTGCCCTGTTCTGTTTTCATTCTTGCCCAGGCGGAATCCGGTCGCTAGGGTCCGCCCGGTCCTGGAGCGCGTTTTAGGCTGGAGCGCGCGTTCTGCGAAGGCCCCCCACAAGATCTACCAGCACGAGACCCTCGATGTCTGAACAAAACAAAAAGCCCAAGATTGACCTGAGAGCCCGCCTGGGAAAGAAGACCGCCGGTGCCGGTGTAGCAGCTTCCATCCCACCACCCATGCAGACAGGTGCCAGCATTCCGGCTCCTCCGTTTGCTTCGAAGCCCCCGCCTGCCGAGGAGAAGCCGAAGGTCGTTGCTCCTCAGGCCATCAAGATCGAGTTGAGCGAGGAGGTCGTCCAAGCTCAAAAGAAGGGCAAATCGAAGATCATCGCCATGGCGGCGGGTGCCGCCGTCGTCGGCGCGATTCTGGGTATCGCGCTCGGTGGAGGCATGGAGCGTCGCAAGCGTCAGGACATCGCGCTCGAAGGTGCGAAGCTCCTGAGCGAAGATATCGACAAGGCGAACATCGAAATCAGCAAGATGGCCGAGATCCTGGAGAAGGCGAAGCGAGCGCTTTCCGACGGTGAGTTTCCGAGTTCTGCTGTGAACGAGCTTTCCGAGGTCACGGTTCCCTTCGACGGAACCTACCTAGCGGGCAAGGGTACGGGGCTCATGAGCCCGACCATCAACAAAATGCTCGTGGATTTTTCGGGTAAGGCCCAGCAGGCCAACGAGCAGAAGGACCGCCTACAACGCATGCTCGTTGCCAGTGAGTCCGCATTCAAGACGATCATGGAGAACCAAGAGAAGCCGAAGATGGAGTGGTCCGTTTTCGTGACGAATGGTCCCCATGGTCCGATGGCAGTCATTCAGCCCCTCCCCGAACCGTTCCTCGTCTCTTCGAAGGAGAAGGTGAAGGGCAAAGACTACGACTGGCCCGACGAGGTCGAGGTCCCGGACGGTGACAAGAAGGTCAAGCTCAAGCTCTACGAGAAGGACAACCCCATCAGCAATCCGCCTCTCTTGATCCCGGTCGATCCGAAGAGCCAGGACTCCGTCTACCCGAAGGACGCCCTCATGATGGGCAAAATCCGCGAGGAAATCGTCAAGCTCGAGGAGCTTCTCAAGGGCGACAAGTCGGACCCCACCAACGAAAAAGACGGCATCGTCGACCTAGGTCAAAGCCTCATCGATCAGCTCAAAGGCATCGGCGGCTAGGGCACGGCGACGCAGCGAGCTGCTGCGGGGCGCGCCCGGTCGGTCGGCTACCTCGCCGTACGTCGTGGCACGGCGACGCAGCGAGCTGCTGCGGGGCGCGTCGCGTCGGTCGGCTGTCCTCGCCGTACGGATGTACGGCTGCGGGAGCCTTCCTAGCGCCGCGCCCCTCGCTACGCTCGCTGCGCCGCCTTTGAGTACCGGAGCGCGCCTCGGCGCGTTTGCGCCTCGTCTTGCGACGGGGCGATTTTTGTTT
>CBFGUR010000012.1:0-165374 GCA_965652275.1 uncultured Polyangiaceae bacterium | reverse complement strand
CATGATCAACCGTCGAAAAAGCTCACCTTCGCCGCTGATTCGTTCGCTTCAGAGAGCAACAAGAGGAACAAAAATGAGGTGAAGCTCCGCACCAGTGTCGATCAGAACTTGACAGGGTCGTGTTATATCAACGACTTGCCGTTGTGCCGCGGCCTGAGGCCTTTCAGAGTACGACGACCGGCGCTCATCCCCAAAGGGGAAGAGCGAGCGCCGCAGGACGACCTCCAAGCGAAGCGGAAGCGTCGACGGTGGCCGTCGGTCACCAACGGCTTGTTGGGCGGCGCTTTGGCACGGGACAGCGGTCTACAGCATGCCCCGACTCACCGCGTAAGCCTCAAAGGACGCCCTGGGCCATGTCCGGGAGAGAAGGTCGGAGAGCTCGGCGCTATCTGTCGAGAGGACATAGGGGGGCTCATCGCGATGTGGCGCATGGATTCGAACGGTCGCTCCTAACGGAATCGGAAGGTCCAGGCCCTGGCCGTCGTTCGCGACGGTGCCTGAACACTTAAGATGCTCCCATTCGACGGGATCGTTCCAGGCTTTCACAACGCTCTCGAAATCAGGTCTGGAGATCTCAATCCAGAGCCCGACAGTCCAAGGTCCGTAGTGTTCAACCGGTACTGGCAGCATACAGCGAACGAAGAAACGCCTTCCGTCGAGCGAGGCAAGGTTCCGGTCGACCTTGGCGCGGCCCTCAAGTTCGGGCCCAAGTTCGAAGAGGTCATCAGGCATCCCAAAATTGTGCTCCAAGGGTGCTGCTGCACTCCCGCACGCGATGCGGTCCAGGTAGCCCTTTAGGGAGAGATCCCGAAGGAATGCCTCATCGAGCACGTCAAAAGCGACCCGCTTGTCCGGGTGAGCGAGAGCTTCCTCACGTGAAAGCTTTTGTCCGACTACTTCAGCGTGGCCCCATGGCGATGTCGCAGCGTCTCCGAGCATCACCTGGTAGGAACCCTCGTGCGGCCGAACCTTGCAGAAAAAGGACGCGCGACCAGCCGGGGAGCTTTCCTCGCCCCACTCACCGAGCGAGATGAGCATGGCGATCTCTTGGTCGGGGTGATTGTTCGAATACGTGGCAAAGTAGACGCCGAAGGCGTCGCCTCCGCGATAGACGAATCGGGTAAGCCGAGTGGTCAGTCCTTGGCAGCAGTCGCAATAGGAGGTGGACGGCTCGGAGAGTTCAATTTCGTACGAAGCAGACACCGGCAAAGCAGCCTATCACATCGACCTAGCGAGTCGGTGCGTTGGTTTCAGGTGAAACGTCAAGCAGCATTCTCCATAGGCGGAAGCGGCAACAGTCAGCCGACACGGTTTTCCTCCCAGTGCTCGCCAGCGTTCGCAACGACTTCGCAGTCGCAGTACCCGCCATGCTCCGCCAGCCACGAAAGCACGGGGTCGGGATCGACTTTGGCGTCCTTGAGCCAAGCGCGGGTGGCAGTGCAAGTATGGTCGCACCCGTTCTCCTCGACGGCGTTGTCCACGAACTCAAACAGCGACTCCAACTGGGAGTCGGGAAGCGGAAACGCCAAACGAGCGTTGCGCTTCTGCTCGGCGGCCCAGGCTTTCTTGAGCCTTCTCTTCTCCTCATCCATTCGTGTCCGCCCAACGCCCTGCCGCTCTACTGCGGCGCTATGACTTTCAGAAGACGCGAACCGGCCGCCACGACAAAAGGGAGAAACCCAGTGGCGGCCCAACCACGACCTAGCGTCGAAGTGGAAGCCTCCACGGTCGCCGTCACGTAGCAGCGGCTTGTTGGGCAGCTGACGGCAACGGATACCAGTATGCAATTGGCTCCGGAATGGGGACATATGGGTTCACCTCTTCAAGGAATAAGTCCCGCCAGCCTTTAACTTTATGAGTCATCGCCCAGCTGGCAAACGCCGCGATCGCCGCGTCTCGAACGTGTTCGGAAGCGGAAAGTGCGGCGTTGGGCGCAAATTCCTTGAGCGAGGCGAGCGTGATGGCGCCGGTCGGCCTGCCAATGCCGGCGATACCGGTCGTCCACAAGTATGCCTTCGGATGTGCCTCGGTGATTGGGAGGTGGGGCCATGATTTCCTAAGCAGTCCCGCGAGCATAATGCCCTGAGTGAGACAGGCGCCACGCAAGGAATTTACTGCTTGAACTGTCCCACCCGGGCTCGGCGCACCCTTGGCTTTAACGGATGCACGAACGGTTCGGTCAGCCTGCCGATCTCCGGCGGGGCTCCAGAACATAGGGGCGTCAATTCCCGCAGAACGCACAATCGAATCTTTGGGCACGCGCGAAAGGACCTCCGCACACGCAGCCGCCGCGTTGTCCGCGACGCCCGCGCTGTGAACGGTCACGGGAGCGTCTGGCGCGTCTTGAAGTACACACCATCCGAACCCGTCCGTACCGCCAGGATCAAAACCAAGAATCAGATCCATGTTAGCGGCAGGCCCCCGTGCCGGAGCCACAGTAGGGAGTTCCACCTGGTCGTTGACAGCAAATCTGATGCGAATCACAGCAGACCGAGAGGGCCCCGCCGCCGCAGGTTGTTTGGTTGCTCCGACAAGAACTTCCATCAGTTTCGTTCTCGGTGCCACCTTTCGCAGCGTTCCTACGATTGATGGCCTCGGCCATTGCTTCACCTTCTCCCGCAGCTTCAAGATTTTCACAGCCAAGCTGTGATCCGTGTTCACAGGCGTTCGCATTGAGGGCTTTGAACGCCTCCAGATTCTTGGGCGTGCCTCCCAAGCCGCGAATAAAATAGACTGACAGTTTTGCACAGGCATCAGGTGCCTCCGATGGCGATCCGCACGCGCGCTTGAAGAGTAGGAAAGCTTCGGGATAGCGGCGCTCTTTGTGGAGGCCCGTGGCCAGATCCTCGCAGACCCGTGCATCCCCTTGCTCGCAGAGTTCGAGCTGGCTCGGTGGCGCCAGGGCCTTGGCTGCGTTGCATGACCCTTCATCGCCTCGATTGCATCCCTCCGTGACGATTTGATTTGCTTCTTCCTTGCTCAAGACGCCCGAGGTCATGAGCTCTTCAGTTCGCGGCGCAACTTGTTCGCAACCCGCACCGGATGGCCCTTTGCAGTTGCCCAGAATGAGCTTGGTAGTCGAACTAAATTTCAAGGTACCAGCTTCCAACCTTCGGCTGGCCTCTGTGCATCCTCGGTCGTCACCGAGAACACAGGAACTAACATACCAGGCATTCGCGGTATCAGTCTGAGTCCAATCGTAGGGTAAATTCTTAGGATCACGCTCGATGCTTTGGGCAAAGGCGAAGCAAGAGCTGGCGTTCTTCTTCATGCACGGATCGCACTCGGGAAACTCATCGCACCAGCGTTGATAGGGCTCCGGGAAAGACGCCGTTGTGGATGTCGCTTCCGGCGATTGTTCCGTGGGCGGCACGGGTGGGGTCGACTCCTCTCCATCCACGACCTGCGACACGGGAGGAGTAGTCGTCCTGCTGTTTGAACCTACTCTGGGAGCACACGCAAACACCAAGAGGCTGCTCGCAACTACATGCCTCATTTTGGATGGTAGACGACCATGCATGAAAAAGAGAGTACAGGGATCTGGCAAACGCCTCAAGGGATGGGGATGAGGGTCTGCCCAACTACAAATTCTACCGCACCCCCCCGCCACATAACATCATCGCGAATCCGAGCGTACGCCCGTCGGGACGCTCTTCAAGGCAAGCGAAAACGCCGCGGGTGGCGGCGCCCGACGGAGCAACGCCCAGTGAACTCGCGGCGTTTATGGAGTTATGCGGCGAGGAGTGCTGCATAATGCCGCGATTGTCGAATGATGTGGCGGCGGATGGTACGCCGGCCTTGCTGCATAATTCGTTGGGCAACGTGGCGAGACGCAGCTCGGCACTCCCCGCAGCCGGAGCGCATCGGACGGCATTCGAGACGCCGCAGAGGCAGAACGCTGGCGCGAGAGCGATCATTGCCGTGGGCTCGTTTCCGCCTATGTTTAGTCCGTGAAGGCGGTATTGGACTCCAACATCCTTTCGGTTTTTGGGCCGGACGATTCTTCGATGGAGGACGTCGAACGGCGGGCGCGCGCTGCCTTTCCCGATCGCCGTATCATCGTTTGGGAGGGCGACCCGCAAACGTTCGCCTTCAGCTTCGTGGGTGCGGACGCCGAAGCCATACTGGGTCATAGCCGGCTGGCTTGGTCCCAAACGAGCGATTTTTGGACGCGAGCCATCGTTCATCCAGAGGACGAGGCGGACGCGGTCGCTTTCTGCGCCCTGGCAACCGCCAAAGGGCAGGATCACTTCTTCCGCTACCGCGCTCGTACGACGAGCGGGGCCGTCGTCTGGCTCGAGGATTACGTCCGCGTCATTCTGGGCGAACGCGGAGTACCTCGGATCTTACGCGGGCTCATGGTGGAGCTTGCCGAATCGAGCGCGCCAATTCGGCATCTCTACGTTCCGGAACGCGCCGAGCTCGAAGCGCTCTAGGAGCGTACGATGACGGAGGCACGATGACGGAGGCGCGACCACGTGGCCTCCCTCACGGGCGACTCGAAAGGCGGCACCCTTTGGCCGCCCACTCCCCGACCTCGTGAAGTCACTCGGGGCCGATCACGGTCGCAATCGGCACCAGCCAGGTCGTAGAACCGAACGACTGGGTTTGTGGAACGCGAACGTAGCCATCATTGCTATCCCCGCACTCTGCAGCAAAAGGACCGAGGATGACGTTGTAGATCGCCGCGCTCCCGCTCGACCCGACGTACGAAAACCCTCGCCCGCTCGTCCCCGCCGGGAGCGAAGCTCCCGCGCGCAGATGGCAGATCTCCGTCACCAAGTCCTCTTCGGCATAAACTCGGACGTCATCGAAGACGGCGTAGTAAGGCACACCCTCGCCAAAGGCACAGTCACTCGAAAACGGCCATGACCCATCTGCGCTCGGCTCGACTTCGAACGTATCCGGTCCAACTTGTGTGAGATAGAGAAACTCGGCGCGACCTCCAAACGAATCGTCGAACGCCGCAAGTAGATACTCGTCGCCGGAACGCGCCGTAAACGACACGTCCCCGAAAACGTCCTCGATGGGTGTGTCTTCGGTGAACGTGCCCGTGCAGAACCCCGACCACTCGTCGGTGACGGTGCCGTCTCCCGACTCCGTCTCGTCCTCCCCGCCTCCCTTTCCGTCGCCAGCACACCCCATGGTCGCGGGGATGATGGCCAGCAGTCCGCAAGCGAAAAGCGAAACATGTGTCGTGCGCAAATGATTGGGTCTTGTCATCGATTGAAATACCTTAGGGTCAGTCGTCGCGCTACGAGCCTCGATGGGCGAAGCGCGCTCCGTCCAAAACGACATCGACACATCGTCCCACTTGACGCTCGCTTTGAAAACCCGCGAACCACCACATCCCAAACGCTCCGGGACGATCCCACCGATTCCCACGCGCCCGTCGTGCCGAATTTGCGTCCTCCACGGGCGCTGAGTAAAAGTCACCGAGGGGAATCATGGACGCTCCGGGACTTTGGTGGATCGACGACGACGGAACCTTCGTCGACTCAGCCCCTGAGCCGGAGGTCGCGACGAAAATCAGCGAGTACGTCCGCGCCCTTTCCCCGGCTAGTCGTCGTGGCGCCCATCGGTTCACCATCGACCAGCCCAAACCTCACGGTTTCGATTGGTCCTACGATGTTTGGATGCGCCCACTTCCCGAGGGAGCCGGAGGTGGGTTCGCCGTTGCCATCACTGAACGGAGGACCTCGGACGCCTACGAGCTGGCGCGATTCAATCTCGCTCTAGAAGCGACCAAGGACGCGGTTTGGGAGTGGGTGGTCGGAACGGAGGACGTGTGGTGGAACCCACGCGCAGCGCACATTCTCGGGTATCCCGTTGGGTATCCGTCGAGCCTGGAGGCGTGGACCGACCGAATCCACCCGGAAGACCGACCCGCCGTGCTCGAGACCTATCAGGAGGCGCTCGAATCCGAGGCTCGAGTCTGGGAAAAGCAGTACCGTATCGTGCGCGTAGACGGGACGATTCTCGAGGTCATCGACCGCGGCATCGTCGAGCGCGACTCGAACGGAAACGCGATTCGCCTGGTGGGCGTGATGACCGACATCACCGAGAAGAGACGCCTAGAGCAAGAGATCTTGCAAACCAGGAAGCTCGACAGCATCGGTCGTCTCGCGGGTGGGGTGGCCCACGACTTCAACAATCTACTGACCGTCATTCTCTCGGCCTCGGAATTCGCGCTCGACCGTCTTTCCAGCGGCGAATCAGCCAAGGAAGAGGTCGAAGAAGTCATCGGCGCGGCGACGCGCGCCACGAATCTGACGAGTCAGCTTCTCTCGTTCGCCCGTCGCCAGATGATTCGCCCAGAGCGCCTCGATCTCAACGAGCTGACCGAGGACATGGACAAGCTGCTGCGACGCGTCATCGGCGAGCACATCCAGCTCGTGACCATCTTGTCACCCGACCTCGGTCCGGTGCTGTCCGATCGCGGGCAAATCGAGCAAGTCCTGATGAATCTGGCCGTCAATGCTCGCGATGCCATGCCAGATGGCGGTCGTCTCACCTTGGAAACGTCGAACATGACAGTCGACGCACCCTACGCTTCGCGACACGCCGACCTCCGGCCCGGACAATACGTGATGATCGCCGTGACCGACACGGGCCCGGGCATTCCCCTCGAACTCCAAGAGCAAATCTTCGAACCGTTCTTCACCACCAAGAGACCGGGCGAGGGAACCGGCCTCGGGTTGGCTTCCTCCTACGGAATCGTACGCCAAGCAGGCGGTCAGATCTTGCTCTACAGCGAAGAGGGCCGAGGGACCACGTTCAAGATCCTCCTCCCCCGAACGGAAGCTGCCGAGGCCTCCTCGCCAACGGCGACCTCGGACGTGCACCTCCACGGGTCGGAGACAATCTTGTTCGTCGAAGATGACCCATGGGTCCGGCGCGTCGGCTCGCGCGCCTTGGTGCAAAAGGGCTACAAGCTGATCGTCGCCAGCGATGGAGTCGAAGCACTCGACCTCTTGGTGGAACGGGCCGAACCCATCCACATGCTGGTCACCGACGTCGTCATGCCGAAGCTCGGGGGCCGCGAGCTCGCCGAACGAATCAGCGAAGCGTCCCCGAAGACACTCGTGCTTTTCACCTCGGGGTACGCCGATCGCGCCATCGTGCACCATGGCGTTCTCGATGCCGGCGTCGCTTTCCTTCCCAAACCGTACTCCCCACGCGCTCTGCTCACTCGCGTTCGCCAGCTCCTCGACGACCGAGACTGAGAGATTCGTCCAGCTCCAAACCCGCCCATTGTGTCTCGATTGACTCGAGAGCTTCCTCTTCGACGTTCAGAGAAAGGCCTCAGCGCATGGGGAGCGTGATGAGGATCCACCAAGACCCGTCAAGAATCGAGCCAATGAGTCGGCCCTGAAAACTGCACGGACTCTCAGGGTTCGTTCGCGACTACTCCAACCCGACTCTTCCACTCCTGCGTAGGGCGGTGCACTCACCGTTCGATCCGTTCACGCGACCTCGTTCGACGCAAACGCGGTGTCGCAAGCGACACCGAACGACGCGAATACGGACGCGAAGAAGACCGACGAACGAACGAACGAACGAACGAACGAACGAACGAACGAAGCAAGTCCAGCATTCGCCCGACTGTTCGGCGCAATTTCCGTTTGTGATTTATTTGTTAGCAGGCAGATTCCGCCATTGACCCTCTTACTTCACGAGCGTAGCGTGACGACTGTTTTCTTCGACGCTCGAAGGAAAGAGAGGAAGTGAATCATGAAAGAAGAAGAGCTCACGACCGAGAGCATGAGCGCAGCAACGAAGGAGATGGTCGAGGCCATCACTCACCCCTCGTACGTAGAAGCAATGCGGATCTTGAAGTCCGCGCCCAAGGAAAAAAGGCTGAGCGAAGCGATGAAGCGCCTGACCCCGGAAGCCCTTCGGGAAAAGGGAGTGCCCCTACCCAAGGGCATGCGGATCTCCAGCCGCTACTTCGAACCGGACATCCCACCCGTCGAGATGGGTGAACTTTCCTCGGGAGATCGCAGCATCCTCAAGCAAATCGGCGAACGCGATCCGGGCATCTTGGATCGGCTTCGTGCCAAAGAACCGGACGTTTTCAAAGAGCTCGCGGCCATCGATCTGCGCGAGGACGTCATCGATCCTTTGGCTTTGTGTGTCTGCGCCTGCGGGGGCGGCGGCATCTGCGGCGGCGCGGGGGGAGGCTGAAATGCAGCAGGTAAACATCGAAACGACCCGCTCCGACCATTATGCCCACCTCGGTTTTTCGAGGGACGAATTGAAGATGGCCATGACCGAGGCGTACGACGACCTGACCCGACTCGTCACCAGCACCGCATTCCGGGAGGCGTATCGCGAGATGCGCTCGTTGCCGCCAGACGATCGTCCGCGTTTCGTCCGGGACGTGTTTCTCAGCCCGTCCGAACGACAACGTCGCGGTATCGTCATCGCTCCAGGGGTCTTGGTCCAAACTTCGACCTTTGGAGATCGTCGCCCCACTCTCTTCGTCGTGAAGAAGTTCCTCCCCGAGAGGTTCCACGACGCCTGGGAGAACGTGAACATCACCTTCGACAACGAGTTCGAAGACGACGAGATCTCGCGCGACCCTGAAATCGCTTGGCGGAAACCGCTCTCGGTCGGCCTGCACAACGCCGTGATCGCTTCCGGACTTGCGGCGGAAGCGGTCCCCGACGTCGGGGAGGAGGACCCCACGTGGTCCATCGGCCTGGGCGAAACCACACGGTTTCAGTCTGGAGGAGGCTCGGAGTCGTAGAAATCTCCGGCGCTCGCGCGAGCGTCAGAGACAGGGTCCACCAAAAGCCAAACTGGCTTGGTGGACCCGGCTCGCCGCTAATCACGGCGCCGCCGTGAAAGCGCGCTCCGAACGGGAACGCGCCATCACTCCGGATGACGCGCCTCAGTTCACGACGACGTCATCCAGGCAAAACTGCGTGACGTTCTGCGTGCTGTTGGTGGCGTTGAGTTGCAGCACGAGGTTCGAGATGGGGGCTCCGACCGAAAGGGACGTTCCGCCGGGCGCCCAGCATTCGGTGGCGAAGCTACTCCAAGGAACGGCGACCCCACTCGTCACGGCATCGGCGCAGTAGTCCGTTCCCCCGGACCGAACAACCAAACGCGCCGGCTGGGTGGCTCCCGTCGCCGTATAGTCTACCGTAATTCCGGTGCCCGAGACGGTCCATGTCTGGGGAGGACCTCCATCCGTGCTCTGCGCGACGTTCCATCCGATGAGCACTCCTGGGTAGGCGACACCTTCATCCTCCGGTGGAAGCATCGCGCTAGCGCAAAGTGCACTCCCCTCGAAACACGAACCAGAACCGCAGTTCGGTGTGATCATTCCTCCATCGAAAGTGGCCGAGAACGCATACCCGCACAGCGTCCCGTTGTCGGCATAGGCATCATCCACCGTAAACGAAGACGCGGAGCAGTTCGGCGGTTCCAGCGGTCCGATGTCGTTGACGCAAAAATCGAAAGGTGTGTCGCCTCCGGCTTCGCCGACGTCGGGCGTGTAAATGAGGACCCGTTCAATCGGTTCGCCGCCGTAGTCCAGCCCATTTTCAGGGTTCCAACATTCGGTATTGAACGAATCCCAAGGGATGATCACCCTCCCTGATCCCGACACCATCGCGCACCATCTGTGGTTCTGATAGTCCGGGTCGCTTGGGGGAGTTCCGTCGTCGAACTGAACGCGTATGATTTCCGCCCCGGAGTTGATGCTGAGGTCGAGGAGGAGCCCGTCTCCCGACGGCACGATCGTCTCCCCAATGCCGTCCCGCGTCTCGTTCACGTTGAAGCCAAGCGCCGCAAGGGCCTCGTAGTCCGCCGTGCCCGGCACCGTTCCACTTACGCAGTACGGACCATCCGTGCTCAGATCGTCGAAGTTGTTGGGGGAGATGTCCGCGCCGCCCTCCAGAAGAGTGAAGGCGTACCCTCGCCAGTCTGCTCTCTCGTGGTAGCCGCCCAAAATGGGGGCTGCACCGCCCGTGCCGTCACCACCCGAGCCGTCGTTGCCGCCGGATCCATCTGTACCGCCGGAGGCGGGCCCGCCGCCGGTCCCCGACCCGCCGCCCGCGTCACCGTCGCCGTCGCCCGGGACGTCACCGTCGCCGTCGCCCGGGACGTCGCCGTCGCCATCACCCGGAGCGTCGCCGTCGCCATCGCCGTCGCCCGGAGTATCGCCGTCGCCGTCACCCGTCACATCGCCATCGCCGTCCCCCTCGTCGGCCGATTCGAACTTTCCGAGACCCGCGATTTGACCGCACGAGAGCGTCGTCGAGCCGACGAGCACCCAGAGCCACCTTTTCGACGTAAAGAGCGACATCAAAATGCTCCTTTCAAAGATACACCGGCCACGCCCGGTCCTTCCGGCGTGAGACGCACGACCTCCTGACCCGATTTCGGTGCGGTGATGACCAAATAGCCGCCGACAGCGACGAGAGCAGCCCCCACCCCGATCCCGATATTGGCGACGAGCGCTTTCGTCTTGGCTTTCGAAATCGCCTCATCGCCGTCCGAGGAACATTGCTCATCGGGGCAAAGCGAGTCGTCCTCGCGTGCCTTCTTCGCGTCGGAAAGAGTCATGATGCCAAAGGCGGTCCCCACTCCCAGTCCGGCGACGCCGACGCCTCCGAGGACGAAACCGATCATCTTCTTGCTGGACCGCGGGGCATCCTCGATCTCGGTCGTGACCTCAGGGGCCGTGGTGACTTCCTCTGATGTCGCCGACGCGTCGTCGAGGAGCTCGATTGTGACCGTTTCACTCTGTCCCTCGGCAAGCTGCACCGTGAGCTCCTGGGTCGTCTTCCCCGGCGCAGAAACGACGAGATGTCTCTCGCCCGGAGAAGCGTCGGTGGAAACTCCGAGAGCGATGTTCGGGAGGGGCTTGTCGTCGACTTTCACCTGCACCTCCGACCGTTCGGCGCCCGTCACCACGATCTTCAAGGAAGCGAGCCGTCCCTGAAGCGCTTCGAGTTCCGTACGCGCTTCTTCCTGAGCCTTGACGAAGGCGGGGGGCGCCTTGTCGTCGAGCTGATCGTTGATGACCTTGATGTAAGCCTCTTTGGCCTCCACCAGTCGTCCCAACTTGGCCTGCGAGCGAGCGATGTAGAGCAGATGGGTCGGAGCGTGGATGACCGATTCGGCGCGCGTCAAAAGCTCGACAGCATCCTCGAAACGGCCCTCGCGATAGGCCTCGATCCCGGATTTCGCGGTGCTGCGCGTCACCGAGCGTTCGTGGTCCGTCTGCGCACCCGCCGAGGGCGCAAGCAACACCGAGGGCGCAAACAAAAGTCCACCCACCAGCAGCAAAGGAAGGGAAAGTCTCATCACATCGGACCTCCTAGCAGCTCACCGTCGCCGCGAAAAGCGCGACAACGCCGTGGGGATTTACTCGAACTCGGGCCACGCGACGTCAGTACGTGTCGAGGAACTCCTTCACCGACGTCCCATAGGGCGTGATGGTCCAGCTCGATGGATCGTCGTCGGAGCCGTCACTGAAGAGCGACGGGCCCCACTGGTTGTGGAACGCCCACGCCGTAAACGAGATCCCGTTGTCCTTGATCAACGTCTTGATGGTGCTGGCGTGCGCGTTCGACTGGGTGTCTGCGCCCCACTCGGTGAAGAACATCGGACGGGAGGCGGCGCAAGATGCCACGGCAGTGTTGAACGCCGGTCCGTCGGCGCCATCGTAATGCCAGCCGTAGATGTGACCGACGTAGACGATGTTGCTCCCGGTGATGGGACTTTCGCCGCACTGTCCCACGATCTGCGACCAACGGGGCGCGCCGACCAGGATGAGGTTGTTCGGAGCCGCCGCGCGAACGATGTCCACGTAGCTTTGGGCCAAGGGGAGCCAGTTGCTCCAGCTTTGATCGCCGCCCGTGTTGATGGGCTCGTTGAAGATCTCGTAGAGGACTTTCGGATCATCGGCGTAGCGGGGCGCCATGTCGGCCCAGAATTGCTTGGCCGTGGTGTCGAACTGATCGTCCGCCGCAACATCGGTGATGTAGTGAAGATCGACGATCACATACATCCCGAGGCTCTTGGCGTACTGGACCGCAGGATCGAGATAGGTCGAAAACAGCGTGTCGGCGCTCGCCTCGGTCCACCCCCCCCCGGGAGCGGCGCTGTATCGCCGTGCATGTTGTTGTTCATGTACACGGGCATGCGCACGATGTTCACGTTCCAGGTCGCGATGCGATCGAGCTGAGCCTCGTACCCGCCGTCCGTAGAGACGGTCGTGATGTCGATCATCGACACCCCGTGCAGGATGATCGCGCTGTCGTTCGCCGGGTTGCCGTCGCCGTCATCCAGCTTGATCTCCGTACCCTCGGTGTAGAGCCAACCACCTCCAGCTCCACCCGTCCCCGCGCCGCCGGTCCCGCCGCCGCTCGGCGATCCACCGTCTCCCGAACCACCACCGCTACTGGCTCCGCCGGTGACGGGCCCGGTGCCGCCTGCGCCGAAGTCGCCTCCCGACGCGATTCCACCTCCGGTCCCGACCCCGCCGCCCGCGGCCGCGTCTCCCCCGGTCCCTGCCAGACCTCCGCTCCCACTCAACCCGCCGGTGGAAGTGGAGCCGCCGCTGCTCGTCGCATCGTCACCGCCGGACTCACCGTCCCCCGAACAGGACACGAGAGAAAGGACGCAGAAGTTCAACGTAAGAAAGGCTAAGCGATATTTCATGCTCACAAGCTAGCGCAGCTCAACGGGCGCAGAAACACAGCGCGCGCCGGACGATCCAGTGCTGTGCCGCTGGAGTTCAACCATCCACGAAGCCCTCGACTTCACCCGAAAGGCTCAGGACCTCCGCTGAGGGTCGCGCCGCGCCAGACTCCGCGTCTCCGCGCCCTTGCGTCGGGCGTCTCTGCGAACGGCCCGAATTATTAAGATAATCTAAAAAATAGCGCGCTTCTGTACGGATTAATTAAGAACAACTTACTAATCTGCGAAAACTCCGCTCCGGAACGCCACGGCAAAGATGCGCCGAGTTTCCGCAGGAGGTCGTTCGGCATACGATACATGACGGTTCCTCGGCGGCACGGGCAACCTATCTCTGAACCATCTCCATCCGTTCGGAAAAATCATGAAGTCGTTTCTCGGGCCCCGCCGCCTCTCTTCCGCTTTTTGTTCTCTCAGCCTGCTCCTCGGCTGTTCTTCCGGTGATTTGACCGGCCCAGATGGGTCGGACGCGGACGGTACCGGCGGCGCGCTCGACGGCGCGACGGGTGGCGGAACCAGCACCGGTGGCGCCACGGCGACCGGTGGTGACGGCCCGGGTTCGGGCGGAGACGGTCTCGCAACGGGCGGAGCCATCGGCAGCACCGGCGGAGACGGCACCGGCGTGGGTGGTGTCGGCACGGGAGGCGAGGGTACGGGCGCCGCACCAAGCACGGGCGGAAGTAACAGCGGTGGTGCCACGGGAGACACCGGTGGCATGCCGGGCCCCGGCGGCGCCCAACCATCGGGCCCTCCCCTCGCCTTCCCGGGCGCAGAGGGCTTCGGTCGCGAAACGTCGGGCGGGCGCGGCGGCGAAGTCTACCACGTCACCAACCTGAACGACTCCGGTGCCGGCTCCTTTCGTGACGCCGTGAGTCAGCCGAACCGCATCGTCGTGTTCGACGTGGGCGGCGTCATCAACATCTCCTCGCGCGTCGTCGTACACAGCAACATCACAGTCGCGGGCCAAACGGCGCCGGGCGGCGGCATCACGATCTACGGCAACGGCATCGCCCTGAACGGCGACTCGGGAGGCGGCAACGTCATCCTGCGCTACTTCCGCGTGCGCATGGGCAAGAACGGCGACAGCGGCAAGGACGCCGTGTCGATCTCGCTCGGGACGAACTACATGTTCGACCACATGTCCATCTCTTGGGGCCGCGACGGGACTCTCGATGTGAACGGAACTCCCATCGACCTCCTTTCGTTCCAAGAGTGCATCGTCTCCCAGGGCATCAACAACTCCAACCACTCGACGGGCGGTCTCATGCAACCGTCGGGCGTCGACGGCCGCTGGTCGATGATTCGCTCGCTCTACATCGACAACAAGACCAGAAACCCCAAGGCGCGCGGCCGCCACGAGTTCATCAACAGCGTGCTCTACAACTGGGACGAGCACGGCTACATCATGGGAGACACGACGAACGGTGATTCCCATGCGAACGTGATCGGGACGTATTTCATCTACGGCCCGTCGAGCAACTCCGATTCCCACATCACGGGCACGACGCCGAACTTCCATGTCTACCCCGAAGACAACTGGATCGACTCGAACACGAACGGCGTCCTCGATGGAACTCTGCTCACGAACTACAAGACCGCCACGGTCGAGGCTGCTCCCTACGATTATCCAGGCGCCCGGAACATCATGTCCGCACAGGACGCGGTCGCCTACGTTGCCGCAAACGTCGGCGCTTCGCTCGTGCGCGACGCAGTGGACGAGTTCCTCATCGATCAGCTCCTCTCCTACGGGACCGAAGGCGCCATCATCAACACCGAGGACGACAACGGCATCCCGAACAACGTCGGCACGGTGGCCGGCGGAACGGCGCCGACCGATTCCGACCAAGACGGCATGCCTGACGCTTGGGAGACGACGCGTGGCCTCAATCCGAACTCGGCCGACGATGACGGCGACGACGATGGAGACGGCTACACGAACATCGAGGAATACCTCAGCTGCCTCGTCGGCGAGGGCGACTGTTGAGCTTTCGAGGGGCACCCCGACGGACCGCGCCCCCTGACCAAACGAGGGACGGGGCAAAGACGATGTCCCGCCTCGAACTCGAGCTCATGTCAAACGGCGGGACGCTGTCTCGGCTCCACCAATGAGGCACGTGGGACGACCGAGGTGAGCAGCGCCCGCGCGCACGGAAGCACGATCTTGTTCCAAGCTTCCTCCCAGCAGATGGAAAGCTCCTGGCTCGAAAGCACCCCCCAGCCTTGCGCGTGCTCGGGTCGGTGAGACGACTTCTGCGGACGGACGGCAGTGCTCTCGAAAACCTCGACAGCCAACCTTCCGAGCTCCGGTCGCTCCCGGATCATCCAGGAAACCGTCCGCCACGCGAGCTCGGCGTGGCGCGTTTCGTCTCGGGAAATCCCCTCCAAGATCTCCCGGACGACCGGATCGGCGCAGCGCTCGGCAGCCCACGTGGCCTCGAGCGCGGCACGCGTCTCCCCAATGCAGCCTTCGCGCAAGGTAGCTTCGAACACTGCCTCGACGCCGAAGTCATCGAGCGCGTGCTCGGCACCCAGCGCGCCTGGTCCGATGGACTCACCTGCATACGCGCTGGCCAAGGCAAAACCCAAGCGGGCGTGGCGGGTTTCATCGATGAGCGCCTCGTTCGACCCTTCGATGAGATCAGCCGGTGCTCCCAGAGAAAGGAGCTGCAGAGTGAAGCGGGCGAAGGCCGCGATCGAAGCATGCTCCATCAGGGCAAGCTCGGTGAAGTGTTCGGCCAGAGCGCTGCGAAGACGCGGATCGGAAGGGACGACGACCTCCCCGAGCTCCCCTTTCCAGGTGACGCAGCGCGCCGCGTCCGCCAAACGGGCGGTCCCCGCCACCAGATACGGACGCCCACAGACCGTCGGATGCGGAGCAATGCAGCTCCGCAGTGCATCGGCGCTTAGAATACAGGTGAAGCCTGCAGGGCAATCCGCGGACGTGTAACACTCGTCACCTGGCTTTTGGCACGAGTAATCCGCGAGACAAAGCGCCTCGCCCGCGCAATCCGCGTCCGTGCGACACCCCGCAACGGCCGGAATGAAGGAACATTCGCCCCGGTACTCACCACAGAGGCACACCTGGTCGACGCCGCAATCGTCGTCGGTCACACACCCCGGATTGATCGCATCGCAGATGCGCGCGTAGTCCGGCACTTGGTCGACCGGCGTCGGCACCATGCCGCACAAGCCGGTGAACGGCGGATTGGTTTGAATGAGGCGGCAGATCTCGTCGGCGCCACAATCGTGGTCCGTCGAACACTCGTCTTCCGAAGTCGTATAGGAAGGATCGCCGCCACCGGCTCCCCCCATCGCAACGCTGAGGGGCGGCCACTCGATCACTTCATCGCGGGGTACGCGGTCGGGACACGCAACGCTTTCCGGTCGATGAGAAAACCCCTCCTCGCACATCACGAACCCGTTCGAACCCTCGATGGGCGTCGGGTTGGTGCAGCGACTCGTCGGGCCGTCCCCATCTCCGTCGCCCGCAATGTCCCCGTCCCCGCCGACATCGCCATCACCCGCGATGTCCCCGTCCCCGTCCCCGTCTCCATCACCCCCGCGGTCGCCGTCCCCGGAATCGCAGGAGGTGCAAGTTTCGACCCGACCCGAGCAAGCAAAGAACGGGACGCCCAGGGCGCTCAGCAACAGGGTACGGATGAGTGAGGAGTGAGCCTTCATTTCGGTGCGCTTTCGTGGGAGCGGGTCGCAGCGACTGTGCCAAACCAGGTCACGATCGTGCCAACCCCAGGGCGGTGGTGTCCGGAAAGGGGCCATAAAACCGCCTCTCGGAGGGAAAAGAGCAGGGTTCGTGCCAATCGGTCGGGATTACGGGCAGGGCCCGAGACCGCCCGTGCCCACCGAGCAGTTCGCCGCAGGCGCCAACCACCTTCCCCGCTGACGCCCAGTGACCGAAAACGAGCTCCTGGCGCAACAGGTCACTCGCTTGAGTCGTGGTAAGGAACCCCCAGTGCAGCGCTCAGTAGTAGTTTTCTGTGTCGGCCTCTTCGTTGGGTGTTCGAGCCCGAAAGAAACGCCCCGGGTCGAGGTCGAGGTGGTCGCGGACTCGAGCGCGCTCGAGCCGACCGTGACGGATCTCGGTTACGAGATCTCCGTGGCGAGCGCGGATGTTGCCGTGCGCGACATCGAGTTCACCATCGCTGGCGAAGTGCACTCGTCGCTTTGGGATCGCGTCTCGAGCGCCCTCGTGCCGAGCGCCTTTGCGCACCCCGGCCACTACGAGGGCGGGGACGTCACGGGCGAGATGTTGGGCGACTTCGTCCTCCGCTTCGGGCCGGGCGGAGCGACTCCCCTCGGCACGGCCACGTTGCTCGTCGGAGACTACCACTCGGTGAACTTCTACTTCAGGCGCGATGAGAGCGCCGAGCTCGAGGGCCACACCGCCATCGTTCGGGGAACGGCAAGTCGAGATGAGCAAGAGATCGAGTTCGAAGTCGCCCTCGACTCTCCCGAGGACCGGCGCCTCGTCGGGGCTCCCTTCGAACATCTCGTCGAGGAAGGATCGAAAATGACCGTCGGATTGCGCCTCTTGCTTCTCGATCCTCTCGAGGAGGACACACTCTTCGATGCAGTCGATTTCCTTGTCTTGGACGAGGACGCCGACGGGCGCGTTTACATTGCCCCCGATTCGGGCGATGAGCCGAGCGTCGATGCGTACAACCAGATCCACAGGAGGTTTCAAAGTCATGACCACTTCGACGCTGTCGCCCGCGACTAGCCAAAACCGCTGCAGATTCGCCCCGTTTTCTGGGCTCCTGATGGCGTCGCTGCTCACCGCGTGTGGCGGAACCGACGACGAACTGGGGACGGTACGCGTCACGGCGTATGGTGAGGAGTTCATCGAAGAGGGGATTGCGGCGTCGGAAATGGACGACGACTGGGAAGTCGAATTCGACAAGTTCGAGGTCGTGATCAGTGGCGTCACCGTCGGCGGATCGACCCTCGACGGGAGCGTGACGGTTGACCTTGCCGAGTCCTCGGGAGGCGA
This sequence comes from uncultured Polyangiaceae bacterium, assembly GCA_965652275.1. GTDB lineage: Bacteria > Myxococcota_A > Polyangia > Polyangiales > Polyangiaceae > NIC37A-2. Next base: position 147,649 of record CBFGUR010000012.1, on the reverse strand, counting down.
AGGACACGAGCTCGGCCAAGTCGAGGTGCCCGTAGGCAACCACGAGGGCCCCGGCTACACGGTGGAGCGCGTCGAGGTCGAGGGGAGCGCGACCCAGGGCGACGTCACCAAGACGTTTCATTGGGTGTTCGACGAGCCGGTCGTGTATTCGGATTGCGAAACCACGACGAGTGTCTCCGAAGGCGAAGCCGCGACGTTCCAAATCACGATTCACGCCGATCACTTTTTCTACGACAGCCTCGTCTCATCGGATCCCGAGCTCTTGTTCACCGCTCTGGCCGACGCCGACGACGACGGGGACGGCGAAATCACTACAGAAGAGCTGGCGGCGGCCGACGTCGGCTCCTACGACGTAGGTAACGAGGACGCGGACGATCTGTGGAGCTTCCTGGTTGCGCTGAATGCCACGCTGGGACACGTGGATGGAGAAGGGCACTGCACCGCCGAGCCGCTCGCCGAATAGCCCTTTTTTCGGCCCTCGTTCCGCTCGGGCTCCTGACGAGCCCGGCGCGGGGCCACGACGAGGCGCACGAACGCAAGACCGCGTCTAGCGCTCCTTCCTCGGAGCGCACCGATGGGGACAGCACGGACGAGCAACCCACCGTCGTGGTTCGCGGCACCCTCCCCCCGGCGACGACTTCGTCGACCGCGGTAGTCACCGCGCGGGAAATGAACGCCGTGCCCAGTCGCACGGCCGAAGACGGCCTTCGCTTGGTGCCTGGAGTCACCCTCGTCCAGCACGGGAGCGAGGGGAAGGGAATGCAGTTCTTCGTCCGTGGATTCGACGCGATTCACGGATCGGACTTCGAAGTCACCCTCGAGGGGATCCCCCTGAACGAATGGTCGAACATCCATGCTCAAGGCTACCTCGACCTGGGCATCGTCATTCCCGAAACCGTCGAATCGATCCGCGTCACCAAGGGCCCTTTCGAGCTCGGGCAGGGGGCCTTCGCCATGGCCGGAAGCGCTGATTATCACCTTGGAATCTCCCCCGACGACCAAGGGACGCGCCTCGGCTATTCCATCGGCACGACCAATCGCCACCGCGGCGTGATGACGCACAGCTTCGAGGGCTCGGGCGGCCACGACTTCGTGGCATCGGAGACGCTCTACGACGAAGGCTTCGGCGAAAACCGTTCCGTCGGAAGGGGAGTGGCGATGATGCGCCGCACTCTTTGGTCTTCCCAGCATGCGAGCCTGGCCTGGCTTGGCGCCGGACAGGTCGCTCGGTTCGGCCTTCCCACGCCACTCAGAAACGAAGACTTCGAGGCCGGCAGAGTCGGCTTTTGGGACAGCTACGAGGACGAAACTCGAGGCGAGTCCGTGAGAGGTCTCTCCGGTCTTTCCTACACGAGGGAGCGCGACGGCCGCACCCTGAAGGCGACGATTCACGGCGGGTACCGGCATCTCGAGTTGCTCGAAAACTTCACGGGATACCTGCGCGACCCCAAGAGCGGCGATCGCCGCGCACAACGGCAGGACTCGTTTACGTTCGGTGCCACCTCCAGCTATGCGGCGTCCCTCTCCTCGAAGGTAGCGTGGAACCTCGGGTTCGGCTTCCGCGGAGAGGCACTCGAACAATCCCAAGATCATGTGGGCCTCGGCGAAGAAGTCCTCGAATCGGAACGCGACCTCAGAGGCTTCCAAGCACTCGGTCACGCGAGCGCGGGAGTCGTGCTTCGGCCCATCGACTCGGTGCGCGTCGACGCTGGCGCCCGCGCCGATCTGGCGCACCTGAGCGCTCACGACCGACTGAGCGATTCTCGCGACGCGGGTACCCTCGTGGCGCTTTCCCCCCGAACCATCGTCGAGTGGCGCGCGCTCTCGCCGCTCCGTCTTTTCGCTGCCTATGGCCGAGGATTCCGTCCGCCGGAGCTTCGCGCTTTCTCCGGCTACGAGCCGGACAGCACGGGCATCACCGATGAACTGTACGAGGGCGGCGAGCCGAGGATGACCGTGGCCGATGCATTCGAGATCGGTGCGCGAGTCCGACCCCATCGCACGGTTTCAGCGAGCGTGAGCGGGTTTGCGACCTTCATCGCGGCCGAGAACGTCTTCGATCACGTGTCGGCCACCAATGTCGAACTCAACGCGACCAGGCGCCTCGGAACGGAGCTGTCGCTCCGCCTCCGCCCCGAAAACTGGCTCCTCGTGGTCGCGGACGCGACCTATGTGGATGCGCGCTTTCGAGAGTCCGGGAGCCCGGTGCCGCTCGCTCCGCGTCTTCTGGGAGGACTTCGCGCGGTCGCGACTCCCCAAAGTGGATGGCGGGCGGGATTGCGCTTCTTCGGAGTGGCACCGCGACCGCTCCCCCACGGCGCAACCGGCGGGACGTGGACGCAGCTCGACGCCAGCGTGGGGAGACACTGGGAGCGTTGGCGCCTCGATCTTTCGCTCGAGAATCTTCTCGGACAGCGCATTCGCCAGGGCGAATTCCACTTCACCAGCAACTTCGATCCGGACGCGCCCGCGAGCAACCTACCCGTCCTGCACTACTTCGCCGGCCCACCGAGGAATGCTCGTCTTTCGCTGACGATCTTCTTGTAGCCAGCGGCCCTCTCTCATCCGCGACTCCAAAGTTGAGCTCACGCGGCGCGACTCCGTCGCTCGGCCCCGTGTCGACCTCCTCGTAAGCGCGAGCAACGCACACTTTCCCAGGGGAAACTGGGCGCTTGCCGTTTTTGTGAAAGGTACGAGGGGGGATCGGCAACTAACTCCGATGTTCGGCCGATTGTCGCATGACAATCATCTGTCGAATCACTCGCTGTCGCGAGTGTGGGGCGCCGTAGAAGCCCGAACTCGTGCCACCAGTTGGATCCGATGCCCCACACTCGCGACGCTTTATCCCCTCGCCACTCGACCCCTGACTCCCCAGGCAGCACCGAACGTATCGACAACATCGAGGTGAGTCGCACGTGAAAACGGTCGTTCCCGCGTTCGCCGGAGTCGGCAAACTTCCGTAGAGGCGGCCGCAAACCTGCGCTAAAAGAAGAGAATCGAACCTTCTTCTCGAAAATGGGAGCGGAACGATTCGGGCTCCGGATCGCGGCGTACACACAAGGGCCCTCGGCACGAGGTGAAGAGCCTCTGGCTCGCGCTCGTGGGCGGGGCACTCTGGTGCGCCAGCGCCTGTTCCGAGCACGTTCTGCAAACCGCTGACGAGGGCGCGAGCGGATCGGGAGGGAACACGACGGGCCTCGGCGGTGCGTCGGGTCTGAGGTGCGACGCGCCGGGCGAAGGCCTGCTGCCCGAGCGAAATGACTCTTCTGACGATGCGACATGGGCCTTCTTCGGGGGAGACTACCCCGTATCTCGAGGCCCCGGCATCGCAGTCGTCGCACGTGACGCTTTTCGGCTGTACCTCAACGGCGCGCTCATTCACGAGAGTTCAGCCGCGAGAACCCCAATCTTCGTCCCGACATCCTTCCCCCCGGGTGACAACGTCATCGCGCTCGAAGTTGCGGCCGACTCAGGCACGCCGGCGGCTCTCGTGCACGTCGACGAGCTCGAACGCACGCTGGTCAGCAACGATTCCTGGAAGTACCAAATCGAGCCGACTGGCGACTGGCGCTCCGTCGAGTTCGATGACGATGACTGGCGCGGGGCCACCGAGCTAGCAAGCTATGGACAGGTCCCCGGCTGCGACCCGGCCAGCGGTTTTCCCACCAGCTCACCGGCGCAATGGATCGGCCCGCCCCTTGGGACCGAAGGCTACGTCGGGCTGCGCGCCACGCTTCGCATCTCACCCACCGGGTTCGGAGAAGCTGCACGAGGAGGCGCAGGCGCCAGCCCACGGATAGTCACGGATTACGCCGAGCTCGAAGCGCTCCTGGGTTCCGACGAAGCAAAGGTCATCCTCGTCCCGGAAGGGGTGCACGACTTCCGCCGCACGGGCGAAGAAATCACTCAGCAAGAAGTTTGCCCGACGGTCTGCCCGGGCGACGACACCAAGGTACGCTACGAGGTGCTTCTCGGGGACGAAACGTGCCCGACTGCGCTGACGATGATCCCGCGCGACGACCGAATTCTCAGGCTCGGCTCCAATACGACGCTGCTGGGGCTGGGCCGGGGCGCCGCGCTCCGAGGTGTCACTCTCGATTTCCAGGACAGCCAGCACATCATCGTGCGCAACATCGCCCTGTTCGACATCAACCCGGAAATGATCGAAGCGGGCGACGCCTTCAGTCTCACCGCCCCCGAGCACGTGTGGATCGATCACGGTACGACCCGATGGGTGAGCGACGGCTTCACGGATCTACGGTCGGGGACCTCCAACGTGACCGCGTCCTACATGTACTACGATGGCCGCACCGATTTCGAGTGCGACGGCAGCCACGTCCGCACCTCGATGATCGACGCGTCCGAAGCGACAATTCACCACAGCCGCTTCTTTCAGCTCCGCCAGAACGCCCCCTCGGTACTTCACGCGGGCGCTCGCGTGCATCTCTACAACAACAGCTACTCCAATGTAGACGGGTGGGCCGTTGGCGCAGCATGCCAAGCCGTAGTCCTCGTCGAGGGCTCGACGTTCGAAAACGTCGACGCGATCGGTCGGGTGTCGGATTGCGGCACGGACCCGGCCCTCGGCCTGCTCGATTTCCCCACCGGCTCGAACCTCTACCGTGATGGTTCCCCGGTCTTCTTGGGGGGCGCCGGAGACGAACCCCAGGGGGCAGGCTTCACCCCTCCTTACGAATACGAGCTCGAGCTCGCGAGTGATGCTTGGCCGGCCGTGGTCAGCCGAGCGGGAACGGGAGGCCCCTGGGCCATCCCGCTGTCCCTGGACTGAGTCACATCTCCACGTGCTAAAAGCACCCGGCGCCCACTACTCAATCTAGTGGACATCTCAGGACTCGGGGGCCCCGCATCTCACCCGCAGGGGGTGAGATGCGGCCTAGAACGAAACTCCGAATCTCAAGGTGGAAACTCCCTGGACTCCGATGGGAGAAGAATGGTCGTCAGCCACGGCGATTGCGGGCTGAGGAAAGACGCCAAGCACGGCGACGGTGAGACCCAGACTCGCGCTCTCGCTGAAATAGGATTCGACCTGCGCGCCGCCGAGCAGACCAAAAGCCCAAACGGAGGCTCTTCGTGACACGAGGGGAGCCTCGACGTCGCCCCGAGCATCGACGTGCACCCCGCCTGCAGCCAAGACAGGGCCCCATTCCCAGCGGCGTCCCGGATCCGCCTCGCCCAGATTCCACGAGCCCCGGACCATGCCCCACTCCTGGCGTATCGTCGCGTCACCCATTCCCCCTTGGTACCTTCCCCCGAAGATCGGCCCCGCAAATTCCAGACCCACCTGGAGGCGCGGAGTCGGACGATAGTTGCCCGCAACCGACCCGCCCGCGGCGAGGCCCATTTCCGGATGAAAGGCGAGCATCGCGCCCGCACCAATTTGAAAACGGGGCAAGCTTCGGGAAAACCGCACGATCTGTTCAGGTGGCGGTGATTCTTCGACCCCGACGACATCCTCGGGTGGTCTCTCGCCTGGACCGAGCTCGAGCAAGCTGGTGCGTAGGAGGTCCGCCGCACGAATCGCGAGCAACATCGGACCGTCCTTGGCTGTCGAAATCTTCAACTTCCTGATGATGGTCTTGCCGGTGACGCGGTCCACGATGTGCACCTGGGCCATCGTTCCGTCCCGATCTCGCCGAAGACCAATCGCGGCAAATGCGTCCAACCTCGACGCGGCTAGTTCGAGCTCGTCCGGGTTCGTCGGGCTCGAGGCTTCTCGCTGCTCGATGATCTCGAATCCCTGCAGAGAAAGCTCGGCCTTCAACCGGCCATACGCTTCGAAGAGAATCGGATCTCTCTGGGACGGGCGGACGATGAGCACTCTCTGGGCAAGGGCCGGCACCACGACGAACACGAGCGCCATCCCGAGCCCGACGAGCCAGCCCCGAAAACCGGGAGCACGGACGACGCGCAACATGTCAGGGAGCTGCGATCTTCTTGGCTGCCTGAGAGTGCACCCCCTCAGGATAACGTCGCAGATACTCCTGCGCGATAGGGCGAGCGGCAGCACGCCCCTGGAGCTTCAAGATGACTCGCATCTTCCCGGCAAGCGATTCCCCCGCGAAGCCGCCGCTGGGTGCTTCCCGAAGCGACGTTTCGTACCACTTCTGTGCCACCCCGAGCTGACCCTGCCCCTCGTGCAAGCGTCCGAGCAGGAATGCGGCCCGCACTTTCGCCGTACCAGAGAACCTCCCACGCATCGCATTCAGGCTTCGCGAGGCCAAGCTGCTCTGCCCAGTATACCGAGCTGCGTCGGCAAGAGCGCCGAGATCATCCGCGGTGCAGACCGCCAGACATCCGTCGACCCCTCGCGCGTTTGCCGCGGCAACCACTTCGCTGAACTTGCCTTTCGACACCAGCGTGGTCCACGGGATCGGGTCGGCCGACCCCCGCGCGCTCGAAGCCTTCTTCTTCGAGCTCGACTTTTGGACGGTCGGCGCCCGATCTTCGTCCGGCCCTGGACCTGAGTCTTGCGCGTCCGCAGCGGGAGCGAGCGTCGGCTCGACGACGTTCTCTCGTCGCAACTCGGCAGCGGCCGCGGCACCATTCACGTCGCTCACCTGCATCGTCCGCTTTCGTGCATCCCCGACGAACCTTTGCCCCGCCCGGACGTGCACGGGTCCCGACTCGTCGTAGCCAGCGATTTCCACCGACCCTTCGTGGAGTTCGACAGTGAGGCGCTCCAACACCGCGTCCCAGGAAAGGTCGAACCGCGTGCCCGTGACATGCACGTCGAAAGGTCCGGCGGCGAAATTCCAAGCACTCGACCCCGTGTGGGTGACGCGCACGGCCAAGCTTCCGCTTTCGACGGAGATCTGGGCCCCGTCGCCCCTCGTTTCCACCACGCGCAGACGCGTCCCCGGAAGAGCAGTGACTTCGGTGGCATCGCTGAAGCGAACTACCGCAGGACTTTCCGCGGCCCTGACGTAGTTGCCGTCCCTTGCAGCTCCGGCAACCTCGTAGGACAACGTCTCGGCGGGCCAAAGCACCCAGGCCAAAAGCACGGCGGCCGCAACCGCAACCGGAGCAAACCAAACCGCTCGAGGCCCTCCGCGTGATCTCTCGAGCTCCGCGTCCACACGCTCCATGAACGCCGCACGCGCGGCCTTCGTCTGCGTAGCATCGAGAAACGCACCCTTGTGCAGAAGCTCGGCGATTGGATCGGGAATGCGTTCAGGATGACTCATGACCAGGACCCTTCGTTTCGAGAAATCAATTCCGAGAGCGTCGCGTCCGAAGCAGCACAGCTCTTGATGAAGTCGCGCGCCGCGCTGAGATCTCGACGCAACGTCGATTCGGAAACACCGAGTGCCTGTGCAGCTTCGAGCATCTCCAGTCCCTGTACGTGCCGGAGGATGAAGGCCATTTTTCGACGATGACTGAGCCGTTCCAAGATGCCATGCAGAGCTCCCAAGGCCATGCGCCCTTCACTATCCGCTGGCGCACAAGGTCGCTCGGGCAGCTCCCCGGTAGCCGAGAGTCCGACCAGACGGCGCACTTTGCGTCGCCGGATTTCCTGCGCTGCTTGCCGCACGGCCATGGAGGCAAGGTACCCACGGAGGGCGGCGCCTTCTTTGACTCGGGACGCACCTCGAATGAAGGCGAGGAACACCTCCTGGGTGAGATCCTCGATTGCATGGTCAGGTCCGAGAGCGCCGTAGACGATCCCGCGCACGAGGCTCGAATACCTATCCCAGATCGCGGCAATCGCTTCACGGTCCCCGCGACTGGCGTCCGCCACGAGAGCAGCGTCCGAACGCTTCACAGCCGGAAAGTGGGCGACTTGGCCGCTCGCTTCAGGAGGATCGGAGCTGGGTTGGGTAAGCACGACTAGAGATGGAGTTGCGTCAGCTGAAATGCACCTGTCAGGAAAATTACAAAATCATACCGCGCCCGATTCCGACGCCGGACGCAGCGACCCAAGCCTCCGAATTTGCGCCACATTCTCCCCGTGTGGGCGCCCGCCCCACCTCGGCGCTCGATTTCTGAAAGGTCCGTGCGGCGCGGCGCAACTAGAGGCCGATGCTGATCCCGTTCCAGGTTTTCCGAGCTCCACCCCGAGGCCTCGGCTCGGCAACATTTGCCATCCTTTTGGCGGCCTGCGGATCCGCCGAAGAGGAGTCCGCGTTCAACGACGAGGAGGGCACCGGCACGGGGAGCACGGGTGGGGGTCTCTCCTCGGGTGGCTCCGGAGTCGGCACGGGTGGTTCATCCGAGCCATCGTTTGGAGCCGGCGGGGCCATCGGGGTCGGGGGCGGAACCGAAACGGGAGGAGCCTCCACCGGGGGAGCCGTCCAAGGAGCGGGTGGGATCTCGAGCGGGGGAGGAGCGCCGAATACGCTCGTCGACTGCAGTGGCATCACGAATTCGGGCTACGAACTTTGCGAAGCGACGGCGACCACATGCACGGCAGTCTTCACCGACTCGTCCGGTTGCAGCGCAACGTGCGCAGCGGCTGGGCTCACTTGCGAAGGCGCCTACGAGAATTCGGACGCCGCTTGCGCAGCAGATGACAGCCTCCCGGCGCTTCCGTGCGACTCGGGACATCAGTCTGACTTCTGCGTTTGCGTCGGACCACAAAGCGGTTCGGGCGGTGCCCCGGCAACAGGCGGCGCCGACGGGACGGGCGGAGTGGGCGGCACGGGAGGAGCAGTCGGTGATCCCTCGGACTGCAACCAGAGAAGCGATCTCCCCACGATTCGGATCGCCAAGAACGGCTCTGGAGATTTTTCGACGATGCAAAGCGCGATCGACAGCCTACCGAGCAACAACAGCACCCTCACCCGTCTCTTGATCGCGCCCGCCTCCTACCAGGAAAAGCTCGTCGTCGATGTCCCCAACATCATCCTCTGCGGACAAGTCGGGCAAGAAGCCTCCACCCTGCTCACCTACACGGACGGCGCCGACACCCCGAACGACAGCGGCGGAACCGTCGGCACCTCCGGCAGCGCCAGCGTGAACATCTCGGCCAGCGACGTGTCGGCTGAGAACCTCACCTTCGAGAACACCCGCGGCGTCGGTTCGCAGGCGGTCGCGCTCCTCATCTCGGGACAGCGCGTCCAGTTCAAGAACAGTCGATTCATCGGCCACCAAGACACACTCTACGTGAAAGAAGGCAGCCAATACTTCCGCGACTCCTACGTCGAAGGGACGGTGGACTTCATCTTCGGTGGCGCGACTGCCGTTTTCGAGGACTGCACGATTCACAACGTGGGCGGCGGGTCCGCGGTCACCGCACCGAGCACCGACGAATCCGTACCATTCGGCATCGTGTTCCTCGGAGGACAGCTCACGGCCGCTTCCGGGGTGAACGACGGTAGCGTGAACCTAGGCCGCAACTGGCGACCGTACGGATCCACCAGCTACATCCGGACCGAGCTCGGTTCGCACATCACGAGCGGCGGCTGGATCCCGATGGGCGACAACACGCTCGCCACCGCACGGTTTTCCGAGTTCCAAACGACGGGCCCCGGCGCAAACGCCGGAGCTCGCGTGCCCGAATCGAGCCAGCTCACAGCCGGTGAAGCGGCTGCCTTCACCGTAGACAACATCTTCGGCGACTGGGACCCCACCTACGCTGACTGAGCCACTAGCCTTGCCTCGCAAGAGGCACACCACCACCAGCTCCATTTCCCACCTCATCGAACCATGCAACGCAGACTCGGATCCGCTTCACCTCTCTTCGCCTTGACCCTCGCCTCCCTCGTCGCATGCAGCGGTGGTGAGAGCGACGACGGACAATCGAGCTTCACCGGTACCGGAGGTGCCGCCGAAAATCCCGCGTCCGGTGGCACAAGCGGCGAGACTCCGGGCACGGGAGGAGGAGGGCTGGGGACCGGCGGACAGTCCGGTGATGGTGGCGGCGTCGCAACGGGCGGTGCAGCCACCGGAATCGGCGGCTCCCCGCTCGGCGATGGCGGCTCACTTGCGACGGGCGGCATCTCGGAGAGCAGCGGCGGCGCGGACGGATCGGGCGGCACGGATGCCTCGGGTGGTGCGGATGCCACAGGCGGCGCGGACGGATCGGGCGGCGCGGACACGGGTGTCGACGCCGACGGCTGTCCCACGACTCAACGAGGATTTTCCACGCTCAATTCTCTGGGACAAGACGGGACCACCGGCGGGGACGGCGGACAGGTCGTCACGGTGACGAACCAAGCCGATCTCGAACAGTACGCGGGAGCGGACGGGGCCTATGTCATCCGCGTCGAGGGCACCATCACCGTCTCACCCAAGGGCAAGGAGATCAACGTGACCTCGGACAAGACCATCATCGGCATCGGCGCGACTGGTGAAATCAACGAGGGAGGCTTCATTCTCCGCGAAGGTGTACACAACGTCATCATCAGAAACCTCACCATCGGCAACACCTTCAAGGCCGACGACCCCAGCGGCGATACTCAGGACTGGGACGGGGTACAGATGGACACCGCCCATCACGTTTGGATCGATCACTGCGACTTCCATCACGGCGGCGATGGCCTCATCGACAGCCGCAAAGACACGACGAACCTGACGGTTTCGTGGACCTACCTCCGCGATCACAACAAGACTTTCGGGATCGGCTGGACCGAGAACGTCACCGCCGAGATGACGATTCACCACAACGTCATCCGAAACACCCAGCAACGCAATCCGAGCACGGACAACGTGCTCCGCGCGCACCTTTACAACAACTGGCTCGAAAACGTCACGAGCTACGGCAACTACGCACGCGGCGGAACGAACATGGTGCTCGAAAACTCGGTCTTCGAGGACGTGAACAACCCCCACTACTATGACACGGGTTCTCTCGTTGCGATTGGAAACAGCTACAGCGGCACCAGCGGACAACAAGAATCGTCCGGCTCGAGCTACTCGTTCTTCGATCCATCCGACTTCTACGACTACGACCTCGACGGGACGAACGAAGTGAAGTCGCTCCTCACCGAGTGCGCAGGACCGCGACCGACCCTCGGGCACTAGCGATCGGGGCTCCCCTGACGGAGGGACAATGGCGAATGATGCCACTCTCGTTTCGCTACTCATCGAAAACTTCGCCCGGGCTGCACCGCAAAAGCGTTCGCTCTGGCCCCCACGCCGTCTTTATGACAAAAACGTTTTAGTTACCCATGAAACAGCTCCTCCTTCTCGTTGCCTTGCTTCCCCTTTCTCTCTTCATCGCCTGTTCGGAGGGAACCGACGATCCGGAAGAGGGCGGCGACGGCGATGGTGACATGGGAGGCGAGAGCAGCGGGGATGGCGACGGTGACTCGGGTGATGGCGATACGGGCGACGGTGACGGTGACGGTGATGCCGGGGATGGCGATGGTGACGAAGCAGGCGATGGCGACATGGCTGGCACGGGTGGATTCGCTCCCATGCTTCCGAGCGATGTGACGACCCCGAAGATCATGATCGTCGGTGATTCGATCTCGGCGGGACCCGGCTGCTACAAGAAATACCTCGCCGAGCATCTCACCGACGGCGGTCACAGCTTCGAATTCGTCGGGGAATACGACGACGACTGTGGAGGAGGTGTCATGCACAGCGCCGTGAGCTGCACCACTTCGGGGCAATTCACCCAAGAGAGCTTCACGGTCCCGAACTGCTTTAGTGGCAGCTTCCCGGGGATGGCCCCGCTCATGGCCACTCACCAGCCGGACGTCGTGATGATTCAGCTCGGCGTGAACGACGTCTGGGGCGGCGGCGGCTCGGTCACCACCATCCTTTCCAACTACGCCACCCTCGTGGAACAGGCGCGCGCCGAGAACCCGAACGTTTTGGTCTTCGTCGCACAGATCCACAAGATCATCACCGACAACTGCGAGAACGAAAACTCCACGGCGAAGGCGCAAGAACTCGTCGAAGCCGTGCCCGGCTGGGCCGCGGAGATCTCGACGGAAGAATCGCCAGTCGTTCCCGCCGACTTGTGGACGAACTCCGATCCAATGGACGCGAACGACTGCGTTCACCCAAACGACGCCGGAGCCAGGCGAATGGGTGAAAACTGGTACGAGGCGATGAAAAACATAATCCCCTGAGGTGGCGCGACGACGTGGCCCCCCTCACGGGCGAGTCACGGTGCGGCGCCCTTTGGCCACTCAGCGCGGCTCCGCCAATCGAAAGCTTTCCGGCCAGATCACGCCCGACAGTCCGGCGCTCGGGAGACGCGCCCAGACGCTCCCGTTCGCCTGGTTGTGAAGACGGAGCCAACTTTCCGCCCGCGCGACCCGTTTGCGATCCACCGGCTCTTGGTGGTTCCAGAATTCGTCGAGCGTTCCTGGCGCGGACAACCCGAAATAACCGTACACCGTCTCCTCGCACGCGAAAACGGGAGTCCCGTGGTGGAGCGACGACCATCCAACCGTGCTGTTGATGACGACGGTCCCTCGCGCATGCTTGAGGAGAGTTGGGAGATGCTGATCGTGGAGATAGAGCGTGCGGCCCTCGAGACCGTGCGCCTCGGTCAGCTGCTCGATGAGTGAGGCATAGTCTCGGTACGCGCGATCAGCAGGATGGTGCTTGAAGATGAGCTTGGTCTCGGGGGGAGCGTGCTCCGCAAACGACCGCATGACTTCGACGATGAAGTCGCCGACGTCGGCGAATCGACTCTTCTGGATCTGGAAGTCGTTGAAGACCTGAAGGCCCACGAGGAAGTACTTCCCGTCCCATTCGCCCTGCGCTTTCGAAAGGAGTGGACGCTCGGACCGCTTGAAGCGCGCGTAGCGGATCCCCGAACGAGCCCAAAGCAGCGCCTGGCGGGCCGTGTTGACGTCCCGATGGTGTCGATAATGGGGAAAGAACGGTCTTCCGAGCGTCACCCCGAGCGAATTCATGATGGTGTGAAGTACCGACCACGAAAACGCTCCGCTGACGGGTTCGGGAGGTTGCGGGACGGGCAAGTCTTCGGAGAGATCAGGAGCGGAAGAACTGAGCGGCGAACGGGCGTTGACCCCGCCGCGCTCGATCGTGATGTAATCGGGCCGGAGATACCCGTCTTCGAAGACGAACACTTCGACCCCGAGCTCCTTCAAGAGTGGGATCGCGACCGCGTGGTGAGGTCGGCAATCTCCGAAGAGAAAACAAAGGTCGTAGTTTTTCCGGATGGCGAGCTCTCGCAAGAACTCCGGCCATCCTTCGGTGGTCCCGCGGTACGTGATGCGACAGCGGCCGAGGAAGTAGAAACATTCGGCCGCGTTGAGGCACACCTTGTCGACGGACGCGCCGTGAGAGCGGAGCTCGTCAAAAAGTCGCCTGAAGAAGGGCCCGTTCGGTCCTTGCAGGAGAAGGACACGCTTTCCGGCTGCGTCACGCACCTCGGATCAACCCCCCGAGGTAGCGTTTGAGGCGCTTGAGTTGACGACCCACCGTCGGCGATACATCGCCGCGCCCTTCTCGATCACGAAGCCGAGCAAGATGCCTCACGGCCTCTTCGGCCGTCAGAAAGCAGCCGGATTCGTGCTCGAAGTAGGTGGGATACAGGTTCAAGGTGCCTTGCACGAGCTCCTCCAGCGCCAGCTTGCGCGTTCTCCGTGCGCAAGGCGCTCGATCCTGCGTCAGCCCCCACCCGGAATAGAAAGGCGTCCCGTAGGCGGTGACGGAGATCCCCCGGAGCAGCGCTTCGAAACCTACGAGCGACGTCATCGTGTGGACCTCGGTTGCCACGTCGAGACAAGCCGCGACCGAGCGCTCCTTCTCGATGTGGTCGGCAAGAGCAGCTGCCTCATCGGAAAGGGCTCCCCGCCGATTCCCGGAAACGACATCCGGATGTGGCTTGAAGAGGAGAAACGCGTCGGGGTGCTCCTCACGGACGGTACGGAGCAATTGCTCGTTCGAGCCGACGTCCTGAGTTCCGAGCCGAATTGCCGCATCGTCGTCGACTTGCCCTACGACGAGCAGCACGCGAGTGGCCTTTGGAAGATCGATGGGTTCGTCCTTTTGTACGTTGTACTTGCTGACCCTGAGGGCACTGATGAGCTCCGCGAGCCTGGCACCACTTTTACGATCCTCGTCCGTGAAGGGATAGTGCTCCAAGAGGTGCTCCAGGTCGCTCGGTCGCGTGGCGTCGTAGTAAATGCCCCGAGAATCGAGGACGAGCGAAAGCGGTCTCGTGAGGTCCGAGCCGAGGACGTTCGAGCGCAGGAATCCGTCCTCCATACAGCAAACCCGGGCGCCCCGTTGATCCAGAAGTTCCTTGGTCGTCGAAGAGATTCGCTGCCCCCAATGGACGACCTGCGTCGTGCCCGGCTTCGAAAGCTCACTAGCGAGCTCGCTTTCTTCGATGAATCGAGGAGCACACCCGGGGCCGGTCAAAAATGGCGCCACGAAGGGGCGTTTCCATTTGGAGATCCCGAGCCCCAGCGTTCTGATCTCGTTCGCCACGTACTTGCGCCTCTGAAGCGCAAGGTGAACGAGAGCCTCCTCGGCTTCGATGGGCTCCCCGAAGGTCGGATGCACGTAGCTCGGATAGAGCAGCCACGCCCCAGCGCAGAGCTCTTCGATCGTGCGCTCTTTGGTACGACGGGGGATCTTGAGTCTGTCTGACGTGAGGCCCCATCCCGCGTAAAACGGCGCGCCGAAACACGTGACCGGCTTCCCGGCGCACAAGGCATCGAACCCGAATTGCGAGGTCACCGTCATCACGTGGTCGACTCGCTCGAGCAGCTGATGTGGACCCACGGGATCGGTCAGGATGCGTGCGCCGCACCTTCGAATCGCCTCGGCTGAAATACAACCGCGCTTCTTGCCGGACGAAACCTCCGGATGTCGTTTGACGACGAGCTCCGCACGGGGAAACTCCGCGCGAGCACTTTCGACCATCTCGTCGAACGTCTCCGAGTTCGCGAGCCCGCCGGCGATGGACGCATCGCCGTACGTCTGATCGATGAGCAGGATGCGCTCCTGGGTCGTCGGCTCGAGGGAGCACGAAGCGGATCCATCGTTGTACTTGGAAAGACCTGCTCCCCGCGCCAGGGCAAGGAGCCCCCTTGCTCGCTCCCGAATCGAACTGGCTGCTTCTGCATCCTGCTGAAGCAAAAGTGTATCCTCGAGGAGCATTTCCAGTCGGGACGGCGAGCGCGCATCGTAGTACACGCCTCGATCGTCCAGAACCAACGAGAGGGGTGGGCTGGTCGAGCCCGCGTGAAGCGATCTGAAGAATCCATCCTCAACGCACCACACTGGTTTTCCATGACGCCCGGCGAACTCGCGAGCCGCGCGCCCGGTCTCCTTGTTGCCCCAAACGAGGACGACATCCACGCCCTCAGCCGTGCGTCCAGCGGGACGAAAAAGCACCTCATCGAAGCCGAAAAAGCGTGCCAAATGCGGGATCTTCCGCATCCCGGAAGAGAAAACCGCCGCTCGCAGTCCCGCGCCCAAACCTACCCGCGCAGGTAGGTCCCTTGCAGAGACTCGATGAGGCATGGCTGCCGACATGGGCTTCACCGAAAGCACATCTTTTCAAATGCGAAACGCAGGTGGCACAAAAGCGAAACCCAGGATTCGACCATCCTCTGATCGCGCTTCGACCAACTTGACTCGAACCATCCAGTTAGTAGCGTACGTCAAGATACACAAGTCACGGGGACATGGATACTCAGGGGTGAGGGGGTGCCGTAACTGTTCCCACATTTCAGCGAGCCGCCCGATGACCAACGTCACCCCTCTAGTCCTCACCCAAGACACACAACCAGCACCACTCCGCGACGCGGATAGGATGCTGCACGGAGCTCGTGACTACCTTCATGCTCAGGGGCGCGCCCTGGACGACCTCGCCGATCGCCTCGGTGAGGAGCTGCCCACAGCGGTGAACGTAATCGCCGGGCGGCCCGGCCGCGTCGTCGTTTGCGGGATGGGCAAGTCGGGGCTGATCGGTCGCAAGATCGCCGCCACCCTTTCTTCCACCGGAACGCCCGCCTTCTTCCTCCACGCGAGCGAAGCGCTCCACGGCGATCTCGGGATGGTGACGACTGACGACACCGTCATCATGATCTCGAACAGCGGCGAGACGGTCGAGGTGATTCACCTGCTCGTCCCGCTTCGGGACATGCGGGTGCCGGTGATCGCGATGACGGGGAATGCGCGCTCCACGCTCGCACGCAAGGCGGACGTGTTCCTGGACATCTCCGTGGAACGTGAGGCCTGTCCGCTCAACCTCGCGCCCACGACCTCGACATTGGTGACGCTCGCACTCGGCGACTCGATGGCGATGGCCCTGAGCCAACTCCGCGGTTTTGAGGCGGGAGACTTCGCCCGTTGCCACCCCGGCGGCTCTTTGGGAAGACGCCTGAGCACCCTGGTCTCCGACATCATGAGAACCGAAAACCTCCCATTCGTTCAGCCTTCCGACGCCATGAAGGATGTCGTGATGACGATGACCGAGGGACGCTGCGGTACCGCATTGGTCATGGAGGCCGGTGAGCTCGTGGGCGTCGTCACGGACGGCGACTTGCGACGTGCATTTCAGAAGTACGACGACTGCATCTCCATGACGGCTTTCGACGTCATGACACGAAACCCGGTCGTCATTCGGGAGGACGCCCGCCTGGCCGACGCCGAGGAGCTGATACGAACGAAACGCATCAAGCTCTTGGTTGCTGTCGATCGCGCCGGAAAGGTGAAGGGCGTCGTCGAGATGTATCCAAGATGAGATTCATTCCATTTTGCGTAGCCGCCCTGGTCCTTTTTTCCGGCTGTGGGCGCCCCTCCGACGCGCGGCATCCTGAGGACGCGGTCGCCACCGAAAGCGGGGGCCGCCACGAGCCAGAATCCAGGGAAGAGCGAGCGATCCTGGACCGCGTCGCTGATCTGCCCGCGGGCGTCCACGCGAAGGTGGGCGAGAAAACGCTCACCGCCTCCCGGCCTTACCACGCAGCGAGCGGCTACCATTGTCGAACCGTCACGATCCAGGGCGGCGAAAGCGAGCAGCGGCGCCTCGCGTGCGGCGACGATGAAGGATGGTTCTTCGTGCCGGACGTGTACCATCAAGGGAAGCTCGTGGAGGAATCGCCCGAGCCGGTCGTCCGCGTGTCGCCGACCGGCGAGGCGACGGTCGTCGATTCCTCCCGGAGCCCATTGCGCGATTCGGCCTCCTCGGGAGGCGAGCGCCAAGAGGAAGGCCTGTGAATGTCGGGCGGGCATTCGTCGTCCAGTCGCAGGTCGTCCACGCGCTGATCTTGCGAGAGACGCGAACCCGCTTCGGGGCCCACCAGCTTGGATTTTTGTGGGCATTCATCGAGCCTTTTTTGTTTATTGGAACCTTCCTGGTGATCTTTTCGCTCACCGAAAGGAGCGCGCCGGCGGGCATGACTCTGTTCGGTTTCATGGTCACAGGGGTCATCCCCTATCTCCTATTTAGGGAGTCGAGCTCCCGGGTAGCCGTAGCAATCAGCTCCAACAAAGGTCTCCTCTTCTATCCACAAGTGCGGCCACTGGACCTCGTTGCGGCGAGAACCGTTCTGGAGTTTACGACCTTCTTCCTCGTCCTCTGCATCCTCATGGGCGGAGAAGCCTTGTGGCTCGGTCGCGGAGAGCTGGAAGCCCCCTTGGCGGTCATCTCCGGGCTGATACTGGCCAATCTCCTCGGCGCGGCTCTGGGCGCAATCCTGGGCTCGCTGTCGATCTACCTCCCTGCGTTGGAACGACTCACAGGTGCGCTCATGCGACCCTTTTTTTGGTTGTCGGGGGTCTTCTTCACCGCGAACGACGTTCCCCTGGCCCTGCTCGAATACATCAAGTTCAATCCCGTCCTGCACTGCGTGGAGCAAGTCCGAGACGGCTGGTACTACTCCTACGATTCCCATCATATCGAGCCGGTCTACCCGCTTCTTTGGGTGCTTGGGCTGACCTTCTTCGCACTGCTGTTCGAGCGGGCCTCTCGCACTCGGATCCAACTCACATGATCCGCCTGAATGATGTCTCGAAAGCCTATCGCACCAAGAGGGGCGATCACATCGTGCTCGATCACGTCTCGTGTGAGCTGCCCCGCGGAGAGAATCTCGGCATCCTGGGCGGCAATGGCGCGGGCAAATCAACGCTCCTTCGAATCCTCTCGGGCATCGAATCCCCCGACGCTGGATCCATCGAGCGGAGAGGTTCGGTGTCTTGGCCCATCGGTTTCTCTGGTGGCTTCAACGGATCGCTCAGCGGCGAAGAGAACGCCCGTTTCGTCGCGCGCATTTACGGAAAGGACGTCGATGAAATCGTCGATTTTTCACGCTCCTTCGCCCAAATCGGTGAGTACTTCTTCATGCCCGTGCGGACATACTCCTCGGGGATGCGCGCGCGTCTCGCCTTCGGTCTGAGCATGGCGATTGACTTCGACTATTATCTGGTCGATGAGGTCACCGCCGTCGGCGACAAGGAGTTCCAGGAGCGGAGTCGCGCGGCCTTCCAGGAGCGGAGTCAGCGCGCCTCGGTCATCATCGTTTCCCACAGCATGAAGACGATCCGGGACTACTGCACCCGGGCTGCCGTTCTGAAACTCGGGAGACTCCGGCTCTACGACAACCTGGAAGAGGCCCAAGCGGCGTACGAGAACTGACCGATGACGAAGAAGCCGACTGAAGAGGACGTGAACCGCGCGACGAATTCGATTCGTTCCGTGCGTCGTCAGCGCGCCCGACGTCTCGTCTTCAAGTTGGGAGGTTTCGTCGTTCTTCCGACGCTCGTCGCCGGCGCGTACCTCTGGGGGATGGCGACGGATTCGTACGAATCGGTGAGCATGTTCTCGATTCAGGCGGCCGAGAACCGCCCGAGTGTAGCGATGGAGTCGCTCATCGGAATGGCGGGAGTTTCCTCGACGAGTCGAGACACCTTGGCCGCACGCGACTACGTCCTCTCCCGAGAGATGATGAATGCTCTGGACGAGAAGGTCGGGCTTCTGGCTCACTACCGTTCTACCAACATCGACTTTTTCTCGCGCTTGGCAGCGGACGACAGCCTCGAGGAGGCGTTCGAGTACTACCAAGACCACGTCCGCGTGACCTTCGACAGCAACTCGTCCACGCTGACGCTCCGTGTTCGCGCGTTCTCGGCCGAGATGGCACAGAAAATCGCCGCGGCCGTTCTCGAAAAGAGCGAGGACAAGGTAAATCGTCTTTCCGAGAAGGCGCGACAGGACCAAATCCACCTCGCTCAGAAAGAGGTCGCGATGGCGGAGGAACGCCTTTCGAAGTCCCGTCAGACTCTCGTCGATCTGCAGCAGAAGCACGGCCAGTTCAGCCCGGAGCAGACGGCGGCAGCCGCCATGACGATCCGCACGGAACTCGAATCGAAGCTCGCGGAAGCCAAGGCCGAAGCCGCCGCGCTCCGCTCGTACATGGCCCCCACCTCACCTCAGGTCATCGCGGCCCAACAACGAGTCAGCGCGCTCTCTGCCCAGGCCAAGAGCGAGAGCTCCCGTCTCGTCGACAGCAACGCTGATACGGGCCTCAACAAATCCTACGCCGAATTCGAGCGGGTGCTCGTGGAGAAAGAGTTCGCGACCCAGGCATATCAGTCGGCGCTCAGCTCGCTGGAACTCGCGCGCGCCGACGCCTCCCGTCAGCACCGCTATCTGGCTCTCATCGCCGAGCCGAGCCTTCCGGACGAGGCGATGTTTCCTCGGCGCTGGCTCTCTCTCTTGACCACCTTCATGACCAGCTTGGTCCTCTTCGGCGTCTTTTCGCTCAGCTGGTCGGCCATCAAGGAGCACGCAAAGCTATGAATCATAGGTTCCCCGGCTCTTCTCTGGCGCTGCGCGCGCTCATTCTCCTCGTCTTTTTGGTGCAGCAGCTCGGCGCTCAAACCATCCCGCGAGCGCCCTCCCCCACTCCACCTCAGCTGAGTCGAACCTCCCCCGCGGTCCCGGGTCGCTCGGCCCCGCCCAAGACCTCGAGTTCACCGGAAAAGAACGAGGACGCGGAGGACGAGGTCCTGCTCACCGAGCCCACGGAGGAAGAGGTCCGCCCCTTCGGCTCGAACCTCTTCTTGGGAAACTTCGGCAAGTCCCGTGAGGACGGCCTCAACCCCGAATACGTCCTCATGCCCGGCGATCACGTGGCCATGAACGTGTGGGGCGCGGTGGAGGTCAACGAGGTCTTCATCGTGGACAGCCAGGGGAACATCTTCATCCCCCAGGTGGGCCCCATTCACCTAGCCGGAGTGAAAAACGCAGACCTGACCGACGTCGTTCGGAGCGGCCTCAGCCGAGTTTACACGCGCTACTTCGACGTCTACACGAACCTCATCACGGCCAATCCCGTGTCAGTTTTCGTGACCGGCGGCGTCAAGCGTCCGGGACGGTACGCCGGGATCCCTTCGGACTCGAGTCTTTCCTTTCTCGACCGAGCCGGAGGAATCGACCCAGAGCTCGGCTCCTATCGCTCCATCGAGATCCTCCGAGACGGGAATTCGATCGCACAGATCGATCTCTACGACTTCATCCTGAACGGCAAGATTCAGGAAGTCCAATTCAAGGACGGCGACACCATCTTGGTGAAGAAACGCGGCCCCGTCATCGAGCTACGCGGGAGCGTCGCCACACCCGCCCTCCTGGAGTTCAAGTCCAAGAGCATCTCGGGCGATACCGCCCTCAGTGTCGTCCCCGAAGCGGCCCGCGCGACCGCCGTGACGGTGACCGGCGTGCGCAACGGCGTACCATACAGCCAGACGTTCACGGTACCTGACTTCAAGTCGTACTCGCTCGCCAACGGCGACAAGATCACTCTGCGCGACGACGGCCGTTCGGGGACCATATTGATCAACTTGGACGGCGAGTACGACAGCCCGTCGGTCATCGCGGTGAAGCGCGGCGCCCGTCTGGTCGACGTCCTGCACCACATCTCCGTCGATCCGGAGCTGGCCAATCTGGACGGCGTGCATATCCGTCGGGTGTCTGTCGCCAAGGCCCAGAAGGACTCCATCGACGACGCCCTCTTCCGGCTCGAACGCAGCGCGCTCTTGGCTCTCTCCGGGACCGACAACGAGACGAACATCCGGGTCAAGGAGGCCGACCTCGTTCAACGTTTCGTCGAGCGCGCACGCAACATCCAACCCCTGGGACGAGTGGTGACGGCCCGAGACGGCCGCCAGCTCAACATCCGCTTGGAAGACGGCGATACGATCGTCATTCCCGGGCGTACGAACGTCGTTCGGATCTCGGGAGAGATCTTCATGTCCCAAGCAGTCATGTACAAGCCGGGCTGGACCGCGCGCGACTACATCGAGCAAGCGGGCGGATACACCGAGCGGGCCGAAAAGGGCCGCGTCATCGTGCATCACCCCAACGCTCGTGTTCAGATTTCCGGGCCAGGGGCAGAGATCCAGCCCGGTGACGAGATCTTGGTTCCACCAAAGGTCGACGTGAAGGTCCTCCAAGGCATCGCCGACATCACTCAGATCATCTATCAAGTCGCCGTCAGTTCGGCGTTCATCATCCTCCTCACTCAATAGACCACATCGAGATCATGAAACTCGCCAACTACGAAGTCGATAGTCGCAGCCCCTTTTTCCTCATCGCAGGCCCCTGCGTCATCGAAGAACCTGGGTTCATGATGGAGGTCGCGGGGAGGCTGCGTGAAATCACCTCGGAGCTCGGTATTCCGTTCGTGTTCAAGTCGAGCTTCGACAAGGCGAACCGCAGCTCCACGAAGTCATACCGCGGCCCCGGAGTGGAAAAGGGACTTCAGATCCTCGACAGCATCAAGAAGGAGCTCTCCGTTCCCGTACTGACCGACGTCCACGAAGACACACCTCTCGCCGAGGTCGCTTCGGTGGTGGACGTTCTTCAGACTCCCGCTTTCCTTTGTCGCCAGACGAACTTCATTCAGAACGTGGCGCGCCAGGGCAAGCCCATGAACATCAAAAAGGGACAGTTCATGGCCCCCTGGGACATGCAAAACGTCGTCGACAAGTGTCGCGAAGTCGGCAACGAAAGCGTGCTCCTCTGCGAGCGCGGCGTGAGCTTCGGCTACAACACCCTCATCAGCGACATGCGGAGCCTGCCCGTGATGCGGCGAACGGGATGCCCCGTCGTCTTCGATGCGACCCACTCGGTGCAGCAACCAGGCGGCCTCGGGAGCTCCTCGGGTGGACAGCGCGAAATGGTCCCCGTGCTCGCCCGAGCAGCGGTCGCGGTCGGCGTTTCCGGCCTGTTCATGGAGACTCATCCGACGCCCGACAAGGCTCCGAGCGACGGCCCCAACATGTGGCCACTCGACAGGATGAGGGAGCTCTTGGAAGTCCTGGTTTCTCTCGATCGCGCGACCAAGGCCGCACCCTACTTCGAGGACACGCTGGGCTGAGCCCTCGCCGGACTGATTCATCAGATGGTCGATTTCGGAATCGTCATCCCCGCGCGGTACGCGTCAACGCGCCTCCCCGGGAAACCACTGCTCGACATCGCCGGCAAGCCGATGATCCGGTGGGTCGTCGAGAACTCTCGAGAGGCGGGCGCGAAGTTCGTCTGGGTTGCCACTGACGACGAGCGCATCAAGGACGGCGTAGAAGCGTTCGGCGGCGAGGCCATCATGACGTCACCCGCCCACACGACGGGCACCGATCGCCTGGCAGAGGTCGTGCGCCTCCGTGAAGTGGCCCCCGAAACCATCATCGTCAACGTCCAAGGGGACGAGCCGCTCCTCCCCGCCTCGGCCATCAAGCTGGCGGCGCAGGCACTCGAAGACAACCCGAGCGCCGGCATCGCAACCCTCGCGCACCCGATCGAAAGCGCAGACGAGCTGTTCAACCCGAACGTCGTCAAAGTCGTCCTCGATCAAGGGGGGTTCGCGTCTTACTTCAGCCGAGCGCCGATCCCTTGGGTGCGCGACGCCTTCACCAAGGGCCCACCAACCGAGCTACCCCGGGGCGTGCCCTTTTTGCGCCACGTGGGGCTCTATGCGTATCGGGCAGGGGCCCTCACTGATCTCGCGGAGCGAGCTCCTGCTCCGACGGAGCGAGCCGAGTCTCTGGAACAGCTCCGCGCGCTTCACGCGCAAGTCGCGATTCACGTCACGCTAGTGAGCGAGGCTTTGCCGCCCGGGGTCGATACGGCATCGGATCTTGCCAACGTTTGCGAACGCCTCCAACTCACACCACCCGTCAAGCCATGATCGTCAATCATGTTACCTCAAGCGATACTCACTCTGGGATCTTCGCGGACATATTCGAGTACTTCCGGAGATTTTCAGGAGATCACGAGATGGTGGTCTCGATGACCCCACTCGAACACGCCGATGTTCATCACTACCACCGCCCCCACCTTGAGTCCGAGTTGACTCAGCGATCGGTGTGTACGGTTCATCACGACCTGCGCGACCCCGACCCTTGGCTCAGACTAGAAAAGTTCCTTCCACGATACCGCGAGGCACGCCTCGTCGTTTGCCTGAATCATGGTCAGAAGAGGTTTCTACGAGATCGAGGCATCTCACAGACGGTTGTCATCCCTCATGGGTACAACGAGGAGGTGTTGCGCGCGAAGGTCCGGTCACCATGCCCAGGTAGGAAGGTCAGTCTCGGCATCATTTCTAAGTACTATGATCGCCGCTTCAAGGGAGAAGCATACCTTCACGACCTAGTGAAGCGCCTATCCCCTGAGGTTTTTCAGTTCGTGCTCGTTGGCGAACGGCGCCTTCGCACGGCAGAGTACCTCGTGGCCTTGGGCTATGAAGTGCGGCTCTTCGAATCGCTTCCCTACAAGCTGTTTCAATCTCTCTACGAGTCCATCGACTATCTGCTTATGTGCAGCACGTTCGAGGGTGGCCCTGCCAATCTCTCCGAGGCGATTGCCACACATACGCCGATTATCGCGACGCCGGTAGGCTTTGCCCCGGACTTCATCGAAGACGGAAAGACTGGTCTCATCCTGAGCGGGGATCCCATGGTCGACGCAACGCGGCTCATGGCACTCCAAGATCGGCAGGGCGAACTCGCTCGTGCACTCGATGAAGGCGCCCCCTCGATCAAAGCCAAGTGTCCTACCTGGAAACAGGTTATCGCGGCGCATATTGAGCAGTACGAGCTCATCGCTAGGGAACAGCTTTGAAACATCGCATACTACTCGCTGACAAGATCCATATTCACGCGAAGAACTTCAGTTCGCTCTTCGACTATCTTTCAAGGACGAAGGCGTCTGTTGTTGCTCATGATCGTCACTCGGATCTCAAGCAGGCATATGGTCGCTACGAGGAGGACGAGAGACTCATGGAATACGTTCAGGTACTCCGGACTCTCGACGATGGAGCTCTACGCCTCGCTGAGCACGGATTTCACGAACAGCCCCTGAGGCTCTTCCCGCTCTGTCAGGCGGAGTGCCTTGCGTTTGCACTGGCGCAGAGGCCGCAGATCCATCGTGCTCTGGAACGCTACGCCTCACCCGATGAGTGGGACACGGCGATCCAAACATGGTTGATAGAGAACGACCGTGAGCTCGTAATCCGCAACATGGCCTCAGCTCAGTTCTGGATCGACGAATGGGCTGGTTTCTTCGGAGAGCGAGGGAGTATCTTCTCCGAGGCATTCGTGTTTGGAGGCTCGCCGACATACATGCGGACCCTCATGGAGATCTGCAGGTGGTCGAAGACGAGGGTATTCGCGCTAGAATCCACACTGACTGGGCACGAATTCTACTTGGAGGAACGCTACGCCCCTCTTGGCAATTCTCCCGACATCAAGTTTTCGGCCGTACGAAACGCGCTCCCGATACCGAGCGAACCCGACTTACGACTCAGAGAGATCGCAAAGGGGATCGAGAAACTTCTCCTGTCCGAGAACAAGAACGTTAAGCAGCCCCCTCCCGCCGCCCCGCCCGACTTTTCGGACCGAAGTAGACCTACTCTCCTGGTTATTGGCCAAGTCGTGAACGACTTCTCCATCATCGAGCAACGTACCGGATGGCCTTCGTCGATTGCATTCTATCGAAAACTCATCGGGAAAGTCCTGGAGGCAACGGACTTCAACGTCGTATTCAAGGGTCATCCCTGGGAAGAAAAGAAGATTCACCTAGAGGCTCCTAGGACGGTCGAAGCTTTGTCGGAGCTTCAAGACCGTCATCCCGGTAGGTTGGCCATCTGCAATCACCACAACCTCGGGTCCCTCGGCAAGGGTGCGGACCAGGTTGCCCTTCTCAACTCACAAGCGGGCCTGGAACTCGCCTTCTTTTGTGGCCTTCGCCCTGCAACTTTCGGGCAGCCGTTCTACGGGGATGCGGGGTTCTCCGACGAGTATTCAAGCATTGATTCATTCGTGAGCGACGCGAAAAACGGGAGGTCGGGACACCTCGACTTGGAAGGATTCGAAGCCCTTCAGGATTTCCTGATGCGATACCTCCAGTTTCAAACAGTAACGGACCGTCCTTCAGGATGGGCTCAGGTTCAGTCCAAGCTTGCCCTCCGCGCAGAGATTCTGGCCCCAAAGAAACGTGGCACGCCGCCGAACTCCCCCGTATCCAAAGCTCGATCCAAGGCCTCGCTGAATGAAGCTAGGTCGGCTCTCTCCACGGTAACGACCACTGTGGAAGGCGTGCTCTCGCCAAGCAGGGGTGTCGGCACGAGCCAGCTGACCTCAACTCAGCGCAAATGGCGAAAGCTCCGCCGAGACCCCAAAGCATTCCTAGCAGATTCCAGGCTCCTGCGCTGGCTCAAGAAGTAATCGCAACGGCCCAGGACGAAGGAACTTCGAAACAATGCCCGGAACCCTGTTTGTCCATATCGGAAGCCCAAAGACGGGATCGACCGCGCTGCAGAACTTTCTGTTCGAGAAGCGGTCCGAGCTCGCTAACGCCGAGCTCCTGCAACCGGTTCGCGACTTGCACCCTGGAAAGGGACAGGAGGGTCTCCGCGCAAGCCTGTTCCGGAAAGAATCGGACGATACATTGGAATGGCGCCGCTACTACCAAGATTTCTTCGGCGCTCTTCGCAGCGGAAAGATGGGGTTCGTCGGGACCGAGATGCTTTGGACCGTCAACCCGGAAAGGTTGAGTGAAGTCTACCCCGAACTGCAGAATCTGGAGATCGTCACCCTTGCCGTGGTCCGTCGACAGTCAGAGATGCTTCCGACTCACTACAAGCAGTACATCATGAGTGGAGGAACCGACGACTTCTCGAGCTTTTTCGCGAATCGAGCGGAGTACTACAACTACACGAAGTTGCTCTCCAATTGGAGGCGCATTTCGCAGGTCGTGACCCTGAGATACTCGATTGCGCAACGAACAGGGACGATCCGCTGCATCATGGACGAAGTCATCCGTCGGGCCACCTCGGAACAGCAATTACGCATCTCTTCTGCGATCAAGGCCTACGAACCCAATGGTATTCGATGGTCCAATCAGTCGATTTTGAACTCACAGGCGGTGGCAATTCGAGCGATAAGCCGGCTCAATCTTTCGGGTTCCGACAGCTTGGCGTTGAGAAACGCAATTCTTCGGAGTCGCAGTGAGTTCGAGGCAGTGTCCCTCGAACACAGTCTCGTGACTCTCGACGAACTAGAATCACTCGTACTCCCTCTGGAGCGCGACGATGAAGAATTGTTCATCGCTGAAGGAGAACCTTCTAGCCAAGAACCTCCCCAAATCCCCCCAAAATCCTGACCGCCCCCTCAAACAACGACAAATCCGTCTCCTCTCGGACGAGAGCAAACGTCTTCGCCCCCGAGGCAGCCCCTGCTTCGACCCCGGACGGCGAATCCTCGAAGACCATGCATTCCTCGATGGGAACGCCGAGGCGACGCGCCGCCAGGAGGAAGATGTCCGGGGCGGGCTTGGGGTTCCCGATTTCCGGGTCGTCGCCGCAGACGATCTGATCGAAGAGGGAAAACCACTCGTGGGTCTTCGTCTTGATCTCGAAGGAGACGCGCGTCGTGCTGGTGGCAACGGCCATCGGGATGCCGCGCCGAGAGATAGAGCGGACGAACTCTTCTGCACCGGGCACGGCTGGGGAGTTTTCGAACAGCTCCTCGAGGATGGGTTTCCGCCTTTCGACGAACTCTTCGGGAGTGATGGGGAGCTTGAACTTGTCGATCACGTGTGCCGCGCTATTGATGGCCCGGCGTCCCATGATCTCGAGCTTGGTCGCCCGATCGAGAGTCGCACCGTAGGGCTCCATCATGCGATTGTACGCCACGGTGTAGAGCGGCTCAGTATCGAGAAGGACCCCATCCATGTCGAAGATGACGCCGCGGGGGTCGAAATCCAAAAGCATACTGCCGGTCTACTAAAACAAGAGCGAGAGCCCAAGCTCAACTTGCTCGACATTTGCCTTCGAGGTGAAACCTTCCACCCACGAATTCCAGCGCAGCGATTGGTAGCCCATGTTGAATGCCAGAGGCGTGAAGGGCACGCGCACCCGGGCCCCCACGTCCCATTCCACGATCGTCGAATGGGCCCGCTCATCGACCTCTAGCTCCTCCTGACTGCGATCGATGCCCTCCGTCGAATGTACGGAGGCGGCCAGGAGCGATCCGTGGAGCTCCAGATTCCGATACGACACCGAAAGTTTCCCGGCCGTCGACGGCCCGAATCCATAAAAGTAGCCCTGCTTGCGGAGCACCGTCTTGCCGCGCAGCTCTCCGTTTTCGTCCGCCCAGATCGGATACGAAAGCGCGCTCATCGTCGTAAAATCGAAGTTCGCTCGGGCACGCGCCTCCACCCGTAGATCGCCCTCGGCCAGCCACAGCTTGGTCGAAAGCCCGGGAAAGCTGAGGGGCGCGTAGCGTTCGTCAAAGCCACGCGCGCTCGACGCGCGATATCCATACGCCACGTTGAGGCCAACCACCGACGAGAAACCATCGAGGCGAGCCGTTCGCCGAGGCACGTGATCGTGATGATAGTGCCCCGCCACGATCACCTCCGAATCGAGCGCGAGACCGCTCCCCTCGGCTGATGTCATCACCTGGAGATCCAGCCGCGAAAACTCCAGCTGATAGAACCAGCGCTCAGCCCGCCCCACCCCGTGATAGCCCGGCATCCCCACGAACTCCCCCGAGAACGCGTAGGCGTGCACCGGCGCGATGCCACTCTCGTGATCCGAAAACGCCACGGAGTACCCCGCGTCGAACCGATGCCAAAGATCCGTCGTATACCCGCGCGTATCGACCGCCCCGGGCGCTTCCGTGACGACTCCATCCCACGCTCGATGACCACTCTCGCCGAGCGCGAGCCCCCAGCGGAGCGCGTGTTGCAGGCCCGAAGGTTCGCTCACACTGTTGAGATAGCGGCCCATCTTGTAGGCGAATTCGCCCACGCTCATCCCCGCGAGCGGAGTGACGAGCTGATCGTTGATGCTGAACTTTTCTTTGAACTCGATGCCGATTTCCCACAAGAGCGAGAACCCGAAACTGTTCGCGTACGACCATCCCGGACCGAGGTTGTTCGTCCTTGCGAGCACGTAAAACCCCGCTCCGGTCATCGGATGCGCTATCGCATTGATGGTGAAAGAGTTATTGTCGAAGCGGTACGCGTCACCATTGATCCGTTCGCGCAGCTCCGGGTTGTCCCAGTCGACGCGATTCGTCTCCTCGTCGAGGAAGTACCAAGCCGTCCCAATCCCCAGACCAAGCGCCGATTCGAGAGCAGCTCGAAACGGATGCGCTTCACCAATCGGATCGTTCACTTGCGCGTGAGCCGTCTCGAAATCCCGGCGCTCGCCGTCGGTATCGATGAACCAATCGACATGCGCCGGTCCCGGCGCTTCGGCGAACGCGCGCGCCACGAACGAGTGGATCGCGGCCGTCACGATGACGCCGGCGGTACGCCGACGGGCTTTCCTTCCAATGGTGAAGGGCGACTTTGGTATTGCGGTGGGCATCGGACGAGCGCAGACGGCTCAGGCTATGTAGGAAGCCCGTGCTCGCTTGTCACTCGCTAGAGCTCTCGGCAAACTGATCGGCGCTCTAGATACCGCGGAATCCGAACTGGAGCTGACTTCTGAAGAAAGTGCGCCGGACGACCATATCCTCCGGCTGCCCATAGGATTCGGACCAACGGGTGAGAGAAAACTCGTTGGTCCACCTCAGATCCTGCCCGAAAAAGTACACATTCAAACCAACGGCGGACTCGGTCTCCACGGTGGAGATGGCGTCGTAGTCGATCTCGCCCACTAGGGCTGCAGAAAGCCGAATCACGGGCTCCACCCGCTCGGCGAAGACGTAACCCGTCTGCATGCTCGTGGCGGCTCCTCCTTGGTCGCGATTCTTGAAGAATTCGTCCCCGGTCTGTTGGAGCTTCATCGCGATCATGGAGGAGATGGAGAATCCACCAACTTTGAAGATCGCGTCGAGCTCAACTTCGCCGCGGGCGGCGCCGCTCCGGTTGGTGTTCAGATCCATCAGGCCGCTCAGCCCGACCCCGTACTGATACTTGCGGCTCCCGAGAGCACTCTCTCGATAAGAAAGAGGTCCGTTGTTGACGCCCACGCGGAATACCACGGTCGGCTCGATGTCGTCCGCGGTATCGTCCTCCCGCACCCGGACGACGAACGGCTCGTCGTCGCGACGAGAAAACGTGTCGTACGTGACCGTGTGTTTTCCTTGGTAGACGCCGAGCGCGTACTCGAAGCCGGTGGTATTCAAGTAATCGTTGTGCACGAGCACGCCCACGTCCCGATCGATGGCGAAGTAGCGCTCGACCGGCGACAAATCGGAAAACTGCAAGTGATTGCGCCGCGTGAGGAACTGACGCGAAAACGGCCGCTTGTCCTTTCCAACGCGGAGCTGAAAGCCTTCGGCAAACGCGTAGTTCACATAGAGATCTTCCAGCGCAAAACCTGGATCGACGCCGACCTGGACGCGAAACGTCAGCGCCGGATCGTAAACGCTCCCCTCGAGATAAGCGGCCGCGCGCGGAATCGTCAGGTCGACATCGAAATGGGAGGGATGGATGTCACCGGCGCCCGCCTCCGCGTGGCCCACATGCTCGAAGCTCGTCCGCTCCAGACGTGTCTGAAAATACCCGCCGGGAACCAGCTCGAAGTGGCCGCGCCCGGGAGCTTCGCTTTCGTCCTCTTCCGCGAGAGAGTCGCCATCGGACTCCCAACGCTCCGTCCGCTCGGCGCGAGGCGTCGGAGACACCGCGGGCGACACCGCATGCACCTCAGCGTTCGCGCCTTCGCCTCGCGCGCCCTGTGCGTCGTCACCTCGTGCGTCCTGTGCGTCGTCACCTCGTGCGTCCTGTGCGTCGTCGTCCGCGACAGGCTCCTCATCGTCAAGTTCAGAATCAGTCGTCTCCGTCTCGGAACCAGGCGAGCCTCGACCTTCTTGAGGTGGTGGCGGCTGGTCGGAAGCGACCGGTGCCTCTTCGTCTCCAGGGGACTGGGCAGCGGAAAACTCACTCCAAGAGACCACCGCAAACATCATTGCCACGGCCCTCCAGCCGGGACGGAGCCGCACCGAAGTCCTCATCGTTCCCTCCTCCACAGCCCGCGGCTGGTGGCAAAGATGGAGATGCGCGAAAATGCTGAGCCACATCGATTGTCCAGCGGCAGCTCCACCTCGAAAGTCGTACTGAGGCTTGCGACTTGCTCGGCACGGGACAGCTCGAGCGTCCACGATCTCACGACGTTCGCCTCCGCATCTCGGCTCGAGCCGGGTCCCCAGGAGCACGCGTGAGTTTCGTCGAACCACCACACACCCTCCACGGTGTTGCTGCGGCGTCCGGGCACCGACTCGATCGCCATACCGTCATGGTTCACCTGCCGCCCGTCGGCGGTAAACTCGAACTTGTCGAGGTACAGTGATACGAACTTCACTTCGACCAAGCACGGGGACTCCTCGCCGGGAACACAGCTGTCGTCCTCGAAGCGAACGATGGCTTCGCCCGACAGGGGCACACTGAATGTGGCGCCCTCGATCTGGATGTTCGCAAACGAATCCTCATCCCAGACGATGACTTCGTCCCCGGAGTTCGGTCTGACATACAGGGACTCGCACCGCCCCCCGTCGCAGTGCCCCCCGTCGCAACCCGAAAGCAAGATCCCCCCTAGCGCGACCATGAAAGGCGAAGAAAGCATCCCGAACCGCGGGCCGAGCCCTCGCAATGAAGATTTCATGAAGAAGGTCCCAGCCAAGCCCCCTTTCATGTCACCAAAAGGAGAATCCTTCACACCAAAGGGCAGGGTCGCCCTCGGATCGAACGACCTCGACGGGGCTCGCCCCGTTGGGGCTCGGCCACACTTCCCGCACTGGCGGGGACGCTGTCCCCTCGAAAACGAAAAGCTCGTTCGACGACCCGCTCGGCCGCCGGACGGTTCAGCCGCCCGAAGCGAACTCCTTCATCCCAAAGGCTTTGAAGAGCATCTTGTCGACCGTCTTTTCGGGCAACATCCGCGGAATCGTCCAGGTGAAGAACTTGTGATCCATCGGCGCGTAGCGCGTCCTCGGGTTCGCACTCTTCAGGATGCGAAGGACTACTTCGGCGATTTCCTCCGCCTGCATGCCGCCCTTCTCCCCCTCGCGCATCGCCTTGAGGAAGTTGACGAACGAATTCCCCGACAGTCCACGCGCGTACTCCGCTCCGTCGCCCACCTTGTTCCAGATGGGGGTCTTCACGTTTCCGGGTCCGACGATAACGACCCCGATCCCCCAAGGTTGAAGCTCGCGACGCAGACTGTGCGAGAGTCCTTCCAGAGCGTGCTTGCTAGCGACGTATCCGGAGAGATACGGGATCCCCATCAGACCCGCACCCGAGCTCACGTTGATGATCCGACCGGGATCGACCCGCCGCGCCTTCCCGACCCCGAGAAGCGGGAGACAGAGCCGCGTCCACTCGAGCAAACCGAAGACGTTCACCTCGAACATGTGCCGAATCTCATCGAACGGCTGCTCCTGGATCGGTCCCGGGCGGGCGACGCCCGCATTGTTGACGAGCGCGTGGAGTTTTCCATCGGGGAGCAGATCGGGCAGCTTCGTCGCTGCAGCCTCGAGGGATGCGCGGTCGGTCAGATCGAGAACGAGCGGATGGAAACGCCCCTCGCGGGCGCCCGTGATGCCCGTCGCGTCCTCGGGACGGCGCACGGTACCCACCACGCGGTAGCCGGCTCGCACGAGCGCCTCCACCGTGGCCCGACCGATCCCCGTCGACACGCCTGTGACCAACACCGTCTTCCCAAGTTCCTGACTTTTCATGGTTTTCTCCATTCGTTCGCGAACAATGTATTCACTGTTCACATTATGTAATCACCGATTACATTACAATGTGTTCGACGTCAACATTCTCTCTCCCTACCCTCGTCCCCGGTGACTCCGCCCCGCTCCGCCGCGCGTTATCACCACGGCGACCTGCGCCGTGAACTGATGCGCCACGCTCACCAGCTCCTCAACGAAAAGGGAGCCGACGAGCTTTCGCTGCGCGACTTGGCGCGTGCCGCAGGCGTGAGTCAGTCGGCACCCTTCCGCCACTTCGAGAACAAAGGCGCCCTGCTTCGCGAGCTCGCCGAAGACGGGTTCGCCGAGCTCGAAGAGAAGATGAAGGCGGCCGCCGCCGCGTCCCCCGATGCAACGTCAGGCCTGCAGGCGCTCGGCAGCGCCTACCTCGAAATAGCCGCCACGCGCCCGCATTTCTTCCGCATGATGTTCAGCGCCGATCTCGGCCCGTCGCGCGTGCACGAAGGGATCTATCGCGCTTGCGACCGCGTCTACGGACGACTACGTGCGCTGCTCGTCGAAGGACAAGAGCAAGGCGCCTTCCGCGCGGGCGATCCCGACGAACAATCGCTACTCGTGTGGTCGTTGATGCACGGCTACTCGATGCTCTGTATCGATGGGCGCCTCGACGATCTCCACCTATCGGACGACGGCTTGAAGCAGCTCCTGCACAAGATGCTCAGCGTCGTCTTCGCGGGTCTGAAGTAGCCACCTTCCGCCTTGGGGCGCGACGACGATGCCCGAATGATGTTCCCGCCGCGCGGAGCCTCCCACTTTTCGTCGTCAATCGAGCGAACCACAACGCCCTAGCGCGTACTGGCGGGCGGTCCCGCTCGCCACAGCACCATTGGCGGCAGCCTCCGCGACACCGTCCTGCTGAAGGAGCTCGAGCGACGCCATTCCATACTCCATGTCACTGGTTGCTCCGGCCGCCAGCTCGGCTTGTGGGACCATGTAATCAGAGTGATAGATGAGGAGAGCATCGAAAGCTGCCGCCGCATCGTCATCGACGACGAAATCGGCGGCCTGCGCCATCTCCTCACCAAAGTCTTCCGCGAACTCCAAAGCGAGATCCCCGTTTTCGTTGATCCGCGAAGCAGGAACCTCCTCGCCCGTGAGACTCAGCTCGTTCATCACGGTGAGGTAGTCGTCCAACGCAGCAAAACCGACTCTTGCATGAGTACAAAAGCCGTCCTCCTCCATTGGCGCATCGCCATCTCCGCCGTCGCCATCACCCGAATCCCCATCTCCGCCGTCGCCATCACCCGAATCTCCGTCACCAGTAGCTTCGTCGGATCCATCGGGTTCATCCTCGTCACAGGCAAAGAAACCGAGACTCAAGAAGAGGGCGCACATCAAGTTCCAGCGGGTCATGCGCCCCTTCCTCGGAAACTCCCGCCTCCATGTCAACCTATCTTTTCTGCCTTTCCTTACCACGCGTTGCCAGGCGCCCCCGCCGCCCGGATGATGACTCGCTATGATCCGGACACGTCATCTGAAGGGCTCACTCGTATTCTCAACTGCAGCAGCAGCCGCGCTCGCAGCGTGCGGCGGGAGCGGAGACGAAAGTGGGAACGGCGATGGCGATGGCGACGGTGACATGACCGGCGACGGCGATGGCGATGGCGATGGCGATGGCGACGGCGATGGCGACGGCGACGGTGACGGTGACACGGGCGGCATGCCTGGCGACGGCGACGGCGACACGGGGGGTGCGCCCAGCGGTGGAATGGGCGGCCTCAACATGGGTGGAATGGGCGGCATGCCCTCGGAAACCGAGGTGCTCGTCGATGAGCTGTGTCCCGATCCCTCGAGCGCCTACACGATCATCGAAGGAACCGACGGCGTCGACGTTCAAGCTGACGTCTCCGGCACAACGAAGACGGCTGTGGTCGCTCGGGAAGGCGACGACGAGCTCGGATTCGTCGATGCTGGACCCGAGGTAGCCTGTCTCCTTGCCGGACCCGGTGACGACACCGTCACCATCTCGGGGACGGGCACGGGTATCTCCGGAGAGACTTCCACCGATGTGGGCAGCGGATACATCGTGCTCGGCGGCGGCGCCGACACCATCAACTATCAAGTGAACTCGCTCAGAGGCTATTCGTACCGCGGCGTGGCGACCATCGCCGACTTCGAACCGGGTACCGACCGCCTTCGCTTCGAGCTCGAGGGCAGCAGGCTTCCGAGCGCAACGGTCGCCACCAGCGTCGTGTTCACGAGCGACTTCTCTGCCGCGAGCCCTTCTCCCCAGACCATGTGCCAAACGGCTCGTATCGTCGTGGACACCACCGACGGGGAGGTCTGGTACTCGAGTTATTGCGAAGGGACCAAAAACGAACTCCTCATGGTCTTCGAAGGTGACATTCCAGAGCTCACCGACATCGAGATCTACTACCGTGACGGCGCCAACGCCCCCGAGCTCGCGGCGGACCAAGTCTGCCAGGTCGCCTCCTCGAACTATTCCTCAATCCTCGAAGGAACCGAGGACCCGGACAACATGCCTTCGTACTATGGCCTCACGCGTACGCTGTCCCTTGGATACGGCGGAGACGACGTGTTTTCCTCCTCCTCGACCGAAGGCGGCGGCGGCGGCCCTCTGAGCTGCCAAGTGGGCGGGGACGGCGCGGACACGTTCCACATCTCCACGTCCCAGTCATCGTTGGGGCTCGCCGAACTCTTCGGAGGAGACGGTGTCGACATCTTCGACTACTCGAGCGCGAACGACCAAACGCCGGGGGACGGCCCGGGAACGCGGGTGGCGCAGGTCCTCCGCGACTTCCAAAGCGGAGTGGACCAACTACGATTCAGCCAGGCCGCGACCGAGCTAGTGAGCACCGATGTGGGGGTTGCCGTCGAAGTCAGCGCGACGGACTTCACCAGCTCGACGGTCCAAGATTACGCGAGCTGCAGCACCTACGTGCTCGTCATCGACCAAACGGATGGCGAGGTTTGGCTCTCGCGCAGCTACTGCGAATCGACCGACGACCACAACATGCTCCTCTTCACGAGCCTCGGCGACGTACCCGCCCCGAGCGACATCGTCATCTGCTGATCGAGAGGCTCGCCGCGCATCATCTTAGCAAGGGGGATGTGCGTTCGATCCACTTTGAAGCTCCCCGCCGCCGGCTTGAAGGGAATGCTCACGGAGAGGCGCGGACCATACGGATTCGTGGCCCGATGAAAGACCGCCGGCGGCATGTAAAGAACGCTGCCCGGGGTCAGCTCCACCTCGAAGTCGACCTCCAGGTGCTCAT
Organism: uncultured Polyangiaceae bacterium; assembly: GCA_965652275.1. Classification (GTDB taxonomy): domain Bacteria; phylum Myxococcota_A; class Polyangia; order Polyangiales; family Polyangiaceae; genus NIC37A-2. Next base: position 112,283 of record CBFGUR010000012.1, on the reverse strand, counting down.
CCGCCTCCGCTTTCGAGAGGGCTGGCCTTTCGTGGGTCCCGCGAAAGACCGTCCAGTGGGTGGTGCCAAAAACCTGCAGGTAGATCTTGTGCTGAGGTTGATCGCGATGAGCGAGGTACCCGCTCGATTGTGCGCGGGTTGAGACATAAAGATGCACGTCCGCCTGAAAGTCGGAAAACTCGTTTTCGATGTCGGAGATGAGCTCGGCCACGCCCGGGTTGATGTGACTCATGTTGTGCATCACCAGCGAATGCCCCTCCGCGAGTCGATCCAAGACCAAGGACTTCCGCAAGAACTGGGGCGTCCAACCCGGGCCAATCTGCTGCGCGTACACCTCTCGAGCCGCAAACTTCGCCCCATTTTTGCCAACCACCGCGAGGCTCACCAAGCTGGCGCAACCGTCGTTCAGCCGCGTCTCCACCTCATCGAGAGTGACCAGATCCGCAAGAGGATTGCCCATCTTGGGCACTTTCACGAAGCAGCGCCGACCGAAATACTTGTTCTTCAGCTCGTCTATGGTGATTGGTTCGAGAACTCGCGAAAGCTTCATACCCCGCCCTCACTTTGAGTCTCATCAGGCTCCGTCTCGGTCACAGCCATCACCGTGACGTTTGCGGCAATCGAGATCCGCGGGCGCTCTCCCCGATACGGATGGACGTAGTGGTAGAGCCACGCCGGGAAGACGAGCATGCGGCTTTCCCGGGCGACGATGGATACGTTGTCGTTGGGCACGATGCCCGGAGTCTCGAACATGTGCGGTCGTTGTCGGGGATCCAAGAATTCGAGCACGCCCGACGTGGGAGCTGCTCCTGCTGCTATCGGCACCTCGTCTCCGACATCGACATAATAGACCACCGCCGCGGTCGTCGAAGGGTGCACGTGGGGACGATTGTAATCTCCAAAGCGAGACACGTTCGCCCATGCTTCCATCTTGAGCTTGCTCGAAAACGAACGCGGGTCTTTGTGGATCTGTTCGGCCGTGTAGTGATGCACGGCATCCCGTACGAGACTCGAGAGAACGACGACCGCCGGGTCGTCCCACGTGAGCAGATCTGCATCGGAGTGATGTCCTCCGACGTTGCTCTTCACGACCCCCGTACGCTCTTTTTCCTTTTCGAGGATGAGCTGCCGCAGCCTGTGGTTGACGGCTTCAAGCCCCTCGTAGTCCCGACGAAAAACGGATGTTGGGAACAGCTCCAGTCGCTGCTCGTTGAATTCGATACTCGCCATGCTTGAGACTCGGCCCTCTAGAGCGCCGCTCAATTGACCTCGAGGAGCGGTCGAACCGGTCGGCGCTCCAGGTAGTCACGACCGCGACGACATCAAAAGTGGAGCGGCGTCAGGGCGTGGATACCGCAGCTCGGCCTTGTTGATCTCGGCTTCCGTGTACGATGAGGTCGAGGCGCGAAAGCGATGCGCCTCTCACGAGCGAGTCGGGAGAGCACGTCGTTCGGCCTGCTGCGGAGCAAGCCACTGAAGACGATCTCACCCCTGTGGATGACCTTGGTGAGCTAACCACGTCGTCTCCACTGTACCTATCCCTACGGGCAGGTTGATGGGACGTCGGATGGGTGTACCGTGCTGAGGATTGGGATCATGTCGGATTGGAAAACACGACCTAGAAGATCCTGCTTACGAGAAAGAAACTGATGAAGCGGCGCGGGGGGCACGCCCGTGGTCGATCCCGAGCCCACGGACCCTCTGGTCAACACGCCCAACGCGGAAGTGGATTCGACCCTCTATGACGAGGAGTCGGAGGGCCTCTTTCTCGTCTCGTCCAACCTCCTGACGTCCCCTTCAGCAAGCGAATGGTTCGAACAGTGGTACGCGGTGATCGGCAACGACGGCCCGAACACACTCTGCTACGTCCAGGCAGAGGTGGATTTCTTGAGCGGGGGGGTCATCGTCGCCGAGCATTACGGCTTTGCTGACGCCGATCCTTTCATGGAACCCGATGATCAATTCGAGTCCACCATCCCTTGTATCGCTCCTGGAGAAGTCGGAGTGGTTTACTCGAACGGCTTTGCCAGCTCGAACTATGGTGCGATGACGGTCGATGCCATCGAAGTCATCATGGTGGGCTCGGACTACGGCGCGGTGGTGCCGCACCCGATGACGCCTACGTACACTCCGATGGCCACCGACGACTGGAGAGTGGGAGGGACGGCCACGTCCGTTGCCGACATCTACAACATGGCGATCGACGTCTACGCCTATGGTGCTGATGGTCTCGTGTTCGATCGGCAATCGGACTATCACCTGGACGCCTTTTACCAGGGCGCCACATGGGATTTCGAAACGCTGTCGTTCGACGAAGCCGTGACCGAGTTCGAGGATTACATCGACTTCTTGCCGGGAAGCGGCCTGAACAAGGTAGTCGGCCCTGTCTCCACCGATCCGAATCGAGAGAAGATGGAGGCGCTCGAGACGACGATGCGCGCGAACCGTCGTCGCGCGGGTCTCTAACCGCGTGTCGGATCAGCCGAGGTCACGCAGCTGGCCTCTGCTCTGACGTTCGATTCACCGTTCGGCCCGTAGCGCCTGTAAGCGCTACCACATCTGCCCGGAGCGACGCCGTCGAGCCCCGCATTGCACGGAGAGCGAAACGCGTGCGGCCGAGGCGGGCGTTTCGAACACTTTGTGGCGATGTGTGCGCTTTCATGCCTCGCGCGCACATCGTTCGTGACTACCTTGGGTGAGTGAGGAGGTAATCACCATGAGAAGCGCCACGATGAAAAACTCGACACGAGACTTCACGGAGCGTGAACTGCGCAACAGCGGGCTGCCACCGCCCGGAGCGATGGGAGCCGCCAAGGGCGAGCTCAAGGCCTTGGCCATCGGGATCGGTGTACTGGTCCTGATCATCATTGCTGCGATCGTCGACATGCAACTCTAATCGAGGCGGGGCGCGCATTCGCTGCGCCAGAGCTCCGGCTAGCTGGGTCAACCTCGTCCGGCATAGACTCACGCCATGGGCCTACTGACCTTCAGCATCAACGTCACTCTAGATGGCTGCGTCGACCATCAGGCGGGCATCGCCGACGACGAAACGCACGAATTTTTCACCCGCCTCATGGATGAGAGCGGGGCGATGCTGTGGGGCCGCGTCACCTACGAAATGATGGAGGACCACTGGCCAGCGGTGGCGCGCGGGGACGTAGAGGCGCCGCCCGCGATAAAACGATGGGCCGTCCAGCTCCAGGCCAAGCCAAAGTACGTCGCGTCGAACACGCGCACGGACTTCTCCTGGGAAAACAGCCACCACGTCACAGGCGATCTTCGCTCGGGTGTGCAAGAGCTCAAGGACGCCACTCCGGCGGGCGTGCTCCTCGGGAGCGGCACGCTCGCGACCGAGCTGGATCGTCTCGATCTGATCGACGAATACAGGTTCCTCGTCCATCCGCGGATCGCCGGTCACGGCCCGACCCTCTACCAGAGCGGCCTGCCGAGCGCGCGCCATCTCGAACTCGTCTCGTCGACACCGTTCCGAAATGGCGCCGTCGCGATGCACTATCGCCGGGCGCCCTGACTCTCCGAAATGGCGCCGTCGCGATGCACTATCGCCGGGCGCCCTAACTCGGCGCCGTGGCGATGCACTATCGCCGGGGGCCCTAACTCGACGTCAGCCTCGACGCTCAAAGCAGACGAGATACATCGTGGCGAAGCGACACACTCCATGTGGCGAAACGCCACACCCCATGTGGCAAAACGCCACACTCGTCGTGGCAATTTGTCACACTCGCCAGAAGCGTTCGATGACGCGTACCTCCACTGCGGGAAGTCCCCGAGAGCTTCAATTTCCGAGCGCTTCGATCAGCTCTTGGGACTTCTCTTTGCGGTAGTCGCCGTGAGCGCCGTCGGCGAACGGTTGCAACAGCCGTTTGGCGTCGGCGTTCTGGCCCATGCGAATCAAGCAGACGCCGAGGTTGTACTTTGCCTCGAGGGCAAAGGTCCCCGCGGGCTGTTCGCGCAGATATTTGCGGTAGCCCCGGGCCGCCCCCGCACAGTCACCCGCCTGGAAATGGGCTCGATGCGCCGCCTGATAGGTGAGTAGGGCGGTGTGATCTTCCGGTACCTCGGCTTGCTTCGACGCTGGCGAAGTCGGCTTCGGGTTCTGCGATACCGACAGGGCCTTCGGAGTCGTCTGCTCTTCGACCGCCGCAGACGCCTCGATCTCTTCTTCGGGCTCCTCGGCGACCGGTTCTTCGACCGCCGGGGCCGGCTCTTCCGCCGGGGCCGGGGGCGCCCAGTTGCCCGACCTCTTCGGGGGTGGAGCGACAGCAACCTTTTCATCGACCGTCACGTCGCCGATCAAAACCGAGACGACCTTCTGCATGACTGGAGGCAGATTGCCGGTCGCGGCCGCCCAGGCGGTGGAACCACCAAAAAGGACGAACGCCGGGACACCAATGGCGAGCCACTTCTTCCGCCGGGGCTTCCGCTCAGCCAGAGTGCGTACGACGCGGGCCCGAGTGGCCCCGGGGGCCGCCGTCGCGCCATCATATTCGTCGGCGAGAGCACTCGTCATCTTGCTCAAGAGATCGTCGTCGCTCATGACAAGCCCTCCTGACCGATGAACACACGAAGCTTCTTCTTCGCGTGCATGAGACGGGTGCGAACCGTGCCCTCCGGCACGCCCAAGATCTCGGAGACTTCACGCGAATTGCGTTCTTCGACCTCACACAGGACGAACGCTACCCGATGCTCGACCGAAAGCTTGTCCAGGCACCTCGTCAAAACGCGCGCCAACTGCTTGCGGCTCGCCTCTTGTTCGGGATTCTCACTCGAATTCGAATGACCAGGCGCCTCGACTTCTTCGCCGGCACGCTGCATGGCCGCGCGGCGCCGGATCGCCGAGCGCACGAAGTGACGCGAATGGTTCACTGCGATCGACACCAGGAACGTGCGTAGTGCCGACCGACCCTCGAAGCGCTTGATGGCCTTGGGCAGCGTGAGAAACGTCTCGTGCACCAAGTCCTCCGCGGCGTCTTCGTCCCCGACGAGGCGTCGGGCGAAACGGCGCACGTGCTCGTGGTGCAAATCGTAGGCCTCACCAACGGCAGAAACCTCGCCCTTGCGTAGACGCTCCACGAGCGCCGACGCAGTCCCATCCGATGACCGGGCATCGGGCAGCAGGGCTTCGTAGGTCATGATGGTCATCCGATTACCTCGCTTTTCCCCACGTGCCGAGTCGGCCGGGAGAGGCAGGCGCGCAAATCCTGCAAAATCGAAGAATCCGATGGAAAATGAGCCACTTTGATAGTGGTGCCCGGCTCCGGGCCAGCTGTTCAAACAAAACGCGGTACCCATGTCGATTCCCCCCGACACGGTTCAGAACACCTGGATTCCAGCGAAAACATGCGGGCTCCAGGTCACTGCGCCGTACTTGCCCTCAGAATCGGCCGGGATATCCATCCGGGGCCCTCCCCCACCGAACACTCCGAACTTCTCACCGAAATCGTAACCCAACGCAGCACGTCCCAGCACCGCATGCCGATTGGCGAGGGACGAGTTGAAGGCCGATTCGTACTGGTACTGAACGTCGATCTCCGTGAAGAGGCCGGCGGCCAGCATGCCTCGTCCTCCGACCGCGAAGGCCGGCGCGTACAAGACACCATTGCCGGTGCATCCCGCATCGCCAGGAGGAAGATCGCCGGGGCACTCTTCTGCTTCTGGGCCAATCCCGAAGGTCAGCTGGGTGTAAAACGGCTCGGGCATGAACTTGATGCCCGCATGCACGAGAGGTCCGGCGGCTGCGCCGGCAACGTTCGGAGCCGGAGTCCACGATCCGTAAGCAACGATTTGATTGCGGATCCCGGGGATCACGTTCACGGGCGCGAAAGCGACTCCGTCGACGTCCTTGGCGACATTGACCAGCCCGATCTGAGCGCCGTCGACGTTGCCGCCGATGTTGAGTAGGCCGATCTGAGTGCCATTGACGTCGCCGGCGTAGTTGGCGAGCGAGAGCTGAAAGCCGTCCATCTTCTTCTGGGAAGCATTGGCCAGAGCAAGCTGAAAGCCATCGACTTCACCGGCAAAGTTCACCATCGCGAGCTGAAAACCGTCGAGGGCTCCGCCGATGATGGACACGCCGCCAGAGAGTTGGGCTCCCTCGAGATCTCCCGTAACTACGGAGACTGCTCCGGCTCCTTGTAGTCCCACGACGTTGCCCCACGTGCCGGCGAACACGCCCGCCCCCTGACCGCCCTCGATGTTGCTCATGCTCACAGACGCTGTACCGGCAAGCTGGGCGCCCTGGGTTTCGTTCTTCTGGTAGGTGAAGACGCCCGCTGCTTGCACGCCCTCGATACCGCCCTGACCCGTGGCAGCGATCGCGGCACCGTGGAATCCGCGGAAGTAACCGTCGGTCCCCACCCAAACGACGGCCATCTGAGCACCTTCCCCCGCGTAGTCTCGGCCTCGTCCGCGATTCCTCAGGGTGAGCAGGTTCGCGGCGACACCGCGAACGCTACCGAGCTCCGAATAGACAGCGCCGACATGGACGTAGTTGGTCTTCTCGTCGAGGTTCCCCGGGTAGCTCGCGCCAGGCCAGGCCATGGCACTCAGCTCCGCTATGGGAAGCTCGGGCCGATTCTCTTTCAGCCCGGGTTCTTCGGAAGCAGCCTCCCCAGGTACGCTCGCTTCTTTCGGGTTCTCCTCCGTGGGTGCGGCGGTCTCGGTAGACTCCGGAGCGGGAGCATCTTCTGGCTCGGCGGCATCGCCCGGAAGCGGCGGAGGTTCAGGTAGATCGGCTTCGGGGAGAGTCGCGGCTTCGTCTTGCTCGGCGCGTAGCTCGGCTAGAAGCTGCCCGGCTTCGTCCCGGGCGAGATTCCCCGAGAGTAGGGCGATGGTGTCGAGCTGTGCCGACTTGTCACGAGGGAGATCCAGCTTTCGCTGAATGACCTTTCCCTCAGTGTCTCGATAGCTGGCGTCGAGCTTCTGTCCTTCGACGATGATGAGCAGTCCTCCAGTCCCGTCGCCATGCACGACCGGTGCGCGGAATTCGTTGGCGAGGGCTTGAAGGATTTCCGGCTCTCGAAGCTCGGAGTTCGTCAGTGTGATTCGCACCGCCACGGCGCTCAGGGGTGCGGGCGACGTCGTCGTAGGCGTAGCCGCTCGCGGCGGCTCGCTCGCTCCTTCGGGCTCTCGAGTCCCTTCGCTTTGGCCCCACGCGGTGCCTGCAAGGAAGATCGCCGCGCTCGAGAGCCTGAAGATGGAAAAAGGGACACGATGGATCACGGTGGGGAGTGCCCGCCGGGGTCGAAAGTGTTCACCGGACGGCAGCCGCCTTTTGGCAGGAGCCGGCCCTCCCGTAAACAATTGCTGGGAGAAGTCACAGCCCTAGGACGACGAATCAGGGCAGGTTGACGCCAGCTCCGGGCATCAGGACGATCACCAGATGATCGGGAGAAACTGGGGCGTCGTCCCAATTTCGATTGCGCTGCTCGCCGCGCTCGGGTCCGCTTGCGGTGGAAAAGCCGCAAAGAACTCGAACGACAATGGCGATGGAGACGGCGATTCGGGAGACGGCGACGGAGACCCGGGCGACGGAGATGGAAACGGCGACGGCGACGGCGACGGCGACGGCGACGGCGACGGAATCGTCCGGTCTTGCGCGGCGACCTCCGAGTGCGTCTTATTGAGCGTCGGATGTTGCGCTCCCTGTTCGGTTCCTACGGAGGAAGACGTCACCGCAGTTCATTTCGATTCGGTGGACGCATATCGCGACATGGCCTGCGCGGGAGTAGACGGCTGCCCGGAATGTGTAGGAGCGGCGAATCCGAGACTCTTTGCCACCTGCCGAAACGGTCAGTGCGAGGTCGCCAACCTGCAAACCGATCCCGCCGTCGATTGCTCGACCACGGACGAGTGCATCCTGATTCCTGACGCCTGTTGCGAATGCGGAGCTGGAAACTCACCCGCTGAGATCGTTGCCATCAATGCGTCGAGGGCCGACGACTTCCGCGCTTCCCAATGCGCCCAAGCTGGCGGGGGAGACCCTGTTCCCTGCTTGGCATGTGAATGGACTCCGCCGGAGGATCTCGTCCCCGTCTGTACCGGTGGACACTGCTCGTTCGTGTCCACCGAAGAAAACTAAACGCTCAACGCCCGCGCGCGAGCTTTCTCTGCAAGGTGCGCCGGTGCATCCCCAGGCGGCGCGCGGCTTCCGAGACGTTCCCCTCGCACTCGGTGAGGACACGCTGCAAGTGCTCCCATTCGACCACGTCGAGGGAAGGAGCCTGGGGATCGTCGTCCGGCGCGACTCCGTCGAACGCTGCCAGGAGCGCGTCAGCCGACACGGGCTTGGTAAGATACTGGACAGCACCGAGCTTCACGGCTTCGACGGCGGTGGCGATGCTTCCAAAGCCGGTGAGAACGACGATGAGCACCTCGGGGTACGATTCATCGAGGGCGCGCACCAAGTCGAGCCCCGAACCGCCGGGCATGCGCAGATCGACGACCACCCGCTCGGGGCGAAACGCGCGCGCCTCGCGGAGCCCTTCCTCGACGTCATGAGCCAGGAGCACCTGGTGGCCACGGCGCCGCAAAGCGATGGCGAGCGCACGACAGAACGTCTTGTCGTCGTCGACGACGAGGATACGGTGGGTGCCTGTGTCGTTCACTCTTTCGGCGCCTCGCCTGAATGGGTCAGAGCCTGAGCGGGCAGCTCGAGGGAGACCCGCGCGCCCCGATCCACTTCGCTCTCGATGGAAAGCTCTCCACCAAGCTGACGCGCGTGAATCGAGGCCAGAAAAAGCCCGAGGCCCGTGCCCCCCGTGTGCGAAACGAAGGGCTCGGTCGCGTGGAGCCGTTGCTCTTCGGTAAACCCAGGCCCGTCGTCCTCTACGGTCACGACTAGGGAGCCACTCGATCTACGGACGAACACTCGAATGTCGGAGTTCTTGTCGATGGCTCGCGCATTTCGGACGAGCTCGCGCGTGATCTGGGCAACGACTTGGTACGGTTGGGTGACATGCCGGTCCTCTGCGGAAGCGAGCTCGAAATGGACTCCGAGAGGATCGGTGACTTCACGGAGTGCCGAAGGGTGCCAGGGCGTGCCCCCACGCAACGTCTCGGCGCTGAGCTGACTGCTGTCCATGCCGTGAACGATCGACTTCATTCGCTGCACTTCGGTCACGATGTCGGAAATGGCACGCCGCTGCTCCTCTGGAGAAAGATGGGGCAGCTCTTCTGCAAGAAGCTGCACCGAGCCGAGAGGAGAGCCGAGCTCGTGGGCAGCGCCCGCGGAGAGAGTCCCCAGGGCAATGGCGAGATGATCCTGTTGGCGCTGGCGCGACAGTTCGACGATTTCCCTTTCCTTCTCGGCGAGCGAGCGACCAATTCGGTGCACGAAGACCGTCACGAACCCACCGGCTACCGCCAAGGCTACAGCCATCCCTCGCACGTGCTGAAAGAAGTGCGCATGGGCACCGTGATGGCGGTGCTCGGCGAGAGCCAAGGTCGTCTCGGTGAGCAGAAGAGCGAACCCGATGACGCTCAGGACCGCCACTCGAATCGTCCATTTGGGTGCGACGATGGCCGCCAGGGTGATCGGGACGAAATAGAGCAGCGTAAATGGGTTTTGTGCGGCCCCAGAGACGGACAACAGAGCCGTTAGCCCCGCGACATCGACGCAAATGGACAGTCCTGCCACTGGATCCCGAAAGAACTCGTCCAGGCGAGCGTTGCGAAAGCGCGGAAGCAGAAGCGAGACCGCAATCCAGCCCGCGCCACACGCCAGTCCGCCGAGCGCGGAACCGTGCGTGCTCCCGCCCCAGAGCTCGGCCCAAGGCGCGGGAACGCTCACCAAGATCGCGATCAGAATGAGCGCCGCGCGCGACGACCAGTACCAGCGCTCGGCCTGATGGCCCCGACCTGCTGCGACGGGAGAGGCGATGCCTTGCTCCAGCGGGCGCCCCTCAGTGCTCGTGCTCTTCTTGGCAGGAGCCCTGGCCGTCGTGGTTGTCACAGATGAGCCCGCTTGCACAATGCTCTTCTAGCTCGCACGGCGCGCCAATGTCTCCACCTTCTGCACCCTCATCGTCGCTCCCATCCCCTCCTGCGCACCCACAAGAGAGCGAAATCGATAGAGAAATGACGGCCACGGTCAAGAGCCTGCTCTTCATGAAGGCGGGAGCTAGCACGCCCGACTCGAGAGGGCCTGCGACACTTTGTCGCATGGTGTCCTCGGCGATGATCACTAAAGAAGTCGCGTGTTTTCTGGACCCCCCGGCCCGCGACGCCCAGCGCGGGGACTGCTTCGAGCGCTCTTGTTCCTCTGCGCCCTGAGCCTCCCAGCGCATGCCCACCACAACGTGGGTCACGGGGCGAGCGAGGGCATGCGAAATCTCAGCACTCTGGCCGGCAACCCGAGCCCGCGCCAGCGCGCTGCGCTGATGACACAGATCAGCCGCGGCACCGAAGAGCCCACCCTCAACACCGCCACGACCTATGCCACGTCCGCGCTCCTCGACGTCAGAGTGCTTCGAAGGCTCTACATCGGTGCGCAAGTGCCCTTCGTCATCGTTGACGAGGACTCCTACGACGGCGTGAAGTCGGGTCTCGGAGATGTGACGGTCAGCGCGAACTACCGCCTCGACTCGATGAAAGAACGCAAAGCGACGTGGACTTTGGGCATGAACGTGACCACGCCCACGCGCACGATAAAGTACGAAGCCGATCCGGGGCGCCAATGGATCTTCTCTCCCGGTATTCGCTACGGCGGGGCCGCCGAGCGCCTCTTCTGGTACGGGTTGCTCTTCTTCCCCATTGAAACCCGCCCAGCAGGCACCGCCTTCGACGTGAGCCCGGCGGCTGGTCTCGGGGTGCGATTTTTCCGCAAGCTGAGTCTCAGTGCCGGGCTCAACGCCGACATCCGAGCCCTCACCATCTGCAAGACGTTCGACGGATCGGAAGTTTGCCAGCGAGGTCGTGTCACCGAACAAAACCGCCCCCACGGCGCGACGCAGATGTACGCACATACCGCGCTCTTGTTCGACCTGGGCAAGAAATGGAGCCTCTTCGGCGGCGGACAAATCCCCCTCACCGAGCGGCGAGATGTCGAGTGGTCCGCTCAGGCTGGCGCCGAGTTCCGCTTCTGACCTCGCTGAACGTGGGTCAGTCCGGAGACGTACAACTTCGCCCCTCCTGCATCACCTAAGCAAGAGTTCGCTGACTTCACCCGCGCTCCCTCCACAGCCACGGACGGTTTCAATCCTCGTCTTCGAGCTCCTGGGCGAGCCGATCGTCATCGACCGATGACGCTTTGGATGTGTCACCCTTACCCGCCTTCTTCGTGTTCGGTGCCGCGGCAGCATCGCTCGGGCTGCCTTCCCCATCTTCGTCCTTCCTTCGGAGTCGCACGAAGACGAAGTAAAGAACGAGGGCAGCGCCCGTCGCGAAAATGATAGGGAGAGCGTAGCTGGACTCACGATTGGGGATGCCCGAAAGATTCCCACCCACACGCTTCTCCAGTTCGTCCTGGATCTCGGCAGCGGTCATTCCCTTCGCCACCATCGCGCGGATGTCGCGGCGCCACTCGGACGCGTACTCCGACGGACAGTCATCGAGTGTCCGCCCCGGACAGAAGGGACTCATGGTCTGACGGGCAATGGAAGCCGCCTTGGCCGCCACTTCCGGTGACACATCCGCGCTGCCCCGGGTCGGCGCCGGCTCCGTCGTCGCCCCGTGTTGAGCGAACGCAGCCGGTGCGCTCGAGGCGAGGCCGACGGCCAGAATGATCGCTGAGAAGATGTGGCGACTCATCACTCCCGCCAGCCTAGGACTCATCTGGGAAATGTAAAAGCGCGCTGCGAATTCACTTCGGCCGACGAGGCGGCAAACCGACACTGCCTCCTCACTACTTCAGAGTCACGAGCTCCTCGGCAGCGGTGGGGTGGATCGCAACGGTGCGGTCGAGGTCCGCTTTGGTCGCGCCCATGACCAGCGCCACGGCGAACCCCTGAATCAATTCGTCCGCACTACGACCGAACACGTGAATGCCTACCACCTTCTCCTGAGCGCCGACGCAGACGACCTTCATGACGGTACGCACCTTGCGACGCGCCAAGCTGTAATACAGGTCCACGAAGCGCGTCGTGTAACATTTGACCGCGTCGCCAAACTGATCACGGGCGGCATCCTCCGTCAGCCCCACGGTCCCGATCGGCGGGTGCGAGAAGATCACCGTTGGGACATTGCGGTAATCGAGGCGCGCTTCGGCGTCGCCCCCAAACAAGCGATCCGAGAGCTTCCGCCCGGCCGCGATGGCGACGGGAGTGAGTTCGAGCTTTCCCGTCACGTCGCCGACCGCGTACACGCGCGCTGCGCTCGTTTCTTCCCACTCGTTCGCGGCAATGAACCCTCGCTCATCGAGCTCGACTCCTTGCTCAGCGAGACCCAGATCCGCGACGTTGGGGTCACGGCCAATCGCCCAGATGAGCGTTTGAAAGCCGCTCTCGCAATGTCCCGATTCACCGTGGAGGCGCAGATCTTCGCCTCTCTTCTCGAGCTTAGCGGACGAGAACCCCGTCACGACGCTCACCCCATGCTCTCCCAGCTCTTCGAGGAGAGCGTCGCCCACCATCGTCTCGAAAGTGCGCAGCGGGCGCTGTCCCCGCATGATGAGAGTCACCTTGGCCCCCAGGCCCTGCAGCACGCCTGCGAGCTCGACGGCGATATATCCCCCACCAACGATGGCGACACGCTCCGGAAGTTCTTCGAGATCGAAAAAGTCGTCCGAGGTGAGACCGAGCGACGCTCCCTCGATGGGGGGCACGCGCGGCCTTCCTCCAGGCGTGAGAAGGAGATGCTCGCACGTGTAGATCTCCTCCCCCACCTGGACCCGATGTCCCCCGAGCAGACGCCCCCAACCATTGATGAGCGTCACACCGTCGAGCTCCAGGTTGCGTTCGTAGATACCGTTGAGCCTCAGTACCGCCCGATCGCGCGATTCCTTGAACTTGGTCCAATAAAACTCGGGGACGACCGGCGAGAAGCCATAGCTGTCGGCATCGAGCATCGCGTCCGCCACCTGTGCCGCGTTCCAAAACATCTTCTTCGGAACACAGCCTCGATTCACGCAGGTCCCGCCCAGCTTGCCGCCCTCTATCAGGGCTACCCTCGCGCCGTGTTTCGCCGCGCGGCGGGCCGCCGCCATCCCGCCGGAACCACCGCCGAGTACGAGCAAGTCGAAATGGGTCGAAGCCATGGAAAGACTTTACGACAAACGAGCCGCTCTGGTTACCGGATGGTGCGCCCGCGGCGCTCACCAGCTCGATCTAAGGAAAGTACGCCGTTTCGGTGAATTCGCGCCGCCGCTCGGTGTCGCCCGTTCCCAAGCGGCCGGGTTGATTCTCGCCCGTACAAAGTACGGCGCCTTGCCGCACCCCACACGTATGGAACCGACCGGCTGACACGAGATCCCAAGCGTCCACTGGTAGCGCGGGTGTCGGAACGTCCTTGGCGTCGATGGTACCATCGCCGAGTTGACCCTCGATGTTGCGCCCCCAACACAGGAGCGAGCCGTCGATTCGAATCGCGCAGGTATGGAACGTATCGACACTAACCGACGCGGGATCGACCACTCCGACAACCAGCTCCGGATCGAAGACGGGTCCTTCGAGAGCCACCCCGAGCTGCCCGGCGCTGTTCACCCCCCAACAGTAAAGCTCCCCCGACCGAATTCCGCAGGTGTGACCTTGTCCCGCGGCAATATGTTCCCAGTCGGCCGAGCTTCCAACTTGCGCGGGCAGCCTGAGCTGGCCTGCGGAACCTTCTCCCAGCCCGAGCTCTCCGCTCGTGTTTCGTCCCCAACACCACAAAGTACCGTCCGCGCGAATGGCGCAGGTATGACCCTGGCCAGTGGAGACTTGGACGAAGGTCTCGCCGGGCGCCACGGGGAGCGGAACTGCCGAATTGACGCCAGGTCCGGTCCACGGATCCTCTTGCGCGAGTTGCCCCTCCGTGTTTTGCCCCCAGCAATAGAGCCGACCATCGTCCAAGATCACACAGGCGTGCTCACTCCCGACCGAAATGACCTCGGCGCTCGACGGCAGACTGACCTCGAGCGGGACTGCTGAAGAGGTGAACTCTCCAGCGCCGAGCTGTCCGCTCGATCCGCCCCCAAAGCACCACACGACGCCGTTTCGAAGCGCGCAGGTAAAGTCACCACCAGCGCCCACCGCGGTCCAGCCCAGCTCCGTGCCGACGGCAGTCGGCGTAGTCCTCGATTCGAAATCGTCCAGGCCGAGCGCTCCAGATTGGTTATCGCCCCAGCAGTACAGGGTCCCATCGATCACGCCACAGGTGTGGGCGTCTCCGCTATCGACGACAACGGTCGTTCCCGTGGGTCCTGGCACCAGTCCAGGTGCGCCGCCCATCATGTCGGCCATCCCCCCAGACCCACCCGCAGCGGCCCCTCCAGAAGCCGCGCCGCCCGAGTTCCCTCCGCCGCTATCGGTGCCGCCGGAATCGTTCGGCGCACCTCCCGAAGACCCCGAGTCCCCGCCGGTGTTCCCACCCATTCCACCGGACGAAGCCGAACCGTCATGGTCCTCGACGAGCGTCAGGATTTGGCCCGATTCGGTGCAGGCCCCAGCCCAAAACGCCCCCACGACGAGGACGAGTCCTCGTCGATTCCCGACGCTTTCGATCCACCCCCTCACTGCCACCACCACCCAAGTGATAGCCCATTGCTCCATTCCAGGCCCGACATACCCCCCACGATCTTTTGCCCGTCGGTGACCTCGAGGGCGACAAGGGGGATCCCGATGCGAGTCGCGCCCGACACGAAGGCGCTGCCGAGAACGAAACGCGCATCCACCCCCCCGCGGGCGGTGACGGCCCATCCTTGGAACTCACCCCCTGACGAAGTCATCTCGTCCGTCTCCTCGGCGCGGCCGCGAAACCACGCGTGGGTCGCACTCAGCCCTATCTCCGGTCCGAAGACGAACGCAGAACCTTTAATCAAGGGCGCGCGCAAGGCTAGCCCCATCGAGAGCGCGTCCGCTCGAACTTGTCCGAGATCCGACGCGTTCTTCGCCCGAACCACGCGCGGCCCAGCAAAAGCGTCCCATTCGAAGACATTTCCGATTGAGCTCCCGTAAACGAAATTGCCCCCAAAAAAGACGCTGCCTACGACGAATGCATCGAGGGCGCCTTGGAGGGAAATCCGGTGAGATGGGAGCCGAAACACCACCGGTTTGGGAGCGACGATCGGATCGGCATGGACCTGTCGTCGTGGTGTCACCTCCCGCTCGGGGCTCGATTTCTCTTCTTGGATCGTGAGTTCGGCCCACGTGGCGCGCAGAAGCTCGTCGATCGCCACAGCCACGATGAGTGCCGACGCGCTCTCCGTAGAGTCCTCGACCTTAATCTGGCGAGACACGACCTTGTTCGTCAACGCGTCGTCGACTTCGATCCGGACACGGGTGGGGTCGGCGAGCTCCACGCGGACCCTCGACACGGTCCGCTCGCCAGCATCCACGGTTTCGCCCGAGCACACGCCAATTTGCCGGGGCTCGAGTGCCGCAACGAGATCGGTCAGAGCAGCGCTCTCGACTTCTCTCGTCCAGTCACCGATGAAAGCGATGCTGACGTGGTCCCGGGTTCGATCGCATGCCTCTGCCCAGCAGATCTCGCAAAAAAGAAGCGAGGAGGAAAGGGCAACGAATCCCCTGACGGCAGCAACGAAGGAAGAACGCACCGAGAGTCGAGGATACCAGGACTGTAAGAGCCTCCCACCCCCGAACCCCATTTCGGATCACGCTGCGCGCTTCCCTCCTGGCGTTCCCACTCAGGGACACGTCGAACGGACGCGCTCGACATGCACTCCCTTGGGATAATTCGAGAGGTAGCGGGCGCGAGCGCTCTTGCATGCAGCAATGTGACCGAGCTTGGCGTGGGCTTGAACGAGACGCGCCAAGGCATCGTCCGCCAGACCACCCCCCACTCCGCTGGCGGCGCGCGTCAGAGGCTCGATCGCTCCTGCCGCATCGCCGAGCTGATCCATTCGCAGGCGGCCGAGCTCGAGTGCGGCGACTCCCGCGCGAGCGTCACCCGGGCTCTTCCTCAAGAAGTCTTGATAGAGCCGAGCAGCACCAGCTGCGTCGCCAGAGTTTCGCTGTTTCCGCGCTTCGGCGAAGAGATCGCGCGGTGCCGCGGAGCGCGGCGCCGGGGACGCCGCTTCGAGCGGAAGCACGTCTTCGACTTCGGGTTGAGCCGCCGGCTCCTCGGCGGCGGCATGGACCTCATCGCTAGTGAGGCGGACGGACCAGGACTCCCCGGCCCCGAGGCGCTTGATGACGCCATCCGGTCCCTCGACTTCGACGATTCCTTCGGTGACGTCCACCGTCACTTTTTCTTCGGATGAAAGCGAGAGACGCTCCACCGAGAACGAAGTCCCTACGACGCGTACGACGACGCCACCCGCGAGCACCGAAAACGTACGACCCTTGTCCTTTGCGACGTCACAATGGACGCGACCTTCGGCCAAGTTGAGCGCGACGTCGTCGGTCTCCGTGTCTTGCATCGCAACGCGCGACTTCGGCGAGAGCGTGACCCGAGAGCCGTCTTCGAGGGCGACGGACATCTTGTCCGAAGCCGTACTCAAGGTCGCCCCCGCCTCGAAGAGCGGTGCAGCCGGTGACGCGACGACCGGCGGCTCGCTCGAATTGTGCAAAGGCAGCCCGACGAACCAACCCAAGGCAACGCCAGCCGCAACGGCTAGTCCTCCCATCAGCACCGCGACCTTCTCCTTCGACGAGGGGCGATACTCCTCGCGACGCGCTTCGACGTTCTGCCAGATGCGCTCCAAACGGTCCTCGCTAACGGGATCTTCGATATGTTCGAACAGCGGATCAGTCATGTTGAGACCTCTCGGAAAAATCGGAAACGGACTTGGTGCGGAGGGGCCGGCGCTGCACCTCACGCTCGAAGCGGCCTTCGGCTGCGCCGAGGCGGCGCTTCACGGTCGACAGACTCAGGTCCATGCGCTCGGCGATCTCGGCAACCGTGAGGCCTTCGACCCTCCGCAAGAGAAAGGCGATCCTCTCGTCCGGTCGCAGGCGGTCGAGGATGCCGTAGGTTTGTTCCAAAAGGACCACGACGTCGGGTGACGCCGCGCCGGAAATGACGAGGTCGAGATCGACCGGCTCCGAGCGCGCGAGACCAAAGCGGACGCGCAGCCGGTGACGACGCAGGCGCTTGGATGCGGTCCTCACGACGATCGAACCCAGCCACCCCCCGAACGCCTCGGGTTCACGCAGAGTGTCGAGCTTGGAATAAGCCGTCACGAAGCTGTCTTGAACGAGATCGTCGGGGTCGATGCCACTCCCAGCCAAGAGACGATGGGCTAGACCGAGAGCCATACGTCCGTGGCGACGAAATAGTGCTTCGAAGGCCCAAGCATGGCCATCGAGCGCCTCCGCGACGAGGGCCGCATTCGACGGGATCGGTGGCGCTTGTTGCGGGCCACGCTCGGGGGCCGAATCTCGAAGCGCACGTACGATTCCCATGGTTATTTCGTAAGTACCCGGGCGGTCGCCGAACAGTCCAAAAATAGGCGACCCGAGGCGGACCCAGTAACCCCATGAAACACTTTGCTTTTTCCCGATGGGAGCGTATGACATCCTGCGCCCAATCGCTCCGAGTGGGACGGAAAATGCTCCCAGGACCGGATTCTCTCGTGCGAGCGCGCCCATGAATTTCACCCGTCCGTAGATGCCGCCACGCGGACTTTCGATCTCCTTTTCGGTCTCAGTCGACGGCGGGCTGTTCGGAGGCTGGCAGCTCGTCGAGCCCCCGGCCTCCTTCCACGGGGATCGCGCGAGCCAGCGCCAATCGTTCCAGCACCGCACGAAGCTCGTCTGGCTGACGAACGGTGGGTAGGATTTCGCGACGTCCGTCCCAGAGGTCGACGGAAATGGAACCGCTTTGCTCGAAGATGACTCGGTCGATCTGGGCCCAACGGTAGCGACGCACACGTGGCCAGACTGCGCTCAATAGTTCCCGGTATTCGACGAAGTTCGGGCGAATCCGCACGCCCCTCATCCCATCGCGCATCATTGAAAGGAGACTGCTGAGGGCGAACAGCGCGGCAGCAAGATGCGTATCGATCATGTGCTTCTTTCGAAACATGTAATGATAAAGAGCGCTGTCTTGCGAGCCTCTCTCGACGACGAAAACGAGAGCCAAAATGATGACGGCCAGTCCCCCGTGAATGAATGCTGGCACTCGAACTGACAGTGGCGGGCCGAAGAACTCTTCGGTGGGCCGATAGGTCATGTCGAAACCCGGGGGGCGAGAGGGGCGAGCCACGGCGGGACGGTAGCCCGCGCCGGAAAACTGCGCTACTGACGCGACCACTCGACGCTCGGAAATTCAGCTCCCTCAACGACCGTCGACCCCGAAAATCCCCCGCTCCGTCCCGTCCGGGATGGTCCGACACAACCAAAGGTACTCATCATGAAGATTTTCATCGACTCCGCAGATATCGGAGAAATCCGAGAAGCTGCGGCAATGGGCGCCATCGACGGCGTCACCACCAACCCCTCCTTGCTGGCCAAGGCGAAGGTCTCGATGGCTCAGGCCCTGGAGCAAATTTGCGAAGTCGTCGACGGACCAATTTCTGCAGAGGTCATCGGGACGACGACCGACACCATCCTCGAGGAAGGCCGCAAGCTCGCCGCCGTGCACAAGAACGTCGTGGTCAAGGTGCCTCTCATCGTGGACGGACTCAAGGCGGTTCGGATCTTCTCGTCCGAGGGCATCAAGACGAACGTCACCCTGTGCTTCTCGGGCAATCAGGCTCTCCTCGCGGCCAAAGCGGGCGCAACCTACATCTCACCTTTCGTCGGCCGTTTGGACGACCTCAGCGAAGTGGGCATGGATCTCATCGAAAAGATTTGCCAGATCTACGGGAACTACGATTTCGAGACCGAAGTCCTCGTGGCCAGCGTGCGCACGCCGACCCACGTGCTCGAAGCGGCACTTCTCGGAGCCGATGTCTGCACCATCCCGCTGAAGGTGATTCAGCAGCTCGCCAAGCATCCGATGACGGACAAAGGCCTCGAGCAGTTCCTCGAGGACGCCAAGAAGATCCCATCCTGAGGACAAAATGCCTGTTTTCGTCACGCGGCGCGCTCCGCGCAGTGCACCTCTGAAGAGCGAGGTCGTGCGCCGCATGGCGGAGCGGATGCTCAGGCATCTGTCACTGGACGAGTCCGAGCTGAGCATCCTTCTCTGCGACGATTCGCAGATCCGAAGCATCAACGCCGAACACCGCGACAAGGACAAGCCGACGGACGTCCTCTCGTTCCCTCAAGCGGAGTTCTCGAAGCCCGAGGTGCTGCGAAAGGGACACGACCTGAGACTCCTCGGCGACGTAGTGATCTCGATCGATACGGCGGAGCGACAAGCACGGGGGCGCAAGCGTCCTCTCGTCGACGAAGTGCGGTTTCTGCTCGCGCACGGTATCTTGCATCTCTACGGTTACGACCACGCAACTTCGGAGGAGAAGGCGGTCATGACGAAACGGACGCGAGAGCTAGTCGTTGCAGCCCAAGAGCGCTGACTCCTGCTGATCCCGCAAGCGCTACGGCGCCCGAACGAGGCTCGGACACGCCGCATCCGCACCCTCGAAAGTCGGGGCATCCCGAGAGGCGTAAGCAAAGAACGGGCGTCTCCGCTAGATACAAAACGTTCATTTTTGGCGGAAAAGACGCGGGCAGGGCTCTCGGATCGCGAGCTGACGGAGAGCGAAGAAACGGCCGGGTTCGGAGTTTCAGCAAGTACCTTCGAAATCAGCTGTAAATAGCTGGTTTCGAACGAAAACTCGGTCATGGACCGCGGCCGTCTCTCCTCCCCCTATACTCTATTGTGGGCATGCGATCGCGGATCCCCCACAAAAAAAGCTCTATTTCGCATCGTCTCCGATCGCTTTTGGCTTGAAAGGGTGAATTTCCCTTGTTAACCACTCGCCGTGCCTCTCGTGATCCCGGGGTTTTTTCTGGGGTCTGCGGTGGGAGAGGGCGTTCGTTAAAGGAAAACACAGGAGAGAACTCATGGCAGGCAAGCGACTGACCAAGGCTCAGATCATCACTGAGCTGGCAAATGCAACGGATCTCGACAAGAAGACCGTCAACCGTCTTTTCGAGGAGCTTTTCGCTCTCATCAAGAAGCAGCTCGGAACCCGTGGCCCCGGCGAATTCGTCGTTCCGGGCCTCGTGAAGCTCCGCGTCGTCAAGAAGGCAGCTACGAAGGAGCGTCAGGGCATCAATCCTTTCACCAAGGAGCCCATGACGATTCCGGCGAAGCCGGCAACCAAGAAGATCCGCGCTACCCCCCTCAAGGCCCTCAAGGACCTCGTCTGATACGGATAGCGAATCTTTCGCGGAAGACCCCGGCTCACGAGAGTGACCCGGGGTTTTTCTTTTGATCCCGTTTTTCGTTTTGATGGGGCGCTCCACCGTTCGCCCCGCGCGCACCCCACGTTCATGAAACCGATTCACCAAATCACCGCTGCGGAAGCCAAGAACCTCGAAGGAATCTTCTTCGACTTGGACGACACGTTCATCGACGAGGGCAAGCTGACGGAGCACGCCTACAGCGCGCTTTTTCGGCTCTCTGAGGCTGGCCTGCGCTTGATAGCGCTCACCGGCCGTCCCGCAGCCTGGGGCGAGCTCATCGCGCGGATGTGGCCCGTAGAGGCCGCAATCGCCGAAAACGGGGCAGTGGCATACGTCAGCGAAGGAGGACGGACGATCCTTTCTGACAGCGCCGGCGCCGAAGAACGAAAGCGACGTCGCGCCGCGCTCGGGCAGCTCGTACAAGAGGCCCTGTCACGATTCCCCGATCTCGTACCCGCCGACGACGTCGCGGGACGAATCACCGACTTCACCTTCGACATCGGCGAACATCACGTCGCCAAGGAGGAAACCATCCAAGCAGCCCGCGAGCTAGCTCGCCGGGCGGGCGCCCGCACCACGCGTTCGAGTGTGCACCTGCACTTTTCGTTCGATCGCGCGGACAAAGCCACGGGTGCGCTTGGATACCTCACGCGTACCGGCGGCGACCCCACCCGGGGCCGCCACAGGTTCGCCTTCATCGGCGACAGCGAGAACGACGCGGCCGGTTTCGCCGCCTTCGCCCTCTCCGTGGGCGTCCACAACCTGCGCGGACACTTCAGTATCCCTCCGCGCTACCTCACCGACCAAAGCTCCAGTCGGGGCTTCGTCGAGTTCAGTCGAATCCTCCTCCAATCGAGGCAAAAATGAATCAGCCTAATACCAACTTTTCGCAGAGAGCCGGAAAGCCAGCGGCTTTCGATCCCAAGTGCGAGCCTTCGAGCAAGAGCGGACTCCCGGCGAGTCCCGCACCAAATGTAACTGTTGAAAACCTACAGAAACCAGAGATAGTTGGCTCTCCCATGGCAGGCGAGAGCACAACCGAGCCGCTGATTTCTGCGGCGAGCGCCCATCTTTACCCGAACTACGCCCAGCCTCCGATCGTCATGGACCGGGGAGCGGGCTCGCAGCTGTGGGACAAGGCAGGCAAACGCTACGTCGATTTTTTCGCTGGCATTGCCGTAAGCGCCCTGGGTCACAACCACCCGGCCCTCGTCGGAGCGATCAGCAAACAGGCGGCCCAGCTGATGCACCTGTCCAACTACTTCTACACCGAGCCCAACATCGTGCTCGCTCAGAAGCTCTGCGAATTGACGCAAATGGACCGGGCCCTTTTCTGCAACTCCGGCACCGAGGCTATCGAAGCTTCGCTCAAGCTGGTGCGGCGGCATTTTTTCAATCAGGGACAGACCGAGCGCGACACGATCATCGCTTTCGACAACTCGTTTCACGGCCGCACCCTCGGTTCTTTGGCGGCCACGGGGCAGAAAAAGTACAGAGAGGGTTTCGGCAACCTCGCGGGGGTGGTTCACGCGCCGTTCGGGGATCTGGACGCGGTTCGGGCTCTGATGACCGATCGGATCGCCGGTATCTTGGTCGAGCCGATCCAGGGTGAAGGAGGCGTCTTGCCCGCGCCCGAGGGCTTCCTCAAGGGCCTACGAACGATCTGCGACGACGCGGGAGCGCTCTTCATCGCTGACGAGATCCAGACTGGCGTGGCGCGCACGGGAGCGTTTTTGGCTTGTCATCACGAGGGCGTGAAGCCGGACGTGGTCGCAATGGCCAAGGGGCTCGGTGGGGGATTCCCCATCGGGGCGATGGTTTGTACGGAAGCCCTCGCGGGCGTTCTCGTTCCCGGAAGCCACGGGACGACCTACGGCGGCAACCCTCTGGCGAGTGCCGCGGCACTCGCCGTGCTGCAAACGGTGGTAGACGACGACCTCGTCGGGCGAGTGAACTCACTCGGTCGGACCTTCGAGGCGAGCCTCGATGAGCTTGCCCAGAAGCACTCTGCCATCGATCACCGACGAGGACAGGGGCTACTCCAGGGCTTGGTGCTTTCGGACTCGAGCCAGGGTGGCGTGATTCTGGGTGCCCTGCGTGACGCCGGCCTGCTCGTCACCTTCGCAGGGGGTGTTGCTCTACGCCTCACCCCGCCCCTCACGATCACCGACGCCGAACTCGAGGAAGGGCTCGGCATCCTCGACCAAGTCCTGGGAGACTTCTGATGACCAAGAGTTTCATGAACCTGTCCGACCTCGGCGAAGGCGGCATCATCAGAATTTTGGATGCGGCCGACTTCGTCAAAGACACGCGGGAGGATCCTCCTCTGGGCGTGCGCACGGCGCTGTCCGGGAAACAAGTGGCACTCGTCTTCGAAAAATCGTCGACCCGCACACGCTTGTCCTTGGAGATCGCTGTAAACGAGCTCGGCGGCAATCCCATCGTGCTCACCTCTAGCGGCTCCCAAATGGGGCGAGGGGAACCTCTCGAGGACTCCGCGCGCGTGCTCGGCCGGATGGTTCACGCCATCACGCTTCGCACCTTCGACGAAAGCCGTCTCATTACGATGCGCGACTACTCGAAGCTCCCCTGCTTCAATGCGCTCACGGATCAGAGCCACCCGATGCAGCTTCTCGCCGACTTGCAGACGGTCAGGCGCCACTTCAAAAAGCTCGACGGCCTCGTCTTCGCCTGGATCGGTGACGGGAACAACATGGCCTGCTCATGGATCGAAGCAGCCGGGCTCTTGGGTTTGACCCTGCGCGTCGCGTGCCCGGAAGGCTTCGAGCCGCCTGAGACTTGGGTGGAACGATTCCGCAAACTCGGCGGCGATATCACGATCACGAATGATCCGAAGGTCGCTGCCCGGGGCGCTCACGTTCTTTCGACGGACGTGTTCGCCAGCATGGGGCAAGAGGACGAAGCCAAAGAGCGCCTCGCCAAGTTCCGAGGCTTCATGATCGACAGGTCGCTCGTCACCTTGGCCGATCCGAGCGCCGTCGTGCTGCATTGCCTTCCCGCCCATCGTGGAGAAGAAATCAGCGAGGAGGTCCTCGAAAGCGCCCAGGCGCTCGTTTGGGACGAGGCCGAGGCGCGTCTCCACACCTCCAAGGCCCTCTTCCTTTGGGCGTTCGACAAACTTCCGTGACCGAAGAAACTCGCCCCGCTTTTTGTGCGACCTGCGGAAAATCCGTAGACGCTTTCAGAGCGGCGCGAGTTCGCTTTACGGACACCGAGCAGTGGTTCTTCTGTTCGGCGGCGCACGCGGACGAATTCGATCCCTCACCACACTCGAGCACGAAGCGCGGCGGAGCTCTCCGAGCTCCGTCGCGCCCCATCCCGCCGCCGCCGCCGTCACCTCCACCGACGTCACCTCCACCGACCACCGAACCGCCCCCCCTCGGTGGTGTCCTCGAAGCGCCGCTGCCCTATTCGCCCCTGGCGAGCGACACTGAGTCCGATCCTAAGAAGCCACGAAAGGTGGCGGGCGCTCGCGCGACTCGAAACACGTCAGCTGACGTCGTTTCGCCCCTCGATGCGTTCGGAACTTGGGCTCCCGTATCGATCACTCTGGTGGGGGCGCTCTTCGCAGCGGCGACGGGCGAACCCTTCTACGACACCCTGGCGGCGGCACTCATCCTCGGCTTTTCGACACTTTGGGCAAGGCGCCAAGTCATCTTGTGGGAAAACCGAGCGGCCCCGTCCCGAGCGGCCTACCGGGCGCGACTCGAGACACACGGAAAGCGGATGACGTCCAACGGTCCGGTGTGGGTTTCCGCCAACTCCCTGCGTCCCGGCGAAGAGGTGCTGATCGAGCCGGGCGACTATTGTCCGGCGGACGGGACCATCGTGCAGGGGAGCGCCGTGGTCGAACCTTGGGAAGGCGCTGCCGGTCGCGTCGGGCTGACCGAGGGCGACCGCATCGTCGCGGGTGCCGAAGTGATTTCCGGAGAGCTCCAGGTCGTTTGCACGAAAACGGGCGACGAGCGCGCCTTTTCGTCGCTCTCGGGCCAAGGACCACGACCACTACCGACACGCGTTCTGGCGGCGCGCCTCAGCCATCACCTCACCCAGGAAGGCGCTCTCGTCGTCGCATCCCTAGGCGCCACCTTGTACTTTCTTCAAGGGGCATCGATTCCAACGACCCTCGCGGTCGCGGGGATGATCTGGGGGACGCTTTCGCTCCCCATCACCAAAGCACTCCCCGCCGTCCTGGGCGAGCGCATCTTGATGCGCGCGGCCCGCGAGGGGATCTGCTTTTCTCACGAGCATCTGGTCGACCGCGCAGGTACGGTCACGATTGCTGCGTTTTGCGCCCGAGGGACCGTGCTGCACGGCGAACCGGAGGTGGCAGAGGTGCACCCTTTGCGCGACACCGATGAGACGGAGCTCCTTTCTCTCGCGGCTGGAGCGGAAAGCGTCGTGCATCACCCGGTCGCTGCCGCGATCGTACGCGCGGCACGCGCCCGCTCCATCGAAGTCGACACCTGTCGAGGGCACAACGCACTCCGGGGGATGGGGGTGCGCTGCGTGAGCTCCAAGGGCGACCAACTGATCTTGGGCAGCCGTGAGCTCCTTCTTCGGGAGAAGATTGCCATCGCCATGGCCGAAGACAGCCTGCGCGCCCTGGAGTCGCGCGGCCTCACGGCACTCTTGTTGGCGAAGAACGGACACCTCGTCGGCGTCATTGCTCTCCAAGACAGCCTCCGAGCCGGAGCAAAAGCTGCAATTCAGGTTCTGCTCGACGAGCGCATCGAGCCGGTCCTCATCTCGGGCGACTCTCGCGCCACGACCGAAGCGGTCGCTCATGCTCTGGCCGTGGAACACGTACGACCAGAAATCCCGGCCTCGGGTCGGGCCCAGGAAGTCGTGAACCTCATCGAGGGCGGCGCGACGGTTGCCGTGATCGGGACGAGTCCGAGGGACGATGCTGCTCTAGGCGCCGCGCCGGTCCCGATAGTTTTGGAGGGCGCCGCCGTCAGCTGGCGAGATGCGAAGCACGGAAAGGAGCGCGCCATCGGCCTCGGGGGTAAGCGCGTCCTTTCTGCGCCCTTGACCCTGATCGCTGCACGCAGGATTCGGACGCTCGGCATTCGAGCGCTCCTGCTCACGTTGCTCCCGAGCGCCGTCGCGGTCGCCACGTCGATCGCCTTCTTGGCCCCCCCGTTCGTGCCGCCGCTCGTTGCAGCCGTAGGGGCCGCTCTCGCCGTACATTTCACGGTGTCGCGCACGGAGCCGCCTCTCGGAAGCGCCTAGACCGGGGCTCTCGTCACCGGCCTATCGCCCTCCGCTCGGTTGTGGCACAAGTGCCCCGTGAGCGACGACACGCCGAGTACTCCGTCCGGAAGCGCCAAGGTCGGCGCAGCGCCGAAGAACCCCGACATCGATCGGCTGCGCCGCAACCTGGACGACTACATGTCCGAAAAGGGGCTGCGAACGACGGAGCAGCGGAAGCTCATCGTGAGCACTTTCTTACAGAACGATGCTCACCCGACCATCGAAGAGCTCCTCGAGCAGGTACGGGCAAGCGACCCCCGCGTCGGCTACGCAACCGTTTACCGCACGATGAAGATGCTCACCGAGGGCGGGATGGCCAATGAGCTGCATTTCGGCGACGGCGCCACCCGCTACGAGATCGCCGACGAAGACGCGCACCACGATCACCTGATCTGCGAAGAGTGCGGCAACATCGTCGAGTTCGAGGAGCCCCTCATCGAAGAGCTACAGGAACGCATCGCGACGCAGCACGGTTTCGTCGTGACGCACCACAAGCACGAACTCTACGGTCATTGCGCAGACCGGAAGGCATGCGCCGAACGGCGGCAAAAGAACCGCCGCTGAACCCCGGATTTCAAGCGCGGTATTCGCCGCCGTCCGTCACCACGGCATCGCACGCGACGTCGTGCCCCTCTACGGGCAACTCCGCCAGCATTTGGAACTGATAAGCGACGATCACGGCCCGCGCCGGAGGACAGACGTCCGCGAGAGTTGCGTCATAGTAGCCAGCGCCATAGCCGATGCGATGACCGCACGCATCCGCCGCGAGCGCGGGAACGATCACCACATCCACGTCGCCCGGGCCTGCCGCCGGACCTTCCGGTGGGGGCTCGTGAAATCCGCGCCCACGATCGACGAGATCCTCGATGGCCCGAGTCGTCCGAAAGCCCGTCTCGTAACCCCCTTCGGGCTTGGGACGCATGAATGGATAGAACACCGCGATTCCCTGCGATCGGAGATGTGCGTCGAGCCCACGTAGGTCGACTTCACCACGCTCCGTCATCGGCCAGAAAAGCGCCACGGATCGCGCCGCGACGATCTCGGGGAGCTCCTTCAGGCGAGCCTCGATCGCCAAACTACGCCGCCGCAAAGCCTCCTTCGGGTGGCCCGCCCGGATTGCCTTCATTCGAGCGCGTATCTGCTTCTTCGCACGGCCGACGATTTCCGCCTCGATTTCGGGCTGCAAGGAGACGACCATTCCTGGGTTTTGGCAGCTCCACGGCCTTTCGCAAGATGCGAGATGCGGTGCGCAGGAATGCTTCGGATGGCTTTTTGCGACATCGCGCTTCCGCTACCTTTCGCGAAAGCCCACTCGGGACTCCCGTGACGACCCAGCACCCGAAAAACCGCGCGGGATTTCTCATCCCCGCCTACAATCCGGGCCCCCTGCTCGAAAAGGTGGTCAGCAAACTCATCACTGCGCTCGGGGAACAAGGGCTTTGTCACATCCCCATCGTCGTCATCGATGACGGTTGCACCGATGGCGCATGCGATGGACTTCCAGATGGCGTCGAACGCCTGCGACACGACGACAACCGCGGCAAGGGAGCCGCTCTCCAAACCGGTTTGAAGTGGGCGCGGGCTCGAGGCCTAAAGAGCGTGGTCACGCTCGACGCCGACGACCAACATCCCACCCACGAGGCAATCCGACTCCTCACGCACCCTGCGTCGGACGACTGCCTCGTGCTCGCGGTGCGCGATCTGAAGGCCGCCGGCGCCCCCCTCCCGAATCGGCTTTCGAACGCGTTCTCCAACTGGGTGCTTTCACTCTTCGGTGGTCAGCGCCTCAGCGACACTCAGTGTGGCCTGCGGCGGTATCCCGTACAGCGAACCCTAGACCTCGCGGCCACACATCCAGGCTACGCCTTCGAGTCGGAGCTGGTCCTGCGCGCCGCGCGCCGCGGAGTACCCATCGTGCATGTCGCGGCTGCGGTCGATTATCCGGAGGAGTCGAGACGCGTCAGCCATTTCGATTCCGTGCGCGATCCGGCAAAAAACGTGCTCCGCGTCGTGCAAACGACCTGGAGCGTCCCTCACCACCGCTCCTCCCGCCGCTGGGGACGGAGGATACTCCTCTTGCTCATCGCGGGATGGGGGTTGTTCGAGCTCGTGAGCCGATGACTTCCGGCTCTCACCGTGAGGCGAAGACCGAGCACTCACGGAGATCGAGATCAGCCAAGAATTCGTAGGAGAAGTTGTCACTGGTCGAGATGGGTGAGTCGATCTCGAAATCGTAGCTCCCCCCGACCACATCCGCCTGCTCGATCCGAATCGGATCGTCGGGCCCATACGCGAGCCGACCTGCGGCATAAACCCTGTCGAAGGCACCTGCGCCGCCCAAACCCGATGCCCCTCCCTCGCCCAGGCTCTCTTCGGAGCTGGTGTCGAACACAGTAAAACGGATGGATTCGTCGAGAGTGCCGTCGCCCGATGTATTCACGTGACTCACGAAGCTGCCATCGAGATGAATCTCGGGAAAATCCTGGAAATCATCGTACGTGATCGTCGTATCGGGGCTGAGCAGATTGTCGACGACGATCGACTGCTCTCCCGAGAGAAACCCGACGAAAGACGATTCGTTGTTGTGATAGATGGCCGTGCCCCCTCCACCGAAGTTGCGGATGCGCGCTTGGATCGTACGAATGGAAAGCTGGATGTATTTGAGTAGACAACCGCGGCCAGCGCGCGTACTGCGATCGATCCCGAGCACGTAGTCCGAGGTCGAGACGAAGGTCCCCCACCCCTCGATGGTGAGTCGCTCTCCGTCTTGCTGGGCGTTGCGGCGCGCCACCTCGTCGATTTGCTCGGACTGGGCCCCATCACGACTGCTTATCGGTCCCGATTCGACGGGAAACACGTAACGGAGCTCGGAGCGCATGACGAGTTCATCCCCATCGATGGAGTAACCACCCGTTTCGAGCCTGACGGACGTGTCCCGACCGATGATGGAGTGGAGAAATCGCCCGCTGACGCTAAGGACGAGGACATGTGACTCCTCGTCGTTTGCCACGATCCAGCCCTTGACGTCTCCTTCGACGGGCCTGAGCGGGTCGAGTTTCTCCAGGAAATCGGGGAACGGCCCGAGATTGCATCCAGGAAAGAGTAGAGGCGCGATCGAGAAAACCGCAGCGCAACAAAGGCCCCTCCGGTAGAGCCGCGACTTCAACGCTCAGTCCCCATGGCAAAGCCTACGAGCACCAAGAGCTGCGCCTGCACTGCGCCGTTCATGTGCCCGCCACGCGAGAGATCAATGAAGTCGTACGAGATATCGCCACGCACGCCCAGCTCTCCGTGGCCACCCCAAAACTCCTCGCTAATCGGAGTGCGCCCCGTCGTCGAGATTCCGAGACCCATCGCGGCGCTACTCCATTCCACGTACTCCGTCGATTGAAACCGAACGTAGTGGAAATGCGGGCCGAGTCCGGACTCGAGCTCCCAGCCCAGAATCTCGCTGAACCGATAGTTGGCCGCGACGAGCGCGTCGTATTGCTGAGTGCGATCGTACTCGGCCCGCGGAGCAAAGGCGATGTCCTCCTGTCGAGCACGCAGGGGAAATAGCGTCGCAATCCGTAGCTCGGCGCCGATTGGTCCGCCGAATCGACCGAGATACGCCAAAGGAAAAGAGCGGAAATGAAACGAGCCCGCTTCATCGGTCGCGATGTGACCCGATTGATAGCCGATGCCCACCGAGTGCCGGTGTTCGAAAGCATGCGCGCGCCCGGAGACGAGGAAGACGGAGGACAGAAGGACCCACCGAAGAGTACACTTGATGCAGGCCGAGGCGCGCGAGGACCAACTCCTTTGCACCCGGTCAAGATACCACAAGTCCGCAAAATGCCGGGAACCCGTGACGGGTGCGGCCGGCTTCATTGGCGATCGAGGCCGAACCAGGCGCCGGCACAGGCCAGAGTGAATCCAACCGGCGCAATTCCCATCGCGATGACCAGCGCAGTCGGTTCGGTGACGCTGAAGAGCGCGAGGACGACGACAATGGAAGCTCCCGTCGCCCAAGCTGGTTCGAGAACGCTCACGGCTCCGCTGGCGCGGGCGATGAGGTAGGCCGAAAACGGGAAGGCCGCCAGGAGCGCCGCACCGAGGAGCACGACTGGAAAAATACCCTCGACGCCCGCTTCGTCCACGAGAGAGAAATCGACCCCGTAGCGATGACCGAGATACACCGCGATGACCAAAAACAGCAGGGTCACACCGAGGTTGACGAATGCACCGATGACGATCCAGTGCAGCATCAACGGGCGCCCTCGTCGCGACAGCACCTCACGCACGGACCCCACGCTGGGCGCCTCGAAGAGTGAATAGGCCGTCATCCGCCCGGACGAACTGGCTGCTTGGTCTCGGAGCAAACCGAAGACTCCGATCCCCATGAGGGCGAGCATGGGAACTACGATCACCAGGAGCGCCGGACCACGACCGAAGACGATGTGATCGTAGCTGCCGTGCAGCAGCGTGCTGAGCAACCAAAGCACACCGAAGAATCGGTCCCGCCGCCCCCCGCCCAGCATGTATCCCCACACGCCAGCGAAGAACAGATGGGCTGGCGCCGCGAAGAACAGGCGAAGGAGCCCGAGCCAATCCCCATCGCCCGCCAGGAGCATCGACAGAACTTCGACCGCCGAGAACCCTGACGCGACGAGAACCGCGTAAATCGCCCCGATCTGACCAGTTACCAGACGCCTCCTCGAATACAATGGCCAGACGACCGCAACCTTCAATGCCTCCTCGAGAGGAACGACGAACGCCATCATCGCCAGCGCCGCAGACAGCGAACGCCCGGGCTTAGCCTCGATGGAAACCTCCGCAAACTCGAGTACGTACCCTTCGATCGCCAGAGCGAGACCGCCTGCGACCGCTCCGGTCAGCACCACATAGAGGACCCGTTGCCAGGGCAGGTGTCGGGAGCGCGCCATGCGACGCCACAGCCAAAGGGAAAACCCGAGGACTCCCAGTGCGACGAGCACAGTCGCGACGGAGAAGACCCAAGACATCAGAAATGCAGGCCCAACATCAGAAGGCCCGACGCTCCGAGCCCCGTCGCGGTGCCGCTCGAGCCCGAGAGAAAGACGAGATCGCCGGAGGCCTGGGCCCCGACGGAGAAACTGTCGCTGAGGTAGTAGTCGAGCCCTCCTCCCAGACGCACGTTTGCTCCCCCCACACCATCCGCATCGGACAGACCGCCAACGCTCGTGTACCCCACGCCAACGAGCCCAAATGGTTCGAGCTTTCCGAGAGGTACGCGTAGCGCAGCCTCACCGAGCAGTGACCAGGGCGAAAGCTCCCCGAAGTCAGAGTAGCGGAACCTCGCGCCAAGCGTAAAATAGAGAAGGCGCGCACCGATCCCACCACCGAAGGCCAAGCCAGAACCGCCGGTCGGCTCCCCCTCGGCGAGGAGCCCACCGTCGTGAAGGGCCGTGAGACTCAGAGCTTGAAACCCGAGATCAGCTGAAAGCCACACGTACTCGAGACCGCGCCCCGAATCCCGCTCGTCCGACTCCTCCAGCTCCTTTTCGATGTCGGAACGTTGATCACCCGTCTCTCCGAGCGCGTCTGGAGCGCGCATTCCGCCCATCTCGAGACCTTCTTCCTCGATCTCCTGCGCCTCGTCCTCGTCGGGTGCAGGACGCAGAGCCTCGTCGTCCTGTTCGTCATCGTAGGCGTCGTCAGCCAGCGCTGGCGCCGCAAAACTCGAGACGCCTAGGACAAAGAGCGGTAAAGCGAATCGTTCCACTTTGCGCATGGTATCAGCCACGGAGCTGGGCCCCCAACTCTTCGCCGAGGGCTGCCAGGAGTTCGGGCCTCGGGCCCCGATACCTCAAGTCCTCCAACTCCACTCCGAGCTCTACGTCCGTCCGCAGCGTGGCAAGCGTACGATAGAGCAAGACCTCTTCTTCATGGCTCGTCAGCTGCTCGAGGAGGGCAGGTAATCCCCGCAGCTTGATGTCCCACGCCTCTGCGGTGCGAGGGATTGTTTCGAGAGAACCGAAGTGGCTCAAAGCGATTCCTGCCGACTTCGCTCCCCAGCGAGGAACCCCGGGGATCCCGTCGGCCGTGTCCCCGACCAAAGCCAAGTAGTCAGGAATCAAACGGGGTAGGACGCCCATTTTCTCCACCACGCCGAGTTCATCGTAGGTCCGGTCGCGCATTCGATCCCACGTGACGACTCCCGGTCTGACGCATTGGAGTAGGTCCTTGTCGGGGGAGGCAATCACGACCTCGTCCACCCGGTGACGGAATCGGGCTGCCAAAGACGCCAGCGCGTCGTCCGCTTCGAACTCCACCATGCAAAACACGCACAGGCCCTGGGCGCTCGCCATCCTCTCCGCGAGCGGAAACTGGCTCAAGAGCGCGGGTTCGATACCTTCACCCGTCTTGTATCCGGCGAAGAGTTGATTGCGGAATGATTCGATCGTCGTGTCGAAGGCTACGGCCAGGTGCGAAAATTCACCGGAGCTTGCGAGGGACCGGAGGCCGCGACCAAGGGCCAACGTCGCTCCGACTTCCTGGCCCACGGGCGAAAGTCGACTCGGTGCGCCGAAATAGGCCCGGAACAGTTCGTAGGTACCATCGACGACACAAAGGCGCTGCTTCATCCTAGGGCTCTTGTAGCAGGCCTCTGGCCGTCGGGATCGTCCGAATTATTGAACATTTCCCCGGAAATCCGGGGCCCGTAGCCCTTGCGGTTTGGTCGATCCGCGTGAACAATCCCCCCCGTTCGGAAATCGAAAGACCCTTATGAAGCTCCTACCGTTCCGCCTTTCGGCACTCACCCTGATCGTGATCGCACTCCTCGGAGCGTGCACGCTCATTTCCGAAGTCGACCGTAGCAAGATCGCCGACGAGACTCCCTCCGGTATGGGAGGCGAAAACGGGGACGGTGATGGCGATGGCGATGGCGATGGCGATGGCGATGGCGATGGCGACGGAGACGGAGACATGGGCGGCGCCGGAGGCGAGGGCGGCGCTGGTGGCAGCTCGAACTGAGTTTCCCTCCAGGTAGCTCCCACGATAAACGCCCGGTGAAACCACCGGGCGTTCGTCATTTTAGTCGCGATCGTGCGCGAGAGGCGCCTCAGTTCGCTGCGCGACGGCGGCGCAAGAACACCCCGAGCCCGAGCGCGGAGAGCAAGAGTGGCGCCCACCAGGCGACCGATGTCTGTCCTGTCGGTCCGGCGGCGTCGATGCTGCAGCCGTAGTCGACCTCAGCCTGACAGGCCGCCTGACTCGGGTCAAAGTAGACAGCTCCACTGACCGGATCCTTGATTACCCCGTCCTCAATCATGTCCGCGCCATCCAGTGACATGAATGCCACCTTTAGGGTCTCCGGTTGTGTGAGCTCCAGACCCTCAATCGTCTGAGTTGAGCCATCGCTCAACGTGAGCTTTTGGTTCCCTAGCAGCAACTGGGCCAGCGGCTTGGTTGCGGTTCCCGCCTGCCCAGGTTCAGTCGTGTGGCAAGTGCTGCACGCCGGGAGACAGTCGAAATCGCCCGTGGCCTCCTGAATCGCCTCCTGAAGCACCCCAGGGAGCTCCTCGGTGGCAAGTGCGCTCCCCGAAAGGCCGGTGGCGATAAGGAACGCGAGCATCGCGGGCACACCCCGAAAGCGCGTCTTGGGGGAGAGAGTCGTCATCGGAACATCCAATTTAGCACGTGTGGTCATCATGGCTCCTGCGAAGTTCCTCAGAGATACATGTGGAGTTGACCCATGATCGTGGGCCCGGCGCCGTGACGCAGAAGGAGGTCGGTCCGAAACTCGAGTTGCTTGTAGAAGAACCAGTCGAGGCTCACCCACGTCCCGGTGCGGGGCTTGCCCACGCCGGGCTCCGCGATGGGCGCGGGTTCGTCCGCGGCCTGAACGGGCATCCCTTCATCGAGAAACTCCTCGGTGAGGAGGAAGTGGAGCCCCTGAAAGGGCTCGTAGTCGGCTTGAACGAACCCGACGTATCCGGCGTTCGCATTCGAGCGGAAGAGGGCATCGACCTCGCCAAGGAACGAGAGAGAGTGGAAGGGCGCGTAGCGCATGGTGATACCATGCGCCTGGCGCAGCGACTTGCGCTCGAACGTCACGCGATCGAGCTGTGCGTACGTCACCTTGCTCGAGATCCCGGCTGCGAAGTTCGTCCCCGCAATCCCTTCGAGGAACATCGAGTAGCCCTGCTCACGGACGGCGCCCGCGCTCAGATCGGCGTATTCTCCACCGGGCACGAGCTTCGTCTGATAGTTGCCCGCGATTCCCATGATTTCCATGCGCAAGCTTTCGCCCGTGTAGGAAAACGCAAGCCCGTGTTGCTGATCGCTTTCCCGGTCCGTCCGGGTCGCTTCGCGCACCCACATCGTGTGTTCGGGGATGCGCACGCCGAAGGGCAAGTTCAAGCGTCCGGCGCGAATGACGACCTTCGACCCGAGGTCGACGCCAACGTAGTGCGAACGTGAGATGAGGTTCAAAGCGCCATCCCCACCGCCCGTGATCTGGGCGGCCCGCGCGTGGGGAGACCC
This sequence comes from uncultured Polyangiaceae bacterium, assembly GCA_965652275.1. Classification (GTDB taxonomy): domain Bacteria; phylum Myxococcota_A; class Polyangia; order Polyangiales; family Polyangiaceae; genus NIC37A-2. The sequence continues at coordinate 78,090 of CBFGUR010000012.1, read as the reverse complement.
TTCGGGCACCTTCGCGATGCCGAGACTACCCCCAAACCTCATCGGTCCGAGCTTGAGCTGACCGTAGAGGTCGGCCTGCATCACCGGAATGAACGTGAACTTTTTCTCCTCTTGCGGACGAATCAAGTACAGATTGCGGTAGGCGCCGCTCAAAAGGAGCGAGTCCGGCAAATCGATGGCTCCCCAAAAGAGCCCCGTCTTGGGTCCCTCGAAACCCTCGCCCTCCTTGCCTTCCTCGGCCTTCTTGCTCCCATACTGAGTGCGCAAGACCAAATCCGAGGTGGCCCGACCGTAGTTGGTCAATAGCTCACCGCCACTCGGATCGGCATGACAAGAACCGCACGCGGTGTAGTCGTGTCGGATCATCCACGCGTAGGCGTGAGCATCATCGACCCACGACACACAGGTCAGAAGCACCGCAGCCAGAACGTGCAGCGCCCACAGTCGAGATCGGGACGCGCGAGATCGGGACGCGCGAGATCGGGACACGCGAGATCGGGACAGTCCAGATCCGTACGGTCGAGATCGGTGAGAGGTGGAGGGCAACCGGCTCATGCGGCGACCATTGCCGGCAGAGGGGCGAACGTCAACGAATTGGGACATTTGTAAGCGTGGGGAACGACGGAGACGGGACGCATACCGAAGCGCTCGTCAGGCGACTTCAGGCAGTTGCACGAAAAGGGGCCACGCGCGCGCGCAACCCCTATCTCGTGCAAAGGAGGAGACTGGACAATCAGTCCTTGGCCTTGAACTTCACCTTCAGCTGGACGTCCTTGTCGACGCACTGGCCCAAGTAACACGGCTTCTCGTAGCCATGATGAGTGAAGTCGACGGTGCCCTTGCCCTGGACTTCGTAGGTGCCGCCCTTGTTGTCCACCTTGTAGTCGAACTTGAAGGGCTTGCTCTTCCCGTTGAGCGCGAGAGTTCCGGTGGCGCTCCCTTGGCTCGTCTTTCCAGACTCTGGAATCGTGATCGAGCTCTTGTCGACCGACATGACGGCGTACTTGTTGACCTCGGTCTTCAAGAACTTCTTCAGGTGATCGTCGCGAAGGGAGATGCCAGTCTTGAAGTTGGTGAGATCGACCTTGATGTTCAGCTTGCCGCCGGCTTCGGAGACATCGATCCCCGTTCCTTCGCCGTCGATCTTGAGACCGGCTGGTCCCACGGCGCGGAAATCAATCTCGCCCTTGTCGACGCTCTTGAACGCCGCGTGGGCGGCAACGGAAAATGTCAAAGCCGCGATCGCCAAACCAGCGGACCAGCGGGAAACGGAATGTTTTGCAAAATTCTTCATCATTACTCTTATCGCCTCTGGGGAGACACTTCGTGGGGAGAGACAGGCTGCTTGTCGTCTAGCGCGCGGGAACCTGCGGCACTTCCTACGACTTATAGTGTCGGTGAATGTGTGGATTGGGTCAAAAATCACGGCCACGTGGCCTGAAGACTCCCTAACTACGGGACCCCAGGCCAGGTTCTTCCCCTGTGAGACGGCCAAGAATCAACGTTCAGGCCAAATTCAATGAAATTTTCCAGTCGTCTCATCTTCGCCGCAAAAATGTTTCGATTCGTTGTACGGTCGACTCGAGCTGTGCGGAGTCAAACATGAGCGCCACGAGTTCCTTTCTCGTTCCTGGGGACGACCCGGGTCGTCGTGCCGTCATTCGAGCTCTCTCCGACTTCGGGATTTCCCTGGAGCCAACGGAAGAGCTTCCAGGCGGCGCATCCACTCGGAGATTCTTCCGCGTTCCGTATCGCAACGGAAGCGCAATCGCGATGTACATCCCGCTGCCGAGCCAGGAAATCGCCAAAGCACGACAGGCGCGCGGTGGTGGACCGTTCGTCGAGGTCGCGGAGCTGCTCCGGAGCTCCGACGTCAAAGTGCCTCGGGTCTATCATCGTAGCGACGAACATCACGTTCTCCTCGTCGAAGATCTCGGTGACGACACGCTCGCGAATTACCTCCTGCGCAACGAGTCTTCACGGGAAGAGCTGTATCGCAACGCCGTCGTCACGTTGGCTCATGCCCAACGGCGGCTCGAAACTTTGCCGCCCGATTGCGTGGTCCGACAGCGGGCCTTCGACGAAGAACTCCTTCGCTGGGAGGTCGATCATTTTCGCGACTACGCCCTCGAAGGGCGTGGAATCCACTTGAGCGCAGCAGACGAAGAGATCTTCGACCGTTGCGCTTCACATCTGGCTCAGACAATTGCTGGGTGGGAGCGCGGATTCGTCCACCGCGACTACCAAAGCCGCAATCTCATGGTGTCGGGAGAGCCGGGCAACCTGTCGCTGTGTTGGATCGATTTTCAGGACGCCATGATGGGCCCTCGAGCATACGACCTCGTGGCTCTGCTCACCGACAGCTACCAAACGTTCTCACGCGAGTTCATCATGGCTCGCCTGGACGACTTCTGCCGAGCACGAGGCATCGAGGAGGAGCGCGACCGCCTCGAGTTCGAATTCGACTTCATCACCGTGCAAAGGAAGCTGAAGGACGCGGGGCGTTTCATCTTCATCCAGAAGGTGAACGGCAACGAGAGCTTCCTCCCCTACGTCCAGCCGACCATCGAGAAGGCGCGCGCAGCCCTCGAGCGGGTATCCACGAGCGGCCCGCTGGCAGAGCTCGAGGCTCTCCTGGATCGAGTGCTTTCGCGCTGAAGACATCCGGGCGCGGACCGCGTGCCGTCAGCCGTGGAAAGGGGCAACCACACGCAGGGGGCGCCGGCAAAGAGGCATATCGTACACGCCGAAATCGAGCTCGCCGACGTCTTCGGCAATTCCAAGAAGGAACTCTGGCAAACCCGCCCAGGTGAGGTGGAGCCAAAGATCCACATAGTCGCGCTTCACCCCGAATCCCGTCCCCGAAACCAACAACCGTCCCCCATGCTCCGCATCGAAGAGCCGGCCTTCGATCCTCTCGCGGAGGGCCACCCGCTCGGTGAGCAAGGCCGGTCCCACCCAACTGAGCCAGCAATGTCGTTCGTCTCCCCGAGTGAACCGGGACGAACGAAATGGTGACCCCTCCAAAGCGCACTTGAGCGCCTCTGGAAAGCGTGTGGACGCAAACCGCCGGTCCGATTGGAGTCCCGATTTGGTCGATTCGAATTCGAGGGCGATCCAGTCTGCCCCCGAGTTCGGCCCCACGAGCAGGCTATCCGGGAGTTGTGAAACGATGCCTTCAATCCCGAGACGCACGAGGTCGGTTCCCTCCGAGAGCGGATGGGAGGGCGCCGAACTCCGTCCATCAGAAACGACCATCAGTCCGGACGTGCGAGCAATGCGGTCCACAGCAACGCTCCCCACCCATTCGTCCAGAAGCGCCGTGCCGAGGCGGCCTTCGAGATAGGCTTCTGCGGCGATCTGCAGGGTTTCCTCGTCGGCTCCCACATCGAGCGGGACCAGCAACACGACCTCCAAGAGATGGCCTCGACTCACTCCCACTCGAATGCGACTCGTCCCGAGAGCCACCCCGGTCTCTTGGGCGACGGCCTGAACCGTAGATTCGTGGGTCACGCCCCCTTGGTCGACACGGTTCGGTTCGTCCGGCGGTTCGCAGTCGAGTCCCAGGCGCTGTGCCAAGTTCCGGTAGACCTCGTACATCCGCCAGGAGCGTCGTGCAGGGGCGACATGCTGTCCATTGACCTGGGAAAGCGATGGAGAAAAACCTTCATCATGGCTTCGACAGAAGAACGGTTCATCAGCATCGAAACGAAAATCGCCTATCAGGAGAAGCTCATCGCAGAGCTGAACGAAGTCATCCTAGAGCGGGGCAAACAAATCGATCTGCTCACTCGTCGCATCACTCAGCTCGAACGCTTGGCTACCGACGACGGCCCGGAGCAACCGGGACACGAGAGGCCCCCCCACTATTGACGGGACTTGCCCGGGTGAGGGTCGCCTGCTCCCTTTCCCTGGTCTCCGCCTCGTTGCAGACGGGGCAGACACCTGTCGATCCAAGCGGACACCCGTCCGGACAAAGTGTAACAGCCGGACATCCGGCCCATGGGACGGGCACCATTCCCGAAGACGCCCCCGCTGGGGTCTGTGGGGAGAGAGGAACCACAAACGCCGGCAAAACCGCACCAAGGGAGAATTCCTTGAGGCACGCCTCAATTTGGCACGCACTCTGCAATACTTCTTCGTGAGCGTGCGGGGGCGTACGGTCCAGGTGAATCGGCGCCCCTCACGTCCTCCCCCCTCTCTCTGTTTATCTTCCAAAACGCTTGTGCGAATGCTGAGGAGTTTCGGGCGGTGGCCCGCCGTCAGAGTCAAAAACAGTCTCTGACGTGGTCGGGCGCTTCCCGCCATCCCATCCCCCCCTCTGCGTCTGACTCCGGTCGTCACCCGAACTCCTCAGCATCCGCACTCCCCGAACCCGCTGCTTCCCCTCCCTGCAGCGGGTTCTTTTTTCCATGAAACGGGCCGGGACCAAGCGCTGCTTGTTGAGGCGCTCGCGCTCGACAATGATGCACGCGTGGAGGCACTCCACCGACTCCTCGGGTTCATCCAGGGCGCAACGATCGAGGTCGCCTACTTTGCGCTGTTTGTCTTCGAACTCTCGGCGCTGCTGACGGTCCCTAGCGTCTTGCTCAAACGAAGAGGGCGCCCCACTTCCGCCCTGACGTGGCTCTTGGTCCTCTTCGCGCTGCCAGCAATCGGGTTGCTCGCCTGGTGGCTGTTCGGACGGACTCGCATCGAACGACGCCTACGCAAACACGAGGGCAACAAGCAGGAGGTGGCCAACCAGATCGGCTCGCCAGCGACTGTGCGGGGAACACGCCTCGAGGCTCTCTTACCAGGGCGAGCTCGCGGGGAGTACGCGTTCTCGACCGGAGGCAACAGGGCGCAGCTCTTGCCCGACGGGAAGCTCGCCTTCGCGGCGATGGAGCGTGAGCTTTCCCAAGCTACCCGCTGCGTCAACCTCCTTTTTTACATGTTCAAGCTCGACGAAACCGGAAAGCGATTTTGTGAAAAGCTCGTACAATGCGCGAGACGCGGCGTCGAAATTCGAGTCCTCCTCGACGGGTTCGGTTCACGATCGACCGCGCGTCGGCTCGAGAAGAGACTCACGCCATACGGAATCCGCGTGGCCGTCTTCTTCCCTGCACCTTTCTGGCCACTGACGCCGCGTCTCAACTTCGTCAATCACCGGAAGCTCCTCACGGTAGACAACCGAATCGCGTTCACCGGGGGGATGAACATCGGCGAGGAGTACGAGCACGTGTGGCGTGACTTGATGGTTCGAGTCGAGGGGCCGTGCGTCGAGGGATTGAATCACGTGTTTTTGGAAGACTGGTTTTTCGCCACTCAAGAAGCGCTGTCCGATCCGACGACTCCCGATGCTCTCGGCGGCGACGATGCGTGCGATGCTGGGCTCGTGTCGAGCGGACCCGACACCGAGGACTGGATTCATGACTCCTACTTCTTGGCGGTGACCCAAGCCCAGAACCGTCTGTATCTCTCCACGCCCTATTTCATCCCAACCGCGGCATTGCTGACGGCTCTACGGACGGCATCGGGGCGGGGAGTCGACGTGCGCATCGCCCTGCCGGCACTCTCGGACGTCCGCTTGGTCATGTGGGCCTCCCGTTCGTTCTACAGGGCACTGATCGAAGCCGGGGTTCGCATCTACGAATACCCGGGCGCGATGCTCCACGCCAAGGCCTTGGTGATGGATGACGTCGTCTCCTCGATCGGTACTGCCAACGTGGACAACCGAAGCTTCCGGCTCAATTTCGAACTCAGCCTGTTCTTGGCTAGCCCGAGGATCAATTCGGAGGTCACGACGTGGCTCGAAGGACTGTTCGCAGACTCCGAAGAGATCACCCGAGAGAGCCTCGACAAAAAATCAACGCCGCGGAAGCTCTTGGAGTCCGCGGCGCATTTGTCGAGTCCGCTCCTCTAGGGCTCCGGTGACTCGAAACTTACGAGCGAACTCAGAAGCCCAGCTCTTCCTTGCGTGCTTCGGCACCCGGAAGCGGATCGCCTTGCTCGGCGACGACGGGAAGCTTGACCGACCTTTCGGCATTGATCTTGAGCCACTCCTGTTGATCGTCCGGAAGCTGCGCTTCGTCGTAGATGGCCTCGACGGGACACTCCGGAACGCAGGCGCCGCAATCGATACACTCTTCTGGATCGATGTAGAGCATCTCATCGTCACCGTGGAAGCACTCCACGGGGCAGACAGCGACACAGTCGGTAAAGCGGCAGCCTTTGCAGTTGGATGTAACGACGAAAGTCATGGAGCATCAATAGCGGGGCGCTGCCACAAGTGCAACGACGCCGAGGCCGGTCGAGCGCAAAGGCTCCGCGAAGCGCGCGTGCGCCCCTTCGTCGAGAAAACTCAGGCGACGGTGGCTTCGAAGGCCGTGATTTCGCCGGCGCCGGCGCGAATCACCTTGGGAGTGTCCGAGGTGAGGTCGACGATGCTGGTCGGGACGGTCCCGCCGGCCCCCGCATCGAGCACCATCGCAAGGCCTTTGAACTCCTTGTCGATGTCGGCAGGATCCAAGTGCGGAGTGGAACCATGGCGCGCTGCGGTCGACGAGATGATCGGACGACCGAGTTCGGCGCAAAGCGCCTGAGTCACGGCGTGGTCTGGAACACGGATCCCCACGGTCTTCCGCGGCCAGTGCACGATCTTCGGGACTTCGCGGGTGCTCTCCAAGATGAAACAGTACGGACCGGGGAGAAAGTCCTTCATCACCCGATACACGTGGTCGTGCATCACCGCGTATTGAGAAACATCGCTCAGATCTCGGCACACGAACGCGAGCTTCTGGCCCTTGTCCATGCCCTTGATCCGGTAGAGCTTCTCGACAGCCCGCTTGTTGAAGAGATCACAACCCAGCCCGTACACGGTGTCCGTGGGGTAGGCGATGACCTCACCAGCCTCGAGGGCATCCACCGCTTGCCGGATCTTGCGCGGCTCGGGGTGGTGCGGGTTGATTTCCAACAGCATGACAAGGGTCCTAGCGCCAGGGCATCCCAGCCACTTAGGGGACCGGCCTCTTACTACGCGGATCTGGGCCCGTCGAGGTCACAGCCACGGAAAGTAGCTTCAACGAGCGTGATTTCGCCCGATTTGTCGGCTCGCATTTCCAGCCACAGTGCCAGAGTCGGTAAAATTGCGTGTTCCGGGGACAAATTTGGCCTGAGCAACGATTTGGGGTTACCGAAGTCGACATGGAAAACGGCCTTTCGATCGCGACCTCTTCCATTACTTCACGGCTGACCCTCGCGGTCGCCACGGCGGCCTTCGCCTTGGGTTGCGCCGGCCACAAGGCCTCCCCCACCCCATCCTGGCCCGAACAACCCAGCCCCTCCTACCCGAGCGGTCAGGCCGAAACCGCGCCGCCGGAGACGCCCGAAGCGCTCGACGAGATGGAGGCCGACAAGCAATCCGTGCTCCCTCCGAGTTCGAGCCTCGCCAAGGAGTACGATGGGAAAAAGGCGCTACAAACGTTGAACGGCAAGGCGACGTATTACGCCGACTCACTTGCCGGAAACCACACGGCGAACGGCGACGTGTACGATCCGAAGAAGTTCACGGCCGCGCACAAGAAGCTCCCGTTCGGCACGATCGTTCGCGTCGTGCGGGAGGACAACGGTGCAGTGACCTATGCTCGCATCAACGATCGAGGACCTTTTGGACCGAAGGACCGCATCATCGATCTCTCGAGGGCAGCCGCAAGCGAACTCGACATGATGAAAGCCGGCGTCGTCGGAGTTCGCGTAGAGATCGTGCAGCGCCCTTCCGGCAAATGACTCACGTCCGCCTGGCGGGCAGCTCGCCGCGCCGGAGCTAAGGGTTTTCTCTCGTTTGGTCGCGGACCCATTCGAGATAGCCGACGTTGCCGCTCGCGATCGGTACGCTCACTACGCAGGGGCAATCGAAAGAATGCAGCTGAACCAAGCGGTCCGTCAGCCAATTCACCCGCGACTCGTGTGTCTTCAGGATGACGACTGTCTCCTCGTCTTGCTGCATCTTCCCATTCCACTCGTAGATGCTCACAACTCCAGGGAAAACGTTGGCGCAGGCCGCCAGTCGTTCCTGCACGACCACACCCGCGATCTTCATGGCCTCCTCGTGCGAACCAACGGTCATGTAGACGAGGTGCGTCGGCGGGCCGCTCGTGTCGATTGGTTCGTTCATCCTGGCTTCTCCGTTTCGCCACTCACGAGGCGCGCGAACCGCGCTGGGTCGGATCCGTGAACCGGTCCGCTCCCGTCCCATGGCCAGCCACCGAACCGTGTCCTCCGATAATCGTCGTAGGCTTGTCTGATTTCGGCCTGGGTGTTCATCACGAAGGGCCCATTTTTTGCCACCGGCTCCCCAATGGGTTTGCCCTGAAGAACGAGGATCTCGGCCGGAACGTCGGAGGTGTTCTCGAGTAGCACGTCAACGGACCCGAGCAGGTCCACTCCGCGTCGCACCCGGAGCCGCCGACCTTGAACGGATATGGCCTCCCCGTCGAAAAAGTAGAGGTGTCTGGAGATCCCGGGTGTGGCCGCCGGAAGCGTCCAGCGCGCGCGGGGAGAGAGCGCAATCGTAAAGATGCCGACCTCGTGCGCGGGATTCGCGGCCCAGGAGTCTGGAGGAGGGGGAGGGGGAGGAGCCGCCACCCCCGCGATCGTTCCCGCTCGGACCGTGACGACTACACTTCGCCCCTGGGGGTCGGTGAAGGTCTTTTCGGGAATCGTCTCTGCCCAGAGCATGCTGAAGTATGGCTCGACCATCTTGCTCGAGCTGGGCAGGTTCAGCCAAATCTGGAAAAGATCGAGTGGGTTTTCCTCGGCCTCCTCGAGGAGAGGGAACATCTCCGCGTGCTGAATGCCCCGGCCGGCGGTGAGCCACTGGACATCACCATCGCCGTAGCGAGCCGCTGCACCCAGGGAGTCGGCGTGATCGAGACGTCCCCGACGCACCACCGTGACCGTTTCGAAGCCGCGATGCGGGTGAGCGGGGAAACCAGGCACGGTCATCCCGTGGTACATGTTCCAGCCGTCCTTCCAGGCGAAGTCGCGCCCCATCTCTCGCCCTTCGAGGGAGGCCGCTGGCCCAAAGGTGCCGTTTCCCCGCGGGTACCTGTCGTTGTGGTGCACGCAGAACAGGAATGGGTCCGGAGTCTTCCAGGGTCGCCCGAGAGGTAGATCGAACTCCGCTCGGACCACCTCCGCGGATGCACCACCGGAGTTTCGAGTGGAAGGCTCGTGAGGAGACGGCCCGTTCTGCGTCGGTTCCGCCTTCCCCTGCTCATTCCGGGTGCACCCGATCCCGGCAGTCGTCACCGCGAGCGCGCCCAGGGCGGTCCGACGATTGAGGTCCGTCATGGGGCAAAGCTACGACCAAGTCCTGGCCCGGTCCAACGAGCTTCGTTTCCAGCCACAGTACAACATTGAATCGCTACACCGTGATTTTTAGCAACCTCCCGGCAATCCACTGTGTCCGGAACCCCCTGCTTCTTGGTAGTCATTCTTCTCCCCGAGGGGCCTAGGGAACCGCCGGAATCGACTCATGGTGACTCGAGTCCGGCACGTGAGAACGATGCGTTTCCTGGAGCGAAGAGTTGATGCTTTTTCTGTTGTGCCACCGACCTAGCGCCAGCCCGAACCGGACACCCCGGGCACTGCTCGTGGCCCTGTGCGTATTGTTGGCGCTCCCCCTGGTCGGCTGTCGGAAACGGTCCCGGACGAAGCACGAGGAGGGCGTCGCGGTCGTCGTCCCGACCCTGAGCCCAACCTTCATTCGCAACTTCAACCCCTTCTTCGAAAGCCAAGCCCGGTGGCCGACGACTGCGGGTATCTACGAACCCACGATCATCTTCAACCGAGCCACCGGCAAGTTCGTGCCTTGGCTGGCAGAAGAGTGGTGGTGGCAGGACGAGAATAAGCGTCTCGTCCTGAAAATCCGCAGCGGCGTGAAATGGGCCGACGGGAAGCCCCTCACGGCCCACGACGTCGCCTTCACCTTCAAGCTGATGAGGAAATTCGACGCGCTGGACCAGTCATCCGTCTGGAAGCACCTGGAGCGTCTCGAAGTCATCGGGCGAAACGTCCACTTCCACTTCAACCACCCGTTTACGACGCCTGTTCTCTTCATGATCGGGCGCCAACCCATCGTGCCCGAGCACGTGTGGAAGGACGTGAAAGATCCGGTTCGGTTTGCCAACGAGAACCCCGTCGGCTCCGGTCCCTTCAATCGCGTGCTCTCGTTCAAGCCTCAAATGTACGAAATCGGGGCAAATCCCGACTACTGGCAGGAAGGCAAACCCGGCCTGAAGAAGTTCCGCCTCCCGGCCTTCGGTGGCAACGAAGCTCAGGCCCTCGCGCTCATCGGGGGCGACATCGACTGGGGTGCGGCATTCCTTCCTGCCATCGACCGACTCTTCGTCGAAAAAGACCCCGAGCACCACGGGTACTTTTTCCCGTCCCTCGAGGGGACGGTGATGCTTTACGCGAACACCACCGTGAAGCCATTCGACTCGATCGAGGTGCGCAAGGCACTCAGCCACGCGATCAACCGCGATTTGATCGTTCGCATTGCCATGCAGAATTACACCCGCAAGGCAGATGCGACGGGGCTGAGCGATCTTTACACTCGCTACCACGATCCGAAGGTGCTCGAACAAGAGGGAGATTGGACGGTCTACGATCCGAAAAAGGCCGGCGAGATGTTGGACGCAGCTGGCCTGCGCAAGGGCAAGAACGGCTACCGCACCCGTCCAGATGGTTCCCCTCTCGTCATCGACCTCAACTGCGTCGTCGGCTGGTCGGACTGGATCATCGCCGCCGAAATCATCGTGAAAAACCTTCGAGCGGTCGGGCTCGACGTGACGCTACGCACCTACGCCTATGGGGCGTGGTTCAACAAACTACAGAACGGCAACTTTCAGCTCAGCATGAGCTGGTCGGATGGCGCCGCCACGCCGTGGAGTTTCTACCAACGCCAGATGTCGGTGGACTCGTACCGACCGATCGGCGAGCCGGCGGAAAACAATTGGCAGCGCTTCGTGAGCCCGAAGGCAGACGAGCTATTGACCGCATTCGCTTCCACGGCCGACCGTAGCGAACAAATGCGCTTGGCGAGCGAGCTACAGCGCGAATTCGTGAAAAAGGCACCGGCGATCCCGCTCTTCCCGGGACCCACGTGGGGCGAATACAACACCGCCCGCGTCGTCGGATTCCCCTCCAAGAAAAACCCCTACGCCCCGCTTGCGCCCTACAAATCACCAGGACAACTCCTGACGATGGTCGAGCTGCGCCCTCGCGGCGTCCCGCCCCTTTCCGACAACCCGGGAGAAGGCGCCGAGGGGCGCGGGCACGTGCCGTATCTGGGTGAGGCAACCCCGCCACAGCCAGCACCAAATCCGAACCCGCAAACCGAGCGAGCACCAGAGCCGCAGCCCAACCCGCAGACCGAGCGAGCACCAGAGCCGCAGCCCAACCCGCAGACCGAGCGAGCGCCACAGCCGCAATCAGAACCGACGGAGGTAACTGAATGAAGTTCCTCCTCAGGCGACTCGGATTCTACGTCTTGGCAGCTTGGATCTCGCTGTCTTTGAACTTCCTCATTCCGCGTCTGGCACCGGGGGATCCGGCGTCGGCGCTGCAGCAGAAGTTCCAGGGCAAGCTGGAGCCTGAAGCTGTGGCGGCGCTGAGCAAAGCGTTCGGTCTGTCCGACGAACCCCTCCACATTCAGTACGTCGACTACCTGAAGGATCTGGCCCGGGGCGATCTGGGGATTTCTGTCACCTACTTTCCCACGCCCGTGACCGAGGTGATCGGGACGGCGCTCCTCTGGACGCTTTTCTTGGCCGGCCTGTCCGTCATCTTCGCGTTCGTTCTGGGTACCCTGCTGGGCATCCTGGCATCGTGGAATCGCGGGGGAAAGCTCGACGCCATCGCCCCCCCGGCCTTCATTTTCCTCGGAGCATTCCCTTACTTCTGGATGGCGATGGTGATGCTCTACGTGTTCGCGTTCGTCCTGGGTTGGTTCCCCACTCGCGCCGCGTACACGGACACGCTCACCCCTGAACTTTCGTGGTTGTTCATCAGCGACATGCTGCACCACGCCTTCTTGCCGGCCCTTTCGATCGTACTCGCCTCGACGGGGGGCTGGTTGCTCTCGATGCGAAATACGATGATCGGGATCCTCAGCGCCGACTACGTGACGATGGCCCAAGCGAAAGGGCTTCCAGAGAACGAGGTGATGCTCCGCTACGCGGCCCGAAATGCTCTTTTGCCCAACATCACCGGATTCGGGATGGCACTCGGCTTCGTGCTTTCGGGGTCACTCCTCACCGAGATCATCTTCTCCTACCCGGGCCAAGGGACGCTCTTCTTCGAGGCCGTGAAGGCTCAAGACTACTTCCTCATGCAGGGGCTGTTCCTGGCGATTACAATCGCAGTCCTCGCCGCCAATTGGCTGGTGGACATCGCGTATTTCTTCTTGGACCCGAGGACGAGACGATGAACTTCTTCCGTCAGCTCCTGCAAAACAAGAAGGCCGTCGTCGGGTTGTGGCTGATGGGGTTCTTCGCCGTCCTGGCAACGATTGGACCATATCTGGTGCGGGATCCAACCGCATTTCTCACCGATCCGGTCATGCCACCCAATTCCGAGTACTGGTTCGGGACGACACAAAAGGGCCAAGATGTCTTCGCCCAAACCATCGCCGGAGCGCGCACCTCACTCGTCATCGGTTTCGTCGTGGGCATCGTGGTCGTGCTCATCGGGGCGACGGTGGGAATCGCGGCCGGATTCATCGGCGGATGGGTCGACGATCTCCTTTCACTTCTGACGAACGTGTTCCTGATCATTCCGGGACTTCCGCTGGCCGTGGTGCTTGCCGCGTACATGGAGGCAAGCCCGAAGAGCATCGCAGTAGTCTTGATCCTGACCGGCTGGGCGTGGAACGCACGAGTGCTTCGCGCTCAGACGCTTTCCATCGCCAAGAAGGACTTCGTGCTGGCGGCGGTCGTCGGCGGCGAAAGCCGCCTACGCATCATGTTCATGGAAATCCTGCCCAACATGACCTCGCTGGTCGTGTCCGGCTTCATCGGAGCCACGGTCTACGCCATCGGAGCCCAGGTGGGTCTGGAGTTCTTGGGTTTGGGTGACCTTTCGGAAATCACGTGGGGGACCAACCTCTTCTGGGCTGCCAACAGTCAAGCGCTCCTGACCGAATCCTGGTGGGTCTTCGTCCCCACGGGGCTGTGCGTTGCACTCGTCGGATTCGCACTCGTGATGATCAACTTCGCCATCGACGAAATCACGAACCCGCGATTGCGTGCCGAAAACTCATTTCAAAAGGTTCTGGCGCAAGCGGGCGTGCTCCCGGCGTTCTCCACCCCGGTGGTACAGATTCGCGACCCCGAGCCCCTCGGACCTCCTACGGGTCAAGGACGTCAACCCGAAGACGACGAGGACGGCGGTGACTTGGATCATTCCGATCCAACCTGGGACGAGGAGACGAAAGCATGACCGCACCTCTGCTCGAAGTCGAAAACCTCAGCGTGGAGTACATGACGCCGTCTGGCAGCGTCCACGCCGTCGACAACGTATCGTTCTCCATCAAAAAGGGCGAAGTTTTTGGGCTCGCCGGCGAGAGCGGTAGCGGAAAGTCGACCGCGGCGATGGCCATCATGCGGCTCTTGCAGCCTCCCGCCATTATCACCGGGGGCTCCGCCAAATTCGACGGAAGAGACATCTTCAAGATGTCGGAAGACGAGCTCCGCGCCTTTCGCTGGCGCAAGATCGCCCTCGTGTTCCAGAGCGCAATGAACGCTCTCAACCCGGTGATGACCGTGGGGGCCCAAATCGCGGACGCGATCACGGCCCATGAAAACGTCACGGCCAGCCAGGCCCTGGAACGTGCGGCCGAGCTCATCAAGTTGGTCGGGATCGAGAGTTCTCGCATCAGCAGCTACCCCCATCAGCTCTCGGGCGGCATGAGACAACGTGTCGTGATCGCCATCGCGCTCGCACTCAAGCCGCCTCTTCTATTCATGGATGAACCGACGACGGCGCTCGACGTCGTCGTGCAAAAAGAAATCCTCCAACAGATCGCCGAACTCAAGAGGGAGTTCGGATTTTCGATTCTCTTCATCACGCACGACCTGAGCCTCATGCTCGAGTTCTGCGACAAGATTGGGATCCTGTATGCCGGACGTCTGTGCGAAGTTGCTCCGGCAGCTACACTGATGTCCGCGCCCCAACACCCGTACACCGAGGGGCTCATGCATTCGTTCCCGGAACTTCACGGAGAACGACACCGAATGGAGGGGATTGGCGGTTCTCCCCCCGACATGGAACATCCTCCCTCAGGCTGCCGCTTCCACCCGCGGTGCAAGAAGCGCCGCCCCCGCTGTGAAGAAATCCTCCCGCGCTTGGTCCACGTCGGCCCGCAGCACAAATCGGCATGCCTGCTCAATGAACCTTTGACCGCGGACCGTCCGAAGGTCTCACTATTCCCCGGGAAGCTTTGATGTCGGAACAGCGATTCACCCCTGCCGACAACCCGATCGCCAAGAGGATCGGACAACCGATCTTTCAGGTCCGCGGGTTGACGAAGTACTTCGAGGTGGGGAGCGGCCTTCGCCAAAAGAAGCTCCGCGCCCTGAGTGACATCTCCTTCGACCTCTTTCGTGGCGAATGCATCGCCCTGGTAGGCGAATCGGGCAGCGGCAAGAGCACAGTACTGAAGGTACTGTCGCGCCTCGAAGAACCTTCGGAAGGCCGCATCCTATTTCAGGGGAAAGATCTCCTTCGCAACGAACCGAGCTCCGCGTCGCTGAGCTATCGGAGCAAGGTGCAGATGATCTTCCAAGATCCATTTGGATCGCTCAATCCGGTACACACCGTTCGCTACCATCTCGCGCGCCCATTGCTTCGTCACAAGCGGGTCGAGGGACCTCTTGAGCTAGAGCGGCAGATTCTGTCACTGCTGGGCACGGTGGGCCTTTCTCCACCCGAAGAGTTCGCCGCAAAGCATCCCCATCAGATGTCGGGAGGCCAAAGACAGCGCGTAGCCATCGCCCGCGCACTGGCGGTCAACCCCGTAGTGATTTTGGCCGACGAACCCATCAGCATGCTCGACGTCTCCATTCGAATGGGGATCTTGAACCTGATGCACGACCTGAAGACCGCGACGAACGTGGGGTACCTTTATGTCACCCACGACGTGGCGAGCGCGCGCTATATCGCAGATCGGACGATGGTCATGTACGCGGGGCACATGGTCGAGGGCGGGCCCACCGAGACCATCCTGGACCAACCACGACATCCCTACACCAAACTTCTCCTGGAAGCCGTCCCAGATCCCAAGGGCAACATCTTCAGAGAACTGCCTGCAAAGAGCGGACAACCTCAGCTCATCGACCCGCCGCCGGGATGCCCTTTTGCTGATCGCTGTCCCGAGGTCATGCAAGTGTGCAGAAAAACGAATCCGGAGCCCGTCCGGATCCGTCACAAGAACGTCGAGGGACATTTCGTCCGCTGTCACCTCTACGACGACGAGGCAGAAGAACCCGATATCAGAGAGATGTCCATTCGTCCCGCGCGCCCTTCCCGCCCGGTGAGCTTCAATCCGCCACAGCCCGACAAAGTCCGGGCCGAGGCCCCTGGTGACCCGACACAATCCGAACTCGGCCGGGCACGACCCGAACCGGGTTCGTCCGAAGTCGAAGAGAGCGACGACCAAGGCACATCTCGAACGTGAGATGTGCTGGCGCACACGCGGTCTGCGCGTGACATGTAGCCTCGGCGCGACCGGCTCTGCGAATCCGGCTCAAGCACAACCTCTCTCGTCGGCGTTGGTTTACCGTTCGAGAGCGCGCGTCATGAACCTTTGCACGGATTCCTTTCGGTCAGGGATCCTCCACGACAGCTCATCCATACAGCGACGAAGGTTTCTCGTCTCACTGACACAACGCACCGCCTGATGGTCGAAAGGTGTCGTCAAACAACCATGCGTCACGATGGTCAAGAAACGCGATTTTGCGGGGCTGCTGCTGATCTGTCGCGAGGTCTCGCCGAGAAGTCGAACCGCCATCGCTTCGCACTCGGTCGGGCCAGGAAGTCTCGAACTACAGCCAAGCGTCCCGAGGAGAACCGCTGCGGCGAGGCTCGAGCGCCGTACCACCGCTCGTTTTTCCTTCACAAGATGACCCCGAGGGAAATCAGCACGTCGAGGGAGTTTTGCAGCTCGGGGAGGGGAGCGATGTAGCGAATGCTTCCGTCCCGTACGATTTGGGCGGGTTCGTATGCACTTCCGGTTCGACCCGCCGGAAGGCTGTAGGTAGAGTCGATACTGACATCGATCCAGTTTTGGATGATGTCGAGCGAGGCGCCAAGACCGAAGCTGAAGTCCATCTGCACCGCTTGACGAAAGGTGCGCTTGAGCTCGAAGTCGTCCGACCTGGGGTACGGAGCCCTGAACCACAGCCATGACCAGCCCGCGATCCCCCGCAGGCGGACTCTCGGGTGAAGAACGAGCGTCGGCTCGAGACGGGCACCGAGATTCAAGAGCTGTAGATCGGGTTGTTCGAACTCGTCCTCGTAGCTGTCGTCACCGTAGTCGAACGCGCCCGCTTCTACCTCGGCGGGGATCCTTTCCTCACGGTAAAAGAGCCTGAGGCCCATCCACGACACGAGTTCAGGACGGAGATACCCGCCCCATGCGATTCCCGGTCGGTACTTGATCGCATCCGAACCGCTGCTCCGGTGCACCCAACCGACGAAGCCACCGAGGCTTGCCCATCGATGGGGCTCCGATTGCCGCGGGTACTCTTGGTTTCTCTTGGAGAAGGGCCACTTGAGCCAGTCCGTCTGGTCTTCGAGGGGAGCCGTCCCAGACGCATCGGTCAACGCCGGCTCACCCGATTGCGGGCGCTGTACGTTGGGATCCTCTTCGGTTCCGAGTTCGTCTTCTTCGTCCGAGCCCTCTCCGGAAGCTGGCTCGGGGGGCTCGCGGTCTCGGTTCTCGGCCTTCACGGACGACTCCTCCACGTCGCCGTTCCCCTCCATCTCCACCGAAGGCTCTTGCGGAGAATCGCTCGTCGACTCCTCCGAATCACTCTCCCCCACAGACTCGGTAGCCGTCGTCTCGTCGGACTCACCCTCTGACTCAACGTCGGCCTGTGCGTAGGTCGAAGACGCCGTCAAACTCGAGACGACGAAGACACGAGCGACCGATCGCACGAAGACGGAGCGCTCATCCACGCAGCGTCGCTCCAAAATCTCGACTGGTCTTCTCGAGGGCGGCTTGTTGAATGGGTTCGACGTCCTGATCCGTCAGCGTGCGGGCTTCGTCCGGAGCGGTGCGAGCCTTGGGATCTCGGTAGACGACCCGAAACGTCAGAGACCGGTGGCCTTCCGGTACCGAGCCACCGCGGAACTCGGCCGCCACCTCGACGGATTCGCAGAGTTCTCCAGCGGCGTGCTGAATTGCTCTCGCTATGTCACGAGCGCTTGCGCTGTCCTTCACCACCAATGACAAGTCGCGGGTGATGGCCGGCAGCTTGGGGATGCGCTTGTAGCGCGGCGTGACCTTCCCCAATGCTTCGATGGTAGCGAGGTTCAGCTCCACGAGAAGTGCACCACCATCGAGATCGAGCCTCTCGACGACATCGGGATGGAGGGGTCCGAAGATCCCGACCTCGGTTCCGTCCACCTCGACGAGCGCAGCTCCGCGAGGGTGGAGATGTGCGGTACGCTGAGTTTTCCCGAGATATCGCACCTCGGCGCGGCGACGAGTGAGCCTCTCGACCATTTCGACCGCGACTGCCTTGGCGTCGTAGATGTCGAACTCGCCCGGCTTGAGAGTCAGATGCTCGGAACGAGGACCGGCCAAAATGGCGGCGAACGTAGGCTGCTCGTAGGGTAGCTTTCCTTCGTCCTGCTTCATGCGCACGCGCGCCGCGCTGGCCGGATAATCACCGCGAGGGGGGAGGAAGATTGCTCCCACGGAAAAGAGCTGCACCTGGCGTTCGCCGCGACGACGACATCGCCGGAGCGATTCGAGCAGGCCGGGGGCCAAAGAGGTTCGGAGAACCGAGCGATCGGCGCTCAGAGGATTGCTCAGCGTGACGACACTGGCAGGCGCGGATACGGCTTCGAGATCCGCCTCGGAAACGAACGCGTGCAGAAGGGCCTCGGAAAGCCCGAGGGCGACAGCCGTGCGCGCGGCCTCCCGCTCGAGTTCCCCCGACGTTCTTGGTGCTTGAGGTGGAATGGCGGGCAAAACGGTGGGGATGTTGTCGAGCCCTCGAATGCGAGCGATTTCCTCGATCAAGTCTTCCTGAATGGAAATGTCAGGACGATGGCTTGCCCCGCGAATCCGCGCAACGCTGCCCGCGTCGGTGTCGGCGAGAAACTCGATCCGGAGACCCAATCGCTGAAGAATCGTCGTTGCCTCTTTGAAAGGAACGCGCACACCGAGCAAGTTGTCGATGCGGGTGCCATGAAGCTCGATGCTCGGCACCTCGATCTTGGCGCCATCGGCACGCACCGTACCGGGAGCGACCTTGCCTCCGGCCAGTCGAGATAGCAAAAGGCGCGCACGGTCCAGGACCGCTTCGGTGACTCCGTGATCCGTCCCCCGCTCGAATCGGTGACTCGATTCGGTATGCATACCCTGTCGGCGAGCGGTCCGCCGCACCCCCTGGGGGTTGAAGTAGGCGCATTCGAGCAGCACGTCCCTCGTGGTGCTCGCGATTTCGCTGTTTGCCCCACCCATGATCCCTGCCAAGGCCGTGGGACCCTTTGCGTCGCAGATGAGAAGGTCGTCCGACGTGAGCTCCCTCTCGATGCCGTCAAGCGTCTCCATCTTCTCGGCGTCCTTGGCCTGCCGCACGACGATCTGTCCGCCTCGCACGGTACTCAAATCGAACGCGTGCAGAGGTTGCCCGTACTCGAGGAGGAGCCAGTTCGTCACATCTACTACGTTGGAAATCGGCCGAATTCCGAGGCGGTGCAGGCGCCAACGCATGAAGTCGGGAGATGGCGCAATCTTCACGTCGCGCACGACGGCCGCACCGTACTTGGCGCACCGGTCCTTGGCTTCGTTCTTGACCGAAACTCCCGTCGCGCTTGGTTCTCCCGTCTCGACGAACCCCGTCGTCTCGGGAACGACCAAGTCACACTCGAAGAACGCGCTCATGTCGCGAGCGACACCAACGTGACCGAGAGCATCCGGGCGATTGGGAGTCACGTCCAGTTCGTAAATGACGTCGCGCGCCTCGGGAAAGGCGTCCAAGAATCGAGTCCCAGGTTGAAAAGCACCCGGCTCGTAGGTCAAGATCCCCTCGCTGGAATCAGCCAGCCCGAGCTCGGACTCGCTGCAGAGCATCCCTTCACTGACGATGCCACCGATCTTGCGGGAGCTCAGGACGAAGTCGACCCCCGGAAGTTTCGTTCCGAGTCCCGCAAAGACGACCATGCCGCCGGGCTCAGGGACGTTCTTGGCTCCGCACACGACAGTCAGTTCCTCGGGTAGCCTCTGCTCGGCGAGCTTTGGCGGAATGGAGCCATAAGTCGGCATCGTCTCCTTGCCGCGTGCGCGGATGGTCACGAGCCTCAAGCTCTCGCGGCTGGGATGGGCCTCGATCCTGAGGACCTCGGCAAGCACCACATTGCGAAGGGCTTCGCCATGGTCGAACGTCCCGTCCACCGCGAGACCGACCGCGGTCAGTGCCTCTTCGACCTGGTCGGGTTCGAGATCACAATCGGGAAGAAGCTCACAGAGCCATCGATAGGAGACAAGCATGGGTGGCGGGGCTCATAGCA
This sequence comes from uncultured Polyangiaceae bacterium, assembly GCA_965652275.1. Taxonomy (GTDB): domain Bacteria; phylum Myxococcota_A; class Polyangia; order Polyangiales; family Polyangiaceae; genus NIC37A-2. The sequence continues at coordinate 58,302 of CBFGUR010000012.1, read as the reverse complement.
CGACATCCTCTCGGCACCGCACTCGTAGAACCTCTTCATTTCTGCTGGATTCGTGGCCATTTCCGGGGGATTCGGCGGTCGGCGCAGATCTGCAGTGAGAGCCGGGCGGGCGGCACACTGACCTCACTTGGTCTGTGCCAGGTGTGCCAGCTTCGAAAGTGAGCCACACGGCACAGTCGTGCCAAGTTTCATAAGAAATCAAAGATTCAGGGGATCGTAGATGGCACAACCCCACCCACCCCGCGAGGAGGCTCGGGCCCGACCCTGGGCTCAGGCCGAGGGCTGATGAATGAGGTGCGCCTCTCCGCCTTCTCCGCCGCCGCTCATGTCGATCTCGACGCTGAGCTTCGCCCTCTCGGGCCGACAGGATCCGTCATCGCCCTTCGAACAATAATAGTAGGTGAGATCGAGCTCGACCGGTCCCTGTGCCCCGTCGGCAACATCGAGAGGCAGTCGCACCGGCAGATCCGCGAGGTCGAGCTTGGTATCGATCTCCTTGGGGAAGGTCAGATCGGCACCCTTGGCGCTGACGCGGAACGGCGCTCCCTCCGTCAGTTCGGCTCCCTCAGGTGCCTTGATGTCGACGATCAGCGTTCCGCGTCCGGGACCGAGCTGTCCCGACGCCTTCACGGACATCGGAATCGGCTCAGGTCGCTTGGTTCCCGGTGCATGAACAGCGTTCTCGGCAGCGGCGTGGCCTGACGGCTGAGTCGACTCGCGCGAGCAGCTCGCGAGGGTCAAAGCAGAAACGATGAAAACGAGCTTTCGAAGCAAGGGCATCAACGACAATACGATCACGCGCAGGCGAATGTTTCGCTTAACCTTGGCTGAAAAGGACGGCTTCGTCCAGGCAGTCCGTCAGAGTCGGTAGGGGCGCGAAGATGCTGGAGAAATTGCTCTGCGGGATCTTGGCGCTCCGACGCGGATAGGCGCGCCGACGAACTCGACGTTCGCTTGGGACTGACGGGTAGACAGCGAAACATGTCGAACGCTCTCCATTTCGCACGGCGTCTTCATGGCCTTGGCGCGGACTTCGACGACCTCGTCCTGATGAATCCGCCGAACCAGGAGTAACCTTCCTTCTTGGGTCGTACCGCTTTCGACCCCGTCCATCCAAATCTGCACTTCGCCGCAGCCCGTCGTCTCGACAAGAACGGCGACGTCGACGAAATCCGGCTGGCACACGAGCTGGAACTCCCAGCGCGCCGTTTCCCGTGAGACGGAGGCAGGAATCTCTCTGACGAGATCGCGTCCCGCGTATCCATCAGGACAACGCGCGCGCACGGAAAGTCCGCCTCGGAGGTCGACTTCGGGGAAACGAGCCTCTCCGACTTCATCCGTCATGACGACGTGGTTTTGGACCTGGACCGGAACCTCCACGAGCCCCTCGTGATCGGATGTCCGCGCAGCGACCACGACGGCGGCGTGCATCGACGGCGCCGGCGCACCGGGTTCGGCGGTGCTTCGCCCGAGCGCCAGAAGCACCGCCATTCCGACCCCGAATAGCAGTCCCAATGCGATCGCCAGCGGACGAGGGATCGGCTTGGCTCGGACGCGACGAACGCGGGTCGTGCTCGTCGTGTCCGAAGTGAGGCGATTCGGATTACGAAATGCTTCCACATCCCCCGCGCCGGCCGGGAGCACCACCGACTGCGTTTCGCCGAAATGAGTGTCTCCCACCGAGGCGACGCCGACACAAGGCGTCTCGGCATCCCGGACATCATCCAACCGGCCCGACGAGAGTCGCATCGACTCTCGTCGCACCTCCATCAAGCGCGTCTCATCATCGGCAGACACGATCCCCTCCAGCTTTTCGCAAGATCCCTTCTTCGTCGCGATAGAACCTCGTCGTCGTCGCGTAGTTCCCGTCGATCCCAAGGGGTCCGACCTCGGCTACTTCACTCACCCAGCGACGACCGTTGGTGCAGCGTTCGACCTGAATGACCGCGTCCACAGCGGAAGCCACCTGCGCCCGCAGTGCCATGAGCGGAAGGTCGACTCCACGAAACAAGGCGAGCGTCTCGAGCCGCCGTAACGCGTCGAGTGTGCTCGACGCGTGAATCGTCGAAAGACACCCTCCGTGTCCAGATGTCATGGCCTGAACCAAGTCGAGCGCCTCCTCGCCACGAAGTTCACCAATGACGATTCGATCAGGCCGCAATCGCAGCGTCGCGACGAAGAGATCGCCAATGCTGACTCGACCTCTCCCTTCGGGGTCTGCGGGACGCGACTCGAGCGCCACCACGTGCTCCTTCTGCAAGTGAAGCTCGCGGGCGTCTTCGATCGTGACGATGCGTTCGTTTTCATTGATGAGCGACGCAACGCAGCGAAGCATCGACGTTTTGCCACTCCCGGTTCCACCGGACACTAGTACGTTCTTCTTCGACTGCACCAGCTGGCGGATGAAGCTCAAGGTGTCATCGTCGAGAGCTCCCCACTGAAGCAGCTGCTGGAACGTCAGACTGTCGAGGCGATGACGTCGAATCGCGACGCATGGCCCGCCACTAACGAGGGGGGAAGTCACAGCCTGAACTCGCGAACCGTCCGGCAGACGTCCCTCGAGAATCGGATGCAAGTCGTCGAAGGAGCGTCCCAGGTATTGAGCAACTGCGCGGAGAGCTGAAAGAAGATGTCGCTCACTCACGAAGGACTCCGATACGCGACAGAGCCGCCCGGCACGCTCCACGTGGATCTCGAAGGGTCCATTGATGAGTATCTCGCTCACGGTCGGGTCGGCGAAATGTGTAGCGATGGGCGAAAAGAAGCCTTCGACGAAGTCCGCAAAGATGTCACGGGTCGAGCAAGAAGCGTTCATTTCTCCTCCTGATCTGCGAGTCCGGGTTGGCGACGGCTGAGCTGCGCCGTCTCCAGCGCCTCCAGCCGGCGAACGGCCCCTTCCACCCAGGCCGGTCTCGACGCCTCCTCTGTCTGCTTTAGATAGGCCCGATAGTGCAAAAGAGCTCGTTCGGGTTCTCCCCAGCGCTCGTAGTAGCCACCCAAGAAAAGCTCTTCGGCGTGGCTCTTGGATTCGGATGCAGCCAGCCGCGCCGCCAGCTCTCGTGCTTCGACTCGGTGGCGAAGCGCCTCTCTCAGTGAAATCGCCAGTCGAACCAATCGAAGGTCGTGAGGTACTTGACGCATGCGCGCCTCCACGTGAACGGCTGCCCGCCCAAGTCGCCCTCCCCGAATGCAAACCTCGATGAGTTCAGGATAGATTTCCTCAACAGAGCCGCCGGCATCCAAAGCGGCGAGGTAGTACTGTTCCGCCCTATGGCTTTCGCCACGATTCGAAAGCTCACGTGCCTGTTGCAGAAGCTCGGGCGCGTTCGATACGTTGACGGTAACCGGAGCGACGGCTCGATTCCCCGCGCACCCCAAAAGCGGGACGCTCGAAACCAGACCCAGAACAGAATACCAAACCAATGCCAAAAACAGCCGAAAACCGAACCGTCGCTCCATGAACCAAGCTTCGGCCGCTCGTCGGACCCCGTTGCAGGAATTCTCGCGAGAAATTGCTCTCGAATATTTTCCAATGAAACTGGGCCTTTGGAACATTTGAACGGCTGAGGCACTTGGGTCGCCCACGCCGCGGCACTAGTGTGCCGGAAGATGCGCGCCGGGCGATTCACCCTCCTCTTGCTCGTGGTTACCCCTTTTTGGACGCCTGGATGCGGTGGCCGCGCGGAGCGACCAACCGGCGACGAGTCAGCTGGCGGTGCGGAGACACACTCGGGAGGGAACTACGGAGCGTCCGTCGGCGGGCATCAACCGCCTCCTCATGGTGATGGCGATGGTGATGGCGATGGTGACGTCGGCGGCACATCGATGGGCGAGCCGCCGTCCCGAACCGGCGGCATGGGCGGACAGCTCGTGATCAACCCGAGCCTGTGGTGCCCCGTTGACGACGAGTGGGAGCTCCTACTTGGAGCCGGGTGGGGCAGCCTCGGAGGCGCTCCGGGTGCCGATCTCTGTCCCGACCTCCCTCGCTTGGACGTAGGAGTGTCGGGATGCGTGACCCTATTCGAGAGTCAGAGTCCCGTCGTACGCCAGGACACACAATCCTGTTGCTACGTCGTCGCTAGCATCTACTGCAGGTAGTGAAACCATTGAGACCGCAAGCCGAAAGACGGCGAGCAAAACCGCGGATGCGCCTCAGAGGAGCCCCTGGGAGGCAAGCACGGCCCGAAGCCTCGTTCGGTTCTCATCCCGCAAGGGTGTGAGGGGAAGTCGAATCTCCGAGGAAATTTTCCCCAACAGACCAAGTGCGCCCTTGACGGGGATGGGATTGGTCTCGAGTCCCATCGCGCGCATGAGGGGAAGAAGGCGAAAGTGAAGCTTCCTGGCTTTTTCGAAATCGCCCTTCAACGCGGCTTCTACCATGTCACGAAGCTGGGTAGGTACGAGGTTCGAGACGACTGCAATGACGCCCCGCGCCCCAACACTCATCATCGGAACAGTGAGGGAGTCGTCTCCCGCAAGGACGTCGAAACCAGGTCCGCAGGCCTCGATGGTTCGTGAAACCTGATCGAGAGACCCCGAAGCCTCTTTCACCCCAACGATATTCGGGACTTCGGCGAGGCGCGCCACCGTTTCGATTTCGATATTCACGGCACACCGACCGGGGATATTGTAGAGCAGTTGCGGTAAGTCGACCGACTCCCCCACGCTTCGGAAGTGCTCGTACAGACCGTCCTGGGTCGGGCGGTTGTAATAGGGGGCGATGAGGAGGGCGCCATCGGCCCCGTTTTCTCGGGCGAAACGCGTCAAGCGAATGCTTTCCGACGTACTGTTCGACCCCGTTCCAGCGATGACTTTGACGCGCCCGGCTACTTTCTCCGCCGTGAACGCAATGAGACGTTCGTGCTCCGCGTGACTCAGGGTCGCCGACTCTCCGGTGCTGCCGCAAGGGACCAAACCGGCAACTCCGGCGGCGATCTGGGCCTCGATCAGGCTACCCAGAGCGTCGAAATCAATCTCGTCGTTCTTGAACGGCGTGACGAGCGCAGTGAAAGTCCCTTCGAACATCGGCAGATCTTTGCCACGGCCCCCGGGTGCCTGTCCACGGGAGCCAGATGGGAAGTCGCTCGTGGGCTTCTTTTATTTCGCCGCCGGCTCCCCGTACAGGATTCCGCGCGCTCCAGCAGCAAAATACACGCGCCCATACACGCGGGGATCGCCGGTGATCACGGTACCCCCACCGAACTGGTGGTCGTCGTCGTTGATGCGAAGGAATTTCTTGCCCTCGTTGTCCGAGCGGAAGATCCCCGTGACGCCGCCAACCGTCCCGACGAGGTAGACTGCCGGAAATTTCTTGCCCGGCTTTGCTTTGCCGAATCCGACCCCATAGCCCTCATCCACGCTGGAGATCGTCTGAAACGACTTCCCAGAATCGCTGGAGCGCCGCAGCGCCTCCTTGTTCGTGATCCAGACCTCCCCCTCGATACCTGGTACGGCTTGAATGGATGCATACTGGAGTTCGTACTCGGGGACCGCACGTTGACTCTTGGAAGTCACCTCGAAACTCTTGCCACCGTCCTCACTGACGAGGATGGTCCCACTGAGGGCATCGTAGACGTAGAACTTCTTCGGGTTCACCCGGTCAGAAACCACGCGACGGTTGTGTGGTGCCCAGTCGGGAGACACGACCGGCTCGGGGAGCCCCGACGACGTCTTCCAAGTCTTACCTCCATCGGTCGAATACGACGTCTGCGCCTTCACGGGAGACCAAACGATCGTCGAGCCATCCGCAGAGATGGCAATGCTCCCTCGCCCATCGCTTCCTGCGGGTTCGGACCCAAATCCCTCCCAGGTCGCGCCCCCGTCTCTGGAAAGCGCTCCTCTCGGCGGCCGCGAGTCGTCCCAGGGGTAGGTCCCGACGCGCACCACCATGCTGGGCTTCTTACCCGCGAAATCGACGTCGTCAGCGCTCGCGCATGCGGGGTTGTGAAAGTTCCCACGGTGAGGTGATTTATCGAGATCGTCGTGTCGGAATCCGCACGTATCCAGCTGAACCGAAAGCAAGGGGGCGCCTTCAGGAGGACTGATCAAGTCGCGGGAAACAGTTTCCTCGATGCCCTTGGAGTGGAACGTCCAATGACCCTTCTTGTCCTGATCCACGACCCCAAGGTCAAATGTGGCCCACACGCCACCACCCTCGACGATCATCGCCTCGTTTCCGTCAAAGGGGTTGATCTCGATGTCGCCCATCCACTGGGGAGGGCCTAGTGTGTCCTTGTGGTGGTAGATGTGCTTCACCCCTCCCGCGCCTAGCTCGAAGGTGCTCATCACGGGCTTCCAGGTTTGTCCGCGGTCGGTGCTTCGGAAGATCTCCGCTCCCTTGGTCCAACGATCCATCGTCGTGACGACGAGCGTTCCCGGCTTCGTGCGGTCGACGGACACCCCCCCATAGCCAAAGGTGTCCTCCTTACTCGGTTTGAGCGGAGTGATATCAGTCCACGTCTTCTTGTTAGGGTCGTAGCGATACACGGCGCCGTCCCGGAGCGCGTATGGGCTGTCCCCGAGCGCGTACGTGACATAGAGCGTACCATCTTTGTCGAGCGCCGCCCGACGTGGCAAGAACTCGGTCTTCGGTTGGTTCGGTACGGGCTGCCAACTTTTACCTGCATCGACGCTTTGATAGATCTTTCCGTCGATTTGGCTCCCCACGTAGATGGTCGGTGTTTCGCTGCCCTTCTTGCCGCTGTCCGGCGCGAAATGGACGAAAACGAGGCCCAACCCCTTCTCCGTATCGGGCTTCAAAGGGAAGCTGTCGACGACGGTCCAGGACTTCGCCTCGTCGACGCTCTTGAAGAGACCGTTCTTGCGGGAACCAAAGTAAAGCACGCTCGGCTTGTTGGGATCGACCGCAAGGCGTTCTCCGTTCGAACGGCTGAGCTCGTTACCTCCCATCTTGAAGGGGGTCGGAAAGACCTTCCACGACTTTCCGCGGTCATCGGAGCGCATGAACGCCCCCGGACCGGCCCAGTCTTGAGTATACATCCCAACCGCCATGTAGACCCGGTCGGCCTTCTCGGGGTCCGTGGCGATACTCTCGATCCCCATGTAGCCGCCATCGGTGAACCCAACGAAGTCGGTCATCGGAACCCAGCGCTTGTTCGTCGTGTCGTAGCGGTACGCCCCACCGACGTCGGTCCTGGCATAGAGGATGCCCTCCTTCACCTTGCTGTATGCAAGCCCAGTCACGAACCCACCGCCTTGAATGTCGACGTTCTTCCAAACGTACGGCTCGCTCGGCACGGACCGGCTCGACGTGGAACTCCCCGCGTCCGTGCCGTCTGCTCCACCCTGCTGCTCGGCGACGGTGCTGGGGTCCGGAGGACGAAGGCACGACGTCAAAAGGAGAGTCGCGCCACAAATCGTGGCCCGCACGACGTCGATGCTCGAAAGGAAGGAAATCCGAGCTCTCCTCGAAGAGCCGAAAGCTGGTGTCGATGCGCTCATGGTCGCGTCCTATAACATATAATCTTAGGCTCCAGAACTACCGCGGCCCCGCTTCGAGCTCGCGAAGCAGAGCCGCCAGCACATCGCTTGGGTCGTGAGGGGCAGCGCGCGAAACCTCCCCGCCGGTGTCCCAGAGCACCGGAACCATCTTGCGCTGCATGGCGGCGCGAGTGACCCCCTTGAGCCAAAGCAGTCGTGACTCCGGTTCACGCTTCTCGGTGACGTTGTATTCACCTACGAACACTGGAACGTCGTGCGTCTTCGCGAACTCCGCCATCAAATCAAAAAGCCTAGTTTGCTCTTTCACGTCTTCGGGAGCCCCCCACGTAGGCTTGACCTTTCCCCAATCCGCATCCTCCGCCAGACCGCAAAATTGCCAGGGCGTATAGTAGTGCACCGAAATGAAAAGGCGCCCTTGGGCTGAGTCCTTCGGGAGCTTGAACAGATCATCCGCCGTCTTTTCGAAATCCGTGTGGTGGCCGGCTACGACCAGTAGCCTCGAAGCGTTTCTGCCACCCGTGTTGCGTACCGTGTCGACGAAGAGTTGATTGACGCGCAGAAGGGTCGCGTACTCCTTTTCCTTGGAACCGACGCCCGAAAACTTCGTTTCCTCGTTGAGACCCTCGAACAGGAGTTTCTCCCCTCGATCGGCGAAGTGAGTGGCGATCTGCTGCCAATAGGAGCGGAACTTGCGCTCCGCATCCACGCTGAACGTGCCGTAGGTTTCAGGAAACTTCTCTTGGTTACCCGAATCAATCCAGCCACCGTCCCAATGGATGTTCACTACGGCGAACATGTCTTCCTCGAGGATCCAGTCGACTACCTCCGCAACGCGGGCCATCTTCTCGGGGAGAATCTTTTCGTCGACCGCATATGTGTCCCACGCAACCGGAACACGCACGGTCTTGAAGCCGAGCTTCGCGAGACTGGCAACGAACTCGCGCGTGATGACAGGGTTGCCCCATCCCGTTTCCCACGAGGCAGTGTTCTCGAGCGTGTTACCAATGTTGATACCTGGGGCCATGCGCGAAGCCGCCGTCCAGGCATCGAGCGTGATGGTGGAGGGATCCTTTGGGGGGACGCTGGGCGTAGCTGCCTCTCCTGAGGCGCGAGGTGCGTCCTCGGAGGAGGGAGACGGGGATACAGACGCCGTAGTAGCGGGCGAACGAGCCGCGCAGCCGATTGAGCCCGCAACCGCACAGAGCGAAACCAGGAGATGACGACGAGAGAGCGACATTGGGCGCGCGTGAGGGTCTGGTATTTTCATCGAAGTGGTCCGTGAAATTGTGACGAGGGTTGACGTCGCCGCATCTTTGAGGGTCATTCGCAAACTGATCCGAGTTGCGGTCGGAGAGTGTTCACACGACTTTGGTAGTCGCCGGGGGGATCGGTGATGCTGGCGGCGATGACTCCCTCGGAGATTCGCGCGTTCAGATCGGAGGCCGTCGCAGAAGACCAGGAGTCCGCCTGTTGGCTGGGGCCAAAACTCGTGTCCACGAAAATCCCGAGCGTGGTTTTCTCGTGGAGCCAGGCGTAATTTGCCGTCATGCCGTTGTAAGAGCCTGCGCCCTCGGGTGGGGAATTGATGTAGCCGCCGTTCGTGCCTGTACCGGTCGTCCAAACGAAATCGATCGCTCCGAGAGGCATGGCGTCCCAGAATTGGTTGGCCTGTTCGTTGGTGATCCACGGAGAATGGTTGATGGCCACGAGAGCGTTGGGGGCGGCTCCTTTGATGGCGCAGACGATGTCGGAAGCCAAGGCACCAAGCTCCGACATCGTGAGGCGGCTGGTTTGCTCTTCGTAGGTGTACTGCACGAAGTCGCCCTCGAGCAGCCATGCCACGGGCTTGTTCGGGTTCGTCTGGTACGCTTGCTGGGCGTAGTCCGCGTAAAGGTCGATGATCTCTTCACGGTTGTCCCGAATGTATTTTGCACCCGCACGGCAGAGGTTGTTCGGATTGTTCGGCTCTACGTTGCAGTCAGGCAGCGCGTAGCCGATAAAATAGCCATAAAAGGCGACGAGAGCGTTCGTGTTCGCCAGCTGGCTGACGAGGTCGCACCCATCGCAATCGCCCGAACGACCTTGCGTGTATTCGTAACCGACCCACGTGGAGATGATATCGAGGTACGCAGCGCGATTCCCAGTGTTGTCGGCGGCTCCCCAGGCGAACTCGCAACCGAAAGGGGACGAATCCGTCGCCCCGCACGATCCACTGGAGCACTCTCCACCAGAGCAAGTCCCCAGACAGCGCTCGTTGCAATCTCCGCAGTGATACGGGTCGGTGCCCGTGTCGACGCACTGTTCCCCACAGGCGGTGAGACCGCCATCGCACGTACATGCTCCAGAGGTGCATGTCTGTGCCTCGGCACACGGGCTGTCGCAATCCCCGCAATGGGTGTTGCTGGTCTGTGTATCGAAGCAGGACGTGCCACAGAGGGCCAACCCGCCTTCACATCCCTCATCGGCGCTCATCAGCATGACATCGTCGAAACTGAAGTCATAAGAAGCCGTATCCGGTATGTACTCACCCGGATTTTGAGGGTCCTCGACGTACGGCAAGTCGATACTGAAGCTGAGCCCTGCGATGTCGTCACCGGTAACGGGAATCGATGCTGAGTTGGCCGTGCCCGGGGTAAATGCGCTCCAAGGGATGAGCACCTCGGTCCAGGTTGAAGTCACCGGAATCTGCACGGTGGCATCCGTGCACCCTGACTCGCAGGTACCACCAGCCGCGGGATCCGCTTCATCGGGCGGTGATGTCGCCTCCATCGAAAGCGAAACCGAGACGAACCCGGATGGTACGGGCCCTTTCACCGAAAGCGTCAGCCCCTGGTAGGCGCTCGCATCGATGCAACCCATCCAAAGCCCCACGGCTCCACCCCAGGCTCCAGCTCCGCCGGCAGAAGGGTTGTCGATGCGCGGCGCGAACGCGCTAGCGTTTCCGGCCGCCATGGAGAGCGTGTGAGTGCCGATCCCATCGCTATAGGAGTACACGCCGCTGTAGACTGCGTCGGGTTCGCCTGGGGCCGCATTGAACGCAAACCCCCATGTATCCACGGGCGTCGTGCCATCGTAGCCCTCGAAGGTGGCGATGGTCGGCTCGACGATCACCGTCTTGTCGGAACACATTTTGCCGACCTGGCATGTACCGTCGACACACGTGAGATCGCCGCAGTCGTTGCCGCAAGAGCCGCAGTTGAGCTCGTCGGAGACCGTATCGACGCAGAACCCGTCACAGTCGACCTGGGGAGCGACGCAGCCCGTAGGCGTTCCCCCGACGCACGCTCCAGCGACACAGGATTGACCTGCCTCACAAGCGCTTCCGCACACCCCACAATGGGCCGCGTTGGTTTGAACATCGACGCACGCAGTCCCGCACAGCTGTTGGCCCGCCGGACATGAGCAGGTTCCACCAACGCAGGACTGTCCAATGCCGCAAGCTGCACCACACGCACCGCAGTTGGCGAAATCCGTGGCCGCATCGATGCAACTTCGGTCACATTGCGTGAGGTTGGCGGCGCACGAATCGCTGCAGACTCCGAGAGAACATACTTGCGCGCCAGGACATACCGTGCCGCAGTCTCCACAATTGTCGGGATCGGAGACGACTTGAACACATGCCGCACCACAAGCCCGAGTCTCCGAGCGGCACACGCAGGCACCCGAGGTGCACTGTTGAGCTACGCTACAAGATGCGCCGCAGGCACCGCAGTTGAGATTGTCGATCGCCGTCGCGGTGCACACCTGACCGCAAAGACTCTGATTCGATGGACATTCCGCCCCTGCAGTGCCTCCGCTTCCCGGATTCGCTCCCTCACCGGGAGGTGACGCCTCGGATGCACATCCCAAGACGACGAGTAAAGAGGCCAGCCCCGGCACGAGGTCGCGGGCGGTCCTGGCAAAGCGGCAAGAGAGCATGATGACGAATCCTTCCTGGGCTAGGCGTTTGATAATTTATAAAATTATCAGAAGCCACGATTCGATCGGTCGGACGGGCACAATTGCCGTCGATTTACGCTCGAGTTGCCTTTCTTTGACATCAGCGGAACCTCCTGAGGTTCTCGCTCCACCTCTCCCTCAAGAGCCCCGACCTGGCGGAATCACGGACACTCGAGGCGGCTGGACGTCTTTGCAGAACGAGAGCGCGGGAAGACCCGCCTCGTTCTCCAAATCGCCTTCGCCCGTATCCGAGTACGCGTAGCGAACTTGCACGGGTTCGTTGACCCCGGGCGAGCTGACTACAACGGTATCTTCTACAATCATCCCGTTCGCTTCATGAAACGCCCCATCCGGGCCAGCGATCTCGAACCCCCTAGGTGCATCTCCGCCCCTCGTGCGGAGACAGCTGCGCGACGAGAAGTGTATCTCGACTTCGGAACCGTGAAGAGCAACCCTCTCGACAGTGGGTCCGAAGGCTTCGACGTTCTCGTCGTAGACGAGCGCTCGCGCCAAGAGTGAGAGCCGCCGACCCACCTCTCGCTTGTTGCGAGGATGAATGTCATCTGGATCTCCGATGTCTCGGGCGGTGACGAGAGCAGTGCCTGGCTGCATCGCAGCCTTCTGTTGCGCGTCGCGAAACCGCGGCCAGCTCGGGCCGCCCCGGTAGCCCGCGAGCTCGACGAAGAAAAAGGGGAGCGGCTGGCCCCCAAAATTCGTTCGGAGATCGTTCACGAAGGCCCTCTGATATGCCTCGTACTTCTCGTAGCGCTCCACGTCCGACTCGCCTTGGTACCACAGGAATCCTCTCACGCCGTAGGGCAGGACGGGACGAAGCATCCCCCGATGAAGAGAGCCTGGGATGTACTGCGGGGTCAGAAGAAGCGGCGGCGCAGGACATGTCGCCCACACACTGGCGGGTACGAGGGGAATGGGATGTTCGGGATATACCCGCCAAGTCCCATTCAATGGGATTGCCTCCTCGGGGTCGGCGCGGGGGTACAAGCACATTGCCCGCGATGGCCCTCCAAAGCCCCCTTGACCGAAGTGATCGAACACCCGGACGGAGATGGTGTTTTCGCCCGCTCGTACGACCGGCGCCGGCACACGGTAGCGGCGAGGTATCTGAAACGCTTCAGGAGTGCCGGGAGGGTGCGAACCAACGAGCTCCCCGTTGAAGAAAGTGTGGTCGAAGTCATCGATTGCGCCAAGACTGAGGCAAAGTTCCCTGCCTGCCCAGGCGGCGGGAACCTCCACGGTCAGTCGAAACCAGACAACCCCGTTGAAGGACATCCCATGGTTCTGCCAGTAGGTCGGAAGGCGTAGAGTACCCCAGGCAGAGTCGTCGAAGTCGGGGCGATGGTAGCCCTTGCTAATCCCGGTGTGGGGCGGATCGGCGGGGAATGAACTCCGTTCCCACGCGGTAAGCCTTCCTTGGTATTCGCTGCGAAGCTCCTTCTCGCTCGGGAGCATGGCGCGTAGAGTCGCCATCTCGTCGTCGATCGTCGGATCGACAGAGCGAAGCGCCGCTGGACTCATCCACGCAGCAATGGGCGTTCCACCCCAGGTCGCGTCGATGATCCCGATTGGAACACCAAGCCTATCGCGGAGCTCCCGCGCGAAGGAGTACCCTACCGCGCCAAAACTCGAAACCGTGTCGGGGTTGGTCCGAAGCCACACGCCTTCAGCCCCCTCCTCGGGATCCCAGGACGCCTGTCTTTCGATCTTGAGGACCCGAAGCTCGGAGTCATTCGCACTTTCGATCTCCGCATCGGCGCCCTCCGACGCCCCTACGGGCCACTCCATGTTCGACTGACCCGAAGCGAGCCACACTTCACCACACAGAACATCTTCGACGGCACACCTCGAAGAGCCCTCGACGACCAACCGGTACGGGCCTCCGGGAGGGAGCTCCGGGCAGCGCAGCGAGAACCTGCCGTCCGCGTCACACCGACCTTCGGCCACCCGGAAGCCCTGAGCACCTTCAACGAATAGGCGCACCCGGCACGAGGGTAGATCTCGTCCCCAAACGGGGTTCTCCTGGCCTCGTTGGATGACGAGCCCAGGAGTGAAAGGAAACGCCAGCTGTAGACCCTTCATGGAAGCTCTGATTCCTCAGTCGGTGATTCCGTACACACGGACTGCATTGTCTCCGAAGAGTTGCGTCCGTTCGCCATGAGAGAAGTGCTTGAAGCACTCGTCCACTACGGAGACTACCTGCTCATAGCGGGCAGCAAGCAAACACACGGGCCAATCCGAGCCGAAAAGCAAACGATCGACTCCAAACAGTTCCGCGGCGACTTCGATGAACGGACGCAGCTGCGCGGGAGTCCACGTCCCCCAATCTGCTTCGGTCACGAGCCCGGAAAGCTTGCAGACGACGTTCGGCAGTTCAGCCGCCCCCCTGAGCTTTTCCTCGAAACCAGCGAGATCGGGCTGGATGAGATTCGGCTTGGCAACATGATCCAGCACGAAGGACACCTGCGGCAGCGCGTGCATGAACCGACAGGCCTGGGGAAGCTGACGCTCGTAAACGAGCATGTCGTAACACAAGGAGTGCTGGGGTAGACGGCTGACCCCCTGCCTGAATGCCTCGTCTTCCAAGAACCCGTCGGGTTCGGCCTGCACGATGTGGCGCACTCCCCGAAGGCTCGGGTGCCTGCAAAAGTTCCCGAGCTGCTCCTCGAGATCGGGCGCGCGCAGATCGATCCAACCCACGACTGCACGAATGAACCGATGTTCGTCGGCAAGAGAGAGCAAAAAACGCGTCTCCTCCAGTGTCTGCCGCGCCTGCACAGCCACACATCCGTCGAACCCCGCCGCGTCGAGCTCCCCCTTCAGATCCGAAGGGAGATAATCCCTCTTGAGAATGGGCATCCTGTCATCGACGAACGAAAGTTCGACCGGATCGTAGTGCCAGAAGTGTTGGTGTGCGTCGACTCTCATGCTTCGTCCCCACACTAGGAATCAGGCGAGACGGGTTTCCTCGAGGACCTTGTCGGTGAGTTTGAGGCCCACGCCTGGCTCCTCGGGCAATTGGTAGTAACCATCGATGACACGAATGGGTTCCTCCCAAATATCGAGGATCGATTCGTAGCAATTCTCGACCATCATGACACCCGCCGTCGCGGCGGCGAGTTGGACGTGAAGCTTCTGCTGAACGTTCGTGTGAGGAATGACTGGCTTGTTGTAGGTTGATGCCAATGCGGCCACTTCGAGCCACTCGTCGATGCCCGAAAGCTTCGTCGCATCCGCTTGCACGATGTCCACCGCTCCCGCCTCGATGAAGTCGCGGAAATCCCACTTCGTGTAGACGGTTTCTCCGAGGGCGATGGGCACCGGGATCGAGCGGGCCAGCTCCGCATGCGCCTTCTTGTCGAAGGGATGCAGCGGTTCCTCGAGCCAGAAAACATCATGCTCGGCGAGCTTCTGACCCCAGTGACGCGCGGTCCCGAGAGTCCAGGCGCAATTGACGTCCGTCATGATGCGAATGTTTGGGCCGACCGCCTTCCGAACGGCGCCGACTCGCTCGTAGTCTTCGCGCGGGTCGGGACGGCCGAGCTTGATTTTCACGGCGTCGAACCCTCGTTCCACGAGCGCACAGGCGTCCTTCTTCAGCTGCTCCACGCTCGCCGCGAGCCAGCCACCATCGGTGCTGTAGGCACGTACTCTTTCCTTGGCGGGGCCCAGGTAGCGCCAGAGCGGAAGCTCCTTTTGTTTGCAGGCAATGTCCCAGAGGGCGAACTCAATCGCCGCCAGGGCCACTTGAGACGCTCCCACTCGACCGACGAAGTGATTGCTCTGATAACATCGCTTCACCAGTTCCTTGCGATTGTTGGGATCCTGGCCAAGCAAAAGTGCCTTGTAGTCGTGTTCGAGACAAGCGTGGGCAGCATGGAGACCGGGCGTGTAGCTCCAGTTCATCCCAAAGCCGGTGATGTTCTCGTCGGTGCGTATCGCCACTTGGAGAAAGTCCACATGGTGGACAATTGTCTGAGAGTCGGTGATGGGCGCCTGCTTGAGGGGGACGCGCAAGAGATAGGTGTCGATATTGGTGATTTTCATGATGAGGATCTCCCGGATCCAATGAGCTCGGCTGCGAGCTAGAAAACTTCGGGTAGCGGAGTGCCGCCGCTCTGGCTGCTCCGATAACAGGCTTCGACGAGTGCCATGGTGCGTGCCGCGTCCTCGACCGAGGTGACGAGCAGCTCGTCCTCACGATTCGCGAAGCGCTGCATGTTGGACATCGTCCCTTCGAACGCTTCGTCGAACCAATCTCCACGGAGGGGAACTTGGTGCCAGGTCGCGCTCCCCTTCACCGAAAGCTCCAAGGTGTCCGGCCGACCGTGGGGGTAGTCGAGGTTCACGCCCATCCGCAAAACGGCACAGCCCAACGTACCCTCGACTTTGAGCTGCGACATGGCGTGATGTCCCCCAAAATCGTGACCATGAAACGTAGAGACGACGCAGCCGCGGTCGTCGCCGTAATCCAGGATGATCGTCGAACTCGTGTCGCTGTATTCGGGAAGGGCCGGATTGCGAGTGACCCGACAATGGACACCCTTCGGATCGCCCAACAAAGAACGCATCAGGTCGAGATAGTGGATGGAGTGGTAAAGGATCTCGTGGCGCGGGATCCCTTTGAGGAAATCCCAGAGACCCCACGGGGTGTGGACGTTGACGCGGACTTCGGCATGGACGAGCTCACCCAGAAGCCCGCGAGCGATTGCGTCTTTCAGGGCCAAGACGTTGGGACTGAAGCGGAGCTGAAAATTCACCGCGGCCCGCAAGCGCCTTCGCCGACACAGCTCGAGTAGCTGGCGCGCCTCCGGGAGATCACGACCGAGTGGCTTCTGAATCAGGACGAACGACTCCTCCGGCAGCATGGGCAGAACTCGACCCACAGCTTCTGCAGGCACGGCAACGTCGAAGATCGCGCCGTCACGACGACCGGCTTCGACGGCCTCTTCGATAGTCCGATAGGTCGCCGAGACGCCGAACTGGGCCGCAACGGCCTGTGCCACCTCGTGCCTGGCATCATGGAGTCCCAGCACGGGCAGTCCGAGCCTTTGGTATGCAGGAAGGTGGGCACAGCGGACGATCCCGCCCGCACCGATGAAGACAATCGGACGCGCGGCGCTCACCGTCGACCAGGCTTGGGACAGCTCGCTGTTCTTCAGTGATTGCGCGATCGCATCCATCGTCTTGCCCTCGCCCAATGGATCACTCCACGACGAGACGTTGTCTTTGCGTTCCGAGCCCCTCGACCCCGCACTCGACCGTATCGCCCGGCTTCAGATAGACGGGTGGATTGAACCCGAGGCCTACGCCGGAAGGTGTCCCGGTACTGATGACGTCCCCGGGAAGGAGACTCATGTAGCGACTCAGGCAGCTCACCACCGTCGGCACATCGAAAATCATGTCAGCCGTATTGCTGCGCTGCTTCTCTTGTCCGTTGACCGAGAGCCACAGCTCGAGATTCCCGAAGTCCACCTCATCGGGCGTCACGAGATACGGACCAAGGGGAGCAAAGGTGTCTGCGCTCTTACCCTTGACCCACTGCCCCCCCTCCTCGAGCTGAAACGCCCGCTCGGAGTAATCATTGTGAACGCAGAACCCTGCGACATGGTTCATCGCCTCTTCAGGGCTCACGTACTTCGCTCGCTTTCCGATCACCACCGCGAGTTCCACTTCCCAATCGGTCTTCTCGGAACCACGAGGAATGAAGACGTCGTCGTTTGGTCCGTTCAAGGCGGACGTTGCCTTCATGAAGATGACGGGTTGCTTCGGAATGTCCGCGCCCGTCTCCTCGGCATGTTTCCGATAATTGAGACCAATACAGATGATCTTGCTCGGCGCTGGCACCACTGGGCCAAAACGTTCGACCTTCAATTCAGGCGCATGCTTCGCCGACGTCTTCGCCCAATTTGCCAAACGGTCCAGGCCGTCGCCTCCGAAAAACTCGGAGGTCAAGTCGCTCCCGAATGAAGATGCGTCGACATGCCGCCCATCGGCGAGCGCAAGTCCGAGCTTTTCCTGTCCCGGGGTTCCGTGTCTGAAAATCTTCACGCTACGAGCTCCTCGTTCCTTTGATTCAAAGTCATTGGTTGAGCACTCCGCCGTCGAGCGGGAGCGCCTGCCCGGTGACGAAAGCCGATTCGTCCGAGCAGAGGTAAAGCGCCAGGGCCGCCACTTCCTCGGGTGTGCCCATACGACCCAAGGGTTGGTACGCAGACAATTCCTCGAACTTGTCCGATTCGTGCCCCGGGTAGTTCTTCCTGAGAAAGTCGTCGACGAACGGCGTATGAATACGCGCGGGACAAATGCAGTTGCAGCGGATGCCGAACCGCATGTAGTCGATGGCGATGGACTTCGTCATCGTTAGCACCGCGCCCTTCGTCGCCGAGTAGGCGAAACGTTCGGCGACCCCAATCAACGATGCAATCGACGCCATGTTGACGATCACTCCGCCACCGGAGCGCTCCATTCTTTCGAGAGCCGCCTGCGCGCAGAGATAGACCCCTTTGACGTTCACGCTCATCAAGCGATCGAATGTCTCCTCGTCCGTCGTGGTGACGGTGCCCACGTGACCAATCCCGGCGTTGTTGATGAGGATGTCCACCCGCTGCCCGCGCGCATCCACCCCGGAGAAAGCTCGAGCTACGGAAGTAGCGTCGGACACGTCACAGGCGCAGTAATCCGCGGCGCATCCTCGCTCCTTCAAGAGGGCGACGGTCTGCGCACCCGCGTTCTCGGATAGGTCGAAAACCCAAACGTGAGCACCCTGGTCGGCGAGCAAACGAGCAATGGCGCGCCCGATGCCGGACCCTGCTCCCGTGACGATGGCGGTTTTGCCGTCGAGTCTAAACATTCTCACTCGCTCCTCCAGAGCTCGTCGTATGCGCTCGGGCTGAATGGGATTTGTCGTGGAACACGGGGAGCGACCGCGAGTGAGTCCAACCTCCGCCGAAGCGTGCCAAGAAGCGCCGAGCTCTTGGGCCCAAGATCCGAAGAACTCGGCGACCGAGGCGGGAAAGCAACGAAAGGAGGCGCGGACGGGCGTACACGAACCCATAGAGAGAAAAGACCGACCTCTCCGTCAACTTGGCTCCACCCTGCTCCACGTTGCGCCGCCTGAGCTCGACCAACATGTCGTGAAGAGGGATCTTCACCGGGCAGGCTTCGTGACATGCGCCGCATAGGGTCGATGCTTGCGCGAGTTCCGCGGCATGCGGATCCGCGTCGAGCAGCGGCGTGAGCACGGCACCGATGGGGCCCCCGTAGACGGATCCATAGGCATGACCGCCAATGTGGCGATACACAGGGCAAACGTTGAGGCATGCGCCACAACGAATGCAGTGGAGAATTTCCTGGAAAACAGGATCCCCGAGCTGTTTGCTTCGCCCGTTGTCGACGACAATCACATGCATCACTGTCGGACCGTCGGCCTCAGGCTCCCTGCGCGGCCCGGTCAGTACGTTCACGTAGGTCGTGAGCTTCTGACCGGTCGCACTGCGAGGAAGGAGCTGGGACATGAGCGACAGATCGCCCAGCGTAGGAAGGATGCGCTCCATACCCATCAGCACGACATGAGTGCGCGGTAAAGTGGTCACCATGCGCCCGTTCCCCTCGTTGGTGAAAAGCGCGACGCTGCCGGTTTCTGCAATGGCGAAGTTGCAACCAGTGATGCCCAGATCGGCCTCCGCGAATTTCTGTCTCAAGCGCCGACGCGCATGCCCAGCGAGAACGGACGTTGCGGGATCAAGGCTGGTCTTTCCCTCCTTCTCGAACAGCTCCTGAATCTCCTGTCTTCGCTTGTGGATGGCAGGCAGTATCAGATGCGAAGGCGTCTCTTGGGCTAGTTGAACGATCCACTCCCCGAGGTCGGTCTCGGTCACTTCGACTCCCGCGCGCTCGAGAATGCCGTTGACGTGAAGCTCCTCGGATACCATCGACTTGGACTTGACGACGCGCTTGGCGCCGGTCTTTGCGATGATGTCGAGGAGCAACTCCGTCGCGTCGTCCGCGTCGGCAGCAAAATGGACTTCGGTACCGTGACGTTTGGCGTTATCGCTGAACTGGTCGAGATAGAAATCGAGGTGCGCCACGGTGTGAGCCCGGATCGTCTTCCCGGCTTCGCGCCACTCCTCCCAACTGCCGAAGTCCTCCGTGCTTGCTGCTTTGGCGTTGCGAAGGCGTTCCACGGTGAATCGCACGGCGCCGCGAAGGTGCTCGTTCTCGAGGGCGGTCGCACTTCGCCCTTCGAGAGTCGTGATGGGGTCTACGAGCTCGGCCATCAGGTTCCCGTTGCCCGCGAGGCTAGCGCCCGATCGAGGAGCACTGCGAGGTGGAGGGGCTCGATGCTCACCCCACGACGGTCCATTCGGCCTGCAATGTTCATCAGGCATCCCAAATCCGTGCTCGTGACGAAGTGGGCCCCGGTACTTTCGACGTGATCGACCTTTTCATCCACGATCGCCGTCGAAATTGCCGAAAGCTTGACCGAAAATGCGCCCCCGAAGCCGCAGCAATCCTCTACCCGAGGGAGCGGCACGAGCTGTAGGTCCGACACGGCTCGGAGCAAGGTCATTGGCGCCTGGCCGAGACCCAAGAGGCGCGTGGCATGACACGAGGCGTGATACGTTACCGGATAGGGAAAGGATGCATCGAGCTTCTCGACCCCAAGGACCTCCACGAGAAACTGAGAAAACTCGTAGGTTCGCTCAATCACCCGATCGAGAGCGGACGACCGAGCGTGATCATCACGGAAGATCCGGCGGAAATTGTGGTGAATCATCCCCGAACAGGAGCCTGAGGGCGCAACGACGAAATCGGCCGACTGATACACTTCGAGCCACGACTGGGCCGCGCTCTTGGCACGCTCCAAGTACCCACTGTTGTACGCAGGCTGTCCACAGCACACGGAGACCGAAGGAACGTCGACCGTGCATCCGAGCCGCTCCAAGACGTTCACGGTGCTGTCGACGACGTCGGGATACAGTTCGTCCCCGAGGCAGGTCGAAAAAAGAGCTACCTTCACCCTTGGGCCTCGTTCACGATGATGACGTGCACTTCCTCGGGACCGTGCACCCCAATACTCAAGTCGTTCTCGATGTCGCTGGTTCGGCTGGGGCCGGATATGCAGAGGAGGGCCGATGGCATCTGAGAGGGAGAGGGCGTCGCTGCCAATCCGAGAGAGAGGGCCTCACGTAGGTCGGCGACAATTTGGCTCTCCCGAAGAATCGCGAGGTGCCGCCTCGGAAGGAGGCTGACCGCGCGAGGTGCATCCAAAGACGCGGCAAGAAGGAGGGTCCCAGTGGCAGCAACCGCCGACACCGCCGTCGTGACTCCGAGATCAGCTCGGAGAGCCGTGGCGCGAAACTCTTCTGCATTCGACACACCGTGGTCGCCCCACGATACCAAGCGGTCGACAGGTGAGGTGGACAGGTCCAGTCCAACTGAAGAGAGAAGTCGACGCGACACGGAAACCGAAGGAGCATTGCCCGAGGCATCGATCGCGGCGACGAGTTGCGCACGAAGGTCGGCCGCGGATTCTGCCCTACTGAAGGTCGCTCCCACCCGCTCGAGCTCCTGTCCAAAACGAGCCGCCAGAGGCGCGTCGGAGACGGGCGAGGGGACGTTGATACTCTGACGCCTCGGCGACGTTCGCAAACGAGGACGACCTAATCGACGTGCGACCGAATCGAGGAAGCTCTCACGTTCCACGACCGCCCTTCGCCTTACGGCCCTTTTTGGCAGTCGCCGATTTTGAAGCCTTCTTGGCGCCTGCCTTCGGCGCGGTCTTCTTCGAGGTCTTCGATGTCTTCGGGGTCTTCTTCTTTGTCGACGTCTTGGGCACGGGTTTGGACGCTCGCGCCGGAGATACTGCCCCCTTCTTGCCCAACTCGGGCGCCGTGTCCGGGAGGCTCATGTGTTGCAAAAGCCCAGCGGTCGTCTGATGCACTTTGTATCGAATCATCCAGCCCAGAGCGTCCGCGTCTTTGCGTTCGCAAGCTGAAACGATCGAGCGGATCTCGTAAAGTGCCTCGGACGCGCGATCAGGAACCGCGTGCAGTTGAAGGTGTGCGTAGCGTGTACTGAGGTCCCACAGTTGTTCGATGAGTTGAAGGAGGTGCCTTCGCTTCGCCGCTCGGTAGATCGTGAAATGGAATTCGCGGTTGAGGGCGAGTAGATCATCCAGCTGCTTGCGAGAGGCAGCCGTTTGCATCCGATTGGCGAGTTGCTCCAGCTGCCCGACCGCGGACTCGGTCAGGTTGGCCGCCGCCAGCCGCGCCGCCTGCTCTTCCAGCAGTTCTCGCGTGGTGTAGATGTCCAGGAGTTCCTCGACCGACACCTCGGCGACAAAGACCCCGCGGTGGGGAATAACCTCTACCAAGCCCGCGGATTGAAGCCGAAGCAGTGCTTCCCGAACTGGGACGGTGCTTACGCCAAAGCTGGCGGCGAGCTCAGCCTGGTCGATTCTGGTGCCAGGTTTGAGAACGCCCTGGAGGAGGAGCTCTCGCAAGCGGCCCAGAACTTCTTCGGTAATGGTCCGCCGTTGGACCTGGGGAACAGAACCAGACCTGCGAGACCCATCGCCCATCGTTTCGCGGAACATTTTTATATTTTATACGGTCTTCTCCGCCGCGCAACGAAAAGACTTCGAAATCACCTCTACCACGCCAAATCCATGGTGGGAGGCCCCTGCGGTCAATTGCTGGGTTTCGGAGGGTCGATCGCCCGGAGGGAGCCTTCGGTCGAAGCCGCGCGCATCATCGCCTGAAGCACCTTCGGGTGGAGGACCTTTCCGGTGCCCCGGTCGAACAGGCCGAAATTTTCAGCCCCGCTGCCCTTTCCGCCATTGTCCCAATAGACGGGCACAATGCCCCGCACCGCCGCGGCCTGGGTCACGTACTCCATGTAGTACCGTCGGTAGTCCTCGTATCCCTTCTGGTGGGTGGCCCCGTACTCCCCCATGAGCACCGGGATCCCTTGGTCGATGAACTTTGACTGGAGTCTATCGAACTGAGACACGACGTGATCCTCTTGCCCCCAGTCATCCCGACCGGGGGAGCCCGCCCCCCACGTGTGAGTCTGTGCTTGGAGAGCAAAGAGATACGGATCGTAAAAATGCACCGAGAGTGTCAAACGGCCCGGCGTGGAGTCTTCCGGAAGCGCGAATCCCGTGATCGTGTGGTCGATGTTCGTGTTGTAACCGGGGACGATCAGGTGGCGCTGCTCGTTGTTCTTGCCACTCGCGCGAACGAGTCTGACGAACGTCTGATTGAGTTCGTTGATGAACGCGATGTGGCGCGGGTCGGGCGTACCGTAGCCGTCGTGGATTTCGTTCATGGACTCGAACAAGAGCTCTTCGCCGAAGTCCCAGAAAGCGACGCTGATTTGTTTCCAGACGGCAACGAATCGCGACTTCACGCGAGCGTTGTTCTCGATGGTCGTTTCGCCATTTGCGTCATTCAACGTCAGCCATTCGGCGCCTTCGAATCCGTCTGCACCATCGTGATGGATGTCGATGATCGCGTAGAGCCCAGCCTGGTGCGCGTAGCCGACGACCTCACGCACTCTCTCGATCCAGTCCGTGTCTAGGGCGAAGTCGGGACCCGATCCCATGTGTTTGGTCCAGGTGACGGGTACCCGTACCAATCGAAATCCGGCCCGACGCACTGCCTTCAGGAGTTCCGGCGTCACCACTGGATTGCCCCACCCGGTTTCACCCTCGGGCACATCGAGACTATTGCCGAGGTTCCAGCCAATGGTCAGCTTCGCCATCAGCTCTTGGGACGAGTGGGAAAAGGAGAGAGGCACATCGAGCGGGACCACCTCATCCTGAGCCGGCGACTCACCGTCAGCGTCGCCCCGGGGAGTCTCGTCGGATTCGACGACAGCGTCCGGGCCCACGGGTGGGCGGAGGCACGCGCTGAGCGCGAACATGCAAATCACCCCTAGGAAGTACGCCGCGACTCTCTTCCGAGGGAGCGTTTTCGGCCCGCTCTGCTGCCCCCCGCTGCTCGAAATCGGCGCTCTAGTGTCCATTTGATCGCGACAACCGGTCAAACCGCATGTCGCTCTAGCATCGTCGCTCCTCTCCACCAATGGCCAAGCGACTGCCGGGCCTATATATTATAAAACGAAGCACTCGGGTACGTCCGAGCCCCGAAAATCATGAAGCAATCCGCCCCCCCGCCCTCATCTCCTTTCGTAGAGCAACTGCTCGGCAAGATGACCCTCGCCGAGAAGATCGGCCAAATGACCCAGCACGCCTACGGAATCGGCGAACCAGAAGAAGTGGAGCAGGCCGTTCGCCGAGGTCAGGTGGGCTCCTTCCTCAACGCCACCCCGCTTGAGATCCGCAACTCACTTCAGAAGTTGGCGGTAGAAGAAACGCGGCTCGGCATTCCGCTGGTCTTCGGTCGTGACGTGATTCACGGCTATCGCACCATCTTCCCGATTCCGCTGGGCTTGAGCGCAACTTTCGATCCATCGCTCGTCGAGGAGACGGCGGCCGCAGCCGCACGTGAAGCCGTCGAGGACGGGACCGATTGGACCTTCGCTCCGATGGTCGACGTGACTCGCGAGCCGCGCTGGGGGCGCATCGCTGAGAGCCCCGGCGAAGATCCCTACCTCAGTGCGCAAATGGGTGCCGCAATGGTGCGAGGGTTTCAGGGCGACGACCCAAGCGCGACGGATCGCTTGGCGGCGTGTGCCAAGCATTTCGCTGGTTACGGCGCCGTTGAAGCGGGCAAAGACTACAACTCGACTTGGATCCCAGAGGGGCAGCTCCGAGAGCTCCATTTGGCTGCATTTCGAGCGTGCGTCGAGGCGGGAGTGCTGACGGTGATGAGCGGGTTCAACGATTTGAACGGGATTCCGGTCACGGCGAACGAACTTCTACTGCGTCGCATCCTGAAAGAAGAGTGGGCCTTCGGCGGGGTGGTGGTGAGCGACTGGGCCTCCGCGAGTGAACTCATCGCGCACGGTCTTTGCGACAACGAGCGCGAGGTAGCTCACGCAACCCTCACTGCTGGCCTCGACATGGAGATGGCGACGAAGAACTACCGTGAACATCTCGAAGGTCTCGTCGCGGAGAAGAGCGAACTGTCGGCGCACATCGACGACTCCGTGCGCCGAATCCTCACGCTGAAACAAGCGCTGGGGCTCTTCGAGCGCCCCTACGTCTCAGCGCCGACTACGACCGTCGCGCTGTCGGTCGAGCACCTCGCTCTTGCTCGCAGGTCCGTGCACAAAAGCGTGGTTCTCTTGAAGAATGAGGAGAACGTCCTTCCGCTTCGTGGCGATGAAAAAAAGGTCGCGCTCATCGGGCCTCTCGCGGACGATCAAGTCAACCAGCTCGGATGCTGGGCCTACGACGCTTGGCCCGACCGAGCCGTCACCCTCAAAAGCGAACTCGAAAACCGCCTAGGGAAAAATCGCCTCGTGTATGCGCCGGGTCTGATCGATGCTCGTTCGCCCGAGACGAACCTTTTCGACGAAGCGATTCGTGCCGTCGAGTCGGCTGACGTGGCGCTGATCGTACTTGGGGAAGACGCAAACATCAGCGGTGAAGCGAAGTGTCGAGCGTTTCTCGATCTGCCCGGCGCCCAACGGGCTCTCCTTCAGCGACTCGCTGAAACGAAGACATCACTGGTCGCGATCGTAATGGCGGGGCGCCCCCTGCTTTTGGGCCCGGTGTGCGATGCTGCATCGTCCGTCGTCTACGCGTGGCACCCCGGTACCCAGGCGGGACCTGGACTCGCCGACGTGCTCTTGGGGGAGGTGTCGCCCTCGGGGCGGCTTCCCGTCAGTTTCCCTCGCACGGTGGGACAACTCCCGATCTACTACGCTTCGAAGAACACGGGGCGCCCGGCGCCTACCGAGTTTCAGGGGATCCCAGAAGGCACTCCGTTGGATCCGGTCGGGTTCGCATCGAGTTACCTGGACGTCGAAGTGAGTCCATTGTTCCCGTTCGGTTTTGGGCTTTCCTACACGACGTTCGAGTATCGCGAACTCGAGGTCAGCCAAAGGCAGGTATCCATGGGGACCGACGTCGAAGTCAGCGTGCGCGTCGAAAACACTGGAGAGCGACTTGCCGAAGAGGTCGTTCAGCTCTACGTGCGTGACCTCGTGGCTTCGGTGACCCGCCCCCTGAGGGAGCTCAAGGGGATGACTCGGGTCCGTCTCGCACCCGGTCAATCCGAGAAGGTGAATTTCACCCTCACACCGCGAGAGCTCGAGTTCGTGGGCCGAGACATGAAGTACGTCGTCGAACGCGGCAAGTTCGAAGTTTTCGTCGGGGGCAGTTCCGCTGCATCGTTGCGGGCCGAATTCGAGCTCGTTTGAGCACCTTTTCACTCTTTTTCTCTTTCCACGATAGGATGCCCCAAAGATGGCCGAAGTCGTCCTGAAACACGTCGACAAAATCTACGACGGCAACGTCAAGGTGGTCGACGACTTCAATCTGCACATCAAAGACGGCGAATTCATCGTCCTCGTCGGCCCATCGGGCTGCGGCAAGTCGACGACTCTTCGCATGATCGCGGGTCTGGAGGACATCTCCGGCGGAACAATCGAGATCGGACAGAAGGTCGTCAACGATGTGTCCCCAAAGGACCGCGACATCGCCATGGTCTTCCAGAGCTACGCGCTTTATCCACACATGAGCGTGTTCGACAACATGGCCTTCGCTCTCAAGCTCCGAAAGATGGAGAAATCGGAGATCGAGAAGAAGGTCAGACGAGCTGCTGACATCCTGGGCATCAATCACCTCTTGGATCGGAAGCCCAAAGCCCTCTCCGGAGGGCAGCGGCAACGGGTCGCCGTAGGACGCGCAATCGTTCGCGATCCCCAGTGCTTCTTGTTCGACGAGCCGCTCAGCAACCTCGACGCCAAACTGAGGGTCGAGATGCGGACCGAGATCCGAGAACTTCACGAGACGCTCGGCAGCACGACGGTATACGTCACCCACGACCAGGAAGAGGCGATGACCCTCGGGGATCGCGTTGTCGTCATGAAGGACGGTGTCGTTCAACAGATTGGCAGCGCAGCCGATATCTATCACCTACCAGACAACCGTTTCGTTGCTGGGTTTTTGGGAAGCCCCTCGATGAACTTCCTCGAAGGCAAGGTAGTCCGGAATGGGGACGCGCTCTTCTTCGACGAGGGAACGGGTCATCTCCGTATTCCGGAAAACTCATCGAAGGCGCTTGCTGAATGGGTCGACAAAGAGGTAGTTCTGGGAATTCGCCCCGAGCTGCTCAGCGACGAGCCCGACGACCGCGCAGGCTCCAATGCTGCGAGACTCGAGATGAAGGTCAATCAGGTGCAGATGCTCGGCGATTGCCTGCATGTGTTTCTGAGCACGGACGGCCACAAGAACGTAGTCGCTTCGGTTGATGGCTACAGCCACATCAAGGCGAAGGCGACGGTCCCGATCTACTTCGACATGAGTCGCGCGCTTTTCTTTTCACCTGGCGAGGAAGGGAAACGTCTCAATGGACCGGCGCGCGAAACGTAAAAGCTTTAGCTGGTCAAAGTTCGTCCTCGGGGCGGCAGTCACGTTCCTGGCGCTCCATTTCGGACTCCCCCCGCTTTTCGAACCGACAGCTCAGCTGTACCTTTGCGCGAGTGGCGCGCTTCTCGTCGGGCTCGTGGCGGGGTTCTTTGGGGATACTATTTGGGAAATCGTCGTGCACCTTTTCTGACGGAGAGCACTCGACGGAGGCGCGTTTTCCTTTTATTTACGGATAGATAGAAGCACGACGTCCATTTTGTATACGGTTTGCATATACTGAGCTCCTGGGGCACGCTTTCCGTATGAGCGTCCACGAATTCACTCTACGCACGATCGACGGAACGGACACACCCCTCTCGACCTTCGAGGGCAAGGTGTTGCTATTGGTAAACGTGGCCAGCGCTTGTGGTTTCACGCCGCAGTACGCTGGACTTCAAGCGCTGCACGAGAAGTACGCGGCCCAGGGTGTCACTGTCTTGGGGATTCCTTGCAACGACTTCGGTGGACAAGAGCCGGGTTCGAACGAGGACATCAAGACTTTCTGCGAAGGGAGGTATCAGGTCACGTTCCCGCTCTTTTCGAAAGTCGGCATCACGAATGACCCGCACCCCCTTTACGCGTACCTGCAGAAAGAGAAGGGCCCCGTCGCGTGGAACTTCACAAAGTTCTTGGTGGGGCGCGATGGATCCGTGATTGAAAAGTTCGCGAGCGACGTGAAGCCCGAGAGCCCACGGCTCACGAGCGCACTCGAGGCCGCGCTCTGAACCTGGGGAGTCGTTCGATGAACGTAGACACGACGACCCACTTTCGTCACGACATCGAAGTCTTCTTCGACGGACAATGTCCGCTTTGCCTTCGCGAAGTGAACATGATCCGTCGTCGCGATCACCAGCACCGCATCCTCTTTACGGACATCTCATCGCCCGCTTTCGATGCCAATTCGCGAGGCCTTACTCAACAAGCGCTCATGGACGAAATCCACGCTGAGCTACCGGACGGGACGCGTATTCGTGGAGTCGAGGTATTCCGGCGCATGTACGACTCGATTGGCTTTGGCGCCCTCGTTTCCGTAACGCGTCTTTGGGGCGTGCGACAAAGTCTGGAGGGCGTCTACAATGTCTGGGCGAGAAACCGCTTACGCCTGACGGGTCGCTGCCGCGACGAAGTGTGCGCCGTCTAGCCCCGAGGGCGCGGTCGAACCCCGAGGGGTCCTGGGACGTAGGCCGACGCATCGACGAAGTCCGGCTCGATTCCAACATGACGAGATAGTTCCCTCGCTACTACCTGAGGAACGTCGGAATGCGAGATTCGTGAACCAGTTGGCTCCCTTCGGTCCCCAGCTCTCACCGTGGGAGCTGCCAAACAAGAGGGGGACCGATCGCTTGCGCGTCTGATCAGCGCCGCGTTCGGTGTGGTGACCCTGCTCGGATGCAACGTTCTCGACCCCGACGCGAACAGGGGAGCACGAGGCGGCGCGCCGGAAGATGGAGACGTCGCTGGCGACGGCGATTCGACTGGTCCTGACTCCCCAGATGACCCAGTCGCTCCGGACAACGTCGTGTCGGAGACGGGTGAGACGGTCGACTGTTCGACGCTTCAGCGTCCCCCCACCCCGCTCAGGAGGCTGACCCGCTTCGAGTACAACAACACCGTTCGGGATCTCCTGGGAACCACCTTGACCCCGGCGAACTCTTTCCCGGCCGACGAAGTATCCGACGGTTTCTCGAACAACGCCGTCTTGCTCACGATTTCGTCACTCCACGCGGAAAAATACATGGAGGCCGCAGAGGAACTAGCAACCGAAGCGCTCACGCGCCTCCCATCACTACTTCCCTGTGATCCGGCTACTTCGGGCGAAGCAGCCTGCGCCGAGGCTTTCGCGTCTAACTTCGGCCGTCGCGCCTTCCGCCGAGCGCTCGAACCAGAGGACCTAGCCGTCTTGATGGAGGCCTACGCATTGGGCAGTTCGTTCGAAAACGGCATAGAGGTCATGCTGCGAACCATTCTGCAGTCGCCACACTTCCTGTTTCGGGTCGAATTCACGGGAGTCAGCCGGCCACTGGCCGAAATGGTTCGTCTTTCCGGCTTCGAAACGGCCACGCGGTTGTCCTATCTCATTTGGTCGTCGGGTCCGGATGACGACCTCTTGGACGCGGCCGAAAGAGGGGAGCTCTCTTCCGCTGCCCAGGTCGCCGACCGGGCGCGCACCATGTTGGGCGACCCGCGAGCACGTCGCGCCGCTAGCGAATTCTACGAGCAGTGGCTCGAGCTGAATCGACTCGCGTCCGTTTCCAAGGATCCCGTCGCGTTCCCCCTCTGGAGCGAGCTCCTAAGAGACGCGATGCGGACCGAAGCCCGCGCCTACATCGAATCGGTGTTGTTCGAGCGAGGCGGGACCCTGGCGGAGCTTCTCACGCTGCCCCTGGGACTGCCGACGGGACCATTGGCTCAGCTCTACGGCGTGGCTGAGTCGCCCACCTTGACCGAGCTCTCACCCACGGAGCGCGCGGGGATTCTGACTTTGCCGGCTTACCTTTCGGTTCAAGCGCATCCCGATCAAACCGCGCCCGTCTTGAGAGGAAAGTTCGTACGCTCGAAACTGCTCTGCACGGACGTACCACCCCCGCCCGACAACGTGGACCTTTCAGCGCCCGACATCGCTGACGGCGCCACGGCACGGGAGCGGTTCTCTGCCCACGCCACGGAACCAAGCTGCGCCAGCTGTCACAGGCTGATGGACCCGCTTGGGTTTGCCTTCGAATCCTACGACGCCATCGGCGCCTATCGTACGACCGACCGAGGTCGGACTCTCGACCTCTCGGGAGAGTTCGTAGCCACACGCGCAATAGATGGGGCGTTCGCCGACGCGCACGAGATGATCGCGACGCTGGCGGGAGCGGACGAAGTCGAAAATTGCGTAACGCGTCAGTGGTTCAAGTATGCGATGGGACGCCCGGAAGAGGACGGGGACGCGTGTTCCCTCTCTCCCCTCCAAGAAGCGTTCGATGGTGGGGGAGGTAGTCTCGTGGAGCTTCTGGTGAGCACCACCCAAACCGAGGCGTTCCTTTATCGACGCGGTAGCGGGGAGGCCCTCTGATGCGCGAGGCACAACCGAAGATCCAACGACGCAACCTCCTGCGAGGTGCTCTGGCAGGCACCGCTGCGCTTCCATTTTTAAACGCAGACCGGCTGCGGGCACAGGACAACGTTTTCCCGACTCGCCTGGTTGTCTTTGCGACGCCCAACGGCACACGAAACTCCTTGTTCTGGCCGACGGACACGGGCGCTGGTCTGAGCTTCCCTCAACTGACGGCGCCACTCGCCGCGCACGAGCAAGAGCTCGTCTTCCTCAACGGCGTCCGTCATTGCCCCGCGGTCGTGGGAGACAACGGGTTCAACGGCGGCCTCAATGGGTCGGAGCATGCGCGGGGGATGGGCGGACTCCTCACCGCGCGTCCACTCGGGACGGGAACTTTCCAGAGCTTCATGGCAACCTCGGGATGGGGGTCCGGCATCTCCCTGGACCAGCACCTCGGGCAGATTCTGAGTCCACCGACTCGCTTTAGAACCTTGGAGCTCGGCGTCCACGTGCGCGATACCCAGGTGCGCGGCCGTATTTGCTACCGGGGTGCTGATGAACCCATCCCGCCTCGGGAAGACCCCGCTGATGTGTTTCAGGCACTCTTCGGCGAAGGAGGGGGAAGCAACACAGGCGAGATCTCCCAGCTGCACGCTCAGAGGCGAAGCGTCTTCGACCTGACGACTCGAGAGATCGCGCGACTACAGGGACGCCTGGGTTCAGAGGATCGCATCAAACTCCAAGCTCACCTGCAATCGATTCGAGATATCGAGGAGCGCCTGACGACGGGGAACACCCCACCCGATGGCGGGAGTTCGTGCGCGCCACCGAGCGGAGATTTTTCCGTCGACGTGCTCGACGACAACAACCTCGAAATCACTGGA
Organism: uncultured Polyangiaceae bacterium; assembly: GCA_965652275.1. GTDB lineage: Bacteria > Myxococcota_A > Polyangia > Polyangiales > Polyangiaceae > NIC37A-2. The sequence continues at coordinate 27,416 of CBFGUR010000012.1, read as the reverse complement.
AAGCTCCAGATGGATTTGGCTGCGGCTGCTCTTGCCTGCGACCAAACGCGCATCATCACCATCCAGTGGAACTATGCCGAAAGCGAGCACCTCTTCCCGTTTCTCGGTCTATCTCGCAACCACCACGCCATTTCGCACGATTGGCAGGGGACCCAGGGCTTCGAAGAGTATGGATTGATCCACACCTGGTACGCCGAGCAGCTCGCCTACCTGCTCGACAAGCTTTCTTCCTACCCGGAAGGCGACGGAACTCTGCTGGACAACACGATGGTTTTCTGGGGGTCGGAGATTGGCGAATCGACCCAGCACGACCTCACGAGAATGCCGTACATGCTGGCGGGCGGCCGAAACAGGGGCCTTGGAGGGGGCCGGGTCGTCGACTACACGGCAAGCCCAAAGGACAACAACCAGCTACTCGTCACTCTTGGCAAGCTCATGGGAGCCGACGAGATGGAGCAGTTCGGCGACCCATCTGGAGCGACCGGACCCCTGCCCGACCTCGTCTGAAGCGGTCTGAAGTCCGTTCTCCGCAAAGTACGTGAGCGTGCTATACGCAGCGCCGATGTTCGCGCTCCAGTGGTCTCCAGGGATTGGCGATCCTACATTCACTGGCTGGCTGACGGTATTCGCCTACTTCGCAACGGCTTGGATGTGTCTCCGCGCCATGATGGCCGAAAAGGCAGGTCCTCCTCGACCGTACATACCGACGATTCGAGCGCTGCTGCGAGTTCTGATGAAGCGCGGCACTCGTCGCCCCCTCCCCGCCAAGCGTTCGCTCATCTGGTTCCTCCTCTCCATCGTGCTCATGTTGCTCGGCGTCAACAAGCAGCTCGATCTCCAAACGCTGATGACCGACATTGGGCGCTACTTCGCGCGAGCAGACGGCTGGTACGACCGCCGTCAAGAAGTGCAGCTTCTCTTCATCGTGACGATCGGGACGATGGGACTGATGATGCTCACCCTCCTAAGGAGGATCGCGAAGGGTTCATTTTCGGATTTTCGCCTTCCGTTCGTCGGTCTTACGCTGGTCGTCGCGTTCGTAGTCATGCGAGCGGCTTCGTTTCACCACATCGATCGCATGCTCGGGCAGTCACTCTTCGGCAGCTCGTTCAACTTCATCTTCGAGTCGGCCGGCATCATCATCATTTTCGTTTCTGCGTTTCTCCGCGTGAGGAAGAGAACCTAAAAAAGCAGGCCCGGCTAGCCCTTCACCGCCCCGACCATCACGCCTTTGGTGAAGTTGCGCTGGACGAAGGGATAAATGATGATGGCCGGGAGAATCGTCACGACGACAACCGCCATCTTGACCGCTAGGGTCGGCGGATACGCACTCACCCCCGGCAGATTGACGGCGGCGCCACCGACATTTGGTGACTGCCCAGCAAGGATGTAGCTCTGCAACACCCGTTGGATGGGCCAAAGGTCGCCGTCGTCGATGTAAAGAACGGCGTTGAAATAGGCGTTCCAATATCCGACGGCGTAAAACAGCCCAACCACGGCGATGACGGCGCGGGAAAGCGGTAGCACGATGCGGAAAAGAACGCCCCATTCGCTCGCCCCGTCGATGCGCGCGCTCTCGAGAAGCTCCTTGGGTATGTTCATGAAGAACGATCTCACGACGACGAGATTGAACACACTGATGGCCGTCGGCAGGATGAGGGAAAGAAGATTGTCCTTGAGCCCCAACCCGGTGACCACCAAGTACGCTGGAACGAGCCCCGGATAGATGAGAAACGTGACAAGGAAATAAAAGAGCAGCTGACGGTGAAAGAGCGACCCTGGTCGCGAAAGACCGTAAGCTGCGAGTACCGTCAGGAGCAAACTGATCGTGGTACCAACGAAGGTCACCACGAGGCTCACGCCGACGGCCCGACTCACCTGTCCGCCCGAGAAGATGATCACATAGGCGGAAGGATCGAACTCGCGAGGAATGACGACCATCCCACCCACGAGATCTATCGTCTCTCTCGATGCGAAACTCGTCACCAGAATGGACCACATCGGGAAAAGAACGGCCAGGACCGCGAACGCGAGAGCGGTCCCTTTGCCGACGAGAAGAAACGGCGAGGGGGCTTCTTCCCAAGCTGGGCGAGACCGCGGACGGCGGGTGACTTCTGCGACGCTCATGACTTGGAGTACACCCCTTGCTCACCGAAAGCGTGAGCGAGACGATTCGCTCCTAGAATCAGGACGAGTCCGACGAGGGCCTTGAACAAGCCGGCGGCGGCACCAACGCCCCACTGCTGCGGAATGATGGCCTGGTAGTACACGTAGGTATCGAGCACTTCGGCAGCTTGTCGCCCCACCGCCTCTCGCTGCAAAAGGTATTGTTCAAAACCGACACTGAGCGCATCCCCCAGGCGCAGTATCAACATGAGGATGATGACCGGCCGGAGCCCTGGGAGGGTGATGTGCCAAAGTCGGCGCCACCTCCCGCCACCATCGACGGCCGCCGCTTCGTAGAGGGTCGGATCGATGCCTGCCAGGGCCGCGAGGAAAACGATCGAACCCCATCCGACGTCCTTCCAAACGGCCTCAGCCGTCACCAGAACGATAAACGTATCTGGATTGCTCATGATGGCCCAAGGCTCGTGACCGCTCTCTCTGAGCGTCTGAGCCAACAAGCCGGCTCCCCCCAACATCTGGACGAAGAACGTGATGACCAGCACCCAGCTGAAGAAATGCGGCAAGTAGACCACATTCTGCACGAACGCCTTCCACTTGGGCGACGCCACACTGTGGAGAAGGATCGCTAGGAAAATGGGAAGAGGAAAGAAGAAGACGAGCTGAAAGAGCGTGATGGCCAGAGTGTTGCGGAACGCTTCCCAAAACGCCGCGTCCTCGAAAAGGATGAGGAAGTTGTCGACCCCGACCCAGTTGCTATTCCAAAACGCCTCGAACGAATTGTCACCGAGGAAGGGATTGTAATCCTGAAAGGCGATGACGTTCCCGAACGTCGGGAGGTAGTGAAATACGAAGAGCAAGGCCGCGGCCGGCGCAGTCATGGCAAGGAGAGGCCAATCTCTGCGAAACCGCGCCGCCAGCGATCGCTGAGTGAGCCGGGATTTCGGGTGCTTGACTGTCGGTGGAACCGGATTCGGGGCGACTGCTTTTTGGGTCATGACAAGCTTTCTCGCTTCAGCGCCCGTTGTCCGAAAGCGCCTTCTCCAGAAACTCGCGAGCTTCGTTCCCACCTGTGCGACGCCAATCCTCGACGATCTCGTCGAGATCGGAGAGCGGTCGCCTCCCCCGGACGAGATCTTTGATCTTGTCTTCGGTGCTGGTGATGATTTTCGAATAGCTTGCTGGCATTTCCAACTTGATACCTTCGAAGAGATCTTCTTCGAGATGCTTCACCGCGTCCTTCGTGTACTCGAGGAGGTCGCGCACGTAGTTTGGAACTTCTGCGCTTCCGACGAGAACCGGAGCGCGACCACTGATGAGTCGAAACTGATTCTTGATCTCTTCGCGGCCGAGGTCCGTCGCCACCGGACTATGGTCGGCGGCGCGCTTGAAGTGCTTCCCCTCGACTCCGTAGTAGTTCATCTCCCACTCGAAGCTTCCGAACGGGGCCGCACACCAATCGAGGACGCGGAGGATCTCTTGTGTACGTTCTCGACTCAGGCCCTTCTTCACGAAGGTGTAGAAAATCGGCTTCTGGCTGCCCCAGGCAACGGGATCGCCGTTCGGGGAAGAAATCAACGGCAGCGGCTGCATGTTGAAGTCTGGGTTGATCTTCGATTGGTCGCGTTGGGTATCGCGCCACGCTCCGACGCCATCCTGCGCCATGAGGATCCGTCCGGATCGAAAGAGCTGGTTACCGTCAGCACCACTGCTCGCAACCATGTCCGGGTGGACCAGCTTCTCTCGGAAAAGCCGCGCGGTAAATTCGAGAGCCTGGCGGTACTCCTCCGTTTCGTATTTGTACTCGAGTCCGCCGGCCGCGGTTCGACGCCATCCCCCCTGCATTCCAGGTACTTGGAAGTACATCTGTACCATCTCGAACATGTTCCCGAAGGCCCAAACACTCCGCTTGGGGTTCGTCTGTTTCTTCCCGAAACGATACAGCTCGTCCACGTTGGTGGGTAGTTCGATGCCAAGCTGATCAGTGATGTCCTTTCTGTAGAACATTGCCCACGGGAAGACTCCGTCAGTGGGAAAAGGAATCGCCGAAAGCTTCCCTCCCCAAACGCAGTCGTGCCATGCGCTCGTGCGAATCGTGGCCAAAAGGGGATAATCGGTGACATGTTCGCCCTTCAAGTGGTCACTCAAGTCGGCAAAAAGCGCATCGATGGCGAGGGAAATTCTCGGGATCTTGTCCACCTCCCACGTGGGAACGCTGATGATGTCCGGAACATCGCGCGCTCCAAGGATGGCGCTTAGCTTGTTGCCGAAGTTCATCCCGTCGATGGCGGTGGGGTTCACCGTCACGCCAAGCTCCTGGTTGACCGCTTGCACGAAAGCGTTGCGTTCCAGGGGCGGCGGAGTCGGCCCCCAGACCGCCATCTTTGCAGAAATCGTCCGTCCGCCGCGACCGGGTTTGGAGCCCACGACTCTACGGAAGTTTTCCATGGGATAGCGAATGAACCCATCAGGGATGGGACCACCGTCTCCGCGAATATCGGGCTCGATGAGCTCCATCGGATGATATGCGGGAAGCACCGCGGCTGTTTGCTGGGCGTTTGAAGCCGCGCCCTTCGACTTTCGGATGGATGTGCACTTCCCGCAGGCGCCGACGACGAGCCCCGCCGCTCCCGCCCCGAGCGTGTTCAGAAACTCGCGGCGTCCCGATTCGTGAGGTTTTCCGATGTTCGGCATACTTTGTCTACGTGGGAGCTTCCGGGCTCAGGAGTAGGAAAACGAAAGTCGACTGGAGCTCGCGCGAACGACGATCCCCGAAAGACAGACCGGACTTTCGCCCTCCATTGCTGCAATCTGGACGAGCTGTCCCCCTTCGATATCCGAGACGGTGCTCGCCCACGGCAGATGGATCTCGAAGTCATGCTGCTCATCGGCACTCGTCACCGAAACACGACCTCTGCTCGCTTCGATGTCGAAACGGTGGGAAGCCCCATCACCTCCGGCCTGTCTTGGGCTCTGCACCTCGACAGACTTCTTCTGCGTCGCGCTGATCCGACCCAAGAGGAAACGGACCCCCTTTCTGTGGTCGTATTCGGGCGTGTCCTTTGCCGTCCCCCAGGCAACCACGGCGTCTTGTCGGAGCCAGAGGGGCATCTCGAAGAAGCTTTGCTGCTCGAAGCACCAAGTTCCGCCTTCTCGAACCTCTCCCGTGAGAAGGTGCGTCCACGCGCCTGGTGGGAGGTAGTATTCGGTCTTCGAATCGTGGAAGACCGGTGCGACGAGCAAAGCGTCTCCGAGCATGTACTGACGATCGAGCGTCCGACAGGTGGGATCCTCCGGGAACTCGAGAACCATCGGCCGCATCATGGGTGCGTTCGTGAGGTGGGCCTCGTGCGCCGCTTGCCACAAATACGGCATCAGGCGGCACTTGAGCCGGGTGAAGTGTTGCAGGACGGGGGACGCCTCCTCGTCGTAGAGCCAAGGCACCCGATACGAAGTGCTTCCGTGAAGACGACTGTGTGAGGACATGAGCCCGAACGCGACCCAGCGCTTGTACACCGCCGCACTCGCCTTGCTCTCGAATCCGCCGATATCGTGACTCCAATATCCGAAGCCGGAAAGAGAAAGCGACAGCCCTCCGCGAAGACTTTCCGCCATCGATTCGTAGGTACCGTAGCAATCTCCGCCCCAATGCACGGGGAACCGTTGGCAGGTTGCGGTCGCGGAACGAGCAAACAACAGCGCCTCACCCTTGCCGAGCTCCTCTTCGAGGAGCTCGAACACGGCTTTGTTGTAGATGTAAGTATAGTAGTTGTGCATCTCGTCCGGATTCGATCCGTCGTGATATGCGACGTCCGTAGGGATTTCTTCGCCGAAATCCGTCTTGAACGAGTCGACGCCCATCCTGATGAGGCGTCGAAGCTTGTCCTGGTACCACTTCTTGGCCTCGGGGTTCGTGAAGTCGACGTACGCCATTCCCGCTTGCCACTTGTGGCGTTGGTAGACGTCCCCGTTGGGACGATTGAGCAGGTATCCGCGCTCGAGCCCCTCGTCGAACAAGTGAGAACGCTCGCCAATGTATGGGTTGATCCACACACAGATGCGAAGGCCCTTCTCTTTGAGGCGCTTCAACATCCCCTCCGGGTCGGGAAACACGTCAGCGTCCCACTCGAAGTTGCACCAATGATGGCCCTTCATCCAAAAGCAATCGAAATGGAAAACGTGCAACGGTAGCTCACGCGACGCCATCCCTTCGATTTGCTCGGTCACCGTCTTCTCGTCGTAGTCGGTGGTAAACGAGGTCGTCAGCCACAGACCAAAAGACCAGAGCGGCGGAAGCGCGGGCCGACCGGAAAGAGCTCCTAGGCGATCGAGCACCTGTTTGGGTGTTGGTCCGAGGATCACGAAGTAGTCCAGGTCTTCGCCCGGTACGCCGAACTGAGCCCTTTCGACCTGTTCGGTGGCGACTTCGAACGAAACGCGGGCCGGAGTATTGACGAAGACTCCGTATCCCTTGCTCGTCATGTAAAAGGGAACGTCCTTGTAGCCCTTGTCCGAACAAGTCCCACAATCGGCGTTCCACATGTCGACGGTCTGACCGTTCTTGCAGAAGGCCGAAAACCGTTCTCCGAGACCATACACGTACTCGCCAACATCGAGAGTCAGTTGTTCCCGCATGAAGGTGCCGTGTCCCGCCTTTTCCATGAGGCCCATCGCCTTCACCGGACTCTTGGTCACGACCGCGCCGGTTTTCGTGTCGACGAACGACAGACCCCACGGCTCCAGATCGATGCGCAAAGCCAGCGATCCCGAGGTCACGGTCACCACTTCAGCCGACCTTTCGACTTCGAGCGGCTGCGGAGCCTCCGCCAAATCGAATGCAAGCCTCGGCCGACGTCGCCCCTTGTGGTGAGTGACCTGAACCCGAAGAACATTTTCCGCCGGCGTCGTCACGCGAACGGTGAACATGTGGCCTTCGAGGGTCGCCCAGCGCTCCTTGTGGGCGACGCTCGAAACATGCAAAACGACGGCACTCGTGTGTTCTTCCACCGCGTCGACACGCACCGGGTAAGTAGGGATCACGTCGGGCATCATCGCCCAGGCACCATTTCCAAAACGCATACTCTATCTTCTACCTATCAAATGACCGAGATCGCCTTTTCGGCGATGACATCGGCGGCCGACGTTCCCAAGAGGACCGTCACCTCACCTCGTTCCAATTGCCAGCCGCCGTCCTCCACGTCCCAGTGATGGAGATCCGTGGCTCGCAAAACGAATTCGACCCGCTCGGTGGCGCCTCGAGCCACCGCAACCCGAGTGAAACCGCGCAACACCTTTTTCGCTTCGAAGCGCTGGCTTCCCGGACGGCTCACATACATCTGGACAACCGCGTCGCCCGCCCGTTCGCCAGTGTTCGTCACGTCGATCGCGACGTGAAGCGGAGCGCTCGGGCTAAGCTCGCTTGAGCTTAGCTCGATGGCTCCGTACGAAAACGTCGTGTAAGTGAGCCCGTAGCCGAACGGGTACAATGGTTCCTTGTCCGAGTACATGTAAGTCCTGCCACTTCGCAGATCGAAATCCATCATCGGCGGAAGATCGTCGATGGACTTCGGCCAAGTCATGACGAGCCGCCCCCCTGGGCCTGCATCTCCGGAAAGGACCGCCGCTAGACCGCGACCCAGTTCCTGACCACTGTGTGGTACGTGCAAGATAGCGGGCACATTGTCTTGCGACCACTGAATCGCGTAGGGGAAGCTGCTGTGAAGGATGAGCACCGTCTTCGGATTCGCAGAATAGACCTCTTCGACGATCTTCTCGTCCTCGAGAGTCAAGCTCTTCCGATCGACCTCCTCCTTGCCGTAGCTTGCCCGTGTGACCTCACCCCAGCCAGCGTCCCCGGTCGGCTGATTGCCGACACAAACGATGCACACGTCCGCGCGCTTCGCCACGTAGATAGCCTGGCTCGTATCGTTGGAAAGGGACGTGAGGATCTCGACACCGTCGCCAAAGCGCTCTTTGATCCCGTCGAGAGGCGAAATCGAATAGGGAGGTGTCCCACTGTACCAGTCGTGTAGGACCCGGTCGGCATAGGGGCCGATGACGGCGATCGTGCGGATCTCCTTCTCATCGAGGGGGAGGAGCTGCCCTTCGTTCTTCAGAAGGACGATGGACTCGCTTGCCGCTCGGCGAGCCAACGCCCGGTGCTCCTCCCACGTCCAAGGCTCCCCCCTCGACGCATCGAAGGTCGCATGAGAAAATGATGGCTGCGGGTCGAGAAGCCCAAGCCGCGACATGGTGCGGAGATTGTAGACGACGGCACCCTCGATCTCTTTCTCCGTCACGAGCTGTCGCTCCAGCGCGCCTCGTACGGAGCCCTCGTAGTCGTCGAGGAACTGAGTGATGCCCGCCTTGATGCACGCCGCCGCGGCCACTTCGAGGTCGTCGAAGTAGTGGTGCTTCGTCTTGAGCATCTCGAGCGCAAAGGCGTCGGTGCAAATGATTCCGTCGACGCCCCACTCTCTACGTGTCACCCCGAGCAACTCGTGCACCGTGCAGGGGACCGAATTTACGGCGTTGTAGGCCGCCATGAAGCACGTCGCTCCCGCGGCACGCACCGCGTGCTCGAACGGCCATGCGTAGTACTCGCGCAGCATCTTCTCATCGATCTCGGCCGACGTATCGAGGCGTCCGTCCTCGGTGCTGTTGGCGAGAAAATGCTTGAGAAGAGCAGCTGCCTTGAAACATGCGGCATCGGAGCCTTGCAGGCCTCTCACGAAGGCTGCGGAGAGCGTGCCGACTAGATGAGGATCTTCACCGAAGCTTTCCTCCGTCCGCCCCCAGCGAGGGTCCCGCGCAAGATCCGCATTGGGCGCGCGAACGACGAGCCCACCGCGCCCGAGGTGATGAAAAGCGTAGCGCGCCTCGGTCGCTTCGACTTCCGCAATTCGTTGGATCAGATCCGGATTCCAACTTTGCGCGAGACCGATCGCCTGAGGGAACGTCGTCGTCGTGATCGGATCGTCCCCACCCCACTTTCCTGGACCACCGAGCGCAAGTCCGTGAAGACCTTCGACATGCCCGCTGAACTCGATGCCCAATCGTTCGAGCTTCGGTCGAGTGGACAGACATTCGATCTTCTCGTCGAGCGTCATCGTGGCAACCAAACTCTGAATCCGATCTTCACCCGGCGTGGTAGGTTGCTCGGGCGATGTGTCGGAGATCGAGTTCATGAGTGGACGTGCTTTTAACAGGCGATAGATGTGTTGACACACCGAATGGAACAGTCGAATCTCTGCGCCCGGAGGTCCTCGCTGATGCATCGGTTATTTTTTATAAAATGTACAATATTCGCCCCTACCTGCTTTTTGGGCGCCTTGACACTGAACGGATGTATCTGTCCCCCCTGCAACTGCGGGGTCCCAGCGACGCCGGGCGGGGGTGGAGAGGGCACTGCAGCAGCCGGAACGAGCGCAGCGAGCGCCGTCGCACCGGCTGGCGACAAGTACATGTTGTGGGACGGGGAAGGCGCGGGCGACGGAGCCAAGGGTTGGGCGGACTGCGACAAGAAGCCTGGGTGTAAGGGCACGCTCGCACCCGCGCCGGGCAAAGGTGTCGACGACTCGACGGCGCTACACTTCCACGGAGAAGGAGACGGTTGGATCGGTGGCGGATGGAACTTCATCGGGTGGTGGCCCGAAGACGGGGGCATCGACATCAGCGGCTACGGCAAGCTCACCTTCGAGATCAAGGTGAAATCGGATTCGGAAGAGCTGGCACCCGACGCAGGCGCCCTCAATGTCGCCCTCCGTTGCAGCAAGGGGAAGAAGGACAGCGAGGCCGTGACCATCAAGAACTACGCCCCAGACGTGCTGAACGGAGAATGGCACAAAGTCGAAATCCCCTTGGGTGAGTTTGCCAAGGAAGAGTTCGATCCGGGCACGACATGGGAAATCGATCTGAGCACCTGGTCGGGGCAGCCCAAGAAATTCGACATCTTCCTGGACAATATCGCCGTCGAAAAATAGAGCCCAATGCGCCCCAGGCGTCGACCGAGATGACGTTGCTCGCATCCGCGTCTCTCTCATCCCTACGAAATACGAGGCCGCTCCCTATCTCTTCGGTCTGACTTCGACTCCCTATAAAATGGTCATGAACTTCCCCCAGGAATCTCGCATGAAGCTTTCTCGCTCCCTCCTCCACGCTCTTTCGGCCAGTGCCCTCGTGATCCCCGTCCTATTGCTCGAGGCTTGCTCCTCGACTCAGATGGGCGCGATCGATCCGCACCTCAGCCAAGCCAAGAGCCGCGCCCCCGAGGGTGCCCGTCTGTTTGCTCAGCATTGCGCATCTTGTCACGGAGATCGCGGTCAAGGGTTGACGGGCGGCCCCCCCATCATGGGCTCGGGCGCTCTGCCGCTCTACCCTGATGAGCAAGCAGCGGCGGGAAACCCCCAGCTGTCGAACCCTGGCCAGGTCCGCACCCAACGACTCACTCAAGTGACGGGGGCAGCTGCGCGCGATCCGTTTCAAACATCAGCGGACGTTTACCGCTACATCAGCACGCGGATGCCCAAGCCGATGCGCGATGCGGGCTCCCTCGAAGCCGACGAGTACTGGGCGATTCTGAACTTCATGATGATTTCTCATGGCCTCGAGATCCCTGAAGACGGCATCGACGAATCGAATGCCGCGAGCGTTGCGATTCCTCACTGAGGTACCCCGCGGGGCCATGCTCCACGGCTCGGACGATTCCCGGGCGCAAACCTTGACCGGAGATATTTTATAAAATCATGAGTCCGACCTCTTGCGAGGGCGCGCCGCTTGAACGAAGCTCAGCGCACTTTCGTGGCTCACCGGATTACCAGAGCTCGCGTGCTCCCCGCTCTTTCGCTGTCAACGCTTCTGCTTCTCGAGACGACGGCATGGGCTCAGGCGGCACCCGAAGACCCATCATCCCAGGAGGATGCGCAACCAGAGGCACCCGATCCGGGAGAGCCGGCGGCCGCACCCGACGACGCGGAGGAAGAGCCGGAGACCGCTGCAGACACCGCCACGGATGGAGCTGAGCCGGAAGAACCAAGCGAAAACGAAGGCGCGGATGAGCAGCCTTCAGAAGTCGAACCGAACGCGGACGACGACCCGCCGAAGATCGAAACAACTGGAGCAGAAGCGGACGACGATGAAGCCGGCGACGCCCCAGCGGTCAGCGAAGACGAGGCGACTACGCCCGTCGAAACGTCCTCCGACGAGAGTCGTGCCCAAGAACCCGAACTCGCCGAGGCTGCATGGGTCCCCGGTTCGAGGCGCCCTGCTGGTCTTGGACTTGCTCCTGACGCGCCGCACGCTGGTCCGGCCGCCGGAGCGCGTGCGCCTTCGTTCGGAACTCCTTTGGGACCTGAAGATGCGTCTCTCGTCATCAGTGGAAACCTCGCCGCATGGCTCACTGCTGGGATCGGCCGCCGCCCCGAGGACGCGGGCGACGATTACGGTAGCCCAATCATCCACACCCCTCCGCTCATCGCCGGACGCGCACCCTTCTGGCGTCAGGGCGAACTCAGCCTGTTCATCACCTACGGGACGCCGATGGTGAACGCGACGATCAACTACAACGCCTTCGCCGGCGGTCGTGAGTACGAGGGGTATCAGAACGTGGTCAACGGTCCCCAATGGGGCCAGGCGTACATCACGGTCTCGCCCAACCCCTTCGGTAAGCTGCGGGTCCGCGCCATCATGGGCGCCTTCATCGAAAACTATGCTGGTCCGGGTCAATGGGGCTGGGGGCAATTCGGTCCCCTCATCGCGCTCCGCGGCTACGGCGAAACGACCCACTTCGAATACAACGCGAGCTCGAAGCTCAAGCTGACTGCGGCCGCGGGAATCATGGGTGTGCCTGGCATTCCCGAGGATTTCCCCCGGGGCAACTGGAATGGCTGGACGGAAACGGGCGTCTCGACCATCGCCGTGCATGGGCACACCGGCCTCAACTACGCCGGCAAGTACAGCCTCCGCCTCCATTACGCAGGCGCTCGCGGTACGGACGAACGGGTCTACCTCGCCCCGGAAAGCGGAGCTCGAGACGGTCGAATGGACGTCGCCGCCATCGAAGGCCATTGGTACGGTGTCCCCTGGGGACACTTCGGCATCAGCGGTGGATACTGGGACCTCGAGGACGCGAAGTCCGTCCACGATGCGATCTGGTGGGGCGTCAAGTATTCGAAGGGCGCTCAGGACATCCTCGGCACCTACCTCGGAAACGCGGGACGCGGCACGGGCAAGATGGCGGCGGTCAGCGCGGAGTTCAACACGAGTTTGGCGCGTATCGCTTGGCATCCACGTCCGTTCGACGGTCGCTCTCCCGACATCCGTCTGACCGTGGCGGGTATGGCCCATCGCACCTTGGAGACGGACGATCCAGCGTTCGAGGATTCGAACGGATATTTGTGGGCCACCGAGGTCGAGTACCAGATGCTCCGTTGGTTCAGCTTCAACTTTCGCGCTTTCGGAGAGAACCGGGATTGGTTTGGCGATCGCTACGGCGTCTACAACGCAGCTCCTGGCATCGCGTTTCGGTCGGATTGGCAGAGTCCCGATCGCATCGAGCTTTGGTATTCGCGCCACTTCTACAGCGACTCGGTGGACAACAACCCAGCTGCGCCGCTCGACCGCGACCTGGTCGCGCTGGGAATCTTCATAGGTTTTTGACGGGAACAACTCATGAGCAGATTTTCAACCATCCTGACATGGCTCACGGGGCTCCTCCTTTCGACCACGCCTCTCCTTGCGCAAGAAGTGGAGGAAGATGAAGGGAACACCCGTCTCGGTTTGAGCCCCGGTGAACCCCAAACCCGAAGCGCGCCTCCGCAAGTCCCTCTGGGGATTGCCCCGAGTCAGTCGTCGTCGAACGTCTTCGACTTTCACGGCTTCCTGCTCTTGCCGCTCAACATAGGCATCTTGGAGCGCCAGGATCCGGGCCCCGGCCAGCGCAAGACTGCCCTACACTCTCCGCCCCAGGTCCCCCAGTATCTTCGTAGCTTCGGCTGGACTGGCGTCATCCCGGACACCTGGGCCCAGATGAACTTCAGCTACGGTAACCGCAAGATATCCGGGACCGTCATCTTCGGCACCCGTTCATTCGCGAGCGCCGACGGGTACTTCAATCCGGTCGAGCAAGTGGGAGTCACGGACGCTTTCATGCGGGTCAACCTCTCGGAGATCGCCGATGTTCCTCTCGAATTGAAGCTGGGTGCAGTCACCGGCCGCTATGGACCAATGGGCATGTACGACGCCGGCCGCTACGGGACGCCCCTCATCGCCCGCACGAACTCCATCGGTGAAACGCTCACGGCGAAGCTCCCGCTGGGCAAAGACTTCGAACTCGTCATCGAACAAGGCGCCGGCGGACAGGCCGGGGGCCCTCAACGAGGACTCGTTTCGGCGGGCTGGAACGACTACGCCGACGACAACGTCGGCTCCAGCTTCACGCACCACCTCCATGCGGGGCTCGGATACAAGAGCTTTGCACAGGTTGGGCTCCACTACCTCGGAGCTTTGAGCGCGGACGATCGCTCGACCGACACGACGAAGCTTCCCGATGGGCGCATCACCACGTTCGGAGCAGACCTACGTCTGACCGCGGGACGCGCGGGGCACCTTTACCTCGGTGCCGCAAAAACGAAGCTCAGCGACGCCCACGTCGTCTCGGGAGTCATCGAGATTCTCAACTCACGGGGCGGCCCGGAGCTCATCGAGGAGTACCTTGGCCCGGAAAGTGGCGGAAACGGTTCGCTCACTGTCTTCGGTGGACAATACGATCTGAGTGTAGCACGAGCGGTGTACGGCAACGTCTACCAAGGCAAGTCACCCGACGTGCGCTTCAGCGCGTTTGGCGTGGGAGCTCTCGTGGAAAGCGACGACGCTCTCTACGATGGCGTGACGAAGCTCAAGGTCGGAGCGGAGGGAACCTACCTCATGACGAAGTGGTTCGGCTTCTCGACCCGGTTCGACCACGTGCGACCCAACCACGAGTTCAATCGCCGGTCGTATCACATCATCTCACCAAGGCTCCTCTTCCACACCGACTGGGACAGCCGCGACGAGCTCGTCCTGCAGTACTCCAAATTCGTTTACGGTGAGGGAGTCATCGTGAAGACCGGGTTCCCCCCTGAGGACGATCCCGCTGCAATTCCCGATGGCCACGTCATCACGATGTCCGGGACCTATTGGTGGTAAAATGGCGAGGATGCGACGGATGAAGGTCAGCCAACTCGGCATGCTCGGAATCCCGGGAATCATTCTGTCCCTCAGCCCGAGCGCCTGCACGGAGTTCCCCGAGCGGTTTCCTCCTGGTCCCGATTGTTCTGCGGCGGATGGCTACGAGTTCGATACAACGGTAATTCCGGATTGCGACTGGTTCGGCGTTCCGGATCGTACAGGTGCGGTGGACTGCGAACACTCGAGCGCGGGAGAGCCAATTGCCGACACAGTGACTTATCTCGACGCCGTCGAGCAACCAGCCGGCGGTGCGGGCGGCGAGAGTCCCGCACGGGAGATTTCGGTTGAAGTCCCAACCGGGCTTTGTGAAGGGCCGCGCTATTCGCGAGCCGAGACCACCTGCGAAACACTTCCAGGGGGGCCCGTATGTCCTACGGGCGGGGACGAGGATGACGAGGAGACGAGCTCCGCCCTCCACCTCACCGGGAGCCGCAACAACGATTGGGGGGGGTTCTTCGGACGATACCCGACCCTGCCGGACATCATGTTGGACCGTCTGCCGACGTCCGAGTCCGGATACGGCTACATGACTCAGGACGTTTCCGAATGGGAAGGAATCGCATTTTGGGCCCGCGCCGAGGTGGGAGCCGAGAGGTCCTTCACCGTCGAGCTCGACGACAAGCACACTGCGAACGCGGACATGACCGCCCAGCGCGAGGAACTATTACTCGAGCACTTTCCTGAGCACCCGGATCTCGAAGTTGCCTGTGTCGTCGAAGAACAACAGCAACAAGCCGAGAACACGAACACGACCGGCGTCGCGCAGAGTTCAGGTCAGATCGCCGGCTGGGTTCCCTCCGAAGACGGCTGTGGGAATCCCTATCAGTACCACGTGACGGTCTCGGAACACTGGGAGCTCTACCTGCTTCCATTCGCCGACTTCAGCCAGGAGCCTCTACCGAACAGGCGACCCGAGGGCTTCGACAGGACCACCCTACGTGGGATAAGAATTCGCGCGCCCAAGGACACCATCGTAGACCTCTGGCTTCAACAGATTGGGGTTTACCGCCCCCTGAAATAGGTAGACGACTCGCAATCTAAAGCCTCGACGCGTGGACCTTTCGCCCGTCGCAGGCTACGGCCCCAGATGGTGAGCACATCAATCCCTCAAACCCGCGCGGAAGTCGTCCTACGTCGCCCGTCGACCCTCGGTGAAGGAGCCCTGTGGGACGCCGATCAACAGCGCCTCTATTGGGTCGACATTCTCGAACACCGCGTCTTCGTCTTCGATCCGACAACGAGAGAGAACCGAGAGTTCCAGGTCGAAGAGGACGTGGGGACGGTGGTCATCACGCGTGATGAGAAAATCTTACTCGCCCTCCGCTCGGGCTTCGCAGAGCTCGACCCTACTGACGGCACGCTCCGACATCTCGGCGATCCGAGGGAGAGCCCGCTCGAGGGCCGCTTCAACGACGGCAAGTGCGATCCCGAAGGGCGCTTCTGGGCTGGGACCATCGTCGACTCGGAAGAAGCGAACGGCCTTGGCGCGCTCTACTGCCTGAACACCGACCATTCGGTGACACGAAAGCTCGAGGGCGTGACCTGTTCCAACGGCCTTTGCTGGAGCGCGGACCGAAAGACCTTCTACTACATCGACACTCCGACGTACCAGGTGCGCGCCTTCGACTTCGATGCACGTAGCGGCGCCATCGAAAACTCGCGAGTAGTCATCGAACTCACCCGCCAGGAAGGGGCTCCCGACGGCATGACGATCGATGCTGATGATCAACTGTGGATCGCACTCTTTGATGGCGGCAAGGTATTGCGCGTCGATCCGCGATCAGGCGAGCGGACCTACGAGGTTCTGGTGCCGGGAGGTGGCAACGTCACATCGTGCGCCCTGGGCGGACCAGAGCTGAGGCAGCTCTACATCACTACGGCGCGCGTGGGGCTCAGTCTCGCGGACGTGAGCACGCTCCCTGACGCGGGTTCGCTTTTCGCGGCGGAAGTCCCCGCTTCGGGTGTTCCGAGCTACCGTTTCGGCGCGCCAGAGAGCGACGCCGAATCCCCCTGATGCATTGCATCTCGGGGGGACGTCAAGAAAAGGAAACCGCCTGATGCACGAGACACCAGGCGGTCATCACTTTGCGCGCCACCCAGGGAAACATCGTCACACCCCGGGTCGAGTTCGATGATCAGGGCATGAACTTGATGTCGTCGATGACTATGTCGACATCGTACGGCGTATCTCCCGCTCCCGCCCATGCGAAGTTCCAGCCGATGAACGTGAGCTCAGCAGGATCAAAGGAGCCGGCCGGCTTCTCGCCCGTGAGGTCATCCCAGGCGATCTGAACGGTCGTTGGCGTATCGGTCACCGTGATCGACCCCATCGCAGACCCACACGTACCATCGTATTGGTTGTCGGAGGCGGGCTCGCAGCGACCGTGACTTGGCGTATCGTCACCGCCGTTTGCCGCAAACCACGCCGAACTGATCGTGTTTCCGGCAGATCCGACGTTCATCTGGATAGCCGAACCGCCCGTATCACCGCTGATCGTCAGCTCGATCCCACTAAATGCGGAGGCATCGATGAGACTGCAGTTGTTGAGGTAAAGAGCAAACCCCGAGTAGTCGGCCACCTCCCCCATGATGTGCCATTCGGAGCCGGTCACATCCGATGTGAGCCCGTCGCCGTAGACGAACGTCCCGCCTGAAAGCGTATCGGTAAAATCGCCAAAGCTCCCGTCCGTCGTGGACGGTGCAGGATCGGCCGTCTCATCGTAGGTGAAGTCGATCACGAAGTCGGACGCGGGATCCGGGCACGCCACCGCGTCCGGGTCGGCCGCGACGTCCCCATCGCCGTCCCCATCCCCATCGCCTGGTGCTACGTCGCCGTCGCCATCCCCAGTCGACATGTCCCCGTCGCCAGAACCACCACCCGTGGCAGCGGGATCTTCCTCACCGCCAGAAGTACACGCCATCGCGCCGAGTGCGATAGCACCGATGCCCAAAAGGCTTCCCAAGCTGATCAATCTCATTAGACTTTTCTCCTAAGGGGGTCGTCCGTAGCCGGTCGTCGCTTTCGACATTTCGAATCGCTACAGCACTGCTAGAAGCGTATCTTATAAAATATTGGATTCAAGCAGAACCCGCCAGGCGGCACGCCTGGGGCCCCTAATTCCGTAGGACTTCACCATTTCACCCCCCCGAGATCTTCGCCCCGAACTCCTCCGAGAGCTGCAGCTTCTTGGCGTTTCGGAAACTCCTCGCTTCGCCCTCGCGCCCGGGCGGATCAACATCCTCGGTGAACACACCGACACTTCGGAGGGATTCTGTTTGCCGGCCGCCGTCGACAGAGCGGTGCTCTGCGCCTTCGCGCGCTCTGGAGACTCCCGTATTCGTGTCACTTCCGTCGACCTGGCGGGCCGCGTGGAGCTCGACGAAAAGGGGCGGCTGGTCGAACCCTCTGCAACATTCGGCAAGTACGTGCAAGCACTCGTAGAATGCGCGACGGCTCGCGGCATGGATGTCCCTGGCCTTTCCTTTGCAGTGGCGTCCACGATTCCGGCCGGAGGAGGGATGTCTTCGTCCGCCGCGTTCTGTGTGGCGTTGACCGTTGCGCTGTCAGCCGCCACGGACTGGCAGCTTCCGCCCTTGGAGGTCGCCCTCATCGCGCAAGAAGCCGAGCACCGAGTGGGGGTAAACTGCGGACTGATGGATCAGTACGCAATCTCGTTCGGCAAGCGTGGGCACGCCCTGCTTCTCGATACGCGGAAAAAGACCCATCGTGACGTTCCGCTCGACCTCGGCGGTTGGTGTTTCGTCGTCGGCGATACGAAGAAATCACGTGGTCTGATCGACTCGGAATACAACGCGCGCCGCCGGCAAGTCGAAGACGCAGCCCGTCTCATCGACAACGGGAGCGGCACGATCAAGACCCTGCGCGACGTCACACCCGAGCGTTTGGACTCCCAAGAGCGACAGTTACATCGTCTCCTCTTCCGTCGTGCTTCTCATGTCGTGGGTGAAAACGCGCGTACTATCGCCGCAGCCGAGCTCCTCTCGATGTCCGAGGACGCCGACGCGCCCGGAGAGGTCGTTCGAGGACTGGGGGCCCTCATGGATGCGTCCCACGCGTCCTTGAGGGACCTGTTCGACGTTAGTTGCCTCGAGCTCGATGCTCTCGTTGTCGCCCTCAAAGAAGAAGGATCGAATGATGTCGCCGGGGCTCGCATGATGGGCGGTGGATTCGGCGGATGCGTCATCGCTCTCGTGAGATCGGAGGCGCTAGGCGTGGTGCTCGATGGAGCCACTCGGCGCTACCGAGAGGCAACGGGACTGACCGCCGAATTCTTCCCCGTGCAAGCTGCAGACGGAGCGCGCGTACTTCCATGAACCCGCCGCGCATGCATCGGCTTTGGTTCAAAGCCCCAGCCGACGAGTGGACCCATGGGCTGCCTCTCGGCAACGGTCGCCTCGGAGCGATGGTTTTCGGGAGGACGGCCTACGAACGAATCGCTCTCAACGAGGACACTCTTTGGGCGGGGAGCCCTCACGACAACACGCGGGAGGACTCGCACGAGGCGCTGCTCGAAGTGAGGCGCCTCGTTTTGGCGAGGGAATACCAGAAGGCGCATGCGCTCGCCGACGAGCGCATCATCGCCCATGCCGAGGGTATGCCCTACCTACCCGCGGGCGATCTCCTCCTCGATTTCTTGGATTACGAAGTTCCAGAGAACTACTCTCGCGAGCTCGACATTCAACGAGGCATCGCGACGGTCGACTACGACGCGGGTGGAGTCCACTTTCACCGGGAAATTTTCACGTCGCTCACGGATGACGTGCTGGTCCTCCACCTCGATGTCGATCGCCCGGGTGCGCTTTCGTTCATCGCGTCGTGGTCGACGCCCCTGCGAGCGCAAAGCGAGGCGGACGCGGGCCATCTCGTGCTGTCTGGTCGCGGGAATGACCATGAAGGCATTGAGGGTAGCGTCCTTTTCGAAGCTCGCGTGGCCATCGTCAAACACGATGGAAACTTGGACATCTCGGGCGATCGGTTGCGCCTCGAAGGGGCGACGGAGGCTCTTCTCCTCATCTCGGTGAATACGAACGTTGCGAGCTATCGCGGCTTCGGCTCCCAGCCTCGCGCGGCGTGCTTCGGCACACTCGCACGAGCCGCGACGAAGGACTTGGACACGCTGCGCGCTGACCACGTGCGATGCCACCAAAGAATGTACGATCGCGTGACGATTGCACTTCCGGCATCGAATGATCCGACGTTGCCGACGAACGAACGACTGAAGCGCTTCCCGAGCGGCAGCGATCCCGAGCTCGCTGCACTTTACTTTCAGTTCGGTCGCTACCTCCTCATCGCGAGCTCCCAACCGAAAACCGAGCCGGCCACCCTTCAGGGAATTTGGAACAATCAGGTGCTCCCCCCTTGGGACAGCAAGTACACCGTGAACATCAACACGGAGATGAATTACTGGCCCGCAGAAACGACTGGTTTGAGCGACCTCACCGAGCCGCTCATTCGCATGATTCGCGAAGTGAGCGAAACGGGCACCGGGTGTGCACGGAACATGTACGGAGCTAGAGGCTGGGTGCTGCACCACAACACGGACTTGTGGCGCACGGTAGCCCCAGTCGACGGATCCCTTTGGGGCCTTTGGCCCACGGGAGGTGCTTGGCTATGTCAGCACTTGTTCCACCGTTATCTCTTCAGCGGCGACGACGACTTCCTGCGCTCCATTTACCCGGTGCTCCGGGGGGCCGCTGAGTTCTTTCTCGACACGTTGGTCGTCGAACCCACGAGCGGTCATCTCGTCGTCTGCCCGTCCATCTCACCAGAGAACCTCCACAAGGACGGGGGTGAGCAGGCAGCTCTCGTCGCGGGAGCGAGTATGGACAGCCAGATCGTCTACGAGCTTTTCTCCCACGTCATGCACGTTGCCGAAGTCTTGCGGGAAGACTCCGAATTCGCGAAGCGCGTTTCCCAATATCGCTCTCGCCTGGCGCCGCTCCGCATTGGCCGGCATGGGCAACTTCAGGAATGGCTGGAGGACTGGGACGACCCCGAGGACCATCACAGGCACATCTCGCACCTGTGGGGCATTCACCCCTCCAATCTCATCTCTCCTCGACGGACGCCCGACGCCTTTTCGGCGGTACGCAAATCGCTCGAGCTGCGCGGGGACGTCTCCACGGGTTGGTCCATGGGATGGAAGGTGTGCGTCTGGGCTCGTCTCCTCGACGGTGACCGTGCCTACGGGCTTCTCGTCGATCAATTGCGACCCATGAGTGATCCGACTCTGCGCAACCAAGGCGGCGGAGGAACCTACGACAATCTGCTGGATGCACATCCACCGTTTCAGATCGATGGGAACTTCGGTTGCACTGCCGGAATTGCGGAGATGTTGCTTCAGAGCCACGATGGTGAGCTCTTCCTCTTGCCTGCCCTCCCCTCGGCTTGGGGACATGGAAAGGTAAGTGGCCTGACGGCGCGAGGCGGATTCCGCGTATCCCTCGAGTGGAGCGACGGCTTCCTCACTCAGGCGACGATTCACTCGCAGTTGGGCGGGAACTGTCGGATTCGCTCTTGGATTCCGCTTCTCGACACCGCGGGCACAACACCCGCGCCCGCCCGGGGGAAGAACAAGAACCCATCGTTCTACGTCCCTGACGCGCCGCCCGTCGTTCGTTCGGATAGCGCGCCCGAGGCGCCCCCCGTCGTTTTCCCCGAAGT
This sequence comes from uncultured Polyangiaceae bacterium, assembly GCA_965652275.1. Classification (GTDB taxonomy): domain Bacteria; phylum Myxococcota_A; class Polyangia; order Polyangiales; family Polyangiaceae; genus NIC37A-2. The sequence continues at coordinate 6,382 of CBFGUR010000012.1, read as the reverse complement.
GGTCTATGACATCATGACGCTGCCTGGTGAAACGCTGACACTCACGGGGACCGCACCGGAACGGTGACTTTCGACTGCGTCCGGCCGAGGACGAAGCTAGCGTCGCGAGATCACCCTCCCGGCTCGCATCAGCCCCCCGTCGATTGTACGCTAAAAACGATGGACAGGCAGGAGTTCCAAGAAGCGCTTCTTCGGGTGATGGAGAAGAAAATCCATTGGGCGTGGCCGCTTTTCTCGAACGGAACGGTCGAAAAGGACCTGCTACACATCCACTTGGAGAACGAGTACGGCGTCTACGTCCGGGATTTCCCCGTTCTGGTCGCCCGGGCCTACGTGAGTTGTCCCGTTGCCGCGGTGCGCCGCGAACTCATCGAAAACGTCTACGAAGAAGAGACGGGCGGCCTGGCGGCGGGTCGACCGCATCCCGAGCTCTTTCTGCTGTATCCCAAGGGACTCGGGATGGATCTGGCGCGCTTCGAAGAGCCTGAGCTCCTCCCGATGGCAGCGAAATACCGAAGGGTACTGGACGACTTCACGCAAAATCACGGTTGGGAAGTCGCGGCGGCGGTCTCGACTCTTTTTCTCGAAGGCACGCCCTACGAACGAGGCGAACTCGATCCGAACGCCCCCAAACGACCCGTGCCTCCCCTCACCGAGCACCCGCTCGTCAAACATTACGGACTGCCTCTCGCCGACTTGGAGCTGACTCGGGCTCATCGGAGGGTCGAGGGCGAACACCGCGGCGCTGCGTGGCGCATCCTGCTCGATCACATCGGCGAAGAGCGACGCGGCGCCGTCGTCACCGCAATGCAGTCGACGCTCGAGGCCTGGCTCGACTACCGTGACGACGTTGCCGCCGCGTGCGGTCTCGCGCGCCCGAGTTGAACGAGAGAACTCCCTTCGCGAACTTCGCGAGCGGGCTCGACGCTGGACCCTCGGCCGGCAGCTGGCCGATCTGGCAGGACGGAGTTCGTCGGGCCGATGTTCGGTCAGCCCACGCTTACCCTCAATTGCACCCGTTCACGTTACAGTTGCACCCGGCGTTCGACGAACAGCAGTTGCCGACCGGCTGCCACCGACACGAGTTGTCGCACTCGTACTCAATCCACACTTGTCCGCTGTTCCCACAGTAACCATTGGACGGAACTTCAGCCCTCTCATCTCCGGGCGTGCAGCCGGTTTGCCCCGTGCAAGTACCCCACTGACCGACTTGGAGTTCACAGCTGGCCGAGCAGGTGGCGACCGCTGTCTGCATGCCGGAGTTGCAGTTTCCGCACGCCTGACTCACCTCCTGCGGCATCGAATTTGGGTCACAACTGCCTTGATCTTGGCAGGTGCCTGAGTTCACCCAGCTACCCCACTCGCAATTCTGTCCACAGGTCCGCGTGCGCGCTTGTGTGCCGCACCAGCCGCAGGGTGCGCTCCCCTGCTGAACGTCGCCAGGCTCACACGGCCCTTCGTCCTCGCAAGCACCGAAGTTGCCAAACGAGGGATAGCCGCACTGCCCACAGGTGCGGCTCCTGCTCGCTGTACCGCACCGCCCGCATCCAATTTGCTCCGTCTCGACGTCCCCCACCTGACAGGTGGACGCCTCGCAAGACGTCCATTCCGACCATTGTCCCCACGAACACATGTCGCTGCACGTTCGATTGCGGATCCGGCTGAGGCCGCACGATTCACAAGGCTCCTCCTCGGACTCGGATTCTTCGGGAGTACACTCACCCTCATCGGTACAAAACCACTCACCCCAGGAGCAGTCGGCGAGGCAAGTTCTCCTCTGGATACCGCAGGCCCCGCAGCCGTCGCCCTCCTGTTGCATGCCGCGAGCGCAAACTCCTTCCTCGAAGCATTCGGCGGACGCCTCCCACTTGCCGGTCGTGCCACACACCTCGACCGTTCCACCGCATAGACCGCACTCCGCTGAGCGCTGGATTCCAGGTTCACATTCGAAGTCCATTGAATCGCTCGCGCCCCCGGTCCCCGTACCTGGATCTCCGGAGCCCCCCATGGAGCCAGGGCTCGGATCGCCCCCGAATGCGCTTCGTCCGCCGCTTCCGGTCGCGACACCCCCGTCGGACGCTCCCCGCCCCCCGCTTCCCCCTCCCATGCTCGACGGAAAAGCGCCGGTGCCCTGGGAGCCGCCCGATCCTGCGGGTTCGTCGTCGCCCTTTCGCTGCCCTGACACGCTCTTCGAGCAGCCAGGGTAGGACAAAAGACCAAGAAGAAGGATGGCGAGAAGTCGTGGGGTGCGCATTTCGTAGTTTTCGTGGTTTCTCTACTTGGATGAACTACACGGAGCGCAAGAGCTCCCTGTGTTTCGAGTCAAAGGCGCCGCCTACCTTCACTCGAAAAACGGTAGACTAGTTGGTCGGAACGCCGACGAGGATTCCGCGCCCGTGCGTCCCGAGATAGAGGCGTCCAAAGACGCGGGGATCACCCTCTAGGATGTTGACGCCCCCGAACTGGTGGGCATCATCGTTGATCCTTTGCCAGCTCTGACCCTCGTCCACCGACCGGAACAGACCGGCCTTTCCGCCCACCTGCCCGGACAGATAGATCGTGGGGTACCCGCCCTTGCGTTCGGCTCGCCCTACTCCGACGGCATAGCTCTTCTCGACGTCGTCGAGGCGCTCGAAGGTGGCCCCCGCGTCGGTCGAACGGAACATCTGGGCGCTCGTACTGAGCCACACGTGCCCCTCCTTCCCGGGGACGGCTTCGATGTCGGCGGCTAGGAGTGCATACTCGGGCAACTCGGGAAGACCCTTCTTGGTCATCTCGAAAGAATCACCGGCATCGCGGCTCACGTAGACGTGACCGAGGTGAGCGTCATAGAGATACATGATCTTCGGATTCTCTCTATCGGCGGCGGGCTGCAAATCGAAGTCCGCCCAATCGGCGAAGTCCTTTGCAGGACGCACACCCTTCACTTCGTTCCAAGTCCGGCCTTCATCGGTGGATCGGACGGGTGTGGCACCCTTCAAGCTCCAAAGGAGCGACTTGCCATCAGCACTAACGGCGATCATACCGCCCCGCTTTCCTGCCGCTGGCTCCGAGGGAAACGCAGCCCATGTATTGCCGCCGTCCTTCGAAATGGCGCCATGCGGCTCGTCGTTCCAAACGCGACCGACCCGAGCGACGATGCTCGGATCCATTTCAGCAAAGTCGAGACCCGTCGTGGAGTTGCACTGGGGATCAGTGAAGAATCCCCGGGGAGGCGGCTTTTGCAAATCGTCGTGTCGGAAGCCGCAGATGTCCCCCATTCCACTGAGAAGTGGCGGGCCTTCGGGAGGGCTCGCAAGCGCCAAAATGGCGGTCTCTTCGAGACCACCATTGTCGAAATGCCAAGATACCTCCGCGCCCGATCCGTCCTTGGCCGCAGAAACTGCGTCAGCCAAATTGGTGCTGGCCCAAATGCCAGCCCCCGTCACGAAGAGTGCTCGATTCGGATCGAAAGGATCGATGTCGATGTCCCCCATCCAGTGGGGTACGCCGAGCTCCTCACGCCCCCAAAAGAGGTACCTTGCTCCTGACGCGTCCCACCTCCCAGACGAACCCACCTTCGTCCAGGTCTTGCCCGCGTCCTGCGAGTAGAAGATCTCGTCTTTGTGAGTCCATCGATCGAGCGTGCTGACGACGAGACTGCCGGGGCGACTGGGGTCGAGGCTGACGCCTCCATAACCGAAGGTGTCCCCCTCCCTTGGTATGATAGGTGAGATGTCGACGAACTCACCTGTCCCCGGTCTGTACTTGTAGATGGCTCCTGCGGTCACATCGTTGGGACCTGGTTGATTGCGGTAAGCGATGTAGACAGTACCCTCCGAGTCGATTTCGACGTGGGCCGGCATCAGGCCCTGGGGCTGCCCCGGAACGGACGCCCACGTCTTTCCCGCATCATCCGTCCGGAAGAGGCTCGGCCCCTCCGTCGTCCCCACGCCCGCGTAGATCCTAGGCGTCGGAGTGCCGGCGCGACCGCTCTTCGCGTCGAACGTCAGGTTCAGAATCCCGATTTCATGGTCCCCTTTCGTGGGGAATTCGACCGGCTTCCACGTCTTGGACCCGTCCTGACTCATATGAAGCCCATCATTTCGAGATCCAAACAACAAGATGTCCGGGTCGTTCGGATCGATGGCGAGTCGCTCACCGGCGGAGCGCCCGTACTCGTTGCCACCCATTTTGAAAGGCATCCGTACGACCTGCCAAGTGCTACCCCGATCGCTCGACCGCAGCATGGCGCCTGATCCGGCCCATTCCTTCGTGTAGGTCCCGACAGCCATGTAGACTTTGTTCGAATCGTTTGGATCGAGAGCGAGGCTTTCAATCCCCTTGTAGTTCTCGTCCTCTCGCCCAAACATGTCGGTGAGAGGGATCCAGCGATCCGTGCCCGGCTCCATGCGGTAGGCCCCACCGATGTCAGTCCGGGCGTAGACGAGACCGCGCTCAGTCTTGCTGAAGATCACTCCTGTGACGAACCCCCCGCCCAAGATCTCCACGTTCTTCCACGAATAGGGCACGTCACGCGTCTTCACGGGTCCCTCCTCATCGAGACCGCCAGCCCCCGGAGCGACGTCGGAAGCGGAAGTAGGAGACTGCACCCGCGGCTCCACGCAGCCCAAAGGAAAGAGGAGCGCGAGAAGCCACCCGGAGTACGCGGTCTTTTCCATGACAGCTCTATCCCAACTCCAGGCGGCTGCAGCAACAGCTCGCCCCCCGATTTTATATTTTGTATACTAGCGCTCTCGACCCTCGCGAAACGATTCCCGCAGCACTAAAAGGACAAGACCGGTGACTGCTTCGTCCGCCTGAGAAAACATGCCCACCTTCACCAACCCCGTCTTACCGGGTTTCTACCCTGACCCGAGCATTTGTCGCGTCGGGTCTGACTACTACCTGGTCACGAGCAGCTTCTCCTACTTTCCGGGCGTCCCGATTTTCCACAGTCGTGACCTCGTGAACTGGAAACAGATCGGGCATTGTCTCGATCGCGCTTCACAGCTGGCGTTGCAAGGTCAACCGACATCGGGAGGTATCTTCGCCCCGACGATTCGTCATCACGATGGCGTCTTCTTCATGACGACGACGAACGTGTCTGGTGTTGGGAACTTCATCGTCACGGCGACGAATCCGAAGGGACCTTGGTCGGAACCCGTCCGCGTCGACCAGCCAGGCATCGATCCCTCACTCTTCTTCGACGACGACGGGAAGGTATACTACACGACATCCCACGACGGCGCCTACCAAAGCCAGATCGACGTCAACACCGGCCAACTCATCGGCGAGTCGAAAGTCATTTGGAAGGGAACCGGCGGGCAGTACCCCGATGGGCCTCATCTGTACCGGATCGACGGTACCTACTATCTCCTCATCTCGGAAGGTGGCACCGAGTATGGTCACATGCTCACCATCGCTCGAAGTGACTCGCCGTGGGGCCCATTCGAAGCATGTAAGCGCAATCCGGTCCTCTCCCATCGGAGTCGATTCAGCGCCATCCAAGGAACCGGACACGCTGATCTCGTACGAACACACAAGGGGGACTGGTATGCCGTGACCCTCGCCTATCGTCCCAAGGGCTATCCGCCTGCCTATCACTTGGGTCGCGAGACCTTCCTCCTGCCCGTGACTTGGGCCGACGACGGTTTCCCGGTTTTCGGGAGCGACGGGATGCTCGGTCTCGAGCACGAGGTCGCCCACCAGCTCGAAGCGGAGCAACCAGCACCTGCACGCGACGACTTCGACGAGACGTCGCTCGCATTCGACTGGAACTATCTACGAAACCCCGACCTCGATCTCTACTCGCTCACGGAGCGGTCGGGATTCTTGCGTTTGAAGGGCTCCGCCACTTCGCTGAACGACTTGGCCTCGCCTGCTTGGCTGGGGAGACGTCAGCAACACTTCACCGTAAATGTCGCAACGTACCTCGAGTTCACTCCGACCTCCGAGAACGAAGAGGCTGGCCTCGTGGTACGCATGGACGAAAAGCATCACTACGAGATCTTCGTGACCCGCCGGAAAGGCGCCCGTTCGGTCGTCGTGCGACGAACTATCGGAACCCTGCAGGCAGAGGTCGGATGTCAGGCGCTAAGCGAATACGACGACGGCATCGTACTTTCGATTCGGGCTACCGAAGAAACCTACTCCCTGTCGTTCGGTGGTCCCGATGGAACTTCGACCACCTTGGGGCAGGGCGAGACCCGCTACCTTACGACGGAAGTCGCCGGGGGGTTCACCGGAGTTTTCTTCGCCGTGTACGCCACTGGGAACGGCACCCCATCCAGGGCAGTCGCGGACTTCGACTGGTTCGAGTACCGGCCCCAGCAGACGTCGCCGAAGCTCAGCCCTTGATGCCCATCAGATACTCGACCACGAGCTGATCGAGACGCTCGTA
>CBFGUR010000011.1:0-176401 GCA_965652275.1 uncultured Polyangiaceae bacterium | reverse complement strand
TCATGCCGAATCTCTCACGTCACCTTCAAGTACGGGGCTCGTGCAGGGGATACGAAAGAACTCGCGAGCTTACCGGAACCTCGATGAGGCGGCTCTTGTGTCCTCGGGGGGCTTTGTATCGTAGCTTCACCGTTGCAAGCTCTCCGGCCCTAGCGCTGGAGCCCCAGCCATCCTCCGTGCGTGCTTCGGTCCTCTGGTAGCGAAGGCCATCGACGCTCACCTCGCGCGCAGCCTGCTCGGGGCTCAGGATTTCGTAGAGTGCAGTCACAGTGTGGCCCGCCCCAATCTCACCCGCGTCCTTGGTGTCGTCGTTGAAGTCTTCCGCGCGAAGCGCGCGGTTTTCGTAGCCGATCAGGCGGTAGGCGCCCACGTGGTTGGGATTCATCTCCACCTGGACCTTCACGTCCTTCGCAATGGTGACCATGTTGGCCCCACCTTCCTCGACCAGAACCTTCCGGGCCTCGGAGAAACTATCGATGTACGCATAGTTTCCGTTTCCCTTGTCCGCCAGCTTCTCCAGGGTCGAGTCCTTGTAGTTACCCATTCCGAACCCAAGCACCGTCAAGAAGACCCCGGATTCACGCTTCTTCTCGATGAGGCGAACGAGGTCACTCTGGTTCGTGGTTCCGACGTTGAAGTCCCCGTCCGTCGCGAGAATGACCCGGTTGACCCCGTTGTTTCGGAAGTTTTCTTCCGCGGCTCGATAGGCGAGCTCAATCCCCTCCCCGCCGTTCGTGCTCCCCCCGGCCTGAAGCCGTTCCAGCGCGGAATCAATGCGACCGCGATGGGTCGCAGAGGTCGGAGGAAGAACCATTCCGCTCGCGCCCGCATACACGACGATGCTGACGGTGTCCTTTTCTCCCATGGTCTCCAAAAGCGCGGCCATCGAACGCTTCAAGAGCGGGAGCTTGTTCGGTTCGTCCATCGATCCCGACACGTCGAGCAAGAAGACGAGATTGCGTGGCGGTAGGTTGTCGGTCGAAATACGCTGCCCCTGAAGTCCGATGTGCAGGAGTCGATGGCCAGAAGCCCACGGTGCGGTAGAGAGCTCGGTGTAGACGCTGAAAGGAGCGTCGCCTCGCGGTGATTCGTACTGATAGTCGAAGTAGTTCACGAGCTCTTCGATACGCACGGCCCCTGCCGGCGGCCGACTACCTTGGGTCAAGAACCGCCTGACATTGCTGTAAGAAGCCGTGTCGACGTCGACCGAAAACGTGGAAAGTGGAGAAAGCTTCGTGGACACGAAGCGATTCTCCACGATGGAATCGTAAGCTTCCGTGTCGAAGTCAGGGGCTACGAGAGGGACTTCGGGTTCGGGAGCCATCCCTTCAGTCCCCCAGTCCTCGCTGCCCGCCGCCATCTCCGCGTCGGCCCCCCAAGACATCTCCTTCTTCTCGGAGGTACTGATGTTCACATGCTGCCGTGCCGGCGTCCCAGGGGGAGGTGGAGCCGCGGAAGATGGTGCGGCCCGTTGCGGGACCGGACCTCCCTCGGCGTAGCGGTCCCATTCGTGGCTGTGGTCGACGGTCGCAGGTTCCTCTGCGTGTCTCTTCCGGGTCGCGCTGCAAGCAGCCGCAGTCACGACGATGGTGACGATGGCGCTGAGCATGCACGCATGACGAGGGAGTTTCTTCTGGATGGTGTCGGTTTGCTCTCGGGTGTTCATGGTGTCTCCTCGGGGCTGGGGACGAGGCCTTTCGTCCCCCAATTCGAGGGGCCAACGCCCGACGGCGTCGGTGGCTTACAGCCCAGGGCAGAAAAAAAAGGAAAATCGAAAAATTGGCGATTTTTCTCTCGACGAGGTGTAAGAAACCGGAAGTTCGCGCGTTTTCCGTACGAAACCCACCCGCGCGACTCTTCGAGGAACCGTGGATCCGAGGCAGGAGCAGCTCGAGAAAGAGCGAGCACTACTCGCCGCGATTCGCAAAGGGAACCGCGAAAGCTGGGGGAAGCTCTACGACCTCTACGCCCCCCTCCTCTACCGCCGAATCCTCATGCCCCGCTTGGCCAATCCGTCAGCCGCAGAAGATGCTCTTTCGGAAACGTTCAGAACGGCAATCGAGAACTTCGAAAAATTCGAGGATCAGCCCACAGGAATCTATCCATGGCTATGTCGTATCGCCCACAACAAGGCCATCGACCTTCACCGAGTGCGAGCAACGACGGGTCGGAAGATTCGAGACCTTTCCGAACAACTCGACCCGCTGATGCAGAGGGTACCTGGAGCGGACGAGCTGCTGGAGCTGAAGCTCGAAGAGCGCGGGCTCAAGGCGAAGATTCAGGCGAACTTGAGCGCTCTGAACCCGAGGTACAAAAAGGCTCTGGAGCTCCGGTTTCTCCAGGGAAAACCCCGCGAAGAATGCGCCCTACTCTTGGAAGTGAAAGTCGGGACGTTCGATGTGTTGCTCCTGCGCGCGGTCCGTGCCCTCCGCAAAGTGTGGGAAGAGGAGACTCCATACGATGGATGAGATCGGCGACTTGACGGAAGAAGAGCTCGAGCTTGCAGCAGAGTTCGCCGAGCTCCTAGAGAGTTCGGATGAAGATGCCGAATCGATCGCCCTACGATCGCTCAAGGATGCCGCGGTTCTTCTGCAGCAGTCCGAGCGCTGGGAGCTGAACTCATCGTCGCAACGGCGCGGCCGAGAAGAGGTCGAAAAATGGGCAGCGACGCCGCCTCCGTCGAAGCAAACCCACGTCACGAGGTCCCGTTGGGTATGGTGGCTCCCGCTGCCGGCACTCGCGATGCTCGTTGGCGTCATTCAAATCTCGCCGAAGGCAAAAATGGGCGAACCCGCAGTGCCGCAGGTCAGAGCGCCCGCGACGGACGGAGAAGACGGGTTCGAGAGGGTCGAACCCCGATTCCACGCCGGAGAGATCTCCCCCGCGCTCCTTTCGGCGCAGGCTGCTGTGCTTTCCCAGCGCACACCAGGGGCCGCTCGCGAAGAGGCGCGACGGACCTACGAACGTGAGATGAGGGCCTATCGGGGCGAGCTCATCGCAAGCCTCGAGGTCGGAGGAAGATGAAGCCGCGGGGCGTCGTACTCGTCTCGATGCTGGCGCTCGGCCCAACTGCCACGAGCTGCGCTCCGGATGAGCCTGAAACAGAAGAGCCGACAGCCTTGCCTCCGGCGCCCGCAGTGCCAAGAGCCGCCCTCGAGCCCTCTTCCTCATCCCCCACGGTGGGAGAGATGGAGCTCCCGAGCCGACTCCGCTCTGTGCACGAAGCAGCAGACCGAGCCGACTCGGAAGAGGAACGCTTGCACATGGCAGACGAGCTGCTCGTCCTGTTTCGACGGATTGAAAGTGATCGCTCCCCTCATCTGGTGTCGGTGCGGCAAGATCTCGCGGCGCGAGCCGCCAATCTCTTGGTCGCGTCAGCCCCAAAGCGCGCCAAGGTCGCGGCGGAGGAAGGCCTCGCTCTCTCCCACCAACCTTCAATTCTACGGGCGAATCTCTTTATCTCCCTGGCGGACGCCGAGGAAGCGCTCGGAAATGATGCCGCGGCACGGAGCGCTCTCCTTCGAGCGATCACCATCAACGAAACGCTCTTGGAGAGCGAACTGAAGACACCATGAACCAAGCCTTCCAGTCTCATTCAGCCATTTTCTCGGCCCTGCTTCTGACGAGCCTAGGCCTCGGAGCATGTAGCGCGAACCGCGCCTACGAGAGCTCCGCAAGAGAAACCTCCCCGTCCGCCCAGCCCCCCTTGAACGAAGACACCTCGGCAGCCGGTGCGGACGGAGACGCTCCCGGGGCACCTAAGAAGTCCGAAGCGCCGGAAGATGAAGGCGAGACCATGGAAGAAGAGCGCGAGCGGATATCCGCCGACAGCGAAGCTCCGGCCCCCCCCGGCGCGGAGCCTGCAGCTTCCGAAAACAAGGAGATGAGTGAGATGGAGCAGCTATCCGCTCGGCTGGACGCACTCGAAAGGTCTCTCGACCCGAAACAGCTGAGCTGCGAGGGCGCTCGGCCGCATCAGGAGGCCATCTGCGCTATTGCAGAACGCATCTGCGAACTGGAAGGGCCCTCCACGACGAAAAGTAGTGACTGCAAGAGCGCCGAAGAGAGCTGCGAGAGAGCAAAGAAGCGCTTCTCCCAGAAATGCGGCTAGTGCAAAGGGTCGCCCGACGAGGGCGCGCTGGCTACGGGCATCCCCGCCGGGCTCAACTCTTGGTCGAACGCGGCTTCAATTCCGTTCGCGCCGCCAGCGTCGCCTTCATGAAGTCTCGGTTGAGCTTTGCAATGAACTCGACATCAATCTGCTTGGGACACGCGTCCATACACTCGTAATGGTTCGTGCAGTGACCGAATCCTTCTGCTTCCATCTGCGCCACCATGTTGCGAGTGCGTGAATCCTTCTCCGGCTGTCCCTGGGGGAGGAGGTTCAAGTGCCCCACCTTGGCTGCCGTGAACAGCATTGCAGAAGCATTCGGACACGCGGCGACACAGGCTCCGCAGCCGATGCATGCAGCGGCGTCCATGGCACGATCCGACTTCTCCTTGGCGATGGGAAGGGCGTTTGCGTCCTGCGGAGAGCCGGCTCGGGTGCTGATATACCCGCCCGCCTGGATGATGCGGTCAAAAGAACCTCGATCGACGACGAGATCGCGGACCACCGGAAACGCCTTGGCTCGCCAAGGTTCAATCCAGAGCTCATCACCGTTCCTGAACTGGCGCATGTGAAGCTGGCACGTGGTCGTCGCCTTCTGGGGGCCGTGGGGCGCGCCGTTGATAACCATCCCACACGTGCCGCAAATCCCTTCACGACAGTCGTGATCGAACGCGATGGGCTCTTCACCCTTCTCAATCAGCTCCTCATTGACCTGATCGAGCATCTCCAAAAAGGACGAATGCTCAGAAACGTTCTTGGCCTCGTAGCGAACGAATGCCCCGGAAGACTTACCGCTCTTCTGACGCCAAACGTGAAGAACAAGATTCATGGTACTCATCGTCTTTCCTTGTCGCTCTCTTACTTGTAGCTGCGCTGTGAGGGCTTCACGTAGTCGAATTTCAGAGCCTCTTTGTGAAGAATGGGGTCCACGCCCACGCCCTTGAACTCCCACGCTGCGGCAAACTGGAAGTTCTCGTCATCACGCTTGGCCTCACCTTCCTCTGTCTGCGACTCTTCCCGAAAGTGACCACCGCACGACTCGGACCTCATGAGCGCATCTCGACACATCAGCTCACCGAGCTCCATGAAATCGGCGACGCGACCGGCCTTCTCCAAGCTGACGTTCAACTCGTCACCGTTGCCGAGAACCCGTAAGTCCCTCCAAAACTCTTCCCGGAGCTTCTTGACCTTTTCGATGGCGGACTTGAGCCCCTCCTCCGTCCGCGCCATCCCGCAGTAGTCCCAGATGATCTGCCCGAGTTCGCGGTGGAACGAATCGGGACTGCGCGTCCCCTTGATTGAGAGGAACTTGTCGATGCGCTCCCTGACCTCTTTCACGGCTTCCTTGGCAGCCGGATGATTTTCGTCGGCCGCGATCTTGGGTGCCGTAGCGAGGTAGTTTGCGATCGTGTACGGGAGAACGAAGTAGCCGTCAGCAAGGCCCTGCATGAGCGCCGAGGCTCCGAGTCGGTTGGCGCCGTGATCTGAGAAGTTGGCCTCTCCACCCACGAACATCCCGGGGATGGTGCTCTCGAGGTTGTAGTCGACCCACAAGCCACCCATCGTGTAGTGAATGGCGGGGTAGATGCGCATCGGCGTCGTGTACGGATCGTCACCAGTGATGCGCTCGTACATCTCGAAAAGGTTTCCATAGCGCTCCGCCACGGCCTTCTTTCCAAGTCGCTTCACAGCATCCCCGAAATCCAAGTAGACGCCGCGACGTTGTCCGCCCACCACGGGGCCGACTCCGAGCCCCTGATCACACATGTCCTTGGCACGGCGCGAGGCGATGTCGCGAGGAACCAAGTTGCCAAAGCTCGGATAGATCCGCTCGAGATAGTAGTCTCGGTCCTTCTCGGGGATCTCCGCCGGGTCCTTGTCGCAATCCTCTGCCTTCTTGGGTACCCATACCCTCCCGTCGTTGCGAAGAGATTCGCTCATCAACGTCAGTTTGGATTGCGACTCACCACTGACGGGAATGCACGTCGGATGGATCTGCGTATAACAAGGGTTGGCAAAAAGGGCGCCCTTACGGTGGGCTCGCCAGGTGGCCGTTGCGTTGCACCCCTTGGCGTTCGTCGAGAGGTAAAATACGTTCCCGTAGCCGCCGGTACAGAGGACAACGACGTCCGCCATGTGGGCCTTGACGTCGCCCGTGACCATGTCGCGCACGACGATGCCGCGCGCGTGACCGTCGACCTTGATGAGGTCCAGCATTTCGGTGCGGGGATACATCTTCACCGTTCCGGCGTCGATCTGCTTGCAGAGAGCCTGATACGCGCCGAGAAGGAGCTGTTGTCCCGTCTGACCACGGGCATAAAACGTCCGGCTCACCTGGGCTCCGCCGAACGATCTGTTGGCCAGATTACCGCCATACTCGCGAGCAAAGGGAACACCCTGAGCGACACACTGGTCGATGATGTTCACGCTGACCTCGGCCAAGCGGTAGACGTTCGACTCACGCGCCCGGAAGTCTCCACCCTTCACCGTGTCGTAGAAGAGTCGGTAGACGCTGTCCCCGTCGTTCTGATAGTTCTTCGCAGCATTGATACCACCCTGAGCGGCAATCGAATGCGCCCGGCGCGGGCTATCCTGGTAGCAGAACGCCTTGACGTTGTAGCCCTGCTCACCAAGCGTTGCAGCGAGCGCGCCTCCTGCAAGGCCAGTGCCTACGACGATGACGTTGTACTTGCGACGGTTGGCGGGGTTCACCAGTTTCATGGCGAACTTGTGGCGCTGCCAGCGCGTCTCAATCGGGCCGTCGGGTGCTTTTGAAGTCAATTCCATGGCTGAATTTTCCTAGCTTCCTGTCTCTATCCCGATGTCCGATTACTGAACCAACCCCAAAAGAACCGAAAGAGGCAGCACGATGTTTCCCACAGTGACGACCAAGGCGACGAACTGCGCCATAGATTTGACCGTGTCGTTTCGGAGCGGATTGTTCAGACCCATCGTCTGAAACAGGCTGTACGAGCCGTGGTAGAGATGCATCCCCAGGGAGATCATCGCCGCGATGTACAAAGCAACCACCCACGGAATCGAAAAGCCGTTCACGAAGTTGGTGTACGCCTGGCTGTAGTGCTGATGCTCGTACGCGCCCATCGCAACTCCCGGGAACGTGAAGTGCGCGAGGTGATAGAGAACGAAGAAGAGGAGGGTGAATCCGCTGAATTTCATCGTCAGCGCAGCAAAGGTCGTACGGTTGTTGGTCTTCACCTTGTATGCGACCGGACGCGCCGCGGCAGACTGATTCATCAGCTGAATCGCCATCACGATGTGCGCCACGAAGCAAGCGAGCAGAATCGCACGTGCCACCCAGAGCAATTTGCCCAGGTCATCGTGCATGGTGACCGCGTAATTGTTGAAGACCTCGGGCCCCATGAAGACCTGGAGGTTGCCCGCCATGTGCCCGAGGGTGAACCCGAACAAGACGAGGCCAGTCATTGCCATCACGACCTTCTTGCCGATGGTCGTGTCGATAAAAGTTAACGCCTTTTGCATGGCTTCCTCGGTGCAGTTACCTACTCAAGCGACAACACGAAAACAACCAAATCGCGCTGGTTTGCAGAAACGAAACAATTCGGCTCCCAGGAGCTGCCTGGGCAGCCATGTGCCCGCGGGACAAACCCGCGAGACGACCAGACGGGCCGCCCGAGCGGCTCGACTCAGAACCCGGAACATTCGGGCCCGAGGCCCGCCTACCCGCAAAGAATAGCGCACCACGCCCGCCGCGCCCTGCAAAAGTGAAATGCGCCAAAAGGACCCGACGCATCGGAAATAAACCGTGACGAGCTCACTCATAGTCGAGCAGGGCAACGTGCAGGTTGCCACGCAGGTCAGCCGCGTAAGCGTAGCCATCTGGGCCCACTTTCCAGCTCGTCACATCGCCGAGCAGACCGATCGGGGCGTCGTAGTTGGCCTGCGGCCGCCCTCCCGCCCGAAGGCCTCGAACGAATCCGACGAAGAGATCTCCGAAGGGAACGACACCATCCATCAGGCCTTCGTACCGATCCACGTGCGGGCTGTCGTAGATCTCTCCGACCCAGACCGCGCGCTGGGAACTCCCCCCCGCCATCGGCTCTTCCAAAACGTAGGGTTGCTGTGAATCGCGGTCATAGGCCACGACGGGATCGATGAGTCCCTCACAATTATCTTCACAGAAGCCCTCGTGAGCGTTCCACCCAAAGTTCTCGCCCGGGTCGACGACGAGATTCACCTCTTCGAATCCGTACTCTCCCACATCCCCCACCCAATACCGACCGAGCGAATCCCGGGTTCCGCGCCAGGGTGAGCGTAGACCGTACGCGTAGATGGCCGGGTGCACATTTGCTGGTGCGTTCCGTTGGCTGGCGAAGTTGCCGGGAGGAATCCCATGGCCACCTCGTCCCGACTCTCTTTTCGGGACGATGCGCACGAGCGCGCCCAGAGGATTGGAAAGATCTTGGGCGTTTTCGTTCCCCTCCTCGTCGCTGTGATCCCCGACAAGAAGCCATAGAACATGGTCTGACTCCCACCCCATCGATCCCATGCGGTGCCATCCGTTGGTCGTGCCCGGCAGCGTCGTCTCGAATATCACTTGGCGATCCGACAGCCCTTCCTCCTCGTCGAAGGTGAAGCGAAGGAGCTGGGTCGTATCCACCTCAGCGCACTTCGTGATGTAGATGAAATGATTTTGGCTGAAGTCGCGATCCAGAAGAACGTTGGTGGGAGCACACGCGTACTGGACGAATGCATCATCCGCGAAATCCCAGCTTCGGCGGACATCGGCCTCCCCGTTTTCGAGGCCAACGAGATGGATCTCGTTGTTTCGGCTCAGCACCAAGACAGACAAGTTCGAAAGATCGTCACCCGGCGGCAAGAACGCAAAGTCGGTGGCCGTGCTGATGTCGGGTATCGAGATCTCTTGGAAGGTGAGTCGCAGTTCTTCCGGCGCCACCCCTCCTTCTCCGTAGAGAGGTTCATCGGGAGGATCGGACTCCGCCGTGTCTCCCCCTTCCCCGCCCGCGTTCGGCGAGCCGCTTCCGCCGGCCGAGCCGCCCGAAGACGAGATCAGACCGCCGAGCCCACCATCGACCGGAACGGCATCCTCGTCGCTGCACGATAGAGCGAAGAATTGGGCGGTCAGCAAGACGGCTGCGGTGACAACGAGAGGACTAACGACGCGCTTCATACGAATCCCGGCGTCCTCCGGTCTAATGGTGCTCGTTCGCTTTGCAAGCTATTTGCGCCGCCTCGGCCGAAAGTCTCATGCAAAAAAAAGCGCCGCCCCACAAAGAGCGACGCCTTTTCCGCCAAAGAGCGAGGAGCTCAGAGATTCGCAGCGACGAAGTCCCAGTTGAGTAGCTTGTCGCAAAAAGCTTCCAAGAATGCGGGGCGCGCGTTGCGATGATCGATGTAGTACGCGTGCTCCCAGACATCGACGCAGCACAGGGGCTTGTCACTCCCGGTCAGGGGCGTCTCGGCGTTTGCGGTAGTCACCACCTTGAGCTCTCCGCCGCTCAGAACCAACCAGCCCCAACCGGATCCGAACTGGGCGCCCGCTTTTGCGATGATGTCCTCACGAAGCTTGGACCAACCGCCGTACTTCTCCACGAGGTCCGCGACTGGACCGGCGGGAGGGGCTCCGCCGCCGTTCGGCTTGATGCTGTTCCACCAGAAGGTGTGGTTCCACACCTGAGCGGCGTTGTTGAACACGCCACCTTCACTCGACTTGACGATCTCTTCGAGGGACTTTTGTGCCTCGGGCTTCCCTTCGAGAGCTGCCTTCAGCTTCGTCATGTAGCCCTTGTGGTGCTTCTCGTAATGGAACTCGAGGGTCTCTTTGGACATGACGGGTTCCAACGCGTCCTTCGCGTAGGGCAGTTCGGGAACGGTAAATTCCATGAGCGGTTTCCTTCGGGGTAGAGGTTGTTTCGATGGATCGGGATTCGGCCCGAACCTCGATGTCGGCGCAGTCTTAACGCTAAGTTCTTCGAGAGTATAGACACCTCGATGCTCACCGCCAGTTTGGCCAGACGCGCGAACAACCTCGGTAAAACGTCGCCGGCCAGAGCCGGCTCGTGGTACAAGACCGCGGAATGCAGAGACGTTCGTGGATTCTCGGAGGAGCGCTCGTTGCCGGGACAGCAACCGGGGCCCTCGTATTCGGTCGCTCGCGAAAAGCCTTGTCCGCGGAATCGAGCAAGGCGCTGAGTCGACGAAGCGGTCCCTTTTTCGTTCCTCCCGGCTTCGACTGCCACGTTCTGACACGAGCGGGCGAGCCGCAGTCCGATCGCACACGAACGCCTGACCTTCCCGACGGCATGGCCTGTTTCTTGGGGAGTGACGGCAACTGGATACTCCTGAGGAACCACGAGCTGATCGACGACCCGACGACGGGTGCGTACCCGGGCGGGCAACCGAGAGAAGCCTACCGACCGAGCGCACAGGGCGGCGTGTCCCGCGTCGTCATCGCCCCGCAGACTCTCCGCGTCCTCTCCTCCAACATGGTCCTCACAGGGACGCTCCGTAACTGCGGGGGTGGCCCGACTCCCTGGGGTTGGCTCTCGTGCGAAGAGGCCACCGAGCCGGAACACGGCTATTCCTTCTTGTGCTCGCCAGAAGCAGGCAGGCTGGCCCCTCCCCGACTCATAGCTGCGTACGGGAGATTCCGGCATGAAGCGGTCGCTGTCGACCCGGACACGTTCGCGGCTTACCTCACCGAAGACGACCCGCTCGGCTGCCTCTATCGCTTCACGCCCGAGCACCGGAACGAACCCTTCGTCGGACGACTCGAGGCGCTCCGGATTGTAGGACGCCCCGGACTTCACACGGAAGCCAGACTGGTCCCCCATGCTCCGGTGGAGATCGACTGGGTTCCCGTGAGCGACCCCACGGCTCGAAGTGGGGCACTTCGCGAGCAGGCTCGAGCAAAGGGCGCTGCCCTGTTCGCTCGCGGCGAAGGCATCTGGCTCGATGGCAGCGGTGTGGTGTTCGCTGCTACGAGCGGCGGAGAGCTCGGACAAGGGCAACTGTTTCGTCACGACTTTCCGACACAGACCCTCACGCTGGTTGCGGAAGCTCGCTCATCTGAGCACTTCAATGGTCCAGACAACCTCACCGTGGCGCCGTGGGGAGACGTACTCGTGGCCGAAGATGGGGTGCCTCCCAACCACCTTTACCTCGTGCGAGCAAACGGCACGATGCGCCCCATCTTACGAAGCGCCGTCAGTTCCAGCGAGATCGCGGGGGTTTGCTTTTCTCCGGACGGAACGACCTTGTTCTGCAATCTACAATTGGACGGCCTGACCGTCGCAATCCGCGGCCCGTGGGAGACGCTTCGCGACGACTTCGCCTGAGTCTCCAACTGTTCTAGAACGTGCCCGTGACCCCCGAACTGGCAGAAAAATGGGCTCGCGATGCGGGCCTGAGCCTCCGCTACGCCGCTGATCTCCCCAAGCTACACGCCGCTGGCGGCAACTTCACTCAGCTGTCCCTCGACGCGGAAACCGCAAGGTACATCGGAGCCGCAGAGGGCGCTCGCCACGGACTGTTGATGACGTGGCTGCACCGGATGCTTCGCGGTTTTTTGTCCGACTTCGACATCAACGGCTACCTCGGCACGTACCCCATGCACGTCCTTTCCACCGAGCAATGGAAAGCGGTACTCCCCGAAACGGGCGGGCGACTCTTGGACGTAGGTGCGGGGAGAGGGGACGCAACTTCCAAGCTCGCGGCGCTCTTCGACGAAACCGTCGTGACCGAAACGTCCAAGGCGATGGCTCGGCGCCTGAGAAAACAGGGGTACGAATGCTTGGAGGGTGACATTTCCGCCCGGGATGACCTCGACGGCACGTTCGATGCCGTCAGCCTCCTCAACGTGCTCGATCGATGCGACGCCCCGCTTTCGCTGCTTGCCGTCGCCCGCCGTGCGCTTCGTGAGGGGGGGCTCCTCATCATCGCCCTCGTGCTCCCCTACGCCCCATTCGTGTACGACGGTGGAGCTGCACGACGCCCCAGGGAGAGGCTGCCCGTGACGTCGCACGAGTGGGAGCTCGCCGCAGCCGAATTCGTCACGACTTCGCTTTTGCCGCTCGGACTCGATGTCGTCACGCTCAGCCGTGCCCCTTATCTCTCGGGAGGGGACAGCCATCAACCGCTCTACGAGCTGGACGACTTGATTGCCGTCTGTCGCGTCACGGGTGAAGTTCCCTTGATCGGATGACTTCTCTGCTGGCTCGGTCCGGACTACGTTTCGCGAAGAAGATAGCGGCGCGACACCTACATTTTTTCACGGCTCCCTCGACACCGAGACAACCGGACCCTTACCCTCGAAGGCGTGCAGCGCACCGCGAGCCCGTATTTCCCGTTTGTCCTGGCGTTGGCAATCAATCTGTGTGGATGTGATTTACTGGGGCTGGGGAAGACTGCCGATACCAAAGGCGACGCTGTCGACCGCCGCGCTACGGAAGAAACGACGCCACCGCTCGCGTTCGTTGGACGGGACAAGTGCCAGAGCTGCCACCAAGAGATCTTCCAAAGCTACGCATGGAGCGCTCACGATCGGTCCCTCGAGGACCCTCAGCCTGGAGCCCTGGAAGCACCGTTTTCCGGAGAGAAGCTCTCCGAAAGGTCCCTGGAGGCATCGTTCGAAAAGAAGGACGATGCTCCCGTCATCTTCTCGAACGGCGCCCAGCCCGTGAAATGGACGATGGGGTTCTTTCCGCTGCAGGCCTACATCGTCCCCGGGCAAGATGGACGCCTTTTACCTTTTGCGGGAGCCTACGATACGCGCGAGAAGGGCGACGGAGGCAAGAAGTGGTTCGTCCCCACCCCCGACGAAGCGAGCCGACTTCACGACCTGCGGAACAGCTCTGTCGACTTCAATTCTGCTTGCGGAAGCTGCCACAGTACCGGCTTCACGAAGAACTACGACTACGAGGCGAATAGCTACGACAGCTCGTTTCGAGAAATGGATGTGTCGTGTGAAGCATGCCACGGACCCGCCTCACTGCATGTGCACCTCGCCGAGGGCCTCGACGGGGGCAGCTGGTCGGGTGGCGTCGAGAACTTCGGGTTCGCGACCCCTCTCGCAACGTATACAAAGCGACGTTGGTTCCGAGGCCCGGACGACAAAGTCGCGCGTCTAGCCGGAGACGGTGAGGCTCCTCCCGAGAAGACAGAGGAGCTTCTTACTTGCGCCCCTTGTCACAGCTCGCGCGTCGACTGGGGGCCGAGCAAAGACCTCGAGGCCGCCCTCGATTTTCGCGATCGTTACGCGCTGGATTTGATACTCGATGGCGCCTTCTTTCCCGATGGGCAATCACGGGGCGGTATCGCTACGATCAATGGGTTTGCGCAGACCAAGATGCATGCCGGCGGGGTCGTTTGCAGCGACTGTCACAACCCGCATTCGGGAACCCTGAGGAGTCCTGTCGCAGAACTGTGCGTTACTTGTCACGATCCGGCGGCCTACGAGGGCGAAGCTCACACTCTGCATCGCAAAGACCAGGAGATCACGTGCGTGGACTGCCACATGCCTGAGCGCTCCTTTTTGGGCATCGACAAGGCTCGCGACCATCGCTTCGCCATCCCTCGCCCCGATCTCACGCTGGAGATCGAACTACCGAGCTCGTGCGAAACCTGCCATCCACACCGCCCCAAGTGGGCAGCGACGATCATCGACGCGAAGATGGGCCCGAAACGTCCTAGCTCGGTAGCACCGGCCTTCGATGCCGCTGAGCGTGGCGACCCAGACGCGCCCGAGCAGCTGGCAACCATCCTCCGCGACAACGCTTCGCCCGCAATCGTTCGAGCAACGGCGCTCGTCCGATGGGCAGGCCTGGGGCGAAAAACCGAGCACCTCTTGGAGGCACTGGACAAGGCTTCGCACGATGAGTCCTATCTCCTTCGCGCGGCAGCCGCTCGGGGTACGGCGCTCGTCCGAAGCGAGAAACCACCCGAGTCATTGACTCGACTCTTGCGGGACCCCGTGCGCACGGTGCGTCTCGCTGCGGCCTTAGCCTACCTCGAACGTCCGCCCTCCGAAAACCTGAACGAAGAGACGAAGAAGGCGCTCCTCGAAGCCAAAACGGCGCTTCTTTTTCGGGCCGACAATGTCGACGCCGTGCTCTCCTTGGCGGCCCTGGATGCGCATCTCGGCGACCGGAAATCCATGGAACACCACTATGAGCTTGCGGCTAAACGCTTTCCAAATGCTGCTGAAGTCTTCGTCGCGTGGTCCGCGGCCCGAGGTGGCAGCGGGGACGTGGAGGGCGCACAAGAGATCGTACAGAGGGGACTTCAGCTCCACCCCAAGAGCCCTGCCCTCATGTTTTCCAGAGGCCGCTTTCTCGTACGCCAAGAGAAGATCCAACAAGCACTCCCGCTTCTTCACGGAGCATTCGAGGGTGCACCCCGCACCCTCCGGAAGGAGTACGGGTACGTTTACGCCGTGACCATTCATCAAGCCGGGGACTGGGCCGAAGCGCTGGCGATCCTTCGTCTCTTGAAAAAGGAGTATCCAGAGGAAGACGATGTGAAAGAAGCGCTCGAAATCTTCGAAAAAAAGAGGGGACGCTGAACTATGACGAAACGCGCGGGCGAGTTCTCGGCTCGGCTCTTCAAGTATCCGGGAAAAGGCGGGTGGACGTTTGCGCCCGTGACGCCGAAGAACGCACCACCAGTGACGCACGGTTGGGGCCGCACCCCAGTGCACGCCTCCGTGGATGGGAGACAATGGGAGACGAGCGTGTGGACCGAGAAGTCGGGGCGGGTGCTCCTGCCGGTGCCAAAGAGGATCCGCCTGGACAAGGGCGACGGGGATCTGGTGCGCGTGCGGCTGCGACTGCGGGAAGCCTAGAGAGCTCTTCGGTCGCCCATTTCGATGTGAACACCGCTTCAACCTCACAGGAATCAAGCGACCCGGCGCTGACCCCGCGTGCGCCCCAGCTGCTCTTCAAGGCGTCGAGCCAAAGTGCTACCTTGGTGTCACCTTGGCTCGACTTAAAGAACTCGCCTTGTTGGGTACGACCCTCGCGCTCGGCAGCGGCTGCGGGCTCATCCTCGGGCTCGATCAATACGAAATCGACGACTCGCTCGGTGGCGAGGGCGATGGGGACGGCGACGGCACGGGCGGCACGGAGGGGACCGGAGGACGAGGCGCTGGAGGAATGCCCATCACTTGCGGTGGCGTCGAGTGCGACGACGAGAACGATTGCACGCGCGATTCGTGCATCGATGACGAATGCATCCACACTACGCTCGAAGCGGGGGAAGCGTGTGACGGAGGAGTCTGCAACGGACGGTCGGGCAACTCCTCGTGCGTCCGCTGTATCGACGACGAGTCGGGAGTGGAAACCGATGCTGGCTGCGACGACTCGAGACCGGTCTGCGATCAGTCGGGACCGGCAGTGTGCGTCGAGTGCGTTGACCACGCGAGCTGCGACGACGACAACGACTGCACTACCGATAGGTGCAGCTCGGGCACCTGCGAGTACGAGGAAGCGACGGTCGGCAGCGCGTGCTCTGGTGGCGTCTGTGCCGGAGAGTCTGGTCGCGTGTCGTGCGTCCCCTGTATCGACGATGCCTCGGGCGATGCCCAAGACACGGGCTGTCCAGCGGGCTCTCCACGCTGCGAAGACGATGGAGGCCTCGTTTGCGTCGGTTGTGAGACGGACGACGATTGCGACGTCTCGAATGAGTGCAGGCCCCAGACTTGCAACGACTCGTCCCAGTGCGTACCTGCGACCGTCTCGGCTGGGTCTTCATGCGCCGACGGCGTTTGCAACGGTGTCCCCGGCTCCGAAGAATGCGTCGCGTGCGTCAACGACGCCACGGGAGGAAACCAGGACGCAGGGTGCTCCCTGACACAACCGGTCTGCGACCCGTCGGGTGGAGGCGAATGCCGCATATGTGTGGATGATGCGAACGTTTCGTCCGTCGACACGGGATGCAACAGCTCGATGCCCGTTTGCGATCCAGACTCCGGCTACTCGTGCGTGGTCTGCGCGGACGATCGGGGTCCTGGGAACCAAGACAGCGGGTGCACCGTCACCGATCCGTTTTGCGTGAGCGGCTCTTGCGTCGAGTGCGAAGGACCTGACGATTGCGGCGGCGCAACGCCGATCTGCAGCGACGGCGGCACCTGCGTCGAGTGCGGCAGCAACACGGACTGCGGCGGCAACACGCCCTACTGTGACCTGGCCGGATCGTGCGTCGAGTGCCTGAACGTGGGGCACTGTGGTGACGGGGTGGGTTGTACGGATGACGCTTGCAATGGTGGCGTCTGCTCGAACACACCCGACGACGACAATTGTGCCGACAGCGGTGACGCCTGCAATCCAAACGTGTGCCACCCGACCAACGGCTGTCAACAGATGGCAGTGGCTCCGTCCGAGGTGGAACTCATAAGCAACGGCAATTTCGAAAACGGCGACGCCAATTGGACCGAAGTGACCAACTCGGGCTTCGAGCTGATTGGAGCGCCTGTCTCGGACGTCGGCGCCTACAGCGGGAGCCAGGTCGCCTGGCTGTGCGGGGATAACTTGGAGCAATCGGAGCTCTACCAGCAGGTCACCATCCCCACCGGCGCCACGGAGTTCACCGTCCGCGGGTATTACCGCGTGGACTTTCAGAACGGATACAATTCCGGAACGCAAAACGACCCGAGCGACAACTTCGTCGGAGGCTTCCAGAGCCAGGCGGGAGCCCCTCTGGGGGACGCATCGGACCTTTTCCTATCGCTCGATGGGACGACCCAATCGACGATGTGGACCGCCTTCCAAAAGACTTACACGAACGTATCGGACTTTACGCCAGGAACCCCTGTACGTTTCGACTTCTGGTGCGAAAACGACAACCAGCCGGGCGACGTCGCATTCCTGTTCGACGACGTCTCAATCCTGGCGAAGATTTGCCAGTGAGCGCCTGAAGAACGAACTACGGTCGCGTCCCATCGACTCGATATCTCGCCATGTCGAAATGGAAGTGATCGCGGTGCAGAGCATCCCAATATGGGGAGAGCGATACGCTCACGAGGTCCCGGTCGTAGGCGGCTGAGGCAAGTTCTCGTAAGAAGATGGCCATTTTCGAGAGCGATTCCGGTGATCCGTCGAGCGGCCCGTAGTGGGAAATCACGGATATCTTCTTACCACTTTCGGTCGTGAACGACCTCACGTCGATCGCATTTCCGTAGCTGTGCTCGCTCACCAAATCAAAGCGCGCCATCTTGCGACACGAATAAGTCCCCCCTTGGTGGAGCGTTCGGATCTGTTCAAACAAGTGCTTTTGGGCAAGCTCCTGAATGAGTGCGTCGAGGCCGACGAGAGCCAAGGCAAGCTGACACGTCATGACCGCAGGTGGTGAAAGGCTCATTCCCGATGGAGTCTCGTGAACCGTTACCGCGTCATGAGCTCCACAGGTGGGGACCTCTCGCACGACCTGCGCGAGCGGGAGACGCGCCGGCGAAAATTCGACGCCGTGTTCCGACAGTAGCTGTGCGCAGCCTGGAACGGGTTCTGGAGGCGCCACGACGTTGTCGTTGTCCGGATCGAGATCGGCCCTCCCCCAAGCGCGCTCCGCGGCCGGTGACGCGGAGTCTTCGTCCTTGGCGCCGGGGGTCCTGGAGTTTCGCGGCAGAGGTAAGACGTCGACTCTCCCGATCCCCTCCTCCTCACGGGGGGAGTCGGAGTGCGTTTCAGGCGACGGAACGGCCGCTACGGGAGGCTTCTCTTCCACCCTGCAGGCAGGCAACAGCCCAGCGCCGAACAGACAGGAGAATAGAAACGTACGCCTGAATTGCATTTCAGGGATCTTAGACGCAAAACGCCGCCGATCGATCGACTCCACGGTCGCTTTTGTTCGGGTTGCCGGAACGCGCCCGGTCGGGTTAGCGTAAAATCAAGTGAGAGCGGCTCGAACAATGCGTCACCATGGCGATCCCGACGGAACTTCCTCGGCACTCTCGTTGCGGCGACTTGGTCCGGCGCTCGTCGTGTTCGCAGCGGGAGGTCTGGCCCATACCCTGACCCCGCCTGCCCACGCCCAGCCGGTGGCCTACCGCACCCTGAGTCAGGTCGCAGCCGCCAACCGGGTTGACCCGCCGGACGGAACCCAAACTCCCGCGCCCAAGAACGCTGAAGAGGCGGCACAACGCGCCAAGCTGGAATTCGTCAAAGGTAACGACGCCTACGAAAAGGGGAACTATCGCGAAGCAGCAGAAGCTTTCGAGCAGGCCCACCGCCTCTCTCCCCATTCTGCCGTGCTGTTCAACGCGGCACGGGCATGGTGGAAAATGGGGGAATCGGAGCGTGCCGCGGACAACTACGCGGCAGCCATCGCGCGCGGAGAACTTACGTCGGAGCAGACGTTGCGCGCCCGCAGCGCGCTCTCCAATCTCAGGAAAAAGCTCGGTTGGATCATCGTCAGCGGGCCCTCGGACGCCATCGTATCGATTGGTCACCTCCACGAGTCTTCTCTTCCGCTCACGGCCCACCTCACGCCCGGCGAGCACGTGCTTTCCGTGCAGCACGAAGGACAGACCTGGGAACAAATCGTAACGGTGCAGGCCGACGCTCCTTTGAGCGTCATCGCAAAGAAGGATCGTCCTGCGCCAGCGAGGAGCGCCCCCCCTCCCCCCGAGGAGCCCGTTCGCACCTCGAATTCGCAGAGGAATTGGGGCTGGTTTGCTGTCGGCATGGGCGGCGCATTCGGCGCTGGCTCCGTCGTGACGGGCGCCCTCACCCTTCGAGCTAGAGATCGATTCGACCAGCTCAACGACGGTTCGCCTCAGAATGTCTCAGCGGCTGAGGCCGAGCGACGGGAAGCCAAGAACCTGCGCAGCGTCACGAACGTCCTGGCCTTCACGGGCGGGGCGCTAGCCCTCACTGGACTCACGCTCGTGTTGACGGCCCCTCGCCCCAAGCGCCTGCGCGGATCGGGCGAAACCATAGTCGTGGCGATTGGGGTCGATCGCCTGGAGCTTCGAGGAGCCTTCTGAGGCGGATGTCCTCTGGAAAGCCTCCGCCGAGCCTCGCCTCTCCGTTTGCGGGAGAGGGGAGGCGGGGGGTTGTTGACTTAGAGATGAGCACTTGTTGCTCTCCCTCGCCAGGTGTGGAAAGGGGCCACGTCCCTTGATGCGCTGCCTCACAGAAAAGGCCCTGGGTGCCCTCATATTCGCCTCGATGCTCGTCGTGGTGCCGACTCACGCGCAGGAGACCGAAGACGTCGGACCGAACGCCACCCCACCTCCCCAGGACGATGCCCCTCCTGCGGAACTCGAAAAGCCGACCGAGCCGCTGAAAGACCCGGGACAATTCGCCCCACTGTCCGGCCCGGTCGCCGGTGACGAGCCGACTGGCTTCGTCAGTCGCGCGCTCGGTGGCATAGGCTTCGCCGCCCTGCGCAACGACGACGTATTCGGTGGCGGCGCCCTGCATCTACGAGGCGTCGCTCTCCTCTTCGGGCCATTGATCTCGGCTCGCTACCTCGAACGGCACTTCATCGGCGGGGATTCCGCTGGCGTCGCTTATTCATTGAGTGCGCAGGGCGCAATCGGTTTGCGCTGGGAGCTTCCCGGTAACCACGGCCCCTTCGCTCGCTTCGAGGCACGCGGCGAAATGCAGCGCATCGGAGGCTGGTACTACTCCTCGCTGCGCGTTCCTGGCGTTCAGGTGGGGTACGGGCTCGACCACGGGCCGTTCATGCTGGACATCTTCGGTCACCTGAGCCCTTCCTGGACCGGTCGTGTGCGGACCGTGAAGTTCACGCGACCGGTGGAGGGCGCGTTCACTGGCGGGGCATTTTCACTCGGCTGGAACAACTGGCTCCTCCACGCAGACGCGAGCCACCTGTTAGGCTTCGAAGGGGGTCCCCTCTGGGATGTGCGTAGTAGCCTATGCTCTTATTGGGGCAAGAAACCCACGCGCCTGTCGGACACCGGGAAGATCGCTACGCGCATTGGCCCTCGGAGCACGGATTTCTCTTTTGGCATCTGTACGGATATCAGTTCGCTCACTTTCCCCCGAAGCGGCGAATTTCAGCAAAAATCGGAGCTCGGCCTCTCATTTGTCGTTGGTACGTTTTCAAGACTGGACCGCACCGCCGCTCCGTGAGAGAAAGGCGCCGTCCCGCATGCTTTTCCTGGCATCGGGGCTCTCCAAGTAAAATCAAAGAGAGGGAAACACGATGATTAAGAAGATTGCCGCTTTCGCCACGATCATGGGTCTCTGCAGCGGTTGTGCAATGTCGGCCAACGCTCCTGTATCCGGTAGCATCTACCTGGGTGCCAAGGGCGCAACCAATGCCACTGCCAACGATGTTGGTGCCAAGACGGGTGAGTCTTGCGCTGCTTCGTACCTCGGCATCATTGGTCTCGGCGACGCTTCGATCGCAGCTGCAGCCAAGGCTGGTGGCGTGACGAAGATCTCTTCGGTCGACAGCGACAACATGTCCATCCTGGGCCTGTACGCCAAGAACTGCACCGTCGTTTCGGGCAACTAAGCCCCGCCGGTTCAGAACCGCTTCGGAAGAGGCAGTCGCGCTCGCGGCTGCCTCTTCTCTTTTTGTCTGATCGTTCGCTGGAAACGTCACGGGCCGGAGACTCGTCCCGCCAGCTAGCTACACGGCTGGCCAGCTGATGACCCGCACGGTAGCTTGTTGACGGGGCGAGCATGGCAAACATCGAATACGAAAAGGTCGACGGGAGCTATTTCGAAAGGCGCGCTCTCAGGAAACACGCGCGTGTGTGGTCGCTCTGGGCCCTCGGCGTGGGGGCCGTCATCTCTGGGGATTTTTTCGGTTGGAACTTCGGGCTTGCTGCAGGCGGCTTCGGCGGGATGCTGCTGGCCACTGTCATCATGACCGTGATGTATGCCGGCCTTTGCTTCAGCATCGCCGAGATGAGCCCCGCGCTCCCGCACACCGGCGGAGCCTACTCGTTTGCAAGAAGCTCCATGGGTCCGTGGGGCGGGTACGTCACTGGCTTGGCGGAAAACATGGAGTACGTGCTCACGCCCGCCGTTATCGTCGTTGCGATCGGGAACTATCTCGGTCAAATCCTGGGCACCGATCCGGCTTGGGGTCCCGCATGGTGGCTCGTGACGTATGGTGTTTTCATTGGTCTGAACGTCTACGGCGTGGCGATGAGCTTCAAGTTCACGGTGCTCATCACCATTTTGGCGCTTCTGATCCTGGGCACGTTCTATTTGGGCGCGATCCCTCACTTCGATCTTGCGGCCAACGCCTTCGACATCGCACCAGAGCCGGGAAATACGCCCTTCCTACCCCATGGGAGTGCGGGCATCTTCGCCGCGCTGCCATTCGCGATGTGGTTCTATCTCGCGATCGAAGAGCTTCCCCTGGCCGCCGAGGAAGCTCACGATCCCGTCAAGGACATGCCGAAGGGCATACTCCTTGGACTCTTGACGTTGATCCTGTGCGCGCTTCTGACGCTCGTGATGAGCGTCGGTATCGCGCCGGGCGCCGCGGCGCTCGCGACGAGTGAAGAGCCCCTATTTCTCGGGCTCCGGACCATTTTTGGAGAGGGCCTCGGCTCGAAGCTCCTCGCGCTCGTGGCTGTAAGCGGACTCGTCGCGAGCTTCCACACGATCATCTTTGCCTATGGACGGCAGATCTACAGCTTGTCGAGGGCGGGGTACTTCCCTCGTTTCTTGTCGATCACTCACAGTACACGCCAGACCCCGCACGTGGCGCTACTAGTCGGTGGAACCCTCGGGTACGGCGTGGCGCTGTGCATCCATCTTCTCGGTCCGGGGCATCCCGTGGGCGCGGTGCTCCTGAACTTAGCCGTGTTCGGGGCGGTGATCAGCTACGTCCTACAGATGGCGAGCTTCATCCTGCTCCGCATCAAGTCGCCCAATCTGACGCGCCCCTACCGAAGCCCGCTGGGAGTCGCCGGCGCTTTCGTCGCCCTCTGTATCTCCCTGGTCACGCTCGTCGCGCTCTTCGTCGTCGACCCGGTCTATCAGAAAGTGGCGATCGCCGCGGCGATTTGGTTCGTCCTGGGGCTCGTCTATTTCGCAGTCTGGGGCAGAAAGAACCTCGTCTATGCGCCAGAAGAGGCGTTTGCCGAGGGACTCGGCCAACGGTCGAGCGAGTAAGGGTCACTCGCCGAGCAACACATCCGAAGGATCGACGATCAAGTTCGCCAGCCGGAGCACGTGCGGATCGACGACGTCCAGCTCGGCGAGTGACTCAGCCAAGCGCAGGACGTATTCGACGTTGTGACCGCTCGGTCCCTCGCTCTCCAAAATGATCGCCGCGATGTCCCGTTCGTCCGCCGGACCGGTGAACTGTGGGTTCTTGGAGGTGCCGAGATACACCTGGACTTCCTTCGGACCGGAGCCCCTCCCTCGCCTCTCGAAGGGCAAGGTCACGATGCTGTAGCCCCCCTGCTCGCGGACCTGAAGCACCGACAAGATCTCCTCACGCCTTTCTTCGCGCACCCGGTAGGCAACTCCCCAACACTCGCCGCCCTCGACCTCGACGAGGGTCACGACACGACCGGGTCTGTCGACGGTCCCCCGATGGTCCGTCGACGCCTGCCAAAAGCGGCGTTCGTATCCGACAACGCGTCCGACGACGCGCTCTTCGAACTCGAATGCTGGGCGAAAGATCAGAGAACCATAGCCGAAAATCCAAAGCGGTTCGCTCACGACTCAGACTGTCGTCCGTTGTGATCCATTCGTAAAGTCGAGAACAAAAAGGCAAACAGCCTGCCTCGCAAAGTGGCGAAACAGGCTGGCCTTGACTCAGATGGATCAATAGGCGACCGACGTCAGCTCATTCGGGCAGGAAATCTCCTCGAGCCTGAAGTTCGGGTTGTCTGCGGCTTCGAACCAGTTCGCATACCACATGCACCCCTCGTACATCTCGGTCAGGCCCCGACTGCCGAAAAGACTCTGGCACTTGTCTGCCACGCAGCTCTTGATGCCGTTGAGATCGCCGCTGCAGCCGGAGCGAAGCCCTCCGTATTGTGCTCCCAGCTCATTGCTCCCCTGCGGAACGCCCCAGGCCGTCCCACAACCGTAGAACATCCCTACGCCGCCGCCCGGTAGGAGAAGATCGAGCTGCCCGTCACCACTGACGTCACCACCGATGTTCGTCGCCATCACGATCATCGTCTTACCAGCAAGGGCAGCGGAACCGGGATCGGCACCCCCGTTGTGGCTGCTTCCGGTGAATTCGATGTGATAGCAGGTGCCACAAGCCGTACCGCTGCCCGCATGAGTGGCCACGAAACCGAATGAAACCTCGTCGCTGTACGCCCAAGGCGCCATAGAATTGCAGGTCGTCGACGAACCTCCGCTACACGCGCTTTGCTCGTCGGGGCTGACGACGCTGGATCCGCTCGAGTTGCAGCTATTTACCGGGTTACCTCCAGCGTTGGCCGACCAAGCGCAGCTTTGCTTGCAGCAATCCCAGTAGCGACTGGCCCAGCCGTTCTGGCCTCCGTCCACGCCACCCCAGGGATTACCCGTCCCCGTCGAGCCGCCATCGCCATCGCCATCGCCGTCTCCGTCTCCGTCACCGGAAGCACCGCCGCTGCTACCGCCGGTGCAGCGACCGCAGGTCTCTTCGCAGGCACCCTGATCGATGAACCACTGCGCGGAGCACTCCCCAGCATCAGCCCACATCTGACACGTTGCCTCTGGCCAACCCGTGTCCGTCGGCAAGTTGTCCGTGCAGTTGGAAACCGGGCTGCCCCCGCTTCCCAAGCCGTTCCCACCGGATCCGCTGATGCCACCGCTCCCGATGGACGAACCACCCGAGCCGGAAATGCCTCCGCTCGATGTGCCGATACCGCCAGTGCCAACGTCTCCGTCCCCCGAGAAGCCGCCG
Source organism: uncultured Polyangiaceae bacterium (assembly GCA_965652275.1). Classification (GTDB taxonomy): domain Bacteria; phylum Myxococcota_A; class Polyangia; order Polyangiales; family Polyangiaceae; genus NIC37A-2. The sequence goes on along the minus strand of CBFGUR010000011.1, from coordinate 152,451 downwards.
TCACCCGCAACATCACCGTCGCCCGCCATACCGCCCGTCGCCACGCCCTGGTTATTGTTCTTGTTGCCGGCAACATCGCTAGAGCAAGAAACAATCAGTGCCGGGCTCACGAGAAAAAGTAGAGCGCCGAGTTTGTATGAAGTTCGTGAGTTCAGGGGGACCTCCTTTATAAGTTGTAGGCGAATCCTCAATCTGCGACGCGCGCAAATTGCATTCACCGTAAAGCGGCAGTTCCGCGATGGTTAGCAAGCGGCTCAGCAAAGTTCCAACTTTCAGCCCGATAGAGAACATCCGCGATGGCTGTCATTCTTCAGGGCCCGAGGGCCTTTGTGGGACGCCGTCCGCCGCACTTCGAGGGTCGATGACTCGATGGGCCACCCAAACCGAGACGATGCAGAACCCAAGACAGCGCGCACGGTGTGCCGTCTTTTCCGGGCGAGGACCTGGATCGAACGGCGGGCGCTCTCGGACCCTACTGCGACGCGCCGCGTCGCACTTCTGCGGGAGCAAAAAGGTGAAGATTTTCGCCTCGCATTACGATGGCGCAAGCATTTTACGTCGGAGCCGTCACAAAGGCGCCCACTCGGAACACCCGCAGAAGTCGCGAGCGAACTATTCCACCGTCTGAAGACGCCAGAGTTGTTCGCCGCCGCCAGTGCGCGAGGCCTGTTCGATCCTCGCGCCCGCTTCGAGAGATGCATCTACCACGCTGATCACGAGGCCACTCTTCTTGCTTTGAACCTCGAAAAGGCCGTCGCCGCGATCGACGATCATCCACTTCTGATGATCCGCGTCGACGTCTTCCCACTGATGGAGTGCGGTACCAGCGGCGGTTGATTCATCGGGGATGTCCAAGACGAGTCCGCTGTTTCGATTGAGCAGCTCGAAGTGCCCGGCACCATCGTAGTCGAACTTCCAGATCTGACTCGACGAGTCTGCATCCGCGGCTTGGATTGCGTCACCACTCGGAGCGGTGTCGTCGCCGTCGATCGCAAGCACGAGACCGCTCGCCTCGCTCACGAGTTTGAAATCAGCGATGACGCCGTCAATCGTGCCGGCCGCCGTGTCGAACGAAAGCACGTTGTCCCACCGCATCTCGAGAGTCGAATCGGTCGGAAACTGGATCTCCTGCCACAGATAGCTCGACTCGTTGACCCGGCCACCCCAGGCGCCGGCCCAGCGATCCCCCATGTAAAGGTATTCCGTCGTCGCACCCTCGACTGCCAATACGAACGCCGATTGTGAATAATACGTCGTGCTGTTTCCGAGGTTGGAAAGCGCGGACCAACCGCTCGAAAGAGAAAGGCTCGTTGCATATTTGCCCTGGTTCGGTTGCCACCCGGTCGAGCCGGACGAAACGAGGAAATAGCGCCCCTCGCGTTTGAACAACGCTGGGGCTTCGCGATGCTCACCTTCGAAGAGAAGAGCGCTGCGCTCAACGATGGAAAGATAGTCATCGCTCAGCCTGTAAAGGTGGAGGTCGTAGTTCTCGTTGGCTGTCGAGAGGAAATACCCCGTCTTATCGTCATCGACGAAGAGGGTGCAGTCCCGCGACATGTACCCCTCGATGCCATGATCGACCACTCCCGTTCCCGCAAGGGGCCGCAGGCTGCCGTGATAGGAGTAATCGCCGTCGATGGTCGGCGAACTGGCGACGGCAGCCCTTGCCTGAGCGTAGTTGACGCCGTCCTCCCAATGCATCCACATCACGTATTGATCAGTCGATTCGTTGTAGACAATCTTGGGGCGTTCGATGTTGGTGCCATCGAGCTCGGGATCGGACGCCGACGTCAAGACGTCGTTTACGTGATCCCAAGTGCGCAAATCCGTCGAACGGTACATCGAAACGGCGCGAAACGAGTTGTCGGGATTCCTGTTCTCTCCGTACAGATAATAGAACGCACCGACCTTCAGAATCCCACCACCGTGCGCTTCGATGGTTTCGCCGTCCGTGTCCACCCAGCGCACGCCATTGATGAGGGGAAAGTCGACGAGCCCGCTCGAAGCGCCCCCGCTGCTCGTGCCGCCGGAGCCCTGATCTGCGCCGCCCGTGCCCGTGCCTCCCGATTGGGGCGTACCCCCTACTCCTTCGGGATCGAAAGGCACGAAGCCACCGCTCGACGAGAGAGTTCCGCCCGTCCCTGCGCCATCGCCGCCAGAGCCGCCCCTCTCGATCTCAGAACCCATTCCTCCAGTTTTGACTCCCCCCGAAGTCGCCCCGACGCCGTCAGTTGGGTCACCAGTCTCGCCTTGCCCACCGCAAGACACGGCGACCAGCGGGAGTGCTAACCATCCGCGAAGCCTCGTTATTTTCACGACGGGACAATGACGCACGAGAGGATTCGGCTCCATGTGCCGAAGGGTACGCGCGGAAGAAGTGAAAGCACGAAGGCGCGCGACACGCAGCGTGACTTTTTCAGGGCAAACTTCCTGCCTATCCATAAACTTTTTCCCATACCGAAAGGTGAACAAAGATGAACGGTTTGAAAGCAGTCTCGGGTACCTTTCAAGAGTGAAGAGTGGTGGAACGACCCTGGTGCGGTGTGGCATTTTCGTCGCGTTGCTTCCCGCTTGCGAGTCCGAGCTAACCGGTTCGCCGTCGAGCGCGGCAGCGGGCGACGGCGACTCTTCGGGTACCGGCAGCTCGCCCGGTGATGGAGATACATTCGGGGACGGTGACGTCTCGGGTGACGGTGACGTGTACGGCGATGGCGACACGAGCTCACCGACGACGACGAGCTGCGAAGAGACGGGCATCGACGCCGGGGCAAACGTCCTCAGGCGGCTATCGCGGGTCGAGTATCAGCTCACTCTACAAGACCTCTTTCAACTCGATTCTCCACCATCGGTGGATCTGATCCCAGAAGACAACGACAGGCACGGCTTCACTTCGTTCTCGGAGCTCCAGACCGTCACTGCTCAACACCTGCGCGCCTATCTCGATACGGCGGGAGCGCTGTTCGACGACATGGCGGCCGATACGGCGCGATTCGGCGCGGTGGTCGGCTGCGCTTCCGATGAATCCGGGTGTTTGCCCGGATTCATCGAGCGTTTTGGACGCTTGGCGTTCCGGCGTACGCTTTCGCCGGAGGAGGTCTCGGGCTTGCAGAGCGCCGCTGTGACGAACGCCGCGGACGCCGCCGATCAACTCCGATACGCCACCGAAGCGCTCCTCGCATCTCCCGATTTTCTGTATCGGGTGGAGGTGGGCTCTCAGCCCGAAGGACTGTCGACGCTGAGCGCCACCGAACTCGCCTCGAAGCTGAGTTTCACCGTCTGGGGACGGGGCCCGAGCGCTGCGCTTCTCGATCGAGCGGAGGCGGGCGAGCTCGATACCCCAGAAGGTCTCGTTGCCATCGCGCGCGAGATGCTGAGCGATCCCAAAGCTGAGAGCTTCTACGAAGACTTTTTCCGCCAATGGCTCGGGTACGGCGCACTCAGACCGCCGCTCGAACCTCCGGCGGACTGGTCGGACGCGCTGATGCCCGACATGGTGGCCGAGACCGATGCGCTGATCGCCGAGCACGCATGGATCCCCGGGATGAACTTCTGGGAAATCCTCACGGCCAACCACACGACGGTCACTCCGGCTCTCGGCGCTTTCTACGGCATTTCACCCGACGCGAACGGCCTAGCAGAGCTCACCGAGAACGATCCCCGAGCTCATTCCGGGATTCTGGGGCACGCTAGCATCCTGAGTCAGAAGACCGATGGGGACAAGATCTCGGTACGCGGGAACTGGGTGAGGAGCACCTTCCTCTGTCAGGAGCTGGAGATCCCCGCGGCCATCGCCGACACCTTGGGAGAACAATTGGTGGGGCTCACCAGCATGGAGATCATCGCGAAGCGCAACGAGGAAGCCGCCTGTCGCGGATGCCATTCGGCCATCGATCCGATCGGCGTGGGGCTAGCGCAGTTCGATGCCACGGGGCGTTTCGACGCGACAGTGGACCTCTCCGCCTATCCCATCGACCCGCTTTTCCCGGGTGCCGAGGATCCGACCTTCGATTCTCTCAGTGACCTCGCGCAGACCCTCCGAAGCATGCCCGAGCTCAACGAGTGCCTCACCGAGAGCGCCTTCGTGTACGCGTTCGGGCGCCACGCCTATGCAGCAGATGCTTGCGCATTCGAGGGGGCGACGAACGGATTCGTTGGCGAAAGCGGGAGCTTCGCATCGCTCATCTTCAACCTGGTCGTGTCGGACGGGTTCCGCTTGAGGCGGGCGCCAACGACAATGTGATCGTGAGAGTGGAGACAGACAAGAAATGATCATCAAACCACTCAGTCGTCGAACCGTTCTCCGCGGAGCGGGAGTCTGCTTGGCTCTCCCGTTCCTGGAGGCCATGCGCCCACGCCGGGCTGTCGCCCAGACGACCGCGGACCCTCATTTTTTCGGCTTCTTTTATCCCAACGGGACCGAGCGCAACCTATGGGTACCGGCGAGCGGTCCCCTCAGTGCGGGAACCTTGAGCCCAGCCCTTCAGGACTTGGCGGGTTTCGATGCCGAGGGCATCTGGCCTGCAGGCGGCGCTACGTTCGACGACATCGCGGTCATCGGCGGGATCGACCATTCCGGAGTGTCCCCCGAGATCCACCAGCCCTCGCTGGCGCTCTGCGCCCACAGGAACCCGAGCGACTCGGGGATACCGGGAGCAGCGACCTTGGACCAGGTGATTGCCGACGCCATTGGCACCGATACGCCGTATAGAAACCTCGCGCTCTCGGCGACGGGCTCTACCGACATTTACCAGGGGGTGATTTCATTTCGCGAAAATGGCCAGGCCGCCTCCACACAGCGTGACCCCAGGCAACTGTTCCGCGACATCTTCGCGGACCTCGACCCCGAGGACGGCCCGGACGTGGTCGATCAAGCAGCTCTACGGCGCGCGAGCATTCTCGATCACGTGATGGCTGACGCGAACCGCCTGAACCAGAGACTCGGAACCGAGGACCGCAGGCGCGTGGACGAGTACATGACGGCGGTGTCCGAGCTCGAGCAACAAATCAACCTGACGCCAACCCAAGGCCAGGGGTGCGACATTCCCGACGAACCCGCCCAGGGCGGGAGCTGGCACGACAAAGCCAAGCTCTTCATCGACTTGGGGGTCCTTGCAATGGCGTGCGGACTCACACGGGTCGTAACGATGCAGTACAGCGATAGCTGGGGAGTGCATTACGGGGACTACAACCTCGGCGAAGGGATCTACGGACTCGGGACGTGGAGCGATCACTTCATTTCTCACAAGCTCGGCGACACGGATCGGGCCACGGACCTCGATGGCCTCCCTCAGAACGAGGCCATGGAGATCGCCAACGCCCGCGTTCTCGCGACCGGACGCTTCAAGGCGCGACGCTTTTCCTATCTCGTCGAGAAGCTCAAGAGCTACCCGACCGAAAGTGGCACGCTCCTCGATGACTCCCTCGCGCTCTTTTGCGCCGAAAACGGAGACGGCGACAGCCACAGCCGAACCAACATGCCCTTCCTCGTCGCCGGACACGTGGGCGGCTTCGAAACCGGTCGCGCGCTGACCGTGACGGGCAACACCGGCGCATTTCACGCATCCCTTTTGGGCTACTATGGCATCGAGGCGAGCAGCTACGGCGACCCGATGGGCAGTCCCATCGCGGGCGTTTGACAGCCCGATTTGCGGAATCGATTTTTCCGCTGGTTTTTCCACGAAAATCGGTCAAAGTGGTGACCTGGCTCCGCAAACCGGAGCTGGCCTGGAAGGATACCTCTTTGCGCACTTTTTCGATCACTCCCTTGGCAGTCGTTTCTCTTGCACACTTTGCGAGCTGTGGAGGCTCGTCAGGTGACGGAGGAGGAAGCGATCCGGATGGCGGCGTTGCCACCGGAGGTTCGACGGTGGGCGACGGCGATACGGCGGGCGACGGGGATGCTCCGGGCGACGGGGACGCCTCGGGCGACGGAGACGTTTCGAGTTCGGGCGGCTCACCGTCAGGTGCGGGAGGCACGAGCTCAGGAGGAAGCTCACCGAGCAGCAGCTGCACGAACGTCCGTCCCACCGGGACGATGTGGGACGAAGCGACCTGCGACCAGTGGGCCTCAGAGACGTCCGAATGTGGCGAGGACTGGATGGTCGAAAACGCCTACTGCAACGAAAGTTGCGGACGTTGTGACCCAAGCAGCTCGGGCGGAGGCAGCTCCGGCGGAAGTGGAACCGGAGCTGGTGGGAGCACGATCGTAGGCGACTGCACCCAGGGCGACCAGCAAGTCTGCGACAACGACATCGGCACGCATTGCGGATACACCTACGAATACTGGAAGGACCAGGGCTCTGGGTGTCTCACGAATACGGCAAGCGGGTTTTCCGTCGAGTGGAGCAACATCAACAACCTCCTAGGGAGGAAGGGGATCCGCCCCGGATCAGCCGATCACGTCGTCACCTACGAAGCTGACTACAACCCGAACGGGAACTCGTACCTCTGTGTCTATGGGTGGTCTCAGGGTCCACTCGCCGAGTACTACATCGTCGACAGTTGGGGTGATTGGCGACCACCCGGAGGAACGCCCCTCGCGACCGTCCAGAGCGATGGAGGCACGTATGACATCTACCAGACCCTCCGCGAGAACGCGGCGTCGATCGAAGGCACGGCCACGTTCCCCCAATATTGGAGCGTGCGACAGTCGAAGCGGGAGAACGGCACCATTACCGTGAAGAATCACTTCGACGCCTGGGCCGCCCAAGGGATGAACATGGGCAGCATCTACGAAGTTTCCATGACGGTCGAAGGCTATCAAAGTAGCGGCGAAGCGAGCGTCTCTCTCTCAATCCAGTAACGAAGACGAGGCGGCGCTAAAGCCGCCTCCGTGTGAGACGATCTGCGCCCCGATGCTCCGAGCGCGCACCCGGGCGCACCGTTTTGCCACTGCTGCCCGGAAAAAATCTCCAACTTGGCCGTAAAGTTCCAAGGGCACTGATGACCGGTGCCGCGGAATCTGAAAGGATTGGGGTATGGCAAGGATGGCTTTCTCTCTTCTCGTTCCTCTGGCTCTGGGTGCGGTGTGGAGCTCGGGTGCTCTGGCAGAGGGCAATACTGTGGGAACGAAGACCTGGACTCCCGTGTCGCCAGCGGACCGAGTCGTGGCCACCGCTTGGGGAGAAGAAACGGCGCTTCTGCGGGAGGTGCATCTGCTCACCTGGGACGGGGCCGAGGCGTTCCCGGGGTTCACGAGTTCGCTTCTCGTGGGAAGAGACGGAGGCAAGATCCCGGTGCAATCCGTGCGAGTCACCCGGGGACGGGTGGATGCGGTCTTGGTCCCATCGAAGGAAGAAAGAGGCGTGCTCCTCGCCGGGCCCAATTCGATTTCTGCGATCGCCAACAGAGGTCGGATATCTATGTCAGTCACCGAAGGAGAGGTTTTCGTCCAGGCTCTCCGCCACGAAGCGCTCGTTGGACATCGCGGCATCTTCAAAGAACTGCCCCCGGGTGTCGTGCGCGTGTTCAATCGAGTAACGGGAAAGTACCGCGACGACGCTCCGGTGCCCCCACCGAAATTCAGGAGCACATCGGCACTCGCGGTAGCCATGACCGGCAGCGCCCCCCTAGGTCTGGTCGCCGAAGGTGAGGGTCGAGTTTGTTTCGCCTTGCAAGACGAAAGCGGAACCAGCGTGGGAGCTTCGAAATGTGCTCCTGCGGGCACCATGGTCGAGCTCGAAGCGCCTGCGGGTAGCTATCGCGCGCTCGCCCGCCGGATTGGCCCCGGACAACTCGAGGGCGCCCTCAGTGCTCCACTTCCCATCAAGGTTCTGGGATTGGCTGAAGGTCAGGCGCCGCCGGAGGAAGGGGCGTTCCTTCTGGAGCGCTTTGAACGAGTCCGACTCCGCGGGACGGAGGGGCTCGAGATGCGGGTCGGGTCGTCCAAGCTCTATGTACCGGCGACGGATTCGATCGGACTCGCTCAGGGTCTGCCGACGACCGTGGAGTTCCGTTCTCCAAATGCTCCAGAGGAGCGGACTCAGATCCAACTCGCTCCCAAAATCGGAAAGGTTGCGACCTCGATCGGTCCGGCCGGCGTGACGTGGCCGGGGACCCCCGCGCGGGTGAGCGTTGCCGTTCTCGACGGAAACGGAAATCTCCTCGACGAAAGCGACGGGCTGCGACTGAGTGTCTCGGTGAACTCCGAGAGCGTCCCCGCCCACTTTCGGAAAACGAAGGAGGGACTGATCGCCGAGGTCCCCTCGCAGCCAGGTACCGGTCCGTGGGTCGTCCGGCTTCAGGTGTACGACGCGGGCGATCGAGTCGTGGCGCGTGATTTTCTCGAGGTCGTGCGCCGAAAGTAGAGGCTCGGAACGAAATGAGCGTATCCTGAGCGGAGGAAGTGGGACTCGCATGGTTGACCCCCAGCGGTGGGGGCGATACCACAAATTGGGGAACCGCCATGACGAAGAAACCATTGAGTCCACCACCGAAAACTCCACCTTTGGTCCGTCGCTCACGCCGCACGTCACTCACCCTCGGAGCCGTCGCGTTTCTGACCCTCGGATCGGCATGCGCATCCGATGACGGCGACTCCGACGATGGCGAGTCGGAATCGGAGGGTGACGGAGGGGGGACCCAAGAGCCCCCGCAGGTGGCTCCACAAGCCGGTACCGGGGGCGATTTCAACGATGGGACGGGCGGCGCGGGTGCTCCACAGGTCTATCCCGGCGGCGGAATTCAGGACTGGGGAACTGGGGGCGCGGGCGCTCCACAGTTCAACCCGTCTGGCGGCGACTACAACGTTCCTCCGCAACCGGCACCGACCGGCGGTGACACTTTCGACGAATCCGATGGGAGCGGGGGTGACGAACCGATCCCTCCCCAGGCGCCTCCGGCCGGTGGCGACGCCGGTCTCTGACGTCGACGCCCGACGCTGACTTCCACTTCCCATGAACGAAGCAGAGGACGCGCAAGAACTCGCACCCGAGTGGATCGACTGGCTCGTGGAAAACTTCGTCGAGTCGGCGTCGTCGAGCGATCTCCTCGCGCCGTTGCTCGAAGGAGGTGTGCCTGCGGAGCTCGCGGAACGAGCAATCGCGGAACTTCGAAAGTCGCACATCGCTCGGCGTCTCAAGCGAAAAGTGTCCGTCCGGGATCAGCTGTTTCAGCTGGCAGCTTTGCAGCAGAGGCTCGAAAGCCCAACTCTGGGGGCCATTGTCGATCGCAGAGGTGGAGTCGATCGTACCGAATTCTTCGAGCGGTACTACGCGGGAAATCGTCCAGTAGTCCTCACCGACGTAGCTCGGGACTGGCCTGCACTCTCTCTCTGGAAAGACCCCGCCTACTTCAGTGACAAGTTTGGCGACGACGTGATCGACGTCTGCATGGGGCGAGACGGCGATCCTCACTGCGATCGCAACTTTGCTCAGCACACCCGAAAAATGACGATGAGGGAGTACTGCGAGTGGGTGACCTCGACAGAAGAAAGCAACGACGGCTATTTGATCTCGAACAATCGCCTTCTCGAAAATGAAAACTTCTTTCGCCTTCTGGACGACGTGATCCCGCCCACCCGCTACGTCGATCCGAAGCGCTTCCGGACCTTCATGTCCTTTTGGTTCGGTCCTGGTGGAACGAAAACTCCGCTGCACCATGATGGGAACAACATCCTGTTTTGCCAGGTCGTCGGCGAAAAGGAGTTTTTCTTGGTCAGCCCTTGGGAAACGGGGCTGATGCAGAGCGCCCAGGGATTCTACGCTCCACGGTCGGTGCCCACCGATCAAACGGAGGAGGGTGTTCGCCCGGCCGACGAATCGTTCCCGCATCCGTCGATTCGAATCGTACTTCGACCGGGCGAAGCCCTGTTTCTGCCCGTGGGCTGGTGGCATCAGGTTCGAGCCCTCTCGCGGAGCGTCAGCCTCTCGTTTCTCAACTTTCACGAGAACAATCACTTCGAGTGGTACGCTCCGGGTAAGCTGAATCGCGACTGACGGACCATCCGGCGACTCCCTCATCGCGCGCGGCTTCCCACGGAGAACAGAGACGCTGATCTCGAAACGCTCCCACCTCGATTGACACGGAGCGCGCGCGACCCATCTTACATAGGTGAGCCCCCCAATTCGAAAGTGTGAAAGCTGCGGCCAATTGAACCGCATCCCGATTGCGCACCTGGCCCACCGGGGGAAATGCGGGAAATGCGGTACCGAATTGGCACCACAATCGACGCCGCTCGACGTCGACCCGGCGCAGTTCGATGAGATCGTGAGATCCGCAAAGGTCCCGGTCCTCGTCGACTTCTGGGCGGGTTGGTGCGGGCCTTGTCGCATGGCGGCTCCCCACGTGAAGGCGGTTGCTGCCGAGATGGCAGGCCGCGCCTTGGTGCTCAAGGTCGACACCGAGAGCCACCCGAGTCTCGCGGCGCGCTACCGCGTGAGCGGCATCCCGAATTTCGTCGTACTCAAAGACGCGAGGGTCGCGCTGCAGCAGGCGGGGCTCGTCGATCAGAAACAAATGAAGCGCTGGCTCGAAGCTGCGGCGGAGTGATTCGGTCGATGAAGCCTCTCAGTGGTTGCATCCGATGCGAGTCTCGTTAAATGCCACTTCGTCCACCCAGACTCGGAATGCGCCCGTCTGCTGGAACTTCTGAAAGCCGATCTTGAACTCCGAAAACTCGGGGATTTCCGAGCGCTCCGTGTCAATCACCAGGTAATCAATCGCCGCGCCGTCGTGATAGTAAGTGGCCGTTTGCGCGCCCGCGTCGAACTCCCATTCGAGGCACATCCATTCGTCGACGATGGGATGTGCTGACCGATCGCCCTCGGATCCGAACTCCGCGCCTCCCCCGTCGAAGGGCTGGACGTTGTAGATCCAGGACCAATTCCCTTGTTCGGTCCCGACACCCGTTCCCGTCGATGCGAATCGAACGCCATTTTGGTGAGTCATCCAGGGACCGACGAATTCGAGCACGTCGAAGTGAACGAATTCGGATACGCCCGGTCCCTCGATCATGTAGAACATCCTTCCGAAGTGAGCGACGGATAGCGACTCGAGCCCCGCCACTTGCAGCATGGCGACGACCGCGGATTGACCCTCACTCACGTCGATTTGAAGGGATCGAGCACCACGCGCGCTCTGTGCTTCGGCGACCGCGGCAGTACGGGTGCCGTACCCCGTGAGACTGAGCCCAGCCGGGAGGCCGCCCGGGGCGGTCGACTCGAAGCTCTCGCACATCGTGAACTGGCCGGCGCACAGGCTCGCCGCACCGAGCCCAAAGTCGTCGCGGTTGGCGGAGAACCCGACTGTATCCGCCCCGCCCGAACCCGCGGCCATCCCGCCCGCAGAGCTCCCCAGACCGCCTGCACCCGACGGGTTGCCACCGGCTCCCGAGGGCGCTCCGCCGCTCGACGCACCTCCCGCCCCGGGGAGCCCGCCACCGCCGTCCGGGAGCCCACCGGCTCCGTCCGGAGCGCCCCCCGAAGAAGTGTCTGTCCCGTCACCTCCCGCGGCGCTGGCGCCCCCCGTTCCTTCGTCGCGGACGTCCTCGTCCGCGGGAGAGCCGCAGGCCTGGGCCGCTGAGCTCACACCCAGACTCAGCGCCAACACCCCAAATCGCTTGAGAAGAGATGAATACATCGGGCGTTCAAGACGCACGGAAACGGCAATTGAGGTCATCTTTTCGCCGCGTACCATGCTAAGGTAACATTTCGTCCTGAGCGGTATTTGGTACCGAAATCGCCGATGGGACGACTGGCCACGGGATCCATGACTTTGCGCTCCACCGATAGTTCGTACGAGCCGCCCCGCAGGGGTGCTGGAATCGACGTCGAGAAGCTGGAGCATCGCAACGCCTACATCATCAGCCAGGTGCTCGAAGACCCGGATGCGGGTCTGGTGCTTTTGTATGATGAGTACAGCCGGAGCGTCAATCGGCTCGTCTATCGCTTGCTGGGGCCGGACGCGGATCACGACGATATCGTACAACAGGTGTTTCTCCAGATGCTTCAGTCCATCGGAAAGCTCAAGTCTCCGGAGAGACTCAATCTCTGGGTGCGCTCGATCACGATCAACATCGTGCGTTCCGAGCTCAGGAAGCGCACCGTGCGCCGAACCTTCCTGCGCTGGGCTCCCAAAGAGGAGAAGACCGGCGACCTTTCCATCGACGTCGAATCAAACGACTTCATCAAAGCGTCGGCGGCTGCCCTCGAGCGCCTCCCCGCTGAGGAGCGCGTCGTATTTTTGTTGTACTACCTCGAGGACCATACGCTGCCTGAAATCGCCGAGGCATGCGGATTTTCGACGATGACGGCAAAGCGTCGCCTGGGGAAGGCGCGCGAACGCTTTCGCAGACAGATGCATCTCAGCGACGCGTTGATTCCTTTTCTCGAAGGGGGAAAACGAAAATGAACGATCCCTTGCGCGGGTGGGCGGACGTCTACGACGAAGAGCTCGGAGAACTTCCACCTCGTCATCGACCAGCAGCGCAAAGAGCCAGGCTGCTACTCGGATCACGACGGGGAACGGGACAGTCTTGGTTCAAACGAAGGCGCTACATGGCCGTCGGAGCGGTGGCGCTGCTCACGACCATCGCGGGGGCTCTGCTGGTGGTGGGTGTTCCCTCCCGTCCCTCGAGCCCCGATAACCTACCCATCATGCTGGGCGATGAACCGGTGCGAGTCGGTGCAGTCATCGATGCAAGGGACGAAACGAGAGTCCTGCGCTTCACCCAAGGGAGCAGAGCCACCTGGACGAAGGGCGCGAGCGGGTCCTTGTCCAGAGTCGATCCCGATGCCATCGAACTGAAGCTCGCAGAAGGGACATTGGAGCTCGATGTCGAGAAGAAAGCCGGGCGGCGCTGGAGCGTGGTGGCGGGGAACTTCCGGGTTTACGTGATCGGTACGGCGTTCACGGTGAGCCGTGATGCCTCGACCGAAGAGTTCCGCCTCGTCGTCAAGCGAGGGAAGGTCCGGATTCAGGGGCCTGAGCTCCAAGGTGGAGAGGTACACTTGAACGGCGGTGAGGAATTCGGTTGGCGCCCCCGAGCGCGACCCGCCGCTTCGTCGAACAGTCCATCCGATCAAGAGGTCGTGTCCGAGCCGAAGAGAGAGGAAGCGCGCGCGGTTGCGCCCCCGCCGCCCTCCACGACGGCGTCCGGTCGCGCCCTCGATAAGAACCACGAGAGTTGGCAGAGTCTTGCGCTTGCCGGCAAATACAAGCTCGCTATCGAGTCCGTCCAAAACCGGGGAACGGCAAGCGTACTTTTGGCTGCGAGTCCGGAGGATCGAGTGCTTCTAGGCAATGCAGCGCGATATAGTGGTCACGTCGACTTGAGCAACCGAGCCTATCGCGCGGCCCGAGACGTCCCTGGACCGTCAGCTACTCTCGCCGCCTACTATTTGGCAAAGGTGGCCCTCGACTCCAGCGGCGACCGAGCCCAGGCTATCGTCTGGCTCCAAACCTATCTCAAGGAAGCCCCAGCGGGCGATCTCTCAGCGTCTGCACGTGCACGCCTCATGAGCTTGTTGAGCGCTTCCGGTCGAGTTCCGGAGGCGCAAGGAGTGGCGCGAGACTATCTCCAGATGCATCCGGGCGGCCCCCAAGCGAAGATGGCCAAGCAGCTGCTCGACCGGCGCTGAGGACCGATGGTCTGCCGCTTTCCCCGCTCATGTCGTGGCGTGTACTTGGTCGTGCTCCTCTTCTTGACGAGTTTCACGATGCGAAGCCGCGCCTCGACCGTCAAGGTGCTCTCGTCCGAAGAGATGGACTTCCCGCAGGGCCTCCAAAGCGTCTTGGTCGAGCTTCGCTCCGGGGGCTACGACGTCGAGGTCGAGACGTCGGATGCCCTCGAACCAGGTCGGCTTCTCGAGGTGCTCGAGACCCGGGGTTCTGCAGATGCCATCGCGAAGGTCGCCGTCGTGAAGGTAGGGCGCGGCGGGATCGCCTATGTTTGGCTGAAAGAGAGCGGCCAGACCTACCGAGTGACAGCGTCGGGCACTGATCCTTCTCACGCGGCGAACGTGCTTTCCTTGAGAGTCAGCGAGCTGATCAGCCTAGGCGGCGAGGGCTTCGAAATCGACCAGAGTCCCCGCCGGATCACACCTGTCGAGCCAGCGACGGACGTCGCGCCGTCGACACCCGAGAGCCGCCAAAGCCACCTTCGTCTGCTAGGGTTCTTTGGACCAGTCTTCGACTCCGGCCTCCGGCGGCCACTCTCCAGCCTACAAGTCGCATTGGGATACCAGCTCGGAGCCAATCTCTTCGTCGAGCTCCTCGGCCACACCAGCGTCGGCATGTCCACCCAACGATTCGAACAAGCGCTCGTTTCCGTCGAGGAGCGAGGAGGCGCCATGAGCCTCGTCTTCCAGACCGGGACACGTGTACTCGGACAGCTCGGCCCCACCTTCGGCGCTGGGTGCTATGTCATCCGAGCCCGGCCGAACCGGGGTCCATCCACGGACGAGAACGCATGTCGAGCGACGCTCGGCGCGCTCGGTCGCATCGGGCTCTCATGGGATGCTCTCTCGATTTGGCTCTCGGGACAGGTGGGCTACGGCCTGCGGCGGATCGATCTAGTCGGATCCGGTGAAGTCCTGAGCTCGCTGTCGCAACCGGATGGAAGCTTGAGATTGGGGGCTGGATGGCAATTCTGACGAAACGCCCGCTGATGGTTGCGTGCCTGCTGGCAGCGTTTTCCGGGTGTGGTCCTCTGGAAGTGGTCGTCTTCGAGGGCGAAGGGGAACCAGCGGAATCAGAGGAACCACCGGGCGAGGCTCCGCCCCCGACCATTATCGGTCTGGGAGGGAGGCCACCGATGGACGAGGAAATGGGGGGAGCCCCTTCGGTCGTTTCGTTCCTTCTCGACGATTTCGAGGACAACGATCAGAAGTCCAATGATCCTGGTGGCTGGTGGTATTCGGTCAACGACGGTTCCGGGATTCAGACTCTCGGTTTGGTCTCGTCGAGCTCGCTGCCGGTTCCGCAGTCTTCCCCTAGCCTGGTCTTGGAAAGCGAATCTCGAAACTTCTCGAGTTGGGGCGCAGCCTGGGGCGTCGACATCGAAAGCGCAGCTCGGGCCACTCGAGCTCTGGAGGTGCGGTTCGACGTAGCAGCTGCCGAAGCCACGGAAATCGAGTTCCACGCCATCGATGCCACTGGAACTCACTTCATTCGCACCCTTCAAGCGACTTCGGCCTGGAACACCGTGGCCATCCAGCTTCATGAACTGTTCGTCGTCGAGGGGCAATCAGTGCGTGGATTCGACGTAGTGAGCGCGACAGAGCTGCAGTGGTTCGTTTTCAGCGAAGCACCGAGGACCGTTTGGCTCGACAACGTTTGGCTGAGCTACTGGTGACTCTCACGCTTTGAGCTCCTGGAGTTCCGCCCCACCATTCCATTCCGGGGTTACGACTCCGACAGCATTGAGAACCGTACACAGCATCTTGTGGCTGTGACCAGCGGCCCCATTCACCCCGCCGATATCGGCGCTACTGCCACTGATGACCAGCGATTGTCCGAGACGAAAGTAGCCCGCGCCGCCCGCAATGATGATGGGCAGGTCCCCAGTCGTGTGCCCCTGACCGTGGGAAAACTCGTTCGTGTAGAGCACGACTGAGTTGTCGAGAAGAGTTCGCCCACCACCCTCGTCGTACGAATCCAAGAGGTCGAGCAGCGAGGCAAACTCCGCAACGTTCCAGCGATCAATCTCATGGAGCATGTCTTGCCAACCGCTCACCTCATCACCACTGAAGTCTTCGGTCGTGCCGTGGGAGATCGGGTGGTGCCTGTAGTTGTGACTGATTCCATCCCACTGATACATCGGCGAGCCGGCAACGGCAGCTCCCCATTGAAGGACGGCCGAGCGCGTGTATTGACAGGCCAGGGAAAGAGCCACCACTCGAACGAAGTGACGCGCCATGTGAGGAAAATTCTCGTTCGACTCGACCGTGTCGGCGTTGATGGCTTCGAGCTCTGCCAGCGTAGGAGCCTCGAGGACGCACGCCTGAATGGCGGGATCGTTCGTCATTCCCACTTCGACGTCCCGAATGAGGGAAAAGTGCTGGTCCAGCTTCATCTTGTCTGAGGCGGAAAGATTGGCGCGTCTGAGCTCATCGACCTCCGTTCTGGCGAAATCGACGATGCTCTGGCGCTTCCTCAAGAGTCGATTGTTCGCTTCATCGTCGCCAGTCGGGGCTGGCTGCCCAAGCCCCATCATCGCTCGATAGGCCAGATAGGGATTTGATTCCGCATCGACTCGCTCCCCGGATGCGCGATACGAAATGGAATTGAACCCCGCCACCCCGAGGTCGCGACCGCCGGGACGAACGACGAGGGCATCTCGACCCGGTGGATTGAGAGCACTCGCGATGACTTGGTCAATGGACGCCGATTGGGCATTCGTGTCCACATGCGCTGCCGCCGTCAGCGCCTGGCATGTGCCCTCGGAATGTCCCGTCCACGTCCCGACCGGATAGCCGTGCACTCCTCGAGGAATGAGAATCCTGTCAGCGTAGCGCGAAAGAGCTTCGGTTCCGCGTCCCGTGAACGATCCCGACCCGAGCGCCCCGAGCGCTGGCCAAAACCTGTCGGTATTGACCCCGCTGCTGCAATGAAAGGAAAGAAAGCGCTTGGTGGGTTCGGCGTCCTGAGCCTGGAGCGGACCTGCGGTGACGCTTTCGAGCAGAGGCAAGCCTATTGTCGCGCCCGCCAGACCACGCAAGAAGTTTCGTCGCTTGATGAATTCTGCAGCCATGGGATCAGTTCTGGATTGGAGGAAGGTGATTGAAGGCGGCGCCCGTGGTGAGTAGCGTCAGAAGGTCGCGCGCGCCGTGCGCACCCTCCCCGAGGGCACTGGCGATGCGACCGAGCGTGCGGGCATCGCCCGCCGTCTCGTGGCGACCATAAACGTAGTTGAGCCAGTTCTTGGCGTAGCACGCGCGTACGCGAGGTATTTCCGAGATAGCTCGGGAAAACTCCGCGGCACCCTCGAATGAAAGGCTCGTTTCCGAAAGGTCCAGTGAGCCGCTCGCGTCGACCGGGAGACCGTTATCCGTATCTCGATAAGCGCCGATCCCGTCGAAGTTCTCGAACGCAAAACCAACTGGGTTGATGTGGCTGTGGCACGTTGCACAAGCCGCCATGGAAGTTTTCCAAGAAAAGTAATCTCTCGTCGTGAGCACATCGGCCTCGGGCGGAGTGTCGGGTTCCTCCATCTCGGCGCCTGGCGGTGGTGGTGGGACTTCCTGACACAGGAAGCGATCCAAAACGAAGACTCCTCGCAAAATGGGCGACGTCCGTGTGCTCGCCGAGCTGTGGCCGGTGAGGAAAGCCGCGTGCGTCAAGACACCGCTTCGTCCAGAGTCCATGGGCAGCTCGACAACAGTAGCATCGTCTCCAAAGGAACCGGCCAGCCCGTAGACGCGTGCCAATTCGGCGTCGGGAGCCACCAAGGGGGTCGTCAGAAGCTCGACGATACCTCCCGAGCGATTGAGAGTGATCTCTTCGACGACGGCGTGTAGCTCGGCGCGCATCGATGCGACGAGCTCCGAACCAAACTCCGGAAACGTCGTCGGGTCCTTTTCGGCGGCCCCCAGCCCTTCGAGTTGCAGCCATCGGTCGTGAAAGTCGATGACCGTGTCGACTACCCGAGGATCTGCGGCGAGACGGTCTACCTGCTCGCGGATCCCGTCAGGCGTGGACAAGCCACCTGACGCGGCAGCATCGAGCAGGGCGTCGTCCGGTCCCGCCCCGAGGAAGAGATACGATAGGCGGGTCGCCACTTCGAAGTCGCTGAGCAATGCACCGACCTCGTCGACGCGCCCATCACCTTGTTCTGCGCGGTAGAGAAATTTGGCCGATTGAAGCGCCGCTTCGATGACCATTTGAACTCCGTCCCGAAATGTGTCGCCGGACTGAATGAGCTCGGCTCCCTCATCGAAAAGGGCGCCGAATCGGGATAGCTCAGCGGCCGTGAGCGGCCGCCTGTAGGCGCGCCTTCCAAATGACCGAATGAAATCGTCGCGGCAGGTCGGCTCGGTCGGCTCGCAGCCCACGATGGTCGCGTATCGGCTGGCGTCCTCGACGGCATCCCGCGAGAGCTCTTCAGCCGCAGTCACGATCTCACGTAGAAGACGCTCATTCACCCCCCGCGCGCCCCCGTCCTCGTACGAGCCCAGGTTGGGTTGCTCTGCTGGGAAGAGATCCGAGGGACTGACTCGTGTCAAGAGGAGCTCGGACACGGAGCGATCGTATTGGGCGTAGCTCAAACGGGGGACGCGACTCTGCGCGGGGACTCCGTCGACCAGCGTGTCCGGATCGGCTTCGCCGATCACTTCGAGATCGGGGCCCGCTTCCGATCCGCCAGATCCGACTGGTGGGCTGTCCGGGCCGGCGACCTGTGGGCTACTTCCGGATCCACCCGCTTCCCCACCCAGCGTCGACTCACACCCAAGCAGGGCGAAGAAAGGAAGGGACGCGATCATGAAAAGAGAGGAGCTTCTCATCAGCCCCCCAAGACGCAACCCGGGGTCGAGCGGGTTCAGATTTCTCGAGCCAGATTCGCTCGTTTCGCTGGCTCCGAAACTCTCCAGCTCGAGTGAACCTGTGGGAGCCAACGCATCGCAATCGTCTGGGAGAGCGCGGAAAAAGAGCGGAACTCCCTTTCCTCAATCGCAGTCGCTGGGGCTTTCCAAGGTCGCTCCCACGTTGCCCTCGACGAGCGCCTTCACTTGGGCGGCGGGAACGAGAACGTCCTGGTATTCGTAGGGAGGGTTGAAAGCCGTGCCATACCCTGTGGTGTTGCCGCTCGTGCCCTCGAAGATGTTGTCTCCGCGTAGTTCGTTGGCGGCCGTGCCGCTGGCATGGCTGGTGTAGATCGGCGAGTTGATCCCGATGAAGTGGTTGTTCTCCGTGAGAACTCGACAATCCTTCCCCGCCGAGATCCCGTAATCGGACTGCATCCCGTCTCGGGTAAACAAGTTGTTGACCACGTGAATGTCACCGTAACGGCAGCGTGGCTGCCGTTGGGCCACACCCGTAAACCAGTTGAACATCAGGGTGACATTCAGCTTCCCTTCGCTTTGCGGTTCGTCATCCGAGGAAGCGACCAGGTTGGAGAAGTTGTGCTCGCCTCCCGTCCGGTAGCCAAAGATGTTCCAGGTGAACGTCACGTTGTCCGCTCCCTTGACGACGTCCGCGTTGCCGTCCTGGCCGTCCCAGAACTCGCAGTGATCGATCCACACGTGCTTGGAGCTGCCCTCGATGACGATATTGTCCCACGCCTGGTCTGTGTTCGAACCGGGCCCCTGGATCACCAGGTTGCGGATGATGACGTTGGTCGCGTTGTTGACGCGAATTGCTGCGCGGAGCTCCGTACCAGGGACGAGGCCGACGATGGTTTTGTTGGAGCCGACGGAGAGGCGGTCACCGGTCCTCCCGCTCCAGCCGCCACCCACCGGACCATTCACGTGAATCACGCGCGACGACGAGTCCGAGGCGTACGTCACGAGGTCGGCAAAGTTGTCTACGACTATCGGCGTGGCGGTTCCACCTCCTGTGACCGCGACTTCGCCGCCAGTGCGACCGTCGCGCGTTGCCCAACCCATCACCTCACACTGGGCTGCACCGCCGGCTCCACCGGTTCCCGAATCCATTCCGCCGGTACCCGGCATCCCCCCCGTGCCCATCGGGGGTTGTCCCTCGCAGCGACAAAAGTCGGAGTCGTGACCAGATGGAGCATCACAGGAAAGCTGCGCCAGTCCACCGTCGGCGGCGCACGAACCCTCGGCGTTTTCCCACACCTCGGCGCAATCCAATCCGACCGTGTCGCAGACTTCGGCGCATCCGGCGCCATCGTTGAAGACGGCGGTACAGTACGAGCCACCGTCCTCACATAGATCCCAATCTGGATGGTTTGCGATCGGGGAGCAATCGACGAAAGCTACGGCTCCTCCAGTCGCCGCGCCGCCCGTACTTGGCACACCGCCACTCGCGCTCGAGCCGCCCCCGATACCGCTCACGCTCCCCCCCGTCGGCAGGCCCGATCCGCCCGACCCCTGCGCAGCCCCGCCCGCGCCAGGGCTACCACCGTCGGCCCCGTTCGGGTTTCCGCCATCTTGGCTCGAACCTTCGCCGTCCGAACAAGCGAGCGCCATCGCGGTGAGAGTGACAGCCAGAAACAGGGAAGGTCGTATGGTTTTCGATGTCATTTGCTTCGCGGAGGGTATGCCCCGGAAAGGGGCGACTAGTGAAGGGACGATTCTGCCGGATCGAGTCGAGACAGGAACAACTGCGGCGAGATGCGGCCGGCAGCCTTTGCATCATGCGCCGGCGGTACGGATCGATCGGAAAATCTGCCGAAATCGGGGCCAGCTACCCCCTGACATCCAGGGGTGTATCCTTACGGACCCCCCCCCCGTGTCGGACCGAAACAACAAACTCGTCGTACCTCTCACTTCAGGAACGGGCACCGCGGCGGAAGTCGTCGCCGAATCGCGCTGGGTCTCGGCGATCACCTATCGCTTCGACACGCTGCAGGATGCCAAGAATTATTGTTCCGCACTGGAACGACACCTGCGCCTCAATCGCCTCAGCGACGTTCTCGTCGACGCGCGAAAGCACGAGCATCAAACGCGCGAAGCCACTGATACGATTTGGAATTGGGTCGACAGCTCGCCTCACCTCGTGCGCATGGCGCTCGTCGTCGAGTCCGAAAACCTTTCGCTCGCGATCCGCATGCGAAGTCTAGCATCGCCCGTTCGGAAGGTTCGCCCCTTCCGGGCCAAGCTCGAGGCGGAGAAATGGCTGTTGTCGGGCGAGGGGGTAAACCTCCGGTAGCAGAAGGTTCGCCGCCGGCACATCGAACAGCCTCGTCACATTTCGCGATCGAAATCCGACTCCGGCGCATTCATGAGCGATGAACGCCGTGTCCGCTCGCGCACTCACCTTCGCTCTTCTTGCGATCAGCTGTTCCTCACCATCGACGAGCTCGGATCCCCCAAGCGAGCCGCACGAGTCCGATGGAGCGGGCGGGCTCGCCCACACGAGCGCCGGAGGAGGTGAGCAGGCGCCCGGTTCGACCGGTGGAGATTTCGGGACGGGAGCTGCGGCTGGAAGCGGAGGTGTCGGGGTTAACGCAATGACGGGCGGAGCGCCGTCCGGCGGCGGCTTGGGAAGCGGCGGCGGCGCATCCGGTGGAGAACCCTCGACGGGCGGCATCGCTGGCTCAGGGGGCTCGCCGCCTTCTGGCGACTGCCAGGACCTGGTGACCAACCCGGCAATCAACTGGCGACAGAGCACCCTCCAGACGGATCAGGAAATCGTCAGCTGCCTCGCGTCGACCTTGGGACGCCCCATCGGCTACGGCGAAAACGCGACGGGGGGATTCGACCCCGCCGGGGGGAGTCGACTCATAGTGATCACGAAAGGGGGGCCGACTTCACCGGAGCAACAGATTCTCGACGCAATCACCGGCGATGATCACGCTTGGATCGTCTTCGACAAGATCGACTTTGCCTCCGAGAGCGAGATCGCCATGTATCGCAACAACTGTGGTGACAGCGGCGTTCTGACTACCGCCGGCCTGAGCGAAGCAGAGTGTCTCGACCATGAGGTTTGGTGCCAAAACAACGGCCTCTCGGGCGCCGCGTGCCTCGAGCAGTACTTCAATGGCCTCCTCAACAACGATGACCTCCCCATCCGAAATCCCGTCATCGGCTCCAACAAGACCATCGACGGTCGAATGTCCAGCGCCCACTTCCTATTCAGCGGCTTCGCCATCGGTTCGGACAGCTCGGGAGAGCCCGTTCTCACCTCTGAGAACGTCATCCTCGCGCACCTGGAGTTCCGCGGCGCGGGACATACCGAGGACCACTACCTCGATCCCGACATGATTCGCTCGACGGGAGCTTCCCACGACATTTGGATCCACAAAAACACCTTCACCTTGACTGGCGATTCGGCGTTCGATGTAAAGGTCGGTGCCTACGACATCACGATGTCGTTCAATCGTGTCGAGAACGTGAAACGGGCGACTTTGCACGGCTCGAGTGATAGTCGCACGATCAACGAGCAAATCACGACGACGATGCACCACAATGCCTTCGTCACGACAGACGCTCTCTACGAGTCGTTCGGCAACACAGCTCGGCGGGTCCCACTCATTCGACGTGGCACGTCCCACATGTGGAACAACCTATTCATGAACTATCGCAAAGACATCGTGAGCGCGCGGGTGGGAGCGAGGCTTTTCTGGGAAGACAATGCGCTTGTCATCAACGCCATCCATCAGGAAAAGGACTCCATCGCCGATTCACTCGGCGAGCTAAAGGAGCAGCTCGCCCGCGATTACGATGGGGCCAACTTCCGGGTGGACGGAACGCACCTCTGGTTTTCAGACGCGAGCTGCGCAATCGACGGCGACACCCAGACGCCGCTCACGTTGATGGGTGGCAGCGTGCCCGATCTGGCGAGCGAATATTCGTCCGAATCACAGGCAACGATGAGTACGGTGCAGATGCCGGCCGGACAGGAGCTCATCGACTACATCAGCGCAACCGCCGGCAAATACGCCGACAACGAGCCGTTCAATTCTCCCCTCGCCCCATCCGTCCAAGAAGTACTTTCCGCCGGGCGAGTCAGTTGTCAGACGTTCTAAAGGATATCGCGTCATCGGCGCAGTGGAGCTGACTATCATCGTCGATTTCGTCGGTGCCATTCATCCCGGCCCCACCACCAGAGTTCTGCTCAGGGTCGGAATGTTCGTTGCCCGTTTTCAGCGCGCATCGACTTAGCGCTTTGGCGGCGGAGCGTCGGCACGCCTCCGAGGTGCGATTCGGCGGTGCATGCGCGGGCGGTGTGTCGACCGCCGACCGAATCAAAAGCAGACAGGGTGCCGCTCGCGCGCCACCCTGTCTACGAGCCTCTCGGCCTCTTTTGCTAGTACCAGAGATCGGACTTGAACCGATACGCCCGTGAAGGCGGCGGATTTTGAATCCGCTGCGTCTGCCAATTCCGCCACTCTGGCTCGATAAAGCGGGGCACTCGAGGTCCCCGGAAGGGACTCGCAAGTAGCGCGCTCCGCCCCGCCTGTAAAGCCCGGTTCCTTTTCGTTTTTCACCTGGGCCAGATCGGGGCAAGATATGCATATGGCGCCCACTCCCCCGGGAAAAAAGCCGCCCCAGAGCGGCTCCACCTCGGCATGGATCCCAGCTCGGACAGATCCGAGAGGAGCGGCCCCAGCACGCCTCTCCGACGTCCTCGTGGGAACCGAGGAGATCTTCGCTCAGCGATCAGGCAGCGCGATCCCGCGAGCGGAGTGGACGAAGCTCGTCGGCGCGCGCATCGCGGGTCGCACTCGCGTGGGGCGCCTGCAGCGAGGCGTGCTCACGGTCAAAGTCGCTTCGAGCGCCTGGAGCAACGAGCTTTCATTTCTCAAGCGGCAACTCATCACCAAACTGCAGCGCGCTGGCCACGAAGTGACTGACCTGCGGTTTCGCGTGGATCAGATCGCCGACGACATCGTCGAACGAAAGAAGCATCCCCGGGCGCAAGCGGCTGGCCCGGTCGCCGCTTTCAAACCGCTGCCAGCGGAGCTCGTCGAGCGCTTGAAGGAAGTCGAAGATCCGAATCTCCGAGCGGTCATTGCCGAGGCGGCACGCGCAAGCCTCTCGACAGACGACGAAAAGTAGACCTTCAGGAGACGAGGGACGTGAGGCCCTCGATGCGCTTGAAGACGAACTTCTCCCCAGGACCGAACGTCGAAGTCTTGTCGGCCATGACCTCGATATAGGCGCGCAGTTGTTTCACGCTCACGTCGCTCATCTTGGGCGCCACCGAGTAGAGTTCGTTGACCACCTCAGCATCGAGCAAACGCTGTTCCGCCGTGTGCAGTCGGAAAAGGAAGTCCAGCCACTTACCCTTCTTGGTAAGGGTGCCGATCTTCAACGCATACGCGACGGACTTGTCGAACTCCTCGGCATCGAGAGGTTCACCAGATTCGGACTTCTTGAGAATTTGCTCGAGTTGGCGGCCCAAAATGCGCTCAGCCTCGTCCCCATGACCCAGAGCGAGAGCTTTGTCCGCCAAGCTGCCGAGAACGCCGAAGGCCTGCAGACGCGCGGTAACCGGCTTCTGCACGAGGGTCTCCGCCCGCTCACGCCCACCTCTCTGAATGAGCGTCATTTCCTGGGAGCCGATGCGAATCTTGTCGCCATGGCTCAGTAGAAGCGAGCTTTGCACACGCTCCTTGTTGACGAAGACACCGTTGCGACTGTCGAGATCCTCGAGGCGTACCTTGCCGTTTTCTACGAAGAGGGCTGCGTGGTTGCGCGAGGCCATCGGGTCGTTGAGACAGAGCTGGCAGGATTCGCTACGGCCGATGAGGAAACGAGCCTCGCCGAGCGGATAATCGTGTTCACCGTGACGAAGGGCGAAACCCATCAGCCCGCCTCCGACGCCCGGGAGAGCTGCCGCAAGAGCTCTACGGCCTTCTCGTCATTGGGTTCTTCGCCAGAGCTCGGGGGACGAAGACTCTTGACTACCTCTTGAAGGTACGGCGCGAGCGTTCGTTGCGTCGTCGGCGGCAGACTCCCGAGCTGCTGCCCGACATCTGCGCTCGGAGCGATTCCTCGTCGAGAATACAGCCCCAGCGCCCAGCGCGCCCAGTCGACTTGCCCCTCCTCAGCGGCAAAGCGGATGGCGCCGTTCGCGAGCTGATCGAGGCGTCGCCGATCCACGGTCACCGACGTCGACTCGAGGAGTCCTCGCGCCTGAATCAAGAGTCTCTCGATGTCCTGTTTGCGGCCCAACGTTTGGGCCCTGTGCATCGTCTCAGCCAAGAGCTCGATGCTCCATGCTTGCTCCGTAGTGGTTGTCGGCTCGTCTTCGCCCGAAGCACCCTCACGCCCGCAGTGGGGGCAGCTCGTCGCGTCGGTCGAATACGGCAATCCGCACGCCGGACAGTGGATCATGAACCCCGTCGCTCGTCGTCTCGGCGGAATCACCGCGTTGTCCTCGAGCGCCCGGAACATCAACTCCTGGGTCCCGATTCGGAATCGCGCGCCGTCGGAGAGTGCCGTCCGTCCACTGATCGTCTTGCCGTCCACGCGGATCCCGTTCCGCGAACCCGCATCTTCGATGAATGCGCCGTCGTCGGATATGATGAGCCGGGCGTGGGATCGAGACACCAATGGGTCATCTATAGTAAGACCGCAAGTTGCACTTCTCCCGATGACCAACTCTCCCGGTTGGAGATCCATCTCGTGAAGCAAAAAACGCAGTCGATATCGAGCCAAGGGCGGCCTCTCGAAGGGTGATGAAAGCACACCCTGAGTCGACTTGAGAATTTAGTCGAACCCCATGGGCTGGTCAAAAGGCCGCTTCCTCGACTGATTCCAGGCCTCGGCAGCTTCCGGCTTGATCACCGTCCGCGTAGAAATGCATCACAACTACATGTAAGTGAGCCCCCCACCCGAGCGAGGACCTTTCGGCGAGCGCGATTACCTGCGGTAGCTCCGCAAGAACTCGCAAAGGGCGTCCACTGAGTCGAGCCCGACCGCGTTGTAAATGGATGCGCGTAGTCCGCCCACGATCCTGTGGCCTTTGAGACCCACGAGGCCCGCATCGGTGGCAGCTGCCACGCACGCGGCGTCCTCCTCCGCCGAAGGTAGATTCCACACGACGTTCATGAACGAGCGGCTTTCCCTCTCGACGCTGAGTCGATAGAGGTCCGGGCGCTCCTCGAGCACTTGGTAGAGCTGAGACGCCTTCTTCAAGTTGCGTTCGTAAATCGCGTCGACGCCGCCCTCCCCTTCGAGCCATTGAAGGACGTTGCGAAGCATGTACACGCCGAACGTCGGAACGGTATTGGCAAGAGATCGGGCCTCCTGTTGGGTTCGGTATTGGAAGACGTAGGGTACGTCCTTCCGACCTTCCTCGACGAGTTTCCTGTCGACGATGACGACGGTGATACCGCTCGGTCCCATGTTTTTCTGAGCGCCGGCATAGATCAACCCGAAGCTGCTCACGTCCACGGGGCGGCCCATGATGTCGCTGGACATGTCGGCAACGAGGGGAACCCCAGGGCTCGATGGGATCTCGAGAAACTGAGTCCCCATCACCGTGTTGTTGGTCGTGATGTGAAGGTAGGCAGCGTTCGGATCGCGGTCGATTTCTTCGCTCTTCGGAACGCGGAAGAACTTGTCCCCCTCGATGGTGGTGGCAGCTTCCCGAGCTTTGCCAGTGAGTCGAGCTTCCTTGAGAGCCTTGACGCCCCAGACGCCCGTCGTCACGTAATCGGCGCTCTGGCCTTCATGGCGCAAGTTCATGGGAACCTGCGCGAACTGCTGAGTCGCACCACCTTGAAGAAACAGCACGTCGTGGGTGTCGGGCACACCCATGAGCCTTCGGACGAGAGACAGCGCCTCCTCGTGGACCGCATCGTAGACCTTGCCGCGGTGGCTCATCTCCATGATGCTCATGCCGGATCCCCCGAAGTCGAGCATTTCGTCTCGAGCCCGTTCGAGGGCGGGCAGAGGAAGAGCAGAGGGACCGGGGCTGAAATTGTGTACGCGAGCCATGAGAGCTGGCTTTTCGCTACTTTGTGCCCAAAGCTCAGTCAAGAGCCCGGTAGCCGATGTCCCGCCGTATCTGTTTGCCGCGAAACTGGATCTCGTCGACGGCCGCATAGGCTCGGTCCCGGGCCGTCTTGAGGTCCGGCCCCTTGGCGCTCACTCCGAGCACTCGCCCCCCGGCTGTCACGAGGTTCTCGCCGTCGACTTGGGTGCCGGCATGGTAAACCTGCACTCCGTCGACCTGCGCAGCTCGGTCGATTCCAGTGATGACATCACCCTTGGTCGGCGTTCCGGGATAGTTCTCGGCCGCGAGAACGACGCATAGCGCGTGCTCGCTGGAAGGCGAGAGAACACCATCTTGGAGCTCGCCCCGCGCCGCCTGAAACAGCGCCTCGCCGAAATCGCCCTCGAGAACCTGCATGAGGACCTGAGTTTCTGGATCGCCGAACCGGACGTTGAACTCCAAAACCACGGGCTCCCCTCGAGGGCTGATCATGAGTCCTGCGAAAAGCGCACCGATAAAAGGAGTGCCGTCCTGCTTCATGCCACGGACGACCCGATGGATCACGTCGCGCTCGATCTGCTTCAGCATGCCCGCGTCGACCACCGGCGCGGGCGCGTACGTCCCCATCCCACCCGTATTGGGCCCTTGATCCCCCTCGAAAATGCGTTTGTGGTCCTGTGCGGTGGGAAGCACGATGGCGCGGTTTCCGTCGCAAATGGCGTGGATGCTGGCCTCCGACCCGAGAAGCCTTTCCTCGAGGACTACGGTGGCGCCCGCCTCTCCGAAGCTCTCCCCACGAAGCATTCCCAGGGCCGCCGCGCGCGCTTCCTCCATCGTCTCGGAAACTACGACGCCTTTACCCGCGCACAGCCCGTCCGCCTTGACGACGGGCGGGTCCGGAAACTGGGCCAGCGCCGCTTCGAGCTGGTCCACGCTCTCGACAATCACGTCTCGCGCAGCACGGATCCCGTGTCGTTTGCAAAAGCCCTTCATCATGGCCTTGGAACCCTCGAGCCGAGCCGCCGCGCGAGAAGGTCCAAAACAGGGGATATCGAGTGCGCGAATCCGATCCGCTAGGCCCTCGACCAACGGAACCTCTGGACCCACGATAACGAGATCGACCTTCTCGCGCGCCGCGACATCTTCAGGAGCCCCCGTCACTGATCGCATGACTTTGCCCGAAATGGGCTCCCCGCTCATCCCGGCATTCCCGGGGCAGCCGATGACCTCACCTACGGACGGCGACTCGAGAAGTCGGAGAGCAAGCGCATGTTCGCGTCCGCCGCTGCC
Source organism: uncultured Polyangiaceae bacterium (assembly GCA_965652275.1). Lineage (GTDB taxonomy): Bacteria > Myxococcota_A > Polyangia > Polyangiales > Polyangiaceae > NIC37A-2. The sequence goes on along the minus strand of CBFGUR010000011.1, from coordinate 124,650 downwards.
AACGACCAAGATCTTCCTTTTGGCGCTCATGTGCGCCGGTCGTAACCCATCTCAGGCGCCAGGCAAGGGTCGAGCCAAAGGCAGGGGCTCTCCACGGGCCCCTCTTCGGGCGCCGCGCTCCAGGGCTCGCTGGACCAGGTGCTGGACCAAGTCCTCGAAGCTGGTCCCCGCCGCTCGCGCCGAATCCGGGAAAAGGCTTACGTCCGTCATCCCGGGAAGCGTGTTGAGTTCCAAAATGAAGGGACCATTCGCCGTGAGGATGAAATCCGTTCGCGATAAGTCCCGCGCCCCGATCGCAAGATGAGCCGTTTCGGCGGCGCGCTGAATGCGCAGACTCACGTCTTCCGGGATCTTGGCCGGACACTCGTGCGCGCTTCCGCCGGGCGCATACTTGGACTCGAAATCGTACCACCCGGCCTTTTGGTCTTTGATCCTCAAGACGGGGAGCGCCCTCGGTCCGTCGTCTCCCTCGAGCACGGCGCAGGTGAGTTCATCCCCAGCGAGATACGATTCGGCCATCGCCACTTCGTCACAGTCCCACGCCTTGTGCAAAGCGGACACGAGGTCTTCCGCCGGCGCGTCCCCAAAGAGCCGGGAGATACCGATGGTAGAGCCCCCTTGAACGGGCTTGATCACCATGTCAGCGCCCAGCGATTCTCGCAGCGAAGCAAGGAGATGTTCGGGCCCGGCGCCGAGGTCGGCTCGCGTGAGCCGCCGCTCTTCGGCAAGAGGCAGGCCGACGCTCCGGAAGAACAACTTGGACGCAAGCTTGTCAGCGGCGATGGCACTCGCGCGGACATCGCTACCCACGTAGGGCAAGCCGAGAATTTCGAGCAGCCCTTGGAGACAGCCGTCTTCTCCCTGAGCCCCATGTACCGCGGGGAAGACGACGTCGGGGCGCTCGGCAAAAAGCCTGGAACCTAGCCCCCCCTCGAGCTCGAAACGCTCGCACTGATGCCCTCGCAGCCGGAGCGCGCTCTCCACGGCGCGGGCTGAAGCACGACTGACCTCGGCCTCGGTCGACGGGCCACCCTGAATGATCGCTACCTTCATGGAACGCGCACCTCCACGAGCTTTACACCTAGCTCTTGGGAAAACGTAAAGATCTTTTCGTCGCGATAGAACTCACCGAATGCAATCCGGCGTATGCCCGCGTTGGCAATCAGCTTGAAGCAGTTGAAACAAGGGGACGCCGTCACATAGATCCAAGCTCCCTCCAAACTCGTGCCGCTACGCGCGGCCTGGACGATGGCGTTGGCCTCTGCATGGACGGTTCGAACACAATGCCCGTCTTCCATCAGGTGTCCCACCTCGTCACAATGGTCGAGACCGCTGATGGAGCCGTTGTATCCGGTGGCGAGGATGTGCTTGTTCCGCACGATGACTGCTCCGACGTGTTTCCGGTCGCACGTCGACCGAGTACCTACCTGACGCGCGATGCCCATGAAATATTCATCCCAGGTCGCTCGGACCCGGGGACCTGGGGACGGGGAGCCGTCTTTGGATGTTGGAAGCGCCATGTGGCGCATATAGCCGCAGCAGGGGCCGGCGCTCAAACCACCCTTGACCGTAGGCCCCTCCCCGTGGCTTGGTGGGGCCGTGAACCGGTCCCACACCATTCGAATCGCCCTAGTTGGGTGTGCTCTCACCCTTCTGGCGCCATCGACTTGGGCCGCAGATGACCAAGCGGCGCCAACGCGAAAAGACGCACGTGCCGCGAAGCCCGAACCAAAACCCGCGGCAAGCGCGAGTGGCACCGTACGGGCCAAAGCTGAAGATGCACGGCGGCGCGCGAGTGAGGCGAACAAGTCGGGCAAGAAGCTCGTCGCCGACCGACTCGAGAAGGTGGCAACCATTTGGGACAAGGTCGCCCGCCATCAAGAACAGGCCGCCAAACTCGAGCGAGAGGCGGCTGAGATTGAGCGCGAGACCCTGAAGCTCAACTCCAAGGCGCGACGCGCGCATTCGTTGGTCGAGCAAACCGAGACGCGCCGCGCTCGCGCGCTCGCTCGCTTGCGTGAGCTCGGACTCCGCGAAACGCCCGAAGGAGCCCAACCTCAGAAGCCCAACTCCGAGCCGGCGGGGCCAGCGGCACAGACGGGCGAAAAAAAGGAAGCGGACAAATGACTCACCGTTTCACACTTTGCCTCATGCTCGGGGCTACAATTGCCTCGGTGGCCTGTAGCCCGGCACCTCTCCCGCCAGCAGTTTCGCAAGCGGACGCCGTCTCGACATCGAAAGCCGCGGATGATGCCGAGAAGTTCGCGCCTCAGGCTCATGCCGCCGCAGAAAAACTACGGGCCGAGGCGAAATGGCTACATTCCGAGGGGCGCCTGGACGAGGCCGACGCCGCGGGAGAACAAGCCATCGCCGCGTACAACGAAGCATTCGCTTTGGCCCGGACTGCTCGAGCCGAAGAGCGAATCGAAATCGCGCGTGCACGGCGCGACGCTGCCGCCAAAGAGCTGGCGCGGCTCGATCAGTTGCACTTGGAGATCGCCGCCGAGGCTGACGAGTTCGAGATGAGAGCTCGCGTGCACCTCGACAAGGAAGCAGTCGCAGACGTCGACCAGCTCTCCCCCGACCGGGCTTCGGCCCGCCGAACGGCAGCGAAGTATCTTGCAGCCGAGGCTCGACTGCTCTGTCTGGCGGCCGACCTCCTCAGTCCCAACGCGACGGGTCTCGACGAGGCCAAGAAATCGACCCTCGAGGTCGACAAGGACCTTTCCGTCGGGTCGATCAACAAGGATCTCTACCCCCGAGCGGCGGCTGTCCGGAGCGACTGTCTGGAGATCTTGACGAGCGCTCGACGAAAACGAACCAAGGAGGCCCCCCAGGCGGCCGACTCGGACCGCTTACTCGCTGCGCTCACGGAAACAGGACAGGTGTTCGCCTTCCGTGATGATCGCGGGATCGTGGTCAACATCGGCAAGCCGGTCGATTCTTCTGGGGCACTTTCGGACCAAGCGGCGAAAATCCTCAAGCTCCTGGCGGGCACGGCCAAAGCTCACCCGGACTTCCCACTTCTTCTCGTGGCCCACACGGCGCGAAGTGCTCAAGAAAAGGAGGCCGAGGCGATGCTCGCGGCGGCTCGAAAAGCGCTCGAAGACTCTGGAGCTCGACCCCATTCGACTCAAAGCATTCTGGGAGCGCAGCCGGTCGTCAGCTCGAGTTTGCGCGGAGCGGACGAAAAGAACGAACGTCTAGAGATCGTTTTCGTCGTTCCCGGGCGCTAGGTCATCTTCCAGCGGGGCGATCTCGATTTCCTCGGGAGGAGGTTCGAGACAAGTCTTCTCGAAGTAGGCTCCAAGCGAGCGACGAATTTCAGCCCCCCAGATCCGTGTGTCTTGCTCGCGCTGAGGCGCGTCTTCGTTGGGTTTTTGCGGAGATGGCTCGAGAAGGGAGCAAGCACGCGCGCGAGCGCGGTATGCGTCTCGGGGTTCCTCCTGAGCCAGGACGAAGGCTTGCCCAAAGAGAAGCAATGCGCGCGCGCTGTCGTGCTCCATTGTCGAAAGATCCAGATCCCAGAACGGGTCGAGTCGACTCACGGTCGCCCGGGTTGCTTCCGTGATGAACGCTTCTCGAGCCGTTTCCCGGACGCGCTGAGAATCTCCACGCAAGGCAAACGCGAGCGCCATCCCGATTTGGGCCTGGACGATGAGGCGCCGCGAAGGACCCAACGTGACTACCTGTGAGAAGTCCTCCATCGCCTCGGTGCCTCTACCCGAACGGAGGTGCACCAAGCCACGCAACATTGCGATCTCCGCTCGCACCTGAGTTCGCCAGGCGATATCGAGACCATCGCTCAGCGCCGCATGTGCCCCGGAAAGATCTCGACGCGAAATGAAGTGGTGAGCAAACTCGAGCTGTGCCCACGCGCGCTCGGTCAAGGAGAGCTGCCCCTCGAGCGCGCGCTTTAGAAGAGGCTCCGTGTACTTGGACTGCGAAAGCCCCATCTCTCGACGCAGACGGAGCAAGAGTACGATCGTGCGGGGGTCCTGCACTTCGCCCCGCGAAAGGGTAATGAGCCCAACCCGAACCTGCAGAAGGTCTCGCTCATCACCAACTCCAAGCAGGACCTTCTCCACGGACTGTCGCATCAATTTTTCTTCAGCGCGCGCTCCCCACTTGGCTCGCTCCCAGAGCGTCTCGGCCATTGATGGTCGAGGCACCCAAAGTACGAAGGCAAACAAAGCGATCGGAGCAGCGAGCGAAAGTCCCCTCATCGATTCGGTGGTTTCCTGATGTGCTGGGGTGCATTCGGCCCCGACAGCTCCGAGAAGCTTTGCCAATGTTCCTCGGCTGCCTCGATTTCGACGGACTCGGCCACGGCTGCGTAGAGCGCCTCTCGCTCGCCTCTTGGCAGGAGCGGGAGAGTCTCGCCCGGCAAACCGATAGGATGCTGCCCTTCGAAGATCCAAACCAGGGCCCAACTGCTCTCGAAATGAGCAACCATTCGCTTGGCTCTTTCTACCTCGCCGTCACGAAGGAGCGAGAGCGCCCAGGCCGCGTGAACGATCGGGCGCAGGAGAGGAGCGTTCTTGGCTTCGGCTGCGGCCAAGTAGGCGCGAGCCTCGCGTCCGGCGTCGGGGCTCGCGTAGCTTGCAGCCACCGCGGCCTCGACGAGCAGACGGGCTTCCTCTCGCGGATCGTGGAGGTCAAAAAGACGAAGCAGGACCCATCTGTACCGAACGAGAGCCACCTGATAGTCGGCCGCCAAAAGGGCCGCACGGGCACCAGCTGCAACGGAAGTCGCCGAGAGCATGGGAGCGACTTCCGGGACACCTAGATCCGGAGCCATCCGCGAAAACTGCGCGTTTGCGCGGTCGGGATGGCCTAGAAGAAGCTCTGCGTGGGCACCGAGTAGCGCCGCCTCGATCGCGCCGGGACGCAGCGCGGCGGCCTCGTCGGACAGAGCCCGTGCTTCTCTGGGTGAGGAGTAAAGACGGGCGCGCCCGCGATCGAGAAGCTGACAGTACATGTCGGTCTTCTTGTCGGTGACCCGCTCCCAAAACGGAGCGCGTTCGTAGCAGGCGGCTTTGCGCGCCCCCTGCTCGCCCCGAGCACTCACCGTGAATCCGGCGACTATGGCGACCGCGAGGAGAGGAGCTGTGCTTGAGCGGCTGCGGACCAACATGGCCTCACGATACGCTCAATCGCGGAGGCATGCCGCCCCCGCCGTGCAAAAGCCAGGAATCAAGGAGTCGCAGCTCGGCCGACGAACGGGTTGTGAAGCACAATCGTAGCCGCGCGGCTGGGCCCCACACTGACGAGGTACATCGGTACCCCCGACTTCTCTTCGACGAAGCGGATGTAGTTCCGAGCTGCCTCAGGAAGCTGATCGACGACTCGAACGTCCTCCAGGTTCTCGGTCCAGCCAGGAAGCTCCTCGTACACGGGCACGGCGCTCTTGGGATCATCGAGAAGATCGATGGGAAGGTCTTCGACTCGACCGTCGGGCGTGTCGTACGCAACACACACCTTGACGGAGGCGAGGCCAGTCAGCACGTCCAGCTTGGTGAAGGCCAACCCGTCGATACCGTTGACCCGGGCGGCATAGCGCAACCCCGGAAGATCCAACCAGCCACAGCGCCGCGGGCGCCGCGTCACCGAACCGAATTCGTCACCGACGTCCCGCAAGTGCTTGCCGATCTCGTCATCGAGTTCGGTGGGGAACGGCCCCCCACCGACGCGCGTGCAATAGGCCTTGGTGATCCCGAGCACGGAGGAAATTCGGTTTGGTCCGATCCCGGCGCCGATGGCGGCTCCGCCTGCGACCGCCGAACTCGAGGTCACGAACGGGTACGTCCCATGATCGACATCGAGAAGAGTCCCTTGGGCACCCTCGAGCATGACGCGCTTGCCGGCCTTGATTGCCGAATCCGTGGCGACCGAGGCATTGCCGAGAAGCGGAACGAGCCGCTTTGCCATGGGCTTTATGTACTCGAGCATTTCGTCGACGCTGGGGTTCGATCCGCCAAGAGCTTCGATGGTCGGTTCCCACGCCTTGAGGGCCTTTTCGATGCTGATCCGCAGCTTGGCAAAGTCGCGCAGTTCACCAGCACGAACGCCGGTTCGACGCACCTTGTCCTCGTAGCAGGGACCGATTCCCTTTTTGGTCGTTCCGATTGCCTCTTCCTTGGCCGCCGAAGACTCGCGCAAGCCGTCGATTTCGATGTGATAGGGGAGGATGAGATGCGCGCGATCGCTGAGGAGTAGGCGGGATTCGACGTCTCGGTGGCCTCGCTGAAGCACGTCGTCGAGCTCGCCGATGAGCACCTTGGGGTCGACGACCATCCCCTGGCCCATGATGCACTGAGTGCCAGGGCGAAGGATGCCACTCGGCAAGAGCCGCACGATCAGTTTCTCGTCACCGACAACGAGCGTGTGTCCGGCGTTGGGACCGCCGGCGTAGCGAACGACGACCTCGGCCGACTCCATGTAGATGTCGACGATTTTCCCCTTACCCTCGTCGCCCCATTGGGCGCCTACGATGACCACTGCGGACATGATTGATTCTTTCGATTTTTCGGTTGTCGGATTCAGGAGGCGTGCAGACACGAACAGGCGCTCTGCGCGCGAAAGTGTGGCGAGTCACTCCGCTCAGGAGCGGACTTTGGTCGGGAGCTGATCGAGAGGAACTACCCCGAGATCCTTTTGCTCGGTCGGGCCCACCGAAAAGAGGCGATACCCGGCGCCCTCAGGACGCGCGACGTGTGAGTAGCGCCAGGCCCGGGCGTAGTCGAGAGCTTCCGTCTGGACGATGGAAACACACGGGATCTTCGCCTCCCGGAGGGCGGCCAAAGCTGAAATAGCCGACGGCAACTCGGCCTCGACCACGACACGCGCGCTGCTCTCTTCGAGCGTATCGCGGAGGGCCCACCTCAGATGGTCGAGTTGAATTGCGGCACCGGCCGCGGGGCGCGCCGCCCCGAACAATCCGTACAAGGCGTCGTACCGCCCGCCGGAAGCCACGGCCTGACCCGGTCCCTCTGCGAGAATCTGAAAAGTGGGGCCGGTGTAGTATGCTGCGGCTCGCGTTTCCCCGAGATCGACTACGATTTTCGGGGCGATACCCGACGCAACGATCGCCTCGAACAGCGCCTGAAGCTCCTCGACATGCGACCAGGCGGGGGTCTTTCGCAGAATGTCCGAGGCCTTGTCGAACACCTCGGCTCCCCCTTGCAGTCCGACCAGCTCGGTCAAAGCAACGAGCAACGCCGGCGGGAGACTGGCAGCAGACGCGCGACGGCGAAGCTCCGCACCGTCCTTGAGCGACAGGCTTTCGATGATTTCGCTCCGAGCCTTAGCAGGGACGTCCGCCAGCAGGCTGCCCGCAATTCCCCCATGGCCCAGGTCCAAAACGAACGTCGAAAGCCCGGCAGTCCGGGCCGCTGTGGCGCACACGGAGATCACCTCGAGGTCAGAGGCCGTACCGCCGACGCCAATGAGTTCGATTCCCGCTTGGAGAGCCTGCTGATCGTGACGAGCTCGCTCGTGCTGGCGACGCAAAACCGACCCCCGATAGGAAAGGCGCGCGGGCGAGGGACGATCGCGCAGTCTCGTGGCTACGAGCCTTGCCACCTGTGGTGTCATGTCCGGGCGTAGGGCTACCACCTCGCCGGTTTCGGGTTCGACGAACCGCAACACGCTCGTTGGCTCGATGGTCCCGAGTCCTCGTTCGAGCACATCCGCATACTCGAAAGCGGGGACGCTCACCTGTTGGTAGCCGTGGAGGTCGAACACGTCGAGCACGCACGAGGCGAGCTTGCCCTGAGCCTCAGCTTCGGCCGGAAGTAGATCGCGCATCCCCGACGGTAGCGGGTGCGCCAAAGATCCGATCACGGCTGACGCCGCTCTAGAGGACCCGAGGGCGTCTTGGGGTGGGAAACTGGGGCGGCTCAAAGCCGGCGGAGCTTATCAAAAGCCGCCCCCGAGTCACGGCCCTGCGCGCCTGAATTTCGGCTGAATTCTGAGCGATTTGGCCTACCGCCCTTCATCTTGTATTTCCGCTCACCATGAACCACGCCGATTCCGCTCCTCTGGACCTCAGCGAGAAGGGCGCCCCCATCGACGGGCAGCCTCAACGACTCGACAAGCGACTCTTCATGCAGCTGCTCGTGGTCCGCCCCCAAGAGGTCACTTCGGGAACGGGGCGCGCCCTCGGCGAGAAGATCGCCGAAAGCAAGGCGGGCGTCGTCATCTACGAAGACGTGAACGACCCCTTCAGCTTCGGAGTGCTGACCTTCAGCGCTGAACCGAGGACGTTCGTGGACAGAGTCCGGCCGGCGCTTCTCGCGAGTGGTCTCGGGCCCATGTCGATCCGAGACGAGATGACGATGCTGGGTCGCGCGTACTCGACGGGCTACGAGCCAGACCTCGATTACTGGATGCTGCGTCGGCCCGCCGAAACCGTACTCAACGAAAAATGGCCTTGGGCCGTCTGGTACCCGCTCCGGCGAAGCGGCGCCTTCGAGAAGCTCGAGCCTCGCGAAAAGGGCGGCATCCTCCGCGAGCACGCGGAAATCGGGAAAACCTACGGAGCGGCCGACCTCGCCCACGACGTGCGACTCGCGTGCCACGGTCTGGACAAGAACGACAACGAGTTCGTCATCGGGTTGATTGGCGAAAACCTCCATCCGCTCTCGCACGTGGTGCAGCACATGCGTGGCACTCGACAGACTTCGGAGTACATCTCTCAAATGGGCCCATTCTTCGTAGGGCGCGCGATCTTCCGCGCCCACGAAGGCGCATGAATTAGGTAAAATGCTGGCCTCCCCTGCCCCGTTCGCCCCTCCTGCCTCTTCCGTGACCGCCTCCGCAGACGTTGACCGCATCGCTGTGGTTCTCAATCAGAACGCGCGGAGCGTGACGGATGAGGTCGTCAGTCGCATTCGTCGGAACCTGAGAAACGGCGAGGTGTTCGCGTCTCGACGTCTGGAAGAGGCGCCACTCATCGCCAAGAAGATCGTCGAGGGTGGATTCGGGGTCGTGCTGACAGGCGGTGGAGACGGGACGTTTTCGGTGATGGCGACCGAGGTCTGCAAAGCCGCCGACGAAGCCGAAGTCTTTGCGCCCCGGTTCGGACTGCTCAAGTTGGGAACCGGCAACGCTCTGGCGTGGGTCGTGGGAGCGAGCCGCCTTGCCGAAGAGAGTCCCCCCCCGGGATCGGACATCATCCGCAAGGATGTTCCTCGGCAGAAGCTCCGTCTCGTCAAGGTCGAGGGGGTTCACGCGCCCTTTGCCGGCATCGGCGCTGACGCGCAAATCCTAGCTGACTACAATGCCACTCGTGACCAGCTTTCCGGCACTCCGCTGAGTCGTCTGGGTCACGGACTCGCCGGCTACAGCGTCGCAGCCCTTTCTCGATCTTTGCCCCGCTTGCTGGTCGCAAAGATGCCCCGCATCCGCATCATCAACGAGGGCGACGACGTCTGGCCGATCGATCCCGCCGGCACCCACCGCGAGCGGGCGGTCCGCACGGGCGAAACGATCTACGAAGGTCGGGCGCGAATGGCCGCGTTTTCCACGATCCCGTACTACGGCTTCGGGATGAAGCTGTTCCCCTTCGCCGACCCTGCGAGCCGGAGGATGCATCTGCGCGTCTCCAGGCTCGGCTCGCCGCAATTCGTGGCCAATTTCCGCGGAATCTGGAACGGCACCTACCACGACCCGAAATTCATGGACGACTTCCTCGTCGAGAGTTTCCGCATCGAATGTGAAGAGCCCGTCCACTTTCAGATCGGGGGCGATTCGCAGGGAACCAGAACGGAAGTGCGTGCCGAAACGACGAGCCGGGCTCTCCGTTTGATCGACTTCAATCAGCTCTGAATCCGAAACAGGCTCTCCGGGCAACGCCGGCGACTCTCGGTCCCGGAGCACTTCATGATGTGCTCCGGGCCGGATTTCTTGCCCACAGTCCGTCCTCGGCGGTACCTCTGACCTGCCATGCAGCTGCCCGGACAACTGAAGAACACGACCCTGGGAGACCTCTTGGGCGCCCTCCATCGCGAGCAGGCCTCGGGGGTTTTGGAGCTCATCGAGCCCGACGGCAAGCGCCACCACATCGACCTCCGTGAGGGCGATGTCGAGTTCGTGGAATCGGAGCGGGGCGGACCCCTCTTGGGCGATCTGCTGGAGCTGACCGATCTGCCGCACCCGGAGAATGATTCTCGCCTCGGCGACGCACTCTTGGCCGAAGGTCGCATCACCCGCGCCCAGCTCACCGATGCGCTTCGGCGTCAGACGCTGGCCCGGCTGGAACGACTCTTTGCAATTCAAAAGGCTTCTGTTCGCTTCCACGCACCTCGGCCCGCGGCTGACGACCCGACGGCGCCTCGCCGTCTGGAGCGTCGAGAGTTCCTCGAGGGCAGGCCTCGCGCCCGAGCGCGAGGGCAATCGACGCTCGAGTTTCCAACGAATCGACGGCACACGGGCGCTCTGCGTGTACTGGGCCTGAGCGATACCGCGACTCCGCAGGACATCCGGCGAGCCTTTCGAGAGCTCGCCCAGAAACATCACCCCGACCGGCATCCCGGAGCGGACGCAGCCCAGCGTCATCTGCTGTTTCGACAGTTTGCGGAGATTTCGCGCGCCTACCACACCCTGACGAGCTGAAATTGTCGGGATCGGGCCGGCCTTTGCATTGGCGCTCGGCCTAGAGATCGGATACAGCCCGGGCGTGCGTTTCGTAGACGAGTGCATTCTCCTGGTCGAGGCCGGTGCGGGCGGAGACGGCTGCGTCGCGTTCCGCCGGGAAGCGTATGTTCCGTTCGGAGGCCCCTCTGGGGGTGATGGAGGACGCGGGGGAAGCGTGATCTTCGTCGGAGACGAAGGCAGAACGTCGCTCCTCGATCTCAAACACCTGCGCGCCGTCCGGGCGGAGCGTGGAGAGCACGGGAAAGGCCGCGACAAGTACGGTCGTGCCGGCAAGGATGAGCTCATCCGAGTTCCCCTCGGGACCATAGTGAGAGACGACGAAACGGGTGAGGTCGTGGGGGAAGTCCTCGTGCACGAGCAGCAACTCGTCGTCGCACGCGGCGGCGAAGGGGGCCGCGGAAACAAGCATTTCGCGACGCCAGTCGACCGCGCCCCTCGAAAATCCGAAGACGGCGAGCTCGGAGAAGAACGCTCGGTCCGCCTCGAACTGCGGGTGATGGCGGACGTCGGGCTACTCGGATTCCCCAACGTGGGCAAGAGCACCTTCATCGGTGCCGTGAGTCGTGCTCGACCCAAGATCGCCGATTACCCGTTCACGACCCTCGTCCCCCAGCTTGGGGTCGTCAAACTCGAAGAGTGGATTGGGGCGCGCCCCGGCGACACGATGGTGGTCGCGGACATCCCGGGCCTCGTGCCCGGTGCAAGCGAAGGAGCGGGACTGGGAACGCGGTTTCTGCGCCACGTGGACCGGACCCGCGTCCTTTTGCACCTCGTCACGCTCGATCCCGCGGAAGATCGGAGCCCCGTCTCGGACTACGAAACCATCAGACACGAGCTCGAGACGTTCGATCCCGAGCTAGCGAAGCGCCCCGAGATCGTCGCAATCAGCAAGGCTGATATCACCGAAGTACGGGAAGACTTCGACTCGATCGTGGCAGAATTCGAGAAGAAGGGCATTTCGCCGCTTCTCTTCAGTGCAGTCACTCGTGACGGACTGGCTCGGGTGATTGAAGCGCTAGCGCGCAAGCTTGCCGAGTCTCCGCCGGCTGCAGAACGTTCGTTCGACGACGCGGACAAAGCCAGCCCCAGCGAAGCCTGAGCGGAGCGAAGCCCAGGCGCACCGTTGCCACTCGCCCCGTCGAGGGTCAGGGCCCGCCGAAGGGGTCGAGCTCCTCGTCGAAGTTGTAGTCGTCGGAGGCTAGATTGTCGAAGCGGGTGTATTGCTGGGTGAACTTCACCTTCACGGTACCGGTCGGACCGTTACGCTGCTTGGCCACGATCACTTCTGCCTGTCCTTTGTCGGGGCTGTCCTCGAAATAGTACTCGTCGCGATAGATGAAAAAGATGGCGTCGGCGTCCTGCTCGATCGCGCCAGACTCGCGAAGATCCGACAGCTGCGGACGTTTGTCCTTCGTGCCGCGGGTCTCAACGCTTCGGTTGAGCTGGCTCAGAGCCATCACCGGCACGCGCATTTCCTTCGCCAGCTGCTTCAAGCCACGAGAAATCTCGCTGATCTCCTGCTCACGACTGTTCACCCCCTTCCTGCCTGACATGAGCTGGAGGTAGTCGATCGCGACCAATCCGATGTCCTTGGGTCCGTCGGGGTGCCGGCGGAGCTCGGCTTGGAGTCGGCGCAACTTGGCGCGCAGGTCCAAGATGGAGATAGCCGGAGTGTCATCGAGCCAAATCGGCACACGACTGAGTCGGGCCGCTGCCTCCGTCAACTTGTTCCAGTCGTCGGAGCTCACCTGCCCGCTCCTCAGGTTGGCCATGTTCACGCGCGCCTCGCTCGAGAGCAGACGAGAGGCGAGCTGTTCCCGGGGCATTTCGAGAGAAAAGAACGCAACTCCATCGCCGCTCTTTTCGAGATGAGCCCCGCCCGGATCCCCGCTCGGCGCCAGCTTGGGGGACGCTACGTTCGCTGCTACGTTGAGAACGAAGGACGTCTTGCCCATACCGGGGCGACCGGCCACGATGTAGAGATCGCCCTTGTGGAGACCGGAGGTGCGCCGGTCGAGCTCACTGAAGCCACTCGAAAACCCGGTGACCGCTCCCCCTCTTTGTTGCGCCTCCTGGAGGATGGTGAAGGCCTGCTGAATTGCGTCCTTCACCGGTACGACCTGGCTCTCCGATTGCACGCGGGCGAGCTCGAAAATAGACTGTTCGGCTTCGTCTACGAACTCTTGAACGTCGCCGCAGTCACCATATCCCTCGGCCGCGAACCTCTGGCAGGTCGCGATCAGGCTTCGGAGCCGCCATTTTTCTCGGATCGTCTTGGCGTGGTTCTCCACGTGAGCCACAGCTGGCGTTGCGTCGACGAGCTGCGCCAGGTAGGGCGTGCCACCGATCTGGTCCAGCCGTCCGCGATCGCGGAGATAGCCCGCCACCGTCACCGTATCGACCGCACGATTCTTCTGTGCGAGCTCGATGATGGCTTCGAACACGCGCCGATTCGAGTCGGCATAGAAGTGTTCTGGTTCGAGGATCTCTTGGACCGTATCGAAAGCTTCGGAAGACAGAAGAATCGAGCTTAGCACCGCTGCTTCGGCATCCAGATCGGCCGGGGGCACACGTCCCGCGGACTCTCGGAGTTCACTAGCTGGATCGCGTCGCTCGCGTCTGGGAAAGTCTCGTTGTCCTTCCATCGAATTTTGCATCTCAGACCTTTTCGGGCTTCGGACGGGAGTCACATCTCATACACGAGGACCATTGGATCCCCAATGGCGTCCTCCTCCCCAGCTCTGACCAGCTGCGCGGGCTTGGGGATGACCTGTGGACAAAGGAAAGCCCCCGGATCCCAGCGACTCAAATGTCACCGAAACGCGGGGGCCAGCTCCTTGGTGTCGATGTCAGCTAGTTGCCTTGACTACCTCGACACGTAGCGTTGCCTCGACCTCAGCGTGAAGCTTGACCTTCACCTCGCTGAGACCAAGCTGCTTAATCGGCTCGGGAAGAGCGATCTTCTTACGATCGATATTCAGGTCCTGAGCGCGGTAAGCCTCCTCGATGTCCTTTGCCGTCACGGACCCGTACATCTTGGCCTCCTCGCCAACGCTGCGCTCCAGCTTGACGCTGGTGCCTTCGAGCTTCGCCTTGAGCTGCTTGGCAGCGTCGAGCGCCTCGGCAGCACGTGCCGCAGCTTGCTTCTTGAGGTCCTCCACGCGAGCCAGGTTGCCGGCCGTGGCGGGCATGGCCATCCCACGAGGGATTAGGTAGTTGCGAGCGTACCCTGGCTTGACCTGAACGACGTCGCCGCCCGCGCCGAGGTTGTCCACATCCTGCTGTAGAACGACACGAATTTGATTCGCCATTTCGTTTCTCCTCAGTAGTTGGTGGTGAAGGGCAGAAGAGCGAGCACTCGAGCGCGCTTCACGGCCGTGGTGAGTTCACGCTGATGCTTGGCGCACAGCCCCGATACGCGGCGAGGTACGATCTTACCGCGGTCGGTGATGAAGTAGCGAAGCAGCCCCGGGTCCTTGTAGTCCACGACCTGCGTCGTGTCGTTGCAGAACGGGCAACCGCGACGTCGCGCGCGACGGAACGGATCCTTCTCGTTACGATCTCCACGAGCTTCTTGCATCATTTGTCAGATCCTTCCTCGTCGTCGTCCGACGAATCATCGCTGTCGTCATCGGAATCATCGTCGGAATCGTCGTCATCGTCCGAGTCATCGTTGCGCGGAGCCCGCGTGACCTGCACGAGTCCGAGCTCCTCTTCGAGGGAGATCTCGCGCTCTTCGTCCTCGGTCGGAGGCTCGATGGCTTCGAACTTGACGCGCTCAGCGTCGACTTCGCCGACCTCGGGAGCGTCGTCAATCTTGACGGTCTGAAACCGCACGACCTCGTCCAAGAGGCGAAAGTTGCGCTCGAGCTCAGCTACGAGTGCTCCGTCGCCCAGATAGTTGATGTAGACGTAGACGCCCCGCTTGTGGTGCTGGATCTCGTACGACATCGGACGACGTCCCCAGTTTTCGACCAGCGTGAGAGTTCCGCCTTCACGCGTGATGACTTCTGCCACGCGAGTTGCGACCTTCTCGTACGTCTCTTTGTTCAGATCGGGGCGGAGAATGTAGACCGCCTCGTAGAGTCGAGGCGGGAGCTCCGCCTTCTGTGCTTCTGCCATGTTGTTCTCCCTATGGGTAGTTGCCGCGGAGTTCGCGACGGGCCCTCGCCGTTGCTCGATGTGAGCGCTTGCGAGAGCAAGGAGGTGTCGCTGCTAGGAGCGACGATTGATGAGGTTCATGGCCTGAGCTGTCCCGCTTTTGACGAGCAACTCGACGGCCTCCGCCGCCCGGGTGACCATGTCTTCGACCTGGCTTCCCTCGGACGGGGCGAAGGCCTGTAACACAAAATCCGAGGGTTTCCCACGAAAGTCTTCGGGGGGACGGCCGATTCCGACCCGTAGTCGCTGAAAATCTGGAGTGCCGAGCCGCTGCGCGACGGACTTGAGGCCATTGTGGCCGCCCGACCCCCCGCCCACCTTCAACTGAAGGCGCCCGAGGGCCAGATCCAGCTCGTCGTGGATCACCAGCACCTCGCCCGGCTTCACTTTGAAAAAGGCGGCCGCAGGCTGTACGCAGTCACCCGAGAGATTCATGAACGTCTGCGGCTTGAGGAGGTAGGTCTTTTCGGGGCCCGAAGGCCCCGGCAACTCGACGAGGGCGACTTCCCCGTGAAATTTCTCCCGAAATGAAGGACGACCCCACCGCTCAGCGATGAGGTCGATCACATGAAAGCCGATATTGTGTCGAGTGTTCTGATACCGGCTGCCGGGGTTCCCCAGCCCAACGACGATCACTTGGCGTCGCCGGCAGCCTCGCCCTCGCCATCACCCTTGTCGCCCTTGGCTCGGCGATCTTGGGCAACGAGCGCAACGGTACGCTTGGGGGGGAGGAGGATCTCGACGCCCTCACCGACCTCGAGATCACCAGCGTGCACCGCTTGTTCGATGTCGAGCTCCGTGATGTCGTGGACGATTTCGACCGGAATCTTCCCGGGAATCGCGCGAATCGGCAGCTCACGGAAGACGGTACGAAGCTTCCCGCCCATAACGACACCCTTGGACTTGCCAGTGAGACGCAGGGGCACCTTCACGTCGACGGTCTCGCCATCTTGCACCTGAACGAAGTCGGCGTGGAGAAGCTGACGAGAGAGCGGGTGGTACTGGTAGTCGCCAATCATCGCATTGACGGACTTGCCCTCGATGTCGAGCTGAACGAGCGAATTGATGCCCAGATCGCTCGTCAGGACGCCGACGACCTCATCGGGATCCACGACCAAAGGCTGGGTCGGCTGACCCTTGCCGTAGGTCACAGCCGGGAGCTTGCCGGCGGAGCGGAGGCGACGGCTCGAGCCTTTGCCATTTTCAGTTCGGGGGGTGGCAGAAATCTTCGTGACCTGCATGGTGATTACTCCAAAGGGGGGGGCTAAGTAGCATCGCTCCCGGAAAAAGCGAGCCCGAAAGCACGGGAATTTTCTTAATTTTCGCGACGTGGCCCGTTTGCCGGGTCAGCGCGGACGAAAATACGGCGTTCGAAGGCCCCCGATTGGGGCCATGAACGATTGGGGAAAGGAACGAGTAGGGCGACGAACGAGTGCGTCAAACGAACAGCGAGCTGACAGAATCGCTGTTGTGAATGCGCCGGAGAGCTTCGGCCAAGAGCTTAGCCGTGGAAAGGAAACGGATCTTGGGAGACTCGGCCGTTTCGGGGGAGGGAGCGATGGAGTTCGTGACGACGACTTCACTAAGAGGCGAGTTCGAGATGCGCTGGACGGCCGGTCCGCTGAGCACTCCATGGGTCGCGCAGGCGACGACGCTCTTCGCTCCGGCGTCCATCACCGCCCGGGCCGCGTTGCAGAGAGTGCCGGCGGTATCGATCAAGTCGTCCACGATGATGCAGTTCTTGCCTTTGACGTCGCCGATGATGTGCATCACCTCGGAGACGTTGGCCCGCTCGCGACGCTTGTCGATGATGGCAAGGGAAGCGCCCAGGCGCTTCGAGTAAGCTCGCGTGCGTTCCACGCCTCCGGCATCCGGCGATACGAAAACGGCTTCTCCGTCGTACTTCTGCTTGAGATAGTCCTCCAGAAAAACGGGGAGCGCATGCAGGTGGTCAAATGGGATGTTGAAGAACCCCTGGATTTGACCCGCGTGCAGGTCGATCGACACGACCCGGCCCACGCCGGCCGCGACCAAGAGATCGGCCACGAGCTTGGACGTAATCGGAGTGCGCGGCGCCGCCTTTCGATCTTGGCGAGCGTACCCGTAGTACGGAATCACCGCCGTGATGGACTTCGTGGATGCCCGCCTGAGTGCATCACACATGATGAGCAGCTCCATGAGGCTATCATTGACCGGCGATGAGGTCGGTTGAATCACGTACACGTCGCGTCCGCGTACGTTTTCTTGGATCTCGCAAAACGTCTCGCCGTCACTGAATCGAGACACTCGAGCCTTCCCGACTGGAACTCCGAGCTCTTTGGCGATGTCCGAAGCGAGCTCGGGGTTGGCGTTGCCGGTGAATAGACTGAGTGTTTTTGAGTCCACGCTCTACCTCGGGAATCGACCGGACCCCAACCTCGTGAGGCAAACCCGAAGGGCGAGATCCTGTGCCGATTTTCGTGCGCTTCGATGCGAAAAGCCGAAAATTGAGCCCTCGTGCGCGGCGCGCGGAGTAGCAGCCGACTCCGTAGGTGTCAATTGAACTACAGCTTCGACCATTTGGAAATGAACGGTTTCCAAGCCCCATCCTGCGCTCGAATCCAGCCGGTCAGCGCACTAGCGATAGGGGTTGCTGTCCAGGGCGTCGAGCGGGTTGTTTTTCTTGGGGCGTGGCCGAGGGCGGGGAGTCGGTGGTGACGGGGCCGGCTCGGGCTGCCGCGGCTGGGGACGTGCCGCGGGGGCTGGCGGCCCGGGCTTCGGCTGTGTCGCCTTTTCCTCATCGGCTGCATCGTCCTGGATCGCGTCCAAAGGTAGCCCCCCCGACTCCGCTGGCTGCGGCTGTGTTGCTGGTGCCGGGGGCTCTGGCGTCGGAGCCGGAGCGGCGGCGTCGGCATCGATGGTGCGCGGGGGGTCCTGGGCGACGTTCGCCTGATCTTTGTTGAGGGCTAGATATCCGGCGTACCCTCCCGCGCCGAGTAGAGCGACGAGAAGGAGAACACCCCAGCTCCGCTTGGGGCGGGCCGCCGCGGAAAACTCGTCCATTCCACGCGTTTCGATCCCAGGAGCGGACTGTCCGCCGGTTGGCGTGGTGAGCTGAGTGACTGGGCCCACGTGACTATCAGCCAGGGCCGTCCATTGTCTGACGGCTTCTCTTTGGGAGCGAATGTCTTCACCCAAGATGGTGTCCATGTAGTTCTGGACATCGCGCGGAGAGCCGAGCTCACCACTCGCGCTGGCCGCACGTTCGAGACGGTCGGCGAACTCCGCGCACGTTGGAATGCGGCGGTCCCTGTCCCGCTCGAGGGCCTGCATGATCACTTCGGCAACGCCGGGCGAGAGGTGGGGCGCCACCTCTCGCAAATCGGGCATCGGATCGTGAAGTACGCGTGACAAGGTCCCGGCCTCGTTTTGGGCCTTGAAGAGTCGACGGTGCGCGAGTGCTTCCCAAAAGACGATCCCGGCAGCAAACACGTCAGCGCGGCGATCGAGGTCCTCCTCACCGCGCGCTTGCTCGGGAGCCATGTAGGCGATCTTACCCTTGAGCTGACCCACGCGGGTCGCGGTCAGCCGCGTCGCCGCGCGGGCCACCCCGAAATCGGTGATGCGCGAAACCCCATCCGCGCCGACGAGTACGTTCTGGGGCGATACATCCCGATGCACGACGCCAGCGAGAGCTCCCGACTCGTCCTTCAGCTCATGAGCCGCGTGAAGGCCGAGCAGAGTGTCGAGGGTCATGCGGATGACCTGGGGAACGGGAAGCCGCTCCTTCTTGGCTGCCGCACGCGCCAACAGACGCGCCAGGGTCTCACCCTCGATGTACTCCATCGCCAAGTAGTAGGCGTTCTGGCTGGCGCCGACCTCGAGAATGGGGACGACGTTCGGGTGGTGGATCCCCGCCGCGAGTCGGGCTTCGTCGAGAAACATCTCGACGAACTCCTTCTCGTGCTGCAGGTGCGGGTGCAGACGCTTGATGGCGTACATCCGCTGAAAGCCGCCCACCCCCGTGAGACGCGCCAAATACACCGTGGCCATCCCGCCGGACGCAATCTCTCCAACGAGCTCATAGCGATCGACGAACTGGCGTCCGGTCGCTCTTACATCGAGAAGTTTGGCGCCCAAGGCGAATTACCGAAGGATGGTCTCCAGAGAAAACAGAAATGACAGTGAGAATGGGCGACGCTCAGAACGTACCTCGTGCCCCGAGAGCGGCGCCGTTTCCTACCTCGAAAGTCGGACGAATGGAAAGATCCCCGCTCCCTAGCGAAAACGATTCTTTGTCTTTCTTCTTTCCGCCCCAGTTGGTCATGATCGCGCTGACGACGGTGAACACGCCGACCGCGGCAGTCACCCCAAGGGCAACGTTAGCAGCCGATTGGTTCTTTCGCCCCTCCACGTACTCCGGACAGTCCACGTCACCCTGCGCGCAATTGTCCTGGACCGCGTCCGGCCCGGGGTTCTTGTTGGCGCGCACGCCGAGGATAGCCGTCGCCGTTACCCCGACGACCGTCAGCCCAAGCCCGGTATAGAAAATACCGGGCGGCCAGCCGCCCTTTTTGGCATCTTCGCCGGAGAAGCTTTCGTCACCCATGGGTTCGTCCGTCGTTTCCGTAGACGGCTCAACTTCGGTGGGGATCTCCGGAGAATAGAAACTCACCTGCTCGTAGCCTCCGGCATCGACGGCAACGGTCTCGCTCTGGGTGCGGCCTTCGGACCAACTTGCCCGAATTTCCGCTGTTCCTGGAGCAACGAAAATCGTGCGGCTGGACGAAGCCTGGCCATGAACGATTCGGTTGTTCAGCAAGAGCTCGCACGGCTCATCACAGGAGACCTCGACCTTTCCGAAGTTCCCCCCGACCTCATCGATGACGGCCTGCGCCTCTCCGATGAGCTCGGAATTGTCCGGGTACAGTTCGAGAGCAAGCGCTGCATGAGTCAGCGCCCGATCCAACTGCCCCGCCTCCTTGCGCGCGAAAATCGCCAGCCGCAAGGCGGCCGCGCTCGGCGCGTATCCATCCGCGGTCTCGAACTTCTCCGCAGCCTCGACGTACTGCTCCTCTCGAAAACGCTCGCGACCTTGATCGTATGCGCGTGCGGCGCGCTTGATGTCCTGGGCCGTTGGAGCATCGTCCGCAAGACAAGGTACGGATAGGAAAATGCTCGCGAGAAGAAGAGATCGGAGAAGAAATCGTCGCATGTAGGGCTGTGTAGTGAACATTCCGAGATATGTCGCTGACCGGTTAGCGTACGACGAGAGAGTAATAGTGGCGAGAAAAACCTGCCCCCGATTCGCGCTTACATTTTTTAAACGAAGCTCGAAAGACTTCTCACCATGTGCTCGATTGTCCTACATCTGAAAACGTTTCTCTACGCACTCAATCGATCGATGAAGCTCATCACTCAGCGGCCGGTCAGGTAGGCGCGACGCAGAAACGGCTCACCTCCGTGGGAGGTGAGCCGCTCGAGGGGCCCTTGGCTGGACCGGCGTCTTCGAGGTTCTGACAGCCCTCAGGCCATCTCGACGAACAGACGATCCGGCTCCTCGAGCATGGCCTTCACGTCCTGAGCGAACGCAGCGCCCACGTGGCCATCGATGATTCGATGGTCGAAAGAAAGCGCAAGGACCATCACGTGTCCGATCTTGATCTCGTCGTCGACGATGATGGGACGCTTCTTCATCTCATGAACGCCCATGATCGCCACCTCCGGATAGTTCACCACGGGGGTCGAGAACAGGCCGCCAAGGCGACCCAGAGACGTCACGGTGAAGGTGGAGCCTCCGACATCGGCGGGGTTGATCTTTCCGACCCGCGCATCAGCCGCCATGCGAGAGATCTCCTGAGCGATTTCCACGATGCTCAGGCGATCCGCGTTGCGCACGACCGGGACCACGAGCCCTGCGTCGGTCGCGGTGGCAATCCCGATGTCGTAGGTCGCCTTTTGGATCATCTCGTTGTTGGCATCATCGACCCACGTGTTGAGCGTGGGGTTCTTCTTGAGAGCAGCTACGACGGCCTTGACGATGAAGGGCAGGAAGGTGAGCTTGACTCCACGCTCATCGCCATAGGGCTTGGTGCGCTCTCGCAGAGCGATGAGCTTGGTGCATTCGACCTCGTCGGCGTAAGCGAAATGAGCAGCGGTGCGCTTCGAGCGCGCCATGTTCTCGAAGATCCGCTTGCGCAAGCCGCGAATCGGCAGCCGTTTGTCCTCGGGAGCCGAGGGTGGCGCAGTCACCGGTAGCGGCGCGGGAGCGGGCGCGGCAGCAGGAGCAGCGCCTGCTCCCGCCCGGGCTCCCCCTCCGCTCGAAGCGGCAAACTTCTCGACATCCTCGCGCGTGATGCGCCCCGCAGATCCGGTGCCCGTTACCTCCGAGAGCTCGATTCCGAGTTCTCGAGCGAGCTTGCGGGTTGCAGGAGCCGCAAGTGCCTTCGCATCACCCGTAGTGGCGGGCGCGGGTGGCGGAGCCGCGTTCGTCCCGGGCAGCTCCTCCTTGATGTCGCCGACGGCAGTCGCAGCAGACTCTTGCTTCTTGGGAGCTTCCTCTTCCGCCGGCTCCTCAGACGCCGCCGGCGCGGCTCCTCCTCCGGCCGTATCGAATACGACCAGGGTCTCGCCCACGGGGATCACGTCCCCCTCGCCACCGCAGAGCTCGAGAACTTTCCCGGCCTGGGGCGCGCCAATCGTAACGGTCGCCTTGTCGGTCATCACCTCGACCATCTCCTGGTCCTCAGTGACTTCATCACCGACGGCTACCAGCCAGCTGACGATTTCTCCCTCGGTAACACCTTCGCCGATATCCGGCAGTTTGAACTCGAACTTAGACATCAAAAATTCTTCTTGTAGGTCACGCAATATCGGGCGTGAGGATTTTCTCAGGCCGGGGTTCCGGAGGCGTCTCGCTGAACCACCCGGCTCGGTGGGGCATTAGGTTTGGCTAAAAATCCCCCTCGGATCAACTACTCCGCGCTACCTCTAGTACAGCGGGCAGAATGCGGTGCGAAAGTGGCATGTATTCCGACTCGAGTGAGTACGGAAACGGCGTGTCGAAGCCGGTGATCCGAACTGGCGGCGCCTCGAGATGGTAAAACGCTCGTTCACAGACCAAAGTGATCAATTCGGACGCGAAACCGAGGGTCCGGGGCGCCTCGTGCACCACGGCCAATCGCCCGGTTTTCTTGACGCTGTCGACAATTGTTTCGATATCGACTGGCCAAAGTGTCCGGAGATCGATGACCTCACATTCGGCGCCCTGTTTGGCGGCTTTGGAGGCGGCGTCGAGGGCCTCGTAGAGCATGGCCCCATAGGCTAGCACCGTCACATCCCGGCCAGGTCTCACGACGGCGGCCTTCGACAGCGGGACGCGATAGTCGCCCTCGGGCACCTCGCCTTTTGCGGCGCGGTAGACGCGCTTCGGCTCGAGGAAGATCACCGGATCCGGATCTGCGATCGCGGAGAGAAGTAGGCCTTTCGCGTCGGCCGCATTCGATGGGATGACCGTTTTGATACCAGGCAGGCAAATGAATTGAGATTCCGGATGCTGCGAATGGTAGTGGCCGCCGCGGATCCCTCCGCCGACAGGCGTACGAATCACGAGCCCCGCCGTGTATTCCCCACCCGACCGATAGCGGTACTTCGTGAGCTCGTTGACGATCTGCTCGTATGCCGGCCAAATGAAGTCGGCAAACTGGATTTCGGGAACGGGGACCATGCCGTACATGGCCATGCCGACCGCCGCACCAATGATGCCGTTCTCGGTCAGCGGAGTATCGATGACGCGCTCCTTGCCGAACTCGTTGTAGAGACCGGAAGTCACCCGAAAGACGCCCCCCACCTTGCCTACGTCCTCACCCAGGAGGACGACGCGAGGATCTGCCTTCATCGCGACGCGTAGGGCGTCGTTGATGGCCTGGACCATGTTCATTTGCGGCATTCGTCGAGTTCCTCGGATCGGCTCGGTGGGAATAGGCTCAGGAAAATAAGCTCAGTGGGATTTGGGGGCCCGTGGGCCCTTCACCAATTGCTCGCGCTGCTCGCGCAGATGCCATGGCAGCTCTTCGTACACGTCATCGAACATGCTCTCGAGCTCTGGAGGATCCGTTGCTTCGCTAATCTTGACGGCAGCGCGAAAACGCTGGTCGATGTCTTCCATGAGAGCGGTCTCACGCTCATCGTCCCAGGCGCCCTGCGCCTCGAGGTAATGTCTCACTCGCTCGAGGGGATCGCGCGCCTGCCAGGGCCGGAGCTGCTCATCGCCACGGTATCGGTCTGGATCGTCGCTCGTCGAGTGCCCGCCCATGCGGTAAGTCAGCGCCTCGATCAAGGTAGGCCCCTCGCCTCGCTCGGCCCTTGCAATCGCTTGGCGAACGACGGAAATGACGGCGAAAAGATCGTTCCCGTCGACGCGCACGCCGGGCACACCATAGGCTTCGCCCTTCTGCGCAAAGGTCGCCGAGGCCGTCTGTTGCTCCGTGGGCACGCTGATGGCCCAGCCGTTGTTGCGACAGAAAAAGATCGTCGGGATCTTGAAGACTCCAGCCATGTTGAGCCCGCTGTGAAATTCGGGAGTGCTGGTCGCGCCGTCACCGAAGTAAACGAGCGTCGCGAGATCTTCGCCGTTGATCTTGGCCCCCCAGGCAAATCCAGTGGCCTGCGTGATCTGCGTACCGACGGGAGAGCTGATGGACACGAACTTCTTCTCGCGGCACGTGTAGTGGTCCGGCATCTGGCGCCCCTTGACCGTATCGAGCCCGTTGCCGAACATGTTGTGCATGAACGTCTGAAGGTCGAGGCCGCGAATCAGAGCAGCGCCGAGTTCTCGATAACAAGGGAAGACCCAATCGGAGTCACGAAGGGCGTACGCAGCGCCCACGATTGCCGCCTCCTCGCCGAGAGAGCCGACATGAAACCCGATGCGCCCCTGTCGCTGAAGCGCAGTCAGCTTCTTGTCGAGACACCGGGTGAGTTGGAGGTAGCGATAGACGTGCTCCACCTCCGAAAGCTCGAGCTTCGGATCCAACACGGGGTCGAGAGAGCCGTCGTCGCGGAGCACTCTCACAACGGGGTACGCCCCCTCGTATTTGGCCTCGAGTTGTTTCATGAATAAAGCGACAGCTTGCATGCGTCAGCGCCGCTCAGCCTACTGAAAGGGGGTTTATTTGGAACCCTCCGAGCGCCGGGTCACACGGCAGCCAAAATGCCCCGACCGGGAGCGGGGACGCCGAACCGAGTACCGCCCTTCGCAGCTTGCGGCTGCGCCTCATTCGGGACGAACGAGGCTCTGTGGAGGAATCAGTCCGGAATCGGCCAGGGGGATCGGCGGCGCGTCCGCCCGCTCGGGGATCGCCGGCTGTCCCTTCCTGAGGCGAGCTCCGACGAAACCCTCGGCGGCGTGATAGCTGGACCGGACGAGAGCTCCGGACGCGACGAACTCGAACCCCATTTCGTATCCTCTGCGCTCGTACTCTGCGAAGGTCTCCGGCTCGACGAAACGCGCTACGGCGGCGTGCTTCGGAGTGGGGCGAAGGTATTGACCCAGAGTGACGATGTCGACTCCGGCGTCCTTTAGATCGTGCATGGTCTCGAGCACCTCATCGTCTGTCTCCCCCATCCCCACCATGATGGAGCTTTTTACGAAACGGTCTTTGGCCAAGTCTTTGGCCTGCCGGAGAACTCCGAGCGAGAGGTCATAGTCGCAGCGAGCGTCGCGAATGAAGGGGGTCAGGCGGCGCGGGACTTCGATGTTGTGCGCGAAAACGTCAGGCTCACTCGAGACCATCTTGGCGATGTCGCGCTTTCTCCCGCCAAAATCGCCCACCAGTGTCTCGACGAGGAGATCGGGCTGCAGCCGGTGCAGGTTCTGAACGGCTCTTCCCATGTGAGCCGCGCCGCCATCGAGAAGATCGTCACGATCGACCATCGTCAATACGACGTACTTGAGTCCAACCTGGGCAATCGCCTGAGCCAGGTGCTCGGGCTCTCGGGGGTCGACGTAGCCGCGGGGATTCCCCGTGGTCACGGCGCAGAAGCGACACCCACGAGTGCACGTGTGTCCTAGGAGCATCACCGTCGCGGTGCCTTTGCCCCAGCATTCGCCCATGTTGGGACAGCGTGCTTCCTCGCACACGGTGTACAGATCGAGCTTGCGGAGCGTCCGCTTGAGCTCGGCGTAGTTTTCTCCGCCCGGCGCTCGTACCTTGAGCCACGGTGGCTTGCGATCCTGGTGCACGACGTCCAGACGTCGGGGCGCCTTGGGGTGCGTCGGAGGCGAAACGGAAGAATCGGTCACGGCATTACTCTAGGAGGATTGTGATTGTCTGCAAAAACCGGGGCTCGGTCAGCTTTCGTCGGCGGTAATCAACTTGGCGAGCAGCTGATTGACCGTCTTGGGATCGGCGCTGCCTCCGGTCTGCTTCATCACCTGGCCCACGAAGAAGCCTGCGAGTTGTTTCTTGCCCTCCCTGAAGCCCTGAGCTTGCTTCGGGTTGTCCAGGATGAGCTGGCGCAGCATCGCCTCGAGCGCACCGGTGTCGCTCACGACCTCCATTCCTCGCTCCTTGACGATCTCCGCGGGAGACTTGGCCTCGGACTCCATGAGGGCGAAGACCTCCTTGGCTTGCTTGCCAGATATCTTGCCTTCGCTCGTGAGCTGTAGGAGCTCACCAACGTGCTCGGGCAAGACCGTGAACTTGGCTTCGAGACCCGAGACTTGCGCTCCTCGAAGCACTTCGGTTTGCACGAAGTTCGCGACCTTCTTGAGTGCCACATCGGGAGCTGCCGCGCGCGCCGCCTCCACGAAACGGACGTACGCTGGGTGCGCGGTGAGGGTCATGACTGCTTCTTCGGTCAGCCCTTCGGCGCGAAAACGCGCCTGAACCTGCGCGGGGAGCTCGGGAAGATTCGTTCTTTCTTGCTCGAGCAGAGCGTCGCTCACGACGACCGGAGGAAGATCCGGGCAGGGAAAGTAGCGATAGTCGTGCGCCTCTTCTTTGGACCTGAGAGAATAGGTCTTCCCCGATTCGGCGTCGAAGCCACGCGTTTCTTGGTGGATCTTCCCTCCCCCATCCAAGATCGCCTTCTGCCTGGCGATCTCGACATCGATCGCTTTTTGCACGAATCGAAACGAGTTGATGTTCTTGAGCTCGACTCGGGTACCGAATTCTTCTTGCCCGACCGGGCGAATCGAGACGTTCGCGTCGCAACGAAACGAACCTTGCTCCAGATTGCCGTCATTGACCCCGATGAACACGAGGATGTCGCGAAGCTTGCGCATGTACTCGGCAGCCTCCGCGCTCGATCTGAGATCCGGCTCTCCGACAATCTCGATGAGCGGCGTCCCGGCTCGATTCAAATCGACAGCGGAATCCCCACCTACCCCGTGAACGTTCTTACCCGCATCCTCCTCCATGTGAATGCGGGTAATGCCGGCTCGTTTCGTCTCCCCCTTCACCTCGATGTCGAGGTATCCGTGCTCACTGTACGGCTTGTCGAACTGGCTCGTCTGATACCCCTTGGGAAGATCGGGGTAGAAGTAGTTCTTCCGTGCGAAGATGCTGGTTTGGTTGATGGTGAGATTCAGTGCGAGAGCAGCGCGCACCGCGTACGTGAGGGCCTGCTCGTTGAGGACCGGAAGAGCGCCGGGAAGTCCGAGACAGACGGGACACACCTGGGTGTTCGATTCCTGCCCGAAATCGGTCGAACAGCCGCAAAAAAGCTTCGTCTTCGTCGGAAGCTGCGCGTGGATCTCCAGCCCGATGACTGATTCGTAGGCGGTCGCCATATGCGAGCCCCTCCTATCACCAAGCCGAGGACCCCGCATCCGAGCCCCCTCGATAGGGCTTTTCGCCGCGCGCGCACGCCAGAGCGGTACAAGGCCTCGCTTGGGGCGCCTCCGAGGCGGGCGGGCTCGAGACTTACTTTGCCTCGAGGGCGCCGCTCGCGAGCAATTCCTCGGCGGCCTTGCGGACGTCAGGATCCTGGTCGAACTCGGCGATGCTCTCCATGAGCGCCCGGTCATCAGGCTGCCTGGGCAGCTCATCCTCAGAAGGGTGGTGTGCCCCCTGCCACCGCTGGAAAAACTTCTCGAACATCCCCATCTCTTCCATCAGTGCCCTGAACGGCACACGAGTTTTCGAAAAAAAGCGATGAAGTCGCCGATTTCTCTTTTCGCACACAAGTCCGACAGAATTTTTTTACTCCCGTGAATTCCGGGTTCATGGGCCGAGTGGGCGCGTGTGGGGTGCGCTGATCCAACATACGCTGGGGTGGCTCCGACGCGTCGGGTCGATCCGACCTTGGGATGACCTTTCTCGCTCAGGTTCCAGGCTGCCATGGAGTTCGCCCTTCACGAAATCTTTTCGACAGAAGAGGAACCTGGCGGGTCACGCGGTCTGCGGCGGGATCCACGGGGGCGGCTGGACTTCTGACGCGCGGAGCGCTGAATCGACTTCACGCGTCGTACTGACGCGCGCAGCTGCGAGCACTCACGTCCTCTTCGCACTGCGCTCGTTCGGGGGGGTTGCACCTTCGCGGACTTCGTCGAACAGCGGGGTATGCCTCGACGATTGACGCGCGGAGCGCTGAATCGACTTCGGTCGGTGTACTGGTTCGTGCAACTCCGAGGACTGGTGTCCTCTTCGTTTTGCACTCTTTAGACTAGTGACCGTGATCGCGGGCTATTCCTGGGTAGCCCTTTTCGCCGCGTTCGATGCGCTTGTTTTCTGTTTGGTGCTCGCCCGCGCGACCCGGGACCGACAAGAGGAGGTCCTTTTCGTAGATGAATTGATCGCGCGAGTCGTAGGGTGCCGGATGCATGCCCGTGTCCATGCGAATGGCGTCACAGGGACATGCTTCGACGCAAAATCCGCAGAAAATGCATCGAAGTTCGTCGATGACGAAGCGCTTCGGGTACCTTTCGTAGCCCTCGCGCTTCTCGTCGCCCTGGTAGTCGCCCGCCTCGATGTGGATGCACTGAGCCGGACACGCCGTCGAGCAGCAAAGACACGCCACGCAGCGCGGAGAACCGTCCTCACGCTGAGTGAGGCGATGAACCCCGCGGAATCGCTCCGGATAAGGGCGCTTCTGCTCAGGATAGGAGATGGTGTTGATGCCGTCGCTGATGGACTCGAGAGTCGGATCATTGCGCGTTCCGAGCGCCATGTCCTTGGTGTTGCGCAGGGCGTAGCCGATGGTCTTACCGAGACCCTTCAGGATCTCTGGGATGTAGCCCTGGACCGCTGCCGTGCGCTCCGGACGCTTCATCACACGGCCTTGTACCTTTCTGGGCCCAAGACCGTCCGTGTAGTCGTGCTTCTCCATTGATTCACTACCCATGACTCAAGCTTCCATCTTGGCTTCGGGGGTGCCACCCATGAGGTCGGCGTAGCGCGCCGCGCTGTTTACGATGAGGCGCCGCTTCGGCGACGGTGCGAAGAGAAAGACCACCAGTCCGATGAAGGCTGCCGCACCGGCGGCGACGATCAGGACCATCGTGAGCTGTGCGAAGCCCTCGATCGCTTCCTTGACCTGCTCACTCGACGACTGAATCGCCAGGATGACGGTGGCCGTGGCCATCACGTTGAACAACGAGGCCGGAAGCAGCTTCCGCCAGCCGAGGCGCATCAGCTGATCGTAGCGGAAACGTGGAAGCGTCCAGCGAATGACGACCTGAAGCACGCAGAGAAGGAGGATCTTCCCGATGAACGCCAGCACACCGATGACGGCCAACACCTCGGGGCGAATGAAGTCTGTGTAATAGAGGGTCTCCCCGATCGCGATCTCGATGCCATTCGCGGTCACGAAGGGCAGATGCCAGCCCCCGAAAAACAGGGCGGCCATGATGGTGCTCGACGAGACCACCGCAATGAACTCCGAGAAGAAGAACATCGCGAACTTCATGCCCGCGTACTCGGTGAAGTAGCCGGCGACGATTTCCGACTCGCCCTCGGGGATGTCGAACGGTACGCGCTTCGTCTCGGCGATTGCCGCCGCAACGAAGAGGAAGAACGCGAGCGGCTGAACGAAGATTCCCCAGGCGTTGTTGGCCTGCCAGGTGATCATCTCGTCGACTCGAACGGTGCCGTACACCATCAGAGCGCCCACGACAGTCAGCCCGAGGGTTACCTCGTACGACACCATTTGGCTCGCGGCTCGCATGCCGCCAAGGAGGGAGAATTTGTTGTCGCTCGCCCAACCGGCCAGAGCAGCACCGACGATTCCCGTGCCGGCAACGGCGAAAAAGTAGAGGATCCCGACGTTCAAATCGGCCACCTGCATCGAGTAGTATCCCTCTCTGCAAGCGTTCCCTATCGATTCGATTCCCTGAAAATCATTGAAATTCAGGTCCCCGTCGAAAGTCCCAAAACACAAGTTCGGGCCGAAGGGGACCACGGCCAAGAGCACGAGGGACGGTAGGAGCGTGATCCAAGGCGCGATGTTGTAGAGGAGACGGTCGCCCTTGGGCGGAATGAAGTCGGCCTTGAACGCCGTCTTCAGACCGTCGGCCGCCGGGTGCAGCAACCCGAGGAGAGTGACGCGCACCTCTTTCTCGTTCCAGTACTGAGCCGCGACATGAGCGCCGCCCGCCGCGATCATCAGAGCAAGGAGAACCGAACCAAAACCGAAAGTGACGTCGGAGAGAGCTTCGGCCACAAGCGGAAGTGAGTCGGCGTAGAGACCATAGGCCGCAAGCGCGATGTGCGCACACACACCAACCAGCGCAATGCTGCGGGGAGCAAACGCGCTGACTTCCCTTTCGATGGCATTTTTCGCGCCCGTTTTGCGGACGGAGCGTGAAATCGCCGAGAGCGTCACCCAAGTGAAGAAGATGGCGCCCTGGGAAAAGAGCATGCCCCACCAGGCCTTGTCGCCGTTCATCGCATGCACCAAAGCCGCCAGACCCAGCACCGCAGCCGCCGCCGTGAACGAAGGACCTGCGGCCACTGCGATGGCAGCCACCTTTCCCGGCAGCGGGATGGCAGCTCGATTCGGGCCGATGCCGTCCTGAATCATGGTGCGAATGCGACGCTCGGCCCATGTGAGAATCACGCCGACATTGAGTGCGAACATGCACACCGCAAACGCCTTCACGAAGCCGAAGACGGTTCGGATGAGGTTGGTGTCCGCCAGGATCTCGTCCTGAAACCACGTGAGAAAGTCTTCCATTACGCCTGTGCTCCCTGGAAGGAGGCAGTCGCGGCCGCCTTGACGTCCTTGGCCTTCTTGAAGCCGAGGTCCTTTCCGAGTTTTTCTGCGACGAGGAGGGCAAGCTTCCAGGCCGGCTGCGAGTCGCCTTGGGGGGCGATGGCCTTCTCACTCACTTGGGCGATGCCGTCCTCGTTGACGTAGGTCCCCGCCGCTTCTGCCCAGCTCGACGCCGGCAGAAGAACGTTCGCCGCAAGGGCGATCGGTCCTTGATGCACTGAGAGTGCGACGATCGATTTGATTTTCGTGAGGCCGTCCGCCACCGCGTCCGACTCCACCTGCGAACCGAGAGCCAGGAGCTTCTTCACCTCACCCTTGTCGACCGCCGTGGCCAGCGATGCTCCGTCGCCCAGGTGCTCTCCCTCGACTACGGCGCGAGCGCCAGCGCGGTTTCCGTTCTTGTCCACCCTGCGCAAGATGTCGTCCCCCTCGCCGTCCGGACGCCCGGTGAGATAGACCTTCTGGATCCCGAGCGCCTTGGCGAGCTTCAGCACGGCGAAGTTGTCCTCGCTCGAGTGTTCGGCCGAAAGCAACACCGCCGCGTCGGGCCCGACGTCCTTCAATTCGTCGGCGGCCGCTGCAACGGCTTCGGCCAGAGACACGTCGTCCCCCCGTGCCTGGCTCGAAAGCACCCGATCCGCGTGAACCCGCCGATAATCGAGGACGCCTTCATCACACATCCAGTACTTGTTGACCTGGGCGTTTTCGCGCGGCCGATGGCGGTACACCGTTTGGTTGCGCGGATCGAAATCCGTGTAGGCGTTGCATCCCTTCGCGCATCCCTGACACACCGATCGCACGGTGCGCAAAAACCAAACGCGTGCCTTGAAGCGGAAGTCTTTCGCCGTGAGCGCTCCCACCGGGCAGACGTGCTCGGTCATGAGCGTGTACGCATGATCGAGCTTGCGGCCTGGGGAAAGAACGATCTCTCCGAGGTTCCCGCGCTCGCGCTTGTCGAGGACAGGGTCGCCGACCACTTCCTCACAGAACCGCACACAGCGGGTGCAAACGATGCAGCGCTCGGCGTCGTAAACGATGGTCGGACCAAAATCGACGGCCTTGGGCATGTGGATGATTTCATCCTTCATGCGCTTCTTCTTGCCGCTGTGTTCGAGCCAGTAATCCTGAAGCCGACACTCACCCGCTTGGTCGCAGATGGGGCAGTCCACCGGATGATTCAGCAGGAGCATTTCCTGAACCGCGTCGCGGGCTTCGGCAACGTGCGGCGAGGTCTGGCTCTTGACCTGCATTCCCTCGGAGACCGGCATCTGACAGGCGGGCTGCAGCTTGGGCTTCTTGCCGGGAACGTACGTTCCCTTGTCGGCGTCGTACCGCAGAACGTCGAGCATCATTTGGGGACGCCCCGGAGGCGGCCCCACTTCGACGAGACACATGCGACAGTTGGCCGCGACGCTCAGGCCCGGGTGCCAACAATAGTGCGGGATGTCGATCCCCACACGGTGCGCAGCCTGGATGATGGTGTCTCCGGGCTGAAATTCGATTTCTTGGTCGTCGAGATTGAATGTAGGCATCAGTGACTCAATCGTTCGGTGTTCGAAGGCTCTGGCGGACCTTCAGCGGTCGCACTCTCCACCGATCATGTTGAGGGAGCCGAAGCAGGGAACGACGTCGGCCACCATTTGGTCGGTGATGACGCGTTCCAAACCGGCGGTCGCGAGGAAAGAAGGCGGTCGGATGTGGAGACGGTAAGGAGTGCCGCTCCCATCGCTCACCATGTAAAACCCGAGTTCGCCGTTGCCGCCCTCGGTGTAGGAGTAGACCTCACCGGCGGGGAGCTTCAGGCCCTCCATGACGATCTTGAAGTGCTGAATCGTGGCCTCAATCGTCGAGTAGACTTCGTCCTTCTCGGGAAGGACGACGCGCGGATCGTCCACGTTGATGGGCCCCTCGTCGGGCATCCGCTCCACGCACTGACGGATGATCTTTGCAGACTCTCGGATCTCCTCGATGCGCACCATGAAGCGATCGAGACAGTCCGAGTTCGATCCCACCGGGATCTCGAACTCCACCTGGTCGTACTTCATGTACGGGTGGGCACGTCGAACATCGTAGGGCACGCCCGCTGCGCGGAGGCAGGGGCCGGTCCATCCGAGGGAGATGGCGTCCTCTTGGGAGATCTTCCCGACGCCTTCGAGCCGGTCGAGGAAAATGCGGTTACCGTAGAGAAGGTCCTGGGCCTCATCGACGATGTGCAGGGTCTGCTCCGTCACCGCGAGCGCGTGCTCTTTGAAGTGCTCGGTCGGCGGCTTCGCCATCCCGCCCACGCGACCAAAGCTGTGGGTCATGCGCGCTCCTGTTTCCTCTTCCATGAGGTCCCAGATCATGTCGCGCGCCTTGACCATCCAGAGGAACGGCGTGAAAGCCCCGAGCTCCATCGCCATGGCGCCATCACACGTCAGATGGTCGCTGATTCGAGCAAGCTCACCGAGAGCCATCCGGTACCACTGGCACCTTTCCGTAGCCTCGATCCCGAGCATCTTTTCGCAGGCCATCGAGAAGCCCACGTTGTTCAGCATCGGCGATACGTAGTTACATCGGTCGACGTACGGAAACACCTGGGTCCAAGTCCCGCGTTCGCACATCTTCTCGAACCCGCGATGCAGGTAACCGACCTGCACGTCGACGCGTCGGATTGATTCGCCCGAGAGCTCCATCACACAGCGTACGGTCCCGTGCATGGCCGGATGAGCCGGCCCCACGTTGACGAGCATCGGCTCCATCGGGAGCTCGACTTCGGCTTCGTCGAGTTCTACGTCCAAAGGCTCCATCAGTCGTTCTCCTCGCCGGCTTCGAACTGGTGCGTCTGGCGACCGAAGGACATGCCCTCATATCGGTCGAAGGGCGCGACCTTCTGGTTGTTGTCCACCTCGCGGAAGGGCACGAGGGGTTGGATCTTGTCAGCTGGGTAATCCTTGCGCAGGGGGAATCCCTCGAACTCCGGATAAAGAAGGATCCGTCGCAGATCGGGGTGACCGATGAAGCGCACGCCGAACATGTCGTAGCATTCGCGTTCCATCCAGTTGGCGCTGGCCCAGATCGCCGTAAGGCTGGGGACCTCCACCGTCTCGCCGTCCTCATCCCCAACCGCGGTCTTCAGCCGGAGGCGATGCCCGAGCGAAAGAGAGCAAACGTGGCTGACCACCTCGAAGCGAGGGTCACGGTCCGGGAAATCCACCGCCGTCACGTCCACCAACATTTCGGCGGCGACGCGAGCGTCCTCGCGCAAAAACTGGTGCACCTTGAACCACGCCTCGGGGCGTAGAACTACCGTCTCGTCGCCGTGCTGAGCATGGGTGGACAACACGTCGTCTGGGAATTCCTTGGATACTAAGTCGAGGAGCGCTTTTGACATGGGGCTCGAGTCGAATCGAGGTTCGAAGCTATGGGCTGGAAGGCGAAGTGTGAAATGTCGGGCAGGCTCAGGGAGCCGCGTCCTTGTGACGACGTAGCGGGACGACACCCATCTCCGGGTTGCTTGCCGGATCGCGCCGGGGCTTCACGACGCCAGGAGTGCGGTCGCCGTGCTGGATCTTGTCCTGAAGAAGCATCAGTCCATCGAGGACACCCTCGGGACGAGGCGGGCAGCCGGGCACGTAGACGTCGACGGGGATGATCTTGTCGGTGCCGGCAACGCAGGCGTAGTTGTCGTAAAAGCCGCCGCTCGAAGCGCATGTCCCGAAGGCCAAGACGTACTTCGGATCCATCATTTGTTCGTAAATGCGCTTCAGGATCGGAGCCTGTCGCTGCGTGATCGTCCCGACGACCCACAAAAGGTCGCTCTGACGTGGCGAAAACCGGGGGGCCTCCGCACCGAACCGAGAATGGTCGTAACGCGGACCGGAAACGCTCATGAACTCCATGCCGCAACAAGCCGTCACGAATGGGCACATGAAGAGCGAATACTTCTGGGCCCAGGAGAGAAGATCGGTGAAACGTGTGGTGGCGAAAGACGCATCCTCACCCGCACCAATTACCGCCCCTTGCTGGGACAAACCGCCTTTTAGCTCTCCCATTCGAGAGCTCCTTTCTTCCAGCAGTACGCGAGCGCGACCGCCAGAGCCGTGATGAACACACCCATCGTTGCGAACCCAGTCCAGCCCAGATCCTTGAAGAGGATGGCCCAGGGGTACATGAAGACGACTTCGATATCGAAGACGACGAAGAGAATTGCCGTGAGGTAGAACTTGACGTCGAGCTTCAAGTCGCGGGCGCCGGTCGATTCGTTTCCGCATTCGAACGGCGCGGCCTGCTCGGCGTTGTACGGCTTGCGCCCGAGGTAGTGACCGAGGAAAAACTTGAATGCTCCGATCCCAACCGCGACCAAGAGCAAAAACAGAAGTGGGAGATAGGTCTGAAACATGGCGATCAGCGTGCGCGGGCGCGATGTAGCCCGGGCAAAGAAGCCCTGTCAATCCGAGCAGTTCGTGTGAGTTCAGCTCTCGGAGCGCGCCGAAGGGGGCGGCCCCGTGAGTTCGGTGACGTCGTTTTCACCGAGATAATTCGCCCAGGCTTTGTAGCCCGAACCGAGGCGCTTGGCAGCCTCGCTCTGAATGGGCCAGACGATCTCCGGGGAGAGCCCCTTACGCAAACCAGCCAAGGCAGCGCCTAAAGCCGCCATGTTGCGGTTTCGTTCGAGAAAAGCGCGTCCGAGGGCCGACCAAACACCTGCATCGACATCTTCCAGCGCCACTGCACGACGTAAGGGCCCAATGGCCTCGCCCGGCCGGCCGTGAGCCAAGAGGGCCAAGCCCAGCCGATAATAAACGTCCGCAGCGCCGGGCCCCTCGCTCGTGTACTGGACCGCCAAACGGAGGATTTCCTCACCTTTGTCGAAATCGGAGAGCTCGACGCACGCCGATCCCAACAGCGAAAGGCCGCGCGCGACGGTCGCACGCGCTTCTGCCCCCAGGGCCTGGCCCTCGGGGGTTCGAAGGAAGATGGCGAGCGGCGCGGGCCACGCGCCGAGCAGTTCGATGACGCGGGTCCAGTTGTGGGCCTTGGCGGCATCCTCGGCATCGGCGACGCGTCCCAAGTCGATCGCGCCGTCTCCCTGATTGCGCGACACGCGTTCGTGCTCCTGGCGGACGTGCGTGCGCATGCGAGCACGGAACGCGGAGAGTTGGTAGCTCTCCTCCATACCGTCGCGCATCACGTCGATGCGCGAGCCCTCACCATCGATTCGCAGATTGGTGAGGCCGTAACCGAAGAGCGGCGCAAGCAAGAGGTATCGGACGCCGATGTGCTGCTGAAGTCCGTCCGTATCGTCCTCGCGACTCGGGGCCGGTGAGATTGGCTCCTCTTGAACCAAGGCTGCGACGAGCCGTCGCCTGAAATCAGCGAGAGTCACGCTCTGCACTTCGGCACTCGGATCGCCTTCCTCGCCCACGGTGAAGTCGACCATCGTGTTGTCGGGAACCCGTCGGTCCACAGTCAACGCCGTAATGCGCGCCCCCGTGATCATCGCGAACGCGAAAAACTGGGCTCCGATGATGTCGCAGAGCGCCTGAAAACTTCCGATCGTTTCGCCGATGCGCTCGAACCAACCGTCGGTGCGCACCGGTTCTAGTGAGAATTGCCGGGGTTCCGACATATCCTTGGACTTTAGCGGAAGATTCTCTGGGCGATACACCTGTCGTGAGGAAAACGACCCATTGGCAGTTTTGAAGCCGGAGCGGGGGCCCCTTCCGGTCAAAAACCGGTCAGTCCCAGCGCCTTCCGATGGGGAGCGGGGAGCGCGAGCTCCCCGACGTCTGCCCGGGCGACCCAGGAAAGGGAGCCGCGCCCGGGCGCGGACTTCGCGAGCCTCAACAGGACGGGAGACAGGGAGATCTTGTAGCGAGTCACGGTGTGTCGAAATGAGGGGTAGACGCTGAGCCCTATCGAGCTCGCGCCCGCGAGCGAACGCGCGAGACGCTCGGCGCCGCTTTCTGGAGATTCCCCATCCTCGAGCTCCGCGAAAGGCAAGGCGTGAAGTCCTGCCCACCAGCGCGCGTCCGCTGGGAGCTTCTGAACTCCGATCCGACCGCGATTTCGGATGACGAGGACGACCATCGAGAGTTCGGTCAGGGGCGGCCGCTTCGCGAGCTCGGGAAATCGGGTCACCTCGCCTGCGGCATGCGCGACGCAGAGGCGGCGCACCGGGCACGAATGGCAAGCAGGCGACTTGGGGGTGCAGATGGTTGCGCCCAGCTCCATCAATCCCTGATTGAAGTCAGAAGCGCCCTTGTCGGGGACCAGCCGTGCTGCAAGGTCCCACAGGGTCTTCTTCAGTGGAGCTTTGGAGGGGTCCCCCGCAAGAGCGAACCATCTGGAGAGAACGCGCACGACGTTTCCGTCGACGAGCGGGCTCGGCTTCCCGAAAGCGATGCTCGAAATGGCCCCAGCGGAGTACGGACCCACCCCGGGGATTTTCTGTAGTTCCTCCGGGGAGTCGGGAAGCTCTCCGTTCAGCTGAGAAACGACGTGTTTGGCCCCGGCGAGAAGGCGACGGGCCCGCGAGTAGTAGCCGAGGCCCTGCCAGTGCGAAAGAACCTCGTCCTCGTCGGCGCGCGCCAAGCTCTCGACGTCGGGGAAGCTCTTCATCCACTTCGTGTAGTAGTCACGCACCACCTCGACTCGCGTCTGTTGGAGCATGACTTCGCTGACCCAGACCTGGTACGGAGTGGGAGCCTCACGCCAGGGGAGAGCCCGGCGGTTCTTCCGATACCAAGCCAAGAGCTGACGCCGCAGTGCTTGCCGGGTGCCCTCGGACAAGAGCGCTTCGGGCTCGATTGCTCTCCTCGACACACCCGCGCGCTAGCCCAAGGCGCCCGCTCGTTGCAATCGGGCCCCCGATGGCCCGCAAAGTCAGCGACTTTGCAGCCGCTTGCACTAGCTTGGAGCGGCTTTTGTCGAGCAGTCGAATCAGCCCAGTGATACGCTGTTTTCGATGGGTCATCTCCGAAAACGCATCTCCTTCGTCATCTTGCTCTCGAGCGTCCCCGCTTGGGCTGCCGACATGAACTTGAGCGGACGCTATCTCGACCCTGCTCGTGACCCGGTCATCATCTCGCAGGCGGGTGCAAGTCTCAGCGTCACCCCGGACACGAAGGATCTTCCGCAGCAGGCGCGGCAGTTCCTCGGGGACGTGAAGCTGACGGGTGCGATCGAGACGCCGGGAGAAAAGAGATTCTCCATGGACGCCTCCTATCAAAACACGATCGAGCCGATGCCGGGGATGAAGCTCAAGCTGAACGTGGACTTCGACGCTTCCGGTGAGCAGGTGGCCGAGGGTCTCGTCATGAAGAGCTGCGAGTGGAAGCTCGACATGACCGTGTTTTCGAGTGGGGAAATCGCCGGAAGCGAAAGCCATTCCGAAAAGTGCGTCGGTCTTTGGAAGAAGCAGTAAGCTTGTCCCTCAGTCCGTCGGCTCGACGACGGGCTCGATTTGTAACTCGGTGATCCAGACGAAGACAGATTCCGTGGCGAGGTTCTCGTCAGCGTCCCAGGCCTTCACGGTGATCTCGTGTTGGCCGGGGCCGAGGTGGTAGCTGCCGTTGCCTACCCCTACCTGTCCATCGATGCTGCTGTCCCAAACGAAAGTTTCTGAATCCAGCTGTCCGTCCTCGTAGTCGTAGCCCTGGGCCCAGAATTCGACGGCTTCGGACGAAGGTCGGGGACCATCGATTTCGCCTGGCTGGTGGATGTAAACCACCGGCGAGACGCTCAGCACGTGAACGTAATCGAAGCCGACGTTTTGGTCGGAATCGACCACCCGACAAGCGATCTTGTTTTCGCCCGGAGGTAGCGCTTCGACCACGATCTCGCTTCCTCTCCCGAGCAGGCGTTCCTCTTCGGATAGGTTCGAGCCCTCGAGGAACCAGGCGATGCTTTCACTTTCGAGCTTGCCGTCTTCCAGATCGGTCGCGACTGCGCGGAAGGTGACGCCGGAGAACACTTCGGTCGAAGGCTCCGCCGAAGCGAAACCGACGCGCTCACCGTGGAACGCAGTCGTCGCGTTGTCTTCGGGCGTCGTGATGGTGCACACGGGAACGCTCGGATTCGGTAGGACGATGTCGCCATCGCCGTCTCCGATGAATCCGCCACCGAGTCCGCCCGCGGCGTCCCCGTCGCCGTCTCCTGGCATTCCACCGAGGTCGCCGTCTCCAAGGTCCCCGTCTCCGGGAGCGACGTCGCCGTCACCGATGTCCCCGTCTCCAAGGTCCCCGTCCCCCGGGCCGAAGTCGCCATCGCCGATGTCCCCGTCACCGGTGTCACCGTCGCCCTTGCCGCTCCCGATCGAAGCGTCGCCGTCCCCTTCCTCGATCATGTTGTCGCCCGTGCCGAGACGCCCACAGGCAGATCCGAGCAGCCAGGTTCCAATCGCCCCCGCAACCAGAAATTTTCTCATCGTTCACTCCAAGATAAGTTCGCCCGCCGGGCTCCCGATGAGAAATCTAGCATTTTTTCCCTAGTGGGAGACGCTCCTTCGGGACGACGGACGAATCATGTGGGACACTTCCCGACAGGAGTCTCGTCGAGGAACGGCGGAATCTCCTTGATTTTCGAGGACGTCCCTTGACCTTCGAGTTGCTGGAAGGCCTACGTTCTCGGATGAAGAGCCCAGCATGAAGCAGGTACAAGCGCCCCCCAGTCCGATTCGATTGACCATCCCCATCGAGGGGATGCGCTGCGCGGGGTGTGCCGGTCGAATCGAGAAGTCGCTGCAGGGACTAGCGGGGATGAATGAAGCTTCGGTCAACTTTGCGAGTGAGCAGGCGTCCGTCGATTTCGATCCCGACAAGCTAAAAGCCGAAGCCATTGCTCGCTCCATCGTGCAGTCCGGATATCGCATTCCCGTTTCGGAGACGAAGCTACGAATCTCGGGAATGACTTGCGCGAGTTGCGCAGGACGAGTCGAAAAGGCCCTGCGCGCCGTGTCCGGTGTGGAGTCCGTCCAAGTGAACGTCGCCACGGAAATCGCCCACGTTGCGACGCGGTTCGGGACCAACGAACAGCGGCTGATCGCCGCCGTTCGAGGCGCGGGTTACGACGCGGAACGGGCGGCAACGGAAATCGAGCTTCGCGCCGAGGAAGACAGGAAGCAATCGCAGGCAGCTCGACGGGAGCTTGTCTCGCTCCTCATCGCGGCGGCGCTGACGCTTCCTCTCGTGGCCCCGATGGCGCTTTCACCTTTGGCCGTCTCGTGGATGCTGCCCGGATGGGCGCAGCTGTGCTTGGCCGGTGTGGTGCAGTTTTACTTCGGCGCTCGGTTCTATCGAGGCGCGTGGAGCGCGCTCAGGTCCAAAACGGCGAACATGGACACGTTGGTGGCGCTCGGTACGAGCGCCGCTTTCGGTCTCTCGGTCTGGCACATGACAACCGGGGGGCATCTCTACTTCGAAAGCGCCGCCGCCATCATCACCCTGATCCGCCTCGGGAAGTGGATGGAGGCGCGCGCCAAGAGGAGTACAACCGGTGCCATTCGGGCTCTGTTGGACTTGCGCCCCGCGCGGGCAAGGGTCAGGCGCGAGGGTGAGGAGATTGAAGTTCCATCGGAGACCGTCGGTCGAGGCGAAGTCGTCGTCGTTTTGCCCGGGGAGCGGATCCCGGTCGATGGCACCGTGGTGGACGGCGAAAGCGAAGTCGACGAATCACTGCTGACGGGTGAGAGCCTGCCCGTTCCGAAGAAGCCGGGGGACCAGACGACCGGCGGAGGGATCAATGGCAGCGGTAGACTGACGATCGAGGCGACTCGCGTAGGCAGCGAGTCGGCTCTCGCTCGGGTTGTGGAGCTGGTCCAGCGAGCGCAAGGAGGAAAGGCCAAAGTCCAAACGCAGGTCGACAAGGTGGCCGCCGTCTTCGTGCCGGTCGTGCTCTTGCTTGCTGTTTCTACGTTCGTGGTCTGGTGGGCCTTTTTGGGAAACACCGAGCAAGCTTTCGTCGCATCCGTGTCCGTGCTGGTGATTGCGTGCCCTTGTGCCCTCGGCCTGGCGACACCCGCGGCCCTCACCGTTGGTACGGGCAAGGCGGCCGGGGTCGGGATCTTGTTCTCGAGCGTCACCGCACTCGAACGAGCCAAGGCGCTCGACACCATCGTGTTCGACAAGACGGGAACGTTGACGGAAGGACGGCCCGAGGTGGTGGACCTTCTGGCTGAAGACCAAGAGGGCACGCTCGCCCTCGCCGCCGCCGTTCAAAAAGGGAGCGAACACCCACTCGCCCGCGCCATTCGAGAGGAAGCGCAACGAAAAGGGCTGGTTGTGCCACAGGCCTCTCAATTCCGGGCCCTTCCGGGTCGCGGAATCCAGGCAACGGTAAACGGAAAAAACCTCTTGGTCGGCAGTCCGCGCCTTCGGGGTGAGTCGACGGGCATGACGAGTCCGTTCGATGAGGCGGCGAGAGAGCTGGAAAGCAAAGGGAGGACCGTCGTGTGGGTCTTCGATGAGGAGAAGATCCTCGGCGCGATTGCTCTTGGGGATCGCCCGAGAGCCGGCGCGAATGCGGCTCTGGCTTCGCTCCGCGCGCGGGGGCTCGAGCTGGTTCTTTTGAGCGGTGACAACGAAAACGCCGCTCGAGCCGTCGCTGACGAGCTCGGTATCGGGCGCGTTTTCTCCGAGGTGCTGCCCGACGAGAAGGCTGCGACGATTTCGGCTCTCGAGTCCGAGGGCCGTACCGTTGCCATGGTAGGAGACGGCGTGAATGACGCTCCCGCGCTGGCGACGGCGCACGTCGGCATCGCGATGGGAACCGGCGCCGATGTGGCGCTGCATGCTGCTGACATCACGCTGATGCGGCCGGATCTCACGCTCGTAGGTGCGGCCATCTCGATTTCCGAGGCAACCACCCGGAAAGTCCACCAAAACCTCTTTTGGGCCTTTCTCTACAACATTCTGGGCATCCCGCTTGCAGCGTTCGGGCTCCTTTCGCCCATGATTGCCGGGGGCGCCATGGCTCTATCGAGCGTGAGCGTCTTGCTCAACGCGCTGTCCTTGCGGCGCTGGAGGTCGGTGTAGTGGTGGGAGCATTCGGATGTCGCAAACCAACATCGGGATGCTGCTGAGGCGGGCGACCCCGAAGACGAGTGAGTCGTTGTCGTGAAACCGGGGCCCGGCCGGGGTCAGCGAACCTCGTCGTGGCCCCGGTCCGTCTTATGCTTGAGCTCCATGCTACAGACAGGGCACTTGCCGTCACCCTTGTTCATCGCGGCATAGTGCACCGTGCCCATGTCACACATCCATGCTCCCATGGGGATCTGCTCGGGCTTGACCGGCGGGTCGAATCTCTTGCCGTCCTTCGGCACCTCCACGAGCTTCCCCGAGTCCTGGACGGCGGGCGGAGCGGTCGGCTCCCCGTCTCCGCTGGCGGCAACCGCCTCGACCGGCCGGGCCTCCTTGTCCTCGCAGCCCAGGGCCAGGAGGCTGACTAAACTCAGCACGAGGAAAGCGGCGGGCGAAATTCTTGGGCAGATCATGCCGCGATCGAAGCACGGCGCGTGCCAAGACCCATAGCCTGGCTTGAAGCGGGACGGACCGGCGCGCGAGAGCCAGGACGTCCCGGGGATGTGACCCAAGTTGTCACATTTGGACTCTGTTGGTTACAAGTCTGGGGGAAGTCAGTGAGATTCGGGAGCAAATCTCGGGGCACGCTTCTTGCTCAACCCCAACGCGGAGTCTCGTCATGGATCCCCCCTCCCGTCCGAACCGAACCATCGCTCGCCAGCTCGTGTTGGGGTTTGGCAGCGTGAGCTTGGTCTCCATCGGCATGTGCATCCTCTTGCTGTTCGGGATGCAGGACGTCTCCGCAATCGTGGTGGACATGCGCAAGCAAGAGTCCTCGGGGATCGACAGTCTCGTTCTTGCGACGGCCGTCCGCGAGCAATCTCTTCATATCGCCCACTCGGTGATCGAAGGGGATACGTCACGCCTCGACCAATATCAGGACTGGCGAGAAAAGGTCCGCTCGCGGGTTCAAAGGCTTGGTCCAGCGATACCCGACGCCGAAAGAGCTCGTCTCGCGGAGCTGGGAGACAAGACCCAACGGATTCACGACACATTCACCACCGTCCTTGTCCCGCTCCTCGAAAGCGGCGAGCTCGACGCAGCTCGAAGGCATCATCGCGAACTTTTCTTGTTGGGGGAACAAGCTGCGACCGAAGCCGACGCATTGGCCCTCGCAGTCCGGGCTCGCATGCACGATTCTCATCGGGTTGCCACCTCCACGGTACGAACCGCCCGGCTCCTGGGTGGAGTCTGCGCCACGATCGTTCTGCTTCTTGCAGCGTGGTTCACGCTCCGACTGCGGAAGACCGCACTCTGGCCGCTTTATCGGCTCACCGAGTCCGTGCGACGTTTCGGGCGAGGAGATCTGAGAGCCCGTGTGGGCGACCTCGGTGAGAGCGAAGTCGGAGAGCTCGCACGGGTTTTCGATCACATGGCCGATGAACTTAGCGCACGGGAGAAGAAGCTCGTGCGCCAGGAACGGATGGCGGCCATTGGACAGCTCGCTGCAGGGGTCGCTCATGAGCTCAACAATCCCATCGGCATCATCCGTGGGTACCTCAAGATCATGGAGCCGGACGGGGACAGAGAAACCCTGCGCAAGGAACTGGGTATTCTCGACGAGGAAGCATCCCACTGTCAGCGCATCGCCGAGGACTTGCTTTCCTATTCGAGAGCCTCCGATTTAGAGCTCGAAGAGGTCGAGACCGGGTCGTTTTTGAAGTCGACTGTGGCCAGATTCGTCGAGCAAACTCCCGAGCCGAAACCGGACGTGAAGGTCGACGTGCAGGACCGTCACATCCGAATGGACCGGGGGCGGATGCGACAAGTGCTCATGAATCTCCTCAAGAACGCGGTGGAGGCAGCCGACGGAGAAATTCGGGTGTGCGTGCGCGGCGAAGTGGTGGGTGAAGACGTGTACCGAATCGACGTCGAGGACTCGGGGATTGGGATCCCATCCGAACTCAGCGCGCAGGTCTTCGAACCGTTCTTCTCGCGTCGCAAAGGGGGCACGGGACTCGGCCTTGCGGTCGTAGCAGGTATCGTCCGGGGACATGGGGGAACGGTGGAAGCCCTCGGAAGTCCCACGGGTGGCACCATCGTTCGCCTAGAAATCCCGATCCCCGGACCGCCTACTTCTTTGAACGCCCCCGCACCGGAGCCATCCAAGTGACCAGAGACAACCCGACGTTCCTCATCGTGGACGACAAGGAAAACATGCTGGGGCTCATGTCCAAAGTGATGAAAAAGGACGGAAGGGTGCTCGTTGCCAGCAGTGGTGGCGAAGCGCTCAGGATCCTCGCAGGCGAAGAGGTTGACGCGATCCTTTGCGATTTGAAGATGCCCGACATGGACGGAATCGACGTACTTCGGGCGAGCAAACGCCTCAGGCCGGATTCCGAATTCGTGCTGATGACAGCGTTCGCCAGTGTAGGCACCGCTGTCGACGCCCTCAAACTGGGCGCGTACGACTATCTCAGCAAGCCCTTCGAACCCGAAGACGCGCGAGGAGTACTGAAGAGAGCGGCTGCGCGAGTGCGCACGGCCAAGAAGATCCCGCCCCCCGACGACGCGCAAATCCTTCCGGGTGTTTGGGGTGTTTCTGGTTCGATGCTCGCGGTTGCGGAGATGGTGCGTAAGGTTGCAGCGGGAAACGTCACCACCCTGATCCTTGGGGAAACGGGAACCGGGAAGGAGCGCATTGCGCGCGCAGTTCACGACCTCGGTCGCCGCGCAGCCCACCGATTCGTCGCGGTGAACTGCGCTGCGATTCCTCCTGAATTGCTGGAAAGCGAGCTCTTTGGGCACGCGAAGGGTGCGTTCACGGGTGCATCGACGGCGAAGAAGGGCCTCTTCGAGGAGGCTCATGGCGGAAGCCTCTTCTTGGATGAGATTGGTGACATGCTGCCGTCGCTCCAGGCAAAATTGACGCGCGTTCTGGAAGAGGGAGCCATCCGGCGAGTGGGCGAGACGTCGGAACGAGCTGTTGATGTACGGCTGATCGCGGCGACCCATCGGGACCTTTCGAAGATGGTTCACAATCAAACATTCAGGGAAGACCTTTGGTATCGGCTCAATGTCGCGACCATCGTGCTTCCTCCGTTGAGAGAGCGTTCTTCAGACATCGAACTCTTGGCTCACGGCTTTCTTCGGGAACAAGCGGAGCGCTCGGGAGGAGGGACGCCGAGCACGTTCGATCACGCAGCCCTTGATGCGCTCCTCACCTACGACTGGCCAGGAAACGTGCGTCAGCTACGGGCTGCCGTCGAACGCGCATGCATCATCGCCGAGGGTGAGTCCATCCGCATCGGCGATCTGCCACCGGAAGTATTGAAGAACGAGTTCAAGAACGAAGAGGACCCAGCGCTTGCCGCG
This sequence comes from uncultured Polyangiaceae bacterium, assembly GCA_965652275.1. Taxonomy (GTDB): domain Bacteria; phylum Myxococcota_A; class Polyangia; order Polyangiales; family Polyangiaceae; genus NIC37A-2. Next base: position 80,260 of record CBFGUR010000011.1, on the reverse strand, counting down.
TGCACATGGGCGCGCGCCTGCGAATACGGCCGCGAACAAACGGCTCGCCGATACTTGGAGGCGGTCCTCAGACGCTTCTCTGGAAGTGTCGCCGACGCTGCTCGGCATGCGGACGTCGAGCGCGAGAGCTTCTACCGACTCCTCCGCAAGCATCAAGTGGATCCGATAGATTTCAGACGTTCATCGAGCCGGGGAAAATCGAAATGAGTCGAATCGAAAAAGGATGGAGAGTCGCGTTCGCTTTGCCCTTCCTCGTGGGCTGTGCGGGCTCATCGGAGAAGGCCGCCGTAGCGGATGCTTCGAAGCAGCGACATGAGTATACCTCACTAGCCGTGGGACAATCTCGCGTCGAAGAGGACAGACCAGGAACCACGGCGCCCGATGAAGGACACCTAGAAGGGACAGGCACATTGGCGCGGTACATCGCGACTGCGATGGACAAGAACCCCAACCTGCAGGGCGCGTTCGACCGCTGGCACGCCAGTGTCGCGAGGATTTCTCAGGCCCGCACATTGCCAGACCCCCAGATTTCTTTCGGCTATTTCGTGCAGTCGGTGGAGACACGTGTCGGGCCGCAGCTGGCACGAATCAGCCTGACGCAATCCTTTCCTTGGCCCACTCGACTGACCCGAGGAGCTGATTCGGCATCCGCTCGCGCCAGATCGCTCCAGCGGCTCGTTGAAGCGCAGGCACTCGTCATCAAGCAGCAGGTCGAAACGGCCTACTTTCGATTGTGGCTGATTCGACAAACCAAGCGCATCCACGAGGAACACCTCACCGTCGTGCGCTCGCTGTCGGAATCGGTGTTGGCACGAGTCGCCACGGGAGCCACGAATCTCGCCGATCAGCAACAGGTGGATCTCACGGCGGCCCGGCTCGAGGACATGATTTCGGGAATGGAGGAAGCCGAGTCGGTGGCAATTGCAGAACTGCACGCGGCGATGGGAGTCGCCGAGCCCGCCCAGCCAAGAACGCCAGAAGGACCTCCCGAAGCTTTGTTGCCAGCCGAGGAGCGTTCGACGCTGGCGGCTTCGGTGCGCGAGCACCCGCTCATCGAATCCCACGGTGAGATGGCCATTTCGAACGAAGAGCTCGCCCGAGCCAAAAGAGGAGCGCGCTACCCGACGTTCAGTTTGGGGGCCGATTGGATCATCATCGGCGAGGCGGTGATGCCCGGCGTGGATGACAGCGGCAAGGACGCCGTGATGGTCGGCGCGGGGATGAGCGTTCCACTCTGGCAGGGCGCCTACGACGATGGCATTCGGGCGGCACGCGCCGAGGCAGAGGCGAATCGCTCGGACCAAGCAGCGGCCGAGGACCGCGCACTTGCAGAACTCGAAGCCTCGCTCTCCGCCGTCCGTGATGCGGTGCGACGCGTGAAACTCTACAAGACGACCTTGGTTCCCCAAGCGGACTCCGCGTACGCATCGGTCCTCGGGGCATACGCCACGGGCCAGGGGACGGTCGCCCAAACCCTCCTCGCGCAACGAGACCTACTCGAATTGCGCAGTGAGCTCGAGGCGGCGAGAGCCGACTATGCGATGGCTTGGACTCGCCTCGAGCGCATCGTCGGTCGCCATGTGGAGCCTTTGGAAGCGGACCTCAAGATGAGTCGGGGTAGAGATGACTGAAGAACAAGCAGGACCTGAAGAAACGCACGAGGAGGGCGACGCCGCGGCGCGAAAATTTGACCCGGCAGAAACGACCACCTGGAAGGCTCGACTCAGAACCTGGCTCGAGACCCAATTGCCAAAGATGCGCCTTTTGGCCATTGGCTTCGTGGTGGGCGGCCTCGTCGTGGGGGTTCGCTCTTGTGGATCGGAGTCACCAGGGTCAGCTGCCGCCCCGGATCCACACGCCTCTCACGAAGACGATGCAGGAGAAACGACTTGGACTTGCTCGATGCACCCCCAGATCCGGCAGAAGGAGCCAGGCTCCTGCCCAATATGCGGCATGGACCTCATCCCAGTGTCGGCAGCCTCGTCGCAGACTGAAAACAAAAGTCCCGCCCAAATTACTCTTTCTGACCGAGCAAAGAAGCTCGCCCAACTGCGGACAACGGAAGTCCGTCGGAGGAGCGAGGCAGCAGGAGGAGTGCGGCTTCTCGGACGCATCGAGCCCAACGAAACGACTCTGAAGGCCGTGACGGCGTGGACCGGGGGACGAATCGACCGTCTTTATGTGAACACCACCGGCGAGAAAGTGAAAGGTGGCCAGATCATCGCGACACTCTACAGCCCCGAGGTATTCGCAGCCCATCAAGATCTCATCACGGCAAGCAACCAAGTCGAGAGAATGGCCGGAGGAGCCGAGTCGTCTCGCCGAGCCGCAGAGGCAGCCCTCAACGCCGCACGGCAACGTCTGAGCCTCTTGGGCGTTCCCGACGGTGAACTGGCCCGGATGGAGAAACAGAAGAAGCCCACAACCTCCGTCCCAATTCGCACTCCATTCGGGGGGACCGTCATGGAGCGCATCGCTACCGAGGGGACCTACGTTGCGACGGGCGCCCCGCTCTACAAGATCGCGAACCTTTCTACTCTCTGGATTCAACTCGACGCCTACGAGAGCGACCTGCCTCTTCTCAGAGTGGACCAAGATGTCGAAATCCAGGTGGAGGCGTACCCCGGAGAGGATTTCGAAGGACGAATCACTTTCATCGATCCGACGCTCGATCCCGTCAAAAGAACGGCCAAGGTCCGAGTCGAGATCGAAAATGAGGACGGCCGACTTCGTCCGGGGATGTTCGCAGAGGCTTTGGTCGCCTCGGCCGTCCAGACTGGCACGGATGCGCCTCTCGTAGTTCCTGCCTCGGCTCCGCTCTTCACCGGACGTCGCGCGATCGTCTATGTCGAAGTGTCGACGGATCAGGGGTTCACCTACGAGGCGCGAACCGTGCGTCTCGGACCGAGGCTGGGAAACACGTATCCAGTCGTCGCTGGTCTCTCGGAGGGAGAGAGGATTGTCACGCGTGGAGCGTTTGCCCTGGACGCCGACCTCCAGATCCGCGGCGGCAACAGCATGATGTACTCGCCTGACGACCTCAAGCGCGGCATGTGGGACGAAATCGTCCACGTCGAGCGCGCGAAGTTGAGCCAACTCGGCCCTCCCATCGAAGCCTATCTCGAGGTGCAGGCTGCCCTTGCAGACGACGATCTCGAAAAAAGCCAAGAGGCAGCCCGAAAGCTGACAAAGGAACTCGTGGAGGCCAAGTTCGAAGCCAGTTCCGAAGCAAACCGCGCCTTTGGCCATTTCTCGAAAATGCTGGGCGAGCATGCCGAGCATCTCGAGAAAGCCGTGTCACTGGAGGAGGCAAGAACGAGCTTCGAGAGGTTGAGCGGTTCGGCCGTGATGCTGCTGCGAGTTTTGGGAAACCCACTCGATAAGCCGCTCCACCAAGCGCATTGTCCCATGGCTCGCGGCAGTCAGGGAGGTACCTGGATCCAAGAGGGGAAGACGGTCAATAACCCGTACTTCGGCGCCTCCATGCTCACCTGCGGAGACATCACCGGCATGGTGGGACCGGGGCAACACCTCGCCAGTCCGAATAGAACTTCGAACGAGGCGGCTTCCCCGAAGCCCGCGGGAGGGCACGACCATTGACCACCCCAACAGGGGCCGAGGAGCGGCGCGGCGGATGGGAAGCACTGATTGGCTGGTTCATCGACAACAAGCTGATCGTTTTCATCTTGTCTGTGATGCTCGTCGGCGGAGGGCTCTATACCGCACCTTTCGATTGGAACACGGGCTCGCTTCCCCGGGATCCGGTCCCGGTCGACGCTATTCCAGACATCGGCGAAAACCAGCAGATCGTCTTCACCGACTGGGCCGGACGATCGCCTCGCGACGTCGAAGATCAGGTGACCTACCCACTGACCACGGCACTTCTGGGTATTCCGGGCGTTCGCACGGTCCGAAGCACGTCGGCGTTCGGCTTTTCGACCATCTACGTGATTTTCGAAGACGACGTCGAATTTTACTGGTCTCGATCCCGCGTCTTGGAGAAGCTGGCTTCGCTTCCGCCGGGGACGGTCCCCGACGGCGTGACGCCGACGCTCGGACCGGATGCGACCGCTCTCGGCCAGATCTTCTGGTACACCCTCGAGGGACAGGATGAGGCGGGCAACGTCGTCGGAGGGTGGGATCCCGACGAATTGCGGAGCATCCAGGATTGGATCGTCCGCTATTTTCTCCAATCCACGCCTGGAGTCAGCGAAGTCGCCTCTATCGGTGGGTTCGTCCGGGAGTACCAAGTCGATGTCGACCCCGAGGCCATGAGGGCCCACGGCGTCACTTTGGCACAGGTGGCTTCCGCCGTTCAGAGGTCCAACCTGGATGTCGGCGCGCGGACGCTGGAGATCAACAACGTCGAGTACATGGTGCGAGGCTTGGGGTTTGTCGAACGCCTCGAAGATCTCGAGGCCACCGTGCTCGTCGCCCGTGAAAACACGCCCATTCGTGTGAGAGATGTAGCACGGGTTTCCCTCGGCCCAGCGCTGAGGCGTGGAACTTTGGACGACGAGGGCGCGCCAGCCGTGGGCGGAGTCGTCGTCGCGCGCTTCATGGAAAACCCCTTGGCGGTCATCCAGGGCGTGAAAAAGAAGATCGAGCAAATCCAACCAGGTCTTCCCAAACGCACTCTCGAAGACGGCACGGTGAGTCAAGTCACGATCGTCCCTTTTTATGATCGAACGGGACTCATCAACGAGACGCTGGACACGTTATCGACTGCTCTATTCCAGGAAATCCTCATCACGATCATCGTGGTCCTGATCATGCTTCGAAACCTTCGGAGCTCGCTTCTCATCTCTGCCATGCTCCCGATCGGCGTCCTCGGGACCTTCGTCGTCATGAAGTTCACTGGCGTCGACGCCAACATCATGGCGCTCGGCGGCATCGCCATCGCGATTGGCACGATGGTCGACATCGGCATCGTGTTCGTGGAAAACATGAACCAGTACCTGGAGCGAGCAGGGCCAGGTGAAGACAGATCGGCAGTGATACGTCGAGCGGCCGCGGAAGTGGCCCCCGCCGTCATGACCTCCGTAGCGACGACCGTGGTGAGCTTCCTCCCCGTTTTTGGACTCTCCTCCTCCGAGCTGAGGCTATTCGCCCCCCTCGCCTTCACGAAGACATTCGCCATGGCAGGGGCGCTCATTCTCTCGACGCTCATCTTGCCTGGAGCAGCGCTCTTCGTCCTTCGACGACGACCCAATCCCCCGCAGACTCCGACCGCGGGGGTCAGACGAGTTGTGCGCTCCGTGTTTCGAGTGGACCACTTGCGCGACTGGGTGTTTCTGGCACTCGGCCTCCTCCTCATGAGCTACACGCTGGTGGGGGGCCTCCTCGTCGCGCTGCTGGCGCTCTACCGGTTGGCTCGGCCTCTCTTGGGGATGACCGCCAATCAACGGCTGACGATGGGGGAGAACTTCTTGGCCATCGTGGTCGTGACTGTGCTCCTCGCGCAGGATTGGCTTCCCCTGGGCTACGGCAAGGGGCTCCTTTTGAACATGCTCTTCGTGGGGCTCCTCATCTTCGTCGTGATGGGAAGCTTCCGTCTTTTCGAGGCTGCTTACCCGGGGCTGCTCGATTGGGTCTTGCGCCACAAGATGGCCTTCCTCGTCATGCCGGTGACGATCGTCGTCTTCGGGGCGACTGCGTTTCTTGGATTCGATTCGGTCTTCGGGTTCTTGCCACAATCCGTGCGGGTCTCGAAGCCGGTCTCGACCATCGCCCATCAATTCCCGGGGCTGGGTCGAGAATACATGCCTCCGTTCGATGAGGGGTCTTACCTCTACATGCCGACGACGATGCCCCACGCCTCGATAGGAGAGGTGCAGCAAACGCTGTCCGAGATCGACGCGGCGATAGCGCAGATACCTGAAGTGGATCGCGTCGTAGGAAAGCTAGGTCGAGCCGATACGGCGCTCGATCCAGCACCGGTTTCGATGATCGAGACGATCATCAGCTACAAGCCCGAATATCGAGAGCTCGAAAACGGCGATCGCGTCCGCCAGTGGCGGGACCACATTCGCAGGCCGCAAGACATTTGGGACGAGATCGTCAAGGCCGCAGAGAGACCAGGGCTCACGAGCGCTCCGAAGCTCATGCCGATCAATGCCCGCATCGTGATGTTGCAGAGTGGCATGCGAGCGCCCATGGGGATCAAGGTGCACGGCCCGAGCCTCGAAGCGATCGAAGAATTCGGGTTGAACCTCGAATCCGTCCTCCAAACGGTTCCGTCGATTCGCCCAGAGACCGTATTCGCCGACCGAGTCGTCGGAAAACCCTATCTCGAGATCGACATCGATAGAGAGGCGATTGGCCGCTATGGGCTAACCGTTGTCGACGTGCAACAGGTCCTCCAAGTGGCGCTGGGGGGGATGACGCTCACGCGCACCGTCGAAGGTCGCGAAAGATATCCCGTTCGCGTTCGGTACATGAGGGAAGAGCGTGACAGCATCGAAGCCTTGGAGAAGGTCTTCGTTCCCACGAAATCCGGCGCACAGGTTCCGCTGACTCAATTGGCAGAGATTCGGTACGTAAGGGGTCCGCAGATGATCAAGTCCGAAGACACGTTCCTGACCAGCTACGTGCTCTTCGACAAGGACGCTGATGTCGCCGAACTCACCGCGGTACAGGATGCTCAGGCCGCCCTCGCCCGTGCAATAAAAAGCGGAGCCCTCGACGTTCCAGCCGGCGTAAGTTTCGAGTTCGCAGGCAGTTACGAGAACCAGATCCGCAGCGAAAAACGCCTCACAGTCCTCATCCCGATCGCGCTTTCATTCGTTTTCATCCTTCTTTACCTCCAGTTCCACCGCGCGGCGATTTCCGCAATCATTTACAGCGGTGTGGCGGTGGCAGTCGCCGGGGGGTTCATTCTCATTTGGCTCTATGGGCAGCCGTGGTTCCTCAACGTCGAGCTGCTCGGCACCTCGATGCGGGACCTCTTTCAGGTGGGGACAGTCAACATGTCGGTAGCGGTCTGGATTGGCTTCATCGCGCTGATCGGCATCGCTACGGATGACGGCGTCGTGATGTCGACTTACCTGAAGCAGCGATTCAATGAGGAGCCCCCCGAAACGGTTGAGGACGTGCGCGCGCGGACGCTCGAGGCGGGGTCACGCCGCGTGCGCCCCTGCCTCATGACGACCGCCACGACGATCCTTGCTCTCCTCCCGGTCATCACGTCGCAGGGGCGAGGCTCGGACGTCATGGTTCCGATGGCGTTGCCTTCAGTCGGTGGAATGCTGATCGAACTCATCACGCTCTTTGTCGTGCCTGTGCTCTTCTGTGCGCTCGAAGAATGGAAGCTCAAGAGAAAGCACTCGCTGCCAGGGTTTGCGGCGGGACCCCCAGAAGAACTCGAACTTCGCAGTCACACTGTACGATAAAGTCACAACTTTCAGGTCTGAAATCCTGGCTTCGCTCCGCCCCCGGACGGGCGGTCGGAGTAGGGATCGCGACCACATGACCATTTCCAGCTCGAAATAGCTGACTTCAAAAGACGCTTTTTCTGAAACGCTCGAGGCGTCACAAGCGATGGTACCCGAGGGCATGCCCTGACCCCCTTCATCAGGCCGCCCTCATCCCTTCCCCCCTAGTCCCCCAAGCATCCTTTATGGCTCAACGTGCAGCACTCAAAGCTGCCCAGCTCGTCGACACGACGGGTCCGGGCATGAGGAAACCCAACACTCCTTCCGTCTCCCCTCCCTCGCTCGTCGAGATGGACGAGGTCATTCTCAATGGTGACGAGATCATTCGCATGGTGAGAATGCTCGATAGCCGCGCGCAGCATGTCGTGGTGCGAGTCAAACGGTCAGCAGACTCGACGACTCATGAATCCATCTCGCTGCCCGAGCTCGCACCGCTTCTACTCAGGCAGCAGGTCTTTGGCGCTCAAATCCAATACAGCTACGACTCCGGGCGTTGGCTCGACACACTCGTCGTCACGAGCAGCGGATTTCGACTGGTTCGCGTCCCCCTCGGTTAGGGGCTCTCAACCAGAGGCGTCGGCTCAAGCGCGATTGCGGAGAAAGTCGGCGACTTCCAGGAAGCGTGCGTCGAGGAATCGCCGCACATCTCCCTCGACGCCAACTTCGTCCATCGCGCTCTTCATGCAGCGCACCCAGGCGTCACGCATGCCTTCATCGATGGGAACACGAGCGTGCCGCATCCTGAGACGAGGATGCCCGTAATGCGGCGAAAAGCGAGGCGGCCCCCCCAGCCACTCGATGAGGAACAGCGAAAATCGCTCCTGCGTCCCCTCGGCGATGTTCCCGTCGTCGTCGAGCTGATGCAAACGGGCGAGCTCGGGCTCATCCGACGCCATGTGCCGATAAAAAGAACGAGCGAGACGTCGCACTAGGTCTTCGCCGCCGCCCATCGTCGAGAAGGGCGTCTCCACCGGTGGTCTTTCGGCAGTCATCGGGCGCAGATCTAGACCAACGGGCAGTCCATGCCAGAGGAATCTTCGCTCTTTTGCTCAAGGAGCAGGCGCGGCCAATGGACGGGCGGTGCGAGGAAGGAATCGAGCCAAGAGGAGCCCCGAAAGAAACCCCGCGCCGGCGAAGACCAACGACAGGAGCAGGATCAGCAAGTAGTGCAGGATCGTCCAACCTCCGTCCGGAGGCGTACTGCGGAGGAAATCAATCCAAGGCCAAGCGCCGCCCGCCAGGGTAAGGAGGCGCACGGTGGTCCTGCGCAGCCATCGACGCCGCAAGACGTCCCACAGGAGGGTGACGACGAGACTGAGGGCCAACCCGGCGTATCCAGCCAAAACGCCGAGGAGCGCGGGCACAGCCGCCAAAAGAAACACCACGAATGCACCAGCGTGCGCAGCGGCGGGCCCCATTCCTCCGTCCCGCAGGATCTGCACGTCGAACAGGAGCCCCACTACGACGCCACCAACGAGGCCCAGGACCGTGAGAATCAAATGGGGAAGTAGGGCTTTGATGAAACGCAACACGGAGTCAGACGGACGGCCGAGGATGAGCCAGGCAGTAGAGTGTACGCTGAATGTGGTCGAATCGTTCCCTCAGCCTTCGCGACGGCTCGGGAAGGTAGCCAAGGGCCGCGGCGACATCGAGGCAAGCAAGCGTCTCGCGGGCTGACCCCAGGGCCGTGTGGTAACGCGCCTGAGCGTTGCGACCGCGGCTGCCGTAGCCCTCAGCAACGTTGAGAGCAATTGAAGCGGCCGCGCGGCGCATCTGACGAGCGAGGTCAGCATCACGACGAGCAATGCGATCGATGAGAGGACGGAGAAGAGCGAGGGTCTCGAGAATGTAGGAATAGATGCGGAGCATGCTCCCCCCACGCCGTCGAGCACGGCGGCAGGGTCAGGATCAGGGTCAGGGTCAGGATCGGGGTCAGGGTTTCCCGTTCCCGTTCCCGTTCCCGTTCTCGTGACCCCGAACTTGCCCCGCCAAGAGCCGGGGTGCCCTCAAACAAAAAAGAAACGGCGCCCACAAAGGCGCCGTCCCGTTCGAAGCGAGTCGAGCTCAAGTATGCAGCGGATCGAGCTTCTCGGGATCGACTCCGAGATCTTTGATTGCTTGGGCGACTACGCCAGGCTGCACTTTGCCTTCCTTGCGCAGAGCATCCAAAACGCCGATGACGATCATCTCCTTGTCGATTTCGAAGTGGCGACGGAGCTCCTCACGCGTGTCGCTCATTCCGTATCCCTCCGTCCCCATCGAGGTGAGGTTTCCGGGGATCCATTCACGAATGAGATCGGACAGAGCCTTCACGTAGTCGCTGGCGGCGATGAACGGACCCTCGACGCCGTCGAGGATTTGGGCGATTTTGGACACCTTCTGCTCCGACTCCGGGTGCAGACGGTTGTAGCGATCCACCTCGAGCGCGTCGAAGCGCAGCTGTTGGTAGCTCGTCACGGACCAAACGTCGGCACTGACGCCGTACTTTTCGGCAAGGATCTGTCGAGCCTCGAGAACTCGCCACATGATGGGACCGGAGCCGAGGAGCTGAACGTGGTTCGTTTCCTTCTTGTCGGCCTCGTCGTAGAGATACATGCCGTCGATGATGCCCTTGCGGACGGCCTCCATCCGCTTCGGGTTCTCCTCCTTGCCCTTGAGCTCGGCCCACTTGGCGTGGCCGGGCATGGGGGGCATGGTAAAGTCCTCGTTGTACACGGTGATGTAGTAGAAGACGTCCTCCTCTTCGGTGTACATGCGACGCATGCCGTCCTGGATGATGGTGACCATCTCGTAGGCGAAGGCGGGGTCGTAGGCCTTGACGCTCGTGAAGGCCATCGTGTGGAGCAGGCTGTGCCCGTCCTCGTGCTGCAGCCCCTCACCATTGAGCGTGGTACGGCCCGCCGTCGCGCCCAGGAGGAAGCCACGGCTCATCATGTCGCCAGCCGCCCAGATCTGGTCGCCGACGCGCTGGAAGCCGAACATCGAATAGAAGATGTAGAAGGGAATCATCGGCTCGTCGAAGATGGAGTACGACGTGGCCGCAGCGCTGAACGACGCCGTGGCGCCGGCCTCGGTGATGCCCTCTTCGAGGACCTGACCCTTCTTGCTCTCCTTGTAATAAAGGAGATTCCCCTTATCGATGGGCTCGTAGAGCTGACCGCTGGAGGAGTAGATCCCCACCTGGGAAAAGAGCGCGTCCATACCGAAGGTACGAGCCTCATCCGGGATGATCGGCACGACCCGCTTGCCCATCTTCTTGTCGCGGATGAGCTTGGCCAAGAGGCGCGCGAAGACCATCGTCGTGGAGGCCTCGCCCTTCGTCATCCCCGCTTCGAACTCTTGGTAGAGCTTCTCACCCGGGAGCTCGATCGGCACGCTGATCTTCGCGCGTCGGCGCGGCATCAAGCCGCCGAGTTGCTTGCGTCGCTCGAGCATGTACTCGACCTCGGGACTGTCCATGCCGGGGTGATAGAAGGGCGCCTCGGCGAGCTTGTCGTCAGAGATCGGAAGATCGAGCTTGTCGCGGAAGCCGCGGAGCTCATCCTTGCCCATCTTCTTCTTCTGATGGGCGGTCATCGCGCCTTCGAAACCTTCACCGAGAGTCCAGCCCTTGACCGTGTGCGCAAGGATGGCCGTCGGGCGGCCCTGGCCGCGCAACTTCATCACCTTGTCGTAAGCGGCGTAGAGCTTGCGGTAGCTGTGGCCACCGCGACGCAGCTTGCGAATGTCGTCGTCGGTCAGGTGCTTGACCATCTCGAGCATGCGCGGATCTTTGCCGAAGAATTCCTTGCGGACGTAGTCGCCCGGAGCGTTGGTGAAGCGCTGGAATTGACCGTCGACGGTCGCGTTCATGTGGCGACGCAGGACACCTTCGTCGTCCTTTTCGAGGATCGCATCCCACTCGGGGGCCCAAATGACCTTGATGACCTCCCAGCCGGCGCCCCGGAAGATCCCCTCGAGTTCTTGGATGATCTTGCCGTTGCCGCGCACCGGACCATCGAGGCGCTGCAGGTTGCAGTTGACCACGAAGGTGAGGTTGTCGAGGCCCTCGCGGGCCGCGATGCTGAGCTGCCCTAGGGACTCGGGCTCGTCGCACTCACCGTCGCCGAGATACGCCCAGACGTGCTGCTGATCCGTGTTCTTGATGCCGCGGTTCTGGAGGTAGCGGGCAAAGCGCGCTTGGTAGATGGCGGTGATGGGCCCGATGCCCATGCTCACCGTCGGGAACTGCCAGTATTCGGGCATGAGCCGCGGGTGCGGATAGCTGGAGAGCCCGGCGCCGCGTGCCGCCTCCCGGCGGAATCGCTCCATGGCGCTCACGGGAAGGCGACCCTCGAGAAAGCTTCGGGAATACATGCCCGGCGCCGCGTGACCCTGATAGAAAATGAGGTCGCCGCCGCCTTCGTGATCGGGCCCGCGGAAGAAGTGGTTGAAGCCGACTTCGTAGAGGCTCGCACTGGAGGCGTAGCTGGAGAGGTGCCCGCCGAGACCAGGGAAATTGGTATTGGCGCGCTGGACCATCGCCATCGCGTTCCAACGGAGGATGCGGCGGATGCGCTTCTCCATCTCGCGGTCGCCGGGGAAGTCCGGTTCCTCGTCGGGATGAATCGTGTTGACGTAATCGGTGACGAGCGGACCCTTGGGGGCAACCCTGTTCAGAGCTGCAGCGTCGAGGACGCGCTTCATCAGGTAGCGCGCGCGCTCGGGCCCTTCGATGTCGATGACTGCTTCGAGTGAATCGATCCACTCCTGAGTCTCTTTCGGGTCGCGGTCGGTGGCTTCGGGAAGATGTGTGCTCACGTTGATTTCTCGTTTGAAGTGCTGGTTTACATAGACGCCCCGTGTGGATGCGTCGAGGCCCGGGAGGCGCACAAACCGGGGCCATTTTCGCGAAACATTTCGGAAATTCTAGCAAGAGTGGGCCGGCCGAACTCGGACCCCGAGCGGTTGAAGCGAATTTTCCAGGTAATTTCCGCCTCGGCGTGACTTTTCGGCTGGTTCGACCAACTTCGAGCAGCTGGTCGAACCACTTGTGTGGAGATTCAGTGGTTCGAGGTGGAATAGAACCGAACGCTCGATTCTTTGACTTATCCCACCCCCATTCCTTTGTCAGGCCCCCCTCCTTCCGAAGTCTGCTCCCGTGACCATTTGGCGCTATCTCATCTTCTTGGTCCTGATGCTCACGGTGATGGGAGGGGGCCAGTACTACATCTGGCGACGACTCATCCGCGATCCCGAGCTCCCGCGCCGCTGGACGTATGCACTGACCGCGCTTCTGTGCGGTCTCCTCGTCACCATCCCCGCGACGATGCTTTCGCTACGGCAAGTCCCGCGCGACGCTCTCGCTCCCCTCGCCTTCACCGCCTTCATTTGGTTGGGCATGCTCTCGACGCTCTTCTGGGTCCTGGCTGGGAGCGACCTTGCGCGCGTGTTGGTGTCGAGGTTTCGCAAAGCGGTCCTCGAGGGTGAATCGACCGTCCAAGATCCGGCGCGACGCACGACTCTGAGCCGCCTATTCGCGGGCGGCGTGACCTTTGGCGGGGTGAGTCTCGGCGGAGTCGCCATCACGAACGCGATCTCGGGATTCACGGTCGTGGAAAGAGAGGTCACTCTCGACAAACTCCCCAAGGAGTTCGACGGACTGCGCATCGTCCAGCTCTCCGACGTCCACGTGGGGCCGACCATCGGACGCAGTTTCGTGGAGAAAATGGTCGCCACCGCGAACTCCCTGAGCCCCGATCTCGTTGCCATCACCGGAGACTTGGTGGACGGGAGCGTCGCGAATCTCGGCAAACACACCGAACCCCTGAAGGATCTCCAGGCTGCCATCGGGAGGTATTTCGTCACCGGGAATCACGAGTACTACTCGGGCGCCGACGAGTGGATCGATGAGATGGGGCGCCTCGGCATCCCGACGTTGCGCAACGAATCAGTCCGGGTCGAGCGCAACGGACATTCGTTCCTGCTCGCTGGGGTGACGGACCATCGAGCGGATCAGTTCGGAGACCCACCCGACCTCCGGCGGGCCCTGCGTCGACGAAAGGAAGGCGAAGAAGTCGTGCTCCTCGCCCATCAGCCGCGCGAGATCGACGAAGCCAAGAAGCAAGACGTCGGGCTGCAGCTGTCCGGACACACCCACGGGGGTCAGTTTTGGCCCTGGAACTGGGCGGTCTACCTCGTCCAGCCGGTGGTCGCGGGGCTCGCCCGATTTGGACGCACTCAGATCTACGTGAACTCGGGCACGGGCTACTGGGGCCCGCCCATGCGCCTCGGTACGCAATCGGAAATCACCCTCATCACGCTGCGTAGTTCCTGAGGGGACAGAGGCCCTGAACATTGGCCACAAATATTTCCGAGCGCCGCCAAAGTAGCCGTCGCCAATGTTCATTTGTCTTTCGAGAGGGCTGCGCCCCCTCCGTCGGCCGAAGTGAATTCGGCCTCCTCCTCCCCATCCATCGCGGAGAATCCGAGCCTCCCACTTGGTCGGCGGCGGTTCTCCGCGCCCTTCCGCCCGGGGGGCGGCGGGGCCCAATGTTTTCAGCGCGTTCGTGAGTTGTGGCCAATGCTCAGACAGAGGCCCCCTCCGTCGCCGGAAGTAATTCCGGCTCCTCCTCCCCACCCTCCGCGCGCGCTGCTGGCGGCACTCTAATGCGACGAGTGCAAAGCGCAGCGGACGAAGTCCGAGAAGCTGCACGCGATTTGCCTTCGTCGAACCAAGGTAAGCGCAGAGCGCCTCCCACCTGGTCGGCGGCGGTGCTGGGCGCGCCTCGTCACTCCTCCTCGGCTTCGCCTCGTCGCGTGCCTCGGGTGGGCTTGCGGCGTCGGGTCGTTGCCAAGATCTCCGTGGGCGCGAGGCGCAAACCACGATTCGTCGAAGCGCTCAACCGTCCGCCAATCGGTCGACTCACACGGGCCCCGCAGCGCGCAACGCGCGCGAGGACCCCAACGAAACAGAGGGAGCGAAGCAGTCGCCCCCAAAGGAGCGAAGAAGATTTTCGCCCTCACACCTGAGGGGCGAAAAATCTTCGCAGCGGGGCCGCCTGGCGAGCGGACTAAATCGCGTCTTTGAGGGCGAGACGAGCCTGAATCGGGAGGTCGTCGAGCTCCAGATGCAGCTCGGCTACGATGTGGCCCATCAGACGCACCTCGGAGGCCGTGAGGACATCGTCGGCCATCGCTTCGCCCCATTTTTCGGCAACGAAACTCCTGAACACGGCGGCCGTCTCGGACGGAGACATCGACCTGGTGAATTGCGCCAGCGCTTCTCGCTCCGTCGGTTCGACGATTCCGTCGTCAAAGATGTCCAAGAGGAGCTTCTTCAATTCTGCTGCAGTGTCGGTCACGGTCTCTGATTCCACTTTGGGTGTTTCGGGGTGGCTCGATAGCAATTCGTTCGACTCGCGTCATCCGTGAGTTGGTACCGTGCCGCCCATTTTGATGGTGATCTGCTCGGCAACGCGGAGGCCGTCGACCGCTGCGCTGACTATCCCACCAGCGTAACCCGGCCCCTCCCCGCTCAGGAAGAGCCCCTCGATTTCGGGCGTCTGAAGGGTTTCTGCGTCGCGCACCATCCGTACGGGGGCGCTGGTACGCGTCTCCACCCCCACAAGTACGGCCTCCTCACTGACGTAGCCGTGAAGCCTCCGCCCGAACTCCTGAAGTGCCGCTTTCATCTTCACTGAAAAGTCGAGTCCCGCCGCGTCGAGGACCTGACCCACGTCGGCCGAGTTGAGGCCCGGGAGGTAGCTCGTCTCGGGAAGCGTGGACGATCCTCGACCCTCGAGGAAGTCCGTCACCCGCACCGCCGGCGCGCGGTTCTTGCCCCCGCCCGCCACCTGAGCGGCGCGCTCCACAATCCGTTGCAGCTCGACTCCACACAGCGGACCCTTCATCCCCAGAGCGAAGATCTCGTTCGGTTCGACTCCCACCACGAGACCCGAGTTAGCGAATGGTGAGTCGCGCTTGGAGAGGCTCATCCCGTTGACGACGAGATGCTCGGCATCGGTCATCGCGGGAACAATCCATCCGCCGGGACACATGCAGAACGAAAACACGCCGCTCCCCTCCACCTGCGCAGCAACCTTGTACGAGGCGGCGCCCAGCTTGGGGTGGGTGGCGTGCTTGCCGTATTGGATCTCGTTGATGAGCGCCTGGGGGTGCTCGATGCGAACGCCGAGGGCAAAGCCCTTGGGCTCGAGGGTCACGCCCCAATGCCGCGCCATCTCGAAGACGTCGCGCGCCGAATGCCCCGTGGCGAGGACGACCGAATCCACCTCCACGACCTCGACGTCCCCCGTTTCGACGTCTTCGATGCACGCGCCGCGCACCCGCCGACTGGTGCTCGTCCCTTCGAGCTTCAAGTCCACCAGCTTGGCGCCGAATCGGAACACGACCCCGCAAGCTGCGAGCCGTTCGCGCATCGAGGAAATCACCTGAGGGAGGAGATTCGATCCGATGTGCGGGCGCGCTTCGGTGAGAATCGCCGGCGGAGCGCCGTGCAAGGCGAGCACCTCCATCACGTCGCGGACGGGCCCGCGCTTGTGACTGCGCGTGTAGAGTTTGCCGTCGCTGTACGTTCCCGCGCCGCCTTCCCCGAAACAGTAGTTGCTCTCGGGATCGACTCCACCGCGCGCGTTGAGGAGCTTGAGATCACGACGACGCGGTTGGACCTGCTTACCGCGGTCGATGACGGTGCAGGCGATCCCCGCGCGCGCCAATTGGTAAGCACAGAAAAGCCCGGCGGGCCCGTCACCCACTACGACCACGCGGCTCTGCGGGCCGCATTCCTTCGGATGAGGGAGCCCCAACTCCGCCGGCGTTTGCTCACCGATGGCCACGAGGAGATGAAAGCTGATCTTCCCGCGGCGCGCGTCGAGAGATCGCTTCTTCACGTAAAGGGGAGGAAGCTCATCGACCGGTCGGCGCAAGTGCTTGGCCACGGCGCGCGCGATGGCCTCGTCGTCGTCGGGGCTGTCGAGGCCGAGAGTGATCTCGATCTGGTCGGGTGGTTCGGCCATCTGGGGCAGTACGAGTGCCAAAAGGCGGTCACCGACGATATCACCGTTTCGTGGTCGTCGAACCTCGAGCACAAACCGCGCAAACTGGGCGAGGTTGCGGACCAGGGGGCGACGGTCGGGGAGGCTTTTCGTCGAACTTGCCCCGCCCCGTGGAGGTCGAACGGCGGGTCAATCGGGGTGCCCCAACACGACTCACAATTCGCCAAGAGTCGGGACTCGTCCGTCCACCGACGCCAGGCGCAGTCGGGACTCGTCCGGGCACCAACGCCGCGCGGAGTCTGGACTCGTCCGTGCACCGACGCTGCGCGCAGAATGATTTCCGAGCTAACCGCGACCTCACGGGCAACCGTTTGCAAATGATGACGCTCCGCACCTCCTGTTTCGTCTGCTCGTTGATTCTTTTCTCGAGTTGTAAGGGCTCTTTGACTGGAACGGGAGGCGACGGCGATGGCGACGCCTCGACGGGCGGCATCACGAGTGGAGACGGCGACGGCGACCAGATGCCGAGTGTCGGCGGAACTCCCAACACCGCGACGGGTGGGAGAAATGGTACCGGCGGGACAGGTGGCTCGACCGGCGGCTCGCTTTCGATGGGTGGCTTGGGGGGCGACCCCGTAGCGATGGGAGGCGACTCGATGGGAATGGGAGGAGCCGGTACGGGCGGCGAGTATCAAGTCCCCGCGGATGCGGTGCCGAGCGCGGGTTGCTCGTCGCCAGCCACGACGCCAGAGGACATGACCTCGTCGAGCGGAACCGTCTACGTTTCGACACCTGACGGCTACGATGGTTCGACTCCCCGCCCCCTCGTCCTGGGCTTTCCCGCATTCGGCGGCCGTCTCGACAATCTACTGAGCGCCGCGCAACACCCGCTGGATACCGAGAGCATCCTGAGGCGGGACTACGTCGTCGTGCGCGCCGGCGCACAGACGTCGAGCGAGGGGACCTGGGAAGGCGACGGCATCGAACCCTTCGACGAGGTCTATCAGATGGTGCGGGAAAACGTCTGCTTCGACGAGTCGCGCGTCTTCGGCGTGGGGAACGAGGGCGGCGCTCGGTATCTCACCAAGCACGTGTGCGAAGCAGCGCCGGGGGACCTCGTCGGCCCCAGCATCTTCCGAGCTCTCGCCATCGTCGGTTTCCAGACACTGCCCTGCGATCCGTGGCCCAACATGCCACTGATTTTCCTCAGCAGCGTGGATACGGAGACGTCATTCGGCGATCCCGACGGCACCGTGGCCCTCGAAGACTTCAAGGAAAGCAAGAGCTGCGAAGACACCTCGACGAGCGCCGGCACCTGGCCCACGAGCACGAACCCGAGTTTCGACTACGTGTGCGAGGACTTCGACGGCTGCACCTCGGATCTTCGTTTCTGCAACTGGACGCAGCCCATCGACGATCTCGACATCTGGCTCTCCACGCACAACGAGCACCTCCACCGCTTCTTCGCCGACTACCTGTAAGGTGGCGAGTCGGCGGCCCAGCGCACGCCAACTTGATCCCGGATCCAACGAACGCCGCACCGACTGACGGGGAATGCTGAGCGGACCTCCGCTTGCACTTGCGGAGCGGGGGAATCACTCGACAGGAACGCAGCTGAACCTCGAGTTGCACTCGTTTCCGGCCAAGATCTCACCGTCTTCACACACGAATCCATCGCTGCAGTAGCAGTGGTTGCTGAAGACGCAGATGGAGTTCACGTCGCCGTACGCCGTGCAGTCCACGATCACACAATCCGGATGGAATTCGTGCTCTCCCCCGACCGTGCAATCGAGCAAGATCGTGCCATCTCGGCTCCACATGTTGCCACCGCAACTCTCCTCCGTGGAGCCGACATTGCTCGGTTCAATCGCTTGTCCACCGCTCCCGCCGCCTGCTCCCGGCGCCCCGGCGGCACCACCCGGCGAAGCGCCACCGGTCGAAGCTCCGCCCGCGGAAGTCCCCCCGCTTGGCATCCCACCACTCGAAACACCGCCGTCGGCCGTTCCGCCGTCGGCCGTTCCACCCTCACCGGAGGCCGCTCCAGTACCGTGACTCGGTTGCCCGCCGGTGTCATCACCGCCGCCGGTCGTTCCCCCAGCGTCTTCCCTTGAAGCGGCACGCCCTCCACAGGACCAGATCAACGTGCAGACGATGAGACTCTGGGCGAAAGCAAAGCGCACTCTCCAGCGTACCAGTTTTCAGAGCAGGCGGGCAATTCGAGTCTCCGCTTGGCGCGAAGACCGGAGGCGCGGGCGATCCCTCGCCGAAGACGCCGTCTTTAGCCTGGGCTGCTCGGGGAGGCTCTTTTTTCGGGAGGGGCACCCCGACGTTGGGACGGGGCAAGTTCTCTCGAACCCAATCAGGCCGCAGGAAGTTCTCCCGAACCCAGTCAGGCCGCAGCTCGGCGCTCGAGCGCGGTCAGGCAGGGAATGACCACGTCCTCTAGAACAGCCGTACGGAGCGCGCGACGCTGACCGGACGGAACGAGGCCGTACGCTGCCACCCAGGCGCGCTCCTTGGACGCAACACCGACGAGATCACGGCGGTGTGCGGCGGCCTCGTCGAGCGCCAGCGCGAGCAAACGCGCCCCAAGCTCCGGACGCTGCTCCGTGGCCCAACGGATGAAACGCCAGGCAAGCTCCGCGTGACGCTTCTCGTCCGCGCCAATCTCGGACACGAGCTCACGCAGCGTCGCGTCCTCGCATTGTTCCGCAGCCCACTCCGCCTCCATCGCGGCACACGTCTCCCCGACGCAACCTTCGAGGAGCACGAGCAGCGCGACCTCTTCGAGATCCACGCCGAGCAGCGCGCCGTCGATGGAAAGTGGTCCCGGACCCTGCGACGTGCCCTAGAAAACTCCGCTCAAGCCAAATGCAATCTTCGCGTGACGCGTCTCGTCGACGAGAGCCTGGTTCGTCGCTTCGATGAGCTCAGCCGGCGCGCCCAGGGCGAGCAATTGCAGCTGGAAGCGAGCAAAGGCGGCAATCGACGCGTGCTCCATCAGCGCGATCTTCGCCCACTCTTCGGACAAGTGGACGCGCTCGGCATCGCTGAGCCCAGCGTGCAGGCGCGCGAGGCTCCGAGAGAGCTCGGCGGACCAATCGGTACGAGGCTGAAGCTCGGCCTGGCGGATCTCACTTTCGACCAGGAACGGACGCCCGATTCCGCACAGCTGCCGCTCCCGACACGAACGGGTGCCATCCGGATTCGACAAACAAACCTCCGGCTCCGTACAGTCTTTGTCCGTGATGCAGTCGTCCGCCGCCGACTCACACTTGTAAAACGTGCGCGGTCCGAATCCGTCGCTGCACGCGTCTTGTTCGACGATGCGCAGGCATCGCTCTCCACCGCAATCGTCCGAAGTCCGGCACGTCGCGGGTACGCAGGTCCCGACTTGGGGCCCGCACTCACACAGAGCCTCCGCTCCACAGTCGTCGTCGACCTCGCAGCCGTACTTGCACACCGTCTGGTAGATTTGGCCCCCAACGAGGCCGCAATAACCGTGGTCCTGCGCGGTGCAGTCCGCTTTGGATTGACACTCGCCTCCGATGTCCGGGTTTTCGATGACGACCTGCTCGTCGACGGGCACGTTGTCACACGTAGAAGGAGTCGTGCGCACTCTCACGGTTTCGACCGGTGTCTCCTCGTCGGGAGGAGTCTCCTCGTCGGGAGGAGTCTCCTCGTCGGGGGGCGTCGTGGTCGCCCCGCCCGAACCACCGACGTCCTCGTCTTTGGGCTCTTCGGTGCTCATGGGTTGCCCACTGCACGCGGTGCTCAATCCGAGCTGCGCCAAGATCGACAATCGCCAAAGATGAGTGGAGGGGAGAGTTCGCATGGGCCCGATTCTAGCAGGCCTCCCCGAGGCGTCGATGGGGACAGACGGAGTGTGAATCCTGAAGGGTTACGTTCGAAATTCGGGCCCCGAACGAGAAACGGGCGCCCCCAAAGGGAGCGCCCGCCTCGACTCAGCCGAGTGTGAGTCTCAGGGACTCAGCGTAACCGGCTGACTCACCCCTACGAAGGCTCCGAGGGACGTGTCCTCCGCCCCGGTCGTGCCGACGGGACGAATCTGCACCAATGTCAGGTTCGGGAAGGTCACTTCGAGGATCGGATCGAGAGCATCCGCGGTAGCCAGCGATCCGTTCCAAGTGAGCGTCAGAGTGCTCCCGGAGACGCTGATCGAGGTGCCGCGCTCTTGGACCGTGGCCAGGCTGTCAGCGGGGAGCGTGTTCATCATGTCCCAGCCGACGTCGGGGTTGACCTGAGCGTTCGGGCTGTTGATCGAGAACGAATCGTCCACGAATTCAGCCATCTGAACCGCGCTGTAGCTGGTCGTGGCAAGCTCGATCGGTCGATTGAACTCGTACTCCACCGTGACGACTCCGCCCGATTGGCTCCCCGAAGTGCTGGTCGACTCGAGAGCCAAGTCGGGCAGCGGGTTGGTCGCCGAGGCGCCGTCCACGTAGACGGTGAGCGAGCTGGTTCCGAGGAGCGTCGCCAAGTTCACTTCCTGGTCCGTACGTCCGTCTTCGATGCGCAGATTGATCTGATCGAGGGCGCCGTAGGTCACCGACTCGATGGGATCGTCTCCGTCCCGCGTGTCGAAGTTCGAGTTATCCCGAGCCCAGCTGAGAGTCAGAGTGTTGCCGTCGATGTCGAGGCTGGTCCCGCGCTCCCTCTCGTCCGGCTCGTCTCCGATGTTCGAAACCAGCACGTTCGTGTTGCCGTCGTTGTCGAGGTTCGGCGACGTGATGGTGAAAGCATCGTCGATGATTTCCCGCAGCTGTCCGCCCGGAAGCGAGCTCGCGAGCTCGATCGGATAGTTGAAAGTGATGACGATTTCCGCGTCCTCGTTCCGGTTGGAGATCTCGAGACTGTTGTGGGTGATCGCGAGGTTCTGAGGATCGAGACGCTCGAGAGAGATGGTTCGATCGCCTTCGAGACCCGACGTGTAGGTGAAGCTCTCGTACGCGTATCCGTCCGAGCCGTAGATCGTGCCCGTGTAAGCCACGCCGTAGATGAGATCACCTTCCTCGACGACGACCTCACCGTCTTCGACGGGGAAGGTCACGGTCCGCTGGCGACCGTCGGCATCGTTGGTCCAGATCTGACCGCCGACCGACGGTGTCGTCGTCGACGCATCCAGATGCACACCGGACAGCACCCCACCCCCGGTCGGAGTCAGGCGCAACGTCCCATCGGGCCGAGAGCCAGCACCGTCAGGCGTGTAGAAATCGAGAGTGACCTCGGGGGACACGATGCTCGTCGGGAAGAGAAACGCCTCGTAGTAGAACGTCGCCTGGTTGTCGTCGCTGTTCGGGAGGCTCCCCATCTGCGACTGCGCCGCGAAAAACTCGCGGTAGTCTTCCGCCTCGATGGTGACGACGTAGTCGTGATCGGGCTGGATGGGGCCAAACATGAAGTGTCCATCGCCCGACACGGATCCGGAGATGGTCTCGCCCCGCTGGGAGGCGGAAATCTCGTAGTCCGAAAGCCGCTCGTTGGTGACACCGTCGTAGATGTAGCCTTCGAAATAGTAGCCTTGGGTGGGCGCCGCGTCTTCTTCGCGCTCGACGCCCAGGTTGCACCCCATGAGGGCAATGGTGGCCAAGAGTCCGGCCGAGAGGTTCTTGAAATGATTCGCCATGATAAGTTTCCTCGTTCTGTTCTTTCGGGCGCTCTTCTCAGAGATCAAAGTAATAAAGGGCAGCGAGAGATCCGATGAACAGATCCCAGGGTTCACCGTTGTTCGCTGTACCCGCGGTAAAGGTCTGATGGTTGCGTCGAACGGTCTGACCGTTTTCGACGGTCTCGATCATCGCCGACGTGTATGCGGCCTGAATGCCCACGGCGCCCTGGAGCGACAGGTGCGGAATCCCGATGAAGCCGAACTGCATCTCTGCACCGGCACGGACGCCACCACCGAAGAGCCAAGCTGCCTGAACGATCCCCTGGTCCTGGGGAACGTTCATGTCGTCCTTGGTGCGGCCGGTGGAATAACCAACGGTAGCCTCAGGAATGACGACGAAGTTGTAGTGATCCCCGTCGAAAAGCGAGATCGGCACACCGGCGTGAAACGCCATGTTCCACTGGGTCCCATCGTACGTGTCCTCGTTTTCGTCGATGTCGTCCTTACGTATGCCGCTAGCAGTCGAAAACCCAAATCCGCCCTGAACCGCGAGTCGCTCCGAAAACCAGTAGCGCGCGCCCACGATGGGGACGTTCGATGACTGGATTCCATAGGAAGTGGTCGTGTTTCGGATCGTCGTGACTCCGAGGAGTCCGATACCGAGGGCGCCCACGACTTCTTCGTGGTCCGTCTTCTCTTCTTCTTCCACCTCGGCGACCGCTACGACCACGGGCGCGGGTTCCGGCTCCGGTTCGGGTTCGGGTTCCGGCTCGGGCTCGGGCTCGGGCTCGGGTTCCGGCTCGGGCTCGACTTCGACTTCCTCGACCTCAGCGGCCGCGGCCTCGTCGTCGTCGGTCTCCGTCGCCTCGGTGTCCGCAGAGGTCTCGGCCTTGGCGCTGGCCTTCTCGCCCGCCTTGGCTTTGCCCTTCGCCTTGGCATCAATCCCGACGGATTGCGCACCGGCGTCCAGCGACCAACTCAGAAGCACGGCGAGCGCCGCGATCGATTGGCCTTTTTCAGATCTGAACATTCATTCCATCTCCCAGTTTCGGCCGACAAACCGCGGAGAAGCAGCGAACGTACGTCCGCCTTCAGTCCCTCCCCCACGCCTGGTCGGCGTCCTTTTGAAAAAGTGCCGAAACATTAGGCCAGTGTGAGGAAAAGCAATAGCGAACCCGACTTCGCACTACCTCGCGGCGTTTTTCGGCCGTCTTTGCCTCGAAAACGCTTCCTTCCCCCCGAATGCGCCCCGGGAGGTACCGCCGCCTTCGGCGCCGCGCCGCTCTTGAGGGCCGAAGGGCCCCCCCAATGCCAAGAGTGCAAAACGAAGCGGACGCAGTCCGCGAAGCTGCACCCCCTCCGAACGAGCGCAGTGCAAAGAGGACGAAAGTCCTCGTAGCTGCGCGCGTCAGTACGACGTCTGAAGCCGATTCAGCGCCCCGCGCGTCAATCGTCAAGCTCTTCACCCCGTGAAGAGAGCGCAATCTCCGCAGCGGACCACTGGCAAGCGCAAAGCCGCCGCAGCGCAGCGCGCGAGGACCAAAAAGAAACGTTGGAGCGCAGCAAGCCGGTCCAGAGGAGCGCAATCTCCGCAGCGGACCTCTGGCAAGCGCAAATCCCCAAACCCCCTCGTCCGCGATTCGATAACAGTCGTGCGCCGCCGCAGCGCGCCCCCCGCGCGCG
Organism: uncultured Polyangiaceae bacterium; assembly: GCA_965652275.1. Classification (GTDB taxonomy): domain Bacteria; phylum Myxococcota_A; class Polyangia; order Polyangiales; family Polyangiaceae; genus NIC37A-2. The sequence goes on along the minus strand of CBFGUR010000011.1, from coordinate 56,519 downwards.
AGGACCCAAAAGAAAGGTTGGAGCGCAGCAAGCCGGTCCAAAGGAGCGGAGGAGATTTCGCTCTTCACCCCGTGAAGAGAGCGCAATCTCCGCAGCGGACCCTCTGGCAAGCGCAAACTTGCCCGTGAAACGAACACTGTGTTCGTTTCACGTCAGCCCCCGAAAAGAGGAACTAACAAGCGGAAATCGAAAAAGCCCCCATGACGAAAACCCTCCATGAGCCCGCCTTCCATAAGCTGACCCAAGAGGTGAAGGGCATCTTATCATCCGCTCAGTCGGCGTCGAGCGAAGAAAAAACGGCCGGCTACTGGAACGTCGGCGCCCGCATCTCCCGCGAGCGACTCAGCCAAGAGGCGGGCTACGAGCGCGCCGTACTCAAAGAGGTCGCTGACGCCATCGGCGTGTCCGCTCGCACCCTCCAGCACGCCGTCGTCCTGCACGCGGCCTACGACGCCCCTCCCCCGGGACCGCTCACCTGGGCCCACTATCGACTCCTCGCGCCCCTCTCCACGAAAAAGGAGCGCACCTTCTACTCGAAGAAAGCCATCGCAGGCGACTGGTCCGTCCGAGATCTGGCCGCAGCTATCCACGCCGATCTCTTCGGCGGCGGCTCCCCGGGAGACTCGCCCCTCGAGCGCCCCACTTTGCCCACCTACGTCTACGGCGCCAAGTCACCGCGCTTGGTCGACGCCGACACGTTCGATCTCGACATCGATCTCGGCTTCCACACTTGGACCCAAAAGCGCATCCGCCTCGCCCGCATCGATTGCCCCTCGGGTACGACGAGTGCTCGGCGTAGCGGACGCTAGTCCGCAAAGCTGCACGAACCAGCACACCGTTTGCAGTTGATTCCGCGCCGCGAAGAACTTCGTCCACAAGCACCTCGCCCGCAGCCAAACCCTCGTCATCCGCACCCAAAAGATCGATCTGCATGGCCGCTACATCGGCGATCTCTTCCTCTCCCCCCACGAAGTCCCCCTCGACGAATGCTACACAGAAGGCCTCCACCTCAACGCCGCCATCGTCGCAGCCGGGCACGGAGTGGTAGTCGGGTAGCAGAAGGACCGCGACACCGTTGCATCTCTCACGAGCGAGTCACCTTTACCCAACATTTGGCCCTCCCGCGTCGAACTCAGCCAGCGCGTCGGTGTCTCCGCCTGGACGACTGCTCCCTTTGACTTTGTTCGTTTCCGACCCCACGTAATGTATTAGCCGTCAATTTGAAGGAAGTAGAGATGATGACATCATTCACGATACCGACCTGCATCGCCCTGGGGCTTGGTGTGCGAAGACACGGCCTGCGTCGCGGACAATGAGATCTGCGAAACGTCCGCTGACTGCCCAGCCCCTTGGACCTGCGTCAACACCGACGATGTTGGTTTCTGCTTCCCTGGTTCCGAGGACGTTGGTCTGGGGGGGTTCACAGCGGACGACTCGGACGACCCGCCCGCTTCGAATGATGATCACGATTCATCCGCACCGGATTCACCGGACGACGACTCCGGTGGCTGCTCCTTCCACCGCTCATTGTCGCCCTCCGGTGGATCTCTTGGGTTTCTGACGATTGTCGCCGGAGCGGGACTTTTGCTGTCACGCCGTCGACGGTTTCTCTAATCCGGAGAGAAGAAGGGTGCACCCTAATCGCCCGGAATCACTTGCTTCTTATCATAAGCGGGTTACAATTTACCCGTGGACACGAACACGCGGAAGTACCTCTCCACCATCGGGCGAAGGGGCGGACAAAAGAGCCGTCGCACTCTCGCGCCGGAGGTCGCCCGTGGCATGGTGAGAGTGCGTGAAGCGCGCCGTGCCTACCGCACTTTCCATACGACCTGCTTCTGGTCGTTCGATCCAGACTACGTCATCACCGAAAAGGACGTACCGTGGGTTGCGGCCCGACTGATGGAGTTCGGCGGTCGCGAGGGTTGGCAGCTGGGAGCGCGCTTGTGCCCCTAACGTCGTATCAGCAGGGCGTCGCTCGCCTCCTCTCCGAGACCCGCACCCCGGACAGCTTCCTCGCAGGCGGCGCCGCGCTGCATCTCGAGCCGAACTCCCTCAGGTACAGCAATGACCTCGATTACTTCAACGACAGCGCCGAGCGCGTGGACTCCGCATTTGCAGCCGACCGCGATCTTCTCCTGGAGCACGGGTATCGCGTCGAGACGAAGCTCGAACGTCCTGGCTTCGTCCGGGCGATCGTCTCCAAGGCGAAGGAGGCGACCAAGGTAGAGTGGGTGCACGACACGGCATGGCGCTTTCTCCCCGCTGTCGAAAACGAGCTCGTCGGCTTCACGCTGCATCCGCTCGATCTAGCGATCAACAAGCTGCTCGCCCTCGTCGGCCGCGACGAGCCGCGCGACTTTCTCGACACGATCTTCGTCCACGAAACGACCCTCTGCCTCGGTGCCATGATTTGGGCCGCGACGGCCAAAGATCCGGGCTTCACGCCCCCGATGCTCCTCGGCCTTCTGCGTCGACGCGGCCGCTTCCACCCGGAAGACTTCGCTCGCCTCGCACTCCGAAAGCCGCCCGATCTCGTCGCCCTCAAGCAAACGTGGCTCGCTGCCCTCGAGCACGCCGACACCTTCATCTCCTCGCGCCCGAAGGACGAGGTCGGTTGCTTGTACTACTCCCCGGCGCAGGCCTCCTTCCCCCGCGATCCCACCCAGCAAAGCGACGTAGTCCCCCACTACGGACGCCCGGGCGGTGTCCTCCCCATGGTCGGGTAGGCCCGGGCCGCGCCCGCCCTCCGCCGTCCTTACGACCAAGCCCGTTCATGAGCTCAAACGAAGAGCTCACAGCGCAGCGTGCGCTGGATGCGCTCTTGGTCGCTGCTCGAGAGCGCGGCGCGCTCTGCAAAGCTGGGCCAGGCCTCGATGGCGGCGCTCACTTGCTGGAGCAGCTGCCCCGCGTGCGACTTTTTTACGCCGCCCGCCTGGGCGCAGGCGATCAAATCGTCGACCTCGAAGTGGTCTCGCTTGGCATTCAGAGTCATCTGATGCTGGCTGGTCCACGCCCCTGTGGGATTGAACGAATAGGCGAGGTCGAAGGCGGGCGACAGCCGCCAGGTGCCGCTGCGGTCCATCAAGAAGGCGATGTTCTTGACGTGATCGTCTTGTTTGCGGCCCAGCACGTTGAAGAACGCGCGCCGCACCCGTTGCTCGACATCCTCCATGGGTAGACCACGCACCAGAACCATCGGCCGGCGGACTGAAGAGGACCACCAAGAACGTCGCAGCGATCGCCGCGCACACGCAGGCAAGCGCCGCGTGCCCCGCCAGCAGAGCCGCCCGCTTCAGTTCCGAAAGCGGACCGAGGGCGCGAGCCACGAAGATGACCACGAGCGCAGTCAACAAGACAATCGGTGACAACTTCCCCCGGGAGCTTGCGCGACGCTGGCAGCGTAGCCATATGAAGGGACATGCATCACATTCCCCAGGGGGAGCATCCATTTTCCGCAGGCGTCCGACGCAAGCTGGCCCGCACCTTCCGCGTGGCCCTGACGTGCGCGGCCTGCGTGTTGATCGCGCCCAGCGTCACGGGCTGCGGGTACAACGAGGTCATCACCCAAGATGAAAACGTCAAGGCAGCCTGGGCCGAAGTCCAAAACCAATACCAACGGCGCGCAGACCTCGTTCCCAACCTCGTCAAGACGGTAAAGGGTAGCGCAGACTTCGAGAAGGAAACGCTCAAGGAGGTCGTCGAGGCGCGCGCCAAGGTCGGCCAGATGAAGGTGGATTCCTCCATCATCGACGACCCGGTGCAACTCAAGAAGTTTTCCGAAGCACAGGGGCAGCTCGGCAGCGCGCTTTCACGGCTGATGGTCGTCGTCGAAAAGTACCCGGAGCTCAAGTCCACGGCCGCTTTCCGCGACCTTCAAGCACAGCTCGAAGGCACGGAGAATCGTATCGCCGTGGCCCGCAAGCGATTCATCGAGGCGGTGTCCGAATACAACAAAGTGGTCCTGCACTTCCCCACTTCGATCGGCGCGAGTATGAGAAACAAGGAAGAACGACCCACCTTCGAGGCGACGGCTGAAAACGCGGATCGACCACCTGAAGTGGAGTTCTAGGCAGTTGACTGTCCGCTTCCTCGTCGTCTGCTGCGCATTTTTCCTGCTCCTACCGAGCACGAGCGCCGCAGAAGCACCGCTTTTGGACCTGCGAGGTCGAGTCACCGACGAGGCAGGCTTGCTCTCCGCTGCGGTGGAGAAAGCCCTCGAGGAGGAGCTCGCCGCCTACGAACGAAAGACGGGGCACCAATTCGCCTTCGTCTCGATCCGGACCCTCGATGGAGATCCGATCGAGGATTATTCGATTCGTCTGGCTGAGAAATGGAAGCTCGGTGACGAGAAGCGCGATGACGGTCTCATCTTGCTGGTCGCCAAGGACGACAAGAAAATGCGGATCGAGGTCGGGTACGGCCTCGAAGGCGCAATCCCCGACGCGCTCGCGGCGCAGATCATCCGCAATCAACTGCGCCCGGCTTTTCGCGCCGGCGACTTCGAAGGAGGAATCACGACCGCCTTCGGCACGTTGATGAAAGCCGCCGAAGGCGAATCCGTTCGGGTCGAACCACCGGAACAAAAGACCCAGAGAAAGGGCCCAGGGATCCTGCGCTTCTTCCCTTTCTTGCTTCTTCTTTTGCTCTTCTTCGGCGGTCGCAGTGGCGGGCGTCGCGGTGGAGGCGGCCTGATGGGACCCCTGCTCCTCGGAAGTGCCATGAGCCGTCGCGGCGGCGGATTCGGGGGCGGTGGAGGCTTCGGCGGGGGCGGCTTCGGCGGGGGCGGCGGCGGATTCGGGGGCGGCGGCGCCTCGGGAGGATGGTGACGTGAGTTTGCTCAACGACAGCGACGCAGCGAAGGTCGCAAAGGCCGTCTTGGCTGCCGAACAAAACACGGCAGGTGAGCTCGTGACGATGATCGTCCCGCGCTCGGACGATTACGCCAAGCAGCGATCGGTCGCGGCGCTGATCGTCTCGCTCATCGCGGCGCAGGAAGCGCACTTTCTTTTTCCCGATGTCGCGTTTCCGTATTTGCTCGTGTTCCTGGCTGGCGCGACTGTTCTCTTCTATTGGATGCTCAGCGCGGCTGCGTTCATTCGGTTGCTCGTGAGTCCAAGCCGACGGAGCGAACAAGTGATGCAGCGAGCTTTGCAGGCCTTCGCTGCCGAAGGGGTCACCAACACCCGTGACCGCAGCGGCGTTCTCATCTTCCTCAGCGAGGCAGAACATCGCGTCGTGATTCTCGCGGACCAAGGAATCAACGAGCGAGTCGAGCCGGGCGAATGGCAACAAGATGTCGACGCACTCGTGAGCGCCATCAAGCAAGGACGCGTCGCCGATGGTCTTCTCGAGACCGTGGCGCGCATCGGCCAAATCCTCGCCAAAAGCTTCCCACCCAGCCCCGACGACGAAAACGAACTGTCAAACGAAGTGAGACGAGGCTGACGTCCGCTCGTTGAAGGGCACTCCATCTGCACGCAACATCCTGAAGGAAAACCCGAACCTCGATTCCTCCAAGGTGACCCGCTACCTCCGCCTGTGCACCGAGCGCCGCCATCACCGCGGACAAGATCTGCTCGAGAAGTGGGCCGGCCTCCGTTAGCGCGATGGGAGTGGCGCGACACCGTGGCCTTTCTCACGAGCGAGGCACCTGCGCCCGAGATTTGGCCGAAATCCGCGCGCTTCAGCCAATTCCGTTCGATCCGCTCCTTGATTATTTAGTATAGGTTTAAAACCCGCTCCATTTTGTCACATTTATTAATAATGAATTAACAATTAAGCAAAGAGCGCCTGTCGGGGATGATGGACGACGACACCGACACAGGGATTGAAAATCCCCGTGTCAAAAGGTCGATTCTGTCTCTGGGCACCACCCTACATCTTGCAGCGAGCCCTCGCGGGCCGCCTGGCAAATCCTCGAAGACGCGAGTTTTTCTCGAGGTTCGTCTACTTGGGGAGCGAACGGGGATTGGGGCTTCTTACTCCATGGCGAGTGGAGGGGAAAAGCACATCAACCTCTCACTTCCCCTCGCCGTACTCAGCCAGCGCTTCGGACCATTGTGCTTCGAGGCCGCGTTTGGCTGTCCACTCTACGATCGTGTCGCGCGAGACCTCGTCTCCTGACGTTCTCAAGATCCCCGCGATGTCGCGCAGATGTTTCTGCGATCCGCCCTCTCGATAGAACTTGAGCTTCTTGACGATCACGTACTCCGGAGGAGCGACCGACAACGTAAAGAAGACCGAGGTCATTCAGCGGCCGAATGAAGAGCAAGAGAAGGTCAGTCTCGAACACCGGCAAAAACCCGCTTCACTTCGTCGTCGATCGCGTCCTCGGACCAATCAGGATGCCGAGCCCGAATGTGAGCGGCCTTCAGCCTCCGCATCGACCAATAGAGCTGCATGGCCGCCTTCCATCGCTCCTCCGGGGTCATCTCCCGAAAACGCCGGCTCTGCCGGGCAACAACCTCGCTCACGCCCTCCACCCTACACCGCGAAAAACGCGCTTGCCAGCGCCGATTCCCGTCGCCGCCCTCCGCCCTACCCGCCAAGCTTGCGCGCCAGCTCGGCGAACGAGCTGACGGGGACGGCCTCGATGCCGACGTAGTCCCCCACTACGGACGCCCGGGCGGTGTCCTCCCCATGGTCGGGTAGGCCCGGGCCGCGCCCACCCTCACACCACCATCGCCGAGATCGATGGGCCGCCCTCCGCCGTCCCTACGACCGAGCCCGTTCATGAGCTCAAACGAAGAGCTCACAGCGCAAGGTGCGCTCGATGCGCTCTTGGTCGCTGCTCGGGAGGGCGGCGCGCTCTGCAAAGCTGGGCCAGGCCGCGATGGCGGCGCTCACTTGCTGGAGCAGCTGCCCCGCGCGGGACTTTTTTAAGCCGCCCGCCTGGGCGCAGGCGATCAAATCGTCGACCTCGAAGTGGTCTCGCTTGGCATTCAGAGTCATCTGATGCTGGCTGGTCCACGCCCCTGTGGGATTGAACGAATAGGCGAGGTCGAAGGCGGGCGACAGCCGCCAGGTGCCGCTGCGGTCCATCAAGAAGGCGATGTTCTTGACGTGATCGTCTTGATTGCGGCCCAGCACGTTGAAGAACGCGCGCCGCACCTGTTGCTCGATATCCTCCATGGGTAGACCCAGACGGCGGATGGTCGAAAGAGCCTGCTCATAGCTGTAGGCTCCGGCTGCGTTGAAATCATAATGCATCATCGCGCAAAGAGACTGCATGTGCAGTTTGCTCCCCGAGGGGGTGCGGTCGAAGCGCTTGGTCATGAAATGAGCGCGCCCGCCTTCCTCGTGAAGACGACAGGGTTGCATCGTGATCCCCGCGGCCTCTGCCATCAAGTGGTAGGCGTATTCGATGCGACCAAACCCTCGGGGATCTGCCAGCTCTTTGTCCTTGTTGCCAGTGACGCCATCGAACTTCATCAACCAATCTTCGAAGCCCTCGGTCGCTCGCGCTTGTCCCGAGCGAAACTCGCCCGTGTGCGGATTGTAAGACAGCACCGCCTTGGCGCGTGCACCACCTGCGGAGGTGCCCACGCGCAGGATGTCCTCGATGGCCTCTTGATCGTCGTCCGAGCCAAGACGACCAGAGAGAGACGTGCGCTCGTCGAGGGCTCGGTTGGCGAGCTCGACCAATGCCTCGACTTCGAGCGTGCGGGTGGGCGCTTGAGCCTCTTGCAGAGCGGGCTTGAACTCGAGCGCGCCCATGCCGCGCGAGCCGGTGTAACAAAGTCGCTCGACAGGCGTAAGACTGCTCGGTTCACGACCTTGGCGCGCGAGCCACGCGTCGATGAGTAAGTTGCCGAACCGGTCGGGCAAGCTGTCGGCAAGTAGACCGGGAAGTCCCTTGAAGGTCGCCCGGGAAAGAGACGGAAACTCCACCGGCCCGTCGCTGAGCGGCATCATCAGGGGCGCGACCTCGATCCCCGATTGGGCAAAATCAGGAGTGTACTGAAACACACCGATGCTCCGATCGGAAAGCCAGGTCACCGCACCGATGTCGCTCCCCCACAAGAGCACGCGCGCCGTGTCGGTCACGCGTCCTGCTCCGTTTCTTCATCGCCCCAGATCCAGGGTCGTGTCTTGGTGGCCCGTTTCCCGCTGGCACGACGACGTTCGGCACCGTCCAAACGGACGCGGTCCACGGGGCGCACCCTGGGATCCGGGAGCAAGGCGGCGAGGTGATCGCCGAGCCGGAGGGCCTGCATGACCCGCACGAACGAATCGAGCGAAACGGCCTTGCCGTCCGCGATGCGCGTCATGGTGCTGCGCGAGATCCCCGCCTCGCGCGCAAGGTCAGCCTGACTGATGTTGCGGCTCAATCGGATCTCCTCCAGCCGCGCACACAAGGAGGCGATGATGGCGTCGCTCGAAGCCGTCGAGAAGTTGACAGAATGCGTCATAACTCAATCATTAAAGGCCATAATCGCGCTAAATGCGTGAGATACGACACATTATAAGACCTAGAGCGCGTCCTGTCACCTAATGAGTGACAAGTGCTGCATTATTCCAATATTACCCAGTTTATGAGTCAATAATCAAAGATAGCACAACGCGACGGACGCCACCTCTGCGACTCGGCCAGGGCCCAAAAGGCCCGCCGCAGGGATTCGCGCGACGGATTCTGTGAGGCGCGACTGACGAATGCGATTCAACATCCTCGCAAATCGAAACACACACTTTCAATTTACAAGGATAACGACCCCTCATTTCCGTCGAAAGGAGAGGGCGCGACACCGTGGCCGCTCTCACGAGCGAGGCACCTACACCCGAGATTTGGCCGAAATCGGGTGCAGCAAGCGCGCAGCGATCACCTCCCGATCGCCATCGGGATGATCGAACCGGCAAGCCCCTTCAACCGAGCGACAAAGCGCGATGTCGCCCTCCTCGGGGTATGGTAGCTTGCACGTCATGCTAGACACGTCGCCCGCCGCCGCAGCTCGCTATCGCGCGCTTCTCGCCGGCCTGAGCCCCGTGAAACGGCTCGAAATGTGCGGGCGACTCACCGCCGCGTCGCGCGCGATGGCGGTTGCCGGCATTCGACGGGACGATCCGAACGCTTCTCCCCTCGAGATTCGCGCCCGGCTCGCCGAGCGTCTCTACGGCGTCGAAGTCAGGCGTCGCCTCTTCCCCGACGTGCGATGACCCAAGCAGAAGACGACCCGATCGACGTCGCTCTGCGGGTCGCCACGGTGCTACAGCAGCTCGGGGTCGACTATTTTGTCGGCGGCAGCCTCGCGAGCTCGGTGGACGGCGAGCCTCGTGCAACGAACGACATCGACTTTGTCGTCGACCTCCCATTGGGGCGAATTCAAACGTTCATTTCTGAGCTCGGTCCCGACTTCGAGGTCGACGTCGACATGCTCCGCGACGCCGTCCGAACCGGTCGCTGCGCGAACGGCTTCTACCTCCCGACCGTGCTCAAGCTCGACTTCTTCGGGCACGCCCACGGTCCATTCGACAACTCCGAGTTCGCACGGCGGCGGAAGCTCGAGGTGCGCCCCGGACGCACGCTATTCGTGAAGTCCCCCGAGGACACGATCCTCCGCAAGCTGCTTTGGTACAAAGAAGGCGGCTGCGTGTCCGACAAACAATGGCGTGACATCCAGGGAGTCCTCGAGGCCCAACGCGAGCGGATCGATTTCGCCTACATCGAACGCTGGGCTCAGGATCTCGGCGTCACCGACCTGCTCCAGCGCGCCCGCCTCGAAGTGCGACACGGGGATTGAAAATCCCCGTGTCCCATCGGCCGCAGCGCGACCCAATCAGAAGGACCAGCCAACCCCCGAATCCACGGCCAATCCGATCCACGCGTTGTCGCTGCGAGGGATACTTGAAAAGGTAGGGAATCCCGCTCCCGCGGCGAGGTGGAACGTGAAACCTGATCTGAGCGCCAGCTTGTACCCGACCAACAGGTTCACGAGAAGCTCACTTTCGTTCTTCTCGTCCCGGTCGTCACGCCTTTGCGAAACAAGACCGATCCCCGCGGACGTCGCGACCGAAAAGTCGTGGGGAAGAGCTCTCTCGACTGACAGCTCGAGCATCGGAACAAAGAGCTATAGAGGATCCAGGGCTACCGCAGTCTGATGATCGCTCCCGGGTGTCTCACCGCGATTCTCGGCAACCTCGCGATCGTTGGGGGTGGTCTCAGCTCGATCGCTCGCCCTCACGGTGCTGCAGAGGAACACGATACTCAGGACGGCGACGGTCGCCGTCCAACTCGCCAGACAACGCGCCTTCACCGACCAGTAGACCCCTAAGCGCGGCGCTTTCCAAGAAAACCCTTCTAATCGCACCCGCAAACACCACCATGGTGGGAGCAGCAGCCCCGCCGCGACCCACCACACGTGCAACTCGGCGAGAGGGTCCCGTCGCAACACAACAGCCGCCCGCTGCCCCCGGAGGATGACCCGGACGAAGCCCCCGACGACCACCCAGACGAGGACCCAGAGCTGGAGCTACTGCGAACGGGTCCGTTCCGTCGAGCCTCCTCGCGCCGCTCTTCGGCCTCTTTGGCTTTTCGAACTGCCTCGATGGCTTCCTCGTTGGCTCGGACGAGGCGCTGCTTCTCCTCGTCGCTCTCCGCCACCGCAAGCAGGTCGACGAGGAGCGTGTCACAGTCCCGCGCCACGCCCAGATCTTGGCGAACCTCCGATCCATCCTGATGGCAGCGAACCAGTCGCTGCCTGCGCAGGTCGAGCGTCATGGGTCGGTAAAAACTGAGGCGAGCTTCCTCCGCCGCCTTCTCTGCCTTGCGTTGTTCGAGGGCAAGCATCGCCTGCTCTTCCCGCAGGGCTTCCTCTTCGGCACGCTGCCGTTCAGCCTCTTCCCTCTCAGCCCGCTCGCGCTCACGCTCCGCCCGGGCGCGCGCCTCTTCCGTGTCTCGTTCGTCGAAGCGCTGCTTCATGCGCTCGACTGCGCTCAGATCGGCGCGCGCTTCGTCACAACGGACGCGTCCTATCGTGTTCGTCTCACAAGTCGCCTCGCGCCGACGCGCCTCTTCCAGCAGCGCCGAGCACTCCCACCTCTCCGTGCACTCGTTCGGCAGCCTGTCGGAAAACCCGTCGTCCTGCAGAAAGACGCCGCGCCCGCAGCCAACCGCAGCGAACACCGCAACAAGCAAACTCAGCAAGATCCTGGGCACGCTTCGCTCCCTTTCCGCCGAAGAGGCTACCGGAACCATTAGTCAACAAGCAAGACAGCCCAACCCAGCGTGACCTCTAGAGCAGGCATCACCCCTAGGGAGCGCCGTTCATTCACAAATTACAAACACTTGGCTCGTTCCGGACCGCGTGCAGCCCCGTAGTGTCCCTAGGCCTCGGAAAGTCTTCGGCTTCCGAGAGCACGAGAGCGAGCCGGCGAACGCGCGAGGAAATGTTGCGAGCTGCGCGATCGGGCGCAATTCACATTGTGTCTCCTTCGGCTGGCCGTTGCTCGCCAAGTCACCTACGGCTGGAGAGTGAAATGTACCCCGAAGGCCCTCGCGCGCCTCGCCGCCCTCCTTGGGATCGCGGGTTGCGCCGCCGCGCCCCAGTCTCCCGCAGCCCCGCCAGTGAAGGCCAAACCGTCTCCACAGGAGCCCAGCAAGCCGGCCCCTTCAGCCGAATCGAGCGGCTCCCCTTCAGCTGCTGACTCTCCTATCGACTGTAAGGCAGAGTTCGCCCGGCTCAACCCATCAACCACCGAGACGCTGCCGCCCGAAGAACAGGAGAAAGCAGCGAGAGCCAAGGTGGCAGGAGAACGAGTTGCCTCAAAAGTCAGCGGGCGCTTCTGCCCGGGTTCGGAGGGGGGCGGAGTACTGCTGCGCGCGGCGCCCAGACCCGACGGATCAACCCAGGTTGAAGTCACCGGTGGCACGGTTGAAAACTGCGAAGTCCTCGAGTGCGTCCAAAAACATGCTGAAGACGCTGCCGGAGAAGTCTTGGTCCCGGAAGGCCACAGCGCCCGCTTCGGCGTCTTCGTGGAGGATGACGGCAAACTATCGAAGTGGCCCGACGGGCACCGAGTTCCGACCCGGACAGAGCCCTATTGCGGGGTGAAACCAGAAGGAGGAAGGCTTCCGGCAGAGTCCATTCGCTCCACCGTGCGCGCGAGCTTCGATTCGCTGAGGAAGTGCTACGAAGAAGTCGGACTCGCAAGAGACCCCGAAATGACGGGAATGATCAAGGTTCGCTTCGTCATCGGTCGCGAGGGCACGGTAACCCATGTTGGAGCCGGCGAGTATACGTTCCCAGAATGCTCGGTTGGCGTGTGCATCCTGGAGGAGTTTTCAAAACTGCAGTTCGACAAGCCAGACGGGGGAATCGTCACCGTGACCTATCCGATTCAGTTTTCGCCCGGATGAACGTCGAACAAGGCCAACACGTGCGGTGACGCGACCCGTCGGCCATGCCTAAGAACTCGCGCCGGGCCGGCGCGCAATGGGAAGGCGGAGCAAGCTACTCCACCCGCACCAAGACCAACTTTTCCCAGCGTTGGGTAAGCCCGCTCCCGCGCTCCGCCCGCGACATTCGGGTGTCGCCCGCCTCACCCCTGACGCATGGTCTCGGCCGCTCCGCACGCATTGGGGAGGATTCACGACGAAATCAAAGTAGACTTCGCTGACTCCCCATAGGAGAACATTCGCCAACCATTTCCCTGCGACGCTCGTAGAATTCCGCAATGAGGCTCAGACCGGAGACTATGGCTCCGAAGTGCGGATGCGTCTCGTCCACCCATACGGCGTAGTGATCGCCATCCGAGAAAAGAAGGTTGTAGAGTGCCCCCGAACTCGTGGATGAACGCTCCCGGCTAGGTTCTCCTTTCACGAAATTCACCGGACCCGAGGCGAGAGGAAACCTGGCGTTCCGTGCATCGTCCGCGCTTGTGGGAACGAGTACGTAGTATTCTGTCTCCCGCTCGCTTTCGCTTTCGTCATCCCACCGGAACGTTCGAAGGTGGGCCTGCCCCATCTGCCCGCAGCTGAAGGACACCCGAATTTGTGCCTGGCGACGCTTGAACATGTCCAATTCCGCCTGAGTTCCCCAGTTGCAAATCAACGAGTACTCGTTCCCGGACAGCATCGCTCGAAGGTTCTCCACACACTGAACCAGAAGATCGCTGGGCTCGTCAGGCCTCCCATGCGCAGCGACCTGAAACTCTGTACGTTCGAATCGTCGTCTAAGGCGGACCGGGTGAGTACCGGAAGGCCGCGCACGGTCATCTCCCCCGACCTGATAGACGACGGCACCCCTGGGCGCCTTGACCCGCGACGCCGAACCAGGGGATCCAGCGCACGCGTTCAAACTCAAGAGACTAAGGACGGCTGTTCCGAGCGAAACTAGAGGGGCAGGAACCTTCACGATGAGTTGTTACGCAATATCAGCCAAAAGCTCCCCCGCGAAGCCGCAGCTCCGGGTCACCCCAGCTGCAAATAGTCTACACCGCCCGAACCAAACCCAGCTTTCCCAGGTATTAGGTCAGCCCCCTCCGACGGGATCGCGATTTTCCTGTTGATCAGTGACGCATTGTTCCCTTCGCGGTCCTCACTGAAATCACTACCCGAGTCCACCACGAAGCCAAAAATGGTAAGTACCAATCTCCGTTGTCCCAAGAAAACGTGCACTTGTGATACCTCCTCGGAAAGCTTCCCGAAAGCGCCCTCCACCCATGAATTCGCTCGCGCCCGCCTGCGCCCTCGATCCCGGGCCGGGAGGTGGTACGGGCGGCACGGAGGCCGGCGGAAGCGGGGGAGCTTCCGGCGCAGCCCCTTCGTGTGAACCCTCCACCGAAGAGTTCGCCGACGCAGCGGACTCCAATTGTGACGGCCTCGCTGATCCCAGTCCCTGCGAGGAAGAACCGGTGAACATGGCCGTCACATGTGGTGACCTGGAGCTCCACTTGGCGGAGACGCTGCAGTGTCTGGAACCAAACTGCAAACAGGCCCTTCACCTCCGTCTGTCCAACACAGGCTCGGATGCTGTGGACGGGAACATATCTTTCGAACTGTTCACCGACGAGGAGGGCACGGACCTGTTGTCGTCCCGCAGCTACCCGATTGAGCTAGACGCCGGTGCTCAATCGGTCCCCCTCTTCGTAGGGGATCTGGTGGCCGCTCCAGAAAGTCATTTCCTGCGGTTGACGGTTGGGCCAGATTGCTCCTCGGAGCTGCTCGAAATCCGTTCGCTGATCTTCGAGTGCGGGTTCTTTCCTTAGCACCTCGATCTCCCGCCCGGTCGCCCCCGCCCCGGCGCGCCACGTCGAGCCAAGTCGCGGTGGCAGCGCGCACCGCGTCCGAGATCTCCCGGGCCCGATCACTCCGAGCCCAGAATCGCCTCGAGCTCCTGCGTCATCCGATAGCGCCCTGCGAGCTCACGAAGACGGCTTTCATCGAGCTTGCGCCGAGCGAGGAGCGCCCGCACGTCACCTCGACTCTGATCGCCTCCAGCGTAGAGCTTGAAAAACACGAGATCCTCCGCGGAAACCACGACCCCCGGCTTCCCCTCGGCGAATCGAAATTCCTCGCGGACGCAGTCCCGCACGAGCGCAGGAAAACCTCCCCCCGGGGCGTTGTCGAAATTCACGATCTGCACGAGCACCTCCTCGGCAAAAGAGCCCCGGCGCACGTCCACCACGCCCCCAAGAGGATCGTCCGGCGAGGGCATTTCAACTTCAGTCCTGACTCCCTCGAGCCTTTCCGCCAAAAGCGCCGCGAGAGAATTCAACGATGGGGGCGCGACAGCCACTCCCAAATCGACGTCCTCCGTAGCGCGAACGTAGCCATGGGCAGCGAGCGCGACCGCACCGATCACGACGGGGCTGACTCCCTCTCCTTCGAGCAGATCGAAAACCTCGCTAGCGAGTCGCAGGGCTTTGTTCGTCGCCATTCTTCCCGCTCAGCGAGCGCAGCTCTCGCCCTAGTCGTAGTGCCTTTTCGACACGTTCGAGCGCAGTCAACCGAAGATCACGCTCGATCTCGCGCCGCTTCGATCGCTCCGCCGACGGCGACGATCGGCCGGTCAACGAAGACAAGGGAAGCATCCCTATCTGATCAGAAGTACTCACTCGTCGAGTTTAACCCGAGGCCCCACGGGAAGCCAAAGTCCCTGTCCGCGGCTCGCTTTCTGGTGCTGCTCGCCGGCCTGAGCCCCGCGAAACGGCTCGAGATGGCCAGTCGACTCACGGCGGCGACGCGTGAAATGACGATGGCCGGCGTCGATTCTGGCCCCGCGCCGTTCCCTCGCCCACCAGCTACCCTCCGAACGCACTCTCAACCACCTCAATCTCGCGCCCGGTCGCCCTCGCCCGGCGCGCCACGTCGAGCCAAGTCGCGGTGGCAGCGCGCACCTCGTCCGAGATCTCCCGGGCCCGCGCCAAGGTGAGATTGAAGAACCCGCAGCTTTCCCACGCGAGCTCGACACTCGCCTCGAACGCTCCGGGGACGATGGCGGTGCTCAAGGTCGGCGCCTTCTCGAACCGACTGATCGGGTTGATGTCGTACGCGGGCGAGAGTTCCCAACCCGGGCCACGGCGCAAGAATCCGTGATTTCTGAGATGATCGTCGACATTGTTGAGCGCGATGTTGACGATCATCCGACGGAACAGCTCGGCGGGATCCCCGCCGACTTGCTGCATCAGGTCGGCGATCTCGGCGTAGCTGCTCCGGTCGCCGTCACGGAGACCGAGCAGGTTCATCGCCGAGCTGAACGGGATCCGCTCCTCCCCAGCTCGGTCGAACCGCTTCGACAAGAGGACGGGCTGCCCGTCGACGTTTTCCAGACGCGCGTCGGCCACCTCACATCCAGCTCGACGAGCGATCTCCAGGGCGACGAACTCCCAACGCTCGACGGAATACTCGTCGTCGTTCTTGGGAAACTTCGCGATGTACAGGTTTCCCGATGCGTCCCTCACCGACGCTTTGGGGCGGGCTCCGCCCAAGCTCGATCCCGGCGCGAGGAGCACCCTCAGCGTCTCGTCGTCGTAGTCCCCCGCTTGATACTTCGTGCTCGCGGCGAGCAGCTTCCCGAGATGAATCATCGGCGGGACACCGTCGGATTCCGCGCGAAACGCGCCGTCAGAGTACGCACGCAGCGCGCCCATCCGACTCACATCGCTCACACCCAAGAAGTAGTCCAAGCTCGTGAGCGCGCGCGGGGTGAGCTTCTCCCGCTTCGAGCGAGCGCGCGTCTCGCGCAGAAGGATCGTACGGCCCCACCGATCGGGACTCGCGTCCTCCATGAATCCAAAGGCGTCCTGCCGGTAGTGACGACCGCGCGAAAGTGGAACGTCCGGGCCGAGCGCAAAGCCATGCTGAAGCCACTCGTCCGAATACTCGAAACTGTAGCTCCCCCCGATTTGCTCGAGCTCGCCGACGACCCGACCTCCCTCATGAATGGTGATCATAGCTAGCGCCCCCGCGACGTCTTCGGAAGGCGGGCGTTTTCGAGATCCAAACCCACTTGGTCGAACCGCAAATCCGCCAGCGCCTCGAGCCCCTGCACCATCCCGTAGACGTTCAGGACCGAGGCGTAGATCCCGATGCTGACATGCGGATCCCCCTTTTCGATCCGCGAAAGGGTGTAGCGGCTCGTCCGCGCGCGCTCGGCCACCACCGTCGCCGAGAGCCTCCTGCGCAGGCGCGCCGCACGCAGATCAGCCCCGAGTTTCGAAAGGGCCTTCGTCGGACCCAGGGCGAGACGATGCGGCTGGCGAGCCATGATTGATAACTAAAACTATCATTTAAGGAATGTCATGCAAGTTCTTAGTATCACTCCACCGGGCGCACTCCGCCCAATTCGGCCACAAAAAGAAGATTCCTCATGTCCCGCAACACGAGGTTGGCAACGTCCAAATCTCGGTCATGACCCCACTGACTCAAAAACTGTCCTCAATTCTGCCGCCCGCGCTCTTGCTCGGCTTCCTCGTCGATACGTTCCAGGTGAGGAGGCTCGGCCGCGCGCTCGCGGAGGGGCTGGGGGGTGCCCACAAGAGTCCGGCTGTCGCGCTCATCGTTGCACTCGCTGCACTCGCCCTCTCGTTCGCAGCAGGTCTGATGGGCGGGAAGATTCTGGTTCAGAATCTATCTCCCTCGTTTGCCGCGGCTGGCACGACCGCCCTCGCTCTTGGTGTCTGCTTGCTGTCGTGCGTTGCGCTGACCTGGAGCACGCGTTTCTCGGACGGACTCGTGGCCAAGCTCGGCCCCATTTTGGCTGCGCGAAACATCGGGGGCGTCAGCCTCGTCCTCACCTGTGCCGGTCTCGCCATGGCCGGAATGCTCGCCTCAGGGCTTGGAGTCGCTTACGTCTACCTTCCGTTGGGGCTCAGCCTTGGCCTGGCAGTGGCCCTGAGCGGAAGAACCGGCCCCCTGGAGCGATGGCTTCCGGGGCCCCAGCGGATCTTGACGGTTGCAACCGGCCTCCTCGTTGCCTCGCTGCCGGCTCTCCTGCTCCCCAATCAAGCGCCCCCTGCGGCAATACGCGCTGTGCTGTTCCAAGCGCCCTACTTGAGCGTGCTCGTCGCGGGGGTGGAGCGAGCCACGGACAGCGATGGAGACGGGTTCTCCCCCTATCTCTTCGGCAAGGACTGCGACGACACAAATCGCAACGTCTTTCCCGGGGGGATCGAGATCCCACGCAACGGGATCGACGAGTATTGTTCCGGGCGTGACGCAGAGAAGTACGAGCCCGTCCCCGCGCCTCACATCCCTCGCCCCGAGCAGCTCCCGGAAAAAATGAACGTCCTTCTGCTCATGGTCGATGCGCTGCGACCCGATCGACTTCACTTCGCCGGGTACGAGCGCAAGACATCCCCGAACCTAGACAAGTTCCGGGAGGAAGCCACCTGGTTCAAGAATGCGCTCACCACCGCCCCCCAGACGCGCGATGCGTTGGCGTCGCTCTTCACGGCAAAATACCCGTTCCGCCTGGGCATCGAGAAAAAGAACAGCTCCTACTACCTCCCCACGGAGCACAACACCGTAGCCGAGATCGCGCTCCGGCGCCTCCTACCGAGTCGACGGCTACTCGAGCGGCTCCCAGCGGGGCTCCTCCTCCCCGAGACCGAGTCCGTGCAGCAACATGTCGGCTTGGATGTCGCCCTTCCCACTGCCGCGAATTGACGCGCCCTCCCGAGCCGACGCCTCTCGAGCGCTTCGAAAGCACGCGCCGCCGGAACGAGCGCCGCAGTCAGGACGCCGCCGCGGGTCCGCGCGCGCCCTTCGCGCGGTTGAAACTCGCCCATCGAGCGCCTCTGTTACGTCGGGTGGCAGCACTGCCCCGCGCGTCAGCCGTCCTCCTGGAGCCGCTTGAGAGCTTCCAGCTCGAGCACTGCCGCTTGGTCGCGCGGGCGTCCCAGCTCGCGCTTCACTGCGATCAGGCGTTCCAGCGAGATGCAAAGGATCTTCACGGAAAATACGTCGAGTTCGACGGCGTCCTCCAGCAGATCTTCGTAGTGGATCTCACCTTGCAGTCCAATTGATCCCAGGGCATCGATGCGACCCGCCCTCGTGTCGGCGAGATGGTGACCGTGATTGTTCAAGTGATCGAAGCCGAACCTGAGCTTCCGCGGATCGTTGAACGCGTAGGCATCGAGTTCCTCGAATGCTGAAAGCAACCGCCTCACGTTGGCCTCCTCGACTTGATACAGAATGTCGAGGTCCTGAGTCATCAGCGTTGACCCGTGAGCCACAAACCGCCGCCCCGCCAACCAGCACGTACTTGACCCCGTGCTTGTCGAGCACACTGAGTGCGTCGCGAAAATTCATCGTCGTGCAGAGCCGCGCAGCTCCCGCGCGAACTCAATCTGCCTCTCGAGATTCAAAAGGCGCTCCTCTACCGAGAGCTTGAGCTGCTTCTTGAGCTGTAAGAGATCCACCCCGGACTCGTCCTGAACGTCCCGAGGTAGAGCCCCAAACCGCACATCTCTTTCCGACTCGGTCATCGAACCCATACTACCACGACGCTCGCCCACCATAAGTCAACACTGTGAACCGACCCCCACGCCCCGCCAAACCAGCCTCCCCGCGGCTCCCGCCCACGCCCCCTCGCTCCTAGCGACAACGCGTCTCGTCGTCCCAGCACATCCCCCTGTCGAGGTGCTCCGCCGAGTGCACGACCAAGCCCCACCTGATCGATCTCAACCCCAGATTCACCCTGGGCTGGAGCATCGGAATGGGAAAGCTCCGAAAAGCAGCAATTGAACGCACGCTCGCCCCCCTTCCGGCGGGTTGAGGCAAGACTCGTCGGGGGGCGCCTCCTATTTTGGCGGCACCCCGACTCCCCCCACCACCCGGCCATCCCAGCACGGGGCAAGTTCACCGACTACCTCCCCCGCTACTCCCACTCCTTCGGAATACTCCCCGCGCGCTGACTCACGCGAAACTCGATCACGCGAAATTCCGCCAGCCCTCGCTAGCGCACGCCCCCCTCCCCCACCACCTCGAGCACGATCCCCATGTCCGTCGGCTTGTTGGCTCCGCAGCCAATCACCTCATCGAGGGCCGTGCCCCTCACGTAGACGTAGTAGCCGTAGCTCTCGCTTCGACGAGTGATCTGCACCGTACGGTGGATGTTGGAGCCGCTGATCTCCACGCACGTGGAGTAACCGTCCCAGGGTTGTGGCGGTGGGTTCCGCAAACATCATCGAAGCCAGGGCAATGCACCATACGTGCCACCCGGCGAAAACGATGTGCGGTCGACTCACCGCCGCGTCCCGCGAGGAACTCAGAGCCCCGAACCACACACGAGGTAGGCGAAGTCGAATGTTTGGGCCGCCCCAACATGACGGAATGCGCTAGCGCTGTAGGCCTGGGGGCACACGTCGACGAATGAATTCGTCCCGTCGGGACCACCGCCAGCGACGTAGCTCCCTTGGGCGTCTTGTAACGTCGGGTTGATCGCACAGAATCCCGATGTCTTGAGGGTGCCGGATTCCTCCGCATCGAAGTAGCACGCGTCTCTGGCCGCGCCGCTCAGTTGCTCGATCTCGCAGAAGACGTATTCATCGCACTCATCATCGGCTCCTTCGCAATAGGGGTCCCAGTGAGCACGGATGAGTTCTTCCACAGCAGCGGAGACGGGCCGGCGCGCCGCCAACTGGCAATCACGGTCTGCGTCTCGACTGCTCACCTCGACGTACTTGCAGGCGAGGGTTCCATCCTCCAGATAGGGAAGCGCGAGGTCGGTGCACCTGATCTGCGTTTCCGAAGTGGCGTCCACTGGTATGGTCCAATAGGGTACGGTGAAGTCGTACGAGCCGAAGTCCACCGCTGTCTTCCACATCGGCGCCCGACAAAATCCGTCCCAACAGGCGTGGTCTTGGCTCAAGACTGAGCAGTCGACATCTCCGGAGCACGGAACGTCACACACCGCGACTTCGCCCGGCTCCACGCTCTGGTTGGTGCATGCGGCCGCAGGGAACTGTTCACAACTCTCGCTATCTCCCACGACGCACGGCGAGGTGCAGATCCCCGCGATGCAATCGAGGCCATCCGCACACGTTTCTTCACAGAGGCGAAGGAAATGGGACTCCGAGCCGACCGTGGGTTCATCAGGCTCGGCTTCCCCAAAGCACGCCGTAGCGAGCCCCGCCACGAACAGGACTAGCCCCAAGGAACGGACGCGCCGTCCTCCCGTTTCCACTTGTTTCTGTACTTTCACGTTTTTCATCCCTGACCCTTTGACTGGCGCTCGAAGACACACTGCCCGACATACGCAACGACTTCTTCGAAATCCTCTGGTACCGAGTTGTCCCGGTTGAACTCTTCCACGCGCTCGCGCAGCTTCCCGAGCCGCGCGCGACTTTCGGCGAGATGGCTCCGCACCTCATGATAGAGGGGGTGCTCGGGCCAGACGTCGAAGGTATAGGTGCTGCCGCCGACCACGCCTCCTGGATCGCCTCCGCGCGAGCTTTCTTGGAGCCGTTGGCAGATCGTCTGCACGACTGCCCGGATATGGTCGAAAACGGCGGCTTCCCAGCCTTCGGAAGTCCCGAGCGGAACCACGAACTCTCGCGCGGAAATGGACTCCTTCGTTCTTTGCAAGCGGTCCAAGTCCACGAGCCTCTGGACCACCTTCTCCACCTCCGCGATGGGTTGCGAGAGGCGCTCGGCAAGGGCTGAAATGGTGAGCGGACCGTGGCGATAAACCAGCACCCAGACCAGTTCGTCCAGCCGTTCACCGCCCAAGAGAGCAGAGAAACGACCCAATTCCTCGTCCGTGGCCGCGCGCAAGACCGTCGCCTCTCCACTTGCCGAGGAAAAAACAAGCCCGCTGTCGATCAGATCGCGGATGATCGAAGAGACTTCTCGCTCACCGTCGTGACGAAACCTTTCGTGGAGGCGAGTCTTGGCGACCATTCCCTCGGCCTGAACGAACTCGAGGACCGCCTGCCACAAGGTCTTCCCCGTGAAGGTTTCTCCCTCACTGAGACGGTGAACCTTGCGTATGTAGGCGCGCAGAGCCATCCCGAACATGTCGGCGCTCACCTTTCGGCTGACGCCCTGGGCTTCGAGTTCACGAGCGAGTTCGACGAAGACCTGATTGGCCACTCGAGCCAGAGGGGTGCGCATACCGCCCGATGTCGCAAGCTGAGCGATGAGGACGGTCACTTGGCGGACCGTTGAATCAATGAGAACCTGAATATTCATGGGAAGCGGTCTCTGAGTGGTGCGCAGCGCGCAGCGCCTTGCTACCGACGATGTTCATCTTCAGCTGAGTGCCGCGACAAAGAAAGGTGACTCGAAAGTCACCCTCCCAGTGAAACGCCGCTCACGAGCGAGGCACCGGCGCCCGGGCATTCGGCTCACCGCCGGTAACCGACCCTGGGACGCTGGAATGGACGCCTCGCCTCCCAATTCACGATTTCACTTCATTTATTCCTCATTTTAGCACACACATACACAATATTTTCTTTTATTTTCCGAGACTTATGTCTAGTCTTTTTGCATTTTTTAATCATCATTTTATTCTTCACACATGACTCCAGCCGACTACCGCACCCGCCTCTTGGGCCTGCTGAGCGACGGCTCCGGCTGGAAGCTCCCCGATCTCTCCCTCCGGCTCCGCGTCTCCGACGCCACCGTCGCCCGCGCCCTCGCGGCTCTCGAAGGCCGCGTCCTCTCTGTCGGCGAGCGGCGCGGCCGCCGCTACTTTGCCCGCCGTCAAGTGCGCGGTCTCGATCCCGGGCCGATCCCGGTCTATCGCATCCTTCCTGCCGGGCGTAGCGAGCTGTTCGCACGGCTCACCCCTATTGGAGAGACAGGCTACTATTGTAATTTCGAAGGTGCTCCGAAAAGCTCGCGTCCCTTCGACGACCTCCCGTACTTTCTCGAGGGTCTCCGTCCCGCGGGCTACCTCGGGCGTCAGATCCCAGCGCGCCACCCAGAGCTCGAGGTCCCCGACAGCATCACCTACTGGTCCGGCGACGATGTCCTGCGCTACCTGACTCGGTTCGGAAGCGACGGCCCGGGCGACTTCATCGTCGGCGAAACCGCCTTCGAACTCTACCTCGAGCAGCTGCGTGCCCCGGCTCCGCTCCTCCGGAAGGCCGACCGGGGCAGGGCCTACTCCCGCCGGGCCGGCGAGCAGCTGAAATACACCGCCGGCTCCTCAGCGGCCGGCGAGCAGCCCAAGTTCCTGAGCGCCACCGAAACCAGCGGCCCGGTGCTCGTGAAATTCTCCCCCCCCACGAGTCAGGTCGTCGGACGCCGCATCGCCGATCTCCTCATCTGCGAACACCTGGCCCTCGAGACGCTCCACTTTGCGACCGTCCCCGCCGCGCGCTCTGAAATCCTCATTGAGGGCGAGATGGTTTTCCTGGAAATCGCGCGCTTCGATCGCACCGAACTCGGCCGCCGCGGTGTGATCCATCTGGGGGATCTCGGTGCCGAGTGGGTCGGAAGTGCTGAGCGCGACTGGCTCCATCTCACCACAGCCCTCGTCCGCGAAAAGCTCCTCCCCCGACAAGTCGAGCTCCCGATCCGCTTCCTCGCAGCCTTCGGCCGCCTCATCGCCAACACGGACATGCACGCCCACAACCTGGCCTTCTGCACGAGCGAAACGGACCCCCTCCGCCCCGAACGCGTGGCCCCGGCCTACGACATGTCCCCGATGCTCTACTCCCCGCGCCAGGGCCACGTCACCACCCCAGCCTTGGCCCCGCCCATGCCCTCGCCCGCCGACGGACCCATTTGGCTCGCCGCAGCCCAGATGGCCACCTTCTTCTGGGAGTCCGTCAGCCAGCACGAACTCGTCTCAAAAGGCTTCCGCGAAATTGCGACGGAAAACATCCGCGTCGTCCGCGATGCCGCCGAACTCGCAGCACGGCTTCCGCAGTGACGGAAATCGGCGCGACATCCACGGCGACGGGAACGATGGCGGTGCTCAGGGACGGCGCACAGGAAGAACCACTTCTCGTGCCGCACGAGGAGCGACTCGCTGACGGGCCACGTGTTCGATTCACCATGAATAGAAAATAGTTTCGGGCCGAAAACGTGGGAAGGTTCCACGATCGAAGAGCTTTTGGACAATCGAGCGGCGGGTTCTGGGTTGAACGACACGTTTTCCGAGCTAGACCAAAGGAAATGCGATTCACTCCTGCACCAGCGCCCGCTCGAGCCGAGCCGATGCCGCCCCTAGCCACACCGATGCTGCTTGGAGCCGCACCGATGCCGCTTGGAGCCGCACCACCATGCGGTGGCGCGCCGGCGTGTGAGCTTTCGATGAATTCGTAAGACCCATCACCCGCCCGGCGCATACCGGGCGGAGCGTTCTTGCTTGTCCGTCTGGTGCGCCGCGCATCGCAGAAAGGACAACCATCATGTCGAACCATCATTCACTCGTGGTCACCGCTCAGGACTTCGATCGCGTCCAGGAGGCCATGAATTCGGCTTCCGAATTCGACGTCGAGCGCCTCGACTCCGAGCTCGCGCGCGCGAAAATCATCGATCAAAAGGAGGCGCCTCGTACTCTCGTCACCATGAACTCCGAGGTGACGTACGAAGACGTCAAGTCGGGCAAGAGGCGCACGGTGCGACTCGTCTATCCGCGGGACGCGAACGTTTCCAAGAACCAGGTTTCCGTTTTTGCACCTCTCGGGAGCGCGCTCCTCGGCCTCCGCGAGGGGCAAGAGATCGAGTGGAAGATGCCTGGAGGAGTACGGCGCATCAAAGTCGTGGAAATCCTCTACCAGCCCGAAGCCGCTGGCGACTGGAACCTGTGAACGTCACTATGTCGCGCCCCACCCAAACCCGTCTCGTTGGGGTAGGATGCGCGACATGGCGCTTCGGTTTTCGCTCCAGCATCTCATCCGCTTCTTCATTCGCGCAGTTCTCGGCCTAGAGCTCGCCTATTCGCTACTTTCGGGACACTGGCTCAACGCCGCATCTGCGCTGGGGATCTTGGCGATTGTCCTCTCGCCGCTGCTACTCAAGCGCTGGTTTCGCCTCTCCATCCCCATTGAGTTCGAACTGATCGGCGTCGTGTTCGTCTTTGCGACCCTCTTCTTGGGAGAAATGCGAGGCTACTATACGAAGATCTGGTGGTGGGACATCGCTCTTCACACAGGCTCTGGGTTGGCGCTCGGCCTCGTAGGGTTCTTGCTCGTCTACGTGCTCAACGAGTCGACGGATGTGCACCTCGAAATGACGGCAGGATTCGTCGCGCTCTTTTCATTTCAGTTTGCAGTCAGCCTGGGGGCGCTTTGGGAGATCTTCGAATACGGGATGGATGTCCTCGTCGGCACGACCATGCAAAAACCAATGCTCGATGATCCATCGGGCCTGACCGACACGATGTGGGACCTCATCGTCAACACCGTGGGAGCTTCGGTGATCTCCCTCTTGGGCTACGTCTACCTCTCACGCGGGCGTAAGGACTCGTTCATCGAACGATGGATTGACACCTTCATCCAGAAGAACCCCCAACTCTTCGAAAAACGCTGATCCTCCTCCCCGCCGGTCCCGCCCCCAAGCTCCCCGGCTTTCCGCGGACAAAGCCCTTCTTCCTGCTGAGGCGCGACCCCGTGGCCCCTCTCACGAGCGAGTCACCCGCACCCAACATTTGGCCTCGGCTGACGAGTTCGTCCAGCCCAGCTCCCCTGCGCCCCCCCCCGACTAGCAACCACACCACGACACACCTACACTCCAGCATGATCCGCCCTTTGTCGCGAAGCAGCGCGCTCCCAGTCGCACTCACAGGCCTTTGGTTCGCGACTGCCTGCGGAAAGGTGGAGCGAGACGAAGTGCCTGCACCCCACTCACCGCCTACGGAGTCAGACGCCACGGGCGGCATGACGGGGGACGGCGATGAGGACCCCAACGACCCCGAGCACCCCAACGACCCCGAGCACCCCGAATGCACGGACGACGAACGAGCGGTCACGCTCACGGATCCCCTGCAGCTCCCCGCCTCCATCCGAGCCGAAGCGCCAGTGCCCTTCGTCGTTTTCACCGACGACCTGTCGGGAGACTATTTCGTTTCCGAAACGGTCGTACCCCTCGCCCTCGGGACGGAGGCTCCCAGCAGCGTCCGCCTGCCGCTCGGCTCGGTCTTCATCCTCGGGTGTGGCGAGTCCGAGGCAACGTTCTCCATCGATTCGATCGAGGTCATCGAAGGCGAGGTGCGGGTGACCGAGACGGATGGGCCATCGGTCATTTTCATCGAGGCCGATGGGGCGGGTGAATCTCTCGTGGAGGTACGCGGCGTTCTCACGAGCCCGAGTGCCGCTGACTGTGACGGGGAGCCCATGGAGACGCCCCTCGTCTATTCTCTCGTCATCCAAGCAGAAGAGTTCGAGTGGGCCGTCGAACTCACTGAAGGGTGCGCGTCTTCTATCGCATCGGGTCGCCCTCTGCCCGTGAGGATCCGGGCCCGGGATAGTTCGGGGGAGATCGTCTACCCGACGAACATCCCGCAGCCGGCGCTTTCCGTCACGACGAGCGGCACCGTCGAGCTCGAAGCTCCCAGCGAACAGCTGCAGTCCCTGTCGAGCGTGGTTCCGGTGGGCGCCGGTACCGTGACCGTTGCTCTCGCCGACGGGTCGTCGTCGGTTGAGCTTCAGGTTCTCGAGCCCGAGGAACTCGACGACGTGCACTTGGCGTTTTGGTTGAGCGGCATCGTCGCCCGCGGGGATTGGGATTTGGAGGACGGTGGGAGTTACGAGTTCGTCGGCGAGGCGCCGCATCTCGACGTGCGCGCCCGGTGGGTACTCCGCGATGGAGAGAGGCTCTGTGGCGCGCCCGATCCCGGAGAGTTCTGGGTCACCTCCCTCACGCCCGATGTGTGTCCCGTCGAGAGCCGCGCGTGCGCGCCGCCCGACGAGCAATATGGGGGCTCCCTGCTCTACGAATCGATCCCTATCATCCAAAGCGGAACATGCTCGCTCCAGATCGACGCCCCCGCTTTTACGGGAGGCGCGGGTGTGAGTCACCGATTCGACGTCGAACTGACGAATCTGGATCTCGCGACGGACTGACGATCGTTCGCGGTGACTTCGTCCGGGTATGGGCGCGCCCTCTGACGGCCCGGCCGGCTAGCCCTTCGCGCCGGGTGGACGCGCCCCTCGCCCGGCAACATCTTGATAACTATTGGTTTTTCGGGAAACGAAATGAATTCGAGAAAAAAGACACGGGCGTGTCGATCTGGCGTGATCTGATTCGTCGTCCGAATGAAACCCCAATGGGAAGGACCGAATCATGAATTACCTCACTTTTATGCGCAGCTCGGAAAAGCTCCGGGAAGCAGAACCACCAGCAGCCATGATGCAAGCGATGGGACAGCTCATCGAGAAGTTCGCCAAGGAGGGTGCCCTCGTGGACACGGGAGGCCTCGCCCCGAGCAAGGACGGCTTCCGGGTGCGCCTTCAGAAGGGCAAGCTCACCACCACGGATGGGCCATTTACCGAAAGCAAGGAGGTGATCGGCGGCTGGGCCATCCTCAAGGCCGAATCGAAGGCCGACATCCTGAGGCTCGCCACCGAATTCATGGAACTGCACCGCAAGCACTGGCCCGATTTCGAGGGCGAATGCGAAGTGCGCCCGATCGAGTTTCAGGCAGCACAGCAACCATAAGTCAATCAAAGCGAAACGGAGCAAGAACAATGCGAGTCATGGTCATGGTCAAGGCAACGAACAATTCCGAGGCGGGCATTTTGCCCGGCGATCCGAGAGCCCCTGAGGGGTTCGACGAGCTCATGGAGAAGATGGGCAAGTTCAACGAGGAGCTCGTGCAGGCGGGTGTCATGCTGGCGGGCGATGGGCTCAAGCCCAGCAGCCACGGCAAGCGCGTACGCTTCACCGGCTCGGGTGGGCCGAAGAAGGTCATCGATGGACCGTTCACCGAGACCAAGGAGCTCGTCGCGGGCTACTGGATCTGGCAGGTGAAATCCCTCGACGAGGCCGTTGAATGGGTCAGGCGTTGCCCCGATCCGATGCCCGGAGAGGAATCGGAGATCGAGATCCGCCCGATTTACGAAGCCGAGGACTTCGGTGACGCGCTCACCCCCGAGGCGCACGCGCGTGAAGATCGCTTGCGCGAGGAACTCGCGCGCCAACAAAAGTCCTGAGCTAGGCGGTCTGACGAGGCACGATGGAGGGAGCAACGCGCGCGGCTATCGAAGCAGTCTGGCGCATCGAGTCCGCTCGGCTGATCGGCGGACTCGTGCGGATGGTGCGCGATATCGACCTCGCCGAGGATCTCGCGCAGGAGGCCCTCGTCACCGCGCTCGAACGGTGGCCCGCTTCGGGCATCCCGGACAGCCCGGGCGCATGGTTGATGGCCGCGGCAAAGAACCGCGCCATCGATCAGCTCCGCCGCCGTAAGATGCTCGAACGCAAGCACGGCGCGCTCGAGTACACGGCGGCGATGGAGACCCCGGCGCCGGAGATCGCGACTGCCATCGATGAAAACGTCGGCGACGATCTCTTGCGGCTGATCCTCGTCGCCTGCCACCCGGTTCTGTCGACGGACGCGCGTGCTGCGCTCACCCTGCGTCTCCTTGGCGGACTCACGACCGACGAGATCGCCCGCGCTTTCCTGGTCGCCGAGCCCACGATCTCGCAGCGCATCGTTCGCGCCAAGCGCACGCTCGCCGAGGCTCATGTGCCCTTCGAGGTTCCCCGCGGCGCTGAGCTCGCTGCGCGCCTCCCCTCGGTCCTGGAGGTCATCTATCTCATCTTCAATGAGGGCTATGCCGCAACGCGCGGACAAGACTGGATGCGCACCGAACTGTGTGACGACGCCCTTCGGCTGGGACGGGTCGTCTCGGCTTTGGTGCCCGACGACTCCGAGGTATACGGTCTCGTGGCGCTCATGGAGATCCAGGCCTCGCGCGCCCGGGCACGCGTCACCAAGACGGGCGAACCCATTCTCCTTCTCGATCAGGACCGATCGCGCTGGGACCAACTCCTCATCCGCCGAGGCCTCGCGGCCCTCGCGCGCGCCGAGGAGCTCGCTCGGCCCCTCGGCCCCTATGCTCTCCAAGCGGCCATCGCCGCTTGCCACGCGCGCGCCCGCACCGGAGCGGAGACCGACTGGCAGAGGATCGTCGCGCTCTACGACGGCCTCGTCGAGGTCACTCAATCGCCCGTCGTGGAGCTCAATCGTGCCGTCGCCGTATCGATGGCGTTCGGACCGGCTGCGGGACTCGAGCTCGTCGATGAGCTCCTGGACGAGCCGCTCTTGCGCTCGTACCACCTCCTTCCGAGCGTGCGCGGAGACTTCCTCCTGAAACTCGGGCGCGCGGCGGAGGCACGCGCCGAATTCGAGCGCGCCGCTTCCCTCACGGACAACGCGCGCGAACGAGAGCTACTTGTTTCCCGCGCGCGGTCGCTGAGATGACCTAGTCCTCTTTCTTCTCTTCCTTGGGCGGCCCCTTGGGACCGGTGGCGATCTTGCCGCTCCGGAGCTTGTTCCCGCCGAACGGGGCAATGACGGGCAGAGCGTCGAACTTCTCCTTCAGCTTGGCGTCGAGCTCCTTGACCTTGTCGGGCATGTCTTCCGAGAGGTCCTTCTCCTCGCCCGGATCGTCCTTCAAGTTGTAGAGCTGCTTCTTCCAGCCCTCGAAAACGATGAGCTTGTAGTCGCCCACGATGATGGCGCGGCGGGCGGGGTTGTTCGAATCTTCGGCCAGCTCCAAGATGAGCGGTTCGCGGCTCTTGGGCTCTTCCTTGCCGTAGATCTCGGGGACGAGGGTCTCCCCCTGGAATCCCTCGAGCGGATCGAGCCGCATCAGGTCCATGATGGTGGGAGCGAGATCGATGTGCGTGCGGGGCTCGTCGATGACCTTCGGTTCGGCCCCGGGCGCCTTGACGATGAGCGGGACCCGGGTGAGCACGTCCCACACCTCGAACGCATGCTTGTACATGTCGTGTTCGCCGAACGCCTCCCCGTGATCGGCGCTGATGATGATCGCCGTTTGGTCCCACCACGGCTGCTTTTTGGCAAACTCGAAGAGCTTGCCGAGCCACATGTCCGTGTACCAAACCTCGCTGTCGTAACGTCCGCGGTTATCCTTGCCGAAGTCGGGCGATTCTTCGTGTTTGACGTACTGATCGTGCGGGTCCATCAGATGCGTCCACAGGAAGAACTGGCCCTTGGTGTTCTCCGGATTCTCGAGCAGCTTGATGATCTCGGGGATGCTCTTTTGGCTCGTGATGCTTTCGTCGGTCTGCGCGTTCCAGGTCAGCCCGGGCACCATCTGATAGATGTCGAAGCCCTGCTTCAAGCCGGGAGCGCGATCGAAATAGAGGTGCGCGTGCACAGCCATCGTTCGGATCCCCTTTTCCTGCATCGTCTCGGTGATCCAGTCGTTGGAGTCGAAGTAGTTCGTGAAGAACAGCCCGGTACGATAGAGAGTCGACGCGTAGCGCCCCGTCATCATCGTGGCGACGGTCTGCGCGGTGTAGCTCGATACCGAACGGTGGTTCGTGTAGACGACGGACTCCTTGGCGAGCTTCGTGAGATTGGGGGCGATCTCCTTGTCGTAGGTCGTCCACGGCATGTCCGCGCGCAGGGCATCCACGGTGAGGAGGAGGACGTTGAGGGGCTTTTTGGGGCGCGCCTCCTTGGGCTCTTCGGGCGCGGGAGGGGGCGCCTCTTGGGGAGCAGCCTTGGGCTCCGGAGACGGCGCAGGTGCGGGCTTTTCCTCTTTCTTGTCGCAGGCGACGAGGCAAAGGCCGAGAGAAAGGAGCGAAAGTCGTGCGAAGGTCCTCACGCCCCTGGTGTTAGAACCCGATGGGCGACCGAGCAACCCCCGCGCCGAGGGACTGACGCGGGGCGCTCCCTTGCCTCGTCAGCTCACGCTCAGACGGTGAGTAAAAAGGATTCCCGGGGGGACGGAATCGTGCGCCGCCTCCACGTCCCGCGCGAGATGCGTGAAGTAAAGGACTTGCACGCTCTGGGCCAGCTCCGAAAGCACCTCGAACGCGGCAGTGGTTCGGTCGTCGTCGAAATCGACGAAAAGGTCGTCGAACACGAGCGGAACGGCGGGTTGATCGGCGAAATACGTCTCGAGACTCGACAGGCGCAGAGCGAAGTAAAGCTGGGCGCGCGTGCCTCGGCTGAGCTGCGACACGTCGAGCTCTTGTCCGTCGCGCACGCAGCGCAGAGTCCGTTCGCCGAGCCCGATGCTGAGCTTCTTGTAGCGACCGAGAGTCATCCGCTCGAAGAGCGAACTCGCGCGACTGAGGATGGGCCCGGAGAAGCGCTCGGCGTAATTCTCCATCTGGGCTCTCAGGAGGTGATGGGCCGCCTTTTTGACGAGATACTCGCGCAGGAGGCCTCGAGCCTCCGAAGCACGAATCGAGACCTGTTGGCGAGCCAAGACGACGTCCTCGGACTTGTAGATGCCGAGCCCGAGCTCCGTCCCGGCCTCGTCGCGCTCGGCCGCACGATAGGCTTCCTCGAGTTCTTCGCTCTGCTCCTCGAGTTCATCCACGCGCTCGATGAGCAGGCGACTCTTGCCCTGCCATCTCGCGGCCTCCTGCTCGAGCTCTTCGAGGGAAGAGCCTTCGCCCTTTTCGCGGAGCGACTTGGTGAGCACCTCGAGCCTCGTGGACAGCGCTCGGATCTCACGCCTCTTCTCCTCGATCGCGGGGAGCTCCGTGGCGTCCTCGACCCCAGCCAAGCGCACCAGGCGAGCGAGCTGATCCTCCGCGGAGGCGACCGTCGACTCGACCTTGCTGAGAGCGGACTTCCTCTCGCTGATGATGCGCCGGTAGCGGGCTCGTTCGTCACTCGCCCGCCGGGCCGCGCGGATCCGTTCCTGGAGCTGGAGCGCTGCGTCCACCGGATCGAGATCGAGAAGATCGGGCAAGTGACGCTTGAGTACGGCGCGCACGTCCGCGGCGAGGGCGTCCGTGTCTCGCAACATTCCGGAGATCCGTCGCTCGAGATTGTCGGCCTCTTGAAGCACCCGCCCGAGCCTCTCGAAGGCCGAAAGCGCCTCTTGAGCTACGGACACCGTCGTCTCCTCGGAAAGCCCGAGGGAAGCGAGGTGGCGAGTCCATTTGTCGCGCCATTCCGAAAGAGCGCGATCCGCCGCCGCCCGGGCGCTAGCCGCTTCTTCGAGCGCGGAGTGAGCGCGGGCCAAAGAGTCGGCGCGTTGCCGGCGCCCCTCGAGCGCTTGGAGCCCCGAGCGGAGGGTCCTCCCCCCGAGAACGATGAGCGCCGGGAGTTGATCCTCGGGCGCCGCTCCGGGAAGCCTCGCCCTCAACTTGGATTCCTGTGCTTCGATGGCCTCGCGTTTCCGACGAATGCCCTCCGTGAGCATCTCGCACCGGGATTCGGCCTCGACGAGCGTGCGCACTCGATCGAACACGGGTTCCGTCAGAGCGGCCTGCACGGGAGCGGTGAGACCGAGCTTCGTACAAAGCTGCTTTTGCGCTCGATCCGAAGCGGCGATGGCCGCGGTCACCTTTTCGAGCTCACCTTCCTGAGCCTGGAGATCCGCCGTCGCCCGCTCGAGCTCGCGCTTGAGATTCGCGAGAGCAAAGACGCGGTCGGCCTCGCGTCTCAGGCGGTCGGAAATCTGGTCGGCGAGACTGATGTTCCCGCGCAAAACCTCGAAACCTGCGGCCGTCGGAGCGCTTTCGAGCTCCGAGAGTCGACCGTCGCGCTCCACGCGCGCGGCCAGCAAACGCTCCTCGGTGGGGATGTCGGCGTCCCTTTCGGCGGCCACACGCCCTTCGAGGTCTACCTTCTTGGCGTTCGCCGCGGCGACTCGGTCTTCGAGCTTGGAGCGCTCGGAATAAAGGCTCTGGTAGCGGCTCACCGCTGCGGCCGTCGGCGCCGCGGCGGGCACGAGCGCCGCGAGGTCCTTCCACGGAACCTCGGTCCCGAGTTCGGCGCGAAGCGTCGCGACATCGCTCCTCGCCTTGACCAGTAGGTCTTCATCTTCGACGAGCGCCGCGAACTGCGATTGGATCGCCTGAGCGTCGGCGAGGGCGGCCTCCAGTGCGGAAAGTGCGTCCGCCGACATGGGCTCCTCCTGCAGCGGCTCCTCGAGGCGCGCGACCTCCCGCTCTCGCGCGGCGTAGGCCTTGTCTGCGCCCTCGGCCGCTGTGGCGAGCGAGCCGTACTCGGTCGACAGCGCCCGGAGGGTGGCTGTCGCGTGCGCGCTCGGGAGGAGTTTCCTCGCTCGTGAAAGTTCCTCGCCCTCGGCGGCGGTCACGCCGAGATCCGAAAGGATCTCTCGGATCTGGCGCACCTGTTCGAGAAGGCTTGCCTGGCGTTTGGGGAGGTCCTTGCGTGCAGAAATGGCCGTGCCCGCGCGATTTGCGAGCTGCAGTTGCTCGTCGTCGACCTCGACGAGCGGCGACTCGGGAGGCAGAGCCGAGAGCTCCGCCTCGTACCCGGCGATTTCCGTCTGCAGGTGCCGCGCCTCCACATGAGAGGCTGCCAGCCTGCGCTCGCATTCCTGTCGTATCTCCGTGGCGTCTTCCGGGAGCTGCGGTTCGTCACCGAGGGCGCTTCTGCGGGCGCGAGCTTCCTGCCACGCGGTCAGATCCGAGAGCACGGCCCTGAGACGATTGAGGCGGCGCAGCTCGGTGCGCACTTCGTTGCGCTCTTGCCGGAGCTTCTTGACTCTGTCGCGTGCCTCCTCGTGGGCGCGCTTTTGTTCGAGCCACTTTTCCGGCGGCCTCTCGGCCCGCCGCGCCTCACGAGAAATCCTCTCGTACTCGACGAGGGCCCGATTGAGCCGCGGCTTGGCGCCGCGCTGCCGATAGAGCTCCTCCGTCGACTGTTCGAGTCTCTCGAGCAAGCGGCGCACCGTGGCCCCAGCCGTGCCCGCTGCGAAAAGTCCCTGCTCGCTCCCGCCCAGCAGCGCTTCCGCACCTCGTTCGAGCTCCACTTGATCGAGTCCGAATCTCGAGGTGAACGACTTCTCGTCGAGATTCCCGAGCAAATGCGGGAGGGGGTCGGGACAAATCGGATGCCCCTCGCCATCGACCAAGTCGTCCTTGCGCCGCTTGAGCCGCACGAGCTCACGGCTCGTCCCCCCGTCAGAGACGATGGCGCTCACACTGAGCTTGTTCGAGGGGTGGAGATGAGCGTCGCCGGTGCGGTGCGGGATCCCGAACAAAAGCCCCGTCACGGCGCGCAAGGAAGTGCTCTTCCCCGCCTCGTTCGGTCCGTAGATGACGTGAAGGCCCCCCGGAGCGCCACCGCGCAAGTCAAGAACCTCGTCCGTGAAGGGACCGAAAGCGCGAAGATGCAGTTCGTCGAACCTCAAGCGTCCTCCTCGGCGGACGGATCGAGCAGCTCTCCCTCGAGCAGCCCCCTCGCCTCGACGAGGATCTCGTCGGGATCGATCTCTTCGGTCCTCAAAAGCTCCGCCGAGACCGAAGAAAGAGGACGAATGAGAGCGTCCCACAACTCGCGCTTGGCGTCCGCGTCGTGATGGACCTTGTCGATGTCGCGGAAAAGGTCGCCGAGCGCGTCGCGGCGCTCCGAAAGCGCCTCGGCACCCATCCTGCCCACCGTGGCGAGCTGCACGCGCTCGAGATAGATGTCCCCGCGGTCGACGGCCTGCGCCCGGAGCTCGTTCTCCAGGCGCAGCTGCTCACGAAACAACGAACCGTGGATCGGGGACGCTCCCACGAATCGCACGCGCACCGACAGAACGCGGTCGCCGATCTGATCGCGCTGGCTGCACATCTTCGCGACGGCGGCGTCCACCGCATCGGCCCAGTGAGTCACGTTCGAAACGTCGACCTCGGCAAGTTCCCACCGCACCGAATCGAGAGCGCGCTCCGTCACGCCCACCACGCGGTCCGAGGCAATGTCGATGACCGTCGCCCCCTTGGGCCCGGTCTCTCGGATGTGTCGCCCCTGGAGATTGCCGGGAAACACGATGTACGGCTCTTCGGAGACGACCTCCCGCTTGTGGATGTGCCCGAGCGCCCAATAATCGTACCCGCGCGCCGCGAGCTGTGCCGAAGTGCAGGGCGCGTACAGGGCGTGGCCCTGTCGTCCATCGAGCGCCGTGTGCAACAGGCCGATGTTGATGAGGCCACCTCGCGGGGCCGGATAGGAGAGCGCGAGGTTTTCCGTCGTGTCGCGCGTCTGATACCCCTGCCCGTGAATCACGAGTCCGAGGTCCTCGAAGGCAACCGACTCCGGGCTTTCGTGAGACAGCTCCCAGACGTGGTCTGCGCCCCGGAGGTGACGGGTCATCTTGTTGGCCGCGTCGTGGTTCCCTCGCAGCCAAACGACTCGCGTACCCGATTGCTTCAACCTCGCGACCTGCTCCAAGAAATAGAGCGCCGTCGAGTAATCTCGGAAATCTCCGTCGTAGAGATCGCCCGCGATCAAGAGAACCGCAGCGTCCTCTTCGATACACAGGTCGACGAGTGCGCCGAGCGCGCGTCGGGTCGCATTGCGCACTTCGTGAAGGGGAGCACCCTCGTAGCTCGACAGACCCCGCAGCGGACTATCGAGATGGAGATCGGCGGCGTGCACAATCTTCATCTGGGACGCTCTCCTGGCACGGGGCCGCTATAACACGCAAGAGGGCCGTTGTGCCCCCCAGCGCGGACAGCACTTGTCCGAGCATGGGCCGGGTCCGCGCCCCAGGGTCACGCGAACGGCGCCGTCACTCGGGGCAGGAGGAGACTTCTCTCACGTCGAGCGAGCCCATGTCCGGCGCAAAATCGTCGCCGCCACAACTACAAGCCGGCTCCTCGAAGAACTCATCCAGGTACGCATAGCAGCGCGCGTACGATTCGCAGGCGTCGACCTCCTCCACGTGCGTCCCTGCGTATTCTCCTCCCCCGGAAAGACACTCGCAGATCATGGTGTCGGTGTGGACGTAGCAATCCCAGTCTTCGTCGTCGTCTCCGCCACCGCAGGAGACGAGAGTGAGCGCGCACGCGACGAGCCAGCGGCCTTTTCCCACCTCCATGTGTAAATTAGAAGGCGAATCGGCCGATAACTCAAGAACGGACTGAACCCACCTCGTACAGAGGCTTGTCCGCCTTCTTTCCAGGCCAGTTTGCCGGATCGATCCGACGTCGACGCATCTCTCCAAGGGCAATGCGCGACAAGGCCGCGTCGTACTCGAAGATGGAAAGGGGCGCGGGAAGCGAGGCGCGCAGAGCCACGACCCGATGATGGTCTGGGTCGAGCACGCGCCGGAGGCTGGTCATGAGCGGCTCCCCCTCGGTCTGCTCGAGCGTCAGAAGCAGCGAGCGCTTGCCTACGATCGACTGCAGGGGCCCGTGGGCGAAAGCCAGCAAATCGAAAGTCGGTGCCAGGGGCGCGTACAACGCCTCCTGCCATTTCCACATCAGAGTCGGAGCAAGGGCCACGAGCGGTCCGGGCGCGACGCAAGCGCTCGGATCGCCTTCGAAGGACAGCTCGGTCGATGCGCTCGAATCATAGCATCCCGGGATCTTCGCGAGGAGCGGCAGCCAGCTCGGCGCCGAGCCTTGCCTCATCTCGATGAGCTCCGCCGCCCAACGCAATCCCAGAAGAGCTGCGCACGGGGGGCCCAAGAGTCGCAGCAGCGCGCCTCCTTCGCTCTCGGGGGGATGCCGATAGACGACGGGCTCTCTCTCGAGCAGCGAGGACAGCTCATCGCCCAGCACGGCCCCCTCTCCGGTGAAAAGGATGCTCTCTTCATAGCTACCCGCGGCCCGCAGGGGGAGGTGAGCGTTCGGCGACAGTCCTTGAGAAAAGACGACGAGGCAGGTGTCCTTCGGCGCGCAAACCTCGCCCGAGAACGTCGAAATCGGGACGTAACGCGCTCGAATCCCGGCCTCGCAGAGGATCTGCACGAGGAGTCGGGAAGGAAACTCCGAGGCGCCCACTCCGGTCACGTCGAAGCCAAGCTGGAGCAGAGTGTTCGAACGTCGGAGACGACTACCGGGAGGGATCTCCAGGCTCCTTTCGAGAGTAGAACGAAGAGCGTCGGGCAAGCGCGAAAAGCGCTGAATCATCTCGGGGAGCATCGTCATCGGTTTGCCTCAGTTCTCATGGGGATCGTGTTTGTGTTCGCCCATCAGTCTGAGATAGGCGATGAGATAGTCGAGGTCTTGCTCGGAAAACGCGGGATGAGCCGGCATGCTGCTGTACCGGAAGGTCGCCGGATCCTTGATGTAGGCCCGAACTTGGTCCTCGGGACGATAGGCGAGCACGTTCTGCGGAACGTTGAGATCGGGACCGAGTTTGCCCCCTTGCTGATTGATGGAGTGGCAACGGATGCACGACGCGGAGAAGAGCTCGTATCCCTTCTTTGCGGCCTCGTCCTCACCGAATCCATCGTCGGGACGCGTGTATTCGTAGCGATCGGCGGAATCGAGCTTTTCGAACACGACGAGCCCCCAGGGCCGTGGGTGCTTCTTTTCGTCGGAGTACTTCTCCCCCTTCCAAACGAGATAGCTCGGCCCGGCATCGACCTTGCGGTCACCGATGAGTTCGAATCGGCCGGGAGCGCGGTCTCCGACCGCCAGATAGGCGTCCTGGTTGAGACGCTCGGCCTCGACCTCGACCGAGTAACCGTCCGTGGCCGTGAGAAGGAGACGCGCTCCGTCCAGGGAGCCGACGTACTTCTCGAGGACGGGGCGCAGGGGAAATGCGAAGAAGGTCTTCTTCGCGCTGTAGTTCGGATCTTGGGACTCGACCTCCTCGAGAGAAAACTCGCGACGAAGTTGCTCGAGCGAAGCGACCTTCTTGTCTTCGCCGGGCACCACGAAGGTGAGGCTGCCCGTCAGGGTGGTGTCGGGCTGAGCCGCCGGCTCCGGAACCGGTGCCTGCTCCGGCGGCGCTGGGACCTGCTCTTTTCGGACTTCCTGGTCCGAACGGCACGCGACGAGGAGCAACGGAAGCAGCGTCCCCGCAGCTCTGCGCGCCAAACTACTTCCCACTTTCGAACCCCAATTCATTCTGCCCCGCCGCCTTCAACGAGTCAGGAGCCCTGAACCAGACGAACGGCACGAACAATCCATAGTACAGAACGTTCGGGAAGACCCGTAACAAGAATCCGAAGTCGGCTCCTGCGAGGATGACGACGTCCGCCGCGGCCCACAGGGCGTAGTAAATCATCACGTAGCCGCTGACAGCCTGAAGCCATCGTCGTACTGGTTCGGGGAGACTACGACCGGGCAGAATGAAGAATCGATAGACGGACGCCATCCCCAAGAACAAGAGCTCGTAGGCCAGGAACGTGCGCCGTGGATTTTCGAAGAACTCGGGCAGCATCTCGATGAGCCCCGCCTGAAGAAGCGGAACGACGAACGAAAGAAGCGCGGCCACGACGTACGCCTTCCTCGACTCTTCCTCGGGACGACCGAAGCGCTCCACGAAGAAGAAAAATCGGAAGTCGCCGAGGAGGACGAAGAGGATCATCACCGCATTTCCTTGCCCCTCGGATAGAGAGAGCAACTGGGTAACCGGTCCCGTCATCAAGGGGTCGACGACCGAAAGCACGAGCAGCACGAGCACCGATCGCTCGAAAAAGCTCCCGCCCGGCCGGACGACGGCGCCAAAAAGAAGCGGAAACAGCCATAGAAGCAACGGATGCTGCCAGAAACTCGAATAAAAGGCTTCGAACATCGATGAGGCTCTTCAGAATCGCTCCCGCGAACCTGGCCGCTCGCAGCAGCACTGGCAAGGTGTTTCAGAAGGGGTAGGAATTCGTGTGGTGGAAGCCATGTACAAAGGACGCGCCCCAGGGAGCCGCCTAGCGCGCCTCGGCGAGCTTGGCGCCATCGTCGCGCACGTGGCACTTTCGATTTGGGGCGCGCTCGCGCTGCTGGACGGTTGGCGCTCCCAGGGAGCGACGTCCTTGGGTTCGATTGCGACGGACTGGGCGGCCCTCGCTCTGTCGGTTCCGGCGGCATGGCTCGTCTCCGATCTCTGCTCGGGAATCGTTCACTACTTGGCCGACAACTTCGGGAGTCCGGACACTCCGCTGCTCGGCAGAGCGTTCATCGCTCCCTTCCGTGAACATCATCTGCATCCTGAGGCCATGCTGGATCACGACTTTCTGGAGAAGAACGCGTCGAGCGCTCTGTGCGCCCTCCCCCTTCTGATCTGGATCCCGATCTGGCCGCCTACTGACCGTTTGACCTCGTTCCTTGCGGGGTTTTGTCTGCAGCTAGGGCTGTGGCTGATCTTGACCAACGAGATCCACGCCGCCTGCCATCGCTCGACCTCCCCCCGCTTCATTCGATGGCTGCAAGCGAGCGGAATCATCCTGCCCCCCGCTCAACATCGGCTCCACCACGAGGCCGCCACCCAGACCACTGACGTCCAGGGGCAACCCGCGGACGAAAGACTGCACTATTGCATCACGAGTGGCGCGGCCGACAGATTGCTCCGATGGTTCGCGCCAACGATCGTCAGAACAACTTCTCGAGTTCCATGAACGCCTGATGCAGATTTTCGATCTTCCCGATGCGCTCGAGCTCCGCCTCCGGCAGCCCAGCGGCCTGAGCGAGGTCGAGCAAGGTCGCAAACTCTCCGTCATGTAGATATCCATCGGCTCGCGCCAACGAAAACCCCGACTTTACGGCAAACCGCGCGACATCGCTCGGTGCCTCTTTGACAGCGGCGAGAACCTCAGCCCGAATGGGCAGCTTGTCCCCCATCTTCTTCAGCTCCGCCTGGAGCGCTGCGCCCTCCATGGTCCCTTGGAGGAGTTCCCGCGAAGCGTCGTGCTCGGCGTCGTCGAACTTGCCGTCGACCCACCCGAGAAGCGAAAGAACCTTGACCTGAAGAACCGTCTTTTCTGCTGACATCGTCCCCCGAGCACATCAACTTTCCCAGCTCTCGTAAAGAGGGGGAGCTGCCTGCCGCAGAGAGGCTCAGGCCACCACGTCCACCAAAGTGGCGCCCAGGACCTTCTGGGCATCCTTGGGGCTGAGCGCGACGAGGAACCCCCGCTTGCCTCCGTTGATGTAGATGGTGTCGAGCTCCACGATGGTCGACTGCATGTAGATCGGCATCCTCTTTCGGGTGCCGAATGGGGATGTGCCGCCGACCTTGTACCCGCTATGCCGGTCGGCCGTATCCGGGCTACAAGGTGTGATGCTCTTGACCCCGATGAGGCGCGCGAGGTTCTTCGTCGACACCTCCCGGTCACCATGCATGAGGACGACGAGCGGCGCCTTCTTCTCGTCCTCCATGATCAGGGTCTTGACGACTTGGTGCTCGTCCACGCCCAGCTCTCGGGCACTGGCGGTGGTCCCGCCCTTTTCCTCGTAGGCGTAGAGGTGCGGCTCAAAGGGGACCTTCGCCGCCCGAAGAACTCGAATTGCCGGCGTCACGGGAACCTTTGCAGCGCTCATGGAACTGGGTCATCGCCGCGTCTCCGAAAGATCGCAAGAGGAAGTGGACTCTCCCCCCGCCATTGGGCACGCTTGCCCAAAACGTGACTGACCTGATCTGGGCCAGAAGCACGATGGCGCTGTCCCTCGGCTTTCATATCGTCTTCGCGAGCATCTCGATGATCTTGCCGTTCTTCATGGCGCGCGCTCATTTCAAGTATCTGAAGACGAAAAGCACCGTTCACCTTCATCTGACCAAGGCTTGGGCCAAGGGAGCGGCGATCCTTTTCGCTACCGGGGCGGTCAGTGGAACGGCGCTCAGTTTTCAGCTCGGCCTGTTGTGGCCCGGCTTCATGAAGCACGCCGGGCCCATCATCGGTATGCCGTTTTCGCTCGAGGGAGCCGCGTTCTTTTTGGAGGCGATCTTCCTCGGGCTCTTCCTCTATGGGTGGGACAAGCTGCCCGAACGCTTTCACTTTCTGTGTGGCGTCATGGTCGGGGTGTGCGGCCTGGCGTCGGGGATTCTCGTCATTGCAGCCAACGGTTGGATGAACAGCCCGGCGGGCTTCGAATGGATCGATGGCGCGGCACACGACATCGATCCATGGGCGGCGATGTTCAATCGCGCCTGGCCTCTTCAAGCTCTTCACATGATTGTCGCCGCCGCCCAGGCGACGGGATTCGCCGCTGCCGGGATGCACGCGTTCGGACTGTTGCGCGCCGGGCAGGACGAGAAAACTAGCGACTTTCATCGCCAGGCTCTTGCGGTGATCTTGCCCGTGGCCGTGATCGCGTCGCTCGCCCAGCCGCTCGTGGGGGACTTGATCGCCAAATCCGTCGCCGAGCGACAGCCGGAGAAGCTCGCTGCGATGGAGGCCCACTTCGAAACGGAAAAGGGGGCCGGGCTCCTTCTAGGCGGGATCCCCGATCAGGAGAACCAGACCGTCCGCTTCGGCCTCGAGATCCCGAAGGCTCTGAGCTTCTTGGCGCACGGGGACTTCGACGCCGAGGTCACGGGGCTGAGCGAGTTTCCCCGCGACGAGCAGCCTCCCGTGCTCATCGTTCACCTGGCCTTTCAGGTGATGGTTGGCCTGGGGACACTGCTCGCATTGGTCAGCGCCCTTTGGCTCGTCTTCAGGAAGCTGCGTCCCGCATGGGTCGAGTCCCCGAGGTTCCTCAGGCTTCTGGTCGCTCTCATCCCCGCGGGGTTCATCGCCCTGGAGGCGGGATGGGTCGTCACCGAGGTCGGACGCCAACCGTGGATCTTGTACCGCGTGATTCGCACGGCCGACGCGGTCACCCCGGTGCCAGGCCTTTCGGTGACGTTCTTCTTCATCTTGGCGCTCTACGCCGTGCTCGGCATCCTGACCTTCCTCGTCCTGGGGCGAATCTACGCTTACGAGATGAAGGCGTTGAAGGACGGGGCACGACCGTGACCGAGCTCGTTGCGCTGTTCCTCGTGACGACCCTGGCGGCGTACGTCGTCTTCGGAGGAGCGGACTTCGGCGCCGGTATCCTGGAGGCGACCCTACGCTCGCGCGCCCTCAAATCGCGCCTACAATCGACCCTCGCCCCCGTGTGGGAGGCCAACCATGTCTGGTTGATCGCCGTCGTGGTGATTCTCTTCGTCGGCTTTCCCACTTTCTACGCGGCGGTGCTCACCCGGCTCTACATCCCGGTGAGCCTGGCACTGCTGGCGATCCTGCTCCGCGGCACGTTCTTCACTCTTCGCAAATACGATCCGAGCCCTGGACGGTGGGGGCGTACCTACTCGGGACTGTTTCGCATCAGCAGCGCCGGAGCGCCCTTGTGTTTTGGATTCGTGGTGTCGGGGCTCCTCGCCGTGCACCCCGGGGGCCCAACCGAGATCCCGACGGACTCGACGTTCTTCGAGATCTACGTCACGCCCTGGTTCAATGGGTTCGGTTTGTTGGTGGGTGCGTTCCTGAGCTCGCTCTTCGGCTACCTTGCTGCGGTGTTTTTCTATGGCGAGGTAAAGTCCGACGACGATCGGCGGCTGATCCACCGGCGAATCGTGCAGTTCTTCGTGGCGGCGTTCCTGCTCGGAGGTCTGGTGCTCGCCATCGGCGGGTGGACGGGGAGAGTGCCCTTCCGCCACGCACTGAACCCCGTTCAAATTGGCTGCCAACTCGTCGCCGGTGTGGGGATCTACGTGATGCTTCGCGCCGAAAAAGCGGGCAGGATCTGGACCATGCGTCTCTCCGCCGGCGCGCAAGTGCTGGCAGTGCTCGTCGGCTGGTGCAGCGCGCAATACCCGACGCTGCTGCGCACCGAGGCCGGCGCGCTGCGGCTTGTCGACACGGGCGCTCCGTGGGTGACGCAGTTTTGGCTCGT
This sequence comes from uncultured Polyangiaceae bacterium, assembly GCA_965652275.1. Taxonomy (GTDB): domain Bacteria; phylum Myxococcota_A; class Polyangia; order Polyangiales; family Polyangiaceae; genus NIC37A-2. The sequence goes on along the minus strand of CBFGUR010000011.1, from coordinate 14,410 downwards.
CCTGGGGCTCGTGGTCGTTCTCGCTCTGGTCGTGCCGCTGCTCGTCGTGCTCTACCGAGTCTTCGATTCCGGGCCGAAACTGCAGAAGTAGCGCCGCCCCCTCAGCCGGGCGCGGGACTGTGGTAGCCTCGCCCCCATGGCGCTGATCGTTCCCGAAGGTCTCAAGAACGCCACCGAGGAGCAGCTCTGCGCCATCCTCGAGGTCATGTATCACGTGGCGAATTCGGACGGGGTCTTCTCACACGAAGAGCTCACCCACTTTCTCGACGTAGGCAACATCATCTCCGGGGGCCGCATCAGCGCGGCGCGTCTCGCCATCATCGTGCACGGCTGGGAGGAGCGCCCAGCCGTCGACATCGGGGCGCGTTTCGAAGAGCTTGCATCGATTCTCTCGACGCCGCACCACCGGGAGATGGCTTGCAATTTGGCCGCCCAGCTGGCGGAGGCGGACGACGCCATCCTCCGTCCCGAGCAACACATGCTCGATCTCCTCGGACGAAAATTCTTCGCATCCTGAGCAAGCCCGACTCCTCGGCCCGAGGAATACATCCACTTTCGGCCGCCGCGGCGCCGGGGCACGAAAAATCTAGCCGCCGATGTGAACGGACCTCCGCCTTTCGGGCACGGACTCGCGAAAGGTCATGTTCATGAGACGCCAAGCAACTTCTGCTCTTACCCTTTTCATCCTCGCCTACCCGACCGGGATGGCTCTTGCTCGAGAGCGCCCCGCGCCTTCCGCCGCCCCGTCATCGTCCACCACCCAGGAAGCCGAACCCGCTCCATCCGGCGAGCCCCCGGCAGACGCTCCCAGCGTCGAAGCTGCATCGACGAACGACGCTGAGGCGCCCGCTGAAGAGGCTCCGGCCCCTGCGGCTGAGTCCACGCCTGCGGCGGCTACTCCCCCACCCGCCGACGAGTCCGGCACCAAGGACGAAGCGGACGGCTCCATCGAACTCGCCTCCGAGGAGGAACCCGAGGAGGAGGAGCCCCCTTACGACGGCCCGGCAGCACTGCTCGAAGACGGGAATGATTCGATTCACATCGGTGGCTACGGGGGATTGTCCCTGCAGGGCACCTCAATCAATGGCGACGCGGGCCTGCTCGTCGGCGGCGAGGGAGCTCTCTTGCTGGGCCACCGTTTGGCAATCGGAGGCGCGGGCTACGGCCTGGCCAGCGAAGTGAACGGCCCGGAGTACGACAACGGTGATTCATCGGTCCTCGGGTTCGGCTACGGCGGGGTAGTCCTGCGCTATCACATCATGAGCAAGAGAAGCCCCGTCACGGCCTCCGTCGGGACTCTCATCGGCGCCGGCGGCTTGACGCTCATTCGCAAGACTTCCACGGAGTTCGACTACGAATATGACTACGACGACGATTCCGAAGCGAACGCATTTTTCGTGGCGGAGCCGGCTGCCCAAGTGAACCTTCACCTCACCAAGTGGATGCGGCTGGGGGTGACCGGCGGCTACCGATTCGTGCGCGGACCGAGCTTGGGTCCTGTGTCCGATGGTGATCTCGAAGGGGTCACGGCCGGTGGTCACATGCAGTTTGGCTGGTTCTGATCGACGCTAGAGCAGATCCACGCACGGTGGGGTAGCAACGGCTCGAAGGCAAGGTTATCGTTGCTCGGTGACCGACCGGGACACGCCCCCGCCCGCCCTACCCGAGAGCGGACTCCCTCCCAAGGATCCGTCCCGGCGGAGCTCTCACCGACCCCTGCGCGCGCGCGACAGCATGGGCGCGCTCAATCCGTATCAGGCCGAACTCGACGCGGCCCACGCAACCGGCTACGCCACGGGGCTCGCGGAAGGGCGAGAAGAAGCGCTAGACGACCTTCGAACCCTGCTCTCCCGCATTGTCGAAAACCGCTTTGGCGAACTCGAGGACGCGGCGCTCGATTGCATCGCCGAAGCGGATATCGGCACCCTCAAGAAATGGATCATCTTCGCGGGCGCAGTAGAAACCCTCGACGATCTGTTCGCTAGCTGAGCATTGCCTCGGACTTCGCGAGGGGATAGCGTTGTGGACGTGAGGGCTTGCCAACGAACCACGCCTATCCTCCTTGCGGTCGCCATGTTGCTCTTCGGCTGCGCCAGTCGAGAGGGGATCTGCGAGAAGGTGTGCGACAAGGCATCGGACTGCGAAGACGAGGAAGAGGGCTTTCAGCGCAGCTCTGACTGCAAGACCTCGTGCGAGGAGACGACCGAGGCGACGGTGGAGGCCTGCTCACAGGAGTTCCGACGCCTTTCGAAATGTTACAAGCGCCGCTTCGACTGTGACGGGAGCCATCGGGACGCCTGCCGGCGACGTCAGGACCAGCTCAACGCCTGTCTGAACGCGCAAGACAACTGAGCGCGCCACTCGTGCTCAGCTGGCACCGAACGGAAAACGAGAACCGCAGCCGCCATCCTTCGACTCGAAGGCGCGTTTCATTTTCCTCTCGCTTCTCTCCGGGGGCCCGGCAGGTCGTAAGCGGATCACTTCGATGGATTTGTCGATGGTGCACTCGGACGACTCCGAGCTCCCGGCGCCCACGCTCTTCGCCGAGGGGGAAGTCTTTTCTCTTCCCTCGTAAACGGAGACTTCGATGGTCGAAGGTGATGTCACGAGCGCTTGAACACCCGCCGCCTTCTTCACGGAGGGTTGTCCGCCTGGCTTCGTTTCTGGGCTCGACTGATTTTCGATGTTCAAGACGTCGTAGACAGCGATGCGTCGCCGATCGCGAAAAAGCAGCAGTCGTAGGACCCTTTCTTCGAGATCGAACGCCGTGACTCCGACGATTCCGTGGGCGAGTTCGAAGCCGACCCCGCTCCGATAGCGGTTCGGGTCGTCTCCCACGAGGGGTTCGAATTCGGGTGGAATTCGGTCGAAAAGAGCCACCTTCGCCGTACCGTCGAACGAAAGAGGAAGCTCGCGGGAGGGAAACTCTTCGAGGAACTTCAACCACAGCTCAGCGTCGACTCGCGGGGCGAGCTCGGGCTCTCCGCCTGCGAGGCGCTCGATTTCCTCAGCGTCCCGGCGTGGGACATCGAGCTGACCAAAATTCGAGTCCCCGCGGCACGCAACCGTACCATCGTCGCTGAGGGCGCAGACACTCGCTCGGGCAATGGCGAATGCTCTCACCCGTCCGCGCAGCCTGTCGCCCACCGCACCTTGGCAGATCGCCTCACCTCCGGTCGTCACACCACACACGGTTTCGAAGCCGGCGTCGAGCGAGACATACTTTCCTTCGGGCAGTCGCGGCCCGTTTCCGAAACACCGGACCGCTCCCTCTTCTTCGAGAGCACAGACGAAGGTCGCTCCTGCAGCGAGCTCCTGTACTCGGATGGGGTCGACTGGAAGCAGGGGGGCATCGGTCCCCCAACACACGAGGCGGCGCGTGGGGTCCGCGGCGCAGCCGAATCGCGCCCCCAAAGCGATGAACTCCGCGCGCTGCTTCTCCTGGGGACGGGACTTCTCGGGGCCAAAACAGCTGATCTGACCCGATGCCCCGAGCGCGCAGTAGTTGTCGCCGTTTGCAGCGACCGACCGGTAATTTCCCGCCGGGGGCGTGAGCTTTTCACACGTCACCCTGCCGCTGAGATCGACACCGCAATACCCGTGCGACCCGAGGGCCAAGTCCGTGAATCGGCCCGAGAACGTGCGCTGCTCCTTGCCCCAGCACTGGATGGGGCCGGCGCTGAGCGTTCCGCAGTAGGTCGCATCGCCGCCCTCCACCTTGGTGAAATGAAGTTGTGCTGGTCGCGCCGCCGCTCTGGGCTGCTCGGGAGCCAGGACTCGGGGACGAACTGGCGAGAGGCCCTTCGTGGCAAGCTCGCTGTGAAATTCCGCTACCGAAAGGACGACGTGCGGGGCCTCCTCGCGCTTCGGTGTTGGTGCCGAGCTCGGCCCAGGCGCCTCGACGGAAGGCGCCTTCGAATCGGGTTTTTTAGGAGCGCTGGGCGGATCTTCGCAAGAGCTCATGAACAAGAGGGCAAAAATGAAAGGGCTTCGTTTCATGCAAGGAGTCTCGATGCCAGCCAGGCCTGCTCGGCCGCCATATAGCCGATCCTCTTCTGAACATGCGGTCCGATGGGGCTTTTTCGGTAGGTCTTGGTGTGACATGCTCCGCCGCATGATGAGGCCGGGAAGTAAATTGAACGGAATTTGCGGTGTGGCGCTGAGTCTTGCGCTCTTTGCTTGCGAGGAAGACAAGCCCGCGGCGCCGGCTGCCGGTGCGGAAAAAGCCCCAGCCGAGGAGCCTGAACCCGAACCCGTCGTCGAGAGCCCGCCGCACCTCGTCATCACCGAGGACGGACTGTCGGTGCGTGGCACATCGGTCGAGGGGGGCAAGAAATCGGGCACGGTCCCCACCGTCGAACTCGACAAGTTCAAGAACTACCTCCAAGACGAGAAGAAGTTCATCGAAGGCAAGGAGCTCCGCCTCGTCGTCGACCGCAAGGCGAAACGAGGTTGGGTTGCCGCGTATCTGACGGAGCTCGAGAAGCTCGGCGCCGCCAAGGTCACGATCGCCACGGAAACACGCAAGGACTACAAGGGGGAGCAGGAATTCCTCTTGCCTGGTAAGGCATCCGAGCTGGATGGCTGCGTCTTGATCGGCCAGGTGACGAAGCACAACGGGAGCGCGCTGTGGCAGGTCAAGGGCGGCGCCGCGGGTGAGCGAGGACCTGGGCTCGGAGGCCCTGACTTGTCGATGGCCCAAGAGGTCTTCCAGAAGAACTACAAGTCCTGTGAGTCTGATGTTTTCGTCACCGATGGCGAGAACGACAAGGATTGGGGCTTCATCTTCGACATGGCGGCGGCCGCCGTGGCGACCCCAGACGTGAGCATCAAGCGCGCCCTTCTCCCTGCTGAGCCACAGACAGCCGGACGCCCAGCGAAGTTCTGATCCTAAAGGGGCACCTTGAAGTTCCCGATCCGTCACCCGGATGGCCGCGAGCGAGGCCCCTACACGATCGAAGAACTCGAGCAGCTTCGTGACGAGCAGGGCTACCCACCCAACACGGAGGTCTTTGCCAACGGCGAATGGGTGTCCCTCGGTGGTTGGCTCGTCGTCCGAAAACGCGTGGAGCAGCTCCAGGCGGCCGAAGCCTCCCGTCCTCAAGCGGCTCCCCCTCCCAGTCCTGCGATCGATCCCCAGGAAACGCGCTCGATCTCGGGTCTTTTTGGCGATCAAAAAGCGATCTTCATCGGTGCGGCTCTGTTCGTTGGCGTCATTTTGCTGGCGATCTTCTTGCGCTAGCCCCGAAGGCGCGCAAGAGCAGTCGGGATGTCGCTCTCCTTCGACAACAGCTACGCCCGACTTCCCGAGCGCTTCTACCAACGCACAGCGCCAGCCCAGGCGAGTGATCCCAAGCTCCTTTTGAAGAACGAAGCCTTGGCAGCCGAACTCGGGATACCAGCGGATGTCCTGAGTGGAGAGCGCGCGGCCGAATACTTTTCGGGGACGAGTCTGCTTCCAACCAGTGAGCCGCTCGCTCTCGCCTATGCAGGGCACCAATTCGGCGGCTTCGTTCCTCAGCTCGGGGACGGACGGGCGCACCTTCTGGGCGAGGTCCTTGCGCCAGACGGACGCCGCTACGACATCCAACTGAAGGGCTCGGGGCCCACCCACTTCAGTCGCGGTGGCGACGGCCGGGCAGCCCTAGGTCCCGTGCTGCGCGAATATTTGGTGAGCGAAGCCATGCACGCGCTCGGGATCCCAACCAGCCGGTCCCTCGCGGTGACCACCACGGGCGAACCGGTGTACCGGCAGTCGCCGCTGCCTGGGGCAGTGCTCACTCGCGTCGCTTCGAGTCATCTCCGGGTCGGCACTTTCGAGTACTTTGCCGCGAGACAGGATGCAGAGGGGCTCCGAATCTTGGTCGACTACGCCCTCGAGCGACACTACCCCGACCAGCGTGATGCCCGCCCGCCGGCGGAAACGCTGCTCGATTGCGTCATCTCGGCTCAAGCGAGCCTCATCGCCCATTGGATGAGCGTCGGCTTCGTTCACGGGGTGATGAACACGGACAACTGCACGATCTCCGGCGAGACCATCGACTACGGTCCTTGCGCTTTTCTCGACGCATACGACGAGGCGCGGACGTTTTCCTCCATCGACCGAGGCGGGCGCTACGCGTACTTCAACCAACCGCAGATCGCCCAATGGAACATGGCACGTTTGGCCGAGGCGCTACTTCCTCTCTTCGGCGGGCACGAGGAAGAAGCCGTCACGCGCGCCACGGCCCTCTTGCGCCAGTTTCCCTCCCGATACCAGGCAAAGCTGAGGCACCTGGCCGCCGAGCGGCTCGGTGTTCCCGATGCCGACGCCGCGCTTGCGCTCGACAAGAGGCTCCGCGCACTCCTCTCGGACGACCGAGCCGACTTCACCTTCACCTACTCACTCCTGGAAGAGGTAGCGAAGGGGCAGACAGAGACCTTCCTCGCTCAATTCCCGAAGGCAAAGCAAGATGCCTCCAGCTTTTGCGACGACTACCGTCAGGCTCGAGCTCAGCCGGCGAACGACCCGGACCAAGCGATACAGAGCCGGACCCCGCTCTACATTCCGCGGAACCACTGGGTCGAGGAGGCCCTCGAAGAAGCCCAAGAAGGCAACCTCGAGCTCTTCAACCGGCTCCTCGAAGCCGTTCGGAATCCCTGGGTTCCGAGCGACAGATTCGACGATTTTGCTCGTCCGCCGGGACCAGAACAGTGGTCGCACGTCACTTTCTGTGGCACCTGAGCGTGGGGACTCGGCGGAGGCGAAACCATCCGACTCCACGCCCCGTAAACATCCGAGAATCCAGATGAAGACTCTGCTCTCCAGAATCCGCGGCGCTCTGACGAGCCGCCCTCGCCTACGCCTCTACAGCATGGAGCACTGCTATTATTGTCGTCGGGTGCTCCGCGAGGCCAACCGTCTGGGCATCAAGCTCCCGGTCGTCGACGTGTTTTCCGACCCGGAAGGCCGGGAGTATTTGAGACAAAAGACGGGCAAGACGCGGGTTCCCGTCCTCGCGATCATCGACGAAAACGGTACGGAGCGCTTCCTGCCCGAATCCGAGGACATCATTCGCTATCTCCGTGAGATCGCCGAAGGCGACGAAGTGTCACCCCGCGGACAGAGCCGCCTTCCGTCCACCCCAACCGAAGAACCTTCTGACCCGGCCCGTGTGCCGCTCGGTGCACCACGCGAAGACGAACGCGAACGAGGCGCAGCCGAGTGAAAGAGCCAGGACAGCACCGATAGCGCCGAAAGTCGGCTCGCGCTCACCACCGAACCTCGTCTCGACCAAGAGCACCCACGGGTAATGGGTGAGATAAAGCGAGTAACTCATCTCTGATCCCCTGCGCCCGATCTTTGCGAGCCGGGCCGGCACGACGAGCTCGACTCGAGTGAGCAGCGCGAGACAAAGGCCAAGGGGAACCGCAACGAGGTAGTCGCGCCACGGCATGGGGACGCCGAGACGCGCGACCACGATGCCCCCCAGTGCAAGAGCACAACTCACGAGCCATCTCGGACGGGGACGAATCGCGCCCAGTCCTCCGAGCAACCTCGAAACGCGAGGGAGCGCACACAGCCCGCCCACTGCCCACAGAAGGAAGTAGTGGAGCGTCCAAATCGAGAAAGTGGCGAAGGGGAGCAGCCCGAGCGCGCCCCAGAGGAGCCCCACGTACTTTCGACCCCTCAGATCCACTACCGCGCAAGTCAGGCCGCAAAACGACACATAGGCCCAGGCCTCGTAACCGAGCGACCAAAGCGGCGCGTTGTTGGCGTAGTAGGCAACGGAGGCGGGCTGCAGAAAGAGCGCGTTGTAGACGAGCGTGTCCCATCCGAGCGCTCCTCTTACGGGCGAAAACCGTACGAGGAATCCCGAAAAAACGAGCACGGGCAGCAGCACGAGATAGAGCCGGACCGCGCGGCCCCCAAGAAAAGCGAAAGGCGTGATCTCTCCGTTTCGAAGCGGCTCGAAATAGCGTCGCGTGATCAAAAATCCGCTCAGCACGAAGAACCCGGTGACGGCGATCGATCCGAATCCCGTCATGAAATAGAGCACACGGAGCCCGAGCGTCGGCTCGCGGAGCGCCGAGTAGTCGACCAAGAGATGGCCGCGGCAGTGCGAAACGAGGACGAGAAAAGCAAGCGCCACCCGAAGCCAATGGAGCGCATCCGAGGCTCCACTGGACAGGGTGACGCCTTTTTCAGCCGAGCTTGGCACGCCGACCGCGCCTCCCCGGAGGTCTAGAGCTCCTTGGCCTCGATGCGACGATTCTGAGCGCGCCCGTCCGGGGTATCATTCGAAGCCACGGGTTGCTCATCGCCGTAGCCGACGGCAGTAATCCGGCTCGCGTCAATCCCCTGTTTGACCAAGTAGTCCTTGCAGGCCTCCGCGCGCTTGAGAGAAAGGCTCTTGTTGTTCGCGGGGTTTCCGACGTTGTCCGTGTGACCCGAGATCTCGATCTTGGTCGACTTCTTGTGCTTCATGTACTCGGCGACGCGATCCAGTCTTTCGAACGACTCCGGCTTGATCTTCGCCTTGCCGCTATCGAACGTGACACCGTCGAGCACGAAAACGGGCTCGAGGGGCTTGCCGTCGGGGCGCTTCTTCGGCGTCCAGCCCTTGTAACGGAGGGTGAGCTTGATGTTCTGGTTCGGGAGGTCCTTCACGGGAACCTTCGCCGTGATGTCCTCGCGCCCCAGGCTCAGATAGACGAGGTTGTATTCCTTGCCGACCGGGACCAGCACCTCGGCATATCCCTTCGAATCGGTCTCGTTCGTGTAGAACTTGTTTCCCTCGGCGTCGGTCATCGAAATCACGATGCCACTGATGGGCTCATCGTTCTTGTTTCGGTCGATGACGAAGAACTTCATGGCCGCTTCGGTAGCGGTAGCCTTGATCTTGGACTCGGTTTCTCCGTGGGCGTCCCGCGCGGTGTCGGAATCCTTGAGCTGGAACGTATTGCCATCATCGCCGCCCGAGGAGTCGGCATCGGCGCTGTCCGTCGATGTGTCGTCCGCTGCGGCCGCGCCATCGGGAGACGCCCCCGATTCGTCCGCTGGTGACTCGGCTGGTGCGCCCCCGCCGCAAGCGGACGAGAGTAGAGCCGACAAAGCAATGACTGAGAGATGACGCATCCTGATTCCTCCGAAAAAGCGAAGGTGGCCTCGAAGCCTCAAGGCCACTCCCCGCTCCGGAGATTACTGACAGGAGCCGATCGAGTCGAGCAGAGCGCGGAGGCTGCTTTCCACCTGATTGATGGATTCCGGTGCCTCGAAGGTGGCACTCCCGCCGGCCTCACTGAAGTAGGTCGGGTCCGTGTTGCAAGCCGTCCCAAGCCCGTCGAGCTCCGCCACCGGCTGTCCTGCGCCAGCGTTCGCCAAAGCTTGTTCATAGCCGTCGTAGGGGTCGCCCGCCGTGGAGTCGAGGTAGAGGATCTTCGTCATGACTCCCGCGCTCGAGGCATTCTGCAGCGCCTCGATGGAGGGAATGATGGAGCACACGTCGTCTTGATCGTCGCAGCTGTCGGGGTTGCCGGAGACCGCGAGGATCAGGTAGCGATTCGTCGAAGAGAAGGAGCTTACGGCCGCCGCAATCGCTTCGGGCAGAGGCGCATCGATCTTGTCCTCGCTGTTCGAGAACGCATCCTCTTCGCTGTGAAAGAAGTCGTTCAGCGCGCTCACGTCGGTTGGAGCATCAGTGATGATCTCCGGGCAGGCCTGGTTTTCCATGTGAAACGTCGAAACTGAAAGGTCGAGCGTGTCGGCATAGACGTCGGCGAGCGGCGCATCTCCAGCGGTGAGAGCATCTCGAATCGCGCCCCACCAATTTTCACTCCCGTTCGGGCTTTCGAATACCGCCCCGGAACGCTGAATGAGGATCTTCACCTCGGGCGGACAGTCCACGACATCTCCGTCGCCGTCCCCCGCGACATCGCCATCACCCGCGACGTCTCCGTCGCCTGCGACATCTCCGTCGCCCGCGACGTCGCCGTCCCCGGCAACATCCCCATCGCCAGAAGCTCCACCCAAACCATCGCCATCGCCGCCTTCGGACATACACGTCCCAGCCGCTGTACAGGTCATTCCCGCTCCACAGTCATCCGGAGTCAGACACTGCTGACAGACTCCGGCGGCCGTATTGCAGACGCCCGTAGTGCACTCGGCGTTCGTCGTGCAGACATCGACGCATGCGGCGTTTCGACAGGCTTGTCCGTCAGCGCAGTCCGCCTCGTCGACGCAGCCGGCTGCGTCCCCGTCTCCGCTGGCGCCCCCATCGAAGGGAACGACCTCGTCGTCGCTACAACCAAAGGCCATCGCCATCCCGGCCGTGGCAAGAAAAATCAAAGAAGTCGTCTTCGGTGTCCAAGTCATTCTGTCGGAATCTTTCGAAATTGTGGATCGGCGTCCCATGGGGTGAGCACGGCCGCGTTTGACGAACGGCGACGTATCATGGGCGATGTGTCACACAATATCGTACACGGATGCTGAGGGCATTTTGTCGGGCTCAATGCCGCCCAGACGGATAGTTTCAACCAAGCTCCAGCATTCCGGTCGACCGACCAGCGGGCGCCCCTGAGGCGGCGGCTCATCGCGAACAGGTCAGGGTGACCTGCCGTCGACTCGATTCGGCGCTGGTTCAGATGTCGGAGGAGTCGTCCAGGCGACGTCCCCACTCACTCGTCTCCGCTTCGACCCCGAGTTCGGAAGCCAGCGGCATTTCACCAGGGTGGAGGATGGGCGCCGCGTCGATCGTCTCGGCCCCCATCAAAGCAGCCAGCTTCTTCAAAGAGTCGAGCAACACGCGTCGCTCACCATCCTCTAACTTCCTGAGGCGGTCGACGAACTGCTCCTGCAGGGGTGTCGGCAGGCTCTGAAATCGCTCCAAACCGGTGTCCGTGAGCGCCAAGCAGACCTTTCTCCGGTCCTTCTCGGCCCGTGTCCGTGAAATCAGTTCAACACGAACCAATCGGTCGATGATCCGCGATACCGTCGCCGGGCTGAGCTGCACCCGCTGACCGACGGCGGCCACGGTGATGTCCGTCTCGCCGGCCTCCTCCATCTCCCCTACCGCCTTGAGGCACATGAGCTGAGGCACCGTCAATCCAATCTCACCGGATAGCTGCTTGGAGTGAGCACCGATGCGCCGGACGATCTGACGGATGACACGAAGGACCTCGTGGGCAATCTGGGTATCCGGCTGACCGTCTGACATGAGGTTGGCGCCGTTTTTACCTCCGAGAACATCTCGGAAGAAATGGCCAAAATCACCATTCGGGACCGGGGTTTCCGATTTCCCCTGAGTTTCCAGTTCGTTGCTTGAGCAATTATTCACTTGCAATATTATGAAACCTAACTAATTACGGAGTCAATGGTTGCTGCGGCAATTATTGGCCATGGGCACATCGGACATCCTACGACCTCCCCAAACCACGACAAGGAGAGCACCGTGATCATCACGACGCGCCCACCCGAGGCTGAAGACGCAGCAGCCGTTTCCCAACTCGTACGCGAGGCTGGGACTCTCGAGCCGAACACCACCTACGCCTACCTGCTCCTTTGCTCGCATTTCTCAGAGACGAGCGCTGTTGCAGAGGCGGACGGTCGCTTGGTCGGCTGCGTCCTGGGCTATCGGATCCCCGATCGGCCCCGGACCCTCTTCGTCTGGCAGATTGGGGTGCATTCGAGCGCCCGGCGCAACGGCGTGGGCCGCAGGCTCCTCAGTGAGCTCGTACGCCGCCCCTCTCTATCCGATGTCGAGTACCTTGAGACAACAATCGCCCCATCGAACGAGGCATCGAGACGCCTGTTCGAACGTTGGGCGGACCTGCACGACTTCCAGGTGAAGTCCGCAGGCGCTTTCGATGCCTCGCTATTCGGTCCAGCGGGGAATCACGAGCGCGAAGACATTTTGTGCATAGGACCGCTGAAGACCCAATCATGAGCCAAATCATCGACGAACTAGAATCCAACGTACGAAGCTATTGCCGCTCTTTCCCCGTGACCTTCAAGCAGGCACAGGGATCCATCGTCACCGACAAGAGCGATCGCTCCTACATCGATTTCTTCGCAGGTGCAGGCGCGCTGAACTACGGGCACAACGAACCGGAGCTCAAAGAAGCGCTCGTGAAGTACATCATGAGCGACGGGATTTCCCACGCCCTCGATCTCACGACCGAAGCAAAGGAGAAGTTCCTCTCGACGTTTCGAGAGGTCATCCTCGAGCCGCGCAACCTCGACTACCGCGTGATGTTTCCTGGCCCCACGGGGACCAACTCCGTCGAGTCTGCCCTCAAGATCGCGCGCAAGGTGACTGGTCGAACCGAGGTGATCGCATTCACCAACGCTTTCCATGGGATGACGCTGGGCTCGCTGGCGCTCACCGGCAACAGCGGCAAGCGCGCCGGAGCCGGTCTCCCGCTTTCGGGAGTGACGCGCATGCCTTTCGACGGCTACATGGGCGCCAAGGTCGACACCCTCGACTACTTGGAGGCCGTGCTCGCCGACACGTCGAGCGGAGTGACCCCGCCCGCGGCGATCATCGTCGAGACCGTGCAGGCTGAAGGTGGCGTCAACGTCGCCAGTCGCAAGTGGCTCAAGCGCTTGAGCCTCATCGCCAAGAGGCATGGCAGCCTCCTCATCGTCGACGACATCCAGGCGGGATGTGGACGCACCGGCACGTTCTTCAGCTTCGAGGAAGCCGGCATCGTGCCCGACATCATCTGCCTGTCGAAGTCACTTTCCGGCTTCGGGCTGCCTTTCGCGCTCACCCTCATGCATCCCGACCTCGACGCTCTGAGCCCGGGCGAGCACAACGGGACCTTCCGCGGGAACAACTTGGCCTTCGTGACCGGCGAGAAGGCCCTCCGTAAATACTGGAGCGATCAAGCGCTCGAGCTTCAGATCAAGGAAAAGTCCAAGATGGTCACGGCCAAGCTCGAGGCCATCGCGCAGGAGTTCGGAGGACAACCACGTGGCCGCGGGCTCATCCAGGGCGTCGCATTCACCGATCCGCGGCTCGCTCGCGAAGCTTCGAAGGAAGCCTTCGCCCGCGCCGTAATCATCGAAACCTCCGGCGCTCAGGACGAAGTCCTCAAGGTGCTCCCCGCCCTGACCATCGACAAGAGTCTTCTCGCAGAGGGCCTCGAGCGAGTGCACCTCGCGGTGGCCACGGCGGCAAAGAACCTCGGAATCGGATCACGTCGCTCTCAGCGACCGAGCGCGGCACCCCTCCTGTCATGATCGTACGTCGTCTCGAGGACATCATCGGGACGGAAAAGGAAGTCGGAAGCAAGGAGCTCGGCTGGACCAGCCGTCGACTCCTTCTGAAGGGAGACCAAATGGGGTTCTCCCTTCACGACACCCTGATCCATCCCGGCGTGCCGCTCCATCTCCACTACAAGCATCACCTCGAAGCGGTCTACTGCATCGAGGGCAAGGCCAAGATCACCGACTTAGCGACAAAGGAAACGCATCGTCTCGTCCCAGGGACCGTCTACGCCCTGAACGACAACGACGACCACATCCTCGAAGCGGAAGTCGAGAGCCGATTCGTTTGCGTCTTCAACCCGCCGGTTCGCGGGGACGAGGTGCACCGCGAAGACGGCTCCTACGCCGCATCCGATTGAGAATTCATGGTCATCGGGATCTCGTTCCTGGTAAGCCTCGCCGTCGTCGTGTTCATCGGCACGATGGCGGCGCGCGTCGCCAAGAAAGAAACGAGCGACTATCTCCTGGCGGGGCGCTCCCTTCCCCCGTGGCTCTCCGCGTTTTCGTCCGCCGCCACGAACAACAGCGGCTACATGTTCATCGGATTGGTGGGCTACGCCTACAGCTCCGGAATCGAAGCAGTCTGGCTCCAGAGTGGTTGGATCGTGGGCGATATCTTGGCGTGGCGCTTCGTGCATCTTCCGGTGAGAAAGAGCACCGGCGAGATCCACGCGCTGTCCGTGCCGTCCTGGCTCGGGACAACGCCAACGGAGAAGCGACTCGATGGCGTCGTCCTCGTATCGGCACTCTTGACGTTCCTTTTCCTAGCGGGATACGCCGCGGCCCAACTCAAAGCTTCGAGCGCGGGTCTGTCGGTGCTCTTTGGTTGGCACGAATCCATCGGCATCTACCTGAGCGCCGCCATCGTCGTGCTGTACTGTTTCTCTGGGGGTTTCCGGGCCTCCGTTTGGACCGACGCCGCTCAGTCCTTCGTGATGATCATTTCGATGGTTCTCCTCGTCATGACCGCCTGGCACACAGTCGGCGGGCTCGGTCCCCTGTGGGCCAACCTACAAGACCAAGATCCGAATCTCGTTCGCTTCTTGCCCGACGCCGCCCCGCACACCGTGGGACTCTTCCTGATCGGCTACATCGTGGGCGGAATGATGGCGATCGGGCAGCCCCACATCCTCACGCGAACCATGGCTCTTCGAAGCGTCG
>CBFGUR010000010.1:0-180482 GCA_965652275.1 uncultured Polyangiaceae bacterium | reverse complement strand
CTCGTTACTCCCGCTGCTGCCGTGCTCCGACAGACTTATGGCTAATGATGAGGCGCAGACCCCTCGAAAGATCAGTGCCCGTGTCCGCCAGGCCCGTGGGCGTGGCCGTGAGCAAGCTCGTCCTTCTTCGCTTTACGTACGGAATTGACCTCTACCTCGAAATGAAGGTTCTTCCCGGCGAGCTGATGATTGCCATCCATGACGACGGTGCGGAGCTTTACCTTGAGGACGGTTACGGGGACGGAGACTCCGTTGGGTCCGCGCATCGTTAGCACCATTCCCTTCTGCGGTGTGACGTTGGGTCCCAGTTCGGACTTGGGCACCTCGAATGTTCGTGATTCGTCGTATTCGCCGTAGCCGTCCTTGGCCTCGACCGTGACTTCGACCGTGTCTCCTGCCGACTTCCCGACGAGGGCCGCTTCGAGGCCGGGGACGATATTTCCGTGCCCGTGTAGGTAGTGGAGCGGTGACTTTCCTACGTTCGTGTCGAGGACCTTCCCGTCATCATCCTTCAGGGTATAGGTCATGGCGACGACACTGTCTTTGGCGATTTCCATGGCCCCGCCCATAGCAGAGTGTGCCTTCCCCTCGCCAGAGTCCACGGACTGTGCCATAGGGACGCAGCCCTGCGGGGCCGACCGAGCCGGAGGATATGGTGGCAGCGAGTTATTTCGATGTGGACGGGACGCTGGTGAAGACCAACTTGGTCCACCCGACCCTCTACTATCTGCGCAATCAGGGGACTCCCTTCAAGACGGCTCGGCACCTGGGAAAAGCTCTCATCAAAGCGCCTGCCATGATTGCGGCAGAACTCCGAGATAGACGGATGTTCAACGAGCTCCTGTACAGCGCCTATGCTGGGGTGAGCGAAGATCGAATGGAAGTCCTCAGCGAAGAAGTTTTCGAGGACGTCCTTCTCCCGAACCTCTTTCCGTTTGCGCGCGACCTGGTCGCTCAGTCGAAGCGTGCCGGCCAAAAGGTGGTGCTCATTTCCGGAGCCCTGGATTGCGTCTTGCGCCACTTGAAAGAGTACCTCGAAGCCGACGACGTGATCGCCAATCGTTTGGAGATGAAGGATCGAGTCGCGACCGGCAAGATCCTCCAACCAGTCGTCGCGGGGCCGACGAAAGCGCGCCTCATTCGCGAGCACGCGCGCGAACATGGCTACGATCTCGACGAGTGTTACGGCTACAGCGATAGCTACTCGGACGTTCCGATGCTGAGCGTGGTGGGACATCCGGCTGCCGTGAACCCAGACTCGAGATTGCGCACCTTGGCCAAGGCCTACGATTGGCCCGTGCTCAGTCTCTGATCCTGAACTTGCCCTGCCGCTCGAAGCGGAACTTCCGATCCTGGTCGGGGTGCCCACAAAAGAGGGACCAACGGCCGCAGAACTCGACGGTGCCGCAAGAGGTTAACATCGTTAACTTTTTGCTCGAACAGAGACTATTTGGCTGATTTCGGCCGTCTTGCTCGAACCGAACAGTCTCCTACACTGCGCCCGCTTCATGGACCACCCTTGCGTTGTAACTCTGGACCGCGACAGCGCTCCGCGCACCGTTTTCGCGGGCGACCAGCTCATCGACATCGATCTTCCCGCTGGCACTCGCGTCATCTATCCCAAGCCGACCCTCGAGCCACTCAAGGACGTTGATGCGGCCATTCGTTACGCACTCAGCCACCCGGAAGGGAGCGAGCCTCTTTATGCCAAGTTGCGACCGGGCATGAAGGTGACCATCGCGGTTGACGATATTTCGCTTCCGCTCCCGCCGATGAAGCGCCCTGACGTTCGCGAACGAGTGCTCACGATCGTGCTCGAACTGCTCGCGGATCACGGCGTCGACGACGTCCACATCATCATCGCCACGGGCGTCCATCGCCGTATGAAGCCTCACGAGATCCGTCATATGGTGGGCGACAAGATCTACGATCGGTATGCCCCGGATCGCCTTTACAACCACGATGCAGAAGACCACGACAACCTGGTCGTGGTCGGTGAAACGGAGACGGGCGAGGTCATCGACTTGAATCGACGCGCCGCCGAGAGTGATCTCATCATCTACTCGAACCTGAATTTCGTTCCAATGAACGGCGGGTACAAGTCGGTGGCGGTGGGACTCACGAGCTACCGGAGCCTTCGGTACCATCACAATCCCGAGACGATCCGCAAGTCGGACAGCTACATGGACCCGGACAAGAGCGCCCTGGCGAACGACATCGCGCGGCTCGGGAAGGTCGTTCACGAAAACCTTAATGTTTTCAACATCGAGACGACGGTGAACAACCAGATGTTCGACCCTTCGCTCGGCTTCCTCATGAAGAACGAGGACGAGCTCACGACCAAGGAGCGCCTCCTGCAGCGCGCGGCCGTGCGCGCCACCGCGCGCCTTCCGCAGCCCCTTCGACATACCGTGTTCGACAGATTCCCAGCGCCCTATGGGGTGACTGGGGTTTGGGCGGGCGACGTGGAGAAGGTCCACAAGAAGGTCGTGGAGCGCTCCTTCGAACAGTACCTCGTCCCTATCGAAGGACAGGTGGACGTTCTCGTTTGCCCCATTCCCTTCATCAGTCCCTACAATGTCCACGCGTTTTTGAACCCGCTCTTGGTTCAGGTGCTCGCGCAGGGCTACCTGTTCAACATGTACCGGGGCAAACCGCTCCTCAAGAAGGGCGGGACGCTCATCATCACCCACCCGATGACGGACAAGTTCGATCACGAACAGCATGCGCCCTACATCGACTTCGTTCACAAGGTGCTCCCCGAGACCCGTGATGCCAAGAAGATGCAGCACCACTACGAAGAGAAGATGGCGTCGGACCCCGCGTACATTCAGATGTTTCGCACGGGCTACGCCTATCACCCGAGCCACCCGTTTTTCATGTGGTACTGGGGCGAAAACGGCCGTCAGCACGTAGGGCGCGTCATCGTCGTGGGCGCAGACAATGAGTATATCCCGAGCCTTTTCGGCTATGAAACGGCTCCCTCGATGGAAGAAGCGTTGTACCAGGCGCGGGGCGGAGTTTCTCGATCCCAGGAGATCGCCTGTCTGCACGTCCCGCCCATCGTCATGGCGGACGTGAAATAACCCAGCGCTGACGGTCCGCCGAGTGCGGCGTTGGACGTTACCTGGGTGCGGGCTACGCTGGCTGTGCGGAGTCGAGTCCGATGGTGGAAGTCGCGAGTCAGTCATCACGAAAGGAGCGCGGGGGGACGACCTGGTGGTTGTTTTTTGCTCCCGTTGTCGGCAGCGCGGTCGTGGTGGGCGTCGTTGTGCTCCTCTACATGGGAGGCTCCGACGAAGAACCGCCGAAGGGGGAGGGCGCCACGGGTTCTTCTTCTAACGACGAAGACGCGGCCGAAGAGGTGCCGCTGCAAGTTGGCTCCGGCGAGAGTCGAAAGGGGACGCAAGATCCATCGTCGCTGGCGGAACGACGAATGAAGGGGGACGATCAAGAAGCTCGAAACTGGCGGCAGCGACGCGAGCCTCGTGGTGACGCTCCCTCGAGCAGCTCTTCGGAAGAGATCGACTGGGAATTGGAAATGGCCGACTCCGAGGAAGTCGTGCTGACGCCGGAAGCCATTGCGGCGGCTCGTGAGCGGTTCGAAAGGAACGGTGGACGAGTGAGTCCCTTCTTGGGACCCGACGCGGGTGAGCTCAGCGCCCGGATGAGGAAGCTGCGTCGGGAGCGACGAGCGGCCGAGCGGGCTGCGGGCGTGGCGGCACCGGAAGCGCCGCCGCATGAGCGAGGAGCGGCGGGGGCCGGTCCCGGCTGACAAGCCCAGACTTCGACTGGGCTCCTCATTGGCCCTAGGTCGACCTAGACGGTAGGCTTCCCGTGGTTTCTAGGGACGCAGGATCACGCATTCATGGAGAAGACGGAATCCAGTCACCCGAGGCGGGTCGGAGCGCGGTGGGCGGAGTTCCTTGCGCCTGTCGCCGTCACGGGTGTGGTGATTGCTGGCGCCTCGACGGTCGCCGTCACTTCCTTCCGTGAAGCGGTCGAGGATCCAATCGTGCGTCGCTCGAGTCTCGACGCTGACCACAATGACGGACCGCCGTCTCTGCTCACCGCGGTCGGCGAGCACCCTACGGCGGCACGGCACGCTCAGCCCCCGGAAGAGCAACCCCCGGCTCGCATCAACGCTCCACGACATCGGGACCACCAACCCATCCCTCCGCCCCCAGCGTCGAACTCGATTGGGTCGGCGATCGACTCATCGGAGGACGACGAGGACCGCCCGATAGAGTACGAGCGCGTCGAGAACAAGCGGGAGCTTGCCAAAGTGCTCAGCAGATCTCCCATTTTCGGCCCGAGCTTCCGGCGAGTGAGCGACGAACGGCAGGCCGATGTCCATTCGGAGCCCGCTGAACCAAACGAGTCTCCCGCGGCGCGACCTGGGGAACTTGACCCCCAGCTCGGCGCAGCGGGTGCGGGCCCCCAATGAGCCGTTGCCGCTTTTTTCTGGAGCCGGTGGGATTCCGGGGTTAGTTTCCCATCGGAAGTTCCGCTCAAGGGGTGAGGCGCTCGGGCGGACGACTTCGGAGACTACGCAGCCAGGGGAACAGCAGAACGCGCCACTCGTGACTAGCTTGCGGGGCATCATGGTGGCGCTATCTACGTAGACGAATGGAGGATGAGGATGTCGCAGAGTACTTCACGCCCCCCTTCCAAGCAGAAAACCTGGCTGCTGGCCTTTCTCACGCCCGTCGGACTGAGCTGCGGCGTCATGCTCGTGGCAGCCGTGATTGTTCTCAATCAAGAGTTGGAAGAGGTCGATCGGCCGTCACTTCCCCTCTATTCGCAGTCCTCCGCCGAGACGCTCCGCGAACAGCCGACGGAGCAGCAGGCCGAGGGCGAACGAGTTCGCCGGTCCGTCTCGACCGCGAGCATAGCAAGTCCCGAGGACTCGCCAATTCGGCCGAGCGCCCCTGTTTTCGCTAGTTCCGGCAAGTACGACGAGCAGGACGAGCAAGACGACCAGTCAGCCGCTGAGGAGGACGAAGCGATGGAGTCCTCCGAGCAGATTCCCGATGAACGGACTCCCGAGGAGATCGCTGCCGCCAAGGCGCGAGCCAGAGAACGCTATCTGGGCGGCAGCGGCCCCTTTAGCAAAGCCCTCAATTTGAGCGTGGCGGGGTATCGAGAAAGAGCGGCTGAAGAGGCGGGCGCGGACTTGAAAGAAGAGCCGGGCGCGAGCGGCGACGTGCGAGTCGAAGGCGCCAGACAAGGGGACGTCCTCCAGCCGGAAAACAATCTCGCCGGTCTCGGCGGTGCCGTCGGTCAGAACTAGGGGACTGATTGTCCCCCGCCGTGAGAGCAGGATCGAGCGCACATGCTTCTCTTTCAATACGAGAGACGACGTACCGAACATCGTCGTCCCTGAACGAAAAAACGGGCCTACCAGAGGCAGACCCGTTTCTTCGTGATGGTGAGGCTAATACCACCGAGAGTGACGAATCACTCCAAGCACTCCATGAGCTCCTTGGTCTCGTCTTCGCACTCCTCGCCGCCTGAACCGTCGCATTCGAAGTTCTTGACGTAGCACTTGGCAGCCTTCTTCTGCTCAGACTTGCACTCGTCCTCTTCGTCGGCGTCGTCACACTCCTCTTTGCACTTGTCGACGTCTTCGACGTACATGATGTCGTCCTCGGAGCAGTCAGCTGCCTTCTTGCACATCTTCTTGCAGCTTCCGGTAACGCCACCACATGCGACCGACGAAAGAGACAGAGCCACTGCAACTGCCATCCAAATTGCCTTCATTTTTTTTTCCTCTCTCAAGAATTCTTGTTGTTCTAGCCGTAAGCTTACGTAGCCCGGACCCGTCCCAACATTGAATTGATGTCCTCTCAGTTTGAGGACGTCGGCAGGCTAGTTCTGTGTGTGAATCGCCGCAAGCCTTAAGCTTGCGAAGGATTTGCGGGACGTCATCATGGCTCCTGGTGGGTACCGAACCAGAGCGCGGCACCTTCCCTCAGTGTCGGCGATTCTTTCGATTTCGGCCAAAAAATGCGACATCCCGACGCTTCAATAGTCTTACATTTCGCTGTGGGTGAACGTGGCGAGGGGGCCCGTTCCATGGCCGGAGAGTGAGCGCGCATGTGACGGTTCGGTGGCCGCTCCTTTCTTTGCCGAAATCGGCCCCCGAAGCCCCAGTACTCTCCACTGACCGTGAAGAGCACTTTGCACTTGCCGTCGTCCAAAAAATCAGTCGGCGCCCCGTCGCCAAACCGCCAAAGGCGGGGTGGCTTGGCACGTAGCGCCCGACCCTACTCTCGTTCGTATTCCTCGGTGCACTCACGCAGGGCTTCGTTCTCGTCTTGGCAGTCCTCGCCAGCGCCGCCATCGCAGTCGAAGCGTTCCTTCATACACTTCACGGCGTCTTTGTATTCGCGCTTGCATTCGGCCTTTTTCGATAGTTCAGCGGCGTCTTCGCAATCGCGCTCGCACGCGCCCTTCATTTGATAGGCGGGATCGTCTTCGGAACATTTGGCCGCCTGCTTGCACATTTTCTTGCATTTTCCGACGCCGTTTCCGCAGGCCGCGCTCGTTAGGGAAAGAGCCACGACGATTGCCATCCAAATTGCCTTCATTGCTTCCTGTCTCTCACGAAATTCCCTGGGCCGGCGCAAGCCTTGCCCAACCCGTGCATTTCAACATCGAATTGCCGCCGTCTGAAGGGATGCCCAAAGTGGGGGCATTTTGAGGCCCGGTCCCCGCCCCGAGTAGCTTTGTCGTTCCCGAAATCCGGATCCGTCGGCCGAATGCATGGAAAACTCCGCTGTTTCACGGGCGGCTCGTCAGCGTCCTTCGGGTTACTAGACTTCCGGCCCCGCTTGTCATGACTTCTGGCCCCCAAATCACGAAGAATGCTCCCCATCAGACGGGTCACGGCGACGCCCTCGACGTGACTCGCCTCTTTACCGGAGCCCGTTTCGTCGTCGTGGGCGGTACCGGGTTTCTCGGAAAGGTGTGGCTGTCGCTCTTGCTTCACCGGTTTCCCGACGTGGGTCACGTGTTCCTCGTCGTCCGGCCCAAGGAAGGCCTGGGCGTAAAGGAGCGCTTCGAGAAGAAGGTGCTCACCAGTGAGGTTTTTCATCCTCTCCGTGAGCGTCATGGGGCCGATTTCGACAGCTTCATTTCAGAGAAGGTCACCCCCATCGCAGGCGACGTGTCCCTGCCCCTGTGTGGAACGACGCAGGAGCTGCGTGAATCGATTCGCGGGGAGATCGCTGCGGTCGTCAACGTGGCTGGAGTCGTCGATTTCGCTCCGCCGCTCGATGAGGCTCTTCAGGTCAATGCTTTCGGGGTTCAGAATCTCGTGGCCCTTTCGCGCGAACTCGGAAGCTGTCCGGTGCTTCACACGAGCACTTGCTTCACGGCCGGCTCGCGGACTGGACCCATCGAGGAGCTCGACCCGCGCGAGATCCCGTTCCCTCGTGCCGCCGAACTCGAGGTGTCCGACTGGGATCCCGATCGGGAAATAGCCGAGTGTTTGGATGTCATCGAGCAGGCGCGTCACCGGGCCGGTGATGCCTTTCGTCAGAGCCGGTTCCTCGACGAGGCCAAGGCGAATCTTAGGGAGAGGAACGAGCCCGCGTCCGGGCCGATCCTCCAAGAAGAGCTGCAGAAGGTGAAACGTCAGTTCGTGGAGCGCCAGCTTGCGGATCTCGGCGTCGAACGCGCGAAATACTGGGGTTGGCCCAACACGTACACTTACACGAAGAGCATCGGGGAACAGATCGTCGCGAGCAGCGGCCTCCCCTTCACGATCGTCAGGCCGGCGATCGTCGAGTCGACGAACGAGTACCCGTTTCCGGGCTGGAACGAGGGCATCAATACGAGCGCACCCTTCATCTTCCTCATTCGTGAAGGCGGCCTTCAGCTACCTGGCAGCAACAACAACCTCGACCTGATCCCTTGCGACATGGTTTGCGGCGGGATCATCTTGGCCCTAGCCGAGCTGATGGAGGGACGCGCGCGCCCCGTTTATCAGGCCGCCGCCAGCGACACGAATCCCTGCACGATGGCTCGCTTCTTCGAGCTGTCGGGCCTTCACAAGCGGCGCCTCTACAAGAAGACTGGCAAGGGGGGGCCAGTCCTCTCGGAGATCCAAAGTAGATTCGAAACCGCCCTTCTGAGCAAGGAACAGTACGAGGCCTACGGTCCGAAGAAGATCGCTCGGGGTGCGGCGACGCTGGGCAATCTCCTCAAGCGTGCGAGCGCTGGGCCCCTCAAACCCATCTTGAAACCAGCCGCCGACGGGCTCGATGGGTTCTCCAAGCAACAGTCCAAACTAGCGAAGATCATGGACACCTTCGTGCCGTTCACGGCCGAATACCATTACGTCTTCAAGACCGAAGCGATCTACTCCGCATTCGAACGACTCGTCGAGGGGGACAAGGCACGGATCCCCTGGGGGCCTCATGCACTGGATTGGCGGAAGTGGTTCCTCGAAGTGCACGCCCCGGCCCTCGAACGGCACGTTTTCCCCGAGATGGAGCGCCGCCTCAAGAAGAAGACGCAGGCCCCGCGCGCCCACGAGTCCCTCACGACCATGTTGACGGGGATGGCGGAACGTTACGAGCTCAAGGTGGCGCTGCAACGCACCGAAAGCGAAGGTCTTTCGCGCATTTCCTACCAAGACCTTTTGCGAGCGAGTCTTTCCACCGCGCGCGTGCTCAGGGAAAACGGAGTGGAGAGAGGCGATCGGGTTCTATTGGCGGGGAAGAATCATCCCGCATGGCCGGTGGCCTTCTTCGGGACCTTTTTCGCTGGCGGTACGGTCGTGCCATTCGATTCGGCTTTGGACCAAGACGCGGCGCGTGCCATTGCCCGGGCGTCGAGAGCGAAGCTCCTCGTTGGTGACGAGGAAGTGCGGCACCGAGTGGGAGAGGCATGCGGCGTGCCTGCGCTCGACCTCTGGAGTGTTCTCGACATCGGCGAGCCGCTGAAGGTCGAGCATGCTGCACCGGAAGACCTGGCTGCGCTGATTTACACGAGCGGAACGACAGGCAGACCGAAGGGTGTCATGCTGAGCCACCAAAACCTGACGTCCCTCGTCGCATCGTTGGCTCCGCTGTTCCCCTTGTCGACGGGCGATCGCTTGCTCAGCGTACTCCCGCTCCACCACACGTTCGAACTCACCTGCGGGCTTCTCCTTCCTCTGTCGCGTGGCGCGCGCGTCGTTTATCTCGACGAACTCACCGCCGACAGACTGGCCCACGGACTCGAGTCGTCGCGCGCGACGGCTCTGGTCGGAGTCCCAGCGCTCTGGGAAATGCTCGAGCGACGTATTTTCTCTCGAGTCGCCGAGAAGGGCGCCCTCTACGAATCGGCGTTTCGAGTCGGACTCGAGCTCAGTCGGAGCATCGGCAAATCGACGGGCGTCGATGTGGGCCGGGCCCTATTCGGGAATGTCCACGATGGACTCGGGGGACATCTCAAATACCTGGTCAGCGGAGGCGCCGCGCTGTCGGCGGACACGCATGCTCTCTTTCAGGGAGTGGGTCTCCACCTTGCAGAAGGATACGGTCTCACGGAGGCAGCGCCCGTCCTCACTGTGGCGCGCGGTGGCCCCGGCGCTCGCGCCGGGAACGTCGGCCGTCCGGTTCCCGGCGTCGAGATCCGCATCGAAAAGCCGAACGATGAGGGGGTGGGGCAGGTGCTCGCCCGGGGACCCAACGTCATGCTCGGCTACAGCGACGATCCGGAGGAAACGGCACGGACCATCGACGAGGATGGCTGGCTTCACACGGGGGATCTCGGGAAACTGGATTCGAAGGGGCGACTCACTCTCGTTGGGCGGGCGAAGGACGTTGTCGTGGCATCCAACGGAGAAAACATTTACCCCGATGATGTCGAAGCGCGCCTTGGTCAACTCGACGACGTCAAGGAGCTTTCCGTTCTCGGTGTGCCGGATGGCCGCGGTGGAGAACGTTTGGCTTGCGTTGGGGTCGCGCTTGCGGGTGACGCCCCGCGGGAGGAGCGCCATCGGAAGTGTCGCGACGCGCTCGAGCGGGCCGCGCAGAACCTCCCGCCCGCTCAGCGCCCGGCCGTCTTCGTCGTCGTCGATGAAGAGCTTCCACGCACGACGACCAAGAAGGTCAAGCGTGCAGCATTGCGCAACCTGGTGGTTGACGAAACCACGGGAAAATCGCGCAGGCCCGCACCCGGATCCGCTGGGACGGATTCGCTCGATCAAGCGATTCGCTCGCTGGTAGCTACGATTTCTCGTCGCAAGCCTGCCGAGATCGCTGCGTCGATGACCTTCCGCGGTGACTTGGGCTTCGACTCGCTCATGGCTCTCGAACTCTTGGTGGGCCTCGAAGGCAAGCTCGGTCAGGCGCTCAATGGCGAGGAGCTCGCCAAGGCACTGACGGTGGCCGAGTTTACCGAGATGGTCAGGAGAAATGCCGGCACTCGAGCTTCGGTGACCTCGGCCATCATCGATGACGAGGAGGCAAACGCGCTGAAAGTCCCGGCTCCGCTCCGAGAAGCGGCCATGGAATGGCTCGGCCGCGGGCAACTCAGCTTCTACGAGCGCGTCATGCGCACGAAGGTCACGGGACGGAACTTCCTCCCCTACAATCGCCACGTTCTCGTCGTGGCCAATCACTCAAGCCACCTCGACATCGGATTGGTCCGGTACGCGCTCGGGTCCTACGGCCGCGACATGATGACGCTGGCAGCGAAGGACTATTTCTTCGAGGGCAACAAGTACAAGAAGGCCTACTTCGAGCAGATGACGAACCTCGTGCCCATGTCGCGGCAGGGTTCGCTCCGTACGGCCCTCCGTGAGGCCGGCTCGCTGCTCGACCGCGGCAAGACCGTGCTGATTTTTCCCGAAGGTACGCGCAGCAAGGATGGCGCGCTCCAACCGTTCAAACCGGCCATGGGTCACCTTGCCCTGAAACACGGCGTCGATATTCTCCCCGTGTGGCTCGAAGGAACGGCGCGAGCTCTGCCGAAGGGAGCATCCTTCCCGAAGAACCGAGAGCTCGAGGCGCGCATTGGTAAGCCGATTTCGATCGAAAAGCTACAAGCGGTGACGCGAGGACTCAGCGGTGCCGAGGCTTCGCGCGTGGTTTCGCGAATTGCGCACATGTGCATGCAGAGTCTGAGCCGTGGCGGGCTTCTCGACCTCGATGACATCGATCTCCAGGCCGTCAGGCGCACGGAAGTTCCCGAGGCGATGGGGTTGTCCGGTGTGTTCGAGGAGCTGCGCGAGAGGTTCGTGCCGGGCGCCGTCACCGAGCCCCTCAGCTACTACTTTTCGCTGGGGGATGAACGTTGGACCGTTCGCGCCACGAAGGCAGACATCGAGGTGGCCAAGGGCAAGACCGTGGAGTCCGCCGATTGTGTACTGAAGACTTCGCCTCATCTATTCGAGCGCATCGTGCGCGAAGCATGGGTCCCCGGCCCCTCGGATTTCGTGTCGGGGCAAATCAAGACGAACAACGTGGCGCATCTGCTCACGATGCAGAAGCTGTTTCAGCTCTCAGTTCCCAGCAATAGGTTCGTGATCCCCGCGGGAGACGCCGAATGAGCCAGAAATTTTGGGTGTGCGGCGCTACCGGTTTCTTGGGGAGCCACCTGACTCGCGCTCTTTCTGAAGACGGCGCACAGCTCGTACTCACGTCGGGACGTGGCGGGTTCGTAGACGAGAGCGAGGTGCAGGCGGTCGACGCGCTCGACGCGGATGCGGTCGAAAAGAGCGCCCGAGGATGTGATGCGGCCTTCGTCTGTCTGGGAAAGGTCTCGCGCGATCCTGCCGATGCGGGGGAGCTCCATCGGCTGCACGTCGAAGGGACGAAGTCCGTTCTCGAGGGGCTCCGCCGGGCGGGCGTCAAGCGAGTCGTCTACGCCAGCACGAGCGGAACGATCGCCGTGGGGACCGATCCGAAGACGATCTTCGACGAGTCTAGCCCGTCGCCCCTCCAGCACATTGCCGCCTGGCCCTATTACAGGACCAAGCACTACGGCGAGCAGGAAGCGCTCGCGCGAACGTCGTCGGAGTTCGAGGTCGTGGTCGTGTGCCCATCGCTCTTGCTCGGTCCGCTGGATCTCCGAGAATCGTCGACCGGGGACGTGCGGAGGTTCCTCGAAAAGTCGGTCGTCGCAGCACCTGCGGGAGGGATCGCCTTCGTGGATGCGCGTGACGCAGCGCGCGGGATGATTCTCGCTCTTGAAAAGGGACGCTCGGGACAGCGCTATATTCTGAACGCTGCGAACATGACCCTTTCGACCTTCTTCGGGCGTTTGTCCAGGATGACGGGCATCCGTGCTCCGCTCTTGTCGCTGCCGAAGAACCGCGAAATCGCCAAGGGCATCTTCGGCATTTACGAAAAGAGCGTGCGAGCCATCGGGGGTGCGCCGCCAATCCAGGCCGCGGACGTCGAGATGGGCCAGTACTTTTGGTATTGCAGCGCCGAAAAGGCGGAGCGTGAGCTCGGTTTCAAACCCCGTGATGCGGGGGAAACGCTCTTTGACACGGTCCACGACTTGGTGGAGCGCCGGGTCGTTGCGCCCATCGAATTGCGCCGGTCCGGCGGCCCCGCGGTGGCTTGACGTCCGACGGGCTCGGGCTCAGTAAAGCTCGTCGAACTTCGCCGCGAGGATGAAGTCACTTTCCGTGAGTCCATCGATCTTGTGCGTCCAAATTTCGACCTTGGCGTGACCCCAACCCACTGTGATTTCGGGGTGGTGGCCCTGCTCCTCGGCGACTTTCCCCGCTCGGTTGGTGAAATCGAGCGCCGCCAAGAAACTATCGAACGAGTAGTCGCGACGCAGATGGTGTCCGTCGACGACCTCCCAGTCCGTGAGTTGCTCGAGGAGCGGCGCACGCTGTTCCGCCGTGAGCGGCGGAACACCTCCACGGCACGGGGCGCAGACCTTTTCGGCGAGTTTTTCTCCCTCACTCATGGGTCTTGGGTAGCGCCGGAGAGATGAGGCGTCGAGGGGTTTCTGGGGCCCTACTTTTGGCGACGTCGCACGCCGAGCTGGGCGTCATCGAGCTTTTTCTGCTCGGAGCCAGAGGGCGAAACCTCGGTCTTTTGGGTTTGGGGTGCGGCAGAGCCCTTCGGCGCAGCCTTGGCCTGCTGGGCCAGACCGGGGAACTTCTTGGACATGAGCTCTCCCAGGGAGCCCATCCCCGAGCCGCCCGGAGACGGCTTGTCGCCCTGGTTGAACTCGCGATAGTTGTTGCGCTCTTCCACTTGAGCGACTCGTCCCACCGAAAAGCGCATCTTGCCGCTCGCTGGATCTCGATTGACGACCACGACGCGCAGCTCCGTATCGATGGGATAAGCCCGTCGATGATCTGCTCCCGGCGCGAGAGAAAGCTCTCGCGTCGGGACCAGTCCTTCGCCTTTTCCAGTCGAGACGATGACGCCATTCGGGACGTGCTTGACGACCTTGCCCGAAAGGATCTCGTCTTGGGCCGGTGCGCTTTGGGGACTTTGAGCGTCGAGCGCCTTGAGCGATAGACGAATACTCAGGCCCTTGTCGCCGCGCGCGATGCTGAGGATCTGAGCCTTTACGGCTTCCCCGATGGAAACGACGTCTTCGGGTCTTTCGATGCGCGCTCGAGACAGCTCGGAGATGGGAATGAAGCCCTCGACTCCGCCGAGCTCCACCACCGCGCCATGCCGATTCGTCGTTTTCACCGTACCTTCGACGATCCCACCCACGTTCAGCTTGTCGACGATTTGGTCCTCGGCCTGGCGACGCTCGTCGAGTAAGAGCTTCCGGCGCGAGAGGACGACGTTCCGTCCACCTTCTTTGATCTCCAGCACTTGAAAATCGAGCGTTTGGCCGACGAAGGCCTCCGGATCGTTGACGTAGTTCACGTCGATCTGGGAGATGGGACAGAACGCGCGCACTCCTGACACGTCTACCGAGTAGCCGCCCTTGTTGGAGGCCGTCACGGTGCCGCTCACGGGAGTCCCGCCCTCGAGGGCGAGCTTGAGGGTGGCGGCGTCGACTGCCGTGCCGCCTCGTCCAATCGAGAGAGTGAGCACAGGCCCGTCCGAACGGGGGATCTTCACCGTCGCGCGCAGCCGATCCCCGACTTTGACGACGCGGTCGTCGAGCTCGGTGATGTCCAGCGTTGCGTCGGCGGAACTTCCGATGTCCAGTACGACGAGGCCTCCGCTGAGCGCGAGTACGGTTCCTTCGACCTGCTGTCCTGCCTCGAGGCGCACCGTCTTCCGGGTCGCTCCGGCGGGGGAGGCTTCGAACATCGATGCGAAATCACCAGGCTCTTTCATGGGGGGCGGAGCATGCCACCGGCGCTGGCTGGTACAAGGGGCGCGAGTCTTTTAATCTCCCGATCCGATGAAGCGGATCCCAGTCCTTTTCGGGTCACGGCCCACGAAAACAAAAGACAATCGTTTCAGTAGCTTTGAGCGTATTGTTGTCGTCCTCTGCGGCTTCTGCCCAGGAGGGCTCCGAGGCCGAAGAAAGCGCTGAACCCGCGCCCGAAGAGGCGCCGGACACGGGGCTCGAAGAAGAACCGGAACTGACGGACGACGACGACGACGCGAGGGAAGAAGTGGAGGCAGCCGACGAGGACGGGGCACCCGAGCCGGACCCAACTGACGAGGCGCCCGTCGAGCCAATCGTCGAGGACGAAGCGCCGCCCGTCGATCCCACTGCGATCGACAATGACGCGAGCGCCGAGGAGCAGCCGGACTACTTCGGGGGCTACGAGCCACTCAGCGCTCCCATGTCCACCGAGACGGAGATGCCGAGGAAGCCTCCCTACATGGGGCCGTTTCGTGGCGGCGCTTTTCGAGTGGGGCTCGGAATCGGCGGGGGCGGCTACGGGGATCAGACGTACTTCATTCTCGGAGGGGGGCTTGGCTACTTCTTGGTCAACGGTCTCGAGGTCCACTTCGACACCGATTTTTGGCTCATCGGTGATCCATTCATCGCAACCCCGACCCTGGGTGCGCGCTACGTCATGTGGTTCGTCCCCAAGGTGCATCCCTACTTGGGCACTTTCTATCGTCGCTACGTCGTCGGTTCGGGGTATCTCGACGCCGATTCGGTCGGAGCCCGGGGCGGCGTGTATTTGATGACGGGCCGCAGTTCGTACTTCGGTCTCGGCATCGTCTACGAGCACATGCTCCAAGACCATTTGTTTACGGAAACTGACTTCTACTACCCCGAGATCACTTTCGCTTTCGCTTTCTGAGCGGGACTGCTCAGCGGGGTGAGTTCAGAAACCCGGCGCCGGCTGATCGACGCCATGTCGCCCGTCAACGATGGGTGGCCCTGGGGGACGGCTGGGCGCCCTCGTGCTTGGTATACATTATCGTATGCATGCGAATAGAATTCTTATCAAGCGATGCGTTGTTGTATGGTTGGGCCGACTCCGTTGAGCCCGAGGCGCTCCGCTGAGGTCTCCTTTGCGTCAGGCTCGATTCCGCGCTCAACCGTAGGTGCTGGGCGCGGGCGGCGGAGCTAGAGCGTGCCCTTCGCGCATCGATTGATTCACCGTGATTGCGGTCATGTGCACGATTGCGTCCACTGACGCGTTCTGTTGCAGGACGCTCACGGGCCGCTTCATGCCGAGGAGCATTGGTCCGACCACGTCGGCTCCGCCCGCCGCAGCCAACAGCTTGTACGCGGCGTTCCCGGCATCGAGATTGGGGAAGACGAGGACGTTCGCGTCGCCCTTGAGAGTAGAAAACGGGTAGCTTTCGCGATCGGGACCGTAGAGCGCCACGTTGGCCTGCATCTCGCCATCGATGATGAGATCCGGTCGCAGTTTCTTGGCG
Organism: uncultured Polyangiaceae bacterium; assembly: GCA_965652275.1. Lineage (GTDB taxonomy): Bacteria > Myxococcota_A > Polyangia > Polyangiales > Polyangiaceae > NIC37A-2. The sequence continues at coordinate 164,697 of CBFGUR010000010.1, read as the reverse complement.
ATGCGAGTCGCCTCGGCGACCTTCTGGGACTCGGGGTGAGGAGCGTCTCCGAAGTTCGAAAACGACAGCATTGCGACGCGCGGTTGGATGCCAAATTCCTCGACGCGCTCGGCGCAGAGAACGGCAATTTCGGCGAGAGTCTCCGCGTCGGGCTGTATGTTGATGGTCGTGTCGGCGAGGAAATGCACCGCTTTCTTCGTGACGACCATGTACATCCCGCAGGCGCGGCGGATGCCTTCACGAAGTCCAATGATGCGGAGCGCAGGTCGAATGGTCGCGGGATAGTTTTGCCGAGCGCCCGCCACGACTCCGTCCGCAGCGCCCATTTCGAGCATCATCATGGCGTACGTCGTTCGGGAGCGCCGCACGTCGAAGATGGCCGTAGTCGGCGTGACCCCTTTGCGACATCTGATGCGGTAATACTCCCGGGCGTAGGCTTCGAGCTCCGAGCTGCGCCTCGGGTTTTCCAGGCGAATCCCCTCGAGGGACACCCCGAGATCCTTGGCCTGTTCTTCGATGATCGACGGTGTGCCGAGCAAGATCGGATGAGCAATCTTCGCGTCGACGACCCGCCGCGCCGCGCGGATGATGTTGTCGTGCTCCCCCTCCGGAAACACGATGCGGCGCCCGCTTTCCTTGGATTCTTCGGTGATGTTCCACAGGATGCGGCGGGCCGGGGAAAGCTTGCGGTAGAGGCTGTCGCGGTAAACGTCGATATCGATGGTTCGGCGCGCTACCCCCGAGTCGATCGCCGCTTTGGCGACTGCGGGCGCAACCCAGTGAAGGACGCGGCTGTCGAAGGGCTTGGGGATGATGTACTCGCGGCCGAAGCGCAGCTTTTTCTCTCCGTACGCGGAAAGAACGTCGTCGGGTACGTCCTTTCGAGTCAGCGCGGCAATGGCTTCCGCTGCGGCGACCTTCATCTCTTCGTTGATGGTCGTAGCGCGCACGTCGAGCGCGCCACGGAAGATGTAAGGGAATCCGAGGATGTTGTTCACCTGGTTGGGGAAATCGCTGCGGCCCGTTGCCACGATGGCGTCGGGGCGGGTCGCCTTGGCTGTCTCGTAGTCGATCTCGGGATCCGGGTTGGCCAGCGCGAAAATGATCGGCCTATCCGCCATCTCGCGGATCATTTCGGGCTTCACGATCCCCCCCGCCGAGAGCCCGATGAGTACGTCTGCACCTCGGATGGCGTCGGCCAAAGTACGGCGGGGGTCGCTCTCCGGTCGCGCAAACTTCCGGCGAAACTCGTCGATGTCCGGGCGTCCGAGATGGAGGAGCCCATCCTGATCGAACATCGTGATGTTCTCAGCTGGGACGCCAAAGCGCTCCCAAAGAAGCATGCAGGAGGTAGCGGCTGCGCCGGCCCCCACGCAGGTGACCTTGACGTCGCTCACCCTTTTTTCCTGGAGCTCACATGCATTGCGAAGGGCCGCCGCACTGATGATGGCCGTTCCGTGCTGATCGTCATGAAAGACCGGGATATTCATTTGCTGGCGCAGAGCGCGTTCGATTTCGAAACACTCGGGGGCCTTGATGTCTTCGAGGTTCACCCCGCCAAAGGTAGGCTCGAGGCTTTTCACGACCTGGATGAACGTTTGCGGATCCTTCGCGTCGAGTTCCAGATCGAACACATCGATGTCTGCGAACCGTTTGAAGAGGACTCCCTTGCCCTCCATCACCGGTTTGGCCGCTCGAGGGCCGATGTCTCCGAGTCCCAGCACTGCCGTGCCGTTCGTCACCACCGCTACGAGGTTGCCGCGCGCGGTGTAGTCGTCGACCAGGTCCTCGTTTTCGTAAATTTCTCGGCAGGGCTCAGCCACACCTGGTGAATAAGCGAGAGAGAGATCCAGCTGCGAAGCGACCGGTTTGGTCCAGACGACTTCGATTTTACCCGGGCGCCCATTCTTGTGGTACGAAAGAGCGTCGTCACGGCGTGTCATGGGCGGAGTTTGTCGCGCCGGGCGCGAGAAGTCGACAGGGTAGATCTCGAGAGAGTAAGGAACCAGGCCCCAAAAAGGCGCGCCCATGGGCACCAGAGACGACAAGCGCAATAAGGACTCGGATTCGGCTGCCCTCGGTGCAGAGGTGCTGGCGCATTGTCTGCGCGAGGTGCGGACGACCTACCATGACTACAACCAGTCGCTGTTCGGGGGACGCCTGTCTGCCCCGAGTCTCGAATGGATGGACAACCAAGGCCAATGGGGGGCCTGGCATGGCGGGGAGCGAGTCCTGCGTCTTTCTACGCGCCTCGTGTCTCGACCCTGGGGGCAGCTCACCGAGGTGCTCAAACACGAGATGGCTCACCAGTTCGTCGAGGAGGTCGAGGGGCACGAGCCGGGGGAGGGCCCGCACGGGCCCACGTTCAGACGTGTCTGCCGCGAACGGGGCATCGACGAGGGCGCGGCCGGTGATCCCGAGGACGACCCGACCGGAACGGATCCCAAACGGCACGCCACTCTTCGGCGTATCGAGCACCTTCTCGCGCTCGCGCAGAGCGATAATCAGCACGAGGCAGAAACAGCCATGGCGACGGCCCGCCGTCTCATGCTCAAGTACAATCTCGAGGAGGCGTCGATGGGGGCGCCGAGCGTGTACACCTATCGGCATCTGGGAAAGCCGACTGGAAGACGGATGGCGTGGCAAAGGCGCCTAGGCAACATTCTCAGCGACTACTTCTTCGTCGATGTGATCATCGTGCCGGTCTATCGCCCTCTCGAAAAAAAGCGGGGCAGTGTACTCGAGGCGATCGGCACGCGCGAAAACCTCGAGATAGCCGCGTATGCGCACGACTTTTTGGAGCGCACGGCGGTAGCGCTCTGGAAACGCCACAAGAAGGAAGCGAAGCTGACTGCGGATCGGGACAAGCAGAGCTACTTGTACGGCGTCATGTCTGGGTTTTCGGACAAGCTCGAGCGCGAATCGAAAAAGCATGCCGCGGAAGGCATCATTTGGCTGGGTGACCCCGACCTCGCTCGATATTTCCGTGCTCGGCACCCCCACGTCCGCAATGTTTCGGGCCGCACCAGATTCCAGTCCGATGCATTTTCAGCGGGTCGTGATGCTGGGGGTCGTATCGTGTTGCACCGGGGCGTCGGAGCGGGCAGCACTAAGGGGGCACCGCGGCTACTAGGTGCCGGAAAACCATCGTGAGCGACCCAGACCTGCCCCAAAGCGCCGAGCCAACCACCGTCGACGCCGTCGAGGGGGACGGGGTGCGCGACTCGCACACCGATTCCTGGCGGATGCGTGAGGATGGGGCTCAGGACTCCGGCGAACACGCAAACGAGTTGGTCGGGCAGACCGTCGCGCAGCGTTACAAGATCGAACGGATGCTGGGCCGCGGCGGGATGGGTGCCGTGTATTTGGCGGAGCACACCGAGCTTCACAAGCAGGTGGCCCTGAAGGTTCTGCATCGCTACATGTCGACGAACGAGGAAGTCGTCGCCCGATTCGAACGAGAGGCGGTGGCTGCGGGACGCCTGGCCCATCCGAGCATCGTTGCAGCGACAGACTTCGGACGTCTCGAGGATGGTTCATTCTACCTGGCCCTCGAGTACGTCGACGGGGTGAGCCTAGCGGATCAGCTGAAGGACACCGGCCCCTTCGAGGAAAGGCGCGCGGTTTCCATCGCCTATCAGATCTGCGATGCACTGTGCACGGCCCATGCAGCGGGGATCGTTCATCGCGATCTCAAGCCAGACAACGTCCTTTTGGTCAACGTGGAGGACGGGAACGAGCTGGTGAAGGTCGTCGACTTCGGCATTGCCAAGGTGAGCCTTGAAGAAGACGAACAAGAGGGACTGACACGGGCGGGTCTCGTGTTCGGAACGCCCGAGTACATGTCACCGGAGCAAGCCATGGGGCATACCGTTGATGCGCGGTCCGACCTCTATGGGATCGGTATGTTGCTCTACGAGATGCTGTCGGGAAGATCGCCTTTCCGCGCTCAAGAGGTGACGGAGATGCTCGCTAAGCAAATCACCGAGCAACCACCGGCGCTTCCCGAACACATCGCTCCGCGGCTTCGCGACTTGGTGATGTGGCTCTTGCGCAAGGATCCCGAGGAGCGTCCCGATGACGCGGCGTCGCTCTCCGAAGCCCTTGCCGGCCTGGCGAGCGAGCTGAACTATTCGCTTCCGCCTCCTAGAACGAGTCCGCGAACTCGTCCGGAAGGCAACCGTAAGCCATCGACCCCGTCGATCCCGAAAGCCGACGGCGACGACGATTGGAAGCCCAGGGCGCGACCCCGAAAGATGCGCGGCAAGATCCCCCTGTGGCTTCCTCTGCTTGCTCTTTCCGTGGGCGTGGGTCTTGGGGTCGGAGCCATGCTCATGAATCAGGAAGCCGTGCCCTCGGTGACCCAACGAGAAGAGCGCGAACTCGTTGATTCCGAGGAACAACTCCTCTTGGAAGCGGGTGGGGGCGATCGCGATGCGATTTTCGAACTCCGCAAACTCGCGACGGTCGAGCAGAAGAAGCTCGATGAGTCAGCGAATCGGGGCAAGGACACTTCGCCGCTCGCCACGAGTGAGCAAGTCTCGAAGCAGGCGAATCGTTACTTCACACTCGGGCGAGGCTACAGCATCATTAAGCACCACACTGCCGCGATCGAGATGTATCGGGAGGCGGTTCGTCTCGACCCTCACTTATCCGACGAGCCAGAGCTCCTGCTCGACGTCCGCCAAGCGATTGCGGCGAGGGACGCCGTTGATGACGGCCTCGATTTCGCATTGAACGCTCTAGGATCGCACGGGGCCGACATCATCTACGATGTGTACTTGGACTACCGAGGCAAGGCAGGGATGACCCCCGTCGTGGCGCGCGCGATGAAAATCGCGCGAAGTGAGGAGCTACTCGAGCACGCCACCCCGGCCCTCCGAGTAGCCTTGCGTCTCCAGCAAGCGAAGTTCTGCGGCGAGTACCGTGATGTGATCCCGGACGCCGTGAAATATGCCGACGATCGCAGCCTTCAGAAGCTCGAAACCTTGCAAAATACGCGCGGGTGCGGCAGCGACGCGATGAACGATTGTTTCATCTGCCTGAGGAAAGAAGACGTCGACCTCGACGGAGCAGTGGCTCAGGCTCGGTCTCATCCGTCGCCCGGGTTTCTCACCCCCAAGACCGATGAGCCGCCCAAAGCGCAGTAGCTGTCGCGAAAGCGGTGGCTCCCGCGAGGCTGGAAGTGCGTCACCCCATCAATACAGCGGCACGTCGGGATCCACCTGACGGCTCCATGCGTCGATGCCGCCGGTCAGGTTGTAGACTTCTCGGTAGCCGAGATCAGCGAACTGCTGGGCGACACGCTGGCTGCGGTGGCCGTGGTGACACTGGAAGACCAGCATCGCATCGAGCGGTAGCTCTTGTAGCTCTTCGCTGAGATCTGCGTCCAAGAGCTCGGCCCCCGCGATGCGCGCCTTTTCCCATTCGTCTGGGCGACGCACGTCGATGAGTCGTAGCTTGGTGCCCTCATCCATTTTTTTCTTCAAAGCCGTGACCGAGAGCGCCTTGACCTTGGCGGGTTCGTTGGGGTTGTTCAGCTTGAAGGCAGCGCCGTCAGCCGTGTCCACGAAGTCGATTTCGAGCCCTCCAGCGCGGGTGGCGGAGAGTCGGTCCAGGGCGATCTTGAGGTCTCCTACCCTGCAGATGAAACCAGACTCTGGCCGCGGGCCGATGCTGAGGGCGTGTCCAAAGTCGCGACTGATCTCGAGGAGGATGATTTCGTCCGAGTCACCGATGAATCCTTTGAACGCTTCGCGCGCGCGAGCGGTCATGGAGATTTCGGGTGGACTCGCGTCATCCATAGCCACGCCAAGGGTCTCGTGGAGTTGACCGGATTCGTACATTTCTTCCACGATATCGGCTCCCCCGATGAATTTGCCGCGAACATAGAGCTGCGGAATCGTCGGCCATGAGGAAAACTCTTTGATCCCTTCGCGGACCTCGGGATGGGACAGCACGTCCACCGTGGCGAATGTCGTGGTGAGCGACTCGAGCACTTCGATTGTACGGGCGGAGAACCCGCACGACGGAGACTGCCGCGTCCCTTTCATGAAAAGGAGGATTTCATTGTCGTCGATGGCCTTTTGGATTTGGGCCTTCACCTCGGGGTCCATGGGCCCAGGTTTGGCATCGTCGCGCGCTTTCGTCCACGCTGGACTCGGGGAGCTGGGTCCGGTTTCGGCCCGGGGGCGGGGAGAGGGGGCGCTGAGGCTGGAATCACCTTCGTTTTTCGCGGGATTGCCGTTGCCTGGGGATACAAAACAGGCCAGTTTCCGCGCCGATGTCTTCCATCACGCAAGAGCTCCAGAGTTTTGCCCAGAAAAGAATCCTCGTCATCGACGGCGCGATGGGCACCTCCATCCAGGGATATGGCCTTTCCGAAAATGACTATCGAGGTGATCAATTCGGAGGGGAGAAGAAGGATCTGAAGGGCAACAACGAATTGCTCAGCATCACGCGTCCTCAAGTCATCCAGGAGATCCACGAGCAGTTTCTCGAAGCTGGTGCCGACATCATCGAAACGAACACCTTCAACGCCAACGCTTTGTCCCAGGCGGACTATGGTCTCGAGCGGCTCGTCGTCGATCTCAACGTCGCCGCGGTGAATGCTGCGCGCGCAGCGGCCGACAAGTATTCCAACATCACTCCGGACAAGCGACGATTCGTCGCAGGAGCCCTTGGCCCGCTGCCGCGGACGCTGTCCCTGTCTCCGGACGTCAACGACCCGGGGTTCCGTGCGGTCACCTACGACCAGGTTCTCCGCGCCTACATGGACCAGACTCGCGCTCTCATCGAGGCTGGAGTCGACATCGTCCTCGTCGAAACGATCTTCGATACTCTGAACTGCAAGGCGGCCTTGCGCGCTATCGAGTTGGTCCAGGCCGAGAAGGGCACTGACCTCCCTGTGATGATCAGTGTGACGTTTTCGGACAAAAGCGGCCGCAATCTCAGCGGACAGACCGTGGAGGCGTTCTTCGATTCGGTTTCGCACGCCAATCCTCTCTCCATCGGCGCCAACTGTGGCCTGGGGGCGGCCGAGATGCGCCCCTACATCGCCGAACTGGCGAAGCTGTCGCCGACCCTCGTGAGTTCGTACCCCAATGCGGGGCTGCCGAATCCGCTTGCGCCAACGGGCTACGACCAGCTTCCCGAGGAAACGGGTCGGCTCTTGCGGGAGTTCGGCGAGAGCGGTCTCGTCAACATCGTCGGCGGCTGCTGTGGAACGACCCCGGCGCACATCAAGGCGGTGGCAGATGCCGTGCGTGATATCGAGCCGCGGCAGATCCCCGAGGGGCCCAAGGAGGCACGCTTCAGTGGCCTCGAATCTCTCGTCATCAATAGCGACTCGAACTTCATCATGGTGGGCGAGCGCACGAACGTTACCGGCAGCAAGAAGTTCGCGCGGCTCATCAAAGAGGGCGACTATGCCACGGCACTCGAGGTCGCAATGGATCAGGTTCAGGGTGGCGCGAACATCATCGACGTCAACATGGACGAGGCGATGCTGGATTCGGAGGCGGCGATGGTGAAGTTCTTGAACCTCATCGCCTCGGAACCAGACATCAGCCGCGTTCCGATCATGATTGACTCTTCGAAATGGAGCGTGATCGAAGCGGGGCTCAAGTGTGTCCAAGGTAAGGCGATCGTCAATTCGATCAGCCTCAAGGAGGGCGAGGAGAAGTTCCTGGAACAGGCGCGGCTCGTGCACAGCTATGGTGCCGCCGCGGTAGTCATGGCTTTCGACGAAGAGGGTCAGGCCGAAACCATCGAGCGAAAGTTCCAGATCTCCAAGCGAGCCTACGAGCTCTTGACGCAAAAGGTCGGGTTCAAACCCTCTGACATCATCTTCGACCTCAACATCTTCGCCGTGGCGACCGGTATCGAGGGACACAATCGATTTGCCATCAACTTCGTCGAAGCCACCAAGCTCATCAAGAAGCACCTACCGGGCGCGTTGGTGAGTGGTGGCGTGAGCAATCTGTCGTTTTCCTTTCGTGGGAACGATGTCGTTCGCGAGGCCATGAACAGCGCGTTCCTCTACGAGGCGGTCAAAGCTGGCATGGACATGGGCATCGTCAACGCCGGACAACTCGAGGTCTACGAAGACATTCCCAAGGAGCTCCTCGGCTACATCGAAGACGTACTTTGGGATCGGCGGGAGGACGCCACGGAGCGCCTCGTCGAGTATGCCGAACAGGTCAAAGGTGGTGGCAAGAAGCGGGAAGTGGACCTGTCCTGGCGTGAAGCTCCGGTAGAAAAGCGCATCTCACATGCCCTGGTGCGCGGGATTACCGAGTTCATCGAACAGGACTGCGAGGAGGCACGACAGAAGCTCGGAAAGCCTCTCCTCGTCATCGAAGGTCCCATGATGGACGGCATGGGGATCGTTGGCGATCTCTTTGGCGAGGGGAAGATGTTCCTCCCGCAGGTGGTCAAGAGCGCGCGCGTGATGAAAAAGGGTGTGGCCTACCTCGAGCCCTTCATGGAGCAAGAGAAGGGTGCTGGAAGAGCCCAAGGTAAGGTGCTCCTCGCTACAGTGAAGGGCGATGTGCATGACATCGGCAAGAACATCGTCGGCGTGGTGCTCGGTTGCAACAATTACGAGATCATCGACCTCGGGGTCATGGTACCCACCGAGAAGATCTTGGACGAGGCCATCGCTCACGATGTCGACATCATCGGGCTCTCCGGGCTCATCACCCCCAGCCTCGACGAGATGATAGGTGTCGCCCGGGAGATGAAGAGACGCGGCATCGACAAGCCGCTTCTCATTGGCGGAGCGACGACGAGTCGTCAACACACGGCCGTGAAGATTTGCCCAGCGACCGACACTCCCGTCGTTCATGTACTCGATGCGTCGCGCGCCGTCCCGGTGGTGCAGAGCCTCAACGACCCGACCGCTCGCGTTGCGTTCATGGAAAAGACCCGCGCCGAGCAGGCTCGCCTTGTGGAGATTCATGGGGGCAAGAAGGCTCGCCCCCTCGTTCCCCTACAAGAGGCGCGAAAGCGTCGCACACCAATCGAATGGAAGCAGGAAGACCTCGCCAATCCGAGCTTCACGGGGCGTCGCCTTCTCGAAGAGGTTCCTCTTGCCGAGGTGGTCCCATTCATCGATTGGTCGTTCTTCTTCACAGCTTGGGATCTGAAGGGGCGTTACCCGAAGATTCTCCAGGACGAGAAGTATGGCGAAGCCGCGCGCGAGCTCTTCGAAAACGGTCAGAAGATGCTCCAGAAGATCGTGGACGAGAAGCTCCTCACGGCCAAGGTGAGCTACGGGTTCTGGCCAGCTTGGGCGGAAGGTGACGATATCGTTCTTTTCGAGGACGAATCGCGCACCAAAGAAGTCGCCCGTTTCCCGATGTTGCGTGAACAAAACAGTCGCGGCGAGACCGATCCATGCTTGAGCTTGGCTGACTTCGTCGCGCCCAAGGACACTGGGCTGCTCGATTTCATTGGTGCGTTTGCCGTTACGGCGGGTCTCGGTGCCGAAGAATTGGCCGCCAAATACGAGGCGGAGCACGATGACTATTCCGCGATCATGGTCAAGGCTTTGGCGGATCGATTGGCCGAGGCTCTAGCCGAATACATGCACGCTCGCGCGCGGAAGGAATGGGGTTACGAGGCGAATACGCCGAAGAACGAGGACTTGATCGCTGAGAAGTACCGCGGGATCCGTCCTGCATTCGGCTACCCAGCTTGTCCCGATCACCGCCCCAAACGGGCTCTCTTCTCCCTTCTACGGGCCGAGGAGGCCAGTATGGGGCTCACCGAAAGCTGCGCCATGACTCCGGCGGCATCCGTCAGCGGACTCTACTTCGGACATCCTGCGTCCAAGTACTTCAACGTTTCACGTCTCGGCAAGGATCAGATCGAGGACTACGCAGCGCGCATCGGTGGCGGTGTGCGTGACTCGGAGAAGTGGCTCCAATCGAATCTGGGGTACGATCCGGAGTGAGCGAACGCAGCGACTTCTACGATGAAATCGCGAGAGAGGCGCTTCGATCAGGAGCGCCGGTCTTGGACGCGGTGGCATCGATTCTAAAGCACCAGGCTGCGGGAGAGAATCTCAGGGTGCTGGAGCTTGGTGCGCACCTGTCCACGCTGGCGACCGCTTCGGGGAGGGTCATTCGTATTTTTCGCTCACCGGGAGACGCGATGTCGCTTCGCGAGCTGGTCGAGCGCGTGATCGAGCACAATCCCCGCGTGGGGTCGGAGCTCGTCATCGTGGGCGGGGGGCACGTCGATAGCGAGGTGATAGAGAAGACCGTTCCGCAGCTACTCATGCACCCGTTCCTGGCTTTCCATCGAACGGACTCTGGCCAAGTGAGGGCTTTCCCGGACGGGAAGGGGAGAAAGTCGGCCCGATTTGCCGCGCTCGAACGCGTGCAGACGTTGAGTGAAAGCGAACGGCGCGACGCCTTGTCGATGATCGAGGGGCATGCTCGTACGCTCCAAAACGAGCAGAAGGAGCGGGCCCGTTTTTTTCGCGGGATGAATACGCGAGTGCCGCGGGCTACCTATGCGCTCCTCGCCTCCATAGCCGTTTGCTATCTACTCCAAATGTTGTGGGGCCCGCGGGTTGCCCGCAACAACGAGGACAGCCTTTTTCTGATTGCGATGGGGGCGCTTTTTCGACCCCTCGTCCATGATGGGGAATGGTGGCGCATGATCTCTGCTGGGTTTCTCCATGCAAATCTGATGCATGTCGGTGTCAACAGCTTCGTTCTCTACCTACTCGGTGGCCAGACGGAGCGCGTCGTTGGCAGTTGGCGTTTCGTCATCCTGTATACTGTCGCGCTTGTTGGAGGGAGCTTCGCGAGCTTGAACTTCGGACACGGGTTCAGTGTTGGGGCGAGCGGTGCGGTTTGGGGGATTTTGGGCGCGCAGGTTGCCCTGGCCTATGGCCGCCCGCCAGTCCTGCCCAAGAGCATCGCCGAGTCGATGAAGCCCATGGCAAAGCAGAATATCCTCATCAACGTGGGTATCTCGTTTTTACCTGGGATAGATGCGGCGGCGCACTTTGGTGGGGGACTGACCGGTGCAGCCGTCCTGGCGTCGGGGGTGCTCTACCAGTCGAGTCGGCGGGTGCGAAACGAAGGCGAGCCCCCGTCGTCCCGCCCCGTGCGAGGAGAGCCCATCTGGACCCGCTACGCTGCAGTCGCATGTGTCGCAGTTCTCGCGTGGGGGGTCTTCAAAGGGCTCACCACTTGGCAGCCCTGGTCCGTCTCTGGAGACCTGGAATCCAAGCTGGAAGAGCTATTGACGCCAGATCAACCGTAACGCTCGATGAGACGATTCATCAAAGCATCGGCCGAGGCGTCGAAAGGCGCGGCCCCGGGGTGCTCTTGATGGTACTTCACGATCTCCCGGGCTCCTTGGAAGAACGACCTCGTGCAGTGGAAGTCTGGGACGACGGCTTTGATCTTCGAGTTGTCGAAGATCACGCTGTGAGCCTTGTCACCGACCAGACCATCTCCCCAGTCCGCGCTTTCGCGGAGGATCACGTCCGAGGGAACGTGAACGAGTCGAGGCTCCTTCCCGAGAGCTCGTCCGACCGACAAGAACACCTCGTTCCAGGGGATGCTCTCGTCACTCGTGATGTGGAACGTCTCTCCGACTGCCTTTGGGTTGCCCAACAGGCCCAACAGGCCCACGGCGAAATCGGCGTGGTGGGTCAACGTCCAGAGCGACGTGCCATCCCCGTGGACGATGATTGGTTGGTCTTTGCGCATGCGTTCGAGAACCGTCCCACCGTGTTCGAACGGGAGGAGCGTCTTGTCGTAGGTGTGTGACGGGCGCACGATGGTCATCGGTAGAGCTCCCTTTCGATACGCCGCCACGAGTCGCTCCTCGCACGCGATCTTGTTGCGGCTGTACTCCCAATACGGATTGTGGAGAGGGGTCGATTCCGTGATGGGGAGATGGCGGACGGGCTTGTGGTAGGCGGACGCGCTACTGATGAAGACGAGTTGGTCGGTTTTGTCTCGGAAGAGCTCGACGTCGCAGTCGATGTGATCGGTCGTGAAGGCCACGAAGTCGACGACGGCATCGTAGTGTCGTCCATCGAGGGCTGCTTTCGCTTCGGCGATGTTTCGGACATCGGCTTTGATGATTCGAGCTTCTGGGGGCGGAGGACGCCGCGTCGTGGAGCTGCCCCTCACGAGAAGATCGAGCTCGAAGCCGCGTTCGATTGCGAGCTCTGAACAAGCTGAACTGATGATTCCGGTGCCGCCGACGAAAAGAACTTTCATAAGGCGGGAGTAAAGCCGGCGGAGGTGGCGGTGGCTTCTCAAAAGTGCTTCTCATCTCCAGGAGTGTCCAGAAAACCACACGCGGTTCCCCTCGGGCTGCACGTCGGGGTGCGGGGGTGGTGCCGTTCTTTTGCGTGATGAGCTGTGGCGAAGTGGGCGGAGCCCTGCTTTGCTCTAATCCAGCTGATGACGAAAGTTCGCGTAGCCGCCGTTCCTCTCAATCAGACGCCTCTCGACTGGGATGGGAACCTACAAAACGTACGCTTGGGGCTACAGAGCGCGCGAGAGGCTGGCGCCGGCCTCGTTTGCATGCCCGAGCTGTGCCTATCCGGCTATGGCTGCGAGGACGCATTTCTTTGGCGTGGGACGACGGACATGGCCCTCGAGATTCTCCAGGATGTCGTCGCGGAGACCAAAGGGCTCGTCGTGAGTGTCGGTCTTCCCGTCCGCTTCGAAGGGGCAGTCTACAATTGCGCTGCGCTCATCGTGGACGGGCGCCTCGTCGGACTCGTTGCCAAGCGGCATCTTGCCGGTGAGGGCCTCCACTACGAACCGCGGTGGTTCAAGCCTTGGCCAAGAGGCGTGAAGCGCAACGTCGTCGTTGGGGGAGAGCGGATCCCCCTGGGAGATCTCATCTTCGATGTCGGAGGGGTGCGGCTCGGTTTCGAGATTTGTGAGGATGCCTGGGTCGAAGAGCGACCAGGGTTCGAGCTATCGCATGCGGGAGTCGGGTTGGTTCTCAATCCGAGTGCGAGCCATTTTGCGTTTGGAAAGCACGAGGTGCGTCGCAAAATCGTCTTGTCGGGCGTTTCCGAATTCGGCGTCGCGTACGTCTATTGCAACCTTTTGGGCAACGAGGCGGGTCGTGCGATTTACGATGGGGATGCCATCATCGCTCGGCCGAACGAGGAAAGCGGCCCAGAGGTTGTCGCCGAGACTCGCCGCCTCTCGTTTCGATCGCATACGCTGGCCTGTGCCCTCTTGACCCTTTCACCTCGTTCGAGGGACAGAGAGCACCCATCGCGTCAAGTCGTCGACGTCGCGTACACTTTCGAGAAAGACCCACGGGAAGACGTCATCTCGGAGCAGACTCCAGAGGCCAATTCGAGGGGTGAAATCACAAAGGAGGTGGCGCTGTCCAGAGTTCTTTCCCTCGGTCTCTACGATTACTTGAGGAAAACGCGGGCGCAAGGATTCGTCATCTCTCTGAGTGGTGGAGCCGACTCGGCGGCCGTTGCGACGCTTTGTTATCTCATGGTGATGATTGGGTGCTCCGAGCTGGGGCGCGAGGCCTTCGCTCGCCGCGCGGGCCTCGCGGAGGACGATGCAACGGACCGGGAACTCTGTCGGAGACTGGTCCTGACTGTCTATCAATCCACCGACAACAGTTCGGAGGTCACCCGGCATGCGGCAAGGTCTGTCGCCGAAGCTTTGGGGACCGAGCACCACGAACTCGATGTTGAGCAACTCACCCAGTCCTATCGAAAGCTCTGCGAAGGCGTCGTCGGAAGGTCGCTCACTTGGGACACGGATGATTTGGCTCTACAGAACATCCAGGCGCGCGTGCGGGCCCCTAGCGTGTGGATGCTCTCGAACGTGCATCAGAAGCTACTCCTTTCAACCAGCAATCGCTCTGAGGCCGCGGTGGGCTACGCGACGATGGACGGCGATACAGCGGGAGGGCTCTGTCCGGTCGGCGGCGTCGACAAGGCGTTTCTGCGCATCTGGCTAAAGTATATGGAAACGACGGGCCTTCCCGAGTCGGGACCGATCCCCGCGCTTCGCTCTGTCAACGAGCAACAACCCACCGCAGAACTGCGGCCGCGCCACAGCGGTCAAACTGACGAGAAGGACCTCATGCCGTACGAGGTTTTGGACGTGATTGAAAGGCTGGCGGTCGTCGAGCGGCTGCCCCTTTTGGATGTACTCTCGGAGATCGAGCGCCGCTTTCGAAATTATGATCGCGCAGACCTTCTGACTTGGGTGAAGCGCTTCTATCGCTTGTTCGCACACAACCAGTGGAAGCGCGAGCGCTACGCTCCCAGCTTCCATGTTGATGATGCCAACCTGGATCCGAAGACGTGGTGCCGGTTTCCAATCCTTTCCGGTGGTTTTCGCCGGGAAATGCGCAAGCTGGACGACCGCTCCTAGCCCACAGTCGGACGGAAGTCAGCGCGTCCAGGCGCTGCGCGTCTCTTCGAGTGTGTCCTGCAAGCCCTGCGAGCCGGCCCGCTTGGCGGCTAAAATGGCCTGGTCGAGGCGCGCCAGTGCCTCGTCGTAGCGTTTTCGACCGTAGGAGACATGTGCCAGAGCGCCCAGAATTTTGGCGCGATCGGGACTGGTTGGTCCCGCAAGATCGAGAGACTCCCGAAGGATCCCGTCGGCATCGGAGAAGTCGCCAGCGCGCGTCAGCGATGCGCCCAACTTGCGACTGAAGATGAGGACGGCCCGCATCGGATCGTCGATTTCTCCACGGGAGATTTCGCGTCGCGCGATCTCCAACCCTTGGCGAAGGGCCAAGACTTCTGCCTCGGTGTCGCCGATCGCGGTTGCTCGATCCGCGACTTGTTCGAGGAGGAGGAGCGCTTGGAACGACTCCTGGCACGCGAATGCATGTTGCGCGCGAGCCTCGAGCGGGCCGCGCTTGCGGTCCTCGATGCGGAGCGCGCGGTGGTGGAGCTGCCGTCGCGCTTCGGCGGGAATCGCCGACAGCGTTACGTGTCGGATCAAGGGATGGCTAACGGCCGCCCGCCCCGAGGTAACCGTCACCATTCCCCGCAGGAGGAGATTGTTGATCGCTTCTTCGATCCCATCGATCTGCACCAGCTCCGCGATGTCGGATATCACCGAAGAAAACCCCATTACGGATAGTCCTTGCAGGACTCTTCGCGCGTCCGCGTCGAGGAGGTCGAGCCTCTGGTGAATCAAGTCGCCCATTCGGGCTGGGATGTGTGTTCCGCCCTCGAAATGGTGGCGCAGCGCCTGGTCGAGATAGAGCGGAAGGACGTCTTCGTTCGTAGGAAGAGTCGCGCCCGAGGGTAGCAAAGAGCGCACCTGTTTGCTCGGGAGACCCGACAGCATGCGGGCCGCCGTTCGAGCGGCTCCCCAGCCGCTCTCGAACCCGGTCTCGTGAGCGCCGACAATCAGAGCCGCAACGTTCGGTGGATCCCCGAGCACGTCGGAAAACGCGTGGAGAGACGGACCGTCCATGCGCTGCATGTCGTCGAGGATCAACACGGGCATCCCGGGCGAGTTGGTGGCCGCCTCGACCAGAGCCCAGCGCAGGGCGGCGGCGACCGCATGGCGACGTTCCATGGGTGAACGTAGATCCCCCCGCGTGCCGCCCCTGAAGACGTCATTCAAGCCGCGCGCGACTTCTCCCGAAGCTCGTGGGATGTCTTGGGAGTCGATTTGCTCAGGAGTGAGACGGGCCAAGACGCGGATCGCTTCGGCCACAGCGTAGTGGCTGACCCTTGCCCCATATGGATCAGGCTCGACGAAGATGATCTGGTCGCCTTGTGCGCTGACACTTTGTGAGAATTCTTCGAGCAGGCGAGACTTCCCGCTGCCAGCCTCGCCGACGATGCGCGCACCCACGACTTCGGCCGTCGTCGGGCGGCGTGACTCGAGCCATGCCAGCTCCTCGGAGCGGCCGGTGAAGGGGGCGGGGAACTGGGCCGAGCGGTCTTGAGGCAAGGGGGCGGCGCACTCGCAGCAAAACCTGGCTCGGGGGACTTGATAGCCGCAAGCTTCGCACTCGATGGTTTCACCGCTGATGAGGCTGGGTGCTGCACCGGTGGTCGTGTCTCTCGTACCCGGTCTCCCCTCCACTTCGTCCAGGGCGTCATCGAGAGCGTCGGAGAATTCGTGTGCGTCGGCGTAACGGTCCCCCGGTTTCTTGGCCAGAGCCTTCTTGACAACATCAGCGACAACCTTGGGAATGTTCCGACGAGGCGCGATCTGCCTTGGGTCTGGCGCCGGAACAGAAAGGTGCATCATCACCACCTGAGTGGGAGACTCGCCTTCGAACGGCAATCGGCCGGTGAGCAACTGAAACAGGATCACTCCGACGGCGTACAGGTCGCTGCGGCCGTCGATGTTGTCGCCACGGCCCTGTTCCGGAGCCATGTAGTCGGGGGTGCCACAGACGATGCCAGGGCTGGTGACGCTGGGCCCAGGGATGTTCTGCTGGTTGAGCTTCGCGAGGCCGAAGTCCAGCACCTTCACCAGATCACCGCCTCGGCGTTGGGGTTGGAGCACGATGTTCTCGGGCTTCAGATCGCGATGGATGATGCCGAGTGCGTGAGCTTCCCCGAGCGCCGCCAACACTTGGCGCAGAATGTCGACGATACGAGGGAGGGGGAGCTCGCCCTCTTCATGGGCCACCATTCCAAGGTCTTTGCCCCGAAGCAACTCCATGACGAGGTACGGTTGGCCGTCGTCCGTCCGTCCGAAGTCGAATACGG
Source organism: uncultured Polyangiaceae bacterium (assembly GCA_965652275.1). Lineage (GTDB taxonomy): Bacteria > Myxococcota_A > Polyangia > Polyangiales > Polyangiaceae > NIC37A-2. The sequence continues at coordinate 147,977 of CBFGUR010000010.1, read as the reverse complement.
AGATGCTGTTCGGGTGGTTGAGCTGACTGGCCGCACGGGCTTCAGTCAAAAACCTCACGGCGGAGTTTTCGTCCGCGAGTAGATGCGGATGGATGATCTTGACCGCCACTGTGCGTCCAAGGACCGATTGCTCGGCCTGGTAGACCCGCCCCATCCCACCCACACCGATGAGCTCGAGGATGTGGTACCCGGCCGGCAAGGTAGTTCCGATGAACTTGTCGCCATCGGCCCTGGGGACCGAACCGACCGGAAACCCGCAAGCTGGACAATACTGACTATCGGCGGCGTAGGGATTCTTGCAATGGGGGCAAGTCGCGTGGGCCGAGCTCTGCGCTCCATGTGCGTTGGGAGGACTCATGAGGGGGTGAAGCCTTCGCAGTTTCTCCGACTTCGGGGGTGGGGGCAATTGTGGCCCCGGAAAAGGGCCCATTTGCTGAATCGCGTCGCCACCCACCTGTGGTCACCGACGGATTCCTGTAGGATGTGAGCTGCATGTCGGAGCGCGTCAGAATCGGTGAACTCCTCGTGGAAACGGGTCTCATTACCCGGGATCAACTCGAGTACGCTCTTCAGTTGCAAGAGAAGGATCCTCGTCGGCTCGGTGAGATCGTGGTGGCCGAGAAAATGGTCAGCGAGTCCAAGGTCACGCAGATCTTGAGCCAGCAGCTCAGCGTTCCGTGGGTCTCGCTCGAGTACGTAGATTTCTCCCGTCAATTGCTCAACCTGGTCAGCAGCGAGACGGCCCAGAAACACACGTTGGTTCCCATCTACGTTCGAAGGAGCAAGCAGCGTCGCGAGACTCTGTACGTCGCCATCGAGGATCCGAGCAACGAAGAGGCGCTGGACGAGGTGGCGGACTATTCCGGTTTGCCCGTGCGGCCCATGATTGCACCACCATCGGACATTCGATCCGCGATTCGCGCGTACTACCTCGGTCTTCCGCCTGAGCAGACGCCCGCACCTGCCACTCCGAAGGAACCCCCCCCCGCGCCATCGTCTCGGCCCCCCAGCACCCCGTTCGCGTCTCGGCCTCCACCACCACCTTCCGCCAGCGCGAGGAAACCCGAGTCTCCAGCGCCGGCTCCCGTTGCGCCGGCGCGCGACGCGCCCGCGCAGGAGATGCCCCCCGCTCCGGTTATTGCGCCGGAGCCGGACAAATCACCCGAGAGCGTCGAGCTCGAACCCCGCGGAAGCGCACTACCGCGGCCTAGCAAACCAGAGGGCGGGTCGCCCAGGATGATCACGGTGACGATGCTCGACGGTACGGAAGTACGTCTACCCGTTGCGCCGCGCACGAAGTCCGTCGACGAAGGGTCGTCCGGGCTCACCGCCCGTGATCTGGTCGAAGCGCTCCGAGCGGGTTCTTCCGGTCAAGATGTCTCCGAAGTTCTCGGTACGCAAGTGGACTGGCAAAGAATGTTCGCCGCGCTGTTGTCGCTCATGTTGAAGAAGCACCTGATCATGGATTGGGAGTTCGTTCGTGAGCTGAAGCGCTGACCGATGGCAGACGAAGAAGAGAGAGTTCTCTCCGTTTTCGAACTCGCGCAGGGGTTGAAGCGAACGGTAGAGACCGCCACCCAAGGTCGATGGGTGGAGGGCGAGGTCGGTCGGCTGCAGTGCCCCGCTAGCGGGCATCTTTACTTTACCCTGAAGGATGAACGTCGCGACGCGACCGTGGACTGCGTCATGTACAAGCGGGACGCCTTCCGGTTTGGCCGAAGGATTCAGGAGGGTGGTCGCGTTCAATTGCGCGGCCGGGCGACCTTCTATCCGCCTCGAGGTCGTCTTCAATGGATCTGCGAGGTCGCGCGCCCGGCAGGCCAGGGGGCACTTCTCGAGGCTCTCGAGAAGCTGAAAAAGAAGCTCGTCGAAGAGGGCCTGACGTCCGTCGAGAGGAAACGCCCTCTGCCATCGGAGCCGCGAGTCGTGGGTGTCGTGACGAGCAGAACAGGGGCCGCCATTTCCGACATCGTCACGGTGGCTCGCCGGCGCGGTCCCGTGAGAATCGTCTTGTCGCCGGCGATGGTACAAGGTGACGGTGCGGCACTGTCTTTGATTTCTGCCCTCGAACTCCTGGAAAGAACTCGACCAGACGTGATCATTTTCGGCCGAGGTGGAGGATCCGCCGAGGATCTGATGGCTTTCAATGACGAGCGCGTAGTCCGGAGGGTCGCGGCCTGTTCCGTGCCGATTGTGAGCGCGGTGGGCCACGAGATCGACACGTCATTGACTGACCTCGTCGCTGACGCACGCGCGGCGACTCCGTCCCAGGCAGCCGAAATGGTCGTACCCGACGCCGCCGAAAGGCGACGTACGCTTGCGGGTCTACGCCGCCACCTCGTCCATTCGATTCGCGCGACTCTTGCGGAGTCTCGAGTTTACCACGATAGATGTCGACGCAAGCTCACCGATCCGAGGTTCGTTCTCGCCGAGCATCAGCAGGGCCTCGACGAGCTTTCCGAGCGGTTGTCGGGGCTTCTGAAATTGCGCCTCAAGACAGGTCACGTCGAGCTGGCGCGAAGTCAGCGCCGTCTCTACGCCCGTCATCCTCGCGCTGTCCTTGCTACTGCGCGGGCTGAACTGGGGCCTCTGCGCCAGAGGCTGGTGGTGACGCTACCTCGGAAGCTCGATGGTCATTCCGCCGAACTCGGCAGGCATGCACGAGCCCTCACCGCGCTCTCGCCCTTGGCCGTCCTCGGCCGTGGCTACTCCATCACGAAGAACGAACACGGGAGAGCGATCCGCGACGTGGCGGAAGTTCACCAAGGTCAGCTCGTGACCATTCGCGTCCACAAGGGGAGTTTTTTCGCGACGGTGGGAAAGGTACTTTCCACGGTTGAAAACCACTCGGCTTTCGACCAAGAGTCACTCGCCGCCGCGGCGGCTGGAGAAGAAGAACCTTGAGCCAACGTTTCGTTCTGATCGGTCACCCGGTCGAGCATTCCATCTCGCCAGCGATCCACAACTTTGCCTACAGCTTGCTGGATGTCGACGCGCAGTACGGCCTTGCAGATTGTCCGTCCGCGGACGACGTAGAGGCTGTCGTCACGCAGATCCGAACGGGGGTGCTCGATGGAGCGAACGTTACCGTGCCGTGGAAGCAAGTGGCGTACGATCTAGCCGATGAGCACGACGCGACGGCTCGTGACGTGGGGGTTGCCAACGTGCTCACACGGGGCGACCGCGGGCAGATCGTGGCATTCAATACCGACGCTTCGGCTCTCGGATCCGAACTGGACTCCAGTCTCCATCAGGCGGGCGTGGGCCCGTCCGAGCGATCTGCGGGACTAGTCATTGGGAGCGGGGGCGCCTCTCTGGCGGCGGTGGTCGGCTGTCGCCTCGCGGGCGTGAAAAAGACCTACGTGAGCGCGCGGCGCTACAATCCTCAATCTCCGCGGTCGGAGTGGCCGCGCGCCGAAGCTTTCATTGCTTTGGGCGCGGAGGTGCTGCCATGGCCCACGCTCGATCCGAGGGGCTGGGACGAGGTGATGGGTGACTGTCGCCTCGTAGTCCAAGCGACGAGCGCCGGCATGAAGGGGAAGGAGGGCGGAGAAGAACTTGCGGCCCTAGTCCCCTGGTCAAAACTTTCACGATGCGCAGCATATGATCTAGTCTATGTCCCTCCGGTGACCCCGTTCCTTCGTCGGGCGGATGAGGCCGGTTTGGTAGCGGTTGGGGGACTGGGAATGCTCGTCGGGCAGGCGCGAGACGCGATTGAAATTTGGCTTGGACGGGCACCGTCCGTCGACGATCTGCTCACAAGAGCACGGGAAGCTCTGGGTCTATGAATCGACGCGCCCCTGGAGCGAAGGCAGACGTGCAGTGGAAGTCCATCTTGGACGGCCCATGGCCTTCGATCGTCATCGATGGCGATCTGGAGAAGGCTGAAAACGAATGGCTGGCCGCCAACAACCTCGGTGCCTACGCCATGAGCACGGTGGCCCTGATGCACACCCGGCGACAGCATGGGCTGCTCGTTTCCCATTTGGCGGAGGACTTTCGCCGCCACGTCGTTCTCAGTCACTTGGAAATGACGCTGGAGGTCGGCGGTCGGGCATACAAGCTTTCGACCCATCAATTCCCCAACATGGCCCCCACGTTGGGCTACAGGGCACTCGAAAGCTTTTCTCAAGACCCGCTCCCCCGTTGGCACTATCGGTTTCCAACGGGAACCATCGAACGCACCGTGAGCCTAGTTCACGATCGCCAGGCAGTCGTGATTGCCCTGACCTGGTCGGGAAAGGAAACAGCCCGCCTCAGTTTGCGCCCTCTCATGCCGATGCGTCCTTCTGACGAGCTGACGGGGGAGCACGGTGGCATGTTGCAAAAGGTCACCTTGCGTTCGGGCGAAGTCGAAGTGCAGCCGCTTGCCCACCTGCCGCCTGTGGTATTTCAGCATTCCGGGGTTTTTATGGGATACCCCGACTGGTGGCGTAAGTTCGAGTATCTCGACGACCGCGGTCGCTACGCCGATTTTCAGGAAGACATGTGGTCCCCCGGTGTCTTCGAGATCGAGATGAAGGCCCGCGAGACGACCTACCTGGTCGTTTCGGTGGGGATGCCGATCTCCACTCCACCAGAAGAGCTGGTCATGGACGCTGCTCAGCGGCGCTTGGCAACGGACCCCGCCTTTCGACCGCTTCAAACCGAAGAGTGTGGCTCGGAGATCGCGCCCGAGATTCGAGCACTTTCCGTGGCGGCCGAAAACTTCGTGTTCGCGGACGGAACGGCCATCGTTGCGGGGTATCCGTGGCTCGACGTTTGGTCTCGCGACACCCTGCTGGCTCTTCCAGGAATTTACCTCGTCCGCGGTGAGGAGGAGCGTGCCAAGAGGTCGATTCGTCACCTGCTACGCAATCGGATGGACGGGTTTCTCCTTGCTCGAACGACGGCGCCCGAGGACGAGCGCCGCCCCTGCGTCGACGCCTCACTTTGGTTATTTGCCATCGGGCACGCGGTCATGAACCAGTGTCGCGCCGACGTGCAATTTTGCGACGAGCTCTATTCCGCCCTAGTCGACGTGTTTCGGCGCGTTGTGGATAGTCCGCGAAGTATCGCCTGGCTTACATCGGAGGGGCTCCTCTCGTGTGGGGCCGATTTCCCACTTACCTGGATGGATGCAACGTATCGCGATCGAGTATTCACCCCACGCTGGGGGCTATGTGTCGAGTTTCAGGCACTGTGGGTGAGGGCATGCGAAATCTTGAGCCGCGAGGCCGAGGGTCGAGGCGATCGTGATCTGTCCGAAGAGGCGCGCCACCGAGCTAGCTCTGTCCGAGAAGCATTTGGTCGGACGTTTTGGTGCCACGAAACCCAACATCCATTCGATTGCTTGAGTGAACATCGGGACTCCGCTGATGCGTGGGCGGACCCATCCATCCGACCGAACGCCCTCATTGCGCTTTCGATCTGCCCTGAGCTCTTCGAGCCGTGGCAAACCGCGGAGATCTTGGCGCGCGTGGAGGAACGACTACTGACCGAACGGGGCATCCGAACTCTCGAACCCGGAAGTCCCCAATACGTTGGCCACGGGGGGGATACGGTCGAGGAGAGGTCGAGCGCGAATCACCAAGGGACTATTTGGCCGCATCTTCTGCTCTTCTACGTCAGGAGCAAGCTCCGAGTGGATCCCTCGTCTGGCCCGCGCCTCCGCGAGCTCGTTTGTGGTGTGCTGACCGGGGGACGAGCTTTGGGGCACATCGCTCAGTGTGCCGATGCGGATCCCCCACATCGCCCCTGGGGTATTCCTGCTTATGCGGCGGCGACGGGCATGCTCTTGGAAGCGCTTTCCTGGGATCTTGCCGGGGTGCCGTGCTCGCCCGTGGACTGACGGTCCGGAAACGTCACGGGTCCCCCCGATGAGCGTAGCCGGTGAGCCGATGAGCTATCGACTTTCCTCCATGTATTGGAGGAGCTCATTGTCCGTCGAAAGGACGACGTTCGCGTTGTCGTCGATGACTTTCTCGTACGTCTCGAGGCTCCGGGTAAACCCGTAGAACTCCGGATCCTTTTCGTACGCATCCGCGTAGATGGCGATGCTCTTCGCGTCACCTTCGCCGCGCGCTTCCTGCGCTTTTTCGTAGGCCGTCGCCAAGATGATGTCGCGTTCCTTGTCGGTCTGGGCTCGGATTTTCTGTGCTTCTTCCGCGCCCTCGGAGCGGTACCTCTTGGCGATTCGATCACGTTCTGCGCGCATGCGCTGGAAGACGCTTTCCTGAACCTCGACGGGGAGATCCGCGCGCTTGATGCGAACGTCGACGAGCTCGATGCCAAAGGGACTGAGCTGTCGGCGTGCGCTGCTGGCGACCTTCTGGACGAGATCCTCGCGCTTGCTACCTATGATGTCGCCGAAATTTCGGCTGGCGATTTGGTCGCGGAGTTCCGATTTCACGATGTCGTCGAGGCGCGCCTTGGCGCCGAACTCGTCCGTGACCGTCTCGAAAAACGTCTTCGGGTCCACGATTTTCCAACGACTGACGGGATCAGCCACGAGCTTTTTCTTGTCCAGAGTCAAGTACTCGTCTGGAGGTGTGTCGCTACCTAGAACCTTCTTCGACATACGAAGGACCGAATCCGTGAACGGCGCCTTCCACTGAATCCCAGGGGATCTGAATGTCTTCCGCGGTTTACCGAACCGGGTCACCATGACTTGTTCGTCCTCCTGCACGACGAAGAAAGAGTCATAGGCCGTGTAGGCAACAATCAGCCCGACGATGATGAGTAGATTCTTGCTCATTACTTTGCTCCGTCCGACTTCGTTGGGACCTGTCCAGCGGCTACCGCCTTCTTGCCGAGGTTCAGGACGGGAAGCGTCGAACCCGGAAGGTTCGCGTCGACGATCGTCTTGTCGGTGACCGACGACAGAACGCGGTCCATGGTCTCGAGATAGAGACGACGTCGTGTAACGTCCTTGGCTTTGTCGTACTCAGCGTAGATGGAGTCGAATTTCTTCGCATCGCCTTGTGCCCGGAGGATGCGCTGCTCCCGGTAGCCTTCCGCTTCGCGGATTTGTTGCTCGGCGTCACCGCGGGCTCTCGGAATGACGTCTTCGCTGTATCCTCTCGCTTGATTGATGAGTTTCTCCTTCTCTTCGCGAGCACGGACGACGTCGTGGAATGCGTCTTTGACCTCTTCTGGGGGATCGACTGCCTGCAGTTTGACCTCGGTGATGGCGAGGCCGCTCTGATAGGTGTCCATGAGACGCTGGAGCAGTTCACGGGTCTTGGTTTGTACCAAGCCACGACCCTTCGTGATCGCGTCATCGATGGTGGTCTGTCCGATGACGCTACGCAGAGCGACCTCGGCCGTGGCGCGCAGTGTCCCTTCCGGGTTGGCCAGCCGGAAGAAGAATTTGCTCGGATCAGCGATACGATATTGGACGATCATCTCGGCATCGACGATGTTTTCGTCACCGGTGAGCATTTGTGCTTCTTCTTGTTGCCTTTGGTTGCCTCGAAATCCGACTTCGATGCGGCGAATCCGCGCGACGTTCACAACGTCCTTGCGCTGTATCAGCGGAATCATGACGTGTAGCCCCGGTCCAGCTCGGCCGGTTTCCTTACCGAGTGTACGGATGACTGCGACTTCGCCCGGTTCGACCTGGTAGACACCCAGAGCCAGGACGAGAAGAAGGAGCAACGTCACGAACACCGGTCCGAGGTGGCGTGACTTGCCACTCAGCTTGTTCATCAGTTGCTCGACCACGTCACCCGGGTCGCGCGGTCCGTTTCCGTATTGATTGCTCATCGATCCGATATCTCCGGAGGAGGCGACTCCTCTGTCCGGAACGTATCTGCGGAATCGCAGAGTGCAAGCTTTGGTGTTCTAAAGTACCAGGCAGGGTGAGCGTCTACAGTCGGACGCGCCAGCTGCCGGTGTACGACTGACCGAGTGTGTCGCAAGTCGGATCTGTGACGATGAGCTCGGGACGCTGTCCATCACAGTAGACGATGGTGTTTTGTCGAAATGTCCTGCCGAAGTCCATCGCCTCTTTCCGGTCGATGTCGTGCACGAGCCACGCGGGTTCGCGCCAAGCAACCTCTGGCTCGTCCTCGTAGCCGACACACTGCTCCACTCGATAGCAGCCGAGAATCAGGAGCTCGCGCATGACTTGGTGTCGTTGTTCGTTCACGCGGCGCGGAAGTAGCATCGAGCGCGGATTGTATGCCGTGAGTACGGCGAAGGACTTCTTCAAGAGTGGTGGTAGAGCCGAGTCGTCCTTCGTCACTTCGCCGTCGAGGGAGACGCGGATGGTCCCTTCAGGCGATGGGAATTCGTAGACGGTGCTGAAATAGGCGCGGAGAAGGTTCTGATCCATGATGCTTTCGGGGTCGGGTCATGCCCGATTGCTAAGGACTGAATCGGTAGCCTACTCCCCGCACCGTGAGCAAGTGCAGGGGGGCGCTCGGGTCGTCCTCCAGCTTGGCACGCAGCTGGAGTAAGAAGTTATCGATGGTCCGGAGGGTACCGTGATGGCCGGGGCCCCAAACGCGGCTCTGGATGTCTTCACGTGAGAGGACCTGTCCTCGGGCTGCCACCAGACACCACAAGACTTCGAACTCGGTGGTCGTCAGGTTCACCAGTTCGCCGTTTTTGGTCACCTGACGTGTCCCTGAATCGATGTTCAAGTCTCCCGCATCGACGAACTTCAATTCCTCCTGAAGCTCAGCACGAGCGATTTCGCCGCGGCGGAGTACCGCTCGGACGCGTGCGAGGAGCTCGGCGAGTCCAAACGGTTTGGTAATGTAGTCCTCGGCGCCGAGTTCGAGCCCCATCACCTTTTCGGATTCGGCACCGCGTGCACTGAGCATGATAACCGGAGTGAAGCAGCCCCCCTCGCGCATCTGCCGCAGCACTTCGAACCCATTCGTTTTTGGCAGCATCACGTCCAAGATGATCAAGTCGACGTCGTCCTCGAGCGCGTGCTTCAGCCCGAGTTCGCCGTCTGCTGCTGCGGCGATTTCGTATCCTTCCGCCTCGAGGTTCATCTTGAGCCCGAGAGTGATGCTTTCGTCGTCCTCGATGAGGAGGATCTTGGTCTTGTCCTGGTTCACTTGGAGTTCTCCAGACGGTGGGGCCGGGGAAGCACGATTGAAAATGTGCTCCCTTCATCGGGACGACTGTCGATTTCGACTCGCCCTCCATGAGCCTTTACCACGTGATTGACGATGGCGAGGCCCAGCCCCGAACCTTCTTGCTCCCGAGCAAGGCGATCGTCGATTCGGTAGAACTTCTGAAAGATGCGCTTGTGTTCAGTGACAGGGATCCCTTTCCCGTTGTCCGTTACCGAAACGTAGATCTCTTTGGCAGATTCTGCGCATTCGACCTGAATCTTGCGCGGGTTACCGCCGTATTTCGCCGCGTTCGTGAGCAAGTTGAGAAGGGCGTCCGAAACGGCTCCTCGGTCGGCGTGCACGATGGTCGACTCGGGTGGGAGGGAGATCTGGAGGTCGACATCGTGGTTGTCACGGTAGGACTCGAACGCATCCGTGGCCGCCTGCACGATCGAGCGTAGATCGGTGTCGACTTGACGGTATTCACGGCGACCGCTCTCCATCCTCCCCCAATCCAGAAGCCTGTCGATGAGCTCCTGCAGCCGCATGGTTTCCTTTTCGAGCGACTCGATGCACTGCTTGCGCGTCGCCTTGTCGTCGCTTCTCAGGGTTAGTGTCTCCGTAAAAAGTCGGATCGACGTCAGGGGGGTGCGAAGTTCGTGGCTGACTTTCGAAACGAAATCGCTCTGCAAACGCGAGAAGTTCGCTTCGCGTCGCACGAACACCCAGACCAAGATCACGCCCGTCGTGGTCGCACCTGAAAGCGCAAGCACCAAAATCCCCATGAGGACGTTGGCCTCGAACCCGAGGAACAGGAGCACCGCCCCGAGCGCCAAGAGGAGGGCGGTAGGGACCACAATCAGGGAAACCAGGAGAATGACGATGCGCCGGTATCCGAGTGCGGAGAGGTCGCGGGAAGCCACGGGGCAAGCATAGCGCGCGAGAGTTGCCGAGGTCACCCGCGCTTGGCATGGTTCAGCCGTGCCCGAGACTCCATCTGGCTTGGTGACATCTGGGCCGAGGAAATGGCTCGGGTGGGTCCTTCTCGCCCTCTTTGCGGGACTCGGGGCATTGGGGGCCCGATCCCTCGCGCTATCGGCTGCGGTGAGCGCGTCGCTGCGGACGGTTCGCCAGATTGCCGACGCTTTGCCCGAGCGTCCGGAGCACGACGCGCCCGTCGGAGAGGGATTGCTTTTTCCGCTGTGGCCCATCGGCCCTGGCGCGGAGACACAGCCAAAGGGCGACGATGCTCCCGAACCGTCAACCGATGCGATCGGTGCGTCCCCGAAGCGCCGCGGTGCGAAGAGCGAGGCGCCGCGGATACCTTCCGTAGGGCCCACACCGAAGAGCGCTCGGGCCTCGATCCAACAAGTCCTGCGTTGGGCGGAGAAGCAAATCGTCCCGCGAGGCATCACGCGTCCGGCGGGCGATGGCATGCCTGCGGGGATAGAGCTCCACGATGTCGAGGCGCTTGGGCTTGGGCTCCTCCCAGGTGATCGGTTGATCACTGTGGACGGCGTGTCGGTTCTCGAGCGAAGCCAGGTGGTGGGGGCCGTTTTGGGCGCTCGTTCACGCCGAGCCCAAGCGATGACGGCGGGACTCGTCCGTCGTACGAAAGAGGGACCCGTCCATTTTACGGTCGTGGTCGAACAGCCCTATCCCGAGGAGGTGCCGGATCCCGGGTGAACAAGTTTCTCGTGCTGTTTGTGGCACACGGGCACATCCCGCGTTAAAGAGGCTCCACCATGGCAAACAAGGTGAATTGCGTGAAGCTAGGCCGCGAAGCGGAAGGCCTCGAAAAGCCCCCCCTCAAGGGTGAGATAGGAAAAAAGGTCTTCGAGAACGTGTCGAAGGAAGCCTGGTCCATGTGGCTCGAACACTCCAAGATGCTGATCAACGAGTACCGCTTGGATCTCACGAGTGAGCAGGGACAGAACATCTGGTTCACGGAAATGGACAAGTACTTCTTCGGAGAGGGCTCTGCTGCTCCTCCGGACTTCGTCGAGACCAAAGGCGAAGACTGAGTTCAGTTTCGGGCGGCGGTCGCGGAAAGCGCCCAGCTCACGAATGATTCCGTCTCGCTTCGGATTGCGTCGGCGTGGCGGCGCCACCGCCCCCCTAGATACTCGTGGAATACCTGGACGGCGACTGAGCTTGGGTCGGAGCGTGGTGGACGCGAGGCTTCCCACTCCGCCTGATCCCATGCAGCCTTTCGGAATGCTGGGTGCCGGGCGGCACCCAGGCCGACGAGTTGATAGGCGCGCGCCCCTTCGACATCACCCAGAACATCGAGCGCCGCGTCTGGCGAGGCGATGGCGTCCAGGGTGTGACATACGGCCGAGACCGCGAAATGGGCGCCGAGGCGTGCATAGCGGTCGACGACGTGATCCGCGTGCGGATCGAGCGGCGATGAAGCACTCTTCGGCAGATGCGCACCAGCAGCCGTGACGGCGCGGCTGGTGCTTTCTTCGATGGCCGACACGGACTGAAAACAGCGAGCCCTGGCGCCTCTCACGTCGCTTTCGCTGGCTGCGTCGACCATCCAGAGGCGCGCGGTCTCGAGCGCCATGAGGAGCTCTGTTTGCGAGGAAGGAGGTACCGAAATGGACACAGCTCGAGAAGCCAGGGTCGTGCAGATGGCAATGAGCCCACGATGAGCGGCGCCTTTCGAAACCGCCGTGCGAGCGAGTCTCTCGAAGTCCGGGGGGCCCGACCCTCTGAGTTGTTCGCCTGGATCAACGACCTGAAGTCGTCTCCGCGTCACCGGCTACATTCTCCCACGATCTTCTGGGCATCGAATCCCATGAGATAGAGGAGCGTGTCGAGGCGATCACTTTCGTTGAATCGGGTGTCCGCAATCTCTTGAAGCCGGGGCTTTGCCTGATAGGCAATCCCGAGGCCCGCGACCTTGAGCATCTCGATGTCGTTGGCCCCGTCACCGGCGGCAACGGTTTGCTCGAGGCGAATACCGAACACGTGGGACATATCCTTCAGGACCTGCGCTTTGCGACTGCTGTCGACGACGGTCCCTGTTACGTTTCCGGTGAGAACGTCGTCTTCGACCTCGAGCTCGTTGGCAAAGGCGAAGTCGAGACCAAACCGGTCCTTCAAGGTTTCCACGAAGAAATCGAACCCACCGCTGACGAGACCAACTCGCATGCCCAGCTGTTTGACCGTCCGAACGAGCTCACCAGCTCCGGGAGTGAGCTCGTAGCGTTCGCACAGCTCGCGAGCTCGGCTCATGGGGAGTCCCTTGAGGAGCTTGACGCGGGCCCTGAGCGCGGCTTCGAAGTCCAGCTCCCCACGCATGGCTCGAGCCGTGATCTCGGCGACCTCGTCCTTCACGCCGACCAGCTCTGCGAGTTCGTCGATAAACTCGCCTTTGACGAAGGTCGAGTCCACATCCATGCAAAGGAGTCGCTTGCTCGTCCGGTACACGTCGTCTCTCTGAACGGCCAAGTCCACCTTCAGCTCTTGGCACAAGCCGAGGAGTGTTGAACGAAGCGCCGTGAGCTCGCGTTCGGGCATGGTCTCCTCCCTCTCGCTCAGGATCTGTACCCCCATGAGGCGTCCATCGCCGATCGAGTCGACCCTCGTTAGCGTGAGGCCTGCCTCGCGCAACTTCGAACCCACCTTGCCGAGAGCGAGACCGCTCGAGAGGTCGCCCAGAACCGTGACCCACACGCCGCACCCACGCGGCGAGGGCGTCAACGCCGAGAGCCGAGTGATGTCGAAGTGCATGCCACGGGCCTTCGCGAATTCGGCGCTGCTCTTTTCGATTTTGGTGTCGGTTGCCAGGATCTCGGCGTTGATGACGAGGCAGCCGTGGACCGACGACTGCGAAAGGTGGACGAGGCGGGCGCCGCTCGTCGAAATCAAAGAACAGAAATCCGTGAGTGTGCCGGGCGTGTCTTTCCCGGACAGGTGCAGGACTTTTCGAGCCACTTGCTCAGCCATTTGGCGCGAACGCTACCACGCGCCCAACCGACGCCAAGGGGGCGGCGGATCTATTGCCAGTGTGCCTCGGCGCCGAGGAGCGGGAAGGTGATGGGGGCGTTGCCAATGTTTTCACAACCGCTGGCGGGGCACTCTCGGCGCGTAACATTCGGCGTGTGAGTCGCGTTGAGGACTTCTGCTTGAAGGCTCCAGTTGAAGTGTTCCGTGACATACCAAGTCTTGGCCAGCTTGAGGTCCGTGCGAATGTACGGAAAGCTCCGGCTTTGGTCGAAGATAAGTCCGATGGGGTCGTTGCTGGTGCGCCGTCCCGGGATCCCCGATGCAACGGCGACCCGCGCGGATGCGCGGATGTGATAGCCGAAATCGTAGGTGAGGGCGCCGTTGAATACGTGGGTCCGGTCGTATCCCGACAGCGTACTGATGGCATCTGCAGTCCGGTTCGTTTTGGAGAACGTATACGAAAGGAGTCCGCCCAAGTTTCGTGTCAGGGGGCGCTTGATGTAGATCTCGACGCCGGCCGAGCGCCCTTGAGCGCGGCTGTCGGCGCTCGTTTCATCAAACGCGAAGGTCTGAGTGAGGCCCACGGGATCCGTCATGCGCTCGGTTCCGTTGAGGAAGAACGCAATCGATCCGTTCAGGTCGAGGGGAAGATCGGCCTCGTATTTCGTCGAAGCGTGTAGACTGCGCTGGAGGCCACCATCCAGACCAGCGACCTGCGCACCCGGGATTGAGGGCACGAAGTTCGGCGATTGGTGGGAGACACCAATGCCGTGGATGGCACGCAGGTTCTTGGTGAGTCTGTATTTCGCGAAAAGTCTTGGGTCTACGCTGTAGAGCTGTGTCCCCAGCGATGAAAACACGTCCGCGCGTACTCCAGGGATCACTTGTACCCTTCCTTTCGGGAACAGCACGAAATCCATCCACGCTCCTCCGCTTGCATCCGTTCGCGTCGGGAAAAGTTCGAAGTAGGTCTCCGGTTCGGCCACGGCGGGATCGACCTCCATGCTGTACCGGTCGATCCAAATGTCGCCACCCGAGCGGAAAACGACCTCCTTGGACCGATGTTCGAACTGCATTCGGCTTCCGATGAGGTTGTCCGAAACGAAACCCTGGTTCGATCGTGTGCGATCGCGTCCGTAGGTCACCGCAAGCCGAAAGTCGGTGTCCTTCGAGAAGTAGTGATCCCATCTCAAATCGGCACGATGAAACTCCGTTCCTCCGATGACCTCCCCTTCGGATCCGACGTAGTCGAAGGCTCCGAGTCCCAGCAGGCTGATCTCGTTCTTCCGGCCCAGGGAGTGACCAACTAGCGCTTGGTAGTCCCAATAGTCGAGGCGTTGTCCTGGTGAGAACGCCGAGATGAGAAGGGAGGTGTACGAGTATCGCCCCCCCAAGAGTGCGTAGCCCCGCCCTCCGTTGATGGGAGCTTCCGCGAACGCGCCGGCATCGATGAGACGAATGCTCGCTTCAGCGCGTTTCACTCCCTCCGGTTCTGCCAATTCTGCCTCGACGGCGCCCCCAGCGATGCGGCCGAATCGCGTAGGCATCGGCCCCGCGTGTAGGCCTACCTTGCGGATGAAGGCAGGGTGAATCACGGACGGTCCCAGGAACGCGTGATAGAGCAGAGGCACGCGGATGCCGTCGATGTAAAAGCCTACGTTGCCGGGCGGAGCACCGCGCACGAAGAAAATCGGCAAACCGCTGACGATCGGCGTGACGCCTGGCATGACCTCGATCGCGCGAAGCGGGTCGTCGAAAGCTCCCGCGAGGTTTCGAACCTCGGCACGAGTGAGTTCGGTCGTCCCTGGATCGGGAAGTGCACCGAAAACGACTACTTCCTCGAGTGCTTGAGCAGAAGCTTGTGAGACAGAGCGATTCGGCGGGGGAGCTTGGACTGTGTCCGATTCGTCGGGCACCTGATCCTCATCCTGATCCTCGTCTTCGTCCGGGGCGGACTCCTCCGGCTGTTCCTTCGGTTCGAAGACGACGAGGAAGTGAATTTTGGAAGCGACGGGCTCGTCGTCGCGAAGAGCCGGCTCGAACTTCCACTTTGGGGCCGCCCGCAGCGCTGCGCCGGAGAAAGGCTCACCACCACTGACGAGCTTCACCGATGTCACCTCACCCTTTTCGTCGATGACGAGCGAGAGCACGACCTCGGCGGCGCCCCATTGGCCGGCGATCGGGTCCACGTGGGTGTCGATGGGTTCTGGCTTCTTGATCTTGGCGGCCCGAATCGGCGCCTCGTCGGATCCCATGGGCTCCGCCTGGCGCTCTTGGGCCATCAAAGCCGAAGTGGATGCGAGAAGCGAAAACCCCGCTCCCAAGCCCGCCTTCAAGAATCGTCGCCGCATACCCAAGAATTTCCCCCACCGAAAAACGACGGGGTCCCGCACAGTTAGTAGCCGAGGACCCCACCTCGAGCCAAGGCGCATCCTGGCCTTCCGACATGAGAAAGTGTCGGCTAGCTTGTGCGCCCCATGCCGACCCGTACAGAAAGGCAGTTGTTGCGCCAGATTCGCAAGACGTCCGAGGACTATGAACTCCTGGCGCCTGGCGATCGCATCATGATTGCGGTGAGCGGCGGCAAGGACAGCTATGGGCTTCTCTATCTCTTCAGAGACCTGAAGCGACGCCTTCCGTTTTCCGTTGAGATCGTCGCCGTGCATCTGGACCAGAAGCAGCCGGACTACGACGGGGAGCCTCTACGTCGGTTTCTCGAGGAGTTCGGTGAACCCTTCGAGATCGTCGGCGAGGACACGTACTCGGTGGTCGTCGATCACGTGAAGGAGGGCGGGACGTATTGCTCTCTTTGTTCCCGCTTGCGGCGCGGCATCCTCTATCGGGTCGCCGAGCGACTCGGGTGCAACAAGATCGCCCTCGGCCATCACCGAGACGACGCCCTCGAAACGTTTCTCATGAACCTCATCTATTCCGGCAAGCTTCAATCGATGCCACCGAAGTATACGACGGACGACGGGCGCTTCGAGGTGATCAGGCCGCTCATTCAATGTGAAGAGAGCCTTCTAGTAGCTCTCAGCGAGGAGCAACAGTTCCCGATATTGCCGTGCAACTTGTGCGGATCCCAAGATGGCCTCAAGCGAGACCGAATGACCGCGCTCCTTTCGACGCTCGAGAAGGAAAAGCCCGACGTCAAGAGCGTCATGATGACGGCCCTGTCGAACATCTCACCGACACATCTCTTCGACAGGGACCTCCAGCGGGCCTGGCAGGACCGCGACCCGTCGATTCCAGCCAAAGCCAGTCTGAAGGCCGGAGCTCCCCCGCCCCAGGGCGATTCGACGGTGGTCCAGGACTCCGGAAGAACCCGTCTGCGCGTTCTCTCTTCGTGAAGCTCCCAAACTACGAGTCCCAGGGAATGCGACTTCGGGTCTTTGCGTTTTGTGCTCCGGGCGCGCTATGGCTGTCCACGGTTTCATGAAGAAGAGCACCGCTTTTTTTGTCCTTTTTGGGGTCTGCTTTGCCTCACCGGCGAAGGCTCACGATACCTTCGAGCTGACGGCTGGTGCTGGGTACCGGCTGCCCTTCGGTGTGGACATGGGGAGCGAGGACGAGGATGGGAACTTTCTGGAGGACGGACGGCTCTCCTTCGAAGGGGCTCCCGTCTTTACCGCGATCGGCGGATACCGCATCCAGCGAGACGGGTTCATCTACTTGAGCTACACGCGTGGCGTTCACGACGTCAGCTACGAGGGCGACGATCCGGATGCAACGTTCTCGTTCACCGGCTCGCGCGTCATCGAGTACTATCAGTTCGGGGGCAACATCGAGATCACGCGCGGTCGCATCGTGCCTTACATGGGTTTCAGCCTGGGGCTGGGGCGCATCGCGCCGGTGGGTGCGGGGGAGGGACGGCTCTTCTTCGCTCCGGTGATCGATCCGGGAATGAAGATTGATCTCCACGAACACATCCACCTCAGGCTCATGGCTCGTGTCCCCATCATGATGACGAACAAGGATGTCGTCTGTCTCGATGAGGGGTGTATTCACGCCGGACAAATCAGCCCGATTGCGCAGCTGGAGCTTCTGGGTGGTCTCGTCGTGAGCTTCTGACCCCGCTCGCTAGGCGGCGTGGAGTTCGCGAATTGTCGTTCGTCCTCTGGGGTGAGGGGACAAATGAGCAATGCCCCGAAGCGAAGTCGCTTCGGGGCATTCGTGTCCGTAGTCGAAGTGCGGCTCTGATCCCGCAGGTTTTCGCTCAGAGTTCTTCGCATCCAAGGGCAAGAGAAGACGTCCAGGAGCTGTAGAGCCCGACTCGCGCTGACGTAGCCACCGTCCCATAGGGACAGTCCGTCACGGGGTAGTCCACACCGCCGCCCCCGCCGAAGGTAATGGTGGTCGTGACGGCTCCAGGCATGCCGTCTGCATCCAACGGAGCACAGCGGAATGCCGTGTCGCGTGTGTAGTTTCCTGATGGCGTCACGCTTCCCGAGAAGCCGATGACGACCTGGTTGGCTGGGCAGGCGAGGGTCGTCATGTTGCCTCCGCCAGTTGAGCCCACGGTCGCCAGAGTTGCTCCGGCGGCCACGGTCATGGGCCCATTCCCCTGAGGTGTTGGTGTCCCGCACCTTGGCTGAACAGCGTCGGTGTCGGGCAGCCCCCACAAAGTGAACCCTGTCAGGACCTGTCCCGCGGGGCAGGTGTCTTGAACGAAGGTGTTTGTGCTGGTGGTGTTGCCGCGCGTCGAAGTGCCGCTCCACGCGCTCGTGATGTTCACGCACCATTCGTTCAGCGTCCCGACGTCGCCGCCAAAGTCGTCTGTGACCTCGAGATCCCAGGCGCCGACGGAGCTCGTGCCGTCGAAAACGGACAGGCCCCTCGGCGCTGGCCGGCGACAGCGGATCATCGGCGACGCTTCTAGGGGCGTCACCCCTCACTCGGCCGGAGTCGCGGCGGCACGTGGAGCATGAACCGCAACGACGCGTCCGTCATCGGTCTTCTTCCCAAGGCTGACCATGCCAGTCGGTAGCTCCACCACGGGAGCCAGGGCCGATTCGTATGCCCGAACCTTCTGTCGCGTCTCCTCGAGTAGCCGTTCGACCGCAGAGTCCGATTGCTTCATCTCGAGGAGCTGAGACTGTTTGCGTTCGAGGAGCTGCAGGCGCTTTCTCTCGATCGAGAGTTCGAGCTGGCGCTTCTTTTGGCTGACGTCTTCGAGACGCTCCTCGGCAAGTTTGAGCGAATGAGCATATGTCTTCACACGAATCTTGATGGAGCCGCCTGGCTTGTTGGCATCGAGGTCATGAAGGGCAGACGCTGGGGTCTTGGACGTAGCGAGGATCGTGTCGATCATCCCGTAGGTAGGCGCGTCGTGACCGCACTTGAAACTGGACAGATCGAGCACCGCGACATTCGGGTGATGAGAAGCGAAGACGGCGCCCCAAACCTTCTGCGCACTGTTGGCCGAGTAGTTCTCCGGCCAGACGTGATTGAGCTCGAGCGGGTTCTTCATCACGCCGTTTTCGATGTCTTCGCGGAAGTACCGCATCAAGTAGTCATGGTCCTTCGGGATCGAGCGAACGCTGAGGATCGGGTAGCCCAGTACTTGGAACTCTTCGGGGATCCCATGGTTGAGCCCCGGATCCGAATGGTACGGCCGATTCAGCACCAAGATGGCCATTCGGTCCTCTGCCTCCACGGTTTCGAGAATCGCCCTTCCCTTCTCCTGCAGGTCCTTTTCGAAGGCTTCCAGAGCACGGAGTCCCTGCTCGGCGGCGTGATCGTTTTCGTCCTCTGTGATCCCCAAGCGCTCGCCCCAAGCTGCAAACATGCGCTTCTTCAGGAGGTTGGGCTCGCTGAAGCTGAGCGCGGGATCGATGTATTCGATGTTGCGTTCCGTGAAAAAGTCTACCTCCTTGGTGAACGCGGCTTTGATCACGTCGGGAGTTCCTGCCACGATGGGGCAAGAGGTGTTGTCCATCGTGTCCTTCACGAAGGACGGCACGTGCGTCAGGATGGGGAAGAAGACGTAGTCGAGCCCCCGATGTCGCTCCGGGTTGTGCTTGTGGAACAATAGGTTGTGCACGTGGGCTTGGACGACCTTGCTCGGGAAACACGGATCGATGGATCCGTACTTGGCTCCCTCGGCGAACATCTCTTCGGTGGTCTCGTCGCTGAATACGATGTTCGAACGCCCGAGACCGAGCGCCTCGAAGTACGTGCGGAAGAATGGCGCCGTCGAGTACATGTTCAGCACTCGCGGCATACCCACTCGAATCTTCTTGCGGCGTTTGGCGGCTTCCTCGCTCGAGCGCTGAAATGCGCGCGTGATCGCGACGCGCTTCACCCGGAAGATGCTTTGCTTGACCTCGAAGTCTTCGATGGGGGTTCCGGCTTCCGGCAAAGGCTCCGGGGCGAAGAAGTGCTTGAACGCCTGTTCGGCCTCGTAGCTCACGACGTTCGGGAACTCGGCTGCCGTCTTTTTGCGCTCTTTCATCAGCTCGAGCATGGCGTCTTTGCTTTCGACCGTGCCCTTTTCGCAACTGAAGCCCGAGATGTACCGACTCGTTGACCCGTCCGGGCGCTTCGTGTCGATGAACGTGCGCTTGCACTCGTTGGGACAGAAGTGACACACCGTCTCTTCGTCGTTCTTCGTCGTGTACTCCAGGTTCAGCGTGGCATCGATGCCGATGTACTTCGACGTGCCCTCGCGTTTGTACCGGCGTAAAGTCTCCATGGCTGCGCCGATAGCGCCTGCTTCACCCGTGTGCGGGTGCACGTAGACTTCGGCTCCCGGAACGCGCTGCTTGATGTAGTCGACCTGCGCCTTGACCGCCGCGAGGTTGTATTGCGTCCCCCCTTGCAGGACGAACTTGCGCCCGAGGGACGCGAGGCGAGGGATCTGCACGACGTACTGCCACACGTTCTTGGGCAGGACTTGGGCGAGCCCGGCGAGCAGCTCTTCCTTTTGGTAGCCCTCTTTCTGAAAGGTGACGCGGTCCGAGTCGAGGAATACGGCGCAACCGTAAGAAAACTTCGGCGCCAGTTCGGCCTTGAAGGCGTTTTCAGCGTAGGCCGTCACGGGTAGGCCGAACTGATCGGCCATGGCTTGCAGGAGCATCCCGTTGCCCGCGCTGCAGCTGTTTGAAAGCTTGAAGTTGGCAATGTCGCCATTTTTCATGAAGAGGACTTTGATGTCTTGTCCGCCGATGTCGCAAATCACGTCGACGTCGCCGAAGAAGTGCACGGCGCTCATCATGTGGGCGACCGTCTCGACGACGTTTACGTCGGCTCGCACCGTTTCCTCGAGAACGTCGGCCGCGTATCCCGTCGCGCCAAAGCCGAGACATTCGAGCGTCGCGCCCTGACCTTCGACGTTTTCCTTGAGCGACGCGAGCAGCTCCTTCGTGTCCTGAATCGGATTGCCCTTCGACAGCTGGTAAGCCTTCGCCAGGATCTCTCCGTCTTCACCGACGAGCACTGCCTTGGACGAAGTGCTGCCGCCGTCGAGCCCAATGACGGCTCGTACCACCTGTCCCGGCGAGAACTTCGCCGGCTGGAACTTCGGAATCGTGTACGTCTCGACGAACTGATTCGTTTCGACCTCGTCTGCCGAAAGAGGGGGTCCCGCCTGCTCGCCCAGCCGGGCGCGTCGCCCGTTTTCGATGAAGTCCTGCAGACGTTTCATCCCCACGTATCGACCCACCTCAGCCGACTCGCTCAGGCCGTACGCTGCGGCGCCAAACGCCGCGTAGAGCTCCGCGCTTTCGGGTACGAAGATGAGCTCCTCCACAGGGCGATCTTTGGGGTAGTCGTAGCCTCGTGAGCGCCACGTCTCTGGAATCCGCTGTCTCCAACAGTCCTGGAGGAACGGAAGATATGTGTTTGGGCCGCCGAGCAGCAGCACCCGCGCCTTGAGCGTGTTGCCTCGGGTGAGAACGCTCAAGTTCTGATTGACGATGGCGTCGGCGAGGGAATTGAGAACTTCATCCTTCGGGATGCCGCTCTTGACGAGATTGACGATGTCCGTTTCCGCGAACACACCACACTTGGCGGCAACGTGATGGAGCTTGTTGTCGTCGAAACGCAGTGACGTTGCGAAACCTGGCTCCGCGCCCACCTTGATCATGCATTTGTCGATCGTGGCGCCCGTTCCGCTGGCACACTTGTCGTTCATCGAGGTCGTGGCGGTTTTTTCGCCATTCTCCTCGTTCTGCTTGAACATGATGATCTTGGCGTCCTGACCGCCAAGCTCGATTACGCTCAATACGTCTGGGTGTTTTTCCTCGACAGCGAGGGTCACCGCGTTGACCTCTTGAACGAACTTCGCCCCAAGAGGCTCGCACAAGGGTCCCGAGCCAGAACCCGTTGCGAAGATTCGGAACCGTTCACTGTTTCGATTCGGGAAGGCCTCGTGAATGGCCCGCAGGAGCTCGAGACATTTCTCCGGCTGCTTGGTGTGGTGGCGTTGATAATCGCTCCAGAGGATTTCCTTCGTCTCCGGGTGAATGACCACCGCCTTCACGGTCGTCGAACCCACGTCGAGGCCGATGAAAAGGTCACCGTCGAAGTCGTCTTGCCAAGCTGCGCTCTTGCTCGAATCGCTCATAAATCCGCCATTTTCCTAGGGAGGTACCGCTTCCCCTGCGACTGACACTCGTGTCACTGACACGAGCGTCAGCGCGTAGCTTGCCTGAGGTTTGGGCGGGTGCAAAAGCCGCCCCGCTAACGGGCGATTTGCGCAAGATTTGCGTTCGAGGTCAGGCTGCCGTCTCGCTTCGGACCCCTGTTCGGTACGTGACACCTTGTCCGCAACTGCTGCTGGCTGGGATAAGGTGAAGCGTGAAGGGACGAGGCGCCAAAGCATCGGGAAAGTCGACTGAGAGGAAGTCGGACGCACGCAAGAGCGCTGTGAAGAAGATCTCCGCAAAGAAGGCGCGCGAGAAGAACCCGAGTGTGAAGAAGTCGAGTGTGAAGAAGTCGAGCGGCACGGCTCCCGCGAGGTCGACCCGGACCGCGCCAGCGAAAGCTTCCGTGACCAAGGGCGAGCGGAGAGAACAGATCCTCACCGCAGCGCGCGACGTTTTCGCGAAGATTGGTTACGCGCGGGCGACCGTCGACGACATCGTCAAAGAGGCTGGGGTGGCGCGCGGGACTTTCTATCTCTACTTCGGTGACAAGCGGGACGCGTTCGAGGAGCTGATCGATCGATTCGCCGTACAAATCGTGGGGGCCATCGTCAGGATCGTTACCGACGATCCGAAGAGGCCAGTCGCCGATCAAGTTCTAGAGAACATCCGTGGCATTCTCGGAGTGTGTCTGAAGGAGCGGGTGATGACCAAAATCCTTTTCACGGATGCGGTAGGTGCCGACCCCGAGTTTCAGCGCAAACTCGCGACCTTCTATGATGGTGTCGTGCAGCTTCTCACCGAGAGCCTCAGAGATGGTCAGGCTCTCGGTGTCGTGAGCGACGGGGAGCCCCGCGTGCTTGCGTACCTCACCCTCGGCGCATTGAAGGAGCTCCTCTACCAGGCGGTCACCCTGGGGCTGTCGGGGGAGAGCACCGAGGCACTGACGCAGCAGATCTACGCTTTTCTGCGACACGGATATTTGCGGGTGAAGCCCCGAGGGTAGGGTTTCCGACTTCATTAACCGCGTCGAGAGCGACAACCCGAGCGGTTCGCTGAGGCCTCTGAACATTCCCCGGCAGATATGTTTCCGCATCATTTCCGAAGAGCTCTTTCGCGCCCGGCTGGGGCTTTTGACCCGTCGCGTCCCAAGACGACCCCGTCTTGGCGATATTGCTCGAAATTTCGACCCTTAACCGAGGAGGTTCGGCTCGGCATTTACCGGTAGATTTCGCGGCGTCCGCCGCTACCTTCCGGGTGGGCGCAGTTCGCCTTTCCCTTCCCAGCCCATTCAGAGCTTCGTACGACCATGTCAGATGCCGGTAGCCTCGCTTTCGTCGAGGGTCTCTACGCCGATTACCTCCAGGATCCCTCGACCGTTCCCGCCGATTGGAGAGCCTATTTCGACAAGGAGGCCGCTTCCCTCAACGGAGGGAGCAATCAAATCGGTCCGAGCTTCAAGCCGCGCTCTGTTTTCAACGCTCCCCCGACCGAGTTCACGCCGCCGAAAACCGTCGCGGCTGCGCCTGCGCCCGCCCCCCAGAACGGTGCCTCGGCCCTGGCGCTTCAGGACCGAGTCGACGCGCTCGTGCGGGCTTATCGCGTCCGCGGTCACATGAAGGCTCGCATCGATCCGCTCGGGCTTCCTCGGGCCAACCAGCCAGAACTCGACCCCGCCTTTTATGATCTCGGGCCAGCGGACATGGATCGCGTGTTTTCGAGCCGAACGATCTTCGGCGCCGAGACGCTCAAGTTGAGTCAGATCATCGATCGCCTGAGTGAGACTTACTGTCGTTCCATCGGTGTGCAGTTCATGCACATCGACGACCTCGAAGTGAAAACGTGGCTGCAGGATCGAATGGAGGGGACGCAGAATCGCGTGCGTCTCAGCCGAGAGGAGCAGCTCCGGATTCTGGTGAAGTTGACCGACGCCGTCATTTTCGAGGAGTTCATTCAGAAGAAGTACCTCGGCGCCAAGAGCTTTTCCCTCGAAGGTTCCGAGAGCCTGGTTCCACTCTTGTCGTTCGCCATCGAACGAGCCGCGCTGCACGGCACCAACGAAATCGTTCTCGGAATGGCACATCGTGGCCGCTTGAACGTGCTGTCGAACATCCTCGGCAAGAGTCCACGCAAGATCTTCCGCGAATTCGAGGACGTGGACCCGGAGCTCTACATCGGCAGTGGTGACGTCAAGTATCATCTCGGGCACAGTTCGGACTACGTGACGGCGAGCGGTAAGCGGGTACATCTGTCGCTCTGCTTCAACCCGAGCCATCTCGAGTACGTCAATCCGGTGGTGCTCGGACGTTGTCGGGCCAAGCAGGATCGCATGGGAGACGAGCTCCGCTCCCGCAAGTGCTCGATCTTGATCCATGGTGACGCCGCGTTCGCAGGTGAGGGCATCGTGCAGGAGACGCTCAACTTGTCTCAGCTCAAGGCCTACGCGACTGGCGGGACGATTCATGTCATCGTAAACAACCAGATAGGGTTCACAACGCCGCCTTCCGAATCCCGTTCGACGACGTACGCCACCGACGTCGCAAAGATGCTGCAGATCCCGATCTTCCACGTGAACGGAGAAGATCCGGAGGCTGTCGCTCAGGTGGTTCAGTTGGCTATGGACTTCCGTCGTACGTTCTCGCGCGACGTCGTCATCGACATGTACGGTTATCGCCGCCACGGGCACAACGAGAGCGACGAGCCTGCGTTCACTCAGCCGCTTCTCTACCAAGCGATCGCCGAGCGTTCGAGCGTACGGGACGGGTATCTCGAGCACTTGCTCACTCTCGGTGAAGTGACCCGCGAAGAAGCGGATCAGATTGCCATCGAACGTCGCGAGCATCTCGAAGCAGAGCTCAGCGAGGCACGCCGTGCCGACTACGTACGAGTTCACGATTGGCTCGGCGGTGTTTGGCAGGGGTACCAGGGCGGACCCGAGACCGAGGTCAAGGACGTCGATACGGGCGTCAAAGCCGAGCGGATGGGCGAGCTCATGACGAAGGTGACCGAGGTCCCCGAGACGTTCAAACCGAACAAGAAGATCGTCCGGCTTCTCAAGCAGCGGCGTGAGATGGGCGAGGGTCACCGGGCCTTCGACTGGGGCGCCGCCGAAACCGCGGCGTTTGCCTCCCTCGTGACCGAAGGCATTCGCGTGCGCCTGACTGGTCAGGATTGTGGACGAGGAACGTTCAGTTCGCGCCACGCCGTGCTTCACGACACTCAATCCGGTCGTCGCTACGTCCCCCTCAATCGCTTGGATCCGTCCCAAGCTCCGATCGAGGTTTACAACAGTCCACTCAGCGAGGCGGGCGTACTCGGATACGAATACGGGTACAGCCTCGATTGGCCCGATGGACTGGTGATGTGGGAGGCTCAGTTCGGCGACTTCGTCAATGCCGCACAGGTGATCATCGATCAGTTCATCTCCAGCGCCGAAGACAAGTGGAAGCGACTCAGCGGTTTGGTGATGTTGCTCCCCCACGGGTTCGAGGGTCAGGGGCCCGAGCACTCTTCGGCGCGCGTCGAGCGATTTTTGATGCAGGCGGCCGAGGACAACATGCAGATCTGTCAGCCGACGACGCCAGCACAGTACTTCCACCTCCTCCGCCGTCAGGTGCTGCGGCCGTGGCGGAAGCCCCTCATCGTCTTCACTCCGAAGAGCTTGTTACGTCATCCGGCGGCTGTCAGCGCTCTTTCGGACTTCGAAGGCGGCACCTTTCAGCGCATCATTTCCGACGAGCGCGACGATCAGTCGAACACGAAGAAAGTGCTCCTGTGTACGGGCAAGATCTACTACGAGCTGGTTCGCCAGCGTAAGGAGCGCGGCCAGGACGACGTGGCTATCCTCCGTATCGAGCAGCTCTATCCTTTGCGCGCCGAGCAGCTCAAGGAGGCTCTCGCCCCCTATGCTGAAGGCACCCCGGTCATGTGGGTGCAGGACGAGCCCGAGAACATGGGGGCATGGCGATTCATGCTCGCTCATTTCGGAACCAGCATTTGCGGCTTGTACCCGATGACCGTTGCCAGTAGGCCCGCTTCTGCCAGCCCGGCGACCGGTTCGGCACACTCGCACAAGCTCGAAGAGCAGGTGCTCATGGATCAGGTCTTCGGCAAGGCCGAGCCCAAGTAACTCGAGGTGCTTTCCGTCGGTGTCCTTCTTGGGACGTTGCTCGAAAGCCCCACATTCAGCTTCCCGATGCGCGCCCTGGGCGCGGAACGTCACAACAAGTATCAACAATGTCACTCGGCTTCCGAGTGAGCGCAGTAAACGAGAGTAGGAGTTCGACGGATGGCCGTTGAGTTGAAAGTCCCCGCAGCTGGCGAATCGATCACCGAGGTACAAATCGGCGAGTGGTTGAAGAAGGTCGGCGATTCTGTCCGCCGCGATGAGAACGTGGTGGTAATCGAGACCGACAAGGTGACGGTCGAGTTGCCGGCGCCCGTTGACGGCGTCATCACGAAGATTGTCATCGGTGACGGGGAAGACGCCAACGTTGGCGACGTCATTGGGTACATGGAAGAGGGAGCGGTAGACGCCGCTTCCGCTCCGGCCGAAGCGCCCAAGGGCGAGAAGGAGCCACAATCGGCGCCCAAAGAGGAGTCGGAGCAGAAAGCGACGCCGGAACCGGAACCGGAATCCTCTTCCGACGAGTCGACGACTGGGCCTGCCAGTGTACGCGACTCGCTTCCCCCGGAGGCGTTCGCCCGAGTCATGCCCGCTGCGCGTCGAGCCGCGGCCGAAGCCGGGGTCAATCCAGGGGACGTTCAGCCCAGCGGCCCGGGGGGCAGGCTACTCAAGGAGGACGTCCAGCGTCATGTCGAGATGCGACAGGCGCCCGCGGAGGCGAAAGGCCTTCCCCCCACCACCCCACACGAGGTCGACCCGCGCGGCGAAGAAGTCGTGAACATGACCCCCATGCGCCGCAAGATTGCCGAGCGCTTGGTTCAGTCGCAGCAGCAGATGGCACTTCTGACCACCTTCAACGAGGTGGACATGACAGCCGTCATGAATCTGCGAAAGCAGTATCAAGATCAGTTCGTGAAGAAGTACGGCATCAAGCTCGGCTTCATGTCCTTTTTCATCAAGGCTGCCATCGAAGCTCTCAAGGAGAACCCGGCGGTCAACGCCGAGGTCAACGGCAAGCAGATCATTTACAAGAATTACTACGACATCGGGGTCGCCGTCGGGGGCGGGAAGGGGCTCGTCGTTCCGGTGATTCGAGACGCGGACCGCCTCAGCTTCTCCCAGGTCGAGCAAACCATCTACGACTTCGGAACTCGCGCCAAGAAGAACGCCATCAAGCTCGAGGAGCTCCAGGGCGGGACTTTCACGATCTCCAACGGTGGCGTGTACGGTTCGATGCTGTCGACGCCAATCGTGAATCCGCCCCAGAGTGGCATCTTGGGGCTGCATAACATCGTCGAACGCCCTTGGGTGGTCGATGGCAAGGTTGAGGTTCGACCGATCATGTATCTGGCCCTCACCTACGATCACCGCATCGTCGACGGTCGCGAGGCCGTGACGTTCCTCAAGCGGATCAAGGAATGCATCGAAGCCCCCGCGCGCATCCTGATCGAGATTTAAGCACATCAACAAGAGCGAAGGTTCAGCAACCATGTCTCAACATGACGTCGTCATCATTGGTGGAGGCCCCGGAGGCTACGTGGCCGCGATTAGGGCCGCGCAGCTCGGGCTGAACACCGCCTGCATCGAGCTCGAGTCGCGTTTGGGAGGAACGTGCCTGCGGGTCGGGTGCATTCCCAGCAAGGCTCTCCTCGAGGCTAGCGAGCGCTTCGAGGAGGCGCAAAAACATCTCGATGATTTTGGGGTCAACGTGGGCAGCGTTTCGCTCGACCTCGAAAAGATGATGAAGCGCAAGGAGACCATCGTCGATGGTCTCACCGGCGGCATCGACTTCCTCTTCAAAAAGAACAAGGTCACACGGTACCTCGGTCGCGGCAGCATCGAGGGCCAGGGTAAAGTGAAGGTGACCGCCGAGGACGGTTCGGTCACCGAGCTTTCTTGCAAGAACATCATCATCGCGACGGGCAGCAACGTTTCCCCGCTCAAGGGGGTCGAGCTCGATGGTGATCGTGTCGGGACGAGCACCGAGGCGCTGTCCTATCCCGAAGTGCCGGGGCATTTGATTGTCATTGGTGCCGGATACATCGGCCTCGAGATGGGGTCGGTGTGGCGTCGGTTGGGTTCAAAGGTGACCATCGTCGAGTATCTGGATCGGATCCTCCCCGGAATGGATGCCGAAATCGCCAAGGAAGCGCTCAAGCTCTTCAAGAAGCAGGGCTTCGACTTCAAGCTTGGGAGCAAGGTGAAGTCGGCCCGCGCCGACGGGGACAAGGCCGTCGTCGAAATCGAGGGACAGGAGCCGCTCACGGCGGACCGAGTTTTGCTTTGCGCCGGGCGCACCCCCAATACCGAGGGTCTCAACCTCGAGTCCGTCGGGGTCGAGACTGATCGCCGTGGATTCGTTCTCTCTGACGGGCACTACCGGACCAATGTTCCGGGGATTTATGCGATTGGCGACGTAATTGGTGGCGCCATGCTGGCCCACAAGGCCGAAGATGAAGGCGTCGCCGTCGCCGAGCAGATTGCGACAGGCGTTGGGCACGTCAACTACGACGCGATTCCGGGAGTCGTCTACACGCACCCCGAGATCGCTACCGTGGGCAAGACCGAGGAGCAGCTCTCGGAACGTGGGGTCGACTTCAAGAAGGGCGTCTTCCCTTTCATCGCCAATGGTCGAGCTCGCGCGCTCAATGCGACTTCCGGCAAGGTGAAGGTCTTGGCGGATGCAAAGACGGATCGGATCCTCGGAGTGCACATCATTGGTGCGCGAGCGGGTGACTTGATTGGTGAATGTGTTGCGGCCATCGAGTTCGGGGCAAGTTCAGAGGACCTGGCACGCACCTGTCACGCGCACCCGACGCTTTCCGAGTGCATCCGGGAAGCGGCATTGGGCGTCGACGGGCGAATCCGCCAAATGTGATGTGTTGATGAGCGATGAGCTCATGTGCGCGGCGCGTGTCCGTGCGTCGTCGATGTAGGACAATGTGGGTTGTCGTTCTTGGAGCCCTGTCCATGGGATCTACGCAATCGAATTGTCACGCGTCGGTGGCCAGCTATTCTTAGCGACGTGAAGCATTTCCGTGTCGTTTCTCTCCTTACCTTGGTGGGCCTCCCGCTCGCGTGCAGTGTTTACAACGACGATTTGATCAACGGCGCCCACGGTCCGAAGATTGGCGGCGACGGTGACGGTGACGGTGACGGTGATGGTGACGTCATCACTGGCGGCGGCGGAACGGGCAGTGGGGGTGGAGACGGCGACGGAGATGGTGACGGCGACACCGGCGGAGGTTCCGGTGGTGGCGGAACTGGCGGTGGCTCCGGTGGTGGAGATGGAGACGGTGACACCGGGGGAATGATGATGGGCGGCGCGCCGCCCGGGGGCGGAGGGTCCACGGGCGGAAGCCCATCTGGTGGCGGGACGGGTGGAGAGCCGAATACGGCCGGAAGCTGCCCGCCGTACAGCGGCGACAAGGTGATCGTCGCGCCCGATGATTTGATCGACGACATGAGCCTCGCAGGTAACGCCATCCTTACGAATGGCGGTAGGAAGGGGGATTGGCTCGCGTTCCACGGGACCGACCTCGAGACCGTCCCAAGCCCGAATGCCTCGGGCAACTGGCCCACCTTTCCGATGGAGCTCGTTCCGGAAACCACGGCGGACTATGCGCTGCATTACCAGGCGACCAAGCTGGGGGATGACACGATGCAGCTTTGGCAGCGCTTCGGATTCTTGCTGGACGAAGGAAGTCCCTACAGCCTGGCTGGGTATTCTGGGATCCTATTCTGCGCACGTCGAGATGCGGCCAACCCGCAGTCGATCACCTTGGAGCTCACCGAGGAGGTTGATGCGGTGGACGTGGATTACTCCCTGTCAGGATCCATCATTCCGGCAACATGGGGGTATATCGAGATTCCATTCCCGTCGGAGGTGGAAGCCGTCTTGCCGAATACCAAGAGCATCTGGTTCGTCGCGCCCGGAAACGGCATCGAATACGACATCTGGATCGACAACATTTACCTGTACAAAGATCCGTAGCGGGTCGAGCTAGCCGGTGGTGGTAGCTACCCTTTAGGCGAGGTGCGGCGAGTGGACGTTGCATCAACCCGAAAGAAATGGGGGCCGACGCTGCTGGGAGAATTGATTCACCCGTAGCTCATGCCGAGCGAGTGGAATCCCTTGTCGACGAAGACGACGGTCCCGGTCATGCCGCTGCCGAGCGGACTGCTGATGAACGCAGCGAAGTTCGCGACCTCTTCCTGAGTCAGGTTCTCCTGAATCGGCGCGTGCTGGCGGTAATGCTCGATGTAGTCACCGACCACGCCCGTGGCGTTGGCGGCGCGGGAGAGGAACGGCCCCGCGCTGATCGTGTTGACGCGAACGCCGTGGCGTCGGCCCAGCTGGTAAGAAAGGTAACGCGTGTCACATTCGAGAGCCGCCTTAGCCGACGACATTCCGCCGCCATAGCCATGGATGACCTGGGTTGCGGCGAGGTAGCTGAGGCTCAGGACGCTGCCGCCCTTCGGCATCATTGGAGCGAAGCGATTGCATAGACTCACCAGTGAGTAGGCGCTGGTCCCGATGGCTGCGAGATAGCCCTTCCGACTCGTTTCTATGAGAGGCAGGTGTACTTCGGGGCCGTTGGCGAGCGAGTGAACGAAGATGTCGATCGAATCCTTGTCACCAAAGTCCTTCTTCCAGTTGTCGGCGAGCCCCTGAACGGAGAAGTCTCCCCGGCCTGCGTAGCGTTTGCTGGTCTTCACGTCCTCGGGGACGTCGTCCATCGTGTCGTATGCCGCGTCGAGGGCGTAGATCTTCTCGAACTCGAGGAGTTCAGTTTCCGCGAGATGCCCCTCGCAGAGCTTGCGATCGTCATCGAACTTTCCACGCTCGAGCATCTTTTCGAAGATGCCCATTGCTGGCGGCCAAGAGGCGACGCTGACTTTGGCACCCGCTTCGTAGAGAGTTCGCGCAATCGCGAATCCGAATCCTCCGGCATCCGCGACGCCTGCGACGAGTGCCCTTTTTCCCCTGAGATCGATGATCGGCATGTTGAGTAGCCGCTTTTTGCCTCGGGGACCTGGGCTGACGCAAGGAAAAAGGCGCTCCAAATTGGTTCGTTTCTCGCCAAATTCCGATCAAATTGTGACTTGGACAGAAAGCCCGAGCGAGCTAGCAAGGCGGTCATGACCGACTTACAGGCACTGACAGAACTGAGCCCCGGGATGAAGCTGCTCGTGGGGGGCAATCGTACGGTGTCTGTGAGTGAAGCGTTGGCGGCTGAGTTTCGTGCGGGTGATAGTTTGGCCGTTGTCCAAAAGACGGGCGAGATTCTTCACATTCCCGAGAGAGAGCGCGAGCTCGCCGAGGCCGCCGTCAGCCGAACCGTTCGGGCCTTCTCCGAAATGGGGCAGGTCACCGACGCCCAGATCTGCCGGTTCTTCGAGTTGTTCGCCGACCGGCTTTCGGACGAGTCCGTGTGGGCGGAAGTTCTCCGGACCAACCAAGAGGACGTGGAGCGGGCGCGTGCACGAGGTCGTTCCACGACTCGACTCGAAGCTACTGAGAAGATGCGTGCGAACATGATTGAGGGGCTACGCGGTTGGGCTGCTCTCGATTCCGTCAGGGGCAAGGTGCTCGAACGGGTCGATCATGGAAGTTGGAGTGCGGAGCTCATCGGAGCGGAGCTGGGTGTAGTCGCTTTCGTTTTCGAGGGGCGCCCCAACGTCGTGGCGGACGCGACTGGTGTTCTGCGGGGGGGAAACACGGTCGTGTTCCGAATCGGTCGCGATGCTCTCGCCACCGCCAAGAAGATTCTAGAACTTGCCACCGAGCCGGCGCTTCGCGAAGCCGGACTGCCAGAAGGTGCCGTAACGGTCGTCGATAGCGCGGCTCATGCAGCGGGGTGGGCGCTTTTCGGCGACCGGCGTCTGGCGTTGGCCGTGGCCCGCGGTTCGGGCGCGGCGGTCGACACGCTGGGCAGCTTGGCCCAGAGCGCCGGAGTACCCGTTAGTCTGCACGGGACCGGTGGCGCGTGGCTCTGTGTCGGAGCCAGCGCGCCCAGCGAAAAGCTGCGGCAGACGGTGGCCGACTGTCTGGATCGGAAGGTCTGCAACACCTTGAATACGTGCTGCATTCTCCGCTCGGAGGCGGCCCGGATGGTTCCCGTGCTGCTGGAAGGTCTCCAGCTTGCGGCCGATCGCCGCGGGGCTAGCTACAAGCTCCATGTGGCCTCGGGAAGCGAGGACTGCGTTCCTGCTGAGCTCTTCGAAAGGCGCCTCCCCATTTTGCGGGCCGAGGGAGCAATCGAGGAAGCTCAAGCGGAGCTGATTTCAGGAGAGGCGCTCGGGCGCGAGTGGGAATGGGAAGATTCCCCGGAAGTAACCTTGAAGGTCGTCGACGATCTCGAAGAAGCCATTGCGTTGTTCAATGCGCAGAGTCCTCAGTTCGTCGCCTGCCTACTCTCGGAGGACGACGACGAACACGAGAAGTTTTTCCGGAGAGTGAATGCTCCCTTCGTCGGTGACGGATTCACCCGTTGGGTGGATGGCCAATATGCGCTCAATCGTCCAGAGCTTGGCCTGTCCAACTGGGAGAACGGGCGACTCTTCGGGCGCGGCGGAGTTCTCAGCGGAGACAGCGTGTTCACCGTTCGCACGCGTGTGCGCGGAACGAGCGCGGGCAAGCCGAAGTGAGGTAGCGCGAGTTCAACTTTCGCGGCCCACTGACTTCGTCGGTCGGTGGTGTCCGCAGTCGACGAGCCTCCGCCAGGGTCATTTTCGAATGACAAGCCGGGTCACTTTGCGCTTGCCGTTCGTTGGATAGTGCTCGGGCGCCAGGTCGGCGGCCCCGCGCCTGAAAATAGGCGATGATGCCGCGCGAATCCTTCTCGACTTGACCCCGGAGTGTGGCATGCCCAGCCTCTGAACATCGAGCGTTCCTGGGGAAGGGAACGTTGGTTCGAGGGGAAGATTGCAATCTACCTCACGTCTTCGTGAGGCACAGACCTCGGGCGCCGGTTCTTCGGGAATAGGCGGGCTGAGTCTGGAGTTTGAAACACTGGAGCGGCGTCGCCGCATCCCGAGAAAGTACAGAAGTTTTGACGATCGACGAAATGCACGACGCTTTCGAAGAAGAGGCAACGGAAAGCATCGCACTACTCGTCCTCGAGCGTGGCGCTGAGTGGCCTTCATGGGCGACGGGCATCCGTCTCCGGGCGACCAATTCAGCCGTCGAGGTTCAGATGGATTCGGAATCGATCGCGGAGTTTCAGAAGCGCGTCGAGGCGCGGCTGGCGCACATCGTGCGGCGTGGAATGCGGCTGGTCGCGGCTGGTTTCGCCTGTGCGCTCATCCCACCGGACCCAAGCGGCGAAGCTGACGCCGAGACCTGCCGGTTTCGCAAGGAGGTGTGCACCCGGATCCTCACGAACTTGGCCGATGACGCTGGGGCTGAACTGATCTTGGCAGGCGGCTCTTGGGATGTCGTTGGCGTTGAGGGGCGCCAGAGGACGCGTCTGATTGAGCTTTGGGGTGAACTCTCGATTCAGGTTCCCGGACGACTGATGTCCGTTCGGTTCGAGGATCCGCCCTCCGAAAGCGGGGTTTTTCGTGCGGCGCAGAAGCTGTCGGCGCCACAATCCAGTGATTTTCGTGATCCTCCTCTAGCCAAGGCGGTGCTGCGTACGACTCAGCTGTCCGAGCCGGAAGAATCCAAGAGCGCGGGAGATTCGAGCATTTCTTGATGCTGCGTCCCAAGCTCCGGGTCGCCCTTTGGTATCTCTCCTGAGAGCCGAGCGATGGCGCCCCAGACGAGGCTGGTGACGCCCCACATGAGTCCGACGACCACGCCCGCATCGATGACACCGCGCCAAGGTTGAGGGATCGTCCGCACCACGGTGATCGCCATCAAGACCAACAGCGTGACTCCCCATGCGGCGATCTTCGCCCGCCTCGCGGCGCTGAAGAAGGCCATCGCGTACAGGGGGGCCAGCACCGAGGCGAGTGGCTCGGGACGAGTGGCCAAATGGTGAGCTCGTGCCAGAACGCGCGGCACGAATTTTTTCTGGAAGCCCCGGTATCCTTCCAGATATGCGTTCATGGTAATCCAAACGGCGCCAACGCCGTACTGGAGCGTTGTCATATCGCCGGACGAGAGGGCCTCCCAAGCGATGCTGCCGAGTCGTAGGATTGCTTGACCCAAGAGAGCAAGAACCCCGCACACGGCCCAGAGGTAGAGCCCCGTACGCTTTGCTTCGGGCCGCTCCGGGCGGGACGCTTGGGGGGCTTCGTGCCTCATGGGGCGCGCATTGTGGCATCGTGATGGCTCTCGTCACGCCCTTTCACGGCTAAAATTCGGGAAATGCCCAGCGCCGCTCTTCTTGCTATGAAAACATCATGGATGTCCGAGTTTTGGGGCAGAGGGAGGGCGCTTGACGGGACGACGCGTAGCGATTGTTTCGGGTCTTCGGACGCCCTTTCAGAAACAAGCGACCGGCTACCGAAAGATGACGGCGCTCGACCTGGCGGTGGCGGTGACGACTGAGCTGCTTGCGCGCAGCGACCTCGATGGAAAGGAGATCGATCAGGTCGTTTTCGGCCAGGTACTCCCGTCCTTGGAGGGGCCCAACGTCGCGCGAGAACTCGTGCTCGCATCAGGCCTGCCTCGGGAAATCGAAGCGTTCAGCGTGTCCCGAGCGTGTGCGACCAGCTATCAATCAGTCGTGAGCGCGGCCGAGTCCATCATGGCGGGGGCGATTGACTGCGCGGTTGCCGGAGGGACGGACAGCGCCAGTGACATTCCCATCACCGTCAGTAAGCCCCTCGCAGCGGCCCTCCTGGTAGCTAGCAAGGCTCGTACACTCGGAGCTCGGATCAAAGCGTTCAGTCATCTGAAGCCGGCGGATCTCATCCCCGTCCCTCCCGCCATCGTCGAGTTTTCTACCGAACTTTCGATGGGTCAAAGCGCCGAGAAGATGGCCAAAGAGAACGGAATCTCGCGAACCTCTCAGGACGAATTCGCGCACCGCAGTCATACGCTTGCCTCCGTTGCTTGGCAGGATGGACGGCTTGCGGAGGAAGTCATGACCGTTTACGCGGGCCCGGAATTCACCCCGGTTTCGTCGGACAACTTGGTCCGCCACGACTCGACGATCGAGGGATACTCCGGCCTTCGCCCCGCCTTCGACAAGAAGTTCGGGACGGTGACGGCTGGGAACAGCTCGCCTCTCACCGATGGCGCGTCGGCCGTACTCTTGATGAGCGAGGAGAAGGCCAAGGCTTTCGGCTATCAGCCGCTTGGCTTCATCCGGTCGTATGCTTTTGCTGCGCTCGACCCGGCGGGGCAACTCCTCATGGGGCCGTCCTATGCGACGCCCATCGCACTCGAGCGTGCCAAGCTCGAGCTCTCTGACGTCGATCTCATCGACATGCATGAAGCATTCGCGGCACAAGTTCTATCGAACACGCAGGCATTCGAATCACCAAAGTTCGCCGAGGAGAAGCTGGGGCGGAGTCGGCCCATCGGCACCATCGATTGGGATAATTTCAACGTGAGCGGGGGTTCAATAGCGCTGGGGCACCCGTTTGCTGCGACCGGGACGCGCCAAATTCACCAAGCGCTGCGGGAACTCAAACGCCGCGGCGACCAGTTTGCGCTCTGCACTGCATGTGCAGCGGGGGGGCTCGGGGCAAGCATGATTCTGGAGGCAGCACCATGAGCCAAGCGGGACTCCGGCTAGTGCGGCGCTCGGACCGAGTCGCCGTCGTCGTCTTCGACGTTCCTGACGAGAGCGTCAATACCTTGCGCGCAGAGTTCGCGGACGAGTTCGACCAACTTCTCGACGAGATTGAGCGGGATTCGGAAATCGAGGCGGTCGTCTTGGCATCTGCCAAGCGAGACAGCTTCATCGCCGGCGCCGACATTTCCATGCTGGCGGCGGTCGATTCCGCAGAGGGTGCGACCGCACTCAGTCAGCGAGGCCAGAGAGTCGTCCAGCGGTTGTCCGAGCTTCGCGTTCCGACCGTGGCCGCGGTTCATGGAGCATGTCTGGGGGGGGGCCTCGAACTCGCACTCGGCTGTTCGGGTCGCGTCGCCAGCACTCACGAGAAGACGGCGCTCGGTCTGCCGGAGGTTCAGCTCGGGATCCTGCCCGGAATGGGAGGTACACAGCGTTTGCCGCGTCTAGTTGGACTGACGACCGCTCTCGATCTCTTGATGACAGGACGGAAGCTCGACGCTCGTCGCGCCCATAAGATGGGTCTCGTGGACGAGATCGTGCCCGAGTCCATCCTGATGCAGATTGCGGTGGCGCGTGCCCTCCAGCTCGTGGAACGGAAGGGCAAGAAGGAACACGTGTGGGGCGCGTTGCGTGAACTTCTCCATCCGGATGAGCTTCGCGAGATGGCGGTGACCGAGAACCCCATCGGTCGCAAAGTCGTGTTCGATCAAGCCAAGAAGAAGCTCCTGGAAAAGAGCCGCGGGAACTACCCCGCCCCCGAGAAGATCCTCTCGGTGGTGAGAGCGGGCCTAGAGCGAGGTATGACTGCGGGTCTCGAGGCGGAGGCGCATGCCTTCGGCGAATTGGTCGTATCGCCCGAAGCACGTGCACTGCGACACATCTATTTCAGCCAGCAGTTTTTGAAGAAGGAAGCTTCGAAACCCGTTGAAAGTCCTGCAAGAAAGGTAGCTGTGCTTGGTGCGGGACTGATGGGGGCGGGGGTCGCTTTCGTTTCGGTGCTGCAAGCAGGTACCACGGTACGCATCAAAGATTTGTCCCAAGAGGGGCTCGCGAAGGGCCTTCAGACAATCAGCGCTGGGCTCGAAAGCCGAGTGAAGAAACGGCGAATGTCGATGCGCGAGAAGGCTGCGCTCATGGCCCGAGTCACGGCGACCACGGATCCGAAGCTCCTCGGGCGTCAGGATGTGGTCATCGAGGCGGTCTTCGAGGACCTCGACCTCAAGCGAAGGGTTCTGGCCGAAGTGGAGGCTCTTTCCGGGGACAGGACCATTTTCGCCTCCAACACTTCATCTTTGCCGATCGCGCAGATTGCGGCGCAAGCCCGTTACCCAGAAAGGGTCATCGGAATGCACTACTTTTCGCCGGTCGAGAAGATGCCGCTCCTGGAGGTCATCACTACCGACAGGACTGCTGGGTGGGTGACCGAGACGTGCGTCGACCTGGGTAAGCGACAAGGGAAGACCGTGATTGTCGTCGGCGACGGGCCGGGGTTTTACACCACGCGCATCCTGGGGCCCTATTTGAACGAAGCCGCTCATGGTTTGGTCGAAGGTATGAGCGTGGAGGCCATCGACGCCGATCTCCAGCAGGCGGGGTTCCCCGTGGGGCCCCTCGCCTTGCTCGACGAAGTCGGGATCGACGTCGGTACGAAGGTCGTGGGGACGCTCGTAGAGGCGTTTGGTTCCAGGTTGGCGCCCCCCCCCAGTCTTCAGCTCCTCTTGGCGTCGGGCCGTCTCGGTAGGAAGAACAAGAAGGGATTTTACGACTACACGGGCAAGCACTCGGGACGGCGACCGGTGGACGCGAGCGTTTACCGTGATCTCGGACTTTCGTCCCCCACGGAGGGCAAGCTGAAACCCCGGGGATGGTCAGATGCCGGTAGCATCGCCGAACGTTGTTTGCTCATGATGGTCAACGAGGCCGTGCACTGTCTCGGCGAAGGGATCCTCAAGAGTCCTCGGGACGGAGACATCGGGGCCATCTTTGGCCTCGGTTTTCCACCGTTTCTAGGTGGACCGTTCCACTTCATCGACGAACAAGGCTGTCAGGAGATTGCCGTGCGCCTGAGGCGCCTTCAGAGGGAGTACGGGGACCGATTCGCACCGGCCCCGCTCCTCGAGCGGGGCGAGCGGTTCTATCCCACGTCCTGACCAAAACGCTCAGCCCTTGGGCGGGCTCAGCCCTTGGGCGGTTCCTCCAGCTTCCCACCGCATTCGAGGGCGCCCAAGAACGTGATGAGCTTCCCGATCTCTTCGTCGGTGAGCTTCTTATCGCTCATCAAAGGGGTCTTGTTCTTGTTGTCGTAGCCGCCGCTCGCCATGAACCTCACGGCCTTCTCGAGATCGTCCGTATGCCCGTCGTGGAAGTACGGTGCGCTCTTCGTCACGTTTCGCAACGTAGGCGGTTTGAAGGCTGCCCAGTCTTTCTCGTCCTCGGTGACCTTCATGCGACCGACGTCGACGTCCTTTTCGTCGACGCCTTCGATGCCGATCCCCACATTGAAGAACGTCCCCTTGCCCATGTACGCGGTCGAGAAAAACGGCGGCGCGTGACACGCGCTGCACATCGCCTTACCCATGAAGAGCTCGAGGCCGTCCTTCTGCTCGTCGGTCAGAGCCTTCTTGTCGCCAGCCGCGTACTTGTCGTACGCGGTATCGTTGCAGATCAAGGTGCGTTCGTAGGCTGAGATGGCTTTTGCAACGACGTCGGCGCTGACTTCTTCGCCTGGGAAGGCCTTTGCGAAGAGATCCTTGTACTCGGGCAGCGCGGCGACTTCTTTGGCTTTCTTGTCGAGGTTGTCGGCCCCGACGCCCATGTTCCCGCCACCCCAAGCGCCTTTGGCCTGCGCTTCGAGGCTGTCGGCTCGTCCGTCCCAGTAGAACGCCGGCAAGTAGCCGACGTTCCAGATCACCGGTGAGTGACGCGTCAACTTCTTACCCTCGGCGCCGATGGCCGTCGGATCGGCTCCACCGTTCCCGTTTTCGTTTTGGTGGCAGGAGTAGCAAGACACGCTTCCGTCGACGCTCAGTTTCTTTTCGAAGAAGAGCTTGTGCCCGAGAGCAACCTTGTCTGCGGTTTGAGCGTTGTCGCTCGGGAACTTCATGTCACCGATGGTCGGGTACGTGAGCGAGTCCACTTGATGTCCCGCCGGGGGCTTCTCCGCTTCAGCCGGCTGAGCGGGCGCGGCTTCCTTCTTGGGTTCGGGCTTCTTCTCGTTGCATGCAAAGAGTGCCGCTGAGACGACCGAGATGACGAGGGGGGCAGATCGAGTGAGGCGCATGAGGAACTCCTACCGCGCGCGGCATGTGGGCTCAATGCTCGGGTGGTCGCTCCTCCGCCCAGGGGCCACCACAACCCTTTACATGAGGCGTTTTAGAGGCGCGAGACCACGTTCCAGCTCAGTGAGCCGTCCGTAAGACTCCGCGAATCCGGGATCGCGCGCCTGGCAGGACGTGTGCAGAAAGGCTCGCACTTCGTTGATCGGGCCGGGTTTCCAGGACAGGATTTCCACCGTAGGCGGAAGCGCGCGAGCGATTGCAGTGCGACAGCCCGATGGTGTGCTTTCGAAAATGTGGCGCGGTTCCGTCACGTTCCCGGCACGGAGAAATTTCACGAGGGCCGGTACGAATCGGCCCGGCCCTCGTGCGATGACGAGGCGCAGGATGGCGTGGGGGACCGAGCTGGCTCCGCGCCGTTCGATGCGAGCGATCATCGATTCCAGGGGACAGTATCTTCCGATTTCTTCGTTCGAAAGGGCGTCTCCTTCCAAGATCTCGGAGAATTGGTGAGGCAGCAGAGCCGCCCAGAGGACCTCGCGATCATCCCGCATGCGACCGACCAGGATCTCCGTGGGAGCTGTTCGGAATAGGTCGCGGAGGGCCTCTTCGGACCTGAAGAGAGAAGCTAAGTCATTTCGATTCGCCAAATGTTTCCAGAGGCTGCGCACGAACGATGGGAAGCTTCTTTCAGTCGACTTCACGTAGGCAAGGAGAGTTTCCAGCGGGCACTGGGCCAGGGCGAGCTCGAATTGTTCGAGGGTCGTGCTGGCGCTCGAGTCGACGAAGACCAGGGGGGCTGGACGCAGCGCGCTTCCCTCGGGAAAAAGGACATCCTGTAGCTTGAGGATGCCGACGGCGCGCGGCTCGGGGGGGAACGTCGAGAGCACACGAGTCGTCGCGTTTCTGAAGTGCTCCAGAAGCTTCTCGTCGTCCGAGCGGAATGGGTCTAGTCCGCGGAACGGTAGCGGCGCGTGTGCACAAAGCGCGGCGAGGGCCGTCGAGAACTGAGCCGGTTCGAACAAGGCACAGTTCGTCGCCGTCAAACGAGGGTGAGGTACGCGATCGAGCAGGATGAGGCTCTCGGCTGCGTAGTGCAACAGCCCTTCCACCAAATCCTCCGGAAGGTCCAACCCCTCCAGGGCGCAATGCCCCAAAGCAATCACAGCCCCTTCGAGGGCGGCTACGAGCTCGGGGTGCTTGACGTCGAAGTCATCTAAAAGCGAGAAGAAGGGCGACCAGTCATCCCGCTGCGCGTATCCGTGAAGTGCTATGACGATGTCGTCTGCGCGGCGGGACGTCCACAAGACTCGCCCCCACTGGGAGGGAGCCAGACGAAGAACCTCTTGGGTGGCTCGGGCGGTGAGGAGCGAGACGAGCCAATGCGGGTGGAGTCTTCGATAGCTCGAGTCGACGTGAGTGGAGGAGGGATCTCGAACGAGGAGTTGAGCGGTTTCGAGGTGCCGGGTCAGCTGAAACGACGTCGGGGGCAGCTTCCGCGTCGCGCGC
Source organism: uncultured Polyangiaceae bacterium (assembly GCA_965652275.1). GTDB lineage: Bacteria > Myxococcota_A > Polyangia > Polyangiales > Polyangiaceae > NIC37A-2. The sequence goes on along the minus strand of CBFGUR010000010.1, from coordinate 107,777 downwards.
TTCAGGTCGCGTCGCGATATCTGCGCCCCGAGTGTGCCCTGGAGTGCTTGGTGAAACCACTCCGGGTCAGGAGAATCTGCCTCGTCGGGACTCGCTAGAAGGTTGGTCCACTCGTCAATCGGGTGGGGGGCAAGGAGCTCGTTCTTGCCCCCCACTAGAACCCGTGCCGCGCACTCCTTCAGCGTCTCGTAGGCAGTGTCCGCAAGCCGGGGGCTCGCGCCGGATTCATCTGCGCCCTCTCTTACGCGGCGTCGCACGAAGTGCTCGCCGATTTCGTCGAGGCTCTTTGCCAGAAGGGACCGCGGGTGAACCTCGTCCAGCATTCCAAGCAGTCCTAGGGCATCCCCAAGGGTGGAAACTGCGCGGGACGGAAGAGCCACCTTGTTCATCCAGCCTTCGGCTCGTGCAGCCTGAAAGTGACCGCGGCCGTCCAGTCGCCCCTCAATCCAATCAATCAGTTCGGGCAGGTACGTCGACGGGGGCTGTGAGTCGACGCGATCAAAGAGCACGGGAGGGGGGGCAAAAGGCGCGGCTAGGCAAACGGGACGCTGCCCGAGGCGTAGATACTGGAGCTCGCCGTTTTCGAAGGGGAACTCGTCGAGTCGGCAGGTTGATGCGATCTCGATGAAGAGCGGGCCACGTTCGGGGGCTCGTAGCAGCTCACTGCTTTCGCGGACGAACACGACGTGGGCCAGGCCTCTTGTTCGTAGCCAGCGTCCGACGAGCGAACGCCCGCTTCCAGACGGGGCAACCCACCACGTCGAATCCCAGTCCGGCGGGGAGAGAACCCGACGCGGGAGACCGGGCGGAAGCTCCTCCTTCGCGAGATCGATCTCTCTGGCGAATCGGACGTCGAGCAGCCTGAGGAACCGGTCCGAACCCGCGGGAGCGCTCTCTCCGAGGGCCCCCCGGATGTCGCTGAGCGGCCGCTTCAATATCTGCGCGAGCACCTGCTGGACCTCCATACGGTCGCGCAACCAATCGAGGTCCTTGTCGCGGTCCAACTTACTGAAGAGGGTGGCCAAGGAGCGTTCTTTCGGCAGGAGGTCGTCCGGCCAACCTGGATGCTCCAAACACTCTGCCGCCAGCTTACCGAAGCTCGCAATCGGCGGCTGTACCGCACTCATGTATTCACGAAGCCAGCCCATATTCACTCACCGAAGTTCCGAAGAGCGGAGAATCGGCTGCAGGATTATTGCATCCTGCATGCAGGTTGCAAAAAACTTCGCAGGATGAATGGTATTTCAGGAGGTTACAGTAGTGTTGCTTCGGTTAGATTTCAGAGCCGACCAACCTCTCCCTCGTGGGGAAAGCCTAGTCTATCGTGATCTGCTTCTGCAAGGGAAATTGAGCTGTGAAAGCCCTTGGAGCCTCCGTCCGAGAACGGATGCGTTCAAGGGTCGACTGCTCGCGTTCGGCAAAAGGTAAAGATGTCCTGATGTAAAGTTGTCCTGACAACTTGCGCTCCAAAGTTGCGTGCCGGGGTGGGCCCTGTTGCGGACCGATAGGCCGAGACAGCGGGGCATTCCGCGCAGGATGTCTTCCGTTGTTGGCGGAACGCGGGTTCGGGCCACCGCGATCACGCGTTGGGGCGGCGCGTCGTCACGCGGCCTGGTCCCGCTTCATGAAGTGAGCGGCCCCCGTTTCCGCTTGGGGACGTCGGGGCGGTTCGAAAGCCTCCTGCTGGGAGCGGAAGCCCTACGGTCGTGCTGTCCAGACGGTGAGCCACTCTTTGCCCTCACGTCCGGGGTGTGTGTGGCTCACACGCTCCAGACGGACCCTTTCGAACCGGGGAGCGAGCTGGCGCGCGACTCCCTCCGGATCCAGGGGGTACGGAGGACCATCGCTCGGGTCTGCGCCTGGTACCACCGGGAAGAGCAGCATCACGAGCTGCCCAATAGGGCTGAGTAGGCGAGCCATCTGATCGCGCCAAGCGTCACGCTTTTCGGGATCGATGGCGCAGTAGAACGTGTAGTCCCAAATCAAGTCGAAGGTTCCACCTAGCTCGGCTGGAGTGAGTTCGAAGAAGTCTCCTACAACCAGCTGGGTCTGGGCTTCCGCGCCCCCTTCTCGGATGACCCGGTGAAACCGTTCGGTGACGCTTGGGGCGACATCCACGCCGACTGAGCGATACCCAGCCGTGGCCAGACGGAGAACGTCGTAACCGCTGCCACAGCCCGCGACGAGGGCGCGGCCGTTTTCTGGTACCGAGTGCGCGCTGAGGAAGTCGTCGAGGGCGGGCGAAGCGCGACCGGCGTCCCAAGGCGTGTGCCCGTCGGCCCAATGCTGCTCCCAAGTCCGCGATTTTTCGGTCATGGCGCGGAGCTATAGCGCATCGGATGGTCTGTGCCGGCCCCGAGTGCCGTTCTCGGCGGATCTTGCGATCGAACAGAGAATTTGGGGCTGTGCTTTACCTGCTCGCGGTGGGCCGCTAGCAGAAGCCGCAGGAGCCTCATGGACGCAGCATTTTTGGCCGATCTTCTCGTTTGGTTCGTGGTTTTCGTCTTCAGTACGACATGCCACGAAGCGGGTCACGCTTGGCTTTCCTACCTTGGAGGAGACTCGACCGCCTACGAGGGGGGCCAGGTCAGCCTCGATCCGATGCCGCACATTCGCCGCGAACCATTCGGAATGGTCATCCTTCCCATCCTGTCTTTCTTCTTCATGGGGGGATGGATGCTCGGGTTCGCATCGGCTCCCTTCAACCCGACCTGGGCACAGAGGCATCCCAAGAAGTACGCGCTCATGTCCGCGGCTGGGCCGCTATCCAACTTTGCGCTCGCGACCGTTGGCTTCCTCGCGATTTGGGCGCTCACTGGTGCGGGTATTCTCGAGCTATCGACTCGCCCGATGATCGACGAGATTGCAGTGGCGCCCGTGAACGACGCGGGGACGGTGAACCCGTCGCTATCGATGCTGGCGAAGGCGGTGTCGATCCTTCTCGGGCTCAACATCGTCCTCGGCATCTTCAACATGATTCCCCTACCGCCCCTCGATGGCGCATCGGTCGTGGAGGGCCTTTGGCCGAGGTCGGCAGGAAGCTTTTACCAGCGTCTCCGAAGTTCACCGGGCATGGGTATCTTGGGCTTGATTTTGGCGATGAACCTCTTCAAGTACATTGGCTGGCCCGTGCTGGGCTTCGTGATTTACTTGCTTCACGGTGTCGCTGCCTGACACCCACCCTCAGCGCTTCCAGATTTTCAGGGTCTCGTCGCCGGAAGAAGTCACGAGCATCCTACCGTCCGGGGTGAGTCCGAGGGCGTAGACGTTCGCCGTTCCGTTGTGTGAGAGCAGCTGCGGCTTGGGGAGGGCCTTCGTTTCTTTCAAGTTCTCCGGAAACACGTAGCTGCGTGCTTTGCCGTCGTAAGCGCTGGTCAGCAAGAGGTCTCCCTGTGGCGTGAAACGCACCGTGTCGATGTTGTTGTCGTATGCGGTGTCTTCCGCAACGAGGTGTCCGTCGGGAAACGTCGCTACTTGAAGTCGACTTCCGCCGAGCGCGATCCATTTGCCGTTCGGCGAGATCGCAATCGCGCTCCCCCATTTCGGAGTCTTCAGGGTGGAGACGAGCTTCCGTTCGATCAGGTCGATGACCTCGACCTGATCGGCTGGATAATACGCGATCGCCAGGTACCTACCGTCCGGGGAAAGTGCCCAGCCATCCGGGCGATGGTGACACTCTGCTCGAAGCGCGATTTCACCCGAGAGCCACTGAAGTGTCAGCGTTCCGCTTTGAGGAGACGTCTTGCGCAGGGTCACGCCATAGAGTCCGGGGCGGCCTGCGTGCTTCAAGTCCGTGCCCTCCGGAGCGTCGGTGAGCTCGTCGATCTTGCCGCTCTCGAGATCGAGGACGGTCGTCCCTTCGGGTCGAGCGATGAAAATCTGGGGCCTCGAAGAGAGCTCATCCAACGAAGCGATGGCGGCGTCGTCGAATTCACGGAAGCCGCTCAGCGCGATTTCGTTCAAGCGTTTTCCCGCGAGGTCGTAGTGGTAGATGCTCCCGCTCTCGTTGCTCAAGGTAACCACGCTTTGGCCGCCAGGAACGAACGTCGCGTGATGCAGGTAGCCTTGCCCCACCCAGATCGACTTCTGCATGCTCCATCGTGCAGGAGCGTTGTCGGGCGCGGGGACTGCGCTCTCGAGACTCTCGAGCTTGGACCACGGTGGACGGGGGCCGATGGCGACGTTGGCGAGTCCAATCGTGGTGAACTCCAGGCCGTCTGTGGCGCGAGGCCGTTGCGGAGGTTCGGTGGGCGGAGCTTCCGCGCCCACGCTTTCCGCCTCTGGGATCTTGAAGTCGTCGTCGGAGTCAGGCCGCGCCGCGTCGTCCCGAGTCGAGCTTTCCCTCTCGGCAGGATCGTAGATCGGAACGCGCGGACCGACCGTGCACGCCGAAAGAGCCGAAAGAGCCAAAAGAGAGGACGCAACAGTCCCGAGATGCCACGCAAGCTTCGCTCCCATCATGAGCACGAGCTTGGCATGGCGCCCCGGGGGATCAACCGGAGCGACGTCAGAGGCCGTTATTCAGCCGGACCTGGTGCTGGTTGCGAGGGACGCAGAGCGATCTCGGCCGCGGGAGGTACGTCATGCACGTGGGGTTCCGGAGCCTCGAGTCCGTAGCGAGCCAGGAGTCGATCCCGAGCGTTCTCGTCGATCCAATTCTTGAACCGAGCTCGATCAGTAGGGACACGGATCCCGCGTGCGAGGCCGAACAACCCGAGCACTCGAATCACATAATAGCTGATGTCGAGCTCCCACCAGAAGAAGCCTTGGTTCGCCGTCGAAGCGTAATAGTGGTGGTTGTTGTGCCAGCCCTCACCGAGGGTGATGATCGCCAGGAGTAGCGAGTTTTTGCTCGTTTCGCCGGTCTTGTAGCGCGCCTTGCCCCACTTGTGAGTAAGCGAGTTGATGCTGAAAGTGCCGTGATAAAGAAGCACCGTCGATAGGAAGAAGCTGCAGAACAGTGCGGACCATCCACCCCACAGGAACACACCGACTCCGAGAATCGTCGGAGGCACCAAGTGGTGTTTGTTCAGCCAGACGAGCTCGGGATACTTGGCAAAATCCTTGATCGTTGCGTAGTGAGTCTCATTGTACTTGTCGCACAAGATCCATCCCACGTGACTCCACCAGAAACCGCGGTTGGAGTTGTGTGGATCGCGGTCCGTGTCGGAGAATCGATGATGCCACCGGTGGTGACTCGCCCACCAAAGGGCGCCCTTTTGAGCCGACGTCCCGCCACCAAAGGCCACGAGAAAGGTCATGAAGCGATTCATGCTGTAGCCGCGGTGCGCGAAGTAGCGATGGTAACATCCGGTGATGAAAAACATGCGGATGACGTACAGCGCGACGCAGAGGATGATGTCCCCCCAGGTCGGTGGGAAGAAGATCATCCCCAAAGGCAAAAGGTGCAGGATGAGGAAGGGAGTCGAAAGCTTCCAGTTCAGCTTTTCTCTCGGATCGTTCTTGTCGAGCCTTGGTGCGACCTCGATGTGATCGCTCGCAGGGATGGCGCTACTCATGGTCGGATCTTTACCCGACCTGCGCTCGCTTCTCAGTCATGACACGGTCATTTCCAGGCGACCAAGTACTTGAAATGTATGTCGATTGCGCACTTTTTACGTGAAACTTCACGCTCGCCTCGAATTTCTGCGGTGCTCTTTGACGACACGCGCCCTAGGCTCGCGGACGTGAAGGGCGCGCCGCCACACGTACTGCCGACCATCGTAGTGGCGCAGTTTTGCGGTACTTCCGTCTGGTTCGCTGGAAATGCGGTCGCGGGGCGTTTGATCTCCGAGTTCGGCTTCGCTCCTTCCATGGGCTCGAGTCTCGCCTCGGCGGTTCAACTGGGGTTCGTCTTTGGGACCTTGGTTTTCGCTGTCGCTTCTCTTGCGGACCGAATCAGTGCGCCCCTCCTGTTCTTGGCCTGCGCCAGCCTGGGCGGGCTCACCACGGCATGCATGCCGCTCGTGGGGGTGAGCGAAGGGCTCTTGCTGGGACTGAGATGCCTCACCGGATTCTTCCTTGCTGGGGTCTATCCCGTCGGGATGAAGATCGCGGCGTCGTGGTTCGGTCGGAACCTTGGCCGCGCGCTCGGATACCTCGTCGGAGCGCTCGTCCTCGGGACCGCTTTTCCGCACGCTGTGAGCGCCTGGGTGGGTTCGATCGACGTTCGCCCTGTCTGTTTGACGGTGGGCGCGATGTCTCTGGCGGGAGGAGTCGCGCTCTATCTCTTGGTTCCGGAAGGGCCACTGGCAAAGACCGGCGCTCGATTCGACCCCCGCGCGATTATCGAGATGTTTTCTTTCCCTCGATTTCGTGCGGCGGCGCTCGGCTATTTCGGCCACATGTGGGAACTCTACGCTTTTTGGGCCACCGTTCCGGTCCTCGTCGCTCGTCTGGATGCACCGCGCAACTGGGGCCTCGGCGTTTCCGCCTCGTCTTTCGTCGTTATCGCGGTGGGCGCCCTCGGGTGCATCGTTGCGGGTGAGCGCAGCCTCAGGCGCGGTCCGCCGGCGGTCGCCGCGCGCAATCTCGGCATCTCCGGTGTGTGCTGTCTGCTCTCCCCGCTTCTGTTTCACCTCCCTTCAGTCATGGGCGGTGCCTTGCTACTGCTTTGGGGGTTTTCCGTGGTCGCCGACAGCGCTCAGTTTTCCTCAATCGCTGCCACGGGGGCGCCCTCGAAATACGTGGGGTCGGCCCTCACGTGGATGACATGTCTCGGGTTCGCGCTCACTATCGCGAGCGTAGAGCTCTTGGGCTGGCTCACGCGCCGTAGTGAAAATGACTTCGTTTTCCTCGTGCTCGCACCGGGACCGGCCGTTGGGCTCTGGGCAATGAGGAGCCTGTTGGGCTCGCCGGAGTCGAAACCGTCGACCGACTGACGAGAGCTCGATCGGCGGACGAACAAGAGGGAGAGCCCGCGGCTCTCCCTCTTTCACATCCTTAGCAAGGTCACTTGTCCGTGAGAGCAGCCACGCCGGGGAGGTTCTTGCCCTCGAGTAGCTCCAGCGAAGCTCCGCCACCCGTCGATACGTGACTCACCTTGTCCTCGACGTCGAACTTCATCGCGGCAGTGGCCGTGTCACCACCGCCGATGATGCTCGTGGCACCGTTCTTGGTCGCCTCGACGACCGCAGCGGCGACCGCCTTGGTACCTTCGGCAAAGATGTCGAACTCGAAGACGCCGACTGGACCATTCCAAACGATGGTCTTGGACTTCTTCACAGCTTCGGCGAACTTCTCGCGGGACTTGGGGCCACAGTCGAAGCCCTCTAGGTCGGCGGGGATTCCGGACGCATCGTCTGCCGCTCCGACCGTGGAGTCTTCGCCGAACTTGTCGCCGGTGACGTAGTCGACCGGGAATACGAGCTCGACACCCTTGGCCTCGGCCTTCTTCACGAGACCTTCGACGATCTTTGCGCCTTCCTCGTCATAGAGGCTCTTGCCGATCTCCATGCCGTACACGACCTTCTTGAAGGTGTACGCCATGCCGCCACCGATGATCATGAGGTCGACCTTGTCGAGCAGGTTTTCGATCAGCTGGATCTTGTCGGCTACTTTCGCGCCTCCCAAGATCGCCAAGAACGGCCGCTCCGGGTTCGACAGCGCCTTACCGAAGTACTCGAGCTCCTTCTGCATGAGGAAGCCGGAAGCGCGAGGGAGATCGACGCCCACCATCGACGCGTGAGCACGGTGCGCCGTGCCGAACGCATCGTTGACGTATACGTCTCCGAGTTTCGTCAGTGATGCGCTGAATGCGGCGATGGCTTCCTTGCTCGTGCCTTTTCCTTCTTCCTCTTTGTGAAAGCGAAGGTTCTCGAGCAGGACCACCGTTCCGGGGGCCAGATCCGCGCAAGCCTTTTCGACTTCCTCGCCCACGCAGTCCTTCAAGAAGGTGACGGGGCGCGAGAGCAGTTTCTCGAGCTCTGCGGCGACCGGCGCCATCGAGTACTTGGGATTGGGAGCTCCGTCCGGGCGTCCGAGGTGACTCATCAAGACGACGCTCGCGCCCTTTTCGAGCGCGTGTTCGATCGAGGGCAGTGCGGCAACGATGCGCGCGTTGTTCGTGATCGCTCCGTCCTTGAGCGGGACGTTGAAGTCCACGCGCATGAGGACGCGCTTGTCCGCGAGGTCGAGGTCGGTGATGCTCAGCTTGTTGAATGACATGCCGAGCGTGTAGGTCGCGGTTTTGAGCCTGTAAAGCTACGATTTTGTGCAGGGCCCACACCGGTCGGGCCTAGGCACTTTGTGCCGGAAGTGTACAAAATCGAGGCAAGAAACCAGAAATCTACGCGAAACTAGCTCAAACCGGGGCAGCATGTGCCCCGGTTTGGCGCTTTCGGGCACCTTGGGTGTTACTGGGGCAGGTCTGCGATGGGCACCTCGGCGTGGCAGAAGCCGCAGCCCTCAGCCGGCCCCTCGTCGAAGATGGGGTACGTTTCCACTTCGCCACTGCAGAGGGTCGAACCCTCGGGAGCGTTGCAGTAGTACGTCCACGTGCTCCACCCCATCCCCTCGCGGGCCTTGATGGAAACGGCGTGCCCGACTACCGCCCCGGCTTCGTAGAGCTCTTTGACGATCATCGAGCCGGTCTCCGCTGGAAGACTCGAGTCGTTGCGAGTTTTCGTCGCCGCGGCTGCGGTATTGAAGAAGACGCGCATCGACTCACCATGCGCATTGCCGCTTGCGCCGGGCGGCCGCGCGGCCGCGTCTCCCACCCAAGGCGCATTCTGATAGGTCCCGGCCGCCAAGAAGGCTTCGACGCCAGCGAGGGTGATCTCTGCGGGGAGTTCATTCGGGTCCGCCGCAGTACCGCCACCATCACCAGCCGACATGCCTCCCGTTGCCGTGTCGCCCCCCGAGCCGGTTCCGCCGCCCGATGCCGTGCTTCCGCCCGAGGCGGCGTCGTCGGTGGTTCCATCGTCGCTCGCACAAGCGGTCAGAGCTGACGTGCCGATGAGACAGAGTGAAGCAAGAAGTCTGGGGAGTTCGAAATGGGGACGTTTCATGGCTGGTATTGATGCATGACCCAGGGAGGAAGTCATGCCTGCACCGTCGAAATCTGGCGCCCTGCCAATTGGAGGCGGCAGCTCAGCGAAATTCGAGAGGATTTCGCGATATGCCTGGCGGCAAAGGCTCTGCAAAGGCTCGACAGCCGTGACCGCGGGCTGTACCTGGCGTTGAAGTCGTCATGAGTCGAGTCATCGTGCCTCCCGAGCGTCTTTCGCCGCGTCAGAAGTTACGCGGACACCTCCAGACGTTGCGTCCGTTTTTCTCCAGGTCGCTTCGTCCGCTAGCGCGTCCGGCCACCCAGCATTGGAGCTACGAGTTCGTCGATGACGAAGTCGGCCCCGTGGAATTGAGCGGCAGGTTCTTGGAGCGTAGTCCGGCCTCTCTCGTCATCGTCCTCCACGGGCTCGGCGGGAGCACTGACAGCGGCTACATGGCCCTGGCCTTGCAGGCCGCCGAGCGCGCTGACCGTTCATGTTTATTGTTCAATTGTCGCGGAGCGGATCGCCGGGGCGCGGACATCTATCACTCGGGTCTGAGCCACGACATCGCTCGGGCTCTCGAGAGCCCCATCTTCGACCGCGCGCAAACGATCGATGTACTCGGCTACTCGATCGGGGGGCACATCGCTTTGCGCTACGCAACTCGAAAAGTCGACCCGCGCGTACGAAGGGTGGCCGCCGTGGGTGCACCGCTCGACCTCAGCGCGGCAGCCGATGACTTCGATGGCGGACCTTTCAACGTCTACAGGGGGCACGTCATGGACGCCTTGAAGGAGATCTACACCGCGGCTTATCAGCGCAATCCCCGTGGTATCGAACCTCACTTGGCGCGCCGCATCCAAAAGATTCGGGTCTGGGACGAGCGGATCATCGCGCCCCGCTTCGGCTTTTCCTCGGCCGCAGAATACTATGAAAAAGAGAGCGTCGGCCCCCGTCTCGGCGAGCTACAGCGAGATGCCCTATACGTAGGCGCAGTCTGTGACCCAATGGTCCAGACCCGCTCCGTACTCCCATTTGCGAGCGCGCCGCGCCTACGGGTCGTCTGGGACGAGCGCAGCGGCCACCTCGGGTTCCCTGATGATTTCGACATGGGCATGCCGGGACTGCCTGGCGTCGAGAGCCAAGTGTTTTCGTGGTTCGAGCAAGGGTGAGCGCTACTTCTTCCGGGGAGGCGCGCCTTTGCGATCCGGACCGTCCTTTCGAAACGAGCGTCTAGGTCCCTCGCCAACAGGCCTCTGATTCGTCGGCCTGTGTGCCTTACGCTCGCGTTCGGCATCTTCCCGCAGCATGCGCGCTTCGTCGTGCTTGCGGAATCGCTTGGGGCGGACGCGTTCCTCAGGGCGATTGAACTCGGAAGCCTTGTCCCTCTTCGGTTTTCGCTTCAGCGAGGGCCGGAATACGACGACGTGCTCCATGCGTGGGCGATCAGAAAAGGCGCGGTCGGCCCCATGGAGAAACAGTGGGCGCTCCTGAGATGCGATGCACGTGATGTCGATGCCCGCCTTCTCGGCGACGGCCTCGATCTGCTCGTCCGCGCGAAGGGCCCGGCGATCCACCACCGAGTCGGCGATGATCATCACACCTCGACCGTCATCGGCCAAGGTGCGTCGCAGCTCCCAAAGGGTGGGGCCGATTTCTTCGCGCCACTGCTCCGCTGCCTCGTCCAGGCGCATGCGCCGGTACTTCCTGCGGGCACCGATTTCGTCCTGAGCGAGGCGCGCCGGACGCAGGCCGAGCCATTGGATGCGATGCATGTGGTGGTCGAGATAGTCGTAGACTCCAGGGTAGGGGGGCGACGTGATGATGAGATCGATCGAGTCGCTTTCCACACTCTCGAGCTTGCGCGCGTCGTGCATGCCCACATACGCGCGAGGCGCCTTGGGCGAGACCCGCTGCCTGTACTGTTCGAAGCGAGCAGCGAGTTCCTCCGCTTTTTGATGGAAGAGCTGGATGGCGAAGCCGGACGGGAGGCGCCGGGGGGCGTGACGCCTCGTCGTATCCCCTTCGGAGTGAGAAAGCTTGGTTAGCATAGAGGATAGGACCAACCGCAGCATGCGCTTGACTTCGTTGCCCTGCAGTTGGCTGATCCCGTGGCTCAAGCTGTCGAGTTCGAGGAGAATGTGGATGGGGTACCGCTCCCGCTCGTCTTCTCCGTAGCGCCTGTACGGGTCGGCCTTGGCGAGTCGCCGTTCGTCGGCGACCTCGGCAATGCTCGCCGCCGCGGAAACCATTTCAGCGACGAGTTTGGGGAGGGGGCTGCGTGACTTGAGCCAGGAAAGCTCGACGGCAAGAGGGTTGAGATCGCTGCCGATTGCTTCGCGTCCGAGAGCTTTGCCTTCGAGTACGACCGTGCCACTGCCGCAGAAGGGATCGAGCACACGGGCTCCGGGCTTCGAAAATCCCTCGATCAGCCGTCGGGCGGTCAGCGGGTGGAGCCGAGCAGGATAGCTGTGAAAGCCATGTACATCGGTCATGACTTCTTCCTCCTCCGACGACACGTCGAGCGCGTGAAGAAGCACCTGTCGCTCTTCGTCGGTACCTCCGCGGAACGTGACTTCACCGCCCACGTGGCTGAGCGCACGCCTCTCCCTTCGAGGCTGCTGCTCTTCGATTTCCAACTCTTCTGGTTTCTTGGCGGCCCCGTAGCGCCTGCTTCCGCCTGACGCGGAGATTTCGTCGCCCTTCTTGGTGCGACGGATGGGGTGGTGCTTCTTACGTTCGGTTGTCACGGAGATCTTTCTCTCCCACGCAGGCGGGAAAGTGGGGTGTACCGAACCGGGTGCTCACGGTTTCCGTGAACACAATTCAGGGGCGGGGCCCGGGACCGTTCGGCCAGCGGACGCCCTTGATGCGCCGCCACAGGCCGCTCCCGATAGCACTGTCCGCGACTTCGAGCACCCCACGAACGACCTCCAGTACGTCTTTGTCGCCGGCCCAGTGCTCTCGCACGACTTCGGCCTGGTCGGAATTGAGCAATCCGTTCAGTACGTAGGCAGCGAGGGCGACGTCATCGATGTACCCGATCGGTCCGACGAGCGCTTCCGGCACGACTCCAACGGGGGTGATGAAGTAGGCGAGGGTCGCGGCCAGTTTGGCTTTTTGAATGGGGGGGATTCGCTTGTCGGCGACCAGACGACACAGCACGTGAAAGATGTCCGGCGCCACGAGAAGGACGTCGGCGTACTTGAGACCTGGGCTCGCCCGAGTCAAAAAGTCGCGGATTTTCTGTCGGAGGCCTTGATAGAAGTCACGCTGCCCGGGAGTAAGGCCGTCTGGCGTGGCGGCGGGCTCGGGCGCTCCAGTATCTGCGTCCACCGTCACACGATAGCGTCCTTTCGTCCCCAGGACAAAGTCGGCATGGTAGACTCCCGGTACCGGTGGCACGCGATGTGGGAGTTGCTGCAGGTTCGGGAATCGACGAGGTCTCCTCCTGGTTCGGGGGGAAGTCTTCCTGGAAACGACTTTCCCCCTCCGGGTGGATGTGAGGCGTACCCCGACTCCGGGCTCATGTGGGAACCGCTCTCGGACGACCCGACCGCCCATTCTTACCGCGAAGCGACGTACACTTGGTACCAGCCGGACGGAGAGCGAAACGGAGGCGACCCAGGAGTGTACGATGGGGGAGCGTGTGCGTATCCACCCTGTGACACCCAGGGACACGTGACGTGGACCAATGGCTTTCGACTCTGCAACTTCTCGGATTGGAGAATGTCGACAATCGAAGAGCTTCTCCTTCTCGCGGAACAAGACGGGCGAGCGGTTACAGGTGATGAACCGTTCTACTGGGCTGCGGAGTCGTTCGAGGACCCAGCGGCGACGTGGGGGGCCTATCTGTGCTGTGGGGGCGTGCCGGCTCCCTCGATCAAGTCGGGGGCAGGATTCGTGAGGCTCGTGCGCAGCTTTGTCGAAGCGTCACCGAGAGAGCTCTAGCGCCGGTCGCGATAGTATTCGAGCGGGTCGGAGGGCTGGGGCTGGGGAACGTTCGGCGTGTCGGGCGCCGTGTCAGGCGTGGCCGGGGGCGCTGTTCCGAGTTCAACTCGTGCGGCGACCGGTGGAGCAGGTCTTGGCGAGGTTGCGGTCGGTGGCGTATCCGCGGCCGGCGATTTTTTCGAAGAAGCTGGTGCGCGCTCGACCGAGGCCGTCGGCGCAGCTTTCGAAGCCGCTGTCGCCTCCGGTTGTGGCTCGTTGCGCTTGGCTGGTGGGTTGAGACTTTCCACCTTCGAATCGGATGGCGCGGGTATATCCGCGATCGTCCCGTTCGGCGGCGCAGCAGCGCTTGCCTCGTGGCTGTCTCGAGCGAGCTCATCTTCCGGGGGTGATTGAGTGGCGAAGTAGACAACGGCTCCAATGAGACAGAAGGCGGCAGCTCCAAGAGCGACGAGATGACCGCCCGAGGTTTTCGGCGGCTCGTACGGATGCTGACTGTGCGCCGCACCTTTCAGGGTTTGGTCTCTGTCGGCGTGAGCCTCGTATGGCGGGGCGACCATCGTCCGAGCGCTCGCCTCGCCGAAATTCGTTGGAGCCTGAAAGCCCAAGACGCGGCTCACCCGTTCGGCACTCAGAACGTCCTCGGACTGACCAAACGGGGCCAGAGCCTGCGCGAACTCGGCCATGTTCGAGAGACGATTTTCCCGCTTCTTTTGGAGGGCTTCGTCCAGGACCTCCTGAAGCCCGAACGGAATGTCTTTGCGGCTTTCCGAAAGGCGTGGCGCTTTCTGCGAGAGAACGGCCGCGCAGACTTCGGCAAGGGTGTTACCTTCGAAGGGCACGTTTCCCGTCAGGAGTTGGTGCACGATGACACCCATCGCCCAGATGTCCGTGCGGGCATCGACGTCCTTCGAGGATGTCATTTGCTCGGGCGACATGTAGTAGGGCGAGCCCATCATCGTTGCTGTTTGCGTCATGGAGACGTTGGCGTTCTGTAGCTTGGAGATCCCGAAATCGAGGATCTTGACCGAGGGACTTCCGTCGGCACGCGTGATCCGAAACATGTTCGCCGGCTTCAGATCTCGGTGCACGATCCCGAGCGAGTGAGCTTCGGCCAGTGCCTCTGAAGCCTGTAGGATGTAGTGCATCGCCTCCTCTACGGGAAGCGGGCCGTTCTGTGCGAGGTACTGCTTCAGATCGACGCCCGACAAATGCTCCATCACCATGTAGGGTGCGCCCGTCTGGAGCCGTCCTACGTCGCTGACTCTTGCGACGTGTTCGCTTCGAATCTTGGCGGCGGCCTGTGCCTCGCGCTCGAAGCGGGCCACGGTCTCCTTGCTCTCGAGGGCGGCGGGGAGGAGAAACTTGATCGCGACGCGCTCATCGAGGCGCAAGTGTCGGGCCGCGACCACGACGCCCATCGCGCCCTGCCCGAGCACTCGCTCGATGCGGAACTTACCGTCCAGGACGGTGCCTTCTGCGATCTCGGAGCTGAGTGGGTCGGTCATGGCGGTGAATGCGGAGAGGGCCCCGATTTTCTGACTATAGTCTACGGCCTTTGTGGGCTCGCGGACCAACCTACGGCCAAAAAAAGGTGGCGCCTTGCGGCGCCACCTGGCGGGAAACGGATTCGCACTCTGGGGTGATCAGCCACCCAGCCCAAATTACGCGAAATCGTTCAGGTATGGGAGTCGCGCCGCGGTCTCGCGGATGGCGTCACGGCCCTCCAAAAGGCCGGCCGTCGAGTCCCAGGCTCCCTCGAGGAAGGCCTGTCGGGGGCCATCGGGGATGGAGAGATCGCAAGTGAAGTCGCCGATCGAGATCTTCTTGGCTTCGAGGTCCACCGTGACCTCGAGTTCGGGAGACTTCTCCACGCGCTTCATGAGCTGTTCGATGTCCGATGCCGTCACCACGGGACACGGCACGCCGAGCGACTGGCAATTGCCGTAAAAGATTTCGGCAAAGGACTCGCCGATGATCACTCCGATGCCCTCATTCCAGCGATGAATCGACTGCGGCGCGTGCTCACGGCTCGATCCGCACCCGAAGTTCTTGTTCACCAAGAGCACTGTGGCTTTGGAAAACCGCGGATCGTCGAAAGGATGCGTCCTCCCCTCGTCCTTCAGCCCGAGTCGGTCGTCTTCGAAGGCGTGATCCCCGAGCCCATCGAAGGTCACCGTCTTGAGGAAGCGTGCCGGGATAATCCGATCGGTGTCGATGTCGTTACCTCGGACCGCGATTCCGCGGCCTTTCAATACTACGCGTTTTGAATCATTCATTTCTTCATTCCTCACTTCACATCGAACACTTTACGTGCGTCCGCGACCTCGCCTCGGATCGCCGCGGCTGCGACCATCGCGGGACTCATGAGCAGAGTTCGCCCCGTGGAAGAACCCTGGCGTCCCTTGAAGTTGCGGTTGCTGCTCGAAGCCGACAGCTCGCGTCCCTTGAGCTTGTCCGGGTTCATGGCCAAGCACATGGAGCAACCGGGTTCACGGAACTCGAATCCGGCGTCGGTCAGGATCTTGTCGTAGCCCGCTTCGATGGCTTCTTTCTTCACCTGGTGTGAACCAGGCACGACGATGGCTCGCACGCCTTCGGCTACTTTGAGACCCTTACCCTTTACGAGGTTCGCGACTTCGGCAATGTCGCTGATACGGCCGTTCGTGCATGACCCAATGAACGCGACATCGACCTTCACGCCGGCGATCTTCTGGCCGGGAGAAAACGACATGTAACGGTATGCTTCTTCGACGGTCGGACGCTCGTCCTCGGGAAACTCCGATGTCTGCGGGACGGTAGATCCGACGCTCGTGGACTGGCTCGGGGTGATCCCCCACGTTACCACCGGTTCGATATCGGCGGCATCGAATTTGACGACGTCGTCATAAGTGGCGTCGGCGTCGCTCCGTAGAGACTTCCAATCGGCGACCGCGCGATCCCAGGCATCACCGCTCGGGGAGGCCTGTCGGCCTTTCAGGTACTCGAAGGTGGTCTCGTCCGGCTGGACGTAGCCACAACGAGCGCCGCCTTCGATGGCCATGTTGCACACCGTCATGCGCTCTTCCATCGACATGTTGTCGAAGACTTCGCCAGCATACTCGTATGCGTACCCGACGCCGCCCTTCACACCGAGCTTTTGAATGATGTAGAGGGTGACGTCTTTGGCATACACACCCGGACGCAGCTTGCCGTTGACTTCAATGCGACGGACCTTGAGCTTGTCCATTGCCAGGGTTTGCGTCGCCAGAACGTCGCGCACCTGGCTCGTACCGATACCGAAGGCGAGCGCGCCGAAAGCGCCGTGGGTCGCCGTGTGCGAGTCGCCGCAGCAAATGGTCATGCCCGGTTGGGTCAGTCCACGCTCGGGTCCGACGACATGCACGATACCTTGCTCTTCCTTGTCGGGTGAGAAAAACCGGATGCCGTGCCTTTTGGTGTTGTTTTCGAGGGCCACCATCATCTGTTCGGCGAGCGTGTCTTGGAAGGGACGGAGCTGCGTCGTAGTCGGGATGATGTGGTCGACCGTCGCGAAGGTGCGGTCCGGGTACAGGACGGAAAGACCGCGTTCTTCGAGCATGGAAAATGCCTGCGGCGACGTCACCTCGTGGATGAGGTGCAGGCCCATGAAGAGTTGATATTGGCCGGAAGGCAGCTTCCGGACGGCGTGGCGGTCGAAGACCTTTTCGTAGAGCGTTTTGCCCATTTCGTTCTCCTTATTGATTGCCGCTTGACCGATTGGCTTCGGTCCAAGTCTGTAACCTCTCGGCAAGGTTGTTTCCGATGGCGTGAAATTCAGCCAGTTCTTCCCGGCTGAGCGCGAGCCAAACCTCGGAGATCGCGCGCTGTCGTTCCTTGCGAACCTTCGAAAGCAGGCGTTTCCCCAATGGGGTGACCTCGTAGTCTCGCTTTCGGGCATCGCTCTCCGAAACGTGCGCAACGATAATCCCCTTGTCCGTGAGCTGCCTCAAGATTTTGCTCACGGCGGCAGCACTACTCGAGCGCTGCTGAGCAAACATCGAGGGCATGAAGTGTTCGGCCGTGACCTCTTCGAGCACTTGCCATTGTTGAACGGTGAGTCCCACCGACTCGGCGAGCTGACGCCTTCGTTCCTCGAAGAGGGCCGCGAGGTTCCCGAGCACTTCGACGCAGTCGAGCGCAAGGGACTCCTTGTTGGGGCGGGGAGCACGTTCCACGGCACAATAATTAACCTTGGTTAATTATTGTGCAAGGTAAATCACCCGGGCCGCTTTTATGTAGGGAAATAGGGGGAAATCTCAGCGGAAGTCCCACTAAAGTGACAGCGCTCGCGGGGAACTTTGCCACTGGATTTATGCAGCCTGGTCACCTGCGCTCATTTTCGGTCATAATTTTCTAGCCAAATCTCCACGTGCTCGCAGACCGCATGCGGAGCCAGGTCGGTTGGGCGCGGCGCCAAGCCACCCTGAACGTCACGCCGAGGGTTTGCGCGCGACGTCTCTCCAGGCATTTTCGCCCCTGCCGTTCGCTCTGACTGCTACGTTATGGTGTCAGCCCTCTCTTCGACGCGCGAGGTTTTCCTTGAATTCATTCCCCAAAAGACAATCACCCATCCGACTCGTTTCCTTTGGTCTCTTCACTCTCCTGGCGCTGGGGCTTTCCCCGACCGCATGCAGTGACGAGCCCACCGTCGAGGGGACTCCCGTCGTCGGCTGTGACTCGGATACGGATTGTGGAGAGGGTCAGGCGTGCCGTCCCGATGGGACGTGCAGCGATGGAACCTGTACCTCGAACGCGGATTGTAGCGGGGGCCAGTTTTGCGCGAGCTGGGGAACTTGCGAGGCCGCCTGCGCGTCGTGCGGCAACGCCTGCACCGTGACCAGCGAGTGTCCCGTGGGTCAGTATTGCTCGGGTGACGTCTGTCAACAGGAGTGCGCTCCAGGAACCGACGATCCGACATGCGGTTCGAGCCTCACCTGCAACGACGACGGCAAGTGCGCTCCGAGGGACGACATCGTCGTGGGGACTGGCGGTGCGGGCTCGGGCGAAGGCGGCATGGGCGGAGGCAACGACTGCATCGAGGTTGACGTGGAGTTCGAGCCGGTGATTCCCAACGTGGTGCTTCTGATCGATCAATCGGGCTCGATGAATGCCGGGGATGGGTTTGGCCCCGCCGTCGAAGACGCGATAACGGCCGGCACCTACACTCCCTGGGATTGTGGAGACGAGGAGGACTATCGCTGGAACGTCGTCCGCAACGTCCTCTTTCACCCGGACACCGGCGTCGTGAAGCCCCTCGAAAACGCCGTCCGCTTCGGATATGCGAGCTACACGAACCGAGGCGATGCGTGTCCAGAACTCGAGGAGGTCGCGATCGATTTCGGAACCCACGCCACCATGCTCGCGGAGCACGGTTGTAGCGATTTCCCTAGCTCCGGGGATACGCCCACGCGTGAATCGCTCACACAGGTAGCGGAGCAGTTCGCCCTCGCGGAGCTCGAGGGGCCCAAGATCATCGTGCTTGCTACCGATGGTTTGCCCGACAACTGCACGTGCAACAACTGGTCCAATCAGGGCGGCGAGTGCGCCAACGGCAACTGCGAGGACGACGAAATGGTCGACCGAGGGGGCACGATGCTCTGTCCCGAGCAAGCCGAGCAATACGACGTGGTCATCGAAGCCCAACGCATCCATGAAGAGCTCGGGATCACGATCGAAGTCATCAACGTCAGCAATCCCAACAACGCGACCTTGGCGGCCCATCTGGACGACGTGGCTGAACGAGGCGGCGCCGTCAGTGGAGCGTCCATCGATGGCTTCGATCCGGCTGCACTCACTACCGCGTTCCAATCGATCATCGACGGTGTGCGCTCCTGTGCCATCGATCTCGATGGTTCAATCACCGCTGGGAAGGAAGACACCGGTGAAGTGAGTCTCGATGGCGAGATGCTCGTCTACAACGGACCCGACGGTTGGATTGTGAACAGCCCCACCCAGATCGAGCTCGTCGGCGCAGCCTGCGAGACGATCAAGAGCGGTGATCACGATCTCGAGATCAACTTCCCCTGCAATGCGTTCGTGCCTGTTGCGGTGAAGTGACCTCGAGCGAGGCCCGGGTCAGCGAAGCAGGTGGTAGACTTCGTCTTCGAGGTCCCCGACTGCCAGGGGCGCGAAGTGTTCGTCGGTGCCGCCCGCTTGGGCGATTGCGTCGAGCAATAGTGTCGCACTCTCCGAGCCCGGCAAGCCGATGACGTGGGTCTCGATCCCCATCTCCGACCACTTGGTGGGAAACCCGACGATGTCGTTCACGTCGTCTTCACAGGTGGGTTCACCGTCCGTGACGAGAATGACCCTCATCCGCGCTTTGACCAACTGACGCTGCTCGGCGCTTTCGATCGCAGCGTCGGCGACCTCGAGGGCCCGTTCGAGCGGGGTCGCTCCATCAGGTTGCGCGGCACAGGCGCCAGCAATCCATCGCTCTTTGAACCCGAGTCCCGAGGTGAAATCGATCTGCGGATCTACGTCGATGAGGGGTACACCACATCCTTCACCGTCGATTTCCGTGGGAAAGGGGAAGAACAACGCGCCCATGGTGATCACATCCAAGATGCCGTCGAGGCCGAGTAGGACGGCGTCACTACCCGCCTGCCAGCGCGACTTCGCCCCCCAGGGGGATGCCATGCTGCCCGACTTGTCGAACACCAAAAGCACGGTCAAGTCTCCGCTTCCCACCTCGGCATCCGCGCCGCCGACTCCGTCTTGTCCATCGGTGAGTTCCGAACCGGGTGCTGACTCGATGATGTTGCCGCCCTCATCGAGGCGCAGCGGGAAGAAGTTCGGATCCGTGCAGTCGAACGGCGGGAGCACGATCGGCGCTCCACCCATGCCTCCGCCGCTGGGATCGTTCGGCGTGGGAGACGGAGGGGTAGTGATGCTTGGCGCACCACCGGTTCCGTTCACCTCGAGGCTGTGTCCACCGGAGCCGGTGTCTTCGGTGTCGGAGTCGTCGACGACTTTTTCGGTTACACCCTGACAGGCGGAAGCCGTGCAGAGAGCCACACAGGAGACGGAGGCGATGAGCGAGAAATGGCGCATGGTGTCGAAGCGCTGCAGATGTCGTGCCAGGCCTGGGCCGCGGCGTTTCCTGGGGAAAGCCGCCGCGGAAACACCCGAGTGCCCCCTCGAGGTGGTCACTAGGGTGTCCAGATCACGTCTTTGAGCCCGGCTGCAAGCACGCTCAGGCCTCCCGCGGCCTCAGCTACGAGCGGTCAACCCGAAACGTGCCAGCAAGTCGGCAAGGTCGCTCACGCGGAGCGGCTTCACCACATGCGCATCGAAACCGGCTTCTTTGACCCGCACACGGGAGTCGGCGTGGGAAAACCCCGTCAGCGCGACGAGTTTGATCCCTTGATCTTTCTGGCGAATGCGCTTGGCCACCTCGTAGCCGGATATGTCAGGCAGTGCCAAATCGACGAACGCCAGGTCCGCCTCGAGTTGCTCCGCCAAGGTCACGGAGGGACTTCCCTCGTGGGCCGTCTTGACCTCGGCCCCGTAGGACGTCAGCAACAGCGCGAGGAGCTCCGCTGCGTCTTCGTTGTCGTCGACGACGAGGACCCGGAGACCACCCATCCGAACCCCTTGCGCGGACGGCGGTTCCGACGGTTGCCTCGAAAGAGTTGCATTGCCCTGGGGCAAGCGAACGGTGACGGTCGTGCCTTTTCCGATTCCTGGAGACGACGCGAAGATGGTGCCACCGTGGAGTTCGACGAGTTGCCTCACTAGGGTGAGCCCGATGCCCAGCCCCCCGGACCCTTCCTGATGAAGCTGGACGAAGGGTTCGAAGATTCGCTCCAGTTGCTCGGGGACCAGGCCGATTCCCGTATCGGTCACCTCCACCACGAGGCTCTCGCCTCGTTTCGAGGCTCGCAAGACGATGCTTCCGAATCGAGGCGTGTACTTGACCGCATTCGACAGGAGATTCGAGATGATCTGTTCGAGTCGGGTTCGATCGCCGAGCACGCACAGTGAGGAGTCGAAAGGCTCCGCAATCAAGGTTTGTTCTTTACTTCGCACGAGATCGCGAGCTGCTGCCTCGGCTTCCTCGAAGAGGTCCTCGCAAGGGACTACCTCTTTCTTCAGCTGAATCTTGCCGTGGGCGACGCGACTCAGGTCGAGCAAGTCATCGATTAGGGAACGGAGCTGCGCGATCTGACGATTCATGCCCCGGAGGACCCGCTGTTCCGTCTCGAGTGCGGGGGGGATGGCCCCCCCCAGCAGGTCCACGCTGCTCGCCAAGGCCGCCAGCGGGTTTCTGAGCTCGTGTCCCAAGACTGCGAGAAATCTGTCCTTGGCCCTGCTCTGCGCGATGGCTTCGTCGTGAGCCAGTTTTTGATTGGCGAGCTCGTGCTCCACGCGCTGGTCCGAAACGACGATGCTCGTGCGCCGGCCGTGTGGACCAACACCCGGCGCAATGGATATCCCGACGGGGAGACTCGAACCGTCTCGAAGCCGGAGCGATGCACCGACGGACGTTCGACGCGTTTCTCGAAGCTTCTGCTCGACGACGGGACGACTGGATTCAGTGAGACAATCGAGAAACGCCGTCCCCAATAGGTTTTCTCGATCGACATTGACGAGTTCACTGAAGAAGCGGTTGGCGTAAAGAATCAGCCCGTCCTCGGCCAAGGAGACCGCTCCCTCCGCCATCTGCTCGAGGAATTCGCGGTAGGGAAGGTCCGCCGGCTGGAGCGTGAAGACTTCTGGTCTCGATCCTAGATCCACGAGGACCGCGTCCACCTGACCGCTGCGGATAGCATCGAGGGTCGCGTGTGCTTCGGCAAGTTGCTGCCGAAGGATTTCGAGCTCACCTTCCTTGAACATCGCGCCGGGTATCACTCCAAGGAGCCCTGATCACTTCAGGGTGTCGACATCGAGGCTGAGGAGCGCTTTGCTCTCGTCCGAAAGGTCACCAATTACGCGCTTGATGGGCTCGGGGACCTCTCGCACCAGCGTGGGAATGGCGAGAATTTGGTGAGCCTTCGCGAGCTCTGGAGTCTTCACGAGGTCGATGACTTCGAGCGTGTGTCGATCCGGCAAGTGCTGCTTGCACAGCCTACGGAGGTTCTCGAGGGCAGATCGGGACTTCGGAGAGTCCCCTGCAATGTAAAGCCTCAGGTTCCAGACTTTCTTCGCTGACTCGGACGTGTCTTCGGGCATAGCGTCGATCCTCATTTACTCGCGCCCCGGGAGACGGCCATAGCGTGCTGCGCACCCGTGAGCTGCTCCGACTCGAGCTCGAATTGCGAAATCGAACGCTCGATTTCGGCGGAGTCGTTTGCAAAATCCATCTCCAGCTTGGCAAGCTGCGCGTGATGCTCGGCCTTCAGCGTTTCGAGCTTTCGTTTTGCCTGATCGAGTAGCGCTCGGTTCTTCCTGGCTTCGGCTTGCTCTCGAGCTTCCTGCGCTACTCGCGCCGATCCTGTGAGCACGCCTCCCATACCGACGTACACGTCCTCGAGTAAAATACCCCGATCGGTGATCTTGAATTCGCGAATCTGATTCGAGTGGTTCATGCCGCGCGATTTGAGCACGTAAATGCCACGATTACGTTCACCTGCGAGTTCGATCACCTTCAAGAGCAGCCAGGTGTCGACAATCGAGGAAATCTCGGAGTTCGTTTTCTCCTCCGAGATGCCACTGTCCGACAGCACCGTGAGTAGCGCCGTGACTTGTCGAGACTTGAGGTAGTCGATCAATCGAATCAGCATCTGTTGTGCCGCGAGACCATCCCCCGCGTTGATGAAAGTGCTCGCGGGGTCGAGGATGACGGCGTCGGGATTGAACTCGCGGATGTGCTTGTGCAGGGTCGCGAGATGTGCCTCGAGCCCATGAGCAGTGGCTCGCGCGCTCACGAAACGCAATTGATTCTGCTCGAATGGAGTTTTGAGATCGGTGCCGATCGACCCCATGTTGCGGATGATCTGATTGGCCGATTCTTCGAAAGAAAAGTAGACGACCTTCTTGCCGGCAGCGCACATCGACTGAGCGAAGTGAGTCGCTATGCTCGTCTTTCCACAGCCGGCGTGCCCGCTGATGAGAATGGTGCTGCCTTTGAAATAGCCCTGGCCGCCGAGCATTTCGTCGAGGCCATGGATTCCCGTTGAAATGCGCTCATCCGAGACATCGTGCTCGAGCCCTGCGCTGGTGATGGGAAGCACGGAGATGCCGGTCTCGTCGATCAGGAAAGGATACTCGTTCGTGCCGTGAACCGAGCCTCTGTACTTGACGACGCGCAGCCTCCGGGTCGAAACCTGTTCGACGACGCGATGATCCAGGGAGATTACGCAGTCGGACACGTACTCCTCGAGCCCGTGACGAGTGAGGGCGTTGTCTCCTTTTTCAGCCGTGATGATCGCGGTGACGTTGCGCTCCTTCAGCCAATCGAAGAGGCGGCGCAATTCCGCGCGAATGATTCCGTAATTGCTGAGCCCACCGAAAAGAGTTTCGAGAGTATCGATGACGACGCGTTTTGCCCCGATGCTGTCGATGGCCAGGCCGAGGCGCAGGAACAAGCCGCTCAAGTCGTAGTCGCCGTTTTCGATGATCGTGCTGGGATCGATGTCGATGTGGTCAATCGAGAGCAGCTTTCGGTCTTCGAGATCCTGCAGGTCGAAGCCCAAAGAGGCCACGTTTGCTCGCAAGTCTTCTTCGCGCTCTTCGAACGCGATGAAGACACCGGGCTCATTGTGCCTCAGCGCTCCTCGCACCAAAAATTGCATGCTGAGGAGCGTCTTGCCACACCCCGCAGCGCCGCAAACGAGACTTGGTCGCCCCGCAGGCAGGCCCCCAGCCAGAATTTCGTCGAGTCCGTCCGTCCCCGTGGGGACCTTGTTCAAAGTAGGCTGAGTCGTCATCGTTCGAGAGGAGGCGACCGCAAGCCGACGGCACGCTTCGCCGCGATGGTCATACCTCGTCTCGTCTTTTCGTGCACGGGCAACGGGGTTGCGTTCGGGCCATTTCGGGCGGCTTCCCGAGAAATGGTCGCATCCTGAACCGCTAATGGTCGAAGCGCTGCGACGTACCCGACGCAATCTTTGGCTCGCCATAGACAATTCCATGAGGGTGCTGCGCTGGCTGGAGAGGTCCCTTCGCCAAAGACAACCCGCGTCGTGCGTACGAGTTCAGTCCAAGTATTCGGCCGCGTCGAGACCCTTTTGAGCGCAGTACTTCTTGACCTGTTCCTCGGACTTCGCGATGGCGAGGCCGACGATGGCGGCGTCGTCGGAATAGCCGTCCTCCTCTTCGTCGGGGACGATGTCGAGGGGGTCTCCCAAGTAGACGAGAGCTCCACCCGCGTAGCGGAGATCGTCTGGATGAACGTCGAGCTTGCCGTTCGCGGCGGCCTCGATCATTTCGAAGAGCAGCGTCGCCTGGCGCTGGGCCTTCGCCCAACTTTCGGGAAACTCGGCGACCATTTTCATCACGGCGCCTTTTGCACCGGAGATTTGGCGAAGATCGTACTGGTTCAGGTGCTTCGATTTTGCTTCCAATGCCGACTCGATCTGTTCCTTCGTGAAACTCGCCATGATTCCTCCATCCAGGGGCGCGGGCCCGGTCCCATTCAACGTCACTCGCAGCATAGAAGATGTAGGGAGACATTGCGCGCGGGGGCGCGTCCGCATCGTCCCCGCGTTGGTTCCGCGGCCGGGTCGGGGTGGGAGGATGGAGGCCCGTATCCCACCGCTGCCGCAGGAAATGTTCATGGAAGCAGGAAAATTCTGCGTCAAAAATTCACCTTCCCCACCGCCCCGCGGATGGTGGTAAGAGTACCTCGTTCGCCGGCTCCGACTTTCCCCAGCGAGACAGGGGCACCGAACGGCACCAAATCTTTTCCAGCGCTCCGCACAGCCGTTGCGACTGCGTGGAACACCGAGGCTTCGCTCAACCGGCTGAGTCCCGACGACCCTTAGCTAACTACCTCAATCGAGGTGTGTAGCTTCACCCCCGCGAAAAAGAAGGAAAACAATCAAGATGATTAAGGTTGGTATTAACGGTTTCGGTCGCATTGGTCGCATGGTTTTCCGTGCAGCAGCAAAGCGTGACGACATTGAGATCGTCGCCATCAACGATCTGCTCGACGTCGACTACCTCGCCTACATGCTGAAGTACGACTCCGTTCACGGACGCTTCCAGGGCGACGTGCAGGTTCAGGACGGTGTGCTCGTCGTGAACGGCAAGAAGATCCGCACCACGGCCGAAACGAACCCCGCAGCTCTCAAGTGGGGCGACGTGGGAGTGGACGTAGTCGTCGAGTCGACCGGTATCTTCCTCGACGAGGCTGGTGCCAAGGGCCACATCGAAGCCGGCGCCAAGAAGGTTGTCATGTCGGCACCCTCGAAGGATTCGACCCCCATGTTCGTCATGGGCGTGAACGACGACAAGTACGAGGGCCAGACCTTCGTTTCGAACGCGTCTTGCACCACTAACTGTCTCGCTCCCATCGCCAAGGTCCTCAACGACAACTTCGGTATCAAGCGCGGTCTCATGACGACCGTTCACGCTGCCACGGCTACCCAGAAGACGGTGGACGGTCCCTCGAAGAAGGATTGGCGCGGCGGACGCGGTATCCTCGAGAACATCATCCCCTCGAGCACCGGTGCGGCCAAGGCCGTCGGCAAGGTCATCCCCGAGCTCAACGGTAAGCTCACCGGTATGGCGTTCCGCGTGCCCACCTCCGACGTTTCGGTCGTCGACCTCACGGTCGAGCTTTCCAAGGAAGCCAGCATGGAGGACATCAAGGCTGCCATGAAGAAGGCATCCGAAGGCCCAATGAAGGGCATCCTCGGCTACACCGAGGAAGCAGTTGTCGCGACCGACTTCCGCGGCGAGTCTTGCACCTCGGTCTTCGACGCTACCGCCGGTATCGCGCTCGACGGCACCTTCGTGAAGGTCGTCTCCTGGTACGACAACGAGTGGGGTTACTCTTGCAAGGTGTGCGACCTGGTCGCCAAGGTCGGCAAGTAATTCGACTCGGTTCGAGTCTGAATGACAGAGCCCGGCGGATTCCGTCGGGCTTTTCTTTTTGGGGCACCCCAACCTTGCTCGACAACTGGCCGAGATGGGACGAGGCAAGTTCGGGGTCCGCGCAAAGTCAGTATCGATTTGGGACGAGCATTTTCTTGGGGACTGGATTGCGTCGATATCCCTCGCTGCGCTTGCGTTTGGGCAAGATGATCTCCTCGTGCTGCACTTCCTGGTAGTCGAGGCGCCCCAGCAGATGATGGATGCAGTTGAGCCGTGCCTTCTTCTTGTCGTCGGCCACCACGACGTGCCACGGTGACACCTCGGTGCTCGTGCGCCTCAGCATCTCTTCTTTGGCTTTCGTGTACTGCTCCCAGCGCACGCGCGATTCGAGATCCATGGGGCTCAGCTTCCATTGCTTGAGAGGATCGAGGATGCGGCACTGGAATCGAAATTCCTGTTCTTCATCCGACACCGAGAACCAATACTTGAGCAGATGAATGCCCGAGCCGATGAGCATTTCCTCGAACTGTGGAACCGTGCGGAAGAACTCCTGGACTTCACTTTCGGTGGCAAAGCCCATGACTCGTTCGACACCGGCGCGGTTGTACCAGCTGCGGTCGAATAGCACGATTTCTCCAGCGCACGGGAGATGACGCACGTAGCGTTGGAAGTACCATTGCGTGCGCTCCTCCTCGCTGGGTTTCGGAAGGGCAATTGCGCGTACGACTCGCGGATTGAGGCGTTGAGTGATGCGTTTGATGACGCCGCCTTTGCCCGCGGCATCCAGTCCCTCGAACAGCACCACGATCTTCTCGCCGCGATCGACCACCCACTCCTGCAGTTTGATGAGGTCGGACTGAAGCTTCCGGAGTTCGGCCATGTAGCCGCGCCGATCGGCCCGGACCTCCTCGAGGATGTCAGCGGGACTTCGCGGGCCCTTGCGGATCAGTGCCCTGGCCAAGTCCTCCCACTCGTCCTCCGTCTCACCCTCGAACGAGTCGATGAGCTCCTCCTGCAATCTCTTGATTGTCTCGAGGTCGATTTTCATCCCGTGCTTCTTGGCGAACTTTCGCAGGAAGCGCGCATACCCTTCAGGCTCGATCATGATCGAGTCGTAGGTGACATTTGTGGCGCCCGTGTGACGAACGCTCCTCGGCCGCCTACTCTCCAGCCCGCACAGCCACTGCTTCGAAGACCTCCCAGGGTACCTCGATGGGCGTTCCGTGGCGCACCCCGGGAAAGAACACCGAGGCGCTGATGTCCTGCCAGGCCGACGGCGTGTCGAGGGCGCCTGCGGTCGTCGCTTCGAGCGCGCCGTAGGCGCCCTCACCGTACTTGTCGAAGTACACGAAGAGGCTCCCGTCCCTTTCGAGAAAGGACGGGCCCTCGGCGGCGTAGCTGCCGGTGATCGGGGCCGACGGATCCGTCGTCCAGGCGCTCGGCCCGTGCAGCTGCGTCGAAACGAGCGCCCTGAGATTCTTCTGACCATCCGCCTCGTCTTTGATGATCATGAGGTACTCATCCCCGCGATCGTAGATCGTGGCGTCGATGAAGTTGCGTCCTGGACGTGAGTAGAGGATCGCCGGCTCGGTGAACGTCACGAAGTCGGAGGTGAGGATGTAGTAGATGTCATGAGGGTCGGACCCTGACGTCTGGTCCACCGGAGACGACCAGAAGATCATCGTTTGCCCGGTTTCTGCGTCGTAGAAGGTCTCTGGGGCCCACACGTGCTCCACGTTGAGATCCACCGTGATGTAGTCGGCGTCGCTCCAGTTCACGAGATCGGGTGACGTTGCGTGACCGAGGCCGCGGTCTTGCACGCAGTTGGCTTCGGCCCACGGGACGCAGCTCGTCGTCCAAACCAAGTGATAGAGTCCGTCAGGAGTCAGGGACAAGTGCGGATCACGGAATGAGCCGCCGCCGACCGAAGCCGGCATGAACACCTTGCCCGCCCCGATGGCACCCCAGTGGCGCCCGTCGTGGCTGTGAGCGAGACGCAAGCCGTCGCCCCGGCCCTGAGTGACCTCGACGAAGTAGGCAAACAGGTAGTTCTTTTGCGCCGGACGACCGTAGCGATAAAGAGATACGATTTCTTCCGGGGAAAGGACGCGGTCGATGAGACCCAGGTCATCCACGGCTCCGTTCCAAGGGTCGCTCGGCGCGCCGTCGTAAAGACCGCGCCCGACGCTGAGTCCCCCAGACGCTTCGAACACCCCAGCCGCGCACGTCGCCTTTCCGGAAAGAACCCCGTCGACGTAGACGCGCTGCTCACCCGTCGTCGCGTCGTAAGTTCCCACGATGTGATACCACTCCCCGGCACGGGGACGGATTTGACCGGTCGCGACACACGCGGAAGCGCTCGTCGAGTCACTCGAAAAGGTGGCAAAGGATAGGCGCTCATCGTCGCGCTTCTGCAAGAAGAACGAGCTCAGAGCGGCCCCATCCATCCCCACCAAGGTGTCGTATCCGTCGAGCTGATCGAGCTTTGCCCAGAGCGAAACGGAGAAGTTCCCCGACGTGTCGAGGACGGGTCCTTCCGTGCTCGCCGAGCTTTCGGCGCTCTCGATGACGAGCTCGCTTCCGTTCGTTCCGGGAACGACCGTCGCCCCAGCGAGATCGAGCGTGACGTCACCCAGCCGAGGTAGGACGCTCTGCCCCTCGACGCGTTCGAAATCCCAGAACGCGACGAACTCGGAGAGGAGTTCGTCGATCGCATCCGTCGCGAGCGCCCCGCCCGTTCCGGAGCCCGCGCCCCCCGCGCCCTCTGGGGTGCCTCCGCCGCCCGGCGCGCCCCCCGCGGAGGCAACAGCTCCGCCGGTGGAAGCGACGCTCCCTCCTGCACCAGACGGGTCGGATCCACCGGTAGCGCCGCTTCCGGTGAGCCCTCCCGACGCTGAAGTTTCACCTCCGGACCCAGGCGCAGTCATCGCGTCCATCGGCTCGCCGTGTTCAGAACCACACCCCCCGGCGAGGATGATCGAGAGCGAGAGCGGTGTGATTGTTCGCATGACTCATCAGGCATAAGTCACGAAAACGCGGAATGCCTCAAGAATCGCACATACTGTCAGATCGACTTGGCACACGCGACTGGGAATTTAGTCGCGCGCAAAAATGAAAGGATATGTTCATTGGGCGTCTGCCTAGTTGCGCGTCCAGGTGTGGCGAGCTTCTGCGCGCCGCATCATCGAGCGCTTCGAGGACAAAGATGAGCCAACGCGTCGTGTTCGAACCACGATGCTGACACTCCCATGTTGAACCGAATCGCTCTGAGCTCTCTTTTCTTGATTTCTGGACTCGTGGTTGCCTGCGGCCCTGAGGAGGATGGGGACGGTGATGGAACCGGGACCGGTGGCGCATCGACCGGGGGAGCGGCCAGCGGGGGCGCCGCCAGCGGCGGAGCAGCCAGCGGCGGAGCCCCGACGTCAGGCGGGGCACCTGGCACGGGAGGTATCGCGACGGGGGGCTCTCCTGGAGCGGGAGGTGACTCCACGACGGGCGGAGCGCCCGCAGCCGGGGGCGAGCCCGGAACGGGCGGAGTGGGAACAGGCGGCGATCCGGGTACAGGCGGCAGCCCGTCGACAGAAAGCGCCGGTTGCGGAATGCCGACGAATGATCAGAAGGGCAGTTGGTTCGGGACGAGCGTCAATGGGCGCGATTACGACATCCACCTCCCGGACAACTACGACGAAAACACAGCCTACCCGGTCATCATGTTGCTTCACGGTTGTGGCAGCATGGAGAACAACGTGCCGATGGAGAACGTGGCGGGCGACCAAGCGATCATTTTCCGCGGAGAGGGGTCTCGCGGGGACGGGTGCTGGCGCGATGATCCGACCGGTGCCGACATGGATTACATGGACGCGATGCTCGAGGACATCGAGACGCGCTATTGCGCGGACACCGCCCGAGTGTTTGCCGTCGGATACAGCAGCGGTTCTTGGGTCGTGAATCAGCTCTCGTGCGTGCGTCCGGACACCTATCGCGGCCTCGCCAGTGTGACGGGAGGGGAGCCGCCCCTGGGTGATTGCGTCGATTCGCCCGTGGCGCGCATCTTCGTCCATGACGGCGGCGACACGACCAATCTCCCGCAGTGGAGCCGTGACGCTCGCGATCGAATGATCTCCACCAACATGTGCGACATGCCTCCTGCCACGACGCCCTACGATCCGAACCCGTGTGTCTCCTACAACGGTTGCGACGAGAGCAACCCTCTGGTCTGGTGCGAAACGAGCGGGCAAGGCCATGGTCGCCAAGACGGTTTCGCTCCCGGCCTTTTCTGGGATTTCTTCGAGAGCCTGGACTGACCGCACGGTCGCTTCCCATGACGCGGGTGCGTCGTCAGGCCGTCAGCTCCCCGCGGCGCTAGTGGGGCTGGACGCGCTTCGCGTTCAGGAGCCCGCGCTGACGCCCGAGCGAGTGCTCGGTCGAGCGCGGCGTTGGTCGGGCGACTCCGCAGAGAGCCCGCGTCCTGGTTCCCTCGACTTCGTCGGAGTCCCTGGAGATTCGGCGCGAGGAATGGAGATGGCGAAGTGCGTGCCGCGTCCGAGCTCCGAGTGGACTCGAATGGTACCGCGGGCTTGCTGAACGATTCCGAATACCGTGGATAGGCCGAGTCCCGTACCTTCGCCCAGCTCCTTGGTTGTGAAAAATGGCTCGAAGATGTGTGCCTTGGTCACTGGATCCATGCCTGAGCCGTTGTCGTCGACGTTGAGCACCACGTACGAGCCCGGTTCGATATCGGAATAGACTTGGGTGTCGTCGATAGATACCAGCGTCGTGCTCAGAGTCAGCGTGCCACCGCGCGGCATGGCGTCCCGCGCGTTCACGACCAAATTGAGAATGACCTGTTCGATTTGGCTCGGATCAGCCTTGATGGTGCCTGGGGTCTCCATCAGGTCGAGCGAGAGCTCGATTCTTTTGCCCACGATGCGTGTGACGATGGGCATCATCCCCATGATGACGTCGTTCATGTCGACGATCACGCCCTCCGGCATTGCTTGCTTGCGGCTGAACGTCAGCATCTGCTGGGTGAGATCCGTGGCTCGCCTCGAAGCTTCCATGACACCGAGTAGCTCCTTGTGCGCGCCGCTTTCCGCGGGAAGATGGGAGAGCGCGTAGTCGGTACCGGTGATGATGACCGAGAGAAGGTTGTTGAAGTCGTGCGCTGCTCCCCCAGCGACTCGCCCGAGAGCTTCCATTTTCTGCGAGTGGAGGAGCTGCTCTTCGAGCTGCTTTTCGCGGGTGAGATCGCGAGCGATCGTGGCGTACCGTTCGAGAGTGTCGTCAGCTCGGAAATGCGCGAGTACCACGAGAGAGACGGGGACCTCCCGCCCATCTTTTCCACGCACCGTTGCTTCGCCCGTCCAAACCCCATCGCGCCGTGCGGCGGGGAGACCTTTGGAAAGGAGCAACTGCCGAGAGACGTCCGTGTAGGGATCGGTCAGGCTCAGCTTCGAGAGCTCATCACCATCCGTCACCCCGAGCAACTTTCGAGCCGCGCGGTTGAGATAGAGAAGCGATGCGTCTTCGGTCGAAATGGCGACGAAGTCGGGAGAAGCCTCCAGAACGGCCACGATACGTGCTGTTTCGCGTTCCGCATCCTTGCGGGCCGTCTGATCAGCACTTGCTCCAATCGTCCGTACCGGACGCTTTTCACCGTCGATTTCCCCAAAGTACGTTTGCGAAAGAGTCCGAATCCAGTGGATCTCACCGTTGGGCCAGATGACTCGGTGCTCGACATCGAAGCGCCCGTCGCCCGTCGGATCGTGGGCGGCGGCGATTGCCGGAGCCACCAAGTCGAAGTCTTCAGGGTGCAGGCCCTGCAACAGACGAGGAATGGTCAGGGGTTCGTCGGGCGACACACCATAGAGCGTGCGGTGGCCGAGCGAGCCCCAAAGATGATCCGTCACCTGATCGTGGTCGAAGAGTCCGAGATGGAAGAGATCGACTGCACTCTTGCACCTTTTCCAATCGTCACTCGACATGTCGAGGCGTCGCGCAACGCACAGGCGCACCGGGGGATCGGAGCCCTCGATCGTCTGGCAGCGCACGTCAGCGAGGAAGACGTCACCATCGGCTTGGCGGCAAGTTATCTCGATCGCATCACCATCGGGGACCTCGTCGAGCAGCTTTCGGTCGGCCTCACTCGGGATGAGTCGTTCGGGAAGCGGCAGAGTGTCGTGGGAGAACCCGAAGAGCTGACCGGCCCGCTGATTCGCAAATGAGATGGTCCCTCTGCTCAGCCCGAACGCAGGGTCGGGGAGCCCGTTGACCAGGGTTTTCCAAGCCTCCGTCGGATCCATCCTCACCGAGATTTACCCCCCTTCGACCCGGAGACCAAGACCGGTAGGGCTCGAACGGCGGGGTTCCGCCGGGATCTGGCCTCGCGCCCCTCATTCACGAGACCACTCGAAGGACGGCAGCGCCCTTCGGACGGCACCTCTTGGGGGGCGGAGCCCCTCGTGCCAGGTGGGGGCGAAGAAGACCCAGGTCTGGGTCAGGCGGTGGGGCCCCTAGAGATTTCGGCCGGGGTGATGGGGGACGCTCAGAGGGTTGTTTCGAGCACTATCGGGCTCGAGGCGGTGCCGGCGTCCTGGCATACCAGGAAGAACTCTGTACCCGCCGAGAACGCATGGTCGTAGGTGCCCATCGAGTCCGAGCTCGTCAGGACGCGTTCGCCCGGGACCACCAGGCGGCAGTCCATGTCCGGATTCGCCATCTCCCAGGTCGCGCTCGTCGGGCTCACCGAGAAGCTGCGCGTAAGCGGGACCGCGCTCTGATAGTGAAAGCCCGGATCGGTGGGGGGAGCGTCTGGCGCATAGGGAATGATGCTCGAGACTCCGGAGTAGTCCCGCCCGGTGTTGCTCCCTTGGTCGATGCACGGACTGGCCGGTGTTTGGAAGAAAGGAAAGTGGGCCCCGAGATCCACGAACGGTGTCATGGTGAGATGCGTGATCGAGCCAAAAGCGGCGAGCGCCGGCGGCCCACAAGAGGTCGTCACGGTCGCCGTCACGTCGACAGCACCCAAGGAAAGCCAAGGATCGTTGGCTGCCTCAGTCCCCCAAACGACCGAATTCGTCAGGCTGAGTGTGCCGCCATTTTCCACCGTGATGAGCGGCGTCGCATCCCCATCCGTGGTGTTTTCGGCGAAGGTCACGCCGATGGCGTTCAATGTTCCGCCACCAGCGACGGTGATGGCCCCACTTGTCCAGCTCGTGTGGGTCCCGATGTAGCTGTCCTCGAGGTCGACTGTCGACGAAATGAGCGACAGCGCACCTTCCCCTTTGTTGTTTTGGAAGACCGAGCGGGAGATCGTTCTGCTGCCGTCGCCGTAGGCGGCAAGCAGGGGAACGCCCTCGCCCGTGTTCAGAGCGAACGTGGAGGTGTCGATGAACAGGTCGGACGAGTACGACGCAACGACGGACGCCGTGTTCGTCGCAGTTGCGCCGGCAAAAGTGGATCCGGTGATCGTCAGGTCGGAAGCCTGAGTGCCTACGGGCGCGACCAGAATGCTCCCCGTGCTCGACGCCGAACCGCTCAGGAAGTGGCTCCTGTCGATGTCGATGGGCGTCCCGTTCGCGCCGATTTGTGCTGCGGTTCCAGCGCTCCCTCCCGAGAGCCAGCTTTCACGAATGGTCAGCTTTTCCGTGTCGAACGCGTAAATGTGGCCGCCAAAGCTCGCGAATCCGCCCCACAAGCGAGCGCGGTCGACGACGACGTTGCCCGCGCTTTGGAAGCTCAGCTGTCCACCCGCCGATGCCTCGCCCCCCGCAATAGTGCTGTCCTCCAGGGTGAGGACTCCACCCGAGACGTCGATGGCTCCTCCGTATCCGGCCGCCTCGTTGTCAGTGAATTCACACTCGCTGACCAAGAGCGTGCCGCCGGAAGTTGCCAAGGCTCCCCCGTAGGGCGCGGTGTTCCCGGTGAAGGATGAGTTCTGAACGTTGGCTCTGGATTCCGGATCGCTGACGTGGATCGCGCCGCCCCGCGAATTCGCGTAGTTTTCGATGAAGTCGGTGTCCCTGACCTCCAGATTGGAGTCCAAGAGCCAAATGGCGCCGCCATCGATCGCATGATTGTATCGAAAAATCGAGTTGTCTCGGATGGTCAGGGTGGCATTGCGAGCGCTAACGACTCCGTGTCCGCCGAACGAGTCGTTGTCCTCTACGAGAACCGAGAAGAGTTCGACTCGGCTCCCAGCGGCGGCGCTCAGAGCCGTCTGATACGGTCCGCGGCATTTCCGAATGGTCGAGAGCGTCGCGGTCAGGGTCGCGTCGGGGCCCACGGAAACGCATCCGTTCGCCGGCTCGTCGACGACACCGTAGGAATGTTCGATGGAAAAGGAGCTCAGCAGGACGTCGGCGCCCGATCCAATCCTCAGCACGCTCGCATTGTAGTCGCTCGGGTCGGTGCTCTGGCTACCGTTTTCGTTCACATCTCCAGACAGGATTGTCTTTTCTCCGGTGTGCGAGAATGGATCATCGAGTTTGTTGCCCTCGTAGCCACCGGCCAGGGTGATCAAGAGCCCGTCAGGAATCGCGAGGAGCGGATCCGTCGGAGCGTTCCATGCTCGACACATCCCCTTCTTGAGAAAGATCACGTCGCCGTCCTCGCGCCCGGCAATCGCCAAGGCGGGGTGCTTCAGAGGCGAGGTCCAGGAGGAACCGTCGCCACCTTCGATGTTCGTTTCGCAATCGACAAAGACGTCACCCTCGACCGCAGGGGCTCCGCCCGTTCCTCCTGCCCCTCCAGATCCACGGACGCCACCGGAGCCACCGGAGCCACCGGAGCCACCTGAACCACCGGACCCCTCCGCGCCACCTGAACCCCCCGAGCCCCCCGCGGTGACCCCACCCGTCCCGGGAATCACTCCGCCGGTTCCGCCCACAGGTGGTCCTCCGCCCACCGCGCTGTCATCGCTTCCCCCGCTGCTCACGAGAACATCGTCCGCCGAGCCTTCGTCCCAGTCGTCGAGATGGGTTCGTCCGCCGCAGGAGCTGAGAAGCGTCAGCCAGACCACGGCGCTTCGCAGGAGGGTCGAGTGAGGGTGGCGGCGCTTTTGTGACAAGGTGGCCGCAAACTAACAGGTTCTTTGGGCCTGCGGGAGCGCTCTGACGGGCATTGAAATCTCCGATATCATGGGAGTCGGATGGAAGAGCTGGGACAGAACGCATGGCAGGTGCTGCTCGTCATGGGGCTTCTGTTGGCGGCCGTGGAGATGTTCACTCCAACCTTCTTCTCTCTGCCAGCCGGAATCGCGTTCGTTTTGACGGCCGGTGTTGCAGCGTTCGTGGACGATTGGGTCACGATTCTCGTCGTTTTGGCGCTCGACTTGGCGGCCGTCTATTTCGTGTTCTACCGATTCGTCTGGCCGCGCCTCGAGCAGACTGCGCCGAAGATGAACGCCGGCGGGATGTCGGGGAAGGTCGCAACAGTGAGCGAGCCCGTAGATCCGACGACTGAGGCCGGCGAGGTCAAGGTGTACGGCGACCGGTTTCGGGTGATCGCTACCCAGCCGTTCGCGGTGGGCACGCGCGTGATGATTACGGGAACCCGAGGTAATCGCGTCGTGATTCGCTCTCTCGAGGAGGGAGAGGCCTGAGGCTTTCGTGTTTTCGGCCGGGATGTGGCCGCTTGGAGACCAAACGATGAGTACATTTGTGGCGCTGACGATGGTGATCCTCGCTCTCTTGGTGATTTTCAAGGGAGTTCGGGTGGTTCAACAGAGTGAAGTGATAGTCCTGGAACGCCTGGGGAGTTATTCGCGAACGATCTCCAATGGGCTCAATGTCATCATTCCCTTTGTCGACAAGCCTCGGGACATGTTTTGGATCACGGATTCGGGGATTCGAAAAACCACCCGTCTGGACATGCGTGAGACCGTTCTCGACGTTCCGGAACAGGCCGTCATCACCAAAGACAACGTGTCCATCAGCATCGATGCGCTCATGTACGTGCAGATCATGGATCCCGTGAAGGCGACCTACGAGATCGCGCACCTCCCGCTTGCCGTGAGCCAATTGGCGCAGACCTCCCTACGCAACGTCATCGGCGAGCTGGACCTCGACGATACGTTGGCTTCCCGAGATCTCATCAACGGGAAGCTGAAGCAGATCCTGGACGAAGCCACGGACAAATGGGGCACGAAGGTCAACCGAGTCGAGCTTCGAAACATCACGCCTCCGGCCGAAATCCAGGACGCCATGGAGAAGCAAATGCAGGCCGAACGCCAGCGCCGTGCGAAAGTGCTCGAAGCCGAGGGCGACAAGCAGGCGCGCATCGCGCGTTCCGAAGGTCAGCGCCAGGAGCAGATCAATCTCGCCGACGGTGACAAGGAGTCACAGATTCGCCGCGCGCAGGGTGAAGCGGAGGCGATTCGTCAGGTGGCGCTCGCCAAGAAGCAGGCCATCGCCGAGGTGACGGACGCAGTTGGGCGTTCGGACTTGGCGACGCAGTTCCTCGTTGCGACCGATTATCTGGAGAAGTTCGGAAAGTTCGAGGCGCGCGCCGGGGACAAGGTGTACATCCCCTACGAGGCGAGCACTTCTCTCGGTACCCTCGGAAGCATCAAGGACATTCTTTCGTCCAAGTAGGCATCGAACTGGCCGCTCGAGACGCGGGTTTTTCTTTTCGATAGGCGCGGCTTAGGGTCGCGCCATGAGCGCGACGAAAAAGGTCTCCGAAATTTTCGATCCCAAAGCTTGGGATGAAGTACCCGGGTTTTCCTTCGATGACATCACCTACCACCGAGCTAGGGCTCAGGGCACGGTGCGTATCGCTTTCGATCGTCCCGAGTGCCGCAACGCTTTTCGCCCCAAAACGGTCGATGAACTCTACACGGCCCTCGAACACGCACGTACGACGAGTGACGTCGGGTGCGTGCTCCTCACCGGAAACGGGCCTTCCGCAAAGGACGGCGGTTGGGCCTTCAGCTCGGGCGGTGATCAGAGAATTCGCGGGAAGGACGGATACAAGTACGAAGAGGATGGATCGGATGGCGATCGTTCGCGCATCGATCCCGCCAAGCTGGGGCGTTTGCACATTCTCGAGGTGCAGAGATTGATTCGCTTCATGCCCAAGATAGTCATCGCGGTGGTCCCTGGCTGGGCCGCCGGCGGAGGTCACAGCCTACACGTCGTCTGTGACCTGACTCTGGCATCCAAAGAACATGCTCGTTTCAAACAAACCGATCCGGACGTCGCCAGCTTCGACAGCGGTTATGGGAGCGCGCTCCTTGCGCGGCAATGCGGACAGAAGTTCGCGCGCGAGATTTTCTTCTTGGGGCTCGATTACACTGCGGACGAAGCGGTAGCTCAGGGCGCGGTGAACCGCGCGGTCCCCCACGCAGAGCTGGAAAAAGTCGCCCTCGAGTGGGGCGCGCTCATCAACTCGAAAAGCCCGACGGCCATGCGCATGTTGAAGTATGGATTCAACCTGCCCGATGATGGCCTCGTCGGACAACAGCTGTTTGCCGGGGAGGCAACGCGCCTGGCTTACGGGACGGATGAGGCGAAGGAAGGTCGCGAGGCATTCGTCGAGAAACGCCCCAAAGACTTCAGCCGCTTTCCCTGGCAGTACTGACGCCATGCTGCGGAGGATTCGAGAGCGGTACCCGCTTGGCCCTCCTGGTTCACTACAGCGCGCTTCCTTTCTATCGATGTGCGCTGTAGTGAAATGAAGGTGAAGCGCCTGCGAAAGCGCTCTCACTTCCACATTCGAAAGCGACACTCGGCATAAGTGAGCAAGTAAGTGTCGCTTTGACTCGTGACGTATCGATACCTACCACGTCCGGCGTCCGTCGAGTCGGACCAAAGGGAGACCGACTGCTTGCAAGCAAA
The DNA here is from genome assembly GCA_965652275.1 of uncultured Polyangiaceae bacterium. Taxonomy (GTDB): domain Bacteria; phylum Myxococcota_A; class Polyangia; order Polyangiales; family Polyangiaceae; genus NIC37A-2. Next base: position 70,000 of record CBFGUR010000010.1, on the reverse strand, counting down.
AACATTGGCGGGTCATACTGAAAGTCCCTGATGCTGTCCGCTTTGATGCGTCCCCGTGAGATTGCCGTCTGCTGCTTGGTGTTGAGCTGGATTGCGTCGTGTTCCATTTACGACACCGAGCTCTTGGCCGGAGCGCACGGTGGCAACAAAACGAACCACGTCGCCGAGGGTGATGGCGGATCCGGAACCGGTGGGCATGTCGGGGGCGACGGCGATGGCGATCAGAATTCGAGCGGGGGCGATTCAGGGGACGGTGGCGGATCCCCGATGGGAGGAGAAGGCGGAAGCGGTGGTGACCCCTCCACGGGAGGAATCGACGGTGCCGGCGGGGACCAGGGTGGGTGCCCAGGAGGAGATTGCTGCCCCGACAATCCGGACAAAGACGAACCAGGTGAGTGCGGTTGTGAGGAGCCCGAGGACGACACGGACGGCGATTCGACTCCCGATTGCGTCGACCTGTGTCCCGACGAACCGACGAAGATCGAACCCGGACATTGCGGGTGCACCGTGACCGCCACCGACGAGCCCAACTGCGCTGCTCTCAAGAACGGAATCATCCATCGCTATTCGTTCAATGACTCGGGTGGCGTGGCTCGGGACTCCGTTTCCGGCAGCGATGGGACGCTCGAAAATGCCGCTGTGCAGAGTGGAGGTTTCGTTGTTCTCGACGGAGTCGATCAGTACGTCTCCTTGCCCGCCGGGATGATCTCATCGCTCACCGATGCCACCTTCGAGGCGTGGTTCACTTGGAATGGGGGGGGCGACTACCAACGCATCATGGACTTCGGGGACACGACGGGTAGCCCAGCCGTTGGCAATACGTACCTCTATCTCGCCGCGAGCAGAATTGACGAAGGCCCTGGTAGCGGGTTTTCCCTCGTCGGCAACAGCAGCGAGATCCAAACCGAAGGAACACCCGTTCTCGAGACCGGAGTCCAACATCACATCGTCCTCGTCGTGGACGAAACCAACGCGGTAATCAGTCTCTACATCAATGGCTCCTTTCAGAGCGGCGTCGCCTTCTCGAGCAGCCTGATGAACATCAACGATGTTCACGGGTTTCTCGGGAAGTCACTCTTCGAAGCTGACTCGACCTTCAACGGTGAGTTCGACGAGTTTCGCATTTACGACGCGGCGCTGACTCTCCCTCAGATCACCTACAGCCGCGCTCAGGGCCCCGACGCTACCGTCTTCGATTGATTCTCGGCTGCTTTCGATGTAGCCGCCGTTCGGGAAACCCCAAGCCGGCGTGCGGACCATGAGCCCCGAGGTTCAGGCAGCCGTATCGGGTTTGCCTAGGATGTATTGTCGCGCGTATCCGTGGGTGCGGTTTTCGATGTGCACGCGGACGACTCCGGTATCGGTGTATTCGTAGCGCTCGAGGATCTCTTGACCGAGGTGTTCATCACCCTTGCGGTCCAAGTGAGCCGAAAGATCCGTGCACTCTTTGAGGCTCGGGTCATAGGGGAAGAGCACGCTTTCCCAGGGAGTGACCTCACCGCGCGGAGTGTGGGACGTGTCGAGATCCGTGCACTCGACGAATCTCAGTTGACCCACGGCGTGAGCTGGTCGGTAGATGCGTTCGACACGTATGGGGCCGTCGACAATGACCCCGTGCTTCTTCTCGATGATTGGGTCGAACACCTTTTCCAAGCCTCCCGCCATCTCGCGCCACACTCCGAAGTGTCGAGTTGGTGCTTCGCGGACGAATATCCCGGCGTCTTCGTCGGATGCGATCGCGAGACCCACTGCAGTCGATGCATGGGGCTGGGGAGCAATCTGAAGCTTTCGGCCGAACCTCTTGCGGAGCATTTTCTGGACCAGCGGGAAGAGCGACGAACCACCCACCAAGTAGACGGCACCCATTTCACGCGCATTTTCGGGATCGATGCCGTGTAGTCGGAGACCTTCGAGGAGCTTCTCCATCGAGTCGAGGGTCTGCACGATGGGCGGGGTACATTCGTCGTAAATCGGGCCGAGATCCAGGACTAGATCTTCGCCGAGAATCTCCCCGGCTTCGAGGAGGAGCTTCTTGGAGCTGGATCCGAGGGCCTCCTTTGCGTGGCGGGCGTGATCGAGCAGCTTCTGCCAAGCCAAAAATCCAAGCGCTCGCTCGCTCGTTCCGACTCGTTCTGCTCCGTGCCGCGCGATGATTTCGTCGAAGCGATCGCCGCCGACACGGCTGAGACCCTCGGCTCCAATCAGATCGAAGCGGCGCTGTTTGAGAGACACGGCTGCCGTATCGAACGTTCCTCCTCCCAAGTCGTAGACGATGACGTATCGTTTGGGACTTCGTTCGCTGAGCTGGCCCAAGCAATGGTGCACGTACTCGACCGCCCCCGCGGTCGGTTCGTTCACGAGTCCGAGGACCTCGAACCCCGCCGACTGAAATGCCTCGAGGGTAAGGTAGCGCTGGCGTGTGCTGGCATGAGCCGGCACCGAGGCTGTGACCTGAAGCAGTTCGTCGTCCTCGAGGCGCAGGTTGCTCTTCCTCTCGATCATCATCCTGACATAGCGGAGATACTCGGTGGTCAGCGCCAGCGCGCTGACGCCTGCGCCGTTCAGTTGTTCTACGGGGGCGTCGGGCATCGCCCCGCTGATCGCCGCTTTGACGGAGCGGACCTGGTGGTGGATCCCGAGGCGTTCGGCCTCGTCCCCACAGACGACCGAGCCATCACCCAGTCCCGCGAATCCCGGAAGGTAGTCGACGAACCCCTCATCCGTTTGGAAGCTCGCCACCGGGTAGCGTCCGCCGTCCGCAGCCGCCACCACGGTGCGTGTCGTTCCAAAGTCGATTCCCAAACGCATCCTGACTCTCCAGTTCCTCCCCGGGATAGTGCCTGGAGATGACCGAAGAGTCAGGAGGGGAGTGGTGGGATTTGCGTTTTAGAGCTTGCCGAGGGCGATGAGCACCATGCGGCGGAGCGGTTCGGCGGCGCCCCAAAGGAGCTGATCTCCCACGGTATACGCCTGCAGGAAGTCGTCGCCCATGCGCATCTTGCGCACCCGACCCACGGGCACCGTCAGAGTACCGCTGCAGGCAGCTGGTGAGAGTCGAGCCAACGTCGATTCCTTGTCATTTTCGACGAATTCGACCCAATCGTTTCCAGCTTTGAGGGTTTGCTCGATTTCCGGAAGGGGGATGCTCTTCTTCAGCTTAATGGTCAGAGCCTGGCTGTGACACCGCATCGCTCCGATGCGCACGCAGGTGCCGTCGACTGGAATCGCGGGGCTCAGGTCGAGAATCTTGTTCGTCTCGACGAATCCCTTCCACTCCTCACGGGTCTGCCCGGCCTCGACGGCCCGATCGATCCACGGAATCAGGCTACCGGCCAGCGGAGCACCGAATTCGCTCGTTGGAAAAGAACCCGCGCGCATGGCTGTCGCCACCTGTCGATCCAATTCGAGCGCCGAGGACTTGGAGTCGGCCATGGCGTCGACCTTGGCCAAGACGCCCATCTGCTCGACGAGTTCGCGCATGTTCTTGGCGCCGGCACCCGAGGCCGCCTGATACGTGGACGCATTCACCCACTCTACCCAGCCCTTCTCGAAGAGAGAGCCAACTGCCATGAGCATCAGGCTCACGGTGCAGTTTCCGCCAATGAAGTCCTTCACGCCGCGCTCGAGAGCGGAATCGATCGTCTTACGATTGACTGGATCGAGTATGATCGCGGCGCTTTCCGACATGCGAAGAGTCGAAGCCGCATCGATCCACAGACCCTTCCACCCGCCGGCGCGTAGCTTCCCGTGGACCGACGTCGTGTAGTCGCCACCTTGGCAAGAGACCACCATATCCATCTCGGCAAGCTGCTTGATGTCGGTAGCGTCCTTGAGAGTCTGGACCGTCTTACCGACGTCCGGACCCGTTTGGCCCGCCTGCGATGTGGAAAAGAAGATGGGGTCGAAATGTTGGAAGTCGTTTTCGGCCTGCATCCGTTCGAGGAGAACGGAGCCGACCATGCCTCGCCAACCAACAATGCCTACGCTGGTCATTGGAGATTCCTTGGTCTGATTTTGATGAGTGCCCCAGGGCGATTCCCGGGGGGCGAGGAGTGAATCAGACAGATCGGGATCAAGCAAATCCGCGGGTTCTAGTGGGGGCGGATTGTGGCTTTGGTGTTCAATGAACCGCGCGGTCTGGGCTCCTCGGCTGAAAGGGGCATCCAAATCTGCGAAATTGATGGCTTCGGGCAGCCCACTTGCGGCCGCGCTCCGTGCGGCCGGACTCTTTCGAATACTTCGGGGAGTAAAATGAGCCCCCGCAAGGCCGTTGGAAAACTACGGGGGAAGGCCGACTGTCGGCGCCTCGGAATATTGGGGGTCGGAACGACCGACTTCTTGCTTGGGAGACTCAGAGAGATGATTCATAGAAAACTGGTTTTGTCGTTTGCGATTTCGATTTCGGCTGCGCTCGCGTTGGGCGTGGGTTGTAAGAAGGATGACGATGACACGCCGAGCGGCGGCGGAGGCTACGACTGTGCGGCCCTCTGTGAGGTCTCCGAGGAATCCGGGTGCGGCGCCTACGATGCCTGTATGGGGGAGTGCGCACAGGCGTCCGAAAGCTGTGCGAGCGAAGCGCAGGCGTACTTGGAGTGCGCCGAGGACGGCGGCGACGTCACATGCATCAGCGGGAGGAACCTGGGTATCGTGCTGGATTGCACCGATGAAGTGGAAGCGCTTGCCGCCTGCGCAATCCCTGGCGATGGCGATGGCGACGGCGATGGCGATGGCGACGGCGACGGTGACGGAGATGGCGACATGCCCGGTGACGGCGACGGGGACATGCCCGGCGACGGCGACGGCGACATGGGCGGTGCATCCGGCGGCGGCGCTGGCGGGTTCGGCGGTTCGAACTGAGCAAAAAGCCTGATCGCAACAAAGGCCACGAGCTGTCTCGTGGCCTTTTCTTTTCGTGATCGAGAATCTCGAGCGGCTACGGGTCCAAGCGCACCGCGGTCTCGACGCTCGAGATCTCAGTCTCGCGGACTCTCGAGCAGACGCTTGCGAACGGCGAGAGCCGACGCTCTCAAAGGGGAATGCGGGTAGCGCTCGAGGAAGCGTTCGACGAGCTCACGCGCCTTGTCGTCGTTGCCTCGTTGTTCCGCAGCGAGCGCCCGCTCCAGGAGGTTGTTTTCGGCCGCCAGCGTGCTGCCCGACTCTGATCGGCCCTCTGTTCTCATGGCGGTTTCCCGCGGCAGGACACCCGGATCGCTGTCAGCCACCATCGTTGCAGCGTGAGGGGAGTCGGTCACGGAACCATCAGCGTCGTCGCCCACGGGCTTACGCGATGAGGCGTCAACCGGGATCGACCGATCCACGCTCCTGGGATGCGCGCTCCCGTCCAGCGCGTACGTTCTTCCCGAAGCCGCATCCACGGACAGCGTGTTCGAGCGGAGGAGAGGAGAGAGCCAGATGTCTCCGGCCTCCAATGCGACTTGACCCCCCTCGTGATCGACGATCACCTGACCGCGCTGGACCGTGACCCGTGTCCGCGGCGGAGAGTCGGCTGGCTGCGAAAAGCGCCCCACCTCGACTCCGAACACCGTGCCGGTCACTCTCACGGTGGCGTGCTTCGTCGTAACCTGCACGGAGCGATCCTCCTGATGAGGAGGGACGGAAACGGAGAGCGCTCCTCCGTTCAAACGAACGTGCTGCTCGTTGGTGGTGTCCCGTTCGACGAAGAGGTTGGTGTGAGCGGCGAGAACGACCTTCGTCCCTCCCCCGAGCTGCAGCACCTTTTGATGACCGTCCTTCGTTTCGAAAGTCCTCCCGGCAAGCGACTCGCGCCCGCCATCCTTCTGCGCGCCCGAGCTGGAATTCGAGGGGGCCTCAGTCGTGGAGGCCACCCGGCCACTCGGAGCTCCATCAGTGCCGAGCTCCGAAACCAACATCCCAAGCCCCAGCGTTGCGGCGAGTGCCGCCGCAATCGACGCAATCTGCACCGCGCGCCGTAGTTTCAGCCGCGACTGCGCTCTTTCGACACGCTGAGGGCTGAGAGCGATCTCGCGCTGGAGAACGGAGACGAGCGCGGCTCGCCGCTCCGCTACCTTGTCCTCGGGCTCGACCGGGACGGCGATGCGCAGGGCGTCGCGCAGTTCGCTTTCGTCGTTCATTGGCTCTTGCCTCCCCAGGGTGAAGGTTCCTTCGCCAGACGCTCGTGGAGTTCTTTGCGGCCGCGGACCAGGCGGGATTGAACGGCACTCACCGAGAGGTCCATCATCGACGCGATCTCGCTCAGTCGGTAACCCTGCACGTCGTGTAGAACGAGCACCTCGGCCCGCGACGGCTTCATCTTCGATAGCTCGCGACGCACATGGTCGAGCTCCACTCGCGCCTCCACCGAGGAACCTCGCGGCGGCATCGGCCCCGATTCGGGCGGAGTGTCCGTCGACTGAATCACCCGCCGTTCCCTCTGACGAGAGCGAAGTGCATTGAGCGCAACGTTCGTCGTGATCCGTCCGGCCCATGTGCGTAGGCTGCAGTTACCGGCGAACGTGTTTTGCGTGAGCGTTCGGAGGACTTGTTCGAAGCAAGTCTGGATCAAGTCGTCGTGATCGTGCTCGCGTCGTCCAAACACCCGATACAACGTGTGGTCGATGACCCGGATCAGGCGATCGTGGATCTGTCCGGCTACCCGCATGTCGCCCTCGATCACCGCCTCGATGATCTCTGCATCCGACAGGTCCGCGGCACTACGCTTCGGTTCCTCGACGGTCGTGTCGGGGCCGACGGCGCGGAGCCACGGGCGTTGTGCGGTCGTTCGGGTCATCGGGTAGCTCTCATCCTAGCAGCAGGTGCAGTGTTCAAATAGTCACCGGTCGAAAGCGAATCAGGCATTGATTTCGTCGCTTCCCCCCGATGAGTGAGATCCTTGAAATCAGCTACGAAATTCGTGGAAAGTGACGCAAAAGGGGGGCACACTTCTACCCATCATGACGTGCCGTCGCGGGGAATCGATGCCATATTCGCCGACGTTGTGGGCGGTTGGCCTCGTCATGCTTCTGCTTCCCGTCGGGTGCGAGGCGGGGGCCATCGAGCTCAGAACGGGCGCGCCGGACGAAGTCGTTGGCGCCGGTGGAGACACCGGTGGCGATGTGAGTTCCGGTGGCGATGTGGGTTCGGGTGGAGACACCGTCCAACCGCCACCACCTGGAACCGGGGGAACGAGCGAAAACATCGGTGGGGGCGGGCCCGCCCCAGACGACCCATATCCCGACTCTCCATATCCACTTCCCTGTCTGGTTACCGGCTCGTGCTTCGCGTTCTGTGACGAGGACCGTCCTGGGTGCACGCCCTGCGATCGCGATCGCGATTGTCCAGTCGTCGTTCCCCGTTGTGATGGCTCACTGGATCGTTGCGTCGAGTGTCTCGATGATCACGACTGCGAGGAAACCTTCGGTCCGCATTTCGCGGAATGCAGTCTAGGCATGTGTGTGCAGTGTCAGCGCGACGAGCACTGTGCACCGGGCTATCATTGCGAGCACGGTTGGTGCGGGCATTGCGAAGAGGATTACGAATGCCCGTTCGGGATGGAGTGCTTCAGGGATCATTGCGTTCCGGAGCCTTGACGGGGCGTCCGGTCGCCCTGTGGCGAGGGAAAGAAGAAGCCTACTCCTGCCAGGATCGAAGCTTGAAGACGTCCAGTGCTACCGATCTCATACCCATCGACGACGATTCGTGTGCTCGACGGGACCCAATCGACAGCAGGGACCAGTGTTGCGCAAACGGTTCGATTCATTTGCCAGCCCAAGCCGACCTCGGCATGGATCAACGCCGAGAGGTGCGAGCCCTTGCGTGTTTCTGCGTCGGTTTGCGTCAGATGCGCTTCGGTGTGCACGAGCCCGAACGTGAGGGTAGAAGTCAAATAGACCGGAGCCGGGGTCGACCGGAAGCTGGGTCCGAGGGAGACCGACAGCTGCCTCAGCGGAACGTTGCGTGAGTCCGAAGGGAACCAGGTTCCCTGACCACGCAGGAGCGCCCCCCAATTGTCATGCGGGTATCCCATCAGTGACAGCGCTCCGGATGGAGCCCCATCGCTCCATCGGGGGTCGAGGGTGAGACCTGCCGCAAGCCCGAGGCCCCAAGGACGCAGGGGAGAGGTGTCGGAGTTCGCGGCGGTAGGCTCGTCGACGGGCGACTCGTCGTTCGGGTTCTCGTCGGGAGGTGAGGGTTCCGCATCGGAGGCGTCGCTCTGCGGCTCGTGGCGTCCGTCCGTCAAGGTCGTCGCCAAGACGCCGAGGGCGATACCGATGGCGCGAGCTCTTTCCGCTTTGTCGTCCTGCAGGTCGAAGAACAGCTCACGAGATACGTAGAGGCTACGATTCGGATCCGTGTCGGTGACGTCCAGGGTGACCCGCGTGCCGCCGCTCAGGTCTACTGACGCACGCAAGGTGTCCGCCTCCGTCGCTTCCGATAGCTGGATGCAGGGCCCGGCTTGGTGGGCGAGCGAACAAGCTTGAAGGAGAACGTCTTGCTCTTCGACGGAGACGGGCGTCAGGAGCTGCACCACCAGGGGCACGGCGACGCTGACGCTGGACGGCATGGGGAGAGGATGTGCGAACCCCCATGAAATCACAAGGAAAGCGGTGGGAATCTCGAGCCGCCTCGCACGTTTCTCCCTCCGGTCTGCCGCCGCGAGAAAAAGCGCCAACCACAGCCGACCCGAGCAAGGGATGATCTCCTCGGGCCAGCTGTGGCGGGTCGCAGGTGGAGGAAAAGCGCTCCCCAGCGCACCTTCCTCCTAAAGAGCGGAGCCCAACTCGTCGAGAGTGGTGTGTCAGGCTCCGCAGGATCGATCATGGAGGGTCAGTTCGCTACGCAGGTCCCTCCGTCGCACGACAGCTCGTCCCCGAAGCAGACCTCGTTGTTGCCGAACTCGCAGCAGTCCAGGCCCTCGGTCCCGCAGTCCAGGATCTCGTCGTCGGCGGTACATACCCCCTCGACGCAATCGAGCAGGAAGCTGTCGCAGCCACCACCAGGTCCGCCACCCTCGCAGCACACCTGGTCCTCGGCTCCGCATTCCGGGTCTTCGTCTTCTTCGTCGGACGTGCAAAGACCCTCGACACAATCGAGACCAGGTCCGAAGCAACCGTCCCCCATGCCGGCTTCGCAGCACGCTTCGCCTTCGCCGCCACATTCGCCGTCGCCGTCGCCCGTCGCGCCGCCCATGTCGCCGTCGCCGTCACCGGTCGCGCCACCATCACCCGGAGCATCGCCGTCGCCGTCGCCGGCCGCATCCCCATCGCCCCCAAGGCCGCCACTCCCAGGGTCGCCGTCGCCGTCGCCGCCGACGTCTCCATCTCCGTCCCCGGAAACCACCACGCCTCCCGAGCCGTCGCCATCGCCGTCGCCGGATCCGCCGCCGTCAGCATCATCGCCGCCGCCGCAGCCCGTTGCCATGAGCCCACAAGCTGCGAGCGAGGACAAGACGAGGGCAGTGGGGAGTGACAGGGTGCGGAAAAATTTGGGATTCATGGGTGCCTCCTAAGAAATGCGGTCAATCTTTGCGGGTGCCTGGAGCGCCCGCATCCCCGTCTGTCACCGGCGACAACCGATCCAGGCAATAAAATCTCCTTGGTGTTGTCGGGTTCATCGTTCGCCCCATGGACGCGTGCGAGTGTCTCGGGCTATCCCTGAGAAACAAATGACCACGTCTTTCGAAGAGCTAGCCGATTCCTACAAATGCATCTTCTTCGATGCATTCGGTGTCCTCAAGAGCTCAGCCGGCGTCTACGAAGGCGTCCTCGATCGCCTCAGAGTGCTCAAAAAGCGGGGCAAGGAGATCTTCCTCGTCACCAACGACGCGAGCAAGTCGCCCCATCGGATGGTGGACACGTATTGTCATCCAGAGGATGGCCCCATGTTCCCGCTGGAGCGGATCATTTCATCGGGTCTCCTCGCAGCAGACTACCTCAAGAGCAAGGTGCGCAGCGGATGGGTCACCTATCTCGGAAAGGATGCGTCGTCCTATTACATCGCAAGCGCGGGGCTGCATCCGGTTCCGATTGGTCAGCTCGATCCCGACGAACATGCGCCGAAAGCGCTCGTCCTTCTCGACGACGAGGGGTTCGACTGGTTTTCCGATCTCAATCGGGCGGTGAACTTGGTCAGGCAGCACAACATGCCCGTGGTAGTTGCCAACTCTGACATCACTTATCCGATGAATCGTCACGAGGTGGGCATCGCCATCGGGGGATTGGCGACTTTGATGGAGCGCGCCGTCGACAAGAACTTCATCCGCTTCGGGAAGCCGGATCCGATGATTTTTTCCAAAGCGTTCCACATCGCCTTGGGTGAGGACCCGACGTTGACCAAACGGGATGTGTTGATGGTGGGTGATACGCTCTGGACCGACATTGCTGGAGCCAACAAGTACGGGATTGACACTGCGCTCGTGCTGTCGGGCACCACTCTCGAAAAGGACCATCGGGCGCTCATTCAATCGACGGGAATCGTGCCGAATTACGTCTGCGAGTCGATTCTCACCTGATGTGAGCCAAGGAAGTGTCGTGTTGCGCCGTACTCTGATGGTGAAGCTGAAGCCTGAGCATCGCGACGGCTTCGAAATCGAAAAGATGCTTCGCTCAGCCCGGGAAGCTCTGCGGGCCGCCTACGGCGTTCAGGGCGTGCGCGTCGAGTATGCAGCCGACGACCAGACGCGCGCCGAATGGGATGTCGTCATCACGGTCGACTACGTTTCGGGAATCGACGAAGAGCGCAGCCAACGCGATCCGATCCGCCGTGCATTCGAGACGAATTTCCTCGGACATCGAGCAGAGCGAGTGTGGTCCGGAGTTTTCCGAGCCGAACCTTGAGATTCAATCGAGAGCTTTCAGGAGCGGAGAAAAGTCCGTCCGATCGAGCTCCGGAAAGTACGTCTGGATCGCTTCGTGGTGCAGGCGCTCGATGATCTCACGACGGAAGAAGTGCTCCCCAATGCGGATCACGTAGTTGAGCAGGAAGACCCGATACGCCTCCTTCACGAAAAGCAATTCTCGCTCCTGTAGCGGGAAGACGCGATTGTATGCGCGCAGGAAGGCCATGAAGCGCTCCTCGAAAAAGGGCGCCAGGGTGTAGCTGAACGTCTCCTGATCGCCCTCCTCTCGCACGACCCGCGCGCAGAAGTAAAAGTCCATCGTGCGAGGCTCGACCCGAAACCAGTCGTAATCCCAACGGCTGAAAAACCGGAACCCGTCATCGGTCATCCCGACGGAGAAGTTACCGATGTTCCAGTCGACCAGCACGGGGATCTTCTGGAAGCCGTGGTAGCCGAGGCGCTCGGAGTTGTTCAAGAATTGATCACATTGGTGGCGGAGGATCGATTCCGCTTCGGGTCCGAGATCGTGCTCTTCGCGCCATTGGCGATTCCCAATGACATCGTAAAGGGTCGCCACATCCGATCCGAGGCTCTTCCAGCTCGTGTTCAGCAGCTCCGAAACCTGGCTCGACGCTAGGTGCAGTTCCGCCATCTCGCGTCCCAGGCATTCGACCTGAGCGGGAGACAGTACCTTAGGCAAGAAATCGTAAAACTGTGCCTTTTCGTAGAAGACCACCCACGTGTCGTCGATGTGAACGGTGAAGACTTCACCGTCTTCGCTGAGGCAAACTTGTGCAAGGAAGTTGCGGTACCTCCCGTTGGCGAGCCGCCGATTCCATTGTTGGACAATGCGGTGATCTTGGCGGAAGTGGACGTAGCTCCCGTAGAGCGTCGTCTTGGCGATGACCTCGTGGCCATCACTCAGCAGGACCCGGTAGACTTTGTTCGTCGAAACACTCGCGCTGATGTCTTCGACCTTCACGAGCTTGCGCCGGTCGCCAAATTGCTCCCAAGCCTTGAGGATGACATCGGGGATCTTCGCTGTGGGAGTCACCTCGTCAGACGTTTGCGTGTCAGCCATCTGCTGCTCAGCTTACGTCAAATTGAGCCCAATGCGTTACCGAGCACGAAGAAGCCCCCGTCTGGCAGATGGCGCGCCAGACGGGGGCCGGATGTGGCTATTCTTTCAGCTGGGCGGGGGACTGCGTCCCCACCTTGATCTTTCGCGGGATTTCCGCCACGGGTTTGGGCACGTTCAGTACGAGCACCCCGTGCTCCACGCTGGCCTCGATCTTGTCCGCATCGACACCCTTGGGCAGGGTGAAGGTGCGCCGGAACTGACCGTAGGTGCGCTCCATGTGACGGAATCCTTCCTTCGATTCGTCGCTCTCCCACTTCCTCTCTCCGGAGAGAATCAGGCTGCCGTTTTCGACGGTGATCTCCACGTCCTCCGGGCGAAAGCCGGGAAGATCCGCGGTCAGTCGGTAGCCGGACTTCGTTTCTACGATGTCGACGGCTGGGGAGAAGCTCGCGCGAGCGCGGCGAGCATGGAAGAACTCATCCTTCAGAAGATCATCGACTTGGTTCCAGAGTGCGAGCATGGTGTTTCCCTTTCGTGCTTGAAATTGGTGGTGATTGGATCAGCGGTCGACACGAGCTGCTGCGAGCTCGCGTAGGACGGACGCGGTGCTGCCCGATGGGGCAGGCCCACACACGTCTCCCTCGGCCGAGCGAAGGCTCGGCCCATAACCCGAAAAAACGTGCATTTGCGCCGCACCGGATGTCGGTGCTGGTCACAGAATCCAAGTTAAATTCACCGAGAGGCCCGTCAACGGGTCGCGTCGATTTTTTCGGGAGGGTGGCTGCGGCGCGGGAGCCTTCACTCCACCTGTTCCGTTGAGGTCCTCGGCGGCCGAATGACGCGCGGTGCGCTGAATCGAGTCAGCACACCGTACTGGTTCGTGCAGCTTCACGAACGAGTGACGCGCTTTGCGCTGAATCGATTGAGCGCAGCGTAGAGGCGCGTGCAGCTCCGAAGACTGGCGTCTTCTACGCCGAGCACTCTGAGAACGGGGCGTCCGTTTCGCCTTGCACTCGTGACTCTGAGCGCCTGCGGCGGCGCACGCCCGTCGGCCGATTCGCGGACAGAATGAAAATGTCGCTTCACCAAGTGAGGGGCGAATCTTCTCCGCTCCTTTGCTCCGGTTTGCTTCCCTCCACCTGTTTCTCTGAGGTCCTCGGCCCTTCGGTCCTGCGGCGAACTTCAAATCCAAGCCAACCCGAGGACGCGAGGCGCGCCCAGCACCGCTAGCGACCAGGTAGGAGCTGCTGGCCGTCAAAAGAAAACGGCGCTCGCCGAAAGAAGCGCCGTCATCGTGAGCCCCCACGAGGCTTCGCGAGGCGAAGACGAGAGCGCGAGCACCGCGCCCGACCAAGTGGGAGGGCCCGGAGCGCAGTCGCCCGGGTGGGGGTGAGCTTTCGGAATTCACTTCCGAAAGCGAGGGGGGCCTCTGCCCCCCTACAAGATCAGCAGCTGTAGGACTCTTCGAACTCGAGAGGAGTCGTGGTCGCGCGCTGGCGGGTCACTTCTTCCATCTTGAGGGCGATGTAGCTGTCGATCATCTCGTCCGTCATGACGCCGCCGGCCTTGAGGAAGTCGCGATCGGCGCTCAGGCCATCGAGAGCTTGTTCCAGCGAGTAAGCCACGCGCGGATACTTGCTCTTGCCCTCGAGCTCGAGCTCGAAGAGATCCTCGTCGCCGGGCTTGCCGGGATCGAGCTTGTTCTTCACACCGTCCAGACCCGCCATCATCATGGCAGTGAAGGCGAGATAGGGGTTCGCCGTCGAGTCGGGGAAGCGAACCTCGATGCGCTTGCCCTTCTCGCCAACGACGAACGGGATGCGGATCGAAGCAGAGCGGTTGCGAGCCGAGTAAGCGAGGATCGTGGGAGCCTCGAAGCCGGGAACCAGGCGCTTGTAGCTGTTGGTCGAAGCGTTCGCGAAAGCGTTGATCGCGTGGGCATGCTTGATGATGCCGGCGATGTAGTGCATGGCAAACTCGCTGAGGCCGCCGACGCCATCGCCTGCGAAGAGGTTCTTGCCGCCCTTCACGATCGACTGATGCACGTGCATACCGTTACCGTTGTCGCCGACGATGGGCTTGGGCATGAACGTTGCGGTCTTGCCGGCGCGGTCCGCCACGTTGTGAATGATGTACTTCAGCTTCTGGACCTGGTCGGCCTTCTCGACGAGCGTTCCGACGCCGACGCCGATTTCGCACTGACCGGCGTTGGCCACTTCGTGGTGGTGCACCTCGGCGACCATGCCCATCTGCTCGATGACTTTGCACATTTCAGCGCGCAGATCGTTCAAGCTGTCGACCGGAGGCACGGGGAAATAGCCGCCCTTGATGCCGGGGGCGTGGCCATTGTGGCCTTCCTCGCCGCGCGCCCAGTGACCCTCGCGAGAACCGATGGAGTAGAAGGAGCTCTGCATCCCGGTGCTGTAGGAAACGCTGTCGAAGATGAAGAACTCGTTCTCCGGACCGAAGTAGGCGACGTCGCCGATGCCGCTGTCCTTGAGGTACGCAAGAGCGCGCTTACCGATCGTGCGGGGGCACTTGTCGTAGCCCTCCATGGTTGCAGGCTCGATTACGTCGGCGGAGATGTTCAGCTGCTTGTACTTGGCGAACGGATCGAGCGTGGCGGTGTCGCAGTCAGGCATGAGGATCATGTCGGACTCGTTGATGCCCTTCCAGCCGGCGATCGACGAACCGTCGAACATCTTGCCTTCCTTGAAAAACTTCTCGTCCACCTGGCTGACGGGAGAAGTCACGTGCTGTTCCTTGCCCTTGGTGTCGGTGAAACGCACGTCGACGAATTCGACGCCTTCCTTCTTGATGAGTTCGAGAACGTCTGCAGCAGTAGCCATTTTATCTCCTTGAGTTTTCCTACTTCATGAGGCCCCGGGGAGACTCGCGCGGCACCTGCCGCAGACGGGTTCTCCTCGAGCCGAAACCGGAGCCCAGGACGTTAGAAACTGTGCCCAGGCGGACAAAGGCATACCGACCCAATATTTCGAGTTTGTTTCGATGTAGCCTCGCTCCGAACTTGAGGTCGATTTGTCGGAAACCCTTGAATTTACGTTCACGATCGCCCGTCTTCAGTAAGCGACAGCGGGGCGCATGAGTCCTTTGTTTCCAAACGAGGGCGCACCATCGTTTCCGTGGGGTGCTCGCAGGGGTCGCGCCCGGGCGTCCTGAACGGCTGGGGGCACCTCGGTTGGGGACTCCAGTCCATTCCCCGACGGCGGGGCAAGTTCAGTCGGCCGCCCCCGGGGCGCTACCTATACGAAAACGTATCACTATCACCATTTAGAGGTGCTAAGAATACAGATTCGTATGCGATCGAGGGGTTGTTGCGGACTGTGACGCGGGGCCCCTCTTTCCGGGCTTCCCGAGGTTGTCACCGCAGGCCGAGGGCACGACAACCACCGCAACGGGACTCACCTGGAGCTCGGTCATCGCAGAACTCGAACTCCTCCTGGACGAGGCCGTCGCCGCAGTAGCCGCCGAGCGTGCAGTCCACGTTGCATCCGTTGTAGCCGCCGAAGTTGAGCTCCGAACCAAAGTCACACTCTTCGCCCAAACCGACGATGCCATCCCCACAGATCGGAGAGCACTCGCTCGGTTGATCGACGTCGACATGCGCGCAGAGGTAACCCGGCTCTTCATCACAGGTGGAGCTACAGCCGTCGCCGTCGACCAGATTGTGGTCGTCGCAGACTTCCGGCGCGGTGATGACCCCGTCGCCGCAGACCTGGGTGCAGTCGCCGGGAGCGCTGCATTCTGGCTCGAGACGGCACTCGTCGCTGCACGCATCTTCGGGGGACAGGACCCCTTCATCGCACGCCTCCGTTCCCTGCTGCAGCCCGTCACCGCAGATGGTCTCGGTGCAGACGCTCGGTTGTCCCGAACACTGAAACCCCCACTCGAGGCGGCAGTCGGCGGAGCAACCAGCCGTATCGGACGCTCCAGCGTCGCATTGCTCGGGGGGGTGAACCACTCCGTCGCCGCACTTCGCCGGAACCGGGGTTCCTCCATCGCCACCCATCGCGGCGCCCCCGTTCGAAGCGATTCCCCCGGCTCCTTCTGCCATACAAATACACGCACCCCACCTCCCTTGCGGAGTGCATGTCGTCGTTCCAGCACAACCGTCTTCACCTTGGCACGGCAGCACCCCAATTTCGCAAACGTCGCCCTCCACCGGCGTGCCACCCGTTCCCATGTCGCCGTCGCCGTCGCCGAGGATGTCACCGTCTCCGTCCCCCGACACCTTGCCGTCGCCGTCGCCGTCGCCGCCGCGATGGGGACCATCGTCCCCATCGCCTGACGGTTCGCTTTCTACCTTTCCACACGAGAGAGGAAGCACGCAAAGACTCAGGGCGATGGCAAGGGAACGGAGTGAAGATTTCATCACGGTGCTACGGTAGCGCGAGTGTCGACGTGGCTCATCACCCTATTGGGTAGAAAGTACGCGCTTCGGCCGAGTGGATTCGAAGCTCGGAGGTGACGGCGCGAAACGGTGCACTTGCCACGCACCGCGAGGCTCAAAACGCTGACGAGAGCCGGAGTGCCCCCCCCCAAAAAACTTCTATTCGGTGAAGACCAGCTGAACCGAGTTGTTGGCCCCCGGGATGGGGGCATCTTCGCCGCGAGTAGCCGGATAAATGCCGTAGGACTCGTCGAGATCGACGGTCGACTCGGCGGAGAGTTCCTCACCGCTCACGAGCCGTGGTCCCGGGCATCCTTCGCCGTTCGGGCCGCAGTCGTCGCACGGGATGTCGCACGTGACCGAGGTCCCCGCCTCGGCCAGGAATGTGAACGTTCCAGCATCGATGGCGCGGGCGACGGGGCACTCCATGTCGACGGTGTCCGCGGCATTGCATTCAGCGGGGAGCTCGAGCTGCACGGCGCGGCGAGTGTCCCAGACGGCCAGATGGCTTTCTCCAGGCTCGATGGTGATGATTTCTGGGAACAGGCAAATCGCGGGACAGCCAAGGTCGTTGCCGCTCATGTAGTCATCACATAAGGGCATGCAGCCATTGAGGTCCGTTTGCAGGAGCCCGCCGGTCGAGTCTTCGACCGAAAACGGGGGAATCGTCCCACAGGTCTGCTCGCGCGGACCAATGTAGATCGTGGACGCGCGCTCGTTTCTGATTTCGATTTCCAGGTGCCTCGCCGAGTCGTTCTCGAAGCCGCTGCAGTCATCGTCACCGTCGCCATCGCCTGGACTATCCCCGTCGCCGTCGCCGTCGCCGTCGCCGTCCCCATCCCCGTTCGAGTTCTCGGCGCTGCCGCCACAGGCGGCGAGGACGAGGGCAATCGATGAGACAACGGAAAGCGTTGTCGTGAGACGATGAGTGATCGGGCTTCGCATGTCGGTCCTCAAGCAAGGGGTGGGCCAGTTCTGCGCGTGTTGGAGTTCGAGGTTCTCTAGCGAAAACAGGCGCGTTCCGGGAGTTCGGGCGCGCGGTCGTATGGCCGAACTGTGCCAGAGCGGGTGTGTGCCAGATCGCCCCGGACAATTGCGCCCGAACCGAGCTCGAAACCTCGAACTTGCCCCGCGGCCGGACTGTCAAACGAGGAGCTCGGTAGGGGTGCCCCCCCCGAGCTGGGCGCTGCGGGAGTCCCGTGTTAGCCAAGCTCCCATGCGTCATTCGTATTTCGTCTCCCTTTCGGCAATCTCGCTCGTAGCTTGCGCTTCGAATCCTCCTGCCGCCGAGCCGGCGCCCCAGCCCGAGCCTCAGCCGGCGCCCGAAGCGTCGGGTGAGGTGTGGTCAGGAGACGCGCTCACCGACGAGGAAAAGGCCGAGCAGGAGAAGGCGGCACAGCTTGCTGAGGACCGGGCTCAGATGCAGGGCCAGATGCAGGTCGAGATGCGACGCTGGACTCCCGAGCTCCGCGAGAAAGCGGAAGCGCTTTCGAGTGAGAAGTACAAGGATCTGAAGTCGGCGCTCACCAAGGTGCTCGCGAGTGAGCATCGCGCTTTCGGGCATGCGGAGCGTGACGCGATGCGTCATCCCGCCGAGACGCTCGCGTTCTTCGGGCTCACCCCGAAAATGCGCGTCATCGAGTATCTTCCAGGAGAGGGCTGGTATACGGAAATCTTAGCGCCCACCCTGGCGGCTCAGGGCAAGCTCTTCGTGACGACGACCGATCCCGAAGGCCCCAAGGAAGCCCGAGAGACCTTCTACGGAGAGCGTTTGAAGCTGTTCCTCGGAAAGTCGAGTGAGGCTTACGGGAAGGTCGAGCCCCTCGTCATCGACCCCAAGGCGCCGCGGCTCGGGCTCGAGGAGCCGGTCGACATGGTGCTGGTGATCCGAGGGTTCCACGGCTGGGTGAGAAATGACAGCGTCGACGTGTGGCTCGACGCGGTTCATGGCGCCTTGAAGGAAGGAGGCGTGCTCGGGATCGTCCAGCATCGAGCCAAGGAGGGCGCCGACCCCAAGCAGTCGGCCGAGCAAGGGTATGTCCCAGAGGAGTGGCTCATCGAGCAGGTCGAGGCGCACGGCTTTTTGCTCGACGGAAAGTCGGAGATCAACGCGAACCCGAAGGACACGAAGGATCATCCCGCTGGCGTGTGGACGCTTCCGCCCGCCTTTCGCCTGGGGGAACAGGATCGGGAAAAATACGCCGAAATCGGCGAGAGCGATCGCATGACCCTGCGATTCAGGAAGGCCGTCAAGAAGTGAGATCCGCCGCGGGGGGGCGCCGGCGTAGGGTGAGGTGCGCCTCAGTGAGAAAGCGCATTCGCGAAGCCAAATAGTTGCGGCGTTCCTTCAGTTGCACAGGGTTGGGCCGTTCGGATAGTTATGGTCAAATGGTTCCGCTCGTCGTCAGGTCGCGTGGGAGTGAACGAGACCCATGCGCCGATCCTACTGATACACTGGGAAGGGCGCATGGATTGCCGTCTTCTCCAGGAGTACTTCACCTGGAAGGTGCGCCGCCTCGACGCGCACATCGATTGGGGAGACGTCGTGCTCATTCACGACCTGACCCGAGTGGCTCGTCCGAGCCCTGGACTGCGCAGATGCGCGAGCGGGTGGATTTCAGACACACATGAAAGGACGCGGAGTCGTGTCTTGCGCAACGTCGCCATCGTCAACAACCCGGTGATCGCGGGTGCGCTCCGAGCGCTCGACTGGATGAGCGGCCACCATCTTGCGGAGACCGTGCGTACGCTCCCTGCGGCATTCGAGATCGCCCGGGAAGCTCTGGTAAGCGGTGGTCGTCCGCAGCCTTCACTCGATCCGACGCGCTACATCATGCCCAGCCGAGCGCCCTCTGCGCCCAGATAGCGTGGTGCTTGCACGGACCAACGGTCACGTTCCCCGGGTTTCTCGGTTGACGCAGTAACGGAGCGCGCGCATGGATGGATGCTTCAGTCGAAGAGTTCGAGGTCGATGGCCTCGGCCATGATTTGGTAGCCAGCGGCGGAGGGGTGCAAGTGGTCCCCTCCGTCGACGGCCGGATCCAGTCGCGTCGGGTGCCTTTCGTCGCGCGTGATGGCGTCGAAGTCGATGAAACCGTCGAGGACGCCGGTACGGCGAATCCAATCGTTGAACGCTTGCCGCTCCTTTTCGCCTTCTTCGGTGAAGTAGAACGACCCCTCGAATGGAAGCAGAGTCGCGGCGAAGATCTCGATGCCGCGTTTCCGAGCGTCTGCGGAAATTCGCGAAAACGCCTCGATCAGATGCTCGGCCCGGGGTCGATCGGGGTCGCCCGGCTTCGTTCCGTGTAGCGCTCCCAGGTCATTAATCCCGGCGAAAAGCAGCACCGCGTGGACCTTGGGGAGCGACAATGCGTCGCGCTCGTAGCGCTCGAGCACCGTGGGGCCGAGCCCGCCACGGAGAACGCTGTTTCCGCCGATGCCCTGATTGAGGACTGCCGTTTTGGGGCTTTCCGTCCGCTTCTCGAAACGTCTCGAGAGGAGATTCGGATAGCGGTCGTTTTGGTTCGTGGTCGAACCTCGCCCGTCGGTGATCGAATCTCCCAGGATGACGAGCGCCCGCGCTGGTTCGCGGGGGACGACTGAAAGCCCACTGATGAAATACCAGTGGTCGGTCGTTCGAGGCGAGCTCGCGCCCTCGTCGTCCGATTCATCTCGAGTGAAGATGAACGAAGTCGTGCGCGACCCCGGGTGTCCCGTGAGGTCGAGCGGAACGTTTCCGAGCTTCAAAGTGACGGCCAGCTCTGCTCCATCGGGCACCGCGAAATCGAGGGGATCACTGGTCACTGTCTCGCCCGGCGGCACGGCTACCGAACTCTTTCCTCCGAAGAGGAGCGCGCCGCCCGTCCCTGTCTCGATGTGTTCGGCTTGCGCCGGAAAGGCCAAATCCGCTTCTTCGACTTCGAGCGGCTCTTTCCCGTACTCATTGCTGAGGGCGAGCCTCACGTGCGTCCCTCCTACCGAGAGAAGCAATCGCTGCCGGAGGACCGCCCCCCGTAGGGGCGTCGGTGGGCGGTTCCCCGGTTCGACGAGCTGTTGGGCGCTCACCCAACTGAAAATGTTGGACTCTTCCTCGGCATCGAGGGTCGATGCTTCGCTCTCGTCGTCGAGTCGCGTCGGGGGTTGCTCTTGTTCGGATACGGAACTCGGGCGGCTCGGCCGAGCGCAGCCTAGCGCCAGCTTGCACGAAGCAAAGGTGAGGAGTGTGCGTCGACCCAGGCGCATCAGGTCACTTCGCGAGGAGGGGGAGCATTACTTCTGCGTAGCGGCGTCCGAGCTCCCGGTTCGCGTCAGCGTCGAAGTGAAGACCGTCATCCATGATGCCGAGGCCCTCCGCGGAAACGACGTGCGTGTTTGGGACGTGTTCAGGGAGCGTCCGGATGATCGGATTGTGGCCTGCTCCGCAACACCCGTCGTAGGGGAGTTCACCGGCGACGAACGGGACTGCGTCGCCGAGCTCGAGCTCACGTCTCAGGCTCGAAACCAGGGTGTTTGCCCGAGAAACCCAGGTCCTTTGTCCGGTGTCGGATTCCCCTTGGTGGAAGATGAGCCCTCGAATGGGGCCGCGCTCCTGTGCCTTGCGGGCGCGAGTGACGAGGGATTGATAAGGCGCCTTCCCGGGCGCGAACGCGTCGATGCTCACCCCAGGTATCGCATTCGGAACGAGCAGAATCGTGTCGTCTGGGTGGGCCGAGGCGATCGTTTTGGCGAAGTAGTCGCCAGGGCCGAGTCCCGGGTTCCCCTCGCCCTTGCCAATACAACCATGCAAAGGAGGCGACGCCGGATACCACTCGTCCGGAGTCTGTCCGTCGCACTTGGTCAGGGCCATCACCTCGACCTTCGGGTTGATGACGTGGTCTCGTTCCTCGGACGCTGGCACCCCCCACATGTTTGACTGACCGAAGAGAAGGTACACCTGCACGTCCCTCTCTTGGCTGGCAGGTTTGGCTGGACTCGACGCCGTGGCTGTTTCCGAACCTCGGGAGGAAGTGCACGCCACCAGGACGACCGCGAGGATCGCGTGTGCTGCGGTGAGTGAGTGCGTTTTTTGTCGGTTCATTCGAGGACTTCGGCAGGGCCGGTCGATGTGCAATCGATTCCGGATGGTTTTCCTAACACGAGTTCGCGTACTGAAGGAAGGCCCGAAGCAGGAGCACCCTCGCCAACAGACGTCTTCAAGAGATGGAAATGACTGAAGAATCGCTCAGCTCGCGCAACACGACGCGCGCGTGAGAAGGCGCGCGGTGACGGACTTCGAGGCCTCGACCTTGTGCCCGTTGGCTTGTTGCTTCAGCGACTCGAGAGCGAATTTTGCCATAGCCGAAAACGGTTGAGCCATCGTACTCAGCGGTACCGATGCGGACTCTGCTTCGGGTACGTCGTCGAACCCGATGATCGCCACGTCTCGAGGCACTTGAAGTCCTCGGCGCTGAAGCTCCGTCATCACAGCCAACGCCATGTCGTCGTTGGCTGCGACGACACCGTCGAAATCGAGAGTTCGATCGAGCTGCTGCATTGCACGGATCGCCGCGCGTCGGGTGAACTCTCCGTCGACAACCCGTTGTTCGTCGAACAGCAGACGATGTTGTCGAAGCGCGTGCCGAAACCCGAGGTAGCGTTCCTCGGCCTCGTGGCTATCTCGTCGTCCCCGAACGAACAACAAGTTCTTCCGTCCGTGAGCCGTGATGAGATGAGTGGTCGCCTCTTTGACTGCGCTGCGATTGTCCACGACGAGCGAGGGGACGCCCAAAATACGGTAACCTACGCTGACGATCGGCCGAGGTGCCCACTTCTGCGCGAACCGAGAAAGTCCGCTCACGCCGTGGGAAAATACCCCAGAAATGAGCACCATCGCCTCGAAATCCTCAGTGAGCTTCAGGGTGCGATCGATGACGCTCGGATCGTCGTCTACCGACGCGTTGGCCCACTCGACTCCGACGAACGAGAGCTTCGGTCCGCCGCGACTCGCCGCGGCTTCGAGCTCCTTCTGCACCTGACGGCTGTAGGGGCTCGGATTCCATTCCAGGAGAACCCCGACTTTGCTCAAATTTGTCCTCATGCCCGAAGTGCTCGCCCCGTGCAGCAAGCGAAGCGGAACTTAGACATGGCACGCCCAACTGCGCAACCGATGAGCAGTCAGTCGGGAGTCGCCATTTCGAACCAGGCGAAGTCGGCTACGAGGGGAGAAGCATCGCTGGAGTGTGAGTAAAGACCCACGAACGCGCCCGTAAAGGACTGGGAGGTTTCGTAGCCCAGCGGGGCGGTGGGAGCGCTGCCCAGAAAAGTCTCGTCGGCGCCAGAAGTTTGGACCCAAAACTCGTAGCTCGATTTGCTCGCGTCGACTCCTAGCCGAATGGGGCCGGCTTGGAGAGGTTTTCGCGCGATTTCCGAGGTTTTTCCAGCGATGGTCGTGCGCACGACGACGCTTCTCTCGCCGTTGTCCTCGCCGGTGACTAGGATTTCATGATGAAACTTCTCATTTCCCCGAACGACGAGTCCTGCCTCCTGGTTGGCATTCGGCTCGGCGTGAACCTCGGTAGAAATTCGAGTGTGATGGGCGGTCTGAGGTCTCACCAGTAGGGTCGGCGAAGCGACGTCCTTGAGGGTGAACTTTCTACCCCTCAGCCGGAGAAATCCCGGGCGTTCGGTGAGCGAGTAGTCCTCCGGCTTGGGATTGCGCACGTGACGCCACGCCACGGAAAGTTCGGGCGAGTCGAATTCGTCGCGGTCGGGCTCGTCCTCGATGCCAGCCGGTGGGGGCAGACCCTCCGTCGACATTTCGAGTTCCAGAGGTGGGTTGGCGATGAGGGGCCAGCCATCCTTCCAGGTGACCGGCGCGAGAAACGTCTCGCGCCCAATGTGGTGATGGCCGGGCGTCGATGGACGGATTCCGAGAAGCACCATCCACCAGGTCCCTTCTTTGGTCTGCACCAAATCCCCGTGCCCCGTCGCTTGGATGGGATGGTCCTTCAGGTGTTCGTGAGTGAGTATCGGGTTTCCCGCGTAGGCCTGGAAAGGGCCGAATGGCTTGTCCGAGCGCGCCACGGTGATCTTGTGCTCGTAGCTCGTGCCTCCTTCGGAGATGAGCAAGTAGTACGTCCCGTCGTTCTTGTAGAGATGAGGCCCCTCGGGCCAGACGCCGCCCGTTCCGCTCCAGATTTTCCGGATGGGGGACTCGAGAGCGCCCGTCTCGACGTCTATCTCGGCCTGGAAGATCCCCCCGCGCTCTCCCTCGCCGTGGCGCGTGTAGTAGACCTTCCCGTCGTCGTCGAAAAAGAGCGAAGGATCCATAGTGAAGACACCCGGCTCGATCCAAATCGGTTCGGACCAGGGGCCTTTCGGATCGGTTGCGGTTACGAGGAAGCTCCCGCCCCCGCTCATGTTGGTCGTCACCAAATAGAACGTGCCTTCGTGGTGGCGTAGGGTCGGGGCGTAGATGCCCTGGGAGCTGGGAAGTCCTTCGAGACGGAGTTGAGTGGGTCGTGAAAGGACGTAGCCGAGCTGCGTGAAGTGGACGAGATCACGGCTGTGGTAGATCGGAACGCCAGGAAAGTACTCGAAGGAGCTCGTGACGAGGTAGTAGTCCTCCCCCACGCGAGTGATACTCGGGTCCGGATTGGTGCCGGGCAAGATGGGGTTCTTGTAGGTCATTTTTCCTTCGTCTTCTCTCAGAGGCACTTCTTCGTGCGCCGCTTGGCTCGCGTCGTCGGCTCGCGGCGACGGTTGGGGCGCGGGGCTGGTGGGTCGGCAGCCTCCGCTGAAGAAAAGGCTCGCTATGAAGATCAGCCGTCCGTTCGTTACCGGTCTCATATCGAGGAGGCTCTCTGGTTCTCCGCGTGACCACAAGCGCGCTCCGACGTCGGGTAGTTTGACGGAGGTTTTGTAGCGAGGCGTTGGCCGCGCCTTTACCCATCGGACGATGCGTCCTACGCGCACGTCGATGGACCGTCCCGTCGCTCTCGCCGTCCTCGCCGTCATCCTGGCGTCGATCCACCAAGGACTCGTGGGCGTCTTCGTCAAGTGGATCCCGTGGCCGCCGCTCGCTCTCACCTGCGGTCGCTGTTTGGTGGCCGCGGTGTTCTTGTGGCTGGTGTGGGGGCTGAGACGGGCGCGCGGAGCGAAGCAGGTGAACTTCAGTGACCGCGGGAAAAAGACCGTTCTTCTTTCCGGCGCCTTCCTCGCTGCCCACTGGGCGACGCTGTTTTACGGTTATCGCCTTTCGAACGTCGCCCCCGTGATCGTAGCTGTTTTTACCTTTCCCATCATCGCCAGCCTCGTCGAACCCTTTGCTTTTTCTGCTCGCCCCAGCCCACGCGACGTGGCTTGGGCCGTGCTCAGTGCCGTGGGAGTTGGAACGATGGTGTGGCAGGGGTTCTTCGGTCCCGAGCAATCGAAGCTCGTCGTCGGTGTCGGCTTTGGTCTGGTGTCTGCGCTTTTCTTCGCTGCCCGGGGGATCGCGTCGCGTAAGCTTCTCTCCGAAGCGGATCCGTTTTCGATCATGGCCGTTCAGGTGACTGTCGTTGCCTGCCTCTTTTCTCCGGCCCTTCTCTCCGTCCCTTCCGAATCGATTACTGTGTCGAAACTGGGCCTCGTTCTATTTCTGGGGATCGGGCTCACGGCGATCCCTCACACGATCTTCGTCTGGGCATTTCAGAGGATGTCCGTCGCTCGCTCGGGGGTAATTGCGTCGCTGGAAGTCGTCAGTGGGATCCTGTTGGCGACGCTAATTCTCGGTGAGGAGAACCCCGCGAGCGTTTGGTTCGGAGCAGCGGTGGTGGTAGCGGCGGTGATTGCTCAGTCCCGGGCGAGTCTGAGAGCGACCGAGACCGCCAAGCGCGAGTGACCGGAGTCTCTGGCGCCTGGCCGTGCCGTCACCGGATCATGCTTGCCGCCCGCTTTTCACGCGGCTAACCTTTCCTTTATGGTATCGATTCCAGCGAGCGAGCTCGTTCCTCCTGCAAGGGGAGTGGTCGAGGGGAAGGAGGTCGCGATGAAGGAGCCTCTCGTGACGCACATCTACACCGCCGATCCCTCGGCTCACGTGTTCGATGGCCGAGTCTACGTCTACCCCTCGCATGATCTCGATCTTCCGGTCGAGGAAAACGACAACGGGGACCACTTTCAAATGGTCGACTATCGCGTTCTCTCGATGAACGACCTTTCATCGAAGGTGATCGAGCATGGCACGGCGCTGCACATCCGAGACGTGCCCTGGGCCTCGCGACAGATGTGGGCGCCAGACGTCGCTCGCAAGAATGGCAAGTACTATTTTTACTTTCCCGCCCGCGATCGAGACCAAAGGTTCCGCATCGGTGTGGCGATCGGAACGAAACCAGAAGGGCCATTTGCGGCGCAACCCGAGCCGATCCGCGGCAGTTACAGCATCGATCCTTGCTCTTTCGTCGACGACGATGGAGAGGCCTATCTCTACTTTGGCGGGCTCTGGGGCGGCCAGCTCGAAAAGTGGCAGACCGGAGCTTTCGTCGAAGATGCACGGGGGCCTGAAGACGACGCTCCAGCGATCGGTCCGCGCGTAGCCAAGCTCACTGACGACATGCTCGAGTTCGATGGTGAGATCACCGAGATCGAGATTCTCGACGAAGGCGGTAGGCGGCTCGTCGCGGGGGACACCGAGCGTCGCTACTTCGAGGGCCCGTGGATGCACAAATATCGGGGGAAGTACTACTTTTCGTACTCGACCGGTGACACGCACTACTTGGTGTACGCGATCGGGGACAGTCCACGCGGTCCATTCACCTACGCCGGGCGCATACTGAATCCGGTCGTTGGCTGGACCACGCACCATTCGATCGTACAGGTCGAGGGTAGATGGTACCTCTTTTACCACGATAGCACCCTATCGGGCGGTATCACCCATCAACGTTGCGTGAAGGTGCAGGAGCTCGAGTACGATGAAGAGGGACGCATCATCACCATGGATGCGTGAGAGTATGGACCTTTCCGGTCGTGTCGCCGTCGTGATCGGCGCATCTTCAGGGCTCGGGCGCTCGCTCTCGATCGGCCTCGGGCGCGCTGGGGCGGACGTCGTGCCCACGGCACGCCGGATCGAAGAGGTGAACGGCGTATGTGAGGAGATACGGCGCCTGGGACGCCGCACCGTCGCGATGGCGACCGACGTGACCCGGCGCGACACTCTGGAGTCGCTGCGTGAGCGAGTCGAGACGGAACTCGGCCCCGTCGATATCCTCGTCAATGCGGCCGGGATCACCAAGCGCACGCCCACCATCGACGTCAGTGACGAGGAGTGGAACCGTATCTTCGAGGTGAATCTGACTGGTACTCTTCGGGCGTGCCAGATCTTCGGTCGTCCGATGATGAATCGTGGTTACGGGCGCATCATCAACATCGCCTCGCTCTCGAGTTTCGTTGCTTTCAACGAGGTTGCGGCCTACGGCGCCAGTAAGGCCGCCGTCGCTTCATTGACGAAGTCTCTGGCCGTCGAGTGGAGCCGACACGGTGTTTGCGTGAACGCCATTGCCCCGGGTGTGTTTCCCACCGATCTGAATCGCCCGTTGCTCGAGGGAACCGAGCGTGGCCGCGAGCTGATAGCGCGCACGCCAATCGGTCGATTTGGCGAGGCTGGCGAGCTCACGGGCGCGTGCGTGTTCCTAGCCTCTGAATCGGCGAGCTTCGTCTGTGGTGAGGTGATTGCAGTCGACGGTGGATTCTTGGCCAGCGGGGTCAACAGCTGATGGCCGAGGGAATCTTCATTCACGAAGATTTCCTCCTCGAGGGAGACTGGGCACGGCGTTTGTATCACGGACACGTCGAGCAGCTTCCCATCATCGACTATCATTGCCATCTGCCTGCGGATCAGATCGCAGAACAGCACGAGTTTCGTTCGATGACCGAGCTTTGGCTCGACGGCGATCACTACAAGTGGCGAGCCATGCGAGCTGCGGGAGTCGACGAAAGGTTTCTCACCGGGGACGCGAGCGACTGGGAGAAGTTTCGAGCTTGGGCAACCGTCGTACCCAAGACTCTCAGGAATCCTCTCTACCACTGGACTCACCTCGAGATGGCGCGACCTTTCGGCATCAACGAGCTTCTCGGTCCGGAGAACGCGCGCAGCGTGTACGACAGATGCAACGAAAAACTCTCTACTCCGGAGTTCTCCGCACCAGGAATCTTGAAGCAGTTTCGTGTGGAGGTCGTGTGCACGACCGATGATCCGGTGGACGAACTCCGGCCGCACCTTCAGCATCGGAAAAGCGGCAGCACCCTGCGGCTACTACCGACCTTCCGTCCGGATGCGGCAATGGCTCTCGCCGAGCCCCGCCAATATCGAGCTTACCTCGAGCGCCTCGGAGAGGTCAGCGGAGTCGAGGTCAACAGCTTCGAAGCTCTCGTCGAGGCCCTTGCCATCCGTCACGAGTACTTTCACGAAGCAGGCTGTCGGCTCTCGGACCACGGACTCGACCAGCCCTATAGCTGGGACGAGGATGCGAAGACGCTCGAAGCGATCTTCGATCGGGCACGCCGCGGACAACGTTGTAGTCCCGAAGAAGTCGCCGTCTTCAAGTCCGCCCTTTTGCTCGAGCTCGCGAAGATGGACCACGCGCGAGGCTGGGTGCAGCAGCTTCACATTGGCGCTCTCCGGGACAACAACACGCGGATGTTCCGCGCCATCGGTCAAAATACCGGATTCGACTCCATCGACGACCAGCCCATGGCGCGTCCGCTCGGCCGTTTCTTGGATGAGCTCGACGAGACCGGGCAACTCGCCAAGACAATCCTCTACAACCTCAATCCCCGGGACAACGAAGTGCTCGCCACGATGGCTGGGAATTTTCAGGAGGGCCCTACTCCGGGAAAGATCCAGTTCGGGGCGGCCTGGTGGTTCCTCGATCAACTCGACGGCATGGAAAAGCAGCTCAATGCGCTGTCCAATTTGGGGCTCCTCTCAGGGTTCGTCGGGATGCTCACGGACAGTCGGAGCTTCGTCTCCTACAGCCGCCACGAATACTTCCGCCGCCTCCTCTGCAACATGATCGGAAGCGACGTGCAGCGTGGGCGTCTCCCCGCCGACGAGGGGCTGCTTGGCGGACTCGTCAGGGACGTCTGCTACGAGAACGCGAAGCGATATTTCGGTTTTTACGACTGAGTGGGGATCAGGGGGTGTAGCGCAGGCTGGTAGCGATCGGGATCAGGCTCCAGCACTGCGCCAAGAAGTCGCTTCGTGTAGTCCTCCCGAGGGCTATCGAAGAGCGCTTCGGTTTCTTGGAGCTCGACGAGCTTCCCGGACTTCATCACGGCAACCCGATCGCAGATGTGGCGCACCACGGACAAATCGTGCGCGATGAATAGATAGGTGAGGCCGAATTCTTCCTGAAGATCAGCCAGCAGGTTGATGACCTGCGCCTGCACCGAAACATCCAGGGCGGAAACCGCCTCGTCTGCCACAATCAACCGCGGCCTGAGGATGAGGGCGCGGGCGATGCCGATGCGCTGGCGCTGGCCTCCCGAGAACGCATGAGGGTAGCGGCTGCGGTATTCGGGGCGGACGCCGACTCGCCTCATCATTTCGACCACTCGGTCTTCGAGTTCGGCCCCCCGCGCGAGCCGATGGATGATCAAGGGTTCCGCGATGATCTGCTGGACGGTGAAACGGGGGTTCAGACTGCTGAATGGGTCTTGGAAGATCATCTGAATCTCCCGGCGCAGCGGGATGAGTGCTTTGTCCTCAATCGATGCCAAATCGAGTCGCCCCCCCTCCCGTCGCTCGTACCAGACGTGCCCGCTCGTCGGACGAGTTGCCCGGAGGATGCTCCGTCCGAGAGTCGTCTTTCCGCTTCCACTTTCTCCTACGATCCCCAGGGTCTCACCCCGATGGACGACGAAGCTGATGTCGTCGCACGCCTTGATCGTGTCGAGCTGCTTCTTGAAGAGACCCTGGGTGTAGACGGGGTAGTGCTTGCAGACGCGGTCGAGCTCGAGGAGTGGCCCGGGCGCCTCTGCCGTCGCGGGTGTTCGAGAATCAGGCATCATGCTTTCCGTGGATTTGTTCGAGGCGCACGCAGGCGGCATCGTGGCCGGGAGTGACCGAAACGAGCGGGGGCGCAGCATTGTCGTCGCAGATGCCCGGCTCGGCATGCGGACAGCGCGGGTGGAACGGACATCCCGGCGGGATCTCGGTGAGCGCAGGCACCGAGCCCTTGATGCTCGGGAGTCGCACTTTCCCGCTTGCTCTGCTCGGGAGCGATTCGAGAAGTCCCATCGTGTAGGGATGTCGAGGTCGTTTCAGGAGAGTGCGGACGTCGCCGCGCTCGACTACTTTGCCTAGGTACATCACGGCCACTTCATCGGCGCTGTGCGCGACGACACCCAGGTCGTGCGTGATGAGAAGCACGGCGCAACCCTGATCGTGCTGCAGTTTCTTGATGAGATCGAGGATTTGTAGCTGGATCGTGACGTCGAGGGCCGTCGTCGGTTCGTCCGCAATCACGATGCGCGGCTCGGTGATGAGGGCGATGGCGATCATCACCCTCTGGCGCATGCCACCGGAAAGCTCGTGTGGGTACTGATTGAATCTGACGCCAGGCTGTGAGAGCCCGACTTTTTCGAGCATCTCGAGAGCGCGCTTCTCGGCATCCTTCGGGGAAAGATCGTGATGGGTACAAAGGGCCTCCACGAGCTGGTTGCCGATCGTGTGTACCGGGCTGAGCGCTGCGAGCGCGTCCTGAAAGATCATGCTCACGGTGCCGCCCCGAAGCCGATTCAGGTCGCGTGAGCCCTCTTTTAGCTCTAGAATGGACAAAGGGGGGCGCCCTTCTTCGTACAGGCGGATCGTGCCACCAGCGATCCTTCCCGGGGGCTGGATGAGGCGCATTACGGAGAACGCCGTGACGCTTTTCCCACAACCCGACTCGCCCACGATAGCCAAGGTGCGCCCCTTCTCCAGACTGAAGCTCACGCCATCGACGGCCCGGATCTGACCTTCTTCTGTCGAAAAGTAGGTCTTCAGATCTTCTACGGTGAGGACGACTTGTCGCGCGTCGCTCATTTCCGGTCTCCGTAAGGATCGGCCGCGTCGCGGATGCCGTCACCCAAGAAGTTGAACGCCAGAACGAGGATGACGATGAAGAGTACTGGTGTGAGCAGCCACGGGTAGAAGCTGACGGCCTTGATGTCCATGCAGCTTTGCAACATGACGCCCCACGAAACCAGGGGAGGGCGGAGTCCGAGCCCGAGAAAGCTGAGCGCGGTCTCTCCGAGAATCATGACGGGCACACTGAGGGTGAGCGAGACGATGATGTGACTCGTGAAACCAGGCATCAAGTGCAAGAACAGGATCCGCTGGTGGCTTGCCCCAAGGAGCCGAGCCGCCACGGCGTAGTCCTCTTCTCGGAGGGCGAGGATTTTCCCACGAACCACGCGAGCCAGACCCGTCCAGTTGAGCAAGCTCAGAAGAAGTGTGATTGAAAAGTAGACGGCAAGCGATGACCAATCACCGGGCAGGATGGCTGCAAGAGCTATCCAAAGAGGAAGTTGGGGGAACGACTGGAGGATCTCGATGAAACGCTGGATGAAGTCGTCCACGCGACCGCCCAAATATCCGCTGATGCCGCCGAGAATCATGCCGAGAACGAAGGTCCCGAGAAGGCCGATGAAACCGACGGAAAGCGAGATGCGCGACCCGTAGACGGCGCGACTGAGGACGTCTCGCCCGTACTTGTCGGCCCCGAGAAAGAAGACCGGCGGGGCATCACCAGCGCCGTCCATTTTGCTCGACCATTCGTCCTCGTCCACCCCCAGAAAATGGACGTTCGTTCGAAACAGTCCCCAAAACTCGTAGCTCGGACCGCGTGCGAAAAACTGGAGTTCCACGGGGTCGCTCTCGTCCATGACGTAGCTCTTCCGGAAGGTGATTGGATCGACGATCTGCTTCTGATCGAAGGTGTGAAGACCGTCGCGGAGCGAAAAAGAGACGGGGCTGGGCGGCGCGTAGAGGTAATCGAGGTGTCGGCGACCAGGTAGGTCGGGAGCGAAAAACTCGCAGAATGCCGCCAAAATGTAGAGCACTGAAAGGGCGTAGAGAGACGCGACGGCGAGGCGGTGCTTCTTGAAGCGCCGCACGATGAGTTCAATCTGCGACAGCGCCCCAGGATCCTTCGGCGCCGCCCCACCGCTTTCGCTCGTCACGAGCCCCCCAGCTTGTCGTAGCGGATGCGGGGGTCGAGGGCGAGCAAGAGCAAGTCGGCGACCAACGTTCCGAAAACCGCCAGCAGACTCAGGACCATGAGCATCGAACCCGCGAGGTACATATCCTCGTTGAAGAGGGCGCTCACCTGGAGCGGTCCGACGGTGGGCAAGCTGAGCACGATGGCCACGATCGCTCCTCCCGAAATGAGCTGAGGGAAGAGGTGCCCGATGCCGGAGACGAATGGATTGAGGGCGACGCGAACCGGGTACTTGAAGAGAAGCTTCATGGGTCCTACGCCACGAGCACGAGCCGCGACGACGTAGCTCCTGCTGAGCTCGTCCAAGAGGTTTGCTCGCATGACGCGAATCATCCCGGCCGTGCCCGTGAGTCCCATCACGATGAGCGGGATCCAGATGTGCCAGAGCAGGTCGGTCACCTTGCCCCAGGTCCAATCCGGTTGTGCAGCGTACTGTGGCGAAAATAGCCCGGAGATGCCCGAGAGAACCATCAGAATCAACGCCAACAGAAAGGGCGGGATGCTCATCCCCAAGAAGCCGAGGAAGGTGAAGACGTAGTCGAACAGTGAGTATTGCTTCACGGCCGAGTAGACGCCGATGGGGATGGCAAGGGCCCAGGTCAGGAGCAAACTGAAGAGAGAGATGACGACGGTGAGGAGGACACGGTCGCCGACCATTTCGTTCACGGGTCGCCCGGTTTCCATGGAGACTCCCATGTCCCCTTGCAACAGGCCCGCATCGCGATCGTCGAAGGTAAAGAACCAGGAGATACCCATCCACCGTGCGTACTTCACGTAGGCCGGATCGTCGTAGTGGAAGACTTCCTTGAGGTCCTCGATTTCGGCCAGGGCCCCCGTGTCTCCCGTTTCTTCCAGGGCGGCGATGCGGGCGCTGAGAAAGTCACCGGGGGGGAGCTGGATGATGGAGAAGACGACGACGGAGATGACGAGAAGGGTCGGGACGAGGATGATGATGCGTCGGAGCACGAACGGGTGCCGCACCGACAAAAGGCCCAAGAAAGCGAGCGCGGTGAGACCAAAGGCCCAGCGGAGCATGGGGCCCAAGAGGGAGCTTTCATCTGTTCCAGAGATGGCTGAACCGTCAGAGTTCTCGCTGCGAGGGAGAGTGCCGGGGGCTCTTAGAATTGCTTTCGTTTCGGCAAATGCGGAGTCCTGGGGTGACTCGAAGTAGTAGGTCTCCAGACCCGCGTTCGCCGGGGTTCGGGTTGCATTGCCGTACATCGCGAGGGGTGGAACGTTGCGCAAGTCGTCGTCCACGACGACCAGGAAGGGGGGAGCATCCGCGATGTTGATCGTCCAGAGATTCTCGGCGGCAATGTCGAGCACCTTGGAGAACCGTGATACCTGCTCCTCGCGAGTCAGCGCGCCAATCGAGTCGACGTAGGCTTCATATGCGGCATACATCGGATGGTCTCTCGGCGGACCTTGGGCACGCTTGTCGGAGAGCTTTTCGTCGGGGTGATAGAACCCACCCGATTGAAACCACCGCCCCCAGCGGGTGGCGAAGAACGCCTCGGGATCGGGCGGAGCGAAGAGTCGTGGTTCGAGTAGAGGGAAGAAGTCGCTCTCACTCACCCAGACCATGAAGTCGAAGTCTCCGGAGTCCTTCTTCGTGTAAAAGAGCGTGCGTGCCTGTTCCCGGGCAATGGCACGCACACCGACGTCTCGCCAATCGTCGACGACGAATTGTCCCGGGCCAATCCCCGTAAACGGCGAAAAATTCAGATAGAACGTCATCGTGCTGCCGTCGGGGAACGTGCGCATTCCGTCCAGATCTCGGCCGTCCAGGCCGAGTTCATCGAGCAGCGCACTCGCGCGCTCGGGGTCGTGTTCAATGAACGCTTTCCGCAGCCCGGGGTGATGAAAGTCCGATTCCGGACCGGGCTCGACCTGTGCGGGCTCGACTTGGCCGTTGTACTCGGCCTCGATGATGGTTTCTCGGTCGATCGCGAGGGAGAGCGCCTGGCGGAATCTCTTGTCTCCCAGAAGAGCGGCCTTGTCCTTCGTACTCGGATCGTCGGAGCGGACGAGGCGATTGAGGTTGGGTTGGATGACCCAGCTCGAACGGGACGCTGGATACCAGTGTAGGACGCGGAAGCCGGCGTCCTTCTGGCGGGACATGAGCTCCGTGTAGTTTTCGTACTTCAAATGACGGCCCTGCATCGTAACCTGACCACCCGCGATGGCGAGGGGGAGCATCTGCGGAGATTTGATGTCGAACTGGAGGCGGTCGATGTACGGAAGCTGGTTCCCTTCGGGGTCGACGGCGAAGTAGTACGGATTGCGGACGTAGACGTAGGGGGAGCTGGGGGAATGGGAACGCGGTACCCACGGCCAGAGACGGGGACAGCTGGGGTTCGAGAAGCGCTTGATGTTCGTGTACAGCGAGCGCGGACTCGAAAAGCCGAGAGCCCTCATTTCGCGCTCGATGAACGCAGGATCCCCGAGATCGGGATGGTACTTCCGGAGGTAGTGAGCAGGAGCCGAACTCATTTCGAGTGAAAACGATGCCAGGTTCTCCAGGAACGTCCCGTAGGGGTGTTCGAACCGGAACCGGATCCGGTGGTCGTCGAGTTTCTCAAGGGTGGTCTCTCCGCCGCGGACGGTCAGCCAGCGTGCTGGGGCTCCGTCACCGACCGTGTCGCTCAGATCTTCGTGTTGCCACCAGAAGAGCAAATCGTCCGTGGTGTAGGGATGTCCGTCCGACCACCGGACGCCCTTGCGGAGGTGCACCACGAACGTCCGCATGTCGTCGGACTGCTCGACGCGTGTGGCAAGATGGGGAACGATGGGATGCCCCAGAGGAGACCAACGAAAGAGCCCCGAGTATCCGAAGCGGTACTCGATGATGAAGACGTCGAAGTCGGACGTCGCGGCGCGAAGCCAAGTCCCGCCGTAGTTTCCAATGGACCCGCCATCGAGCACCAAGGGTTCGGGCCCGACTCGCTCAGCAACCGGTGGGAGGACACCTTCGTCCACGAGTTCGGAAAGAACGGGCGCCTCGCCTTTGGGAAACCAAGACGCCTCGGGGGCGATGGAGTCGTCGACGTCTTTCTGAATGCGGGGGAGCTCGGATGGCTTTCGGTGCCCGAACGAAACGCTCCGGTTCGCCGCCGCCCGAGAAGCAGCCAGGTCATCGATTGAAGCGATATTTTCGTTGTCCGGGCGCACGAGAGCTCCCCAAAGGTGGAGTCCAATAGCGAGGCACGTAGCCGCCATGAACAGACCCCCTAGCGGCAACAGAATGCGCCGGAGCCCGAGAAGGCGGGCAGCCATGTTCGGAAGGGCGAGCTTCATGGGACCGTCGAGGGAGGTGCTGGGCGAAAGTACACACGGGTGAAAAAAACGCCAGCCGAGCACCCAGGGGCCGAGGTCCCAAGAGCCGGGCGAACGTGGAAGCGGTCCTCGGGCGACACATTTACGTGTGTTCGTGCGAGAACTCTCGTGACTGGCCAGCGCCCCCCTCACCGTGGGATAGTCTGCCGCGATGAAGTTCCGAGATCTTCGAGGTCCCTCCCTTTTGCTGAGCGTGTTCCTCCCCGCCTGCATCGGTGTCTACGGACAGCGAGCGGACATCGAGAGCGTGAAGGTTGCCGAGATGGAGGAGCAGGAGCAAAGTGGCGAGGTGAACGACTCACTCGGCGCGGCGTGTCGCAGTGCGATGGTCAACCTCAACGTTGGCCGAACGCATCAGGAGCTCGAAGGATTCGGTGCAGCCGTGGCCTGGTACCAGGATCGAATCACCGGCAGCACACCCAGCGATCTCTACGACTTCCTCTTCCCCGAGTTGGGTTTGGACATTTTGCGCTTGAGGAATCGTTTCCAGAGACAAGGCGGCGACGAAGATTCGAATCTCGCGCCCGAGGTCGAAATCGTCGAACGAGCAACGAAGGCGCTCGGTTACAAACCGAAGATCATGCTCACCTCGTGGTCCCCATCGGCGTCGCTCAAAGCGAGCGGAAGAGAGAAGTGCGCGGGCAACGACGACTGCACTCTCAAGAAGAAGGGAGGGAAGTTCGTCTACGATGAGTTCGCCGACTGGTGGCTGCGGTCGCTGCGCCACTACAAGGACAAGGGCCTGGCGCCGGACTACATCAGCATGCAGAACGAGCCTCAGTTCATCCCGCCCGATTGGGAGGGGTGTAAGTTCGAGCCGAAGGAGACCGACAAGTTTCCTGGATATGGAAAGGCACTATCCGTTTTGGTCGAGAGGTTGAAAGAGCTCGATTATCAACCGAAGGTTCTCGGACCAGAAGTGCTCGGGGTCCACTACGAGAGGGTGCAGAACTTCATGGCGGAGATCGATCCGGATCATCTCTATGGTGTGGCCCACCACTTGTACGAAAGGGGACAGGATGGTGTCTGGGACTGGCGCGATCCGGGTCCCGATAGTTACGTCGATGAGATGTTGGGTGCGGCGGCTGTCACCGACAAGCCGGTATTCCAGACCGAGTTCAACACCGACGAGGACAAGGGGATCGAGGGTGGATTCGAGACGGCGTGGCTCATCCACCACGGACTGGCCAAGGCGGACAACGCCGGGTGGCTGTACTGGGATCTGATTTGGCCGGAAAAGGGCCTCGTCTCGATGAAGGGGCGGACGCCCAAACCTCGAGATCAGTATTACGCTCTTCGTCACTTCGCGCGCTACACGGATCCCGGATACTTTCGAGTGTCCGCGGGAAGCGACCAGGACGGAATGCTGGCGTCAGCCTACATCTCGCCCGACAAGAAGCGTCTGACGGCGGTGCTGCTCAACACGTCCCAAGGCGTGATGGACGTGCAGCTCACGATCGAAGAGTTCGAGGCGGAAGAGTCGCAGGTCTTCGTGACGACCTTTCGTCCTGGCAAGTCCAGGCGGTGGGAGGAACGAGGGGAGCTGAGCGAGGGAAAGTCTCTTTCGTTGCCGGCTCGGGCCGTCGCCACCGTGGTGCTGGATGCCAAGTAGCATGACTCGCCGTGGTCTGCTCGCGGGGGAAACGGGCTACGACCTTTGGCTCCGCTATGCTCCGCTCACCGATGACGAGGCGACCCCGTATCGGCGAACCCTGCGCCGAGTGCGCGTTACGGGCTCTTCCGACACGACGCGGGTGATCGTCGATGAGCTCCGGGTAGCGCTGCCAAGCCTGCTTGGGGAAGACCACGCACCGGTCGTCGAGCAAGTGGACACCTCGGAGCTGGATTGCGAGGCGGATTTGCTGATCGCGACTACGGGTTCTAGCCCCGAAGTCGGTCAGCTTCCGGTAGACTTGGGAGAGCTAGGCGACGAAGGATACAGTATCGTCACGAGGGACGGCCGAGACGGGAGGAAGCAGATCCTCGTCATCGCTTGCGCAGAGCGAGGTCTCCTGTACGGGGTGTTCGCGTTGCTCCGGCGCGTCGCTTGCGGTGTCGCCCCGGACTGTCTCGAGGTTGCGACCCGACCCCGCGTCAACTCGAGGATGCTCGATCACTGGGACAATTTGGATGGGACGGTGGAGCGCGGCTTCGCCGGATCCTCGATTTGGAATTGGTACGAGCTGCCCGACATCGTCAGCCCTCGCATTCGCGACTACGCCCGAGCGATGGCGTCCATCGGGCTGAACGCGACCGCTCTGACCAACGTGAACGCGAACGCCCTGGTGCTCAGTGAAGCCTACATCGAAAAGGTGCGCGCGCTGGCCGACGTCTTTCGGCCCTACGGAGTGAAGGTTTTCTTGACTGCGCGATTCAGTGCACCCATGGAACTCGGGGGCCTGTCGACCGCCGACCCCCGGGACGCGGGCGTGCGTGCTTGGTGGGCCGAGAAGTGTCGCACGATCTACGAAGAGATCCCTGATTTTGGAGGGTTCGTCGTGAAGGCGAATTCCGAGGGTCAACCGGGCCCCCAGGACTACGGTCGCTCCCACGCCGAAGGCGCGAATCTCTTGGCCGAGGCGCTCAGGCCTCATCGTGGCGTCGTGATTTGGAGGGCCTTCGTCTACGCTGCCGAGGTTCCCGACGACCGCGCCAAGCAGGCGTATTCGGAGTTTCTCCCCCTCGATGGCGAGTTTCTCGACAACGTGATGGTGCAGGTGAAAAACGGTCCCATCGACTTCCAACCGCGCGAGCCGCATCACCCGCTCTTCGGTGCGATGCGTGAGACGCCGCTCATGATGGAGTTTCAGCTCACTCAGGAGTACCTCGGAAACTCGACGCATCTTTGCTACCTGGCTCCACTCTTTTCCGAGGTGCTCCAGCAAGAAACTCATCATCCGAGTGCGGCGCCTCTTGGTGATTCGCGTGTAGCTCGCGTCATCGACGGGACCATGACCGGGACGCCACTCTCAGGAATGTGCGCGGTGAGCAACGTCGGCGACGCGGACAACTGGTGCGGGCATCACTTCGCTGCAGCGAACTGGTTCGCCTTCGGGGGCCTTTGCTGGGATCCGGACGCCGAGGTCGAAGGGCTCGCACGCACTTGGATTCAGCTGACTTTCGGCAAGAAGAACGAGTTCGTCGACAGCGTACTTTCGATGATGATGCGAAGTCGACAGGTCCTCGTGACCTACATGACTCCGCTCGGGCTCCACCACATCATGGCATACAACCACCATCAGGGACCCGGTCCGTGGATCGATGCGGGGCGCCCTGATTGGACGTCGACGTACTACCACCGGGCCGACGAGACCGGTCTCGGCTTCGACAGAACCTCGACCGGTTCGAACGCGCTCGCTCAGTATCCGGCTCCGTATCGAGCATCGATGGAGTCCCTGGAGACGTGTCCGCTCGACTTGATTCTTTGGTATCATCACGTCCGGTGGGACCATCGACTCTCTACGGGGCGCACCCTCTGGGACGAGCTCTGCTTTCGGTATCAGTCGGGCGTCGACGGTGCGAAGGCGATGGAGCAAACCTGGGATGAGCAGGCCCCGCACGTGGACGAGCTGCGCCACCTGGAGGTCGCCCAGCGCCTGGGTCGGCAGGTCCGTGACGCGATTTGGTGGAAGGACGCGTGTTTGAGCTATTTTCAAGCGTTTTCTCGACGTCCGTACCCAGAGGGCGTGGAGCCGCCAGCCCATGAAGTCTCATATTATCAGGACATTGAGCAGTACTTCGTCCCAGGGATTCCGGAGAGGCGCTTTTCATGAAAATCGAGTCCGCAAAGGTCCATGTCACTTGTCCCGGTCGCAACTTCGTCACCCTCGAGATCAGGACGGAGGGGGGCCTCGTGGGCTACGGGGACGCAACCCTCAACGGACGTGAGCTCGCGGTCGTCACCTATTTGGAGGAGCACTGCATCCCGGCACTGATCGGGAAGGATGCTCGGCAGATCACGGACATATGGAACTACTTTTATCGAGGTGTGTATTGGCGTCGAGGGGCCGTCACGATGACGGCTCTGTCCGCCATCGATGTTGCGCTCTGGGATCTGAAGGGAAAGCACCTCGAAGTTCCCGTGTACGAACTCATCGGAGGAAAGAGCCGGAAGAGCGTGCGGGTTTATGCCCATGCGACAGGAGCTGATGCGGAGCTGGCCTTAGAGGACGTGGCTCGCCTCCGGGACGCCGGATTTTCCGCAGTTCGAGTGCAAGCGGCCGTGCCTGGGGTCGGCGATTCGTACGGCGTGCAGAAGGGCAGCGGTCCTTACGAACCAGCCAAGAAAGGCATCGCCAAGGAAGAGTCGTGGGATACTTCCCGCTACCTCGCCTTTGCCCCGCGTCTTTTCGAAGCTGCGCGGGAGCGCTTTGGTGAAGACCTTCTGCTCCTACACGACGTACACCACCGCTGCTCACCGATCGAAGCCGCTCGGCTCGCCAAGAGTCTCGAGCCCTATCATCTGTTTTGGCTCGAGGATGCCGTTGCGGGCGAGCTCCAAGAGGGGCTTCGGCTCGTGCGGCGTCATTCGACGACACCACTCGCCATCGGCGAGGTGTACAACTCAATCTACGACTACACGACTCTCATCACCGAGCAGCTCATCGACTATGTGAGGATGCCGCCGTCCCACGGCGGAGGGATCACACACTCGCTTCAGGTCGCCGCCTTTGCGGCGCCTTATCACGTGCGGACGGGATATCACGGGGCGACGGATATCTCGCCGGTGGGCATCGCGGCGGCGCTGCACGTGGGCATATCGATCAACAACTTCGGAATCCAAGAATACATGGGTCACGCACCGCTCGTTTCCGAGGTGTTCTCTGCCGGATACCGCTTGGAAGCGGGCGCCTTGCATCTGAGCGACGCACCGGGCCTCGGTGTGGAATTCGACGCGAAGGCCGCGGAAAGGTTTCCCTACGATCCGGCGGCGCTGCCGGTTGCCCGCCTCGAGGACGGGACCATGTTCCACTGGTAGTCGCTCAGTAGGGGAGCGGCCGAGCCTTTTCGGCAATCTCGATCGTTCGCGCTAGAGGGGCGCGTCCAAGGAGAGCTACGCTGCGAGCATCGGGCTGACTTCCTCCCAAGAACAACGTCACGCGGCCCGGGGTCAGGATGCGCTTTCCGTCGAGATCGATCACCGACAGCGCTCTTTCATCGAGTTCGAACTCGACCGTCCGAGATGCTCCCGGCTCGAGAGAAACTCGCAAAAAGCCCCGCAAGTCGTAGTGCGGGGTGGGGAAGGGCACGTCCTCGTGCCTCACATAGAGCTGCACCACCTCATCGGAAGGGCCGGTCCCCGTGTTGGTCACGCGCGCATTGACGGAGAGTTTGCCACCGGTGGGCAGTGTCTCCGTGGAAACCGTCAGGTCCGTGTATTCGAATCGGGTGTAGCTGAGGCCGTACCCGAATGGATACAAGGGTTCCTTGTCCGCGTAGCGATACGTGCGCCCCTTCATGTTGTAGTCGGTGATCGGCGGCAGGTCCGCGGTGCTTTTCGGGAAGGTGATGGGTAGGCGACCTGCGGGGCTGAACTCGCCGAAAATTGCTTCGGCGATCGCGCGACCACCTTGGGCGCCCGGGTACCAGGCATAGAAGATCGCCGCTACGTTTTCGTGGGCGAATCGCAAGTCGACGGGGCTGCCGGCGAGCACCACCAGGACGACGGGCTTCCCCAGTGAGCAGATCTCCTCCAGGAGCTTTGCCTGAAGTCCGGGAAGTTCGAGCCCGTCCTTGTCGCCGCTGGAGTCCGAGTTCCCCACGTCTCCCTGCTCGCCCTCGATCTCGGCGGAGAGACCCAGGCACAGGATCGTGAGATCGGAACGGGCGGCCATGCTTCGTGCCTCGGCGATATTTCCAGCGCGTCCGATGCCGTCCGTCTTGGTTCCCGTGTGTTTGCAGCCCTCGGTGGTCCACACCTTGGTCGTTGCGCTCACCGCCGCCCGAATCCCCTGGAGGGGAGTCACGACCTGGGAGGGGTCTCCGTAGTAGTTGGCGCGAAGTACGTGGGCGTCGTCCGCGTTCGGTCCGATGACGGCGATCTGCGAGACGCCCGGGGAAAGAGGCAAGATGCCGTCGTTCTTGAGAAGTACGAGAGATTCGCGTGCTGCAACCAACGACAGAGCTCGATGTTCTTCGCAGTCGTTCATCTCGTACGGGATGGACGCGTAAGAGACCTCGGCGTCGTCGTCGAACATGCCGAGAGTCATGCGGGCGGCGAAGAGCCGCTCCAGGCAGATGTCGAGGTCCTTCTCGTCCAAGAGGCCCTGGCGGACCGCAGCAGGCAGATGCTCATAGGTACACCCGCAATTGAGATCACATCCCATCTTCACCGCGAGGGCGGCGGATTCCTCGGGCGTCTTGGTGATCTTGTGGTTCTCGTGAAGGTCCTTTACCGCCCAACAGTCACTGACGACGAAGCCCTGAAAGCCCCACTCGCCTCTGAGGATATCGACCAACAGTCGCTGGCTCGCCGAACAAGGCTCTCCGTTCGTGCGGTTGTACGCAGCCATCACGCTACCCGCCTGTGCCTCGGTGATACAGGCGTGAAAAGCGGGAAGGTACGTCTCGTAGAGGTCCTTCTCGCTCGCCTCGGCGTTGAAGCTATGGCGTAGCTCTTCGGGACCGCTGTGGACGGCGAGGTGTTTGGGCGTCGCGATGACCTTGAAGTGCTTCGGGTCGTCGCCCTGAAGGCCCCGACAAAACTCGACACCAAGGCGGGCGGTGAGATGGGGACATTCGCCGTAGGTCTCCTGACCCCGGCCCCACCTCGGGTCGCGGAAGATGTTGATGTTCGGGCTCCAGTAGGTGAGCCCCTTGTATTGACCGCGGTCACCTTGACGCACGAATTCGTGGTGTTTGGCTCGGGCCTCCGTCGAGATCACGTCGGCGACTTGGAAAATGCGGAAAGGATTCCACATCGCCGCGAGGCCGATAGACTGCGGAAAAACCGTTGCCACACCAGCGCGAGCCACGCCGTGGAGCCCCTCGTTCCACCAGTTGTACGAGGGCACGTCGAGACGCTCGATGGCCGGGGCCATGTGGAGCATCTGTGCCGCCTTCTCTTCCAGGGTCATCTCGGAGATGAGCCGACGGGACCGCTCGAGATCGTGATCCGACCCACCGACTCGGCGTTGCTCAGAATGTGATGTAGTTGTGATTGGTCGGACGTTGGCTCGAGCGGTGTCCGAGGAGAGAAGGTTGTGCTTCATGAGGGGTCGGGTCGGGGGAGTCGGCGAGCGGAGCCTCGGTGGCGAGTGGTCGCGCCGTCGGGGCTCTCGCCGACCCAAAGGTAGACGGAGATTGTCTCGAGGGAAGAGGAAATGATTCCGAGCGGCGCGTCGTAGGAGTCCTCTCGAAGAAAATAGTAGCATTATTTTGGCCATTCCGAGCTGATCTACCCTACGTGGCGAATAGTGTTCGCTTCCACGCGACGAGAGGTCGGCGTTTCGGGAAGAAAGCGCACGGTCATCCAGAGAATGAGAAGTGACGAGGAACCCTCGGCACGGACAAAGGTGTACAAAGTTCGACGCAGTACGACGGATCTCCCTAGACCGTTCGTCCGAGTCCGTCTAAACAAGGGGCCGCGATGAATCGGTCGGTTGCGAGAGCGAGACGTTCTGACGTCTCCCTACTGAAGAGCTGCGGAGGTCTCGTCTGGTTGGGTGCAGTACTGGCCGTCGTCGGCACCTCAGGGTGCCAAGGGGGCGGCGGCGACTTCGTCGGACTCGAGCGTCCGGACGAGAGCGGGAAGACCTGCAACCTGTGCACACCTGCAATCGTTCCCACACCGGTGAATTGCGCGCGTGAAGAGGAGGGGCTCGAGTTCCTGCCGATGAAGTTGTGGGACTTCAGTTCGGGGACTGCCAGGAATACGTACGCATATGTCGACAACACGGCGGGTTCTTGGAACCTGTCTGACAGCTGGCAGCCGGATACGGAGGAAACGGTTCGCTGCGAAGGTGCGGGCAACACGAATGCGTTTCACTTCAAAGGGGGGCCATTCCTCAATTGGGGCGGAGGCATTGGACGTCATTTGAAGTGCCTCAACGGCTCACCAGATCACCTGACGGGCGAGGTGAAGATCGGAAGCGATCTGGGGACGATTGCGCGGGCGTGCGATGCAAGTCAACCGCTCCACGCGTGTGCGGAGTACCCCGACGGATCGACCGGAGAGGTGGCAACTCTCACAGAAAAGGAGTTGGACGCGCTGTATTCGGTGTGCCCTGATCGCGACAAGGCGGCGATCGAAGCTGACTCGATCGCCGCAGCGCGGCCCGAAGAGGAGTTTCTCCTAGGCATGACTCTCGACCTGAGCGAGTGGGACGGCATCAGCTTCTGGGCTCGTCGCAGCAGCAACGACGCCGCCGCTGGGATCCGCCTCTCCTTGGGGGACAAGCACACGGACGATGATCTGAGTTACCTGCAGCAGCACATCAATCCTGATGACATTCGCTATTGTGAACGCAACGTCGAGTGTGGCTGCCCAGATTTTTCGGAGTGTTATCCCAACGCCAATAGCGAAGGTCAGAGCCTGTGTCTCGACATGCGCCCCATGGT
Organism: uncultured Polyangiaceae bacterium; assembly: GCA_965652275.1. Lineage (GTDB taxonomy): Bacteria > Myxococcota_A > Polyangia > Polyangiales > Polyangiaceae > NIC37A-2. The sequence goes on along the minus strand of CBFGUR010000010.1, from coordinate 26,579 downwards.
CAACGGCGAGGGCGTGGAGTTCTTTGCCGTCTGTGGCGACTTCGTGTGCGAGGACGTCTATCAGCCGATGCAGCACCCTGACGAACTCACGGCTGGGACGAGCTGCACCGTGTTTCACAATCGCGGCGGGCTCGAGGAGTACTATTGTTACGATCCGGACGGCAATCGTCCTCCCGTGGAACGCACCGATCTCTGCGGCGACCACTGGGTGCACCCCATCCGCCTCAGCACCGAGTGGCAGTTCTACAAGGTGCCTTTCGGAAGCTTGCTCCAGGAAGGGTGGGCCAAGGAGCAGTTCGAATTCGATCTGACTTCGGCTGCCGTTCTCCGTTTCACCTGGGGCACGGGCTGGCAGGACTTTTGGATCGATGATGTGCGCGCCTACCGCAATGTTCACAACACGACCGGAGACGGCGAGTGAGATCCACTTCGATCCAGCAGCGACTCGTCGTTGCCGCACTCGTTTTGTTTCCTTGCGAACTGCTCGCTCAGGAAGCTCCCGCTCCACGAGAGGCACCGAGCGAGACGATCGAAGTCGATGTGGATCCTGATTCGGAGTCTGCGGCCCCCGGAGAAGTCGAGGCCGACGCGGCTGAAGGCGACGCGGGGGCCGACGCAGACACCGATGGCCAAGCGCAGCCCGAAGGCGAAGCCGTTCCCCCCTCCGATCTCCCCCCTGAGGGCATTCCGGTTCCCGTCTATCAACAGCCCGCCCCCGAGGCGTCTGAAGACGGCGCGGAAGAAGACGAAGAAGAGCCGCTCGAGTCCGGAGATTCCATTCGCTACTCCGGTTATCTGCCCGGCTATAGCCAGTATTTCGAGTTCGGCGGCGATCCTGCGGCTCCGGCCGTCGGTGGTCTGCCGGGCCCCACGACCGCTGGCTACGGCGCGCCGATGCCGCCCAACGAGTGGACCTTCACCTTCTCTGGGTTCTTGACCGTGTCGAGTCAGCTCAGCCTCGATCACCGCCCCCTCCCTGCGGCTGGGCAGAGTGAGCGGGTCACTCACGTGCTCCCCGAAACGATCGACACGTACGCCTACTTCACGAGCACCAACGCGCTGCCAGGCAACTGGGCGAACCTCAGGTTCCAATACGGAAACTCGAAGGTGAGCGTGAATTTCTCCATCGATACGTACAACCCGTCAGCGCCCACCACCTTCTATCAGCTCGGGTCTCAGTACTTCATCAACAATGCCTTCTTGAGCTATTCGCCGGCACCACTCGCAGGCTTCAATCTGAATTTTCAGATCGGACGGTTCAACCTGAATCACGGCTCTCTGGGGCAGTACGGCAACGGGATGTACGTGAACGTGCTGGGCGCCAACATGCAAGGCATCGGACTGCGCACCCTGGCGACGCGCTCCATCAACCCCAAGTGGGAGCTCTATCTCGAGCACAATCTGATGCAGTCCAGGGACGGCACCATCCCGTTCAACGTCGTTCGCAACCAGAACAACGGCTGGCGCAGGCCGCTCTGGGTGGGCTCGGTGATGCACGGCGTGCACGCGGGGTTCAACATCCGCAGTGAGCCTCGCGTCGAGGTCCGAGCTCGTCAGCTCGTCGAGTTCGCCTTCGACGATCGCCTGGAGCGCGAATTTGACGATCCCGGGACGCGAGAAGTCGACGAAACGAGTCTCGGCGACCCGAGCATCACGATCTATGGCGCGGACGTGAAGATCCTCGACGACACGTTTGGCGTCCTCGGGGTTGGCGCGAGCTACAACGTTTTCAACGACGCGTTTCCCCTGCGCGGCCTTCAGACTTACGCCGGCATCGGCGAGGATCTGACTCAGCGGTTTTTGGGGACGCCCTCGGGCGGGAACGGCGCTCTTTTCGTGGCTGGCGTCAACTACGACGCCAGCATCGGGAAGGTCGTGTCGTACCCCCAGAAGTTCGATGGTCAGGGGCGCGATCTTCTCCTGCAGACGAGCTTCCACTACACGCGCACCGAATCGGATTTCGACGGGTTCGATGGACGGCAGCGCTACAAAGGTGCGCTGGATCTCGAGTACGTCTTCCACGAATACATGTCCGTCGCAGGGCGTGCCGATCGCGTCGTCCCCGACTCGAGGGAGAAGGAACAGAGCTTCTGGGTGGTGGCGCCCAGATTCGTGATGCGCACGAGTTGGTCGAGCCGGATGTACTTCACGGTGAAGTACGTCAAGTGGTTCTTGGGAGAGAAGACCCGCAACGAGGGCGCCGGGGAGCGCGACCCAGCCCAGCTGGATGATGAGCTTTTTGCCGTGAATATGAACATGTGGTGGTGAGCGAGATGTACGCGAAAAGAGCAGAAAATCGGCCGTTGGGCCTTCGACGGGCGCCGCTTGGGCAGTCGCTTGCGCGGCTCGCTTGGGCCACCTGGATGTGCACCCTCTCGTGGTCGGGCGTCGCGCTCGGGCAGGATGACGACGCGGAAGACGATCCGTCAGCGGGCCGCAACTTCGACCCGCTCTTGAGTCTCGATCCCTCGAACTTCGCGGCCGATCCGCTGCCGGGTGGGACCCAGCCCTCGACCAGCCCACCGACGAGCCCCGGCGATTGGCGTTTCGGGTTCCACGGGATGTTCACGATGCCGATGGTCCTCGGGTTCAACACGCGAGAAGAACCCGAACCCGGTCAAAGCAAGACCGTCATCCATGCGCCGCCGGTCATCCCGGGCGATCGCGAGACGTTTTCCTACACGGGCGTGACACCCACGCCCTACGTGCAGCTCAATTTCTCGTACGGCAACAGCATCGTCACGGCCAACGTGCAGGTGCTGGCCCACCAAGCGTCGGTCTCGAGCGGATTCTTCGACGCGGCTTCCCAGCGCGGCATCAACGACGCGTACTTCACCGTGACGCCGAACATGAAGTCGGACAAGGTATCCCTGAAGATGCACTTCGGTGCGTTTTCGAATCGCTACGGGATGGCCGGGGAGTACGATCAGGGTCGCTATTCGACCCCGCTGATCTTCCGCACCAATGGCGTCGGCGGGAACACCATCGCTCATTTGCGGGTCGCAAAACATGTCGTCCTCGGTCTCGAACACGGCATTCAGTCGCAGAGCAACGCGGCGCCGCCCGACCTCGTGCCCGATCTGTGGAACGGCTTTGCCAATCCCAACGCCGGGTCGAGCATCGTCAACCACATCCACGCTGGCGCGCACATCGCGGAAACTGCAACGATCGGCCTGCACTACGGAAGCGCCTTCAGTCGGGACGAGCGCGCCACCGGCGCGCTTACTCCAGATGGTACGATCGGGCTCATGGGTGCCGATCTGCGCCTCACGATGGGGCGCTTCGGTCATCTTTACGTGGCTGCGAGCCGTGTGGACGCCAAGTACGCCGGCACGGTGAGTAGCATCATCGAGATTCTCAACACGCCCGGTGGTGCCGGCCTCATCGAGAACTATCTCGGCGATCAGAGCGAGGGCAATGGCGCACTCACGATTTTCGGTGGGCAGTACGATCTCTCCGTCGGGCGTCTCGTCAGCTACCCCGTGCCGTTTTACGGAGACGGACCCGACATCGTCGTCAGTCTGTTCGGCATGAGCGTGGGCGTCGAGAGTGACGACGATCGAGCGGACGGCGTGCAAAAGACGAAGTTCGGCGGGGAAGCCTCCTACAGTCTCCTTTCGTGGTTCGCCGCCTCGGCCCGCTTCGATCAGGTGATACCGAACATGAACGAGACCCGCTACTCGTACATCGCTATGTCGCCTCGGCTCATCTTCCGCACCGACTGGCAATCCAACGATCAGCTGAGCCTTCAGTACACGAGGTTCATCCACGGCGCTCTCACGACGACTCGAACGGGAGCGCCTCCTCGAGTCGACCCCTTCGTGAAACCCGACGACGACGTCGTCTCTCTTTCCGCAAGCATGTGGTGGTAGGCGGCACGATGGCTCGACCGAGAAACAAATGCGCCCTGTTTGGTCTCGCAGGGCTCGTTCCTCTGGTGCTGTTCGGCTGCATTGGCGTTTCGGCGCATCGTCGTCTGCCTGACGGGAGCCTCGCTCCCCCGAAATATTGCGCGACGGGGACTCAAACGGCCGCAAACGGTCTCATCGACGATCTGGAGGACGGCAACAATCGCGTGGACGCGACGGATGGGAGAGGCGGCTACTGGTGGAAGAGCGCCGACCCGATGGGCTCGGAGATCGGCCCCGTCGATTTCGTCCCGTCGCCCTCCAAAGACGGAGGAGGGCTCGCCTTCAACGCTTTCGGTGAGACCGCGTCAGGCAACGGCGACGACAATTGGGGCGCCCAGTTCGGCGCCAACTTCGCCGAGTCCGGGCTCTACGACGCATCCGAGTTCGTCGGCATCCGCTTCCGCGCGAAGGTGGGTGAAGGTTCGACCGGGAAGGTTCGGTTCAAGGTCGCCGACGTCAACACGCATCCGAACTTCGGCGTGTGCACGAGCTGCTGGAATCACTTCGGCCGGGACCTGAATCTGAGCCAAGAGTGGCAAGAGTACGAGTTCATGTTCGCCTCCCTCGAACAAGCTCCGCACTGGGGCGAACCACGTCCAGCTTCCATTACCCCTTCGAAGCTCTACGGCTTCGATTTCCAGATCGGCCCCGGACAGAAGTTCGACATTTGGGTCGACGACTTCGCCTTCATCGAGTGCAAGTAGACGCCTCTGGGCAAAACACCGAGCCTACTCGGAGCCGGGGGACATGAGGAAGACGCCATGAGTGAGTTCAGTACGAAGCTTTCCTTCAAAGAAAAGGCGGGTTACGCGGTGGGCGACGCCTCGGCGAACTTCGTCTTTCAGATCCTGATCGTGTTCCAGGCCGGGTTCTACACGGACGTCATGGGGATCAGCGCGGCGGCGCTCGGCACGATGATGCTTCTCGTCCGCTTCAGTGACGCCATCACCGATCCCTTGATGGGTGTCATTGCCGACCGTACGAACCACAAGTGGGGCCGGTTTCGTCCGTGGCTCGTTTGGTCGGCGATTCCCTTTGCCCTCCTGTTTTGGGTGGCGTTCACCGTTCCGCCAGGTCTCAGCGAGGGAATGCGGCTCGCCTATGCTGCCGGTTCGTACGCCCTCTTGATGATGGTCTACACCATGAACAACGTGCCCTACTCGGCACTCATGGGCGTGATGACGGGCGATCAGGCGGAGCGCACGGGGCTCGCGTCCTATCGGTTCATCGCGGGCATCGGCGCGGCTTTCGTCGTTCAGGGGTTCACCCTCCCGCTCGTCGGAAAGCTCGGCGGGGGGAACGACGCGCGCGGATGGTCCGCGACAGTGGCCATCTACGCCAGCGTCGCCATCGTGTTTTTCCTCATCACGTTTTTCACGACGAAGGAACGCGTCCAGCCCCCCAAGGAGCAGAAGTCCGATCTCAAACAGGACTTCGCCGATCTGAAGTCCAACGGCCCCTGGTTTGCCATGTTCGGCATGGTGCTCTTCGTCTTCATCACCCTCGCGTTGCGAGGTGGATCGTTCTACTACTATTTTACTTACTTCGTGGATTCCGCCGCGATGAAGGAGTTCGTGCGAAGCGTCGGCTTGATCCCGACGGCCGCAGAACTAGCGGCCGGTGGGGCTGGCCTGTGGACGCTCGATCTCTTCGGGCTCGTGCTCGGACCCGACGATGATCCGTCGAAGGTCGGGTTCAGTCTGTTCAACATGGTGGGAAGCCTGATCAGCATCCTCGGGATCTTGGCGGCGAAGCCGCTCGCGGTCCGCTTCGGCAAGAAGCTGGTCTTTACCGTCGGGCTCACCGGAGCCACCGTCGTTCAGATCCTCTACTTGTTCCTTTCACCAGAGGACATCCCAGCGATGTTCCTCTTCAACGTGCTCTCGAGCGCATCGTACGGTCCCACGATCCCGCTGCTTTGGGCGATGATGGGAGACGTCGCGGACTACTCCGAATGGAAGAACCACCGTCGTTCGACGGGGTTCGTCTTTGCGGGACTGGTGTTCGCTCTCAAGGCTGGACTCGGTTTCGGCGGCGCGATTTCTGGCTGGCTTCTTGCCGCCTACGGCTACTCACCCGAAACGGCGCGCGACCCCGGAGTACTCGCGGGGATCAAAATGATGGCCAGCGTCTACTCGGCCGTTCCCTTCGGTCTCGGCGTCGTGTGCATGCTCTTTTATCCGATCAGCAAGGAGCTTGCTCTTCAGATCAGCCGCGAGCTCGAAGCACGTCGGGAGAGCGATAGCGAGGCCAGGGAAGAACTGCCCAGCGAGGCGCCCCGGCCCGACGTCGCCCCGGCGTAGCTCGAAGCAGGGCGCGTTCCCATCCGAGGCGCGCTGCAACACCTTTCCCGCGGACGTGTCGAGAACCTCGTCGCCGAGATCAGACAAACGTGCTCGCGAAGCGGGGCACTCGACGTTCAGCGCTTGGCGTCGCTCCTCGTTGCGATAGCTCGTCGCCTACGCGTGCCGGATCACGTTCTCATCGAACGAAGCCTGCAGGAGGTGGACGTTGCAGTTGACGAGGAGGCGCGGCGCTGATCGCGGCATCGGCCGCACCTTCTGGGAGCCCCGCTCAGCGGCCCCACGACCATTCGACCTTCGTGAGGAACGTGTCCCTGGCGGGAGCACGAAGCAGTTGTTTCGTGTCGCGGGAGAGGATGAGACCATGAGCTTCCGAAGATCCGTAGGCCTGCTCGCGCGTCCAGACGACGTAGGCGCTCGAGCCGGGCATGAAGTCCCAGCGCAAGACAAAGGTGGAGCGTAAAGTCGAATCCAGAAACGTCGATTTTGCATCATGCTCCACAGGTCTCCTTCGTTCGGAGTAGTCGTGCGCTCTTGGATTCGTGACGGCATAGAACTGAGAAAACCTCCCGAATGTAACGAAGGGCTGCGCGTAAGCGCGCAGGGTGAGGCCTAGGCCCAGAGCCCAGCTTGCCCTCAAGGTCAGCGAGTAAGCTTGGGCATCCACTCTGCCCAAGATGTACCGAGGGGAACCTCCTTCTTCGACCGTGTCGACATACTGCAAATCGTCGACGAAGCTCCTGAGTGATGGGGAGAGAGAGAACTCCAGGGAGCTGATTGGGCGCACGTTGGCGGTGAGCTCGATTGTGCCTTCTCGGTAGCTTCTTTCGTACAGGACTTCCGTTGTCGCGGCCGTTTCCACGTCCCACCTGCGACGCTTGTCCGTCGAGTGGTTGGCCCAGACACCCATTCCTCCGGGGCGTAGGATGGCCGGGCCCCCTCGCAGGCGATTCGTATCGAGAGCTGGAGCGAACCCGTACACGCCGAGTGCTCCCCACGAGTTGTTGCGAAACTGGATTTCTCCCTCCACCTCAGCCCCGAGACCGGTGACTTCGGCGCCCATCGTCTTGTCGAGCCAGACTCCACCCCCCAAGGAAGCGAAGCGACTCAACCATGTCGGCTCGTCAAAGCGATACTGCACATCGATCGCGTATTGGATGGAGTCGGCGGTTCGGAGGTACCCCAAGTCGTTCGTGTTGAACCCCGAGCTGCGCGCGTGTCCGCCCCAAGAAGCGCGCCAAGGACTCCCATCGAGTTTACCCCCCAAAAGAGCGATGCCGTAACCATCCAGGGACTTCTGAAACGGATCGTAGTCCACGTGTACGGCGTCGGTGCGCTGCCGGTTGTTGGTGGGTGAGCGCTGTACGCGGTCGATTGCTTCCGAGGTCCCAACGACGTGCGATCCTAGCGCTTGGCCCATCAGACCGTAGTCCCCAAATCTCAGATCGAATTCGGCGCCGCCCACCGCCGCAAGCTCCGGAAGAGCGCCTCGCAAAGAGGGATGCAGAAGGCGGTGCGTGTAGGTGCCTACCACGCCCACGTATCCGCGTCCTCCATGGACTTCCTGACGAAGGCGGGCGACGTTGAAAGACGTGCGCGACGCAACGGGAACCTCGATCGTCGCCCCATCCAGGTCTAGCGTCGCGCTTTCGGCGTCAGTGAGGGCGTTCAGCATGCTGGCGTTGAGACCCTTTGGTGTACGCGCGAGGATCTTCGCCGCGCCGAGGATCGTGGTGGCATCGGGGTAGTCGGAGACAGGGTGCTCGCCCGCGTCGACTTCGATGGAGGGTCTTTGGCCGATACGTCGCGAGTAATAGAGATGGTCGGTGAAGAAGTCGTGGTAGCTGAGGGGAAGCTCCAGGTTTTCCCGCCCGTCCAAGAAGAATTGTCGTCGCTCCTGTTGAAAGATCTCGAACGCCGAGAGGTTGAGTTGGCTGGGGTCCTGCTCGACCTGACCGAAGTCTGGGAGCGCTGTGACATGGAGCGTCGCCGAGGGGGTGAGCTGCATCCGGACATCGCCTCCTGCGCGACCGAAGAGGTCCGTCGCAGTTCCGTGTCGGTCCCAGCCAAGTAGCGCATACGGGCGGATTTGGAGGGTGCCGGCCGGGGGCAAGTCGTCCAACCCTCCAAGCTCGGCCATCTCGAGAAGCGGCCTCGACGCGGCCTTGGGGAGATACTGGAGAGTGCTGATTTCGTTTTCCCGGGCGAGGCGACGCAGCACCTGAAGCCCCCACGTGCTCGTGGAGCCATCGAACCGCATTTCCGAGAAGGGAATGCGGATTTCGGCACACCAGCCACGTTCCGAAGCGGCGACAGCCGAAGTCCACACGGCATGCCAGTTCACTTCTTGATTCGAGCCGCCTTGGGAAAAGCGGCTGTCGAGCTGGACTCCTTTCGCGTTGACGGCGAACCGATAACCTGTCTGTCGATCGTTCTGGGGGTTCAGCCAGACCTCGACCCAGTCGGAGGGGCTCTCGAGGTCGCGCGCTGTCAGGAGTCGCCGAATTTCATCGGGTCGAGAGTCCTCCGCCTCGATGAGAAAGTAGAGCGCCCTCTCGTCGAAGACGATCCGAACCTTCGTTGGTTCGGTTGGAGCGGCTCCCTCCACGGGGTCCCGTTGGACGAAGTTTCCGACGGCCGGCGCGCGCCGCCATGCAGGTTCGTCGCCGCGCCCATCTAGCTCGATCACGTCGGTCTCGATCGCTACGGCGTGGACCGGTCGAGGCGCCACCTGGGCTCCAGCTGGTCCGGAGACGAACGAGAGCGAAACCGCGAGGAGGAGGACGCCGGCTCGCTGGGTGAAGGACTGCATCGCGGAGGGTCGCTCTCTTGCCGGCGCCACCGGAGGGGCCTTGTCGCGGGTCGCCATAATTGAAATCAATAATGAAAAGTAAAATCAAGAAATGCCGGACTCGGCTGTGAAGAGGACTCGTTAACATCTGTAAACATAAAGAATATTCAGCTGATCGTTCCAAACCACTAGCTCTTGACGACGTCGAACTCGCCATATAAATGAAAACGACTTTCGATATCAATAACGCAAACGTCGACGACGGGCCGAGCGGGGCCATCAGTTCATGGAAGAGAAAACGCCAAACCATCCGATCCTCCGGAGCTCGCCCGGCGAGACTGCGGGAGCTCATCCGTTGCCGCGTCTTCATTTCGAGGAGCGCGCTCCCCTCGATCGCAGCGAGCGTCGCGTCGTCCGGCAGTTCGTCGAGGCATTGCTCTTCGAAGGATTCGCGACGTTCGTTTCCAGTCCCCGCGTGGCCTCCGGAAGCGCTCGTGCTGAGGTTTACGATAAACGTCTACAGTTCGAGGTCGGAGGGCGCCGCTACGCGTGCTTTGGCACGATCGGTGCGTTTGGCCGTGTTCGCATCCAAGAGGGAAGCATTTTCCGTCTTCTCGGGAACCAAGAGCACGAAGTCGATGTTTTCGATTTCGTCAGCGCTCTCGATCTCGGAGCGGAGAGCCACGCGCGACTCGGCGAAGAGCTCGCTCAAACGACCGCGATCTCACGTCTCTACTGGGGGCCGGACCTCTCGAGGTCCATCGAACGGCGCGAGCTCGGATTCGAAGAGCTGGAGGGAGCGATCGTCGAAGGGCATCAGTATCACCCGACCTTCAAGTCGCGCACGGGCTTTTCGCTCCGCGACCAGGCTGACTTCGGAGGTGAGAGCGGTCGGGCGTTTCAGCTCCACTATTTGGCCATTTTCAGGCGTGAGATGCGAATCGCCCTACCTACGAACGAAGGCGAATTCTGGGCGCGAGAAATGGGCGCAGGCCCCTACCGGGACCTCATGGCTCGGCTCGAGCACCTCGGAAAGAATCCGCACGAGTACGTGGTGGTGCCGACTCATCCGTTTCAGCTCCGCGCCATCCAGAGGAAGGGACTGGCTCGAGCAGTCCGCGAAGGGCGCGTGGTTCCCCTGGGGCCGGCCGGCGACTTCTACCGGGGCACTCAGTCGCTCAGGACGCTCACCAACGCGACCGACAAGACGAAGGCGAACGTCAAGCTTCCCCTGGATGTTCACTGTACGTCCTGTCGTCGCAACTTGAGAAAGCACTTCGTTTGCACGGCGCCGGCGTTGTCCGATTGGCTCTGTAGTATTGTCGATGAGGATCCGTTCCTGCACGACGAAGGTCACATCGGACTTCTCAGGGAGTACGCGGGCGTCCTTTGGGACCCGAGCCTCGACGAAGGCGTGCAGTCGCAGGATTCGGAGCTCCTCGAGGGCGCAATCGGGGCGCTCTTCCGGGAAAGTGTCTCCGCCACCCTTGCCTCGGGTGAAGCGGCGGTTCCGTTCACGGCCCTCGCCCTCGAAGAGTCGGACGGGCATCCTTTCGTCTCCAAATGGCTTGCCAATAGCGGGATCGAGGCGTGGGTAGCTCGTCTGATCGAAGTCACGGTCATCCCGATTTGGCACATGCTGGTGCACCACGGTGTGGCGTTCGAGGCTCACGCGCAGAACCTCATCCTCGTGCATCGGGACGGGTGGCCCGAGCGAATCGTCCTTCGCGATTTTCACGAGGACACCGAGTTCGTTTCTGACTTCCTTCGTGACCCGGAAGGCGCGCCCGATTTTGCAGCCATCGATCCGTACTTTGCCACCGTGCCGGACGACGACGGGTACAGGATGGGAAGCACGGAGGACCTCCGGCAGCTCTACATGGACACGGTCTATGTCTTCAACCTGACCGAGGTGTCGTTTCTCTTGCACCGCCATGGAATTCTGAGCGAGGCTCGATTTTGGCAGCACGTGAGGCGCGCGCTCGATGATTACTCCGCGTCCGGCGTGACCGATCCTGCGCGCATCGCTCGCCTCGCGTGCGACCGGGCGAGAGTCACGGTGGAGTCGCTCCTCAAGAAGACGACGGAGCGAGGGCGAACATTGGACTTCTTCGCGCACGAGGTTCGAAACACTCTTGGGAGCCGATGAGCATGTTCTACGTCGACGACCACCTTCTCGACCGCAGCTACCTGGAGCGCGTCTACTCGCTACTCGACGCCCATCCCGTGATCGGTCGTGCTTCTGCCCTGCGGGTTGCGGTGCGTGTTTCGGACGCCGCGTTTTGGCTCGGGCTGTGCCTTTACATGAAAGAAAGGGGGAAGAGCGTCTTTCCCCTGCCGGCGGATGCCCCACGAGAGGCCGCTCGACGCAGAGCACAGAGGGCCGGCTGTGAGTACCTCTTTTTCGGAGTGCGTGAAGACGCATTGGAGACGCCCGAGCTTATCAGGGTTCCGGATGCGTCGCCTCCTTGGGCATCACGACCGTCGCTCATTCAAATGAGCTCCGGCACGACCGGAGCGCCCAAGGTGGTGGACAGGAGCTGGAGCGACATCGATGTCGAAGTCGAGCACTATGCGCGCGACTTCACCGCCGCTTCGACAACCACACCGATTGTCGCGGCGCCGGTCACCCATTCTTATGGGCTGATCAGCGGTGTGATGGCAGCCATCGCTCGGGGGGCCGCGCCGCGGGTCGTCTCCAATCTCAACCCCAAGTACGTCCTCCGGAAAATCGCCGAGACACCAGCGCCGCTCGTTTACTCGTCGCCTTCGCTCATCCGGACGCTGTGTATGCTGGCCGCCTCCGGGCAGTCGAGCTTCAGCATCGTGACGTCGGGAACGACCCTACCGAGAGCCTCGTTCGAAAGCATTCTCACCAAGGTCGAACGTCTTCATCAGCAGTATGGATGCTCCGAAGCGGGCTGCATCACGGTGGCGGAGGACATTCGAGATGCGAGTGATCTGGGAGTTCCGCTGTCTCATCTCAGGGTGGAGACCGGAACCGGCGCCCGGGCGCCGGGACCAGTCGTCGTCGAGCTCCCGGATGGCTCGACCATCGAGACGGGAGATCTCGGGTACTTCGAACGAGGACGGCTACGCTTTTTGGCCCGCGTCGACGACATGATCAACGTCGCTGGGCTCAAGGTCTACCCGACCGAGGTTGAAGAGGTCGTGCTCGAGATGCCCGAGGTGTCCGAAGCCGTGGTGTTCGGCAGATCCCGCGGCCTCGGTCATCAGGAGGTCGCCCTTCAGTTCGTGTCGGACCGCGAAGTCTCCAGCGATGTCATTCGCGCCTTTTGCGCGGCGAGGCTGATGAGCTTCCAGGTTCCGATGAGCATCACTCGGGTGGAGACGATAGCAAAGCTCCCCAATGGAAAAATCAGTCGAAAGGCGCTCGCGGACGCATGAAAACGAAGCAGCAAATCGCCACCAGTGTCTACTACGCTCTGCGCGAGACGATGAAGCTTCCTCATACCGAGAAGTTTCACAGCGACGCGCGTCTCCGCGAGGATCTCGCTCTCGACTCATCGACGGTGCTGGAGCTACTCGTTCTGCTCGAGGTCGAGTTCGGGATCAGCTTGCCGGAGGAGGCCGTCATGAACGAGGATTTCGAGACGGTTCGAAGCGTCGTTCAGACTCTTTTTGCGGCTCAGAGGCCTCCAGAGTCCGGCAAGATTCTCGACTACGAGGAGGACATCAAGCTGCACTGTTTCGTGAGCTGTCTCAGTGAGGCGCTCAAACGACGCGGTATCGACCAACGCGTCCTCTACTTCGGAGTGTGGGACTCGGAGATCGTGGTGACCGACGAGTGCACGATCTCGTACCATGGTGAAAGCATCAGCCACGATTTCTTCGTGAGGTGGTTCGAGCGACTCTTCGGTGTCGAGGTGACGGCTTGGTACCGCGCTGATTTGCCCAAGGAGGACAACGTGCAGAAGCTGGTGTCCCTCGTCGAGAGTCGGGCTCCGGATCAGCACGTGATGGTGATGCTCGACATGCATCGTCTGCCCGAACGCGTGAACGAGTTCAACAAGGACCCCTTTCCCCACTACCTCACGCTCGGCACGAGTCCGGACGACGGCCGGTGGATGATGTGGGATCCCGATTATCGGTGGGAAGGGATCGTCGAAAAGGATCGCGTGCTTCACGCACTCAGGCATCCGGCTGTCAGCGGGGGGTACGTTTTCTCCGAGACGACGGCGCGAAAGCCCCGACGGCGGGACATCATCGCATACTACGAAACGTGCATGGTGCTCGACGAAAACCCCATGACGGAAACGATTCGGCGAGTCGTGAAAGCGCATCTGCTCGGCACGGCCGACGATGGCACGCCGCCGAAGCTCGCGCACTTGCCCGAAGCGGTCGCCGAGGTGCCGATCCTTTCCATCCGCAAGTATGCCTACGAGCACGGGCTCGCGTTCTTCTTTCGGGAGCTCGACCGGGGAGAAGATGAGTTCGACGAGTGGTGCGAAGTCATCGCTGACCTCGTAGGGACGTATAAGAACATCCAGTTTCAGGCCGTGCGGCTCGCCAAGTCGGCCGACCTAGCCATCGCAGACAGGATCTTTGCTCTTCTCGACGAACAGGACGAACGGGAGAGGCGCATCAAGGGGCGCCTTCACGAGCTCTATCTCGAGTGGAAGTGCAGCGAGACCGAGAGCCGCATGTCGAATTCCGCATTTTCGGGGGCTCGATGAACCTCTGTGTCTGCACGATTTCCTTTCGTCACCAGCTCATCTCCCTGGAGCAGGTGGCCTCCTTCGCGTCGCATCATGGCTTCCAAGGTATCGAACTTTGGGGCGTTCACGCGCGAAATCTCGCTGAGTCTCCTGGCATGGATTTGGCTTTGCTTCGCTCGCATGGGCTCCGTGTCCCGATGGTGAGCGATTACTTGCCTCTCGAAGGGAGGCGCGAGGTGGCGCTGGAAAAGGCAGTGAAGCTGTGCCGGGTTGCTCAAGTGTGGGGGGCCCAAAAGGTGCGGACCTTTGCCGGGAACCTCCCGAGCGCCGCCGTTTCAGTCGCTCAGCGCCAAGACTCGGTGATGCGCCTCCGGGAACTCTGCGCTGTTGCCGAGGATCACGGCATGCGCCTCGTGGTGGAAACTCATCCGGGCACCCTCGCAGACCGGAGGGATTCGATCGTGCGCCTCGCCGAAGAGATCGATCATCCGGCTTTTGGCTTCAATTTCGACGTTCTGCACGTGTGGGAAGGGGGGGCCGATCCCGTCGAAGTCTGGCGGCTCATCGAGCCACTCATCGCCCACGTGCATCTGAAGAACGTGAGCGCTCGCGAGACGTTGTCCGTTTTTTCTCCACCCAACGTCTACGCGCCCTCAGGGGAGCGCAGAGGGATGGTGCCACTGTTCGCAGGGTCCTTCGACTATCGTCGGTTTTTGAAGTTCGCTTGTTCGCGCCCCCTCTGGGCGCACATTGACGCCTCTCTGGAGTGGTTTGGTCTCGACGCGCTCGCCACGCTTGGGCGTGACAGTCGAGAGCTCCGGACTTTCGAGGCTCGCCACCTGGCCAAACAGCCGCGCCGAGAAGATCCCATTTTCAAACTTGCCTGACCGAAGGACCCGACGTGCAACCCCAAACCCCGTATTACCTCATCGATGAACGCCGCATGCTGCATGCGATGGAGAAAATCGCCCACGTTCGCGAGTCGTCGGGCGCGCGCCCACTGCTTGCTCTCAAGTGCTTCTCTTCGTGGTGCTGCTTTCCGTTCATGAGGCGGTACCTGTCGGGAACGACCAGCAGTAGCCTTTACGAAGCCAGGCTGGGGCACGAGAAGTTCGGCGGAGAAACGCACGGCTACGCGGTCGCCTGGGACGAAGGGGAGCTCCGCGAAGCCGTCCGGTACTGTGACAAGATCATCTTCAACACCGTAAGCCAGCTCGACCGCTTCTTCACGGTAGCCGGGGAGCTGTCGATGGGGCTTCGTCTGAATCCCGAGATCGGATCGTCGCGCTACGAGCTCAGCAACCCGGCTTCCAAATATTCCAGGTTGGGCGTGCGCTCCGCGGACATCACGCCCGAAATCGCAAGACGCATCGACGGCGCCATGGTGCACATCAACTGCGAAAACGACGACCTTGCCTCGCTGTCCCGACAACTCTCCGTCATCGAAGATCGTTTCGCGCCGCTGTTCGCGGAGCTCTCGTGGTTGAGCCTGGGAGGAGGGATTTCGTTTACCGACGATGGGTACCCGCTCGGCGATTTCTGTCGGCTCCTCGACGAGTTTTCGAAGAAGCATGGCCTCCAGCTCTACCTGGAGCCGGGCGAGGCTGCCGTGACGAACTCCACCTCTCTCGTCGTGACGGTTCTGGATGTCGTTCGGAACATCGTACCGACTCTCGTCGTCGATGCTGGCGTGGAGACGCACTTGCTCGATGTTCTCACGTACGGATTCACACCGGAACTCGAGGGCGCCGCGCCGCTACCGAGAGACAGCCGAGATCTCGAGGCCCGCCCGGAGCGGCATGTTGCGCGGGTTTGCGGTCGCACCTGTCTGTCGGGTGATCTTTTCGGCAACTACTCCTTCCGTGGAGAGCCACGAGTCGGCGACACACTGCGGTTCACGAATGTCGGCGGCTACTCGATGGTGAAGAAGAACTTCTTCAACGGGATCCGGATGCCGTCGGTGTGGCATCGGACCTTGGATGGCGATCTGAGGAAGGTCCAGGAGTCCTCGTACGACGATTTCGTGGCCGCTCTTTAGGTGCTGGCCCTTCGGTGAACATTCGTAGGTATATCATGAAAAAGAACGTACTTATCATCGGTGCTGGGGCAGTGGGGGCTGTCGTGGCCCAAAAGTGCGCACAAAACAGCGCCTTCTTCGCATCCGTTTGCTTGAGTTCCCGGACGACCGAAAGGTGTGAGTCCGTTCTTCGGGAGATCGATGGAAGAGGGATTTCGTACGAGCGACCCTTCCTGCTGTCGGCTCGGAAACTCGACGCTCGGGACACTCAAGCGGTCGTGACGGCCATCGAGGAGACTCGCGCTGACATCGTCATCAACGTGTGCACGGCCTTCGTGAACATGTCGGTCATGGACGCGTGTCTCGCGACCGGTGCCGCCTACATCGACACCGCCGTTCACGAAGATCCCGAGGTGATGAACGCGCCATACCCCTGGTACGAAAACTACGAGTGGAAGAAGCGTGGCGAATTCTCCCAAAGGAAGACGACGGCCATCTTGGGAATGGGGTTCGATCCAGGGGTGGTCAATGCGTACTGCGCTTACGCCCAGGAGCACGAGTTCGATTCCATCGAATCCGTGGACATCATGGACATCAACGACGGCTCGCATGGCCGCTTCTTTTCGACCAATTTCGACCCCGAAATCAATCTGAGAGAAGTCATCGAGGACGCCGGATGTCTGGAGGACGGGGCTTGGAAGACTTACCCCCACCACTCCCGCACCAGGGAGTTCGACTTCCCGGAAGTCGGTAGGCGGAAGCTCTATTTGATGGGACACGACGAGGTCCATTCGCTCTCCGTGCACCTCCGGGGCGTGAGGTCCGTGCGCTTTTGGATGGGGTTCGACGACCACTACCTCCGCTGCCTCGACGTACTCGAGAAGGTGGGACTGTTGAATCATCGGGAGGTGCGTACCCGCGAGGGTCAGCGCGTCGTCCCTCTCCACGTCGTCAAGGCGTGTCTTCCCGACCCCGCCAGCTTGGCGTCGGGCTATACGGGCAAGACCTGCATTGGGGCACAGATCGTCGGCCTATCTCGCGGGAAGAAGAAGGAGATCTTCATCTACAACATCTGTGATCACCAGCAGGCGTACGCTGATGTGGGGTCGCAAGCGATCGCGTACACGGCGGGTATCCCACCAGTGGCCGCCGCGATTCTCGTCGCTCGTGGAGAATGGGACGTAAGGAGGATGGTGAATGTGGAGGAGCTCGACCCCAAGCCGCTTCTGAATCTTCTCGGGGTGATGGGTCTTCCGACCGCCGTGAGTCGCGTGGCGGGTTCGAACGAGAAGACGCACTTTACGTCGAGTGCTCGTTTGGAGGAGACCGCATGAGTCCCAGCCCGGAAAACCCTGCGCTCGGGGGCAAGGTCCTGTCCACCTTCGTCTACTACGCGGTTCCTTCGCTCATCGGGCTCATCGCCCTCACGACGGCCAGCTTGGTGGACGGAGTCTTCGTGGGCACCTTCGTGGGTGGAAAAGCTCTGGCGGCGATCACGCTACTCCTGCCCGTCTTCACGCTGCTTTTCGCCGTTGCGCTCATGTTCGCAATCGGTGGGTCGGTCGCCGCGGGCAAGCACATCGGAGCAGGAGAAGAGGCCGCAGCATCGGACGTGTTCACTCAGACGCTCCTGGGAGCGTTCGGGGTGGCGGCACTCTTTGCGCTCCTCAGCGTTCCCTTCGAGCAGACCCTCTATCGAACGCTCCATGTGCCTTTTGACCTCGCGCCTCTCGTGGATGAATACTTCAGCGTCATCCGCTTTGCGCTCATCGTCCAGTTGACCACGATGGTGCTCTATTACTTCGTGAGGGCGGATGGTCATCCAGTCTTAGCGACGTCGGCCCTCGTCACGGGCGCGCTCGTCAACATCGGTCTGGATGCGGTGTTCGTCCTCGGTTTTCAGATGGGGCTCGCGGGAGCCGCCTACGCCCTCTTCGTTGCTCAAGTGCTGCAGTGCGCTGTTCTTTGCGCGTACTTCTTCCAGAAAGACCGGACGTTGTTCTTCGTCTTTCCGCAGCGAGATTGGTCGCGGCTCGCGCGTGCAAGCAAAAATGGCTTTTCCGAGTTCATCAACGAGATTTCCGCCGGGGTCATCTTCTGGCTCATCAACCTTCTCTTGATTCATCGCCTGGGGACGAGTGGTGTCGCCGCGTTCAGCATCGTCAGCTACTTCACCTTCCTCAGCTTGATGCTCAGCTATGGAGTGGCCGACGCGCTACATTTGCTCGTCAGTCAGAACTACGGCGCGAAGAACGAAGCGCGCATCACCGCGTTCTTCCGGACTGCGCTCGTGTGCTCGTTGACCATCGGAGTGCTTCTCACGTCGACCCTCATCGGTGGGCGAGACGCGGTGACTGGCTGGTTCCTGGACCCCGCTGACCACGCGATCGCGGGGGCCGCTGCCCAGGTAGTCCTCGTGGTTTGGCCTCTGTTTCTCATCAACGGAACCAACGTGATCGCGAGTTGTTACCTCACCGCGATTCATCAGCCTCGCCCGTCAGCCATCGTAGCGACGCTTCGGGGGCTCGTGTTGCCCGCCGTCTTCCTCCTCGCCTTGTATGCCCTCGGGGAAAGATTCCCGTCGCCGGGGTTTTCCGAGTGGTTTTTCCTCGCGGGGCTTCCCCTTTCCGAGTGGGTCACGTTCGTCGTTGCTGCGGGCCTTTGCTACCGTCATCGTCCCGCTTCGCTCGAGCTGCAACGTCCATTGGTCGCGGAGGCTGGTTGATGGTCGCGTTCCAAGACGTGGCGACGCATGCGTCGTTTCAAGCGTTCGTCAATTGCTACCTCCGTGAGGTCGACAGCGGACGCTGGAAGACCCGCGCGTCCTTCTGCCGAGGTGCCGATCTGGTCTGGTCCTCGGAGGTGACCGACGTCGTCGAACTCGAGCTGCCCCTCCTCGGGCAGTCGCTGATTCTAGGAGTCAGCTACCGCTCGCTCGTCGGGCGGCACACTCTCTGTGAAGCGTACCAGCGCGTGGGGGAGAGCGGAGCTTTTCGCCGCCTCGACCCCCTCTCGGTCCAGCTGCTTCTCATTGATTCGATTTATGCGCGAGCTCCCGAGAGACCGGAGCGTCTCGAACTACTGAGTCGCGTCCTTCAGAGCCACCAGGGGATGGCCAGGTATCTCGAACACTCAGTCGCCAAGAGTGGGTCCGTCGACCCGAGATCTCGGGCCGCGTCGTTCATCGATTCCGAGCAATCGAGCGCCTTCGGCCATTGGCTGCACCCGACGCCCAAGTCACGCCAGGGTATCGCCGCCTGGCAGGACGGGCACTACAGCCCCGAGCTCCGCGGTCGTTTTCAGCTCCATTTCTTCGCCGCCGCACGACATCTCGTCGAACAAGAGTCAATCGCAAGGAAGCCAGCCGAGTCCCTCAGCCGCGACATCGCCCTGCAGGGACCGGACCGCGGGCGGGTGGAGCGCCTTCTTTCTTCCATGGATGATCTGTGTTTGATCCCCGTTCACCCGCTCCAAGCTCATTTTCTCGTCCATCAACCGCACGTTCGTCGACTGCTTTCCCAGGGTGTGCTCACCGATCTCGGTCCTCTGGGTCCTCAGTTTACCCCCACGTCCTCCGTCCGTACCGTGTACTGCGAGAGCTGCGACTACATGCTCAAGCTTTCCATCCCGGTGAAGATCACGAACAGCCTGCGCATCAACTTGAAGAGCGAACTGGGGGACAGCGTGTGGATCAGCCAGCTCTTGAGACGCACTCGGATCGAAGAGAACTTTCCAGAGGTTGCCGTGATGGAAGACCCCGCCAGCATGACCATCGCACTCCCCGGGATGGAGGAGACCGGCTTCGAGGTTATTTTTCGCAGGAACCCCTTCCCTTCTCCCGGACGCTCGGGGGAGGTACATGCCGTCACGGCTCTGGTTTCTGATCCGCTTCCCGGTGAGCCAAGCTCCCTCCTTTCGCGTCTCGTCCGTGCCTCGGCTGAGCGACTGGGGCTCGGGCTTGGTGGCGGGGCCAAGCGATGGTTCGACGCTTATTTTCGGTGCACGGTCGAGTCGACTCTACGGATCTACGACGCGTACGGCACCGCTCTGGAGGCCCACCAGCAAAACTCTCTCATCGCGTTCGACGCGTTTCAGCTGCCGGAGCGCTTCTACTACCGGGATATCCAGGGTCTGGCCCTTTTGGAGTCGTTTCGCGGGGACCTCACCCGGATGGTTCCTGAACTCGCCCGACAAGAGAAGGTTTTCGAGCCAGACGACATCGTTCGAAACGGCCTCGGATATTACTTGTTCTTCAATCACCTCTATCCGGTGATCTATCGGTTCGGACTCGATGGCCTCCACGACGAGAAGGATCTGCTCGAGCTCGTGCGGCGGCGCCTCACGACGCTGCGGACGGAGCTTTCGGGCCCAGGACGGATCCTCGTCGATGGTTTGCTCCACGATGCGCGCATCCCCTGCAAGGCCAACTTGCTCACGCGCGCCCAGGACCTCGACGAGCTTCAGGCGGAGCAGGAGCTGGCAGTGTACGCGATGATGGACAATCCTCTGGCGTCGCCCAAGTCCCCAAGGGTCGAGGCGGGCGTCCACGACCGAAACCCTTGACAAGATCGACGTCGCTAGAGGACCTTCTCACGATGGGGCTGCGACCAGACCGAACCGTCCTCCATCTGGCGCTCTTGGGGGCGCTTCTTTTCTCTTGTGCTCGAGGCGGAGCCGAGCGAACTCGGCTCGTAGCACCCCAATCCAACGAATCGGACGACAGCCGTCGGTCGGAGGAGCCACGTCCGGAGCCCGATCAGCAGCGATCTCGTCCTCCCTCGGACTCTCCTGACGACGAACACGTGGGCCCCGATGGCCGGAGTCCTCTCGACCCGAGACTTCTTCCCCACGAACCGGAAGGGGCCATCGACATCACTCCGAGAGGTCCGAATCGTTGTGTCGCCCAGCTAGAACTCGTCGCAGAGGTGCGAGGAAACGACATCACCTTGCGGGGATTTTTGGCCAGTAACAGCGACGACGCGGTCAAGGTGACTCTGCGTTCCACCTGTCCTGGCGGGCCGATTGCGTTTACCGGCTTGGGGGAAGGGTTCGACTACTACGGAGCTTGCAGCGCGGGTGCCTGCAGGAGATCGAGCGAGCCGCGCGCCATCGTGCTCCCGGCTGGAAGAGGGAAAGTCGAGATCGCTTCGACGACGTTTTCATTGTCCGGAGATGCTTGTCGCCCCAAGCTTCCCCCAGGTACGTACGCAATCAATGGAAGTACGGAGGTCCTCTTTCCCGAGGGGGCAACCACATGCGGCTCTGCCTTCGCGCAGCTCACCATTTTCGAGCCTAAAAGGGAGACCGAAGTGCCGCCTCGGACTTGCAAGCCCGGGCCCGCCTGTGGGCTCGCATGCCCCGGCGGGCGGTATGCGTACGACGAGCATGGTTGCAGTCTTTGCGCCTGCGCGGATGATTCTCCGGGTGGTTTTTGAACCGCGCGCCCCGGATTTGCAGATTGTTGAAAATGATTTTCATTTGCAAGAAACTCGGCTAGTCACCCGCTCATTGTGCGAAGTGACTGCGGAAGTCTTGTTCATTTTCGGCGAAATTGGGCGAAAAGTGGCGTCTTCGCTCTGCTGTCATTCGTGACCACCGCGGTCGCGCAGCCCGGCGCGGAAGGGGAGGGCACCCGTCCCGCGGCCCCTCGCGAATCGGAAGGCGATCCGGGTGTGCGGTTCCCCGAGCTCCTTTTTAAAGCGGACGCCGAGTATCCCGAGGAGGCCTTGAAGAACGGAGTCGAGGGCCAGGTCCTTCTCGAGCTCTCCATCTCGACCGAGGGAGAGGTGACCGACGCCCAAGTGGTCCAAGGCTTGGGACACGGCCTCGACGAGGCGGCACGGGCGGCGGCGCTTCGCTCCGTGTTTCGCCCCGCCGCGCAGGACGGTGAGGACAAGGCCGCGCGCATTCACTACGCGTACGAGTTCGTCCTGCCGAGAGCGCCTGCAGCTCCTGCGACCCGAGAGGAAGCCGAGGGTGCCGTGTCCAGCGACGCGACCGGGGAGGAGCCGCGCGTCGACGTGGCTCGGCCGAGCGACGAAACTCGACCCGCCGACGAAGGGGCAGCGCCCCCAGCGGCCGCAAAAAAAAGCGAAGAGGTCGTGGTCCGAGGTCTCCGCGCCGAAGACAAGATGGCTCGCTCTTCGGCGGCTGTCACGGTGGTCGACATGGCCCGTGCCAAGAGAGAATCAGCGGACGTCGCAGAAGTGCTCGCTCGCGTCGAGGGCGTCAACGTCCAGCGGACGGGCGGGCTCGGCTCGGACGCGAAGTTTTCTCTGGCCGGGTTCGATGACCTTCAGGTGCGCTTCTTCATCGATGGGATCCCCCTCGAGTATCAGGGGTTTTTCATGGGCCTTGCGAACGTTCCGCTCAGCTTTGCCGAGCGCATCGACGTCTACAAGGGCGTCGTCCCCGTGACCCTCGGTGCGGACAGTTTGGGGGGCGCTTTCAACCTCGTGACCGATCGACGCACCCGGGGGACGCGGGCTTTCGTTTCCCATCAGGGAGGCTCCTTCGACACGCACCGATTCGCCGGGGGAGCGCGTCATCTGGACGAGCGCTCGGGGCTCTTCGTCAAAGCCGAAGGGTTTTTCGACACGTCGGAGAATGACTATCCCATCGACGTCCGGGCGGGGAACCTCAGCGGGGACGTGGTGGATCTGACGGTGCGACGAGCTCACGATGCTTACCGAGCGCGAGGCGTGATTCTGGAGACGGGCCTCGTCGGTCGCCCGTGGGCCAGCCGCCTGCTCGTCCGCGGGTTCGTCAATGGCTACGAAAAAGAGCTCCAGCACAACGCGCTCATGACGCTTCCCTACGGCGAGGCCGAATTCGCAGGCGTTTCCAAGGGACTGAGCCTTCGTTACGAGCACGCCTTCGGTCAGGGGCTACGCGGTACGTTCGTCACGGGATACGTGCACGATAGGACGGATTTCGTCGACGATCCGGACTGCATCTACGATTGGTACGGGGAGTGCCTCATCGACGTCGAGGGACGTGGAGAGCTGCGCGATCGAAACACGGATCAATCCGTCTCGGATTATACGGGGTTCGGTCGCTGGAATCTCGACTATCGAATCACCCGAGAGCACGAGCTCATCCTCTCGACAGCGCCGACTTATTTCACGCGTGCAGGAGAAGACCGCCTTCTCCCCGAGACGTCCAACTTCAACGAGCTCAAGGCTCAGCGTGAGCTCTTCAAATGGGTCAGCGGCGCCGAGTACCGCACCCGGCTCTTCGATGATCGTCTCGAAAACGGACTCTTCGTGAAGAACTACCTGCTCGTCTCTCGGAGCGAGGAGATCTACAACGACTACATCGAGACCCAGAAGAACGCTCAGGATCTCTACTGGGGCGCGGGCAATGGGGCGCGCTTTTCCCTGACCGATTTTGCCCACCTGAAAGCCTCCTACGAGTACTCCGTTCGTCTCCCCGAGCCGCGCGAGATCTTCGGAAATACGGTGCAAATCGTCGAAAATCTCGACCTTTTGCCCGAGCGGAGCCACAACTTCAATCTCTCGCTGCTCATCACCGATGCGGCCACCGAGACCGGCGTCTACGATGCTGCTCTGACGGGATTTTATCGCGACGCGCGCGAGCTCATCCTCCTTTTGGGTCAAACGGACGTTTTCCGCTACGACAACGCGTACGAGGCA
This sequence comes from uncultured Polyangiaceae bacterium, assembly GCA_965652275.1. Classification (GTDB taxonomy): domain Bacteria; phylum Myxococcota_A; class Polyangia; order Polyangiales; family Polyangiaceae; genus NIC37A-2. Next base: position 3,223 of record CBFGUR010000010.1, on the reverse strand, counting down.
CGTGCTTACGGAGTCGAGGGTGCTGTTTCGTGGCTCTCGCCCGGAAAGTTCGTGGAGCTCGGTCTCAACGCGACCTATCAAGACTTCCGCAACCGCTCCGACTCGGGACCCTTTGCGCAGTTTCGCGGAGACCGAATCCCCAACAAGCCGTACTTCTTTGGCAACGGGACGGTCCGCCTTCTCAAGGAGGGCGCGGTCACCCCCAAGGACGAACTCGCGCTGACCTGGTACAGCCGCTACACGCACGAGTTCTTGCGCGGCTGGGAAAGCGTGAGCGCGAACTACGATCAGCCGAAGGTGCCCGCCCAGTTCGTGCACACAGCGGTTCTTTCGTACCTCGTGCGGGGAGCCCCCTTGGAGGAAATCTCCTTTTCCGCTGAGGGACAGAACCTCACGAACGAGAAGGTGTTCGACTTCTATCGAGTCCAGAAGGCTGGCCGCGCTTTCTACTTCAAGACCAGTATCACTTATTGAAGCACCTGTTCTAATTGAAAGTGATAATCAAAGTCCTTTTCAACAAGGGCCCGGCGGTCTATAGCCAGGACCATGAAGTACTCGATGAATAGAATTCACAGGTCGGGCCGAGCGGTCCTGACGAGCGGCTTTTTTGCGGCAGCAGTGGCGGTGGGCTGCTCCAGCGACGAAGATGCGGCCCCGACCGGAGATGGCGACGGGGATGCCGGAGACGGAGACGCCGGGGACGGTGACTCGGGGGACGGCGACGGTGACCTGGGTGGAGCTGGCGGCGGAGCCGGCGACGGCGACGGAGACGATCCGGGCGCGACGAGCTGGGTCGCGGGCGGTTGGATCGAAACAGCCGACTCTTGGTACGGGATCCTCGGGGTCGTGGACGATCTCTCGAGGGACAGCACTCTGGATCTCGACGACGTCGTATCGTTCGACGGGGACTTCACCTACACGGGCTTTGGGGGAGCCATCTACGTCGGGTTGCAAGAAGATCCGCGCATCGAAAAGTGGATCGTGAACGACGACGGTCAGCTCGAGCTGGACGACGAGCTCTCGTTCATGGCCTACGGCGTTCAGGAGACCTTCGGAGCTTCGCACAACGTGATCCAAGTCGTCGATGACGAGACGGCGTGGTTCTTCGACCACGAAAACGGTCGGGCGATCTACTTCAACCCGTCGACCATGCGCGCGAACGGCACCATCATCGACTATTCCGAGATCTACGATGGTCTCGATCTGGAGTCCGACTGGCCCGACATCGGCGACATCGGTCGAGTGGGCGAGTATCTCGCGGTACCGATGTTTTGGTACAGCGGCGCGGACGACACGATCCCGGTCGAAACCCGCGTTGCGCTCATCAGCACCGAAGACGAGAGCGTGACCATCGCCACGGATACGCGCTGCGCGGGGTCGAGCGTGATGTCGAACGACAGTGAGGGGAACCTCTACATCGGTCCTCATGCGGCGGCGGCCCTCTATTCGGCGGCAGGCGACGCGGGCGATGCCGTCCCGTGCATCATCCGGATCAAAAATGGCGAGGATGAGATCGACCAGGACTACTTGGTTTTGCTGAACGAGCTCAGCGACGACAAGGCCGTGGGCGGCCTGTACCAGGGTCCCGGTGACTACGCCTTCGTCTTTCAGTTCGAAGGAGATCCGACCTTGGGCGCGCGCGCGCGTTTCGAGGACGACTGGACTCTCTACCGCGTCGAACTTGGCGCCGAAGAACCGGACTACACCGAGGTCCAAGGATGGCCCCAGGGGAACGGTACGGCGCAGGCCTTTTCGCTGGAGGTCGGCACCGAAACGAAACACTACCTCACGTCTACGACCGAGTACGGGGCGGCGTCCGCATACTACGAGCTTCTCCCCGATGGTTCGGTTGAAGAGGCCCTCAATTTCCCGACCTATCCCGGGATTGCCGTCAACCATTGAGGGCGGCTCCGTTCGTGAAATCCGAGGGTCAGATCGCGGGATCTGGCCCTTTTTCCTGGGTCTCAGCCATGCCCCTCCGGAAAGTCGCCCTGATGTTGCACCGGTACGTGGGCCTCGCGCTCGCGGTGTTCTTGATCGTATCGGGTCTGACCGGGAGCCTTCTCGCGTTTCACCACGAAATCGATACAGCTCTGAATCCGGAGTTGTTTCGTGTGAGTCAGGCGCCGCTCGGAGCTCGAGTTCTCTCGCCTTTGGCTCTTCGCGATCGCGCCCTTGCTCTCGCACCTTCCGGCGCGACGATCTCCAGCGTCAACTTCGATACGCCTCCGAATGAAGCGGTCGCTTTCTACCTCGACCTTCCCAGCGAGCGCCGGGGTGCCGGAGCGGACGACGAGTACTTCCTCGATCCCTATACCGGGGATCTCAAGGGCAGTCGACGATGGGGCGATCTTCGTCAAGGTCGTAGAGGATTCATGCCCTTCGTCTACCGTCTTCATTCGAGTCTCGCGCTCGGTGAGGTCGGCGAAGTTCTGCTCGGGATCGTGGCGCTGCTTTGGACGCTCGATTGCTTCGTTGGCGCTTATCTGACTTTTCCCGTCTCGGGACCGCCGGGGTCGAGAGACGGAAATCGTGCTTGGTTCGGACGCTGGAAACGGGCCTGGCTTCTCAAAACCACCCGGCTCTTTTCGCTAATTTTCACCTGGCATCGCGCCAGTGGTCTTTGGGTCTGGGGGATGCTCTTCGTCTTCGCCTGGTCGGGTGTGAGCCTCAACCTGCACGACGTTTACGAGCCGACGATGCACGCGCTCGTGGGGCCCGGGCAGTCCTACGACATCCCCGAGCTCGACGCGCCCGTCGATGAACCGAAGCTTTCGTTCTTCGAGGCGCATAAAATTGCCGCTACTGCGATGGATCAAGAAGCTCGCGCCCGTGACTTCGTCGTGCTGAGTGAGCGCTCCCTCCGTTATCGCCCGGCGAGCGGCGTCTACGAATATCGCGTGTACAGCAGTCGCGACATCTCACAAAAATATGCGAACACGACGATCTGGATCGACGGAGATTCGGGGGAGCGCCGGGGCGCGTGGCTTCCGACGGGCGAAAGCGCTTCGGAGACGCTGTCGACTTGGCTCTATCAGCTGCACTTCGGCACGATCGATGGCGGAGGCTTCCTCTACCGCGTCTTCATCTCCATCGTTGGAATCGCCGTCTGCGTGCTCAGCGGAACGGGCGTTTGGATCTGGTGGAATAAGGTAGGTTCGCCGAACCCTAAGAGCCGGTCTGAAAACTTGTCACGCCTGTTGAAGCGCGATGAGCCCTGAAC